>NZ_SORE01000028.1 GCF_004366595.1 Paraburkholderia rhizosphaerae
AGACCGTCCAGGATCGCCTGGTCGCTGCTCGAGATCACCGCGCCCTTCAGATCCGTGTTGCCCTTCACATTGATCTGGAAGCCACCATCGCCAGCGTGAATGCCCGACTGCTCCGTCACGCTCGCGTAGTCGCTGTTCATCTTCTCCTGGCTGAAGTTCGCCGCCGCGCTCGACCCGGCGCCATAGCAGATCGGCGGCACACAGACACTGATCGACACCCCGCCGCTCACCTGCTTCGAGTCATAGTGGCTCACGTCCTGCAGGCTTGCGATGTTCAGGTCTCCACCCACATTCGCGACCACGTGCTGTGCATCGGCCACCGCGCCGATCAGGTTCGTATCGCCACCCGACTGCAATGTCAGCGTGTTCCCCGCCGAAACATGCGTGTTCGTCCACGTCGTGTCGCTGCCATTACCGTTACCCTTGGTGCCCGACACACCCAGCTGGAACGAAAAACCGTTCTGCTGTCCAACGCCGAACGTCACGCCGACACTTGCGCTCGACCCGCTATTCGTGCTCGACACGCTATCGGTGTTTTGCGCCGCATGAAGGTTGATATCGCCCGCAGCAATCAGCGTCGTGTTATTGCCCGCCGACAGAGTGCTGCCGATCACGTTGATATCGCTGTCGGCTCCCCCACCCGCGGCCGCAATCGTCAGGTTATGCCCGGCAGTGACCGAACTGCCAACTGCGGTGCTCGATGTCGCGTTCGAATTGCTATTGCTATGACTCGTGCCGAGCGACACACTAATGCCGATGCCACCCACAGCCGACGGATTCGCCGCGACCGCATCAATCGCATTCTTCACCGCCAGCCCGGTCGTCGCCGCCGCAAGCGCATCCAGCCGCGCGTCACCATTGGTGTGTTTCACATCCTGCCGCATCTGGTTCGCGGTCATCGCAGCAGCAATCACCGGGTTGCTAATACCCGCAGTAATCGCAGTCTGACTAAACGACTGCTGCTCGCTCTGGCTGAACGTGTTGATCGCCGAGTCGATCGTCACCGTCCTGCCGGCCAGCCCCATATCATTCGCCGCATACAGAACCGCGTCCGTCGCATGCAGATCGTTACCGGCCACCACGGTCAGATTGCCGTTCACCGAACCGATCATGCTGCTGTTGTTGGTTACCTGAGTAATCTGCTGCGCGTCGGTCGTCTTGCGCACACCGATGCTGTAACCCTGTAGCCCGCCGTCCAGCTGGTTCAACGCGGTCAGCCCTGACAGGAAGCCCCATTCCTTCTTGCTGTAGTCGGTCTGCGTGCTTTGCGTATCCTGCGACGTCGTGATGGTCACGTCATGCGCTGCCTTCAGCGTCACGTCGTTGGTGCCGACGATATTGCTGCCGATCACGTTGATATCGTTGCCGCTGACGATCTTGACGCTATCGGCCGAAACCATGCTGCCCTGATTCAGCGTCATCGTCTGATCGGTGCTGCTCGACACCTTCGTGCCGCTCACAATCTCGCTGTGGCTGTGCGTTTCGTGCGCATTGAACTCGTGCGTTTCGGTCGCCGCGCCGATCGTCACGTTGCCGGTCGCCACCAGATTCGCACTGCCCTTATCGAGACTGATGCCGCTACCGCTAAGCGTGATGTCTTTACCCGAAACGAGATTCAGCGTATCGCCGCTCTCCAGCATCGTGCCGGTCAGCGTCTGATCCGACCTGTGCAGTGTCTCCGCATAGCTGCGCGTGCCTTCGTCGCCTGCGCTGCTGCTGTTGATGGTGGACGTCGCGCTCGCCGTGCCGAGCGTGACATTCCCCTTCGCCGCAATCGTGCCGCCCTGACCCAGATTGATATCCGCGCCGGCCGCCGTCAGGTCACCGTTAATCGCGATATTCGACAGCCCGCCGACCTTCACCGAACTGCCGGTCACCTGGTTCATATCGGTATCGGACACACCGTTCGCACGTTCAACGACCTTGTGCTCACCGGTCTGCTGCACCCCGAGATTCCAGTCCCCGCCGATGCTCATCCCGAGCGCGCCGCCCACATTCAGATTGCCCGCGTGCTGCTCAAGGTCGCCGCCCGTCACGATCACCGCATTGCCTGTCACGTTGATGCTGGCCGTCGGCCCTAGCGTCGTCGTCACACGCGTCGCTCCGGTATCACTAACCTGGCTAAGCGTCTTCACCGCCGTATCCAGAATCAGATCCCCGCCTGTCTGCAACGCGAGCGTGCCGGCATTCAACGTCGCCGACGTCAGGTTGATATCCCCCGCCGACACCAGCGTCATCGGTCCGCCAGCCTGCAACGTACCAAACGAACTATCGATACTCTGCGCACCGATCGAAAAGCTGTTCGTCGCGATGATCGTGCCGCTGTTAGTCACCGTCTTCGCGTTCTGCAGATCGATGTTCGTCGCCGCGATCACCGGCCCGTTGCCCATATTCTGCTGGCTCGCCTGCGCCAGATAGACGACCGGCACCAGCACCGTCTGACCATCGATCACCTCGCTCTGCATGATCACGACGTTGCTGGTCAACTGCGCGACCTGTTCCGCGGAAAGCCCCGTACCCGGCGCGAGATTGAGCGACTGCGCGAGCTGGGCACCGGAGGTCATCAGCGCCTTGTACTCATCCTGTGCATTCGCGTAATTCGTCAGCACGGACTTCCCGGTCATCGACATGATCTGGTCTTGCACGAGCTTCTGCTCGTAGAACCCGTCGCCCAGGCGCAACTGGATCTGCCCGGGGTTCATGCCCATCTGCTGGAAGTAGTAGTCGCTCGACAGCCACTGCTGCTGGCTCGTGAACGCCGGGTTCGTCTCGACGAGGTACGGCGCATTCGGCGCGCTATTGACGCTGAACAGCCCGCCACGCGGCAACGTGATATTGCTCAGCACCGACACAGCCGTCGCGGCTGCGATAACCGGATTGTTGAAGTTCGCAAGACTGCTGCTCGCGATATGGCCGCCTTGCACCGCGGCCGTTCCCGCAGTCACGCCGCCAACCGCGCTGATGGTCCCGCTCACGGCACCCGCGCCGGTGCCCGACACGCTTTGACCTGGCGGCAGTCCGAGCGGGGTTACCGACGCGTTGCCGGCCGTGTTGTTGATCGTCACGCCGTTGCCGCTTATCGTCCCGCTTGCGGTAAGCGAAGATTCATACGCGGGCAGTGCGTACGTGCGAATGTCGGCCGGCGCGGCTTGCGAATACCCACCCGGATGGTTGCCGATAAACGGCGCATCGCCGAACGGCAACTGCCAGTTATGCTCGCTGTTGTCGTAGTTGTTGTAGTGATACTGGCCCGAGTACGTGACCTGCACCTGCGGCGCGCTCTGGCCTTGCCAGCTGTTCTGGTCGAGCACGACCGGCAACGCGATGTTGCCGGCCGCAGTGACCTGGCTCCAGTAGTTCTGGAACAGGCCGACCGTCCCCAGGTTCATGTTGCGGCCAGCGATAATCTGCGATTCGGGGCTGACGGTCGTCACCGTATTGGCAACCGCCACACCGTCGTAAGTCGTGTATTGGTACCCGCTGTTCCACTGGCCGCCGTGCGGCGGTTCGGTGTACGCGCCGCCTATCATCGTCGGATCGCCGCCGTTGAGCCAGCCGACGTTCTGACCGCTACAGGCCTCCATATGCACGGCAACACAACCATGCAGGCTGATGCCGAGACTCTCCAACAGGTTCGGATCGATCGATGACGTGAAGCCCGACGTCGCCATCGCACGCCGCGTGTTGGTCACCTGATTCGCGGCAATCTGCATATCGCCGCCCGACTGGATCAGGCCAGACTGGTTGCGGACCAGATTCGCGTTGATGTAATTCCCGTTCGCGTCCTTGCCGCCCGCGAGGACCACCTGGCCGAGACCATAGATCGCGGTCATCGCCGGCGCGTCGGTGGCGGTCGTGTCGTCGCGGTTCTCGATATCCGCTGACAGCAGTTCAAGCTTGCCCGCGCTATCGGTCGCGCCGATCAGCGCGCTCGTGCCGAGATTCGACAAGGTTTGTGCGGCACTCAGCGACACGCTGCCGCCGACAATCGTCCCCGTGTTGGTCAGCGTATTCGAACGCGTGCTGAGCAGACCACCCGCCGCGAGCGTACCGGAGTTCGTGATGTCGCCCGCGTTGACGGTCAGGCCGTTCACCGCGACGAATCCCCCCGCGTTGCTAAACGTGCCCGGCAACGTGAACGTGAGGTTGTGGCCGGCAGTAAAGCTGTAGTTCGGGTCGGTCGCGAAGCTCCCTTGCAGGTTCAGCGTGAGGTCGTTGACCGCACTGTACCGGCCGCCGCCCACCAGCGTGTTCGCCGACACCGACAGATTGCGCGACGCATTCATCTGGCCGTTCGTTACCCGCAGCGTGCCGGTTGTAATACCGACATCGCCTGCTGTGTTCGCCACGTTGCCGATTGCGCCGCCGCTGTTGTCCAGATTGCCCGCATTGATCTGCAGGTTCGCGCCGCTCAGTTGCCCGCCCTGCGTGTTCGATACCGATGACGCGGTCACCGTGACATTGCCATTGCCGCTGATCGAGCCCATGCCCGACACGCCGCCCGCATTGCTGTTGACGATCTGGCTGCCGCCGCTAACCGTCGTCGCGCCGGTTCCGACGTTGGTGATCGAGCCGCCCGAGTTGTCGATCGACGCGGCCGTCAGGTTCAGCGTGCTGCCGGTGACCGCCCCGCCCGCGCCGATCACACCGCCTGCATTGAGCAATGCGCCGCTGCTTGAAAGCGTCAACGCGGTACCGGACGACAGCCGCCCGCCTGTGTTGTTCAACACCGCCTGAGCAATCGCGGACAGCGCGCCCTGCGCAGCAAGCGTACCGCCCGTGTTGTTGAGGCTGCCGACCCGCACCGACGCCTGTCCGTTGCTTACGATGCGTCCACCCACGTTGGTGAGCGATCCCGCTCCATTGCCCGGACTGATCGTCAACGTACCGGTGCCGGCATGGGTGATCGTGCCGCCGTTGTTGTTGATCGACGCGGATGCGAGACTCAGGTCCGTGCTGTTCGTCTGGATCACGCCGCCATTCGAGTTGTCGAGCGTGTTGCTGACGTCGAGACTCACCGCGCCGGAGCCGAGCTGGGTCAGCGACCCGCGCGCGTTGGTCAGGTTCGCCGCAGTCACCGCAAGCCGATCGGCGATGATCCGGCCATTGCTGTTGTCGAGTTGCGCAGCCGTTACCGATACGGTGTTGCCGCTAACCGTTCCGCCTGCATTCTTGAGTGAAGCGGAACGGGTTGTCACGGTTTGCGCGCTGAGCGTGCCGCCGCTGTTGTCGAGCGCCCCCGTGACAGTCGTGTCAAGTTTCTTTCCCGCACTCACCGTGCCGCCGTTCACAAGCGACGCGGCCTGTACCGATGCATCGCCGGCCGCCGCAATCGTGCCGCTAGTGTTGGTCACTACACCGCCATTGGAAAGGCTCATATCGCCGTTCGATGCCAGTTGACCGCGCGTGTTGTTCAACGCACCTGCGATGTTCGCGACCAGTCCAGTCTGACCGCCGATCGTACCGCCAGAGTTATCGACACTCCCCGCGGACAACGCAGTCTCTCCGTTACTGACGATCGAGCCGCCCACGTTTGTGACTGCGCCGGAGCCGTCAGCGGCATCGATCGTCAACGTGCCGGTGCCCGCATGCGTGATCGCGCCGCCATTGTTGTTCAGCACAGCTGGCGCGAGCGTCAGGTTCGTGCTGTTAGTCTGGATCACGCCGCCATTCGAATTGTCGAGCGTCCCGCTGACGCCCAGCCCGATTGCACCCGTTCCGAGCTGCGTCAACTTGCCGTGCTGGTTGGTCAGATTCGACGCGTTCACGGTGAGCTGATTGGCCGTGATCTGCCCGCCGCTGTTGTCGAACTGCGGCACGGTCATCGAAACGGTATTGGCGCTGATAGCCCCATTCGCGTTCCTGAGCGACGCCGCACTGGCCGCGAGCGTGGCACCGCTCAGCGTGCCGCTGCTGTTGTCGAGTGTGCCCGACGCCGTCACGGAAAGATTCTGCGCAGCGGTGACAGTCCCGCTGTTCGTCAACGACGCCGCTTTGATCGTCGCGTTGCCGTTACCGCCGATCACGCCACCCGTCGCCGCCTGTGCGGTGGTGCCCGCCGCGTTCGTGACCTGGCCGCTCGCCGACAGCGTCAGACCGTCGGCATTCTCCGACACGATGCGCCCCGCTGCGTTCTGCACATTCGCCGCCGACACGTTGACCGCGCCAGCTGCTTCGAGTTGCCCCGCGCTATTGTCGATATCGCCGACAGACACAACGTTGATCGACCTCGCGGACGTGATCGCACCAGCATTGTTTTTGAGGCTGGCACTCGCCACCGTCACCGCACTATTCGTGGACATGGTGCCGCGGCTGTTGTCGAACACGCCCGTCTGGACGTTGAACGAACCGTTGCCGGCCTGGATGATCTTGCCGTTCGCATTGGTCAGACTGGCGGACCGGATCGCGACGTTCTGCGCGTTCGTTGTGACTGTGCCCGCGGTATTGTCGACAGCGCCCGATGCGGCAACGCTCATGTCGCCCGCTCCTGTCTGCGACAACGTGCCGCCACGATTGGAGACGCTGCCCGCCGTCACATTCAGTTGCGCGGCGCTCACCTGGCCCTGGTCGTTTGAAAACGCACCAGCCGCGTTGACAGTAAGACTGCCGCCGGCCTGCAGCGCGCCGCCTGTATGCACGATGTTGCCGGTGTCGCCAGCGGCGCCCGTCGCGGTCAGCGATACATTGCCTTTGGTCAGCGTCTGCGCGGCTGCCATGTTCAGGCTGCTGCCCGACATCGCGAGATTGCCGCCCGCTATCTGCTGACCTGTCGTGCTGACCGATCCAGAGCCCGCTACCGCGAGACTGCCGGACCCGGCGATGTTGCCGTTCGCATCGACGCCCGCGCCGAGCGCGCCCGTCGAATTCACGCTTGCGCCCGTGATCGTTACATTGCCAAGCGCCGCGACGGTGCCGCTGTTTGTGATCTGGCCTTGGCTGCTGAGCGTGGTGTCCTGCGTCGCGTAGACGGAGCCACTGTTCGACACGTCGCCGGAACCCGCGATCGTCACGTTGCCGGTTGCGCTCGTGGTGCCCGACAAGGTCACCTTGCCCTGGCTGCTAAGCTGAACGTCGCCTGCTTGCGACGCAAGGGTGCCGGCGCTATTTACACCAACGCCTGTCTCGGTACCCACAAGCCGGATCTTGCCGGCGTACATGCCGCCCAACTGCGCGACGTCGATCGCGACACCCGGGCTGCTGCCATCCGCCCCAAGCGATTGCGCGCTCAAATCGTCATGACGAACGTCATTGTTGCCCGCCACCACATTCAGCGACTGCCCAGCCCACACCTTGCCGTTGATCGCGACACTGCGAGCGATCAGGTCAACCTGGTCGACATTGCTGCCGTTCAGGCCCGCCGCGCCGATCTGGATCTGACCGCCCGTCACGTGAAACGCATCCAGGCTACCGGTTCCGCCGAACACCGGCGTACCCGTCGTCAAAACGCCGCGGCTCGTATTGATGAAGCCGCAACCATTGCAGTAGATGCCAGCCGGATTTGCGATTACCACTTCGGCTCGCTGGCCGGCCACTTCGGTAAACCCGAGCAACTGGCTCGGGCTTCCGCCTACCACCTGGTTGACGATCACGCGCGCACTACCGGCCGCGAGATTCGGGTTGCCGGCCACGTAACCGGCTTGCTGCGTGAGCGCGTTCCCTTGGGAATTATTCAGGATCAGGCCTTGCGGGCTCACGTTGTACTGCGTATACCCGTTGTTTGACACGCCTGCCGAATTTGGCGTCGCGATCTGGACAATCGGCAATCCGTTCGCCGTTACACCGACAATCGGTTTGCTGCCGCTACCCGGTGCCGCCACGACTTGTGCGTCGACCTGCATCGGTTGCATGCCGAGTACACACAACGCAGCGAACGCGATATGCCGCATCGACAACATGTCGACCAGGCCCCAGCGCGCAACGGGAATGGCCGTCCCGCGCGCGGTGCTAACCGCGCGGCCCCGACTGTTGGCTGTGGCGGTTTCTTGCACCGCCGTCCACAAGCCACGAGCCGCATTGAAAATGACGCGATAGGTATTCTTGTTCATAGCAGGAAACTCACGCTGAAGCCCGCCACTGGCCAGTGGTTCGGGAAACCGGCGGGCTGGTACAACGGACCGCCAATAAAGACGTCGTAACTGACGTGCTGGAATGCGCCGCCGCGCACGCCGACCACCGCGCCGGCGAGACGCCGGCCAAGCAGGTTGGTCGCTGACGGACCGAAGACTTCACCGGCGTCGATGCCGACATACAACGCCAGCCCCAAACGCGAAATCGGCATCTCGAGGTCGTTGCGCATAAACACGCCTTTCTCGGCGGCCAGCATCGTGTTGCCGTCGAAGCCACGAACCGTGTAGCGGCTGCCGATCGAGATGTACTCGGTGGGAAACAGGACGTCCGGCGTGTTCTGCGCGCGCACGGTGCCCGTATAGCGGAATGGAAAACCGGCGATTGCGAACGGCACGCTCAACGTCGCGTCGAGCGTTTCCATCTGGTAGTAGGACGTCGGCGCGCCTTGGGCCACGCCCGGCAAGTCGGGCTGCGCGCCGAACCACGGCACGCCCCAGCGATACGCGATCGTGCTGTCGAATTGCGCGGCGCCGAAGTAATGCTTGTGTTCCCAGCCGATTTCCGCGTACGTGTTGTCGCGGTGCTGGACGCCGATTTCCGTGCCGTCGATAAACGCTTCGCTGTAGCGCTTGCCGACGCGGAATTCGAGCATGTTCTTCTGCACCTGATTGCGGAAGAACTGGTACTCGGTCTTGACGTCGAAGGTTTCCGAGTTGCCGCTTGACACGAGTGTCGAGAACGCGCCCGCGATCTGCTGGTGATAGTCGTACTGGCTGGCCGTCGCGGTGAACGTCCAGTTTCCCCACGGAATCGAGTAGTACGCGCTGCTGCCGTGCGTGCCGTAGCGGTTTGTATGGCCATTGAGGTCGTGGTTGTAGCCGATGTTCAACAGGTCGGATAAACCGAGCGGATTGTCGATGGTCAGACTCACGTTGCCCTGCAACTGGCCGGTCGACTTAAGCCCGCTGTCGTCGACGCCCAGCGCGAGCGACCACGGTTTTTGCCGCTTGACGGCGATCACGACGTCGCTTTCTCCGGTCGATGGGCCCGGCACGATCTGCATATCGACGTCCTGATTCGGCACGCGCTTCATCTGCTCGAGGCCCTGCTCGAGATTGCGCAGATTCAGCAGATCGCCCGCGCGTGTCGGAAACGCGTTGCGCCATGTACCGTATGTCGACGCGTCGGCAAAGCGGATATCGCTGATCACACCGGGAATCAGTTCAAGCTTTAGCCTGCCCGTCGACAGGTCCTGCGATGGGATCACCACGCGTGTGGTCGAGTAACCCCGCTCAATGATGCGCGCCATCACGCGATGGACGATCAGGTTGAGTCCTTCACGCCCGACGCATTGACCGCGATAGCGTTGCAGGTAGTCGCTGGCGAACGTCAGTTCACCTGGGAACAGCGGGTTCGGCGACAGTGCGCGTGCGCCCGCGGCCTTCACGATTTCGCTCAGGCCAGATGGGACTTCCAGCGTCAATTCATCGATGTTGAAACACGGCGTTTCGGCAGGCACTTTGCCGTCGTCGATTTCTGCACGTGCGGTGGGTTGCAGTTCGACGTTGGGCGCCTGCAGCGTGCGTTCGCGCTCGATCGCCTGCTCCTGCGCACGGCGACGCTGCTCCTGCTCGCCGAGCGTGTCCGGCACTTGCGCGTGCGCGATGTGCGCGCATGATGCGGCGAAGAGCACGCCGCAAAGGCGGGCCAGTTGGAGTCGTTTCGGCTGCGATGCAGACGCCGCGGAATTCGCATTCGCCACGCGCGTGCGCCCGCCGGGTCGGGCGATCCGACCGGAAGTGTCGTTCTTCATTGCGCGGAGCTACTGTGGCGTTCGTTGCCGTGCGACCGATCGCGTGGCGGTCAGCGCGCGACATCCGCAGTCCGCAGCGGTCTTGCGCCGTGTGGTCTTCACGACGCCTGCCGTTTCACTCTGATTCTGTTTGCCGGTTGCCGTGACAGTTATGTCGACAGCGCCCGGCATTCCCCGGAATCGGCTCAATACAAGCCGGTATACATACCCGTTCATTCTTATTCATTTGACGATATGAAAGCGGGCGTAATCTAACAGAAATGATTTATGACGAGTGTCAAAATGGGTAAAGCCGATGTGAGCAAACAACAAACTATGCGACACGCATGGTTTGCAGGAGGGAATTCACATTTCGACACGATTTGCGGGGCCAGATTTTTGCGTAAATTCAATGACATTCAATCGATTCTGCAAATGTTATTCGTCAAACCGCTTCAAAGAAATTCAAGTTCGACTTCAAACGGTCGTTAATACGCAATCCGCGTTTGTCAGTAACCGTACTGTCTCAGGATCGTCGGTGCGCCTAAATCCTTACAAAATGCATCGCGCAACCCGTTAAGCCGATATTCGCACTCCGCGCGTCCTTATCGGACAAAATCAAAAAAAGCATTCAAATGACGCTTGCGTAAAAGCTCACATCTCCGATGAGTCTTTCGCAAAGAATGACTGCCTCTTCGGGGCCGAAAGGATTTCGTCCGCCGGCGTTTGCTCAAATACGCGACGGTTTCCCGGATGATCGACATGTGAATGCAATGGTTTCCTAAGCATGTTCATAGGTCGACGCCGTCTCGAGAATAACGAGTCTTTCAGAACAACCACACGCTGCGTGCGCGTGCGAAGGCATTGGCTGCCACCGCGGCGCACATCGTTCAGCTTCGTTCCTTGAATCCCCCCAAACGCGGAGTGACAAATGAAAGCGAAGGTAAAGCTCTTAAGCGCGGTATCGGTGTGTGTGTCGATGTGGACAGGAAGTGCGTGGGCGCAAAGCTATACGCAAGCGAACCTGGTGTCGAACAATGCGGGCGCGGCAAATTCTGTCGATACGCAGCTTGGCGGTCCGATGGGTATGTCGCGATTGTCCAGTTCGGAATGGTGGGTGTCGGATTCGCAGACGGGCGTTAGCACGCTGTACATCGGCGACGGTACAAAGAATGCGCTGGTCGTGACGATTCCGGCGGCGCGCGCTTCGCAATCGGGCGCGGCGGCGACAGGAACGCCGACGGGCACGATCGACAACAATAGTCCGACGGACTTCCTGGTACAGGGCAAACCGTCGATATTCCTGTTCTGCACACTGGACGGCGCAATTGCCGGATGGAATCCGGCGGTCGGCGCGGTGACAGGCCCGACGCCGGCCTCGAACCACGCGGAAATTGTCGCGACCGGTCAGCCGGGCTCGATCTATACCGGCATGGCCAGCGCGTTTCTGAATGGCAAGCGCTTTCTGTATGCGGCGAATTTCGGTCGCAACGGTATCGATGTCTTCGATTCGACGTTTCGCGCGGTGAGATTGCCGCAAGGCGATGCCGGGCCGTTGCGCTTCGACAGCAATCACTTCTATGCCGATAACGCGGCGTTCCAGGATGAGCGTCTACCGGCCGGTTATTCGCCGTACAACATTCAGGCCATCGGCAACGATCTGGTTGTGACGTATGCGTATCATCCGGATCGCCGAAGCACGAGTCCGGTGGCGGGTCCTGGGTTGGGTTATGTCGATGTGTTTTCTTCGGCGGGCATTTTGCTCGCGCGTCTGGAGCATGGCGAGTTTATGAATGCGCCTTATGGGGTTGCGCTGGCGCCGCTGGATTTTGGCGCGTTCAGTCATGACCTGCTCGTCGCTCAGTCGGGGGATCAGAATGGGCAGTCGGGTGGGGTCGTCGCAGCGTTCGATATGGTCACCGGGAAGTTTGATGGCCTCATGAAGGATGGCAGCGGGAAGACGCTGGTGATTCCGGGGTTGCGTGGTATCGCGCCGGGAAATACATCGCCGGCTAATCTGGATGCGGCAGGTGCGCCGGCTGCGGAGCTCTATTTCACGGCGTTTACTGGACAGGCTGCGGGTGGGAATGCGTTGTTCGGATTTCTTGCGCCTGTTGCCGCGGATCTGATCAAGGGGAATGACCAGTAAGTGTGGGCTTGTAGACCGCGATGGGGTTTGCTGAATCCGGCGGACACGCGGATGCCATCGTGGTTTATGAGCACCTGGGCTTGGCGAACTTGTGCTGCGCGGATGCTTCGCGTACCTGCGCGGTCGCCTCTGCGCCAGCTGTTTATCGTTCTAACGGCATAAAAAACGTCCCGACCTTGAAGGCTACAAGCCGGGACGTTTCAGACTACGCGATATCGTTACTCAGTTGCGGCAGCACGCCCGCTAAACTTGCCCTGGTAGTGCAGCACGGGCCGCTCGGTGTCGAGGTCCGGCTGTGCAATCATCTGGCGCAGCGCAATCGGATTCGATGGCGTCAGAGACTTGATCGTAGTCGATCGCGACGCATTCGCGAGGCCCGAGGCAACGAGGCGCGCGGCGTCCTGCTGCAGATTGGTCAGGAGTGCAGGATCAGACGCGATTGTGGTGCTCTGCGTGAGCAGTTGGCTCCATGCATTGTCGCCATAGTTGACTACGTAATAGTCGAGCCCGGTCGGATTTGCGAGCACGGCGGAACAGCCGTTCAGCCGCACTTGCATCTGCGTATCTTTCAGGGCCACTGCCTTGCGCCGGATAAGGCCGTCACCATACGCAAGCGTTACCGGCACGGTCCATTGAATGCCGGGATACTTGTTCTGGTTCGGATAGGGAGCTTGCTTCAACGTGACGATGGTCTGGCCGGTCGTCAGATCGCACTGCGTGTCGAGCGTCACCAGCGGTACGCCAGTCTGACGCACATAGCTGTCACCAATCGCCTCCATCGGTTCGCCGCTTGCCTTCGATAGCTCCTTCCACAACCGCTTCGGCGTGACATTGCCGAACGAGTAGTCGGTCAGATACGACTGCAGGCCCTTGCGCATCACGCTGTCGCCCAGATAGTTCTCGATCGTCCTGAGCACAAAGCCGCCCTTGTTATACGTGAACGCGCTCGCCCGGACCACAAAGTCGTTCGACGCCCAGTCGTTGAAATTCGGCTGGATCGGGTATGCATCGTTGCGCAGATCCCTGGTCATCACACTGTGCTTGCTGAGAACTTCGCTCGTCAGCTTGAAGCGATCGGGGAAGAACAGGATCTTCGTCTTGTTCTCGAAGTATCGGGCAAACGATTCATTCAACCAGATGTCATCCCACCAGTCGAGCGTCACCAGATCGCCGAACCACTGGTGTGCGGCTTCGTGCGTGAGCACTTTCATGCCGTAGTCGGACATTGGCGTGCCCGGAGCCGGAAGGATATCGTCGGCAAACTCGAGAATGGCCCCCCAGTTTTCCATGCCACCGAAGTTCAGGTCCTTCTGCGCCTTGAACGCGTCGTTCGCGGCAACGGTGTCGAACTTGGTCAACGGTAGCGCGATACCCGTGTAGCGGTAGTAGTAGTCAAGCGCCTGCTTGGTCTGCTGCATCGCCGGCACGGCCCAGTCGCGCATGCCAGGCGGCGTGAAGATGCGCAGGTGCATGCTCTTGTGGTCCTTCAGCGGGCTCACGAAGTCGTCTTCGAGCGTGTCGAACATGCCGCCGCCGAAGAACAGCAGATACGACGGCATCGGCGGCGTCTTTTCGAATGACACACGCTTATAGCCGCTATCCACAGTGACGGGCGGCAGTTCCGCTCCATTCGATACCACGCGCCAGTTCTGCGGCACTTCCGCCTGCACTTCGTACGTCGGACGGAACGCGGGTTCATCCCAGCCCGGGAACCATTGCCGCGCAAGGTTGCTTTCGCCTTGCGTGAGAATCGCGCCGCTGGTCGTGCCGTCGGTCGATTTCAGGTCGACGCGGAACACGCCTTCGGCCGCCGAGCAGCCGGGGTACTTGTCGTCGCCGCAGCTGCCGCCGGTTTGGTTTGCCGGGTCGTCGTAGGTCTTGAAGTTGATGATGCCGGTCCACTCCATATGCAGCGAGTACTTGCCTGCCGCGATATGGCCGCTCGCCGGGCGCAGCTGATAAAAATCGCCGGTATCCTCGGGCGTCGGGATCAGTTCAATGTTGCCCGGCTGGAGTACGGTTTTGCCATTCGCGAAGTTAATGCGGTGTCCGGCAATCTCGATCTGGTTGACGTTCTTCGTGATCTCCAGTTCGACGTCCGCCCGTCCATCGAAGGTAGACAGGTCCGGATTCGGCCGGAACCAGAGCTTGTAATTGATCGGCTTGACCGTATTGGGCAATTCAACCGGCTTCACGGTTTTGTTGATGGTTTTATCGGCCGCGACCTGCGCGGTCGGCGGGGCCAGCGCGGCAGGCTGAGACGCCGCGGCGCCACCGGTTTGCTGCGACGACCTGCTCGAAGAAAGCCCCGTCTGGTCTTCCCCCCCACAAGCGGCTAACGCCAGCGTACCGGCCAGCATCAGGCATAGCGTCTTCAATTGAAAAGGCGTAGGCATTATTTGTCCTTTTTAGATAAAAATCCGCACATTTTTGATTACGTTCTTTTGGGTTACACAAAACACAAGGCAAAACAAATCCATCACACGCAATAGGTGTGTGAAAAATAAAAGCAATAGAAGTGGCGAATGCGGTATTCGGCCCGCTCACTCGATTCAGGAGCTTGCAGCGGATACGGAAAATGTTCGAAACGCGGCGACGCAGGTCCGCTTGCAGCCGGAATAGCCCTGCTGCGCCGGCCCGCAGCCAACCTTAACATAAGCGTTCGATTTGGTAACCGTTTGCTTACGACGCGAAGTAGATTAATTGGGTGGCCGGCAAGGTGTCAACTTCATTTCAAAATATTTAACGCGAATTGTCGCGCTCGATATGCACACGCCTTGCAATATCCGACCTTGAATCTGCAGTGCATAAATGGAATAATTTACTTACGCCAATTCGCCAAAAATACATAATTACCGCATTTTTAACTATTGGGATCTATAGCAACCTGCGCGCACAGTACGACGCCAGTCAGTGCGGAACAGATGTCAGCGTGCGCATTGCGGGGCGTATCGTAAACGATGCGCTCAAGCAGTTCGATCGAAGTCCACCCGAAACCAGATGTCAGGTCCCATGCAACCTGAACAATAAAAACCGAAAGCATCCCTTCATTACCCGAATCGCATTCCCCCAGCCCCGCTTCCCGACTCCGGGTACCATCGCATAACCCGCAACACAACCAGTCAAGAGGACACCATGGCAAAAGCTGGCTTTATTGGACTCGGCATCATGGGCACGCCAATGGCGGCCAATCTGATCAAAGGCGGTCACACGCTATTCCTGCACAGCCGTTCCGGCGTACCCGACGAACTCGTCAAGCAAGGCGGCAAGGCCTGCGCGACGCCCGCCGAAGTCGCGCGTGAAGCCGACATCGTGTTCCTGATGGTGCCCGACACGCCGCACGTCGAAGCCGTGCTGTTCGGCGAGAACGGTGTCGCGTCGACGCTCGGCAAAGGCAAGACCGTGGTCGACATGAGCTCGATCTCGCCGATCGCGACCAAAGGCTTCGCGAAGCGCATCAACGATCTCGGCAGCGACTATCTCGACGCGCCGGTTTCGGGCGGCGAGGTCGGCGCCAAAGCCGCCACGCTGACGATCATGATCGGCGGCCCGCAGCCGGTGTTCGACAAGATCAAGCCGATGTTCGAACTGATGGGCAAGAACATCACGCTGGTCGGCAATAACGGCGACGGTCAGACCGCGAAGGTCGCGAACCAGATCATCGTCGCGCTGAATATTCAGGCGGTTGCCGAAGCGCTGCTGTTCGCATCGAAGGCCGGCGCGGACCCGGCGAAGGTGCGCGAAGCGCTAATGGGCGGCTTTGCATCGTCGCGTGTGCTCGAAGTGCACGGCGAACGGATGGTCAAGCGCACGTTCAACCCAGGCTTTCGCATTAACCTGCATCAGAAAGACATCGGCCTCGCAAACGAAGGCGCGAAAGCGCTCGGCGTATCGCTGCCGCACACCGGCGCGATGCAGCAACTGATGAACGCGTGCGTCGCGCTCGGCTTCGGCGACCTCGATCATTCGGCGCTGTGCCAGGCGATCGAAACGTTGTCCGCACATCGAATCGCAGGCTGATCGCAGCCTGACTTCGCGTGATCGATGCGCATCCGCTTGCGCTTCGATCACGCCACCACCCGGCGACAACACGCTGTCAGCTTCAATGCCTCTACACTGCAGCAACCGCTACAATCGCCGCTGACCGACGGGCGGCCTCTCGCGTAGCACATCGGCACTGCCCCGGCCTCTTTCTTACGCCCCCGGAGACGCAGTGCACCTTACAACCACCTTGACCCCCTGGTCATCTCACGACACGCGCCTGATTCTTGCGTGCGCACTCGGCCTCGCGCTGATCATCGTTTTCATTAGTGCGCTGAAAATCGCGCCGTTCCTGTCGATTCTGATCGGCACATTCGCTGCCGGCTTTACCGCGAATCTGCCGCTTGAAGCGGTAGCGAGCGCATTCAGCAAAGGTGCCGGCGCGCTGCTCGGCGATGTCGGCATCATCATCGCGCTCGGCGCGATGCTCGGTGCACTGATGGCGGACTCCGGCGCGGCCGACCGCCTCGTCACCACAATCCTCGACCATGCGACGCCGCGCCGCTTGCCATGGATGATGGCGCTCGTTGCGATCATCATCGGCTTGCCGCTGTTCTTCGAAGTAGGCCTCGTGATGATGGTGCCGATCATCTTCGTGATGGCCCGCCGCTCGCGGCAACCGATCCTGCGCATCGCGATTCCCGCGCTTGCCGGCATGACCACGTTACATGCGCTGCTGCCGCCGCACCCGGGCCCGCTGATCGCCGTCAGCGCGCTGCATGCGGATCTCGGCATTACGCTTGGGCTCGGTCTGATCGTCGCGATTCCCGCGGTAATTCTCGCGGGGCCGATTTACGGCGGCATGCTTTCAAAACGCATGCAAATTACCGAGCCCGAAGAGATGGGCAAGCTGTTCCGCTCCGAAACCGCCCCCACGGAACTTCCCGGCTTTGCGATCTCGCTCATTACGATTCTGCTGCCGGTCGTGCTGATGCTCGGCCGCACCGTCGCCAAGCTGCTGCTCGAACCGAAAACACTCGTGTTCGACACACTCGACTTTCTCGGTGAGCCACTCGTCGCGCTCGGCCTGACCGTGCTCTTCGCGATCGTCGCGCTTGGCTGGTCGCGCGGCATGCCACGCGAGCGGGTCGGCGGCATTCTGCGCAAAAGCCTGCCGCCGATCGCCGCACTGCTGCTGACCATCGGCGCGGGCGGCGGCCTGAAGCAGACGCTCGTGGTCGCGGGCATCAGCACGACGATCGGCAAGATCGCAGTTGGCGCGCATCTGCCGCTCATCGTGCTCGCATGGCTGATCGCCGTCGCGCTGCGCCAGGCGACCGGCTCCGCGACTGTCGCAACCACCACGACCGCCGGCATCGTCGCGCCGGTTGTCGCCGGTTTGCCGGCTACGCACAATTCGCTGCTTGCGCTCGCGATCGGCGCGGGCTCGGTGTTCTTCTGTCACGTCAACGATGCCGGCTTCTGGATGGTGCGCGAGTACTTCGGACTCCAGCTCAAACAAACCGTATTCGTCTGGTCGATTTTGCAGACCATCGTCTCGGTGGTAGGACTGGTGTTGACGCTGGTGTTGTGGGGCGTGCTGGCCTGAGCCGTGCAATCGCGCGGCACGGGCACAAGCCCGTGCGCGCGTTTCATCGGACGAGCTCAACGCATATCAAATGATGATGCCGTTCACCCGCACGCGTTCTTCTTATGAAGTGGCCCGTGTCTGTGTTCAAACGCACACATTGGTGTAACAGGTTATTGTCATCGAAACACAGACCGGCTAGTTTTGTTCGCTGACACGGCTTCTACCTCAAGCAACATGACTTCAAAGGAGACCCACCGTGCTGTCCGCAAAGAGGCTCCCCCCGGCGCCGCTCGCCGCACTTTCGATTGCCGTCGCATCGATTTCGCTGATCGTGCCGGTCACTGCATCGGCCGACGACAGCAACCCCGCACCCGGCAATACACCGGTGACCGTCAATTCGGTTAGCGCGCAGCCCGCCGCTAGCGATCCATCCGCGAACCCCGAGGCCGCCGCGCCGAACGCGAGTTCGGCAGCGGCAATCAACCCGGCCGACCCGAATCCGCCGGACATCCAGGGACAAGTGGTGCTAGGCGACGGATTCGTCTATCAAGGCAGTCTGCGCAACGGCATGCCTGACGGCAAAGGTGTAAAACGCTGGCCGACCGGAGACTGGGTGTACGGCACGTTTGTGCAAGGGAAACTCGACGGCGACGCGATCATTCATCATGCGGACGGCGGCTCGTTGACCGGTACTTTCAGACAAAACGCGCCGTGGGAAGCGGTCGAAAAAGATGCGCAAGGCAACGTGGTCGCGATGTATCAAGGCGGTGTGATGCGCGCGGCCACGCAGATGGCCGCACCGTCAGGCCAAGCCGGCGCGACGCCGGCATCGCAGCAGATTCATTCGGGAACTCCGGTTCCCAAACAGTAGCGGCGTCTGCCACACGAAACGCGTGTTGGTCGCGGTACTTCGCGGCGGGGTGCATCCTCGAAACCGCGGCCAATACGTTGATGTCGCACTTCAAAGCTCGATCGGCTGCCCGTGCGGCGTACGGCGCGCCGCCCGATCCCACGCGTCGCGTCTTTCCAGCAAACCTTCGCTTGTCACGCAGCCTTTCGCCGCGGCAATCCGCTCGAGCGCGGTCAGCCAGTGGCGATAGTACGTATCGCCGCGGTCCGGGTCGCCTTCTGCTTGCGCGTCGCGAATCGCTTCATGCAGCGTCGCCGCCCATTCCGCCCACGTAAACACACCGCGCCGATGCAGCGCGAGCGTCATCGCAAACGCCGCAGCCTCCCATGGCGCGCCGAACACCGGCGCGTCACCGTCGCGTGGCAACGCCGGCAAGTGCGCGAGCAACACGGACGATTCGTTTGACTCGTTTGACATGCATGTCGTCATGGTTCGATGGCCTGGTTCAATGCGGGTCAGCAGGTTCGAGATACGGCTCCCAGCAATCGACGCATACCGACGCCGCGCTCGTATCGTCGCCCCACAGTTCGGTTGCCGCGAAGCGCACTGTATAAAGCCAACGCGGCTGTTCGCCCTGCCCGATCGCATGTGCATCGGGAAACACATGCGCGCCGCGCACCGCGACGATTTCACCGCGTTTGCCACGGCAATAGCGCGGCAAACGGGTGTGCGTGGCCGGGTTCAGTTGACGGGCACGTACCGCGTCGCCGACCACGAAACGCGCCGGATAGTTCATCGGTCTGTCATACGGAAAGCCTTTCAGCAAGGCTGCTGGCACCTCCGCTGCCCGAAACACGCGCTTGACCGGCGCAGCCGCTTGCATCGAATGGCCGGCCTGGATTTCGTCCGCGCTAGCGAGGCCGTGTTCGATCAGCAGCTTGCATAAGCCTTCGTACCAGATCTGGTAGTACGTACTGGTCCAGTACTGCACGGGCGGCAGGCTTTCGCGCGCGGCGCGCGAACTGTCGATGTTCCACGTGCCGGTCGCGCCCATCGCCAGCGTCAGCGCCAGCACACGCGGCTCCCAGTCCGCGTGGAATAACGGTTCGTCCGCTACGGGCCGCACCGGGCCGAACGACTGCATGCCGCCCATGTCCTGTGCGCCGTTCATCAGCGAGCTCCTTGTTTTGCGTGCGGCGCGCGCAGCAAGCCGGTGCCGATCATCGAGTCGCGCGTGACCAGCGCGGCGAGCGCGTCTTCGCTCCAGCCGCTCGTGCCTTCCGGACGCATCGGCAGCACCAGATAGCGCATTTCGGAGGTCGAGTCCCACACGCGAAACTCGACATCATCGGGCAATTCGAAGCCAAATTCTTTCAGCACCCCACGCGGGTCGATTACCGCGCGCGACCGGTACGGCGCCGACTTATACCAGCTCGGCGGCAAGCCGAGCACCGGCCACGGGTAGCACGAGCACAGCGTGCAGACGACCATGTTGTGCACGCGCGGCGTGTTCTCCAGCACGACCATATGTTCGCCGCCGCGGCCCGAATAACCGAGCGACGCAATCGCGGCAGTCGCATCGTCGAGCAGCCACGCGCGGTAATCGGCATCGCTCCAGGCGCGCGCGACGACCCGTGCGCCGTTGCGCGGCCCGACCTGGTGCTCGTAAGTATCGATCAGCACGTCGAGCGCTTGCGGGTCGACGTAGCCTTTCTCGATGAGCAGTGACTCCAGCGCGCGCACGCGCAGATCCATCTCGGACAACGCGCTGCCTTCGTGGTCGTGGCCGTGTTCGTGATCATCGCCGTGAGGCTCGCCGTGGCTTAGATGACGCTCATGACTTTTGTCGCTCGTTTCGTGACTCATCTCGCTCTCTTTCAAGAATGCGGAACTGCATTGCCGTCGTGCATTGCCGACGCGTTGCCGTCGTCTAAACGTATGAGACACCCAGTATCGTTTGCCGATTCTCCGAATGCAAATTCTTCGTACGATGTGGCGTGGGCGCGCTCGCGATCGATCATCGTTCAGCGCAATTCAGCGCCGCGTTCGCCGATTCATTTTCAGCTTCATCTTGCAGAATCCCTTCATACGGCACGAAGGCAGTCCGTCTTTTCGAAGCGGGCACGTCGCGCGATACTCGCGTTGCGCGCCGCTTCGGTCTGCCGACCGACACCGATTGACGCGGCGCGCAACGGCCTGGCGCGGGCGGTACAATGCACGTTTAGTCCAATCGGCAAGGTCGCGCAAGACGGCCTCCCGGCGCTGACCCCGTGGCACGAATGTTCAAGTGGACGGGGCGCGAATTACAGCAAACCCCAAACAACCCGATCGATCAGGCGCTGTGCGACATTCGGCGGGCCACCCATGTGGCCCCGCGCGACGCACACCGACCACCGGTTTTCACGAGGTAGCCGCGCGGCCTTCAAACCGCGCGCGCTGTGGCATATGGCTGATAAACAATCCAATCGCGGCACGCAGGCGTTTCGCAGCGTGCTGGCCTTCGTTTTCGCACATTGGTTCAGGCAGCCGGTGCGCGTGTCCGTGATCGCGGCGCTCGCGCTGTGCGGCGCGCTCGCCGACGTGATGACGCCGCTGTTCGCCGGACGGCTCGTCGATGCGCTGTCGCGCGGCGCCGCCGACGCAGCCGCGAAAGCGCATGCGTGGGACGCCGCATCGTCGGCATTCGGCGCACTGGTCGCACTCGGTTTCACCGGCATGCTGCTGCGTCAGGGCGTCTATCGCAACATCATCTCGATGACGCTGCACATGATGAGCGAAATCGCCGCAAGCGGCTTTCATCGTGTGCAGCGCTTCTCGACCGACTGGCACGCGAACAGCTTCGCCGGCTCGACGGTGCGCAAGATTACGCGCGGCATGTGGGCGCTCGATCTGCTGAACGACACGCTGCTCATTACGTTGATGCCGTCGTGCGTGATGCTGATCGGCACCACCGCACTGCTCAGCTCGCGCTGGCCCGTGATGGGCGTGATCGTCGGCGTGGGTTCGCTGCTTTATATCGCGGTGACCGGCACGCTGTCGCTGCGCTACGTCGCGCCATCCGCCCGCCTCGCCAATATGTGGGACACGCGCGTCGGCGGCGCGCTTGCCGACGCAGTCAGCTGCAATGCGGTGGTCAAGGCGTTCGGTGCCGAGCAGCGCGAAGAAGCGCGGCTTGCGCGGGTGATCGCGAAGTGGCAAAAGCGCACGCGGCGCACATGGACACGCGGCACCACCAACGGCGGCGCGCAAAGCACGATGCTCGTGATGATGCAGGCAGCCATCGTCGGCACCGCGCTATGGCTCTGGACGCACGACAAGGCGAGCGTCGGCGACATCACGTTCGCGCTGACGACGTTCTTCATGCTGCAAGGCTATCTGCGCGACATTGGCCAGCACGTGCGCAACTTGCAGCGCTCGGTCAACGATATGGAAGAACTGGTCGCGCTCGAGGACGAATCGTTAGGCATCGAAGACCAGCCCGGCGCGCGCGCGATCGACATTCAACGCGGCGACATCCGCTTCGAGCACGTCACGTTCCGCTACGGCGCGCTGCAAACGCCGCTTTACCAGAATCTGTCGGTGCGCATCGCACCCGGTGAGCGGATCGGGCTGGTCGGTCACTCGGGCTCGGGCAAGACCACGTTCGTCAAGCTGATCCAGCGTCTCTACGACCTCGACGCGGGTCGCATCACGATAGACGGCCAGGATATCGCTCAGGTACAGCAGGCGTCGCTGCGCCGGCAGATCGCGATCGTCCAGCAGGAGCCGGTGCTGTTTCACCGTTCGCTCGCGGAAAACATCGCGTATGCGCGGCCCGGCGCGACCCATGCGCAGATCGAGCAGGCGGCGCGGCTCGCGAGCGCGCACGAATTTATCGCCGCGCTGCCGCACGGGTACGACACGCTGGTCGGCGAGCGCGGCGTGAAGCTGTCTGGCGGCGAGCGGCAACGTATCGCAATTGCGCGCGCGTTTCTTGCCGATGCGCCGGTGCTGATTTTCGACGAAGCGACATCGAGCCTCGACAGCGAAAGCGAAGTGCTGATCCAGCAATCGATGGAGCGGCTGATGGCGGGCCGCACGACGCTGGTCGTCGCGCACCGGCTCTCGACGGTGCGCTCGCTGGACCGTCTGCTGGTGCTCGAACAGGGCCGCGTGGTCGAGGAAGGCTCGCACGACCAGTTGATCGAACGCGCAAACGGGCTGTACCGGCGGCTCTTCACGAGCCAGGCGATCGAACTCGCGAAAGGCTTGCTCGATGATGGCGGCGGCCACGAAATCGTCACCACCGCTAATGATGAGATCGACGTTGCCGGCAGCAACCCGCCCGTCGATCACACGCTCAAGCCGGGCACCGCCCACGATCTCGGGCCGGCGAGCGCCAGCCGTTAGCGCCGCGCCGCGCGGCAGACAGCAGACGCCCGCGGCCGGATGCGCAATAAACTCGCTCGTTCACGCCGCTCGCCGCTCGCCGCGGCTCCCGCGGTAATTGTTGCGACCGCAACGTCGATTGAGCCGCACGCTGCTTCAACTTGAACCGTCCGAGCATCGCGTTGAGCCGATTGATCATATCTGTCGCGCCACCCGTGACCTACGATTCGTAACAAGCCGGACGCAACGGCGCGTCCCGCAACGAAAACATCACGGAGGGTGAAGCGATGGCAACGGTCGAACGGTTTGACTATGTGTTTCTCGGCGGCGGCAAGGGCGGCAAGACCCTCGCAGTCGAACTGGCCAAAGCCGGCAAGCGGGTCGCGGTGGTCGAACGCGGGATGATCGGCGGGTCGTGCATCAATGTCGCGTGCATTCCGACCAAATCGCTGATTCAAACCGCGCGGCTGATGCATGCGGCACGCGAAGCGGAAAGACTCGGCGCCACGCCGCAAGTCGCGCAAACCGGCCGCGTGGACATGAAGCGCGTTTATCGGCGCGTGCGTTCGGTCGTCGACGGCATGGTCGACATCAATCTGACCGCGTTCAAGACCTCGGGCATGGACCTGATGATCGGCAACGGCCGCTTCATTGCGCCGCGCACGATCGAA
Source organism: Paraburkholderia rhizosphaerae (assembly GCF_004366595.1). Taxonomy (GTDB): domain Bacteria; phylum Pseudomonadota; class Gammaproteobacteria; order Burkholderiales; family Burkholderiaceae; genus Paraburkholderia; species Paraburkholderia rhizosphaerae. The sequence continues at coordinate 23,470 of NZ_SORE01000028.1, forward strand.
GTGACGCTGGCGAACGGCGAGCACCGCGTGGTCGAAGGCGAGCATGCGTTTATCAACACCGGCACCACCGCGGCGATTCCGGATATCGACGGACTGCGCGACGCGGCACCGCTCACGCACGTCGAAGCACTCGAACTGGAGACACTGCCCGAGCATCTGATCGTGTTTGGCGGCGGTTATATCGGCCTCGAAATGGCGCAGGCATTCCGCCGGCTCGGCAGCCGCGTGACCGTGTTGCAGGAAGCGCCGCGCGTCGCGATGCGCGAGGACCCGGACGTCGCGGCGGCCATCACCGCGGCGCTCGAGAAGGACGACATCGACGTGCGCGTCAATACGCGCGCGGTCAAGGTTGAAGGCCGCTCAGGGCACAACGTGCATATCGCGCTGGCCGACGGCAGCGCGCTCGACGGCACGCATATTCTGGTCGCCGCCGGCCGCACGCCGAATACGCGTGGCATCGGCCTTGAAGAGGCCGGCGTGAAACTCGATGCGCGCGGCTTTATCGTCACCGACGCACGGCTCGCGACTTCCGCGCCAAACACGTGGGCGATCGGCGAAGTGGCCGGCACGCCGATGTTCACGCACGCGTCGTTCGACGACTACCGCGTGCTGAAGTCGAACCTGGCCGGTGGCACGTACACGACGAACGACCGCGTGATTCCGTATGCGCTTTTCATCGAACCGGAACTCGCGCGGATCGGCCTGAACGAAACCGATGCTGCCGCGAAGGGCATCAAGGTGCGCGTCGCGACGCTGCCGATGGCCGCGGTGCCGCGCGCGCGGACGAATCAGGAAACGGACGGTTTCATGAAAGCGCTGGTCGCCGTGGACTCCGACGAGATTCTCGGCTTCACGATGCTCGGCGCGCAGGCCGGCGAAGTGGTGTCCGCCGTGCAGATGGCGATGCTCGGCAAACTGCCGTACACGGCCGTGCGCGATGCGATTCTGAGCCACCCGACGATCGGCGAAGGCTTGAACCTGCTGTTCGCGAAGGTGCCGCCGCGCGCTTGACGCAGCGTGCATCAAACGGACGGCAAAGCGGCGTGGAGCGTGCCGCCATTTCTTCTGGCGGCACACAAAATCGCGCAGCATATGCTTAAAAAAACGTGTGGCTATGCAATAATCGCGGCTTCTCCTTCGCATCGTCGCGTTCGCCGCTCATGTCGTCGTCTGACCAGAAAGGTCTTATCGCTCCAATCATCGTCGCGTTCGCGATGTTTATGGAGACGGTCGACGCGAACGTCATCGTCACCGCGCTGCCGCAGATGGCACGCACCTTCGGCCGCGATCCGGTCACATTGAAAATCGCGGTGACGAGCTACGTGCTCGGTCTGGGCGTGTTCATTCCGGTGTGCGGCTGGCTCGCCGATCGCTTCGGCGCACGCACGGTGTTTCGCACCGCAATCGGTATCTTCGTCGTGGGCTCGATTGCCTGTGCGGCATCTACCTCCCTCGGCGTGTTCACCGTCGCGCGTTTCGTGCAAGGCATCGGTGGCGCAATGATGGTGCCGGTCGGCCGCATCATCATTTTTCGCAGCGTCGAGCGCTCGGACTTTATCCGCGCGATGAACTATCTGAGCCTCACGTCGCTGCTTGGGCCGGCCGCGGGCCCGCTGCTCGGCGGCTTTATCACCACGTATCTGCACTGGCGGCTGATCTTCCTGATCAACATCCCGGTCGGCATCGTCGGCATCTATCTGACGAACAAACACATTGCGAATACGCGCGAGCCGCATCCGGGGCCGCTCGACTGGATCGGCTTCGTGCTGTCCGCGGGTGGCGCATCGGCGTTTATGCTCGGGCTCGCGCTGGTGGGCAGCGAGCTGATATCCGATTCGGCCGCGTGGACGATGACCGTTGCAGGCGCGGTCGCGCTCGTTCTCTACGTGGTCTATGCACGCTATGCAAAGCGGCCGCTGCTCGATCTGCGCTTTTTCCGCGTGCCGACGTTTCAGGCTAGCGTGATGGGCGGATCGCTGTTTCGCATTGGCCTTGGCGCGGTGCCCTTTTTGTTGCCGCTCGTGCTACAGGAAGGGCTTGGCATGAGCGCGTTCGAATCGGGGCTGATTACCTGTGCGTCGGCAATCGGCGGGCTCTTTATGCGCACGCTCGCGTCGCGCACCTTGCATCGCTGGGGCTTCCGCACCGTGCTGATGTATAACGCGGCGTTTTCCGGCATCGCGATCGCCGCATGCGGCGCATTCTTTCCGGGCACGCCGGTGTGGGTGATCTGGGTCGTCGTGCTGCTCGGCGGCTTTTTCCCGGCGCTGCAATTCACGAGCCTCAACTCGATGACCTACGCGGAGATCGAAAGCCGCGATGTCGGGCGCGCGACGAGTCTCGGCAGCGTGGTCCAGCAGATGTCGCTCGGGCTCGGCGTAACGATCGCCGGCATCGTCGTGCAACTGACGCGCGCGTGGCATGGGCACCCGCAAATCGAATGGTCCGATTTCTGGCCTGCGTTCGTCACCGTCGGATTGTGCTCGATTGCGTCGATCGGCGTCACGCGCAGGCTCGCACCGAATGCCGGCGATGAGATTGCGCGTGGCAAGCGCGTTGAGGTGACGGCGAAGCGGTGACGTCGAAGCGGTGACGTCGAAGCGGTGATGGCGCCAGGGTTGTAGCTCGAGCCCGCGCTTTGCGTCTATCGCGCGACGCTTCGATCCGCCGCGAACGGTTTGTCCTGTTGCGTAACCAACGCGGCCACCGCCCACACCGACACACCGCGCGGGTCGATCCGCACAGCGCGCTCGCGGCGCGCATCGGGCGCTGCGGCTTCGTCTTCGTCGCCGATATCGAACTGGTGACCGCCTATATCGAGCACCGCATAGCGATCGCCATGCCGCAGCTCGACGCCTTTGAGCGTGCCGCGATACGTTGGGTGGATCTCGCCGTCGTCGTGCATTGCATCGTGCGCTTGCGTATTCGCGGTCACGCTCTGCCGCACCACTGAAACCGCTCGCGGCGACACACGCCACATCACCGGTTGCCCGGCCGCGATCGACCGCTCGGCGGTATCGATCGCGAGACCCAGCGACGTCTCGATACGCCCATCGGCGCGCATCACCCCTTCGCCGACGTTGTGCAAGCCAAGCAGTTCGGCCACGCGCAACGACGCCGGGCGCTCGAATACCTGGTCGATCGTGCCAGTCTGCAACACGCGCCCGTGCTCGATTACCAGCAGTTCGTCCGCGAGCAACGCGGCTTCGTCGGGATCGTGCGTAACGAGCACCGTGACGGCCGCGATCTCGCGCTGCAATTCGCGCAGCGACTGCTGAAGGCGGCGCCGGCGCGGCGTATCGAGTGCCGAGAACGGTTCATCGAACAGCAGCAACTGGCTGTGCCGCGTCAACGCGCGCGCCAGCGCGACCCGCTGGCGCTGCCCAAACGACAACTGCGCAGGCAGCCGCGAAGTCAGCCGCGCCAGCCCCAGGTGATCGAGCCAATAGCGCGTGCTGAGCGCATCCGCATCGACCGGAAACGACAGTTGCCGCGCGACCGTCATATGCGGAAAGAGTCCGTAGTCCTGCGGCATATAGCCGATCTGCCGCTGCTCCGGCGCGAGTGGCGCGAGATCGCGCTCGCCGAGTTTCACCATGCATCCATCGTTGCGCTCGAGCCCGGCGATGATGCGCAGCGCGAACGATTTCCCCGAACCCGATGGCCCGATAATCGCGAGGCGCCGCGTGGTCGGCGCCCAGGTCACGTCGAGATTGAATGCGCCGAGATCGCGGCGCAGCGCGAACGACAGGCGAGCGTTCGGCATCGGCGGCAGCGTCGCAGGCGAGGCCGCGGCGGACTCGTCGCCGTTTTCCAGCGGCGCGGCCGCCTGCGTCGCGACGCCGCGGCGGTACACCGATAGCACCGCGCATAGCACCGCGATCGCAAGTGTCGGCAGCAGCAGCGGCATCATCGCGGGCAAGCCCTGCCCGCCAAACAGCACATACGTGTAGACCGGCAGCGAATACGGGTGATACGCGACCATCACGGTCGCGCCGAATTCGCCGAACGCGCGCAGCCACGCAAGCGCGAGACCCGCGCGGATCGCCGGCCAGGCGATCGGCAATGTCACTCTGAAGAAGCGGCTGGCCGCGTGGTGGCCCAACGTTGCGGCGACATCGTCGTAGACCGGGTCGACCGCCGCAAACGCCGAGCGCGCCGCAATAATCAGGAACGGTGCGGCGACAAAGGTTTCGGCCAGCACAATGCCGGTGAACGAATCGGTCAGCAAGCCGCCGGTGAGCTGTCCGGCCCAGCTATACGGCCCGAGCAAGAACAGCAGCAAGATTCCGCTCGTCAACGGCGGCAGCGCTAACGGCAACTGTACGACAAAGCCGAGCACCGCCATTTTGCGCGACGACGAACGCGCGAGCGCATAACCGAGCGGCACACCGCCGACCAGAATGATCAGCGTGGCAACGCTCGCGCTCGCGATCGATACGCCGACCGCGCCGCCCATCGTGTGCCAGTCGACACCCGCCCAGTCCGCGCGCCCGATCTGCGGCAGCGCCGCGATAAACGGCGCGCACAGGTAGAGGGCTAGCAGGCCGCCAAGCCATCGCAGCGGCCGCGCGGATCGGCGTGTCATCGTGCTCTACCGGATGCGATGACGCGCAAGCTCGGGTACGCCCGCGCGAATCGCCGCGCGGGCATGCTCTGTCGGGTTGGGTGCGCAGGTGAAGTCGTCATCGTGATGCGTTCGAGGTTGCCCGTTCGCTATTGTGCAGCATCGACCACCGCCTGCACCGACGGCGGTATCGACTGAACATTGCCCACCACGGTCGGCTTCACGACATCGACGCCGTGCTGTTTGAGCAGCGCACGCCCTTTCGCGCTCATCAGGAAATCGACAAAACGCGCGGCGCCATTTGCATTCGGCGCGTCGTTGAGGATCGTCAGCGTGTAGCTCGCCTTGGCCTTCAGTTCCGGCGCCGGTTGTATAGCCGGAATCTTCAGGTCCGAGGTTTCAGTCGAGTAGAAGAAGCCCGCATCCAGTTGACCCGATTGCAGGCGGCCGACCAGCGTTTCCTCCGGCAACACCTGCTCCGGATTGTCAGGTGCGCCGAGCGCCTTTTGCACGAGATCGGGCTCGTGATAAAGCTCTGCCGCCTTGTTCATCATGTCAACCGTGAATGCGCCCTTCGGGTCGAGCTTCGGATCGGTACGACCGATGCGGATACCCGGCTCCTGCAGCACCTGGTCCCAGCGCTTCGACTTGAACTGAGCGGCAAAGCGGCTTTGCGGGTTCAAGCCGATCATCAGCGGCGACTCGGCGAAATTCACATACCACGTGACGTGGTCGCCATTGGCCGCGCCCATCAGGCTCGTGTTGACTTTCGGGCTCGCACTGATGAACACGTCGCCGCGGCGCAGCTTGCCCTTGATCTCATTGGCGATCTTGTTCGAACCCGCCGCATAGCCCTGAAAGTGCAGGCCGGTCTCCTTCCCGAACGCGGGTCCGACGCTGCGCTCCATCAAATTCACGAGCGAACCCGCGTACAGCACGTTGACCGTGCCGTCCTCCGCCGACGCACCCTGTGCGGCAGGCATGCCTGCCGCCACCACGACCACTGAAGCCACCAGCTTGCGAAGCATTGCATTCCCCGTACCGTTGTTAAGTCGACTATATTACGATGACTGTGCGCGAAACTGCATCGAAGCTGGCGAACGAAACGTCGCGTTTTCCCTTTCCCCGCGTGATCGCTTCCCGTTAGACTCGCGTAAGCTTTGCGACCGTGCGGGCGTCGCGCAATCGAAGCGCCATTTCTCTCGAGCTTCGTGACGACCATGCCGCATCCGCTCACGATCACTTCCACGCTAAGGACAACACCATGCGCACCAGCGCCCGTAACCAGTTCGCCGGTACCGTCGCCGATGTGAAGGCCGGCGCGGTCAACGACGAGATCGCGCTACGCACGCCGGACGGTCTCAACATTGCCGCGATCATCACGCACGGCAGCGCCGCTGCGCTCGGCCTCGCCGCTGGCAAGCCAGCGTTCGCGCTGATCAAGGCGTCATCGGTGCTGGTCATGGTCGACGCGGATGGCAGCAAGGTGTCCGCGCGCAACTGCATCGCCGGTACGGTCGCATCGGTCACCAAAGGCGCGGTCAACGCGGAAGTCGTGATCGCCGCGCAAGGCGGCGCGAAGATCGCCGCGATCATCACCAACAACAGCGTCGATCGTCTCGGTCTCGCGAACGGAAAAGCCGCTAGCGCGATCTTCAAGGCGTCGAGCGTGATCATCGGCGTCGATCGATAAGCGGCTCCCTGGTGGCGGGCGGCTGACGATCGAACACGGCGCGCCGTTGTTATCCTCCGCCGCCGATATCCTGCCCGCGCCGCGGCATGTAAAACGGCTCGCGAGCATCGTCGCGCGGGTCGTCGCGCCGTAGCGCGACATCATGCCGCGCACAGCCGTCGCGACGTCTAGAACCGGTGCCGCAGCCCCACGCGCGTCGCCACCTGATGATTCACACCGACACCCGACGTGCCGAGCATGCCCGGCGACGTGCCGATCTGCGCCTGCACCGGCACGTTGCGCCCAGCGACCGTGTTACTGCCGGACGCGATCTGATAAACCGCGAGCAGATACACGTCGGTGCGTTTGGACAGCGCATAGTCGAGCGCGCCGGTCACCTGATGCCACTTGCCGCTCATGCGGTCGTCGAGTTGTGAATAGGTGTAGCCCAAGCCCGCCGCGAATGCCGGCGTAAAGCCATAACGCCCGCCGATCTCATAGTTGTTCAGGCGCGAAACGTCACCGGCGAGCGGCTCGAATGTGGTGTGGGTCCAGTTGCCCCACACGAGCGCGGATCCGAACGCAACACGCGCGCCGATGCCGTAGGTTTCCAGGTCGCGCAGCCCGCCCGTGTTCACATTCGCGATGCTGACGCTAAACGGCGGCGTCGCACCGTTCGGATAGCGGATGTTCGTGTACGCGGCGCCGATGCCGAACGGCCCCTGCGCATAGTTCGCACCGAAGCTGTACGCACTCGATGCGCCCTGTTGCGTGGCGCCGCCCGCCGCGACGGTCGGCGTGCCCGCGAACGCGCCGGCCCGGTTCGAAAAACCGTACATCGCACCAAACGTGAGACCCGCGAAGTTCGCGCTGCTGAACTTGACCGCGTTGTTGATACGGCTCGCGCTCAGTTGATCGACGTCGTTGATGTGCCAGCCGTAATTGCCGGCCGGCGTCTGGCTGCCGGTCGTGTAGTTCGCACCGAGATAGTCGGTCGAAAACGAGTACTGGCGGCCGAACGCAAGCGTGCCGTAGCCGTCCTTCGACACACCCAGATACGCCTGCCGGCCAAACAGCGCACCGCCCTGTCCAATCGTGCCGTCGGCGCTGCTGAAGCCGTTTTCGAGCACGAACACCGTCTTCAGGCCGCCGCCGAGATCTTCGGTGCCGCGCACGCCCCAGCGACTGCCGGACGCGACGCCATCGGCGTATTTGATCAGGCTCGCGTGCCCGGTCGGCGTCGCCGAGCTCGATACGTAGCTGATCCCGGCATCGATAATGCCGTACAGCGTGACGCTGCTTTGCGCCTGCGCGACGGGCGCTGCCCCGAGACTGCCGAGTGCCGCTGCGGCGATAAAGGTCTTTTTCACTTAGTGATCCTTCTTTATAAGACTGCGCGTCGTGCTGGAAGCCGTTGCGCAGTGGAGTTGCTTAAACAAAATCGACGTCTTCAATGGCCGTGACGAAACCCGGCGCGAAACAATGCGCACCGGCGACGAGGCGGTCATGAAGGGGCGAAACGATAGTGAGCGCGACGGTCACTCTCAACGCGAACGCGGCCGCGCATTCAATGCGCAGACGTCAGTGCGCGCGTGCGCGGCGCGAGCCGGCACGGCGATGATGTCCGGGCAACCCAGCGATGCAATTCGGAAAGAGAGGTTGTCGGCTTTTATCGCTCGATTCGAGCGGCCCGCGCTTAGTCCAGGGTATGGCGGCCACGCGGTGCGTTGTGTGTCCGGCAATGTATCGCGGGGTAACGTCTCAATAAAGGCTTGCAAACGATGTGTATCGTTTTACAGACAGCGCGCGCTTCGCTTACGGAAACGACTCGTCAAGCCGCACCGTATTGTGCGCGTGCAACGCGGAATGCGCGTCGTGTATCCTTTGGCTGATATCAAATCGGCAAAAGAACGCGGTCCCCACCGCGACCAACAACGATGAAGACTTCGACAAGCGCGAGACCCGAGGTGCGGTTTCGCATGCGCATCCAGCAAGCCGGCACGATCGCGCTCGGTCCCGGCAAGGTTGCATTGCTGGAAGCGGTGAAGGAGCACGGCTCGATTTCGGGCGCGGCGCGCAGCATGAATATGTCCTATCGGCGCGCATGGCTGCTGATGGACGAACTGAACCGTTCGCTGAAGTCACCGGCGACGGTTGCCGAGCATGGTGGTCAAAGCGGCGGCGGCTGCGCGCTTACGCCGGTGGGCGAGGAAATCATCCGGCTCTACCGCGGTATTGAAACGCAAGCGTATGCAACGTGTGCGGACGATATTTCGGCGTTGACGCGGTTAATCAAACGCTAAGCGAACGCCTTAGCGCGGCGTGATGACGTCGGCGCGTCATCGGTGACGCAAGCGGAAGCGCGACACGCGTTCGGCGCGGACCAGCGCATCGGCAGCCGCCAGTCGCGCGATCAGTTCGACAAAGCTCGCGACACTCGCGGTTCGCAACGGATAGTACGCAACCTGGCTGCGCTCGCAGACACGCTTCAACATATTCATCGAATCGTGGTCGATGCAATCGACCGGGAACACGGCCATGTCCGCGTTCGGCAGCGCGGCCGGATCGTTGCTGAACGCCTCGGGAAATAGCGCGTCACGCGTTTCTCGAGCGTGCGCGCAGCGCGGATCGCGCGCTTCAACTCGCGCACCCGGTCGAAGTGCGCGGCGCGTGCCGCGCGGCTATTTGCGCGTCTGACCGCTCGCCTCGTAGATCGCCTGACGGATGCGCGGATACGTCCCGCAGCGGCACACCACCGGCGTCATCGCCTGATCGATATCCGCGGGGCCGGGCTTGTGGTTGCGCTTGAGCAGCGCGGACGCCGCCATCAGCTGCGCGCTCTGACAATAGCCGCATTGCACGACATCGAGGCGCGTCCATGCGGCTTTCAGCGCATGTCCTTCCGCGCTATCGAGTCCTTCGATCGTCGTGATCTTCGCGCCGTGCAATTGCGCAACGGGCTTCGTGCAGCAGGTCTGCGCGGCGCCATCGATATGCACCGTGCACGCGCCGCACACGCCGACGCCGCAGCCGAACTTGGTGCCGGTCAGCTTCAGTTCGCAGCGCAACACCCACAGCAGCGGCGTCGCCGGATCGGAGCGGATCTCGGTCTCGTGACCGTTGATGTTCAGCGACAGCATGGACGTCTCCCGTGCCCGCCAACGCGGGCTGAAAAGCGCGCGTGCGGCGCGCCGCCTGGTAACACTGCCGCGTGATCCACCGCGCGCGTTCGTGTTTCGCTCATGCAAGCTTGAGCGGCAGCGTCCGTATCCGCCGGCCGGTCAGCGCAAAAATCGCATTCGCAACCGCCGGCGCGACGGGCGGCGTCGCCGCCTCGCCGACGCCTTGCGGATGCTCGCGGCTCGACATGATCTCGGTCTTGATGCGCGGGCATTGCTCCATCCGCACGACCGGATAATCGGTAAAGTACTGCTGCTTCACGCTACCGCCATCGAGCGTGATCTCCTCATACAGCGCAGCGGACAGGCCAAACACAATCGCGCCTTCCAGTTGCTGCGCGATCAGGTTCGGGTTCACCGGCGTGCCGCAATCGATCACGCAGACCACCCGGTTCACATGGATTGTCCGGTCCTTGTTTGCCTCCACCGACACCTCGACCACCTGGCCGACGATGCTGCCGAAGGCCTCATGCAACGCGATCCCGCGCGCCTGCGCGAGGCCGCGCTGGTCGTTATCGAGCGGCGTATGCCAGCCCGCAAGCTGCGCCACGCGGCGCAGCACGGCAAGATGCCGCGGATGATGCGCGAGCATCGCCGCGCGAAATGCGACCGGATCGTTACGCGCGGCCGCCGCGAGTTCGTCGATGAAACTCTCGACAAAGAACGCCTGATGCGAATGGCCGACCGAACGCCAGAAGCCGACCGGCACCGGCAGCGTGACAGGCTTGTGTCCGATGCGCACGTTCGGCCATTCATACGGCTGATCGAATGCGCCTTCGTCGTTGGTCTTGTCGAACGCGCGCCCGAGATTCGCGGCAAACGACGGCACGCCATAGTTGCGCGCGACCCAGCTGGTGACGAGCGACTGGCTCGCCGATGTGTTGCGCCACGCGATCACCGCACCCGCATCGTTCAGGCCCGCGCTGAAACGCGACACGCACGCAGGCCGGTAGAAGTCGTGCATCATGTCCTGGGGACGCGTCCAGATGGTCTGTACCGGCGTGCCGCGCACCTTGTTCGCGATCGCGACCGCCTGCGCGATGTAATCCATCTCGAGCCGCCGCCCGAATGCGCCGCCGATCAGATGCTGGCGCACGTCGACTTTATCGTCGGGAAGATTGAGCAGCTGCGCGGTAATGCGGCGCGCGACATCCGGCACTTGCGTCGCGGCCCAGACGATCGCCGATCCGTCGTTCACCTGCGCGGTGCAGTTGATCGGCTCGAGCGCCGCGTGCGCGAGATACGGCACGCGATATTCGGCCTTCACGACCCGTGCGGCAATGCCGAGCGCCGCATCCGCGTCGCCGCGCGAATACCACGTGTGGCCGGCGCTATCGTCGAGCGCGTCGGCGAGGCGTTGCAGCACATCGGTGCTCGACACGCGCGCGTCGTCGTCGATATGCCATTCGCACGTCACCCTGTCGGCGGCCTGCATCGCGGCGAACGCGTTGTCGGCGATCACCGCGACACCGCCCGTGCCACCGTGAAATGGCGGCACCACGAACACGCTGCGCACGCCCGGTTGGGACGCTGCGTCCGCGCCGTCGAAATGCGCGACTGAGCCGCCCGGCACCGGACACATCGCGACATTCGCGTACAGCAGGCCGTCCGGCGTCGCGTCGATGCCGAAGCGCGCGGAGCCATCGAGCTTCGACGCCGCTTCGATACGCAACAGCGGTTTGCCGATCAGCCTGAACGCCGCCGGGTCTTTCAGCTCGACCTTGCGCGGCAAAGGCTGATGCGCGGCAAGCGCGGCGAGCTCGCCATACGTTGCGCTGCGCGTCGCACCCGACACGGGCCCGTCGAACACGCGGCCCGCTTCGGTATGGCATTGCTCGAGCGGCACCCCCCACTGCGTCGCGGCGGCCTCGATCAGCATCGCGCGCGCGGTGGCGCCGGCTTCGCGCATCGGCAGCCACGCATCGTTCAGTGACGTCGAACCGCCTGTCATCATCGCGCCGACCTCGCGCGCGCCCTTGCGCGCGAGCCACGCGGCGAGCCCCTTGAGCATGCCGTCGTCATCGGGACGAAACGGCAGATTGCCGGACACGCTTTCGACGTTGTTATAAATCCGGTCGACCGGCGCGGACTCGACGCCGACCCGCGACCAGTCCGCATCCAGTTCTTCAGCGACCAGCATCGCGAGGCCGGTGTGCACGCCCTGCCCCATCTCCGCGCGGCAGACCATCACCGTGACGCGGTTGTCGGCGGCGATCTTGACCCAGCCGTTCAGCGCGCTCTGTTGCGGCTGCACGCCAAGCGGCTGCGACGGCATCAACCGCTGGCGCGGCGGCAGCGCGGACCAGCCGACCACCAGCGCGCCGAGCGCCGCGGCCCCGCCGACGAGAAAGGTTCTACGCTTGACCATGGCACGCTTCGAAGCGGGTTATTGAAAATTGGATACGTCGATCGCCACGGCCCGCCTGGGCCTTGACCGGCACCGTGAGCGACGGTGCGCGGACATCAGTAAAACGCGCAAGCGCGGGGTTGAATGAAACCGGAACCGGTTGCCCGGCATCCGTGCGACCACGTGGTGCGCTTCAAGCATATTAGTCCGCGCAGTCGCAAGTTGTGCACGCCCGTGCGGGCATACCCCGATGGGCGGCGGTCGCTGCAGCGCGTCGACGATGCGTGAAGGGTCGTCTATCGGGAACGCAATTCGCTAGCTCTGAGCTTCGTCACGCACGGAGAAAACACGATGGCGAGCGTCCTGCAGGAGTTCAAGCAGTTTGCGATCAAAGGCAATGTGATGGATCTGGCGGTCGGCGTGATCATCGGCGGCGCGTTTTCGACGATCGCGTGTTGCTGCTGCGCGAGATTCGCGATCAGTTGAAGGATCGGAGGACGCGGGGTTGATCCAGGGATACGGAAGCGTGACACCATCGCGCCGCGAATCTCAGGAACGCCAGATGCTTTAACAACGACGCACACTGCACAGCAACACACCGCGGAGCGCCGCACCAAGGAGACTGCCCATGCTAACGCACCACGCATCCGATCCCGCATCGGACCCGCCGATTCCCGATCAACCGTCGATTCCGTCCAACCCCACGCCAGACAAACCGGACGATGTGCCCGATGTCGGCATCCCCGAACCGGAGCCGGACAACGCGCCGCCGGAGACCGGTCAGCGCGGTGCATAACGGCTGATGGTCGAGAAGCCGTTGTGCACTGCGATGCCGACCGCGTTTTCCCTTAAAGCCTATTACCCTGGCGACGCCAATTGATTTTTTAAGCTAGCGCCTGCTTTATTGGCCTAGTTAGATGCATGGCACATTCCGAAGACCAATGAAAGATAACTAACCCAGCTTCGCGATGCCGAACCCATTCGCGCCCGCATCGCCCGTCCGCCCGCCCGAACTCGCAGTCGGTCCGGATGCGGTACGCCGCATCGATGCGTTCGCGCGTTTCAATCTGTCCGTCCCGTCGAGAGTCGAGTCGCCCGGCAGCTCGGCTATCGCGTCGCGCGTGGTGGCCGGCCGTCATGAACGACATGAACGGCCACCCAGGCCCGCGCGATTCGCTTCGCCCTCTCCCCGTCATTCGAACCATCACCTTTCATGACCGAACCGTTAACGCCCCAGCCACGCCTGATTCCCATCACGCGCGATACCCACGATGTCGATATCGAACTCGCTTACGCGACCGGGCACAATCTGACCGGCAAGCCGATCTACCGGCACGCGCACTGCCTGCTGCTGGAACCGGCCGAAGCGGCGCTGCGCACCGCGATTGCGATCGCGCGCGAAAGCGGCCTGAAACTGCGCATCTTCGACGCATATCGACCGCCGCAGGCGCAACAGGTGTTGTGGGACTTTCTGCCCGATCCGACCTATATCGCCGACTTGAAGCGCGGCTCGAACCACAGCCGCGGCGCGGCCGTCGACCTGACGCTGATCGATATGACCGGCGCGCCGCTCGATATGGGCACTGGCTTCGATGCGATGACCATCGAATCCGAGCACTTTCATCCAGGGCTACCGCAGCCTGTGCAGCGCAACCGGCTGATGCTGCTCGGCGTGATGCATGCCGCAGGCTTCACGCATATCAGGAGCGAATGGTGGCATTACGAGTTGCCCGGCGCGCTTGCGCTGCCGCTGATCGACAACGCGGACAGCGGCCCATTGCGGCTCATGTAGGCACGGCAGCATCGACCGCGCGCGGTTCAACAATTCCAGAAGGACGTTACAACTTTTCAGGGGGCACAAGAATGAAACAGGTTTTGCGCAACGCGCTTGCCGCCGCGGCACTGAGCGGCGCGCTCGGTTTTTCGCTGACGGCCATCGCGCCCGCTCACGCAGCAACGCCGAAGGACATGCTCGTGATGGCGACCATGCTCGACGAATTCTCGACACTCGACCCCGGCGAAATCTATGAGCTCGTGCCGGAGGAATACGTCGCGAATACGTACGACCGGCTCGTGCGCGTCGACCTGAAAGACCCGTCGAAATTCAATGGCGACGTCGCGCAATCGTGGAGCGTGAGCCCCGATGGCCTGACCTTCACATTCAAGATCAGGAACGGGCTCAAGTTCCACTCGGGCAATCCGCTGACCGCGGACGACGTCGCGTGGTCGATCCAGCGCACGGTGCTGCTCGACAAAGGCGCGGCAGCCGTGCTGCAAGGCATCGGACTCACGAAAGACAACGCGCTGCAGCGCGTGAAGAAGATCGACGATACGACGGTCAGCGTTACCACCGACCAGAAATACGCGCCGACGTTCGTGCTGAACGTGCTCGGCGCATGGCCCGCGTCGGTAGTCGACAAGCAGCTGCTGCTCACGCATCAGCAGAACAACGACTACGGCAACGGGTGGCTGCGCACCAACGAGGCCGGCTCGGGCGCGTACAAGCTCGTCAAGTGGACCGCGAACGACAGCATGATCCTGCAGCGCTACGACGGCTACCGCATGCCGCTCGCGATGAAACGTATCGTGCTGCGTCACGTGCCAGAGGCCGCAAGCCAGCGCCTGCTGCTCGAAAACGGCGACGCCGATATCGCGCGCAACCTGAGCCCGGACGATCTCGCCGCGCTCGAAAAATCCGGCAAAGCGCACGTGATGGCGGTGCCGCAGGCGACGCTGCTGTATCTGGGCCTGAACGTGAAGAACCCGAATCTCGCGAAGCCCGAAGTGCAGGAAGCGATGAAATGGCTGATCGACTACAACGGCATTCAGACCAACGTCGCGAAGACCACGTACAAGGTGCACGAAACCTTTCTACCTGAAGGCTTTCTCGGCGCGCTGAACGAAAACCCGTATCACCAGGACGTCGCGAAGGCGAAAGCACTGCTCGCGAAAGCAGGTCTGCCGAACGGCTTTAGCGTGACGATGGACGTGCGCAGCAGTTACCCGTATAGCGAAATCGCGCAAGCGGTGCAGGCGAATCTTGCACAAGGCGGCATCAAGGTCGAACTTATTCCGGGCGATAACAAACAGACGCTCGCGAAGTATCGCGCGCGGCAGCACGATATCTATATCGGCGAATGGTCGGCCGACTATATCGATCCGCACAGCAATGCGCAGGGTTTCGCATGGAACCCGGACAACTCCGACAAGTCAAGCTACAAGATGCTCGCGTGGCGCAATTCGTGGAACATCCCCGATTTGACGAAGGAGACGAACGAAGCGCTTGCGGAATCGTCGACTGCCAAACGCGCGCAGATGTACCAGACGATGCAGAAGCAGATGCTCGCGCACTCGCCGTTTGTGATCATGTTCCAGCAGGTGTCGCAGGTCGCGATGCGGCCGGGCGTGAGCGGCATCGAAGTCGGGCCGATCAACGATCTCGTGTCATATCTGCATCTGAAGAAGCAGTAACCGACAAAAGGAAGCCGTGATGTCGAGTCCCGCTAGTCCGCACTCCCCGCCCGCGTCGCCGTCGCCGCTCGACCGGCTGCGCGCGCTGCCCGCGCGGCACGCGGGTGTGCGTTGGACGCTGCGCGTGCTGCGCTGGGCGTTGACGCTCGCGATCACCTTTGCCGGACTGCTCGCGGTCACGTTCGTGATCGGCCGCAAGGTGCCGATCGATCCGGTGCTGGCGATGGTCGGCGACCGCGCATCCGCGACCGCATATGCGGCCGCACGCGCGCACCTGGGCCTCGACCGTCCGCTCGCGGTGCAATTCTGGGTCTACGTACGCGACGTGCTGCACGGCAACCTCGGCATCTCGCTGCTCACCGCGAACCCCGTGCTCGACGATATCAGGCGCGTATTTCCCGCAACCCTCGAACTCGCGACCCTATCGACGGTGATCGGCGTGGTCCTTGGCGTGCCGCTCGGCGTGATCGCGGCCGTGCGGCATAACCGCTGGGTCGATCATGTCGCACGCTTTGTCGGTCTGATCGGCAGTTCGGTGCCGGTGTTCTGGCTCGGGCTGATGGGACTGCTGCTGTTTTACGCGCGTCTGCATTGGGTCGCGGGGCCTGGCCGCATCGATCCGGTCTATGACGGGATGGTCGATACGCATACCGGCAGTCTGCTGGTCGATGCGCTGATCGCCGGCGAATGGGATGTGTTCTTCAATGCGCTGTCGCATATCGCGCTGCCCGCGGCGATTCTCGGCTACTACTCGGTCGCGTACCTGAGCCGGATGACGCGCTCGTTCATGCTGGACCAGTTGAGCCAGGAATACATCACGACCGCGCGCGCGAAAGGCCTGCCCGAACGGCGCGTGATCTGGCGGCATGCGTTCGGCAACATCATGGTGCCGCTCCTGACGGTGATCGCGCTGTCGTACAGTTTTCTGCTCGAAGGGTCGGTGCTCACGGAGATCGTGTTTGCGTGGCCCGGCATCGGTTCGTATCTGACCGGCGCGCTGCTGAACGCCGATATGAACGCAGTGTTGGGCAGCACGCTCGTGATCGGCGCGACGTTTATCGCGCTCAATCTGCTGACCGACGCGCTGTATCGCGTCTTCGACCCGCGTGCCCGCTGATGCGCCGCAGCCTCACTTTCCTGCCACCTTCATGAGCCGTGCACATCCTTCCACCAAACCGACTGCGTTGCCTGAAACATCTACCGCAACGTCCGGCACGACGCCAACGGACGGCCCGATGAGCGTCGAGTCACCCCGACGCGCATCAGGTTGGCGCGCGTGGCTGGCAAGCGACACGCCCGCGTCGCGCCGTCAGGCCGCGCTGGGCCGCGCGTATCGGCGCTGGCGGCGTTTCGCCGGTAATCCGCTGTCGCTGTTCGGCTTCGCGATTCTGCTGCTGCTCGTCGTGTTCGCCGCATTCGGTCCGCTCGTCGCGCCGCACGATCCGCTGCAACAGGTGCTGTCCGACCGGCTGTTGCCGCCTGGCTCGGCATCGCATTGGCTCGGCACCGATCAGTTGGGCCGCGACATCCTGTCCCGGCTGATTTACGGTGCGCGCATCACGTTATCGATCGCAATACTCGTGGTCGTCGTCGTGGTGCCGATCGGGCTGCTGATCGGCACGGTCGCGGGTTTCTTCGGCGGCTGGATCGACAATCTGCTGATGCGGGTCACCGACATCGCGCTCGCCTTCCCGAAGATCGTGCTTGCGCTCGCGTTCGCGGCGGCAGTGGGACCGGGCGTGATCAATGCGGTGATCGCGATCTCGATCACCGCGTGGCCTGCATACGCACGCCTTGCGCGCGCCGAAACGCTGCGGCTCGTCGATGCGGATTTTATCCACGTCGCGCGGCTACAGGGCGCGTCGCGCATGCGGTTGCTGCTGCGCTATATCGTGCCGTTGTGCTCGTCGTCGGTGATCGTGCGCGCGACGCTCGATATGGCCGGCATCATTCTCACCGTCGCGGGTCTCGGCTTTCTCGGCCTGGGCGCGCAACCGCCGAGTCCCGAATGGGGCTATATGGTCGCATCGGGACGCAACGTG
This sequence comes from Paraburkholderia rhizosphaerae, assembly GCF_004366595.1. Taxonomy (GTDB): domain Bacteria; phylum Pseudomonadota; class Gammaproteobacteria; order Burkholderiales; family Burkholderiaceae; genus Paraburkholderia; species Paraburkholderia rhizosphaerae. Next base: position 40,748 of record NZ_SORE01000028.1, read on the forward strand.
CTGCTCAACGCGTGGTGGGTCGCGACGCTTCCCGGCTGCGCGATTCTCGCGGTGAGTCTCGCGTTCAATCTGCTCGGCGATGGGCTGCGCGACGTATTCGATCCGCGCCACGGAGACTGACCGATGCAACATCAACCGCTTGCCGAAATCGACGATCTGCGCATCGCATTTCGCGGCCACGACGGCACGCTCGCCGACGCGGTGCGCGGCGTATCGCTGACGCTTAACAAGGGCGAACGTCTGGGCATCGTCGGCGAGTCCGGTTCGGGCAAGTCGCTAACCGGTCGTGCGTTGCTCGGGCTGCTGCCGCCCGCCGCGCATCTGCGCGCGAACGCGCTGCGCTTTGACGGCGCCGATCTGCTCGCGCTGTCCGCGCGCAAGCGCCGCCAGTTGTGCGGACAACAAATGGGGATGATCCTGCAGGACCCGAAATATTCGCTCAACCCGGTGATGACGGTGGCCCAGCAGATGCGCGAAGCGTTCGCACTGCATGCGCCGAAAACCGGCCGACGCGAGATGCGCGAAAAAATTGTCGACGCGCTGGCCGCGGTGCATATCCGCCATCCCGAGCGCGTCGCCGATGCGTATCCGCATGAACTGTCGGGCGGCATGGGGCAGCGCGTGATGATCGCGATGATGGTGTCGGGCGGCCCGCGTCTGCTGGTGGCCGACGAACCGACTAGCGCGCTCGACGTGCTGGTCGCCGCGCAGGTGCTCGCGGTGCTCGATGAGACGATCGCGAAGCACGATACCGGGCTTATTTTTATCAGCCACGATCTGCCGCTCGTGATGTCGTTCTGCGACCGCGTCGTCGTGATGTTCGCGGGTCGCGTGGTCGAAACGTGCGCGGCGCGCGATCTGTTGCACGCGCAACATCCTTATACGCGCGGGCTGCTCGCCGCGAATCCGCCGCTCACGAACCCGCCGGATGAATTGCCGGTGCTTGCGCGCGATCCGGCGTGGCTCGTCGATCCGCGCGATCGTGCCCGAGGAGCTTCGACATGAGCCAACCGATGATCGACGTCGATGCGCTCACCGTGCGCTTTCGCACGAAAACCGGCCCGTTCGATGCGGTACGCGATGCGAGTTTTCAGGTGCGGGCGGGGGAAGCGTTTGGTCTTGTCGGCGAATCGGGGTCCGGTAAATCGACCTTGCTGCGCGCGCTAACCGGCCTTGTGCCGGTTGCGCACGGCCGGCTTTCGATCGGCGGCCAGGCGGTGGGTGCGAAACGTGTTTCGAGTGACCGCGCGCTGCGGCGTGATGTTCAGATGGTGTTTCAGGATCCGTATGGGTCGCTGCATCCGCGCTTTACCGTCGATCAGGCGCTGCGCGAACCGCTTGCGATCAACCGGCTCGATCGCGAGGACGAACGGATTGCCGCCGCGCTGCGTGAAGTCGGGCTTGGGCCCGCGTTTCGCTTCCGTTATCCGCATCAGCTTTCAGGCGGGCAGCGACAGCGCGTCGCGATTGCGCGCGCATTGATAGTCGAGCCGCGCGTGCTGCTACTCGATGAACCGACCTCCGCGCTCGACGTGTCGGTGCAAGCCGAGATATTGAACCTGCTGCGGCGTCTCGCGCGCGAGCGTGATTTAACGGTCATTCTTGTTAGCCACAATCTCGCGGTGGTCGGGTTTCTGTGCTCGCGTGTCGCGGTAATGCGCAACGGCGAGATTGTCGAGGAGCTCGGTATCGACGCGGTGCGTGCGCAACAGGTGCGGCATGACTATACGCGCAGCCTGCTGGTTGCCACCGCGGGGTATCGGCGCGATGCCAGGGATGCGATGGGTGTCGATACGGCCATGTAGTCGACAGCCGCCCGCGCCTGATCGTATCTGGCAGGTCACTGCGCGCCAATCATACAAACCTGTTGCGCACTCAGCGCTGAATCGGACAATCGACGACCGACGCCGCCAGTCAATAAAATCTCGCGCACGTCCGAGCATAAAAACAGGCTGACGATAAGAATCCAGATCTGATCCGTGCAATTCGGAAAGCTCCCTGAAGCACTCCACGCTATTGTTTTCGCGACTGCCAGGCGACCTCTACAGCCTCGCGACAGCCGATCACTTTCCGCGCCACACACTGGATGTGCACACCATCAAAGGAGTTATGCAACAATTTGCCCGCGTTCTGGTAGAAGGCGATGCAGTTCCCGTCATCATCGCCGGCGGTAAACATTTCGACCTGCGGCCGGTCGCAGCGGACATCACACCGGAAGCGATCGCCAGCGGAATTCTGAACAAGGTCGATACGTCCGCGCTCGCCGCGCTGAACGGCGAATTCAGTTACCTCACGCCGATTTCCGGCGTGCGTCAGATCGCCGCGACCGGCTTCAACTACCGGAAGCACATCGAAGAGTTCAAGATGAAGCCGCCGACCGAACCCGAAGTGTTTCTGAAGGCGGTGAGCTCGCTTACCGGGCCGAACGACCCGATCGCGCGCGGCCCGAACCCGCGTGTGAAGCTCGATTGGGAAATCGAACTCGGGATTGTGGTGGGCCGCGAGGCAACCGATATTGCGGCAGCCGAAGCAGCGGACTATATCTTTGGCTTTGTCTGCATCAACGACATCTCAGACCGTACGACCCAGGTCGATCAGGAAGGCGGACAGCACCTGGTGCGCGCGAAGTCACGGCCGGGCTACTCGCCGGTCGGACCGTATCTGGTGACCGGCGTCGACGGGATGAAGCTGGATTTGTGGACCAAACTGAACGGCCAGTTCGAGCAACAGGGCAACACAAGCGACATGCTGTTTTCGATCAACCTGATGCTCACGTACTTCTCGACGCACATGACGCTGCTTCCGGGCGACCTGCTCGGGACAGGCACGCCGCCGGGCGTCTGGTTCGGCAAGGACCGCTTCATGCAGGTCGGCGATGTGCTTGAGTGCGGCGTCGAACATCTTGGGGCTCAGCGGCATGTGATTCAGGCGTGAACCCGCCGAGACCATCGCCAGCGTTCTCGGTGACGAGTTCCATACGATGCAGGACCGCGTTAACCTGCCGCTGCGAGCTCTGATCACCCTGCGATCACCGTGTTGCGCGGCATCGGGCGGCGCGTCTTCCGCGCGGTCCGCTCCGTCAATGGTGCACGAGGCTTCGCGCAGCGCCGGCATCCACGGTGAAGCGGCTGGCGAGGAACGGCCTTATATCGAGCGGCAATGGCTCGCGACGCAACAACCTGTCGATCATCACACCGGTGATCGCCGAAGTCAGAATGCCGGTGCGAAAATGACCGCAGGCGTTGATATAACCGTCCACGTCGCACATCGGACCCAAAATGGGCAGTTCGTCCGGCGAACCTGGACGCAAACCGGCCCAGCAACGCTTGACATTGAAATTCGCCAGCTCGGGCAAGCAGCGAACCGCGCCTCGTACGAGCCCGGCAATCTCAGCGTAGGTAGTGCTGACGTCAAAGCCTTTGTCTTCGGTTGTGCTGCCGATCAGGATTTCTCCGTTGTCCTTTTGCGCGATGTAGCAATCGCTTGTCGTAATGCAGCCGCGGAGCATTTTCGGAAGTCTTTCAGACAATACGATCTGCCCTTTGACCGGCTTGACCGGAATGCGCGTACCGGTCGCCCATTCGCTGAGCTCGGCCGCCCACGCGCCGGCGGCATTGATGAGGCAACCGCAATAGAAGTTGCCGTTCTCCTGCGTGTGCACACCGATCACCCGCGTCTGATGGCGCATTACGCCAGTCACGTTGGTATTGAAAAAGATCTGGACGCCGTTCAGTCGCGCAGCTTCGGTATAGGCGTCGGTCAAGCGAAACGGATTGACCTGGTGATCGCATAAAAATTCGAGCGCCCCCGTGGCCGCCGTGCTGACATACGGTTCGCTGTCGCGCAATAGCGTGCTGTCGAGCCACCGCATCTGGCTGGACAGATGCGGAATCTGGGCGGCAATGTGTTCCGCGTAATGCCGATCGTCATCGTCGTACATTACGTACTTGAGTCCCGTTTCCTCGAACTTGAAATCCATCCCGTAACGATCGATCAGTTCGCGATGAAGGGCCGGGTACAGTGCGTTGGAGGCGAGTGCGAGACTCACAAACGGTTCTGGAAGGACATGAGGCACCGCCTTCGACGCGACGGCCGCTGGTTCGGCGTCGCGCGTTGTTTGGGACGACAGCATGCGAGAGAAGATGACACCGCAGCCGAGGCCGACCGATTCGCCGATTGCCCACAGACCTCCGGCCGATGCACGTGACGCATTGCCGGGCCGCTTCGCATCGATCAACGCGATGTTCAGGTCGCGGCGGCGTGACAGATGATAGGCGCACGAGGCGCCAATCACGCCTCCGCCGGCCACTACCACGTCATACTGGCGGTTCATTGTCAGATCAGCTCCGTTTCGGTTCGAAACGCGGAGAACGGCACCGGATCGATCGGAAAGCGCGGACGCATCCAGCCGACGTCGGCGTTGCCCGTATGCTGGCGAAGTCGATCGCTGCAATAGCCGACGCACATCTTTCCCTGGCAGTCACCCATGCTGATGCGGGTACGCATTTTCAAGCTGATCAGATCGTGCACGCCTTGCGCCAGCGCCTGATCGATGTCGCGGCGTTTCACGTTTTCGCAACGGCATATGACGGTGTCCGCTTCCGGCAGCTGCAACTGCCCGCAGCCGCGCGCAGCTGCGCGATCGAAACCCATCCGGAAGCGAACCAACGCTTGCAACTTTTGCCGGTACCGGTCGCGCTTCGCGGTCGCGGCCTCGGTGGTAATCAGGCCGCGTTGCCGAAGAATCGACAGTGCCGCGATGCGACCGGTCAGGACTGCGGCTTCGCCGCCACGCAAACCGCCGATGTCGCCCGCAACATGAATATGCGGCACGCTGGTCTGCTGCCAACCATTCATTTTTGGTTTCAAAAAACCGTCCGGATCGTACTCATGCTCAAGATCGATTTGTTGCGTCAGCTGCGTGCGCGGAATGAAGCCGTAGCCAACAGCCAGCGTCTCGGCCGGAATCCTGCGTGCTCGCGCCAGATCGGGGGTCCAGTGATCGTCGTAGGGCGCAACGGTGACTGCGCTTAGCTCCTGCTGCCCGTCGGCCGTTACGATGCCCCAGCCATAATGAACCGGCACATGGTGGCGCTTCAGGTACGCGAGCATGCTCAGGCCGTCGAGGAGCAACTGAGGTTTGTTCAACAACGCAGTGATTTCCCTCGCCAGCTTCAAGAATGACGACGCTTCGTAGACCCCGGCGACGTGCGCGCCGCAACGGAGCAACTGGCAGGCGACCAACGGTAGCAGCGGACCGCTGCCGACGATGACCGTCCGGCCGCGCGGTCTCACCACACCGCTCTTGAGCTGCAATTGCAGCCCTCCCAGCAACATCACGCCTGGCAGTGTCCAGCCCGGGAACGGCACGCTGCGTTCATGGCAGCCGGCCGATAACAGCAACTGCGCGTAGCGCACTTGAGTGATTCGTTCATGTTCGTCCAGCACATATACCCGGTCGGCTTCCGCGCCGATCACCCTTGAATTGAGCCTGACCTTTGCCCGGTTGCCGATCAGCGAAAACGCCGCATGCAACGCGCGCATCTTTCGTCGATAGCGCGCACCGAGATATCCAGGCGTTACGCCGTCGCGCAGCGGACCGCGATAGACGACGCCGCCTGGCCGCGGCGCTTCTTCGATCAACGTGCAACCCAGCCCGCTAGCAGCCAGTTCGATCGCAGCGGCCATACCGGCCGGCCCGCCGCCAACGATGACCGGCAGTTCGCTCATTTGAGTCCTCCGTGCTCGAGGCGGTTTCCGGACGTCTCCACTTTCATTCCGGGGCGAACCGTGGTTTGACACGCACGGCGTTTATAGCGGCCATCGATGGATACGAGGCAGCAGTAACAGACGCCCATCCCGCAATACGCTCCCATGACCTGCCCACTATCGTTGCGGCCCAACTGCCGCACACCCACGGCGGCCAGCACGCTCCATACCGTTTCGCCCAGCGCGGCAAGAACGGGTTGACCATCGATAGTGATCGTTGTCTTCGGATCATCCAGTCGCTGGATGTCATATTTTCTTTCGAGAATTTTCATGGGCCGTTGCACTCCACGATGGCGGCGCTTTAGTCACTGTCCACTACCGATGATGATGTTTTTTATCCAGATCGCAGTTCACCGGGAATTTTTAAAAAAGCATTCCCAATAAATTAATTTATATATTTAAAGCACGATATGGGACGAAATCGCGCAATTGTCACGCATCGACATACTTTTTAATTCAAATGTTTTTGAATATTTTATCTTTAATGCGCAGCAATATGGGAAATTGTATTCCGGATTTTCAGGAGTGTCAGTCTTATTACTTTAAAATATTGAATTCCGCACACCTGATCCAGCACGCTATCGCGCGCTGCCACAAAAGTGGTTTGTTATCTGATTGCAGCAATTGACCCAATTGCACCGTCCGTCCGTTTGGCGACAACTTAAAATTTCTCCGCCACAACCCCGGGCTCTTGTCTGGCGTGTTGTCGCGCTAAATCAAGGCGGCGCGATTTGCGCCACGACCGATAACGCCAATATCGACTCACATCGGCAGGCTGATCTGCGATTTACGAGTTGCCGCGCCAAGCGAGCTGCGTTCACCCCGCCATCACCCTGTTGCGCCCGCGCGCCTTCGCCGCATACAACGCCGCATCGGCGCGCGCCATCAGATTCGCAAGCGTCTCGCCACGGCGATACTCGTCCGCGCCCGCACTGAACGTATAAACAAGCAGTTCGCCTTCCGACAGCCGGCAACCGCCGCCTGCAATCGTCGCGCGCAACCGGTCGAGTTGCTCGACCGCGTCGGCGCGCCCGGTCGACCGATACAGCACCGCGAACTCCTCGCCGCCCAGCCGCCCGAACACGTCCGTCGAACGGATATTCGCGGCCACCACGCGGCCGAAATGCGCGAGCACCTCGTCGCCGCATGCGTGACCGTACTCGTCGTTGATCGCCTTGAAGTGGTCGATATCGATAATCGCAATCGACAGGCGCGTGCCGTTCGCAAGCGTTTGCGCGATCCGTGCCTCCGCGCGCGCGAGAAACGCGCGACGCGTCAGCGCGCCGGTCAGCTCGTCGACGTTCGCCCAGCGCTCGAGGCGCTCGGCCATCCGGTCGTGCGCCAACATTACCATGCCGATCGACAGCGACGGCAACGCGAGAATGCCGAGTCCGAGAAACGCAATATTCACCACGTTCGGCTGTAACAGCGCGGTTTGATGCACGAACCCGAACCCATAGATCAGCCCGCGCGACAGATGCCCAATTGCGCCGATCGAAGCCGCGGCGGTCACGAAGTGGTAGCTGTACTTCGGTCGCCCAGGAATGTGGCCCTTATAAGTGATCCACGCGACCGATGCATACACGTACGCGTGGAAAAACGATGAACTCGCAATCCGCGCGTTGATATCGACGACGACGTACGTCCAGCACAGGAAGCCGAGCATCATCGCGGCCCAGCACGCGTATTCGCCGAATTCGACCGGCTTGCGGCCGAAAAACTGCCGGCAGCCCTGCAGCATTTGCACCACAGCGATCGAAAACACGCCGTTGGCCGCAATCACCGAGAGGTACTGCGGCGTGCTGCGTTGCAGTGCGAAAAGAATCAGCCCGGCAATCGCGAGCGCATTGCCGCGAATCCAGTAGCCGACGCCGGGGATTGCCGCGGGCCGGAGCGAGCCGAGCACGGCCATGCTCATGATGCCGGAGAGCACCGTCACGATCAGGATACTGGCTGGATCTAGCATGGGCGGCGCGATGCGGCGCAAAGCGCCGCGCAAGTTGCAGGAAGCGTACAGCGTGGTGCCGGAAGCGACGCGGCCGCGCAAAAAACAGAATGTCTGACAGTTTACGGCACAAACGGCGCATTTCTTGAAAACATGATTGTCGCGTCGCATTTAGAATGCCTAGATGACCGAACCGCCAACCGTTCTTGCGCGCAACGAACCTGAATTGCCGCTGCATACGCCGAGCGTTGCGTCGCTGACCACCGCCGCGGTGATCGCGCTAATCGCATGGCTTGCATTCGCCGCGCAAACCGATATCACGATTGGCCGGCTCGCCGCGCGCGGCTATGGCGTGCTCGACGCGCTCGACCGGATGAGCAGCTATCTGACCAATCTGACGGTGCTGCTGTGCGCGATCAGCTTCACCTGCGTCGCGCTGCGCCCGCCGACGCCGCCTGGGCGGTTCTTCCGCGCCCCGGCCGTGGTCACCGCGATTGTCGTGTACATGGCGTTCGTCGGCCTCGCCTATAACCTGCTGCTGCGCCATCTGTGGACGCCGTCCGGCTACCGGTCGCTGGTCAACGAAAGCCTGCATACCGTGCTGCCGGTGCTTGCCGCGCTCTACTGGCTGCTGTTCGTACCGCGCTTTCATCTGACGATAAGACAGTGTCTGCTGTGGCTCGTGTATCCGCTCGTCTATCTGCTCGTGACGATGCTGCGCGGCAGTCTGTCGGACTTCTATCCGTACCCTTTCATCGACGTGCTCGAACTCGGCTACGCGCGCGTGCTGATCAACGAGACACTGCTGGTTTGCGCGTTTCTTGGACTGATGGCGGTGTTTATCGCGATCAACCATCGACGGCCGCGCCCGGACCGGGCATCGGCTGTGCGGAGCGCGCCGCGGGACACGGCGCAATAGACGGTCGTCAAGCCCGCGTGATGCTCGCGTTCGGCGCGGCACGAGGTTTGCGTTTTTCGTCAATGTAGCGGGCGAGCTGCCCGCCACCTGAGCGCAGCGAACCCTAAGACGAGCGAGCCGATGACACTTAACCTGCCGCACGCAACGCGGAACTGGCATTTGCACACGCCAAACCCGCCGGAAGTCGATCCCGATCGGACACCGCCGCCGGACGGCGATCCGGACGCGCCACCCGTGCCGGAACGCGAACCCGGACAAACGCCGCCGCCCGCCGGCGACCCGCCGCCGGACAAGCGGCCGACCCGAAGGCGCGTGTATATGGCGAGCGGGCCGCGAGCGTGCGGCTAACGCGGATCGACATCATCGGTGAGCGACTCGACGCACTTACCTGCTATTGAGGCCGTCGCTGCAAGGCCAACGCCGCTGAGCCACCGCTGCCAGGCCACCGCCGTTAGCTCGTCGCGAGCTCCGCCAGCGTATCCCCGAATCCTCCGCGCGCGCGGCTGTCGATGCGCGCACTCGTGATCACACGCGGCGCCGCGCTCCACGCGATGCGCACACCCGCCGCCACAAGCAGATCGACCAGCGCGACATCCTCACAGCGCGCAAGCGGCGGAAAACCACCCGCGCGCCGATACGCACGCGCCGACACGCCGAGATTCGCGCCGTGAATATGCCGGTGCCCATCCGCATTCATATATGTGCGATAGAACGCGGCGCGCGTGCGTTCGTGATGCATGGTCCAGTCGTCGACCGTGACCGGGCCGCACACCGCCTGCGCGCCCAGCGCGAGTTGCGCGGCCAGCCAGTCCGGTGCGACGCGGCTATCCGCATCGGTGAACGCGAGCCAGCGCGCGCCGCGCGCGAGCAGCCAGTCCGCGCCGGCCGCACGCGCGATGCCGACATTGCGTGCCGCGATTTCAAGCGTGTCGACGCCGCGGCTGCGCGCCAGCGCCGCGCTAAGGTCATCGCAACTGTCGAGCACCACGACGATGCCCACCGCTTCACCGCGCAACCGCGGATGAGCGGCGGCGCGGCAAGCCGCACTCAGACACGCGTCGAGCAGCGTCGCTTCGTTATGTACGGGAATCACGACGCCGATCATGCGAGCCCCTCCCGTTGTGCAACAGAACGGCCGTCCTTCGACCACACGTCGAGCAGCAGGTCGGGTTCTTCGTGATGAACCAGTTTTGTGAGCTCCGTGCACGCATCGAGCGCCGCGTGCGCGGCAACCGCGGACTGGCGCCGCTCGACGAACGCGTGCCGCCAGTGGCACGCGATCAGCGTGCCATCCGCGCTCAACGATGCACACGCGCGTTCGGCAAGCAGCGTCATGTCGCGCGGATCGAGGTAGTACGCGAGCTCGCCGATCACGATCAGATCGAACGGCGGATCCGCCGACGGCGTCGTCGATGTCGACGGCGTGGTTGGCCATTCATACGGCAACACGCGCCGCTCGATATGGACGTTAGGCAGGCTCGCGCAGCGCACTTGCGCAAGAGCCACCGCGCGGCCGCTCAGGTCACACGCGATCAGCACGTCGCAGCGGGTGGCAAGCAGCGCGGTCAGCTCGCCGTTTGCACAGGCTGGCTCGAAGGCGCGGCGATATCGTTCGCGCGGCAACGCGGCGAGCGTCAGCTGTTGCTTGCGGCGTTCGTACCAGCGATGCCGATAACCCCACGGATCATCGTCATCGCGGTACAGGGCGTCGAAATAGGCGGCGGAAAGCGGCATGTACGGTTCCTTTGGACAGGTCAACAGGCGAGCCGCCATAGCGCGTCCGGCTCGCACGCAAGCGGATCCGGTCCATCGCGAAGTGCGCTGCCCAGGTCGGCTTCGTCGCGTTCGGCATGGCTTTGGCGCAGAAACACCGGCAGATCGGCTGCCGCGCGCGCGAAGTGGGCATCGCTGCAGAGCGGCGCTGCGCCGAGCGCGCGCGTCACATGGGTCAATATCGCGCTGGCCGCCTGTTCGACAGCAATGCGCACGCGCATCGCGCGCAACGCCGCGTCGGCACGCGGATAGGTGTCGATCCAGCCGGCGGTTTCGCGCAATAGCGCGCGTGCCGCGGCCAGTTGCGCGTCGGCTGCGCCGAGATGCGCGCACGCATGCGGTTGCGCGCGCCGCATCAGATACGCGCGCAGCGCCGCGGCCAGTTCGACCGCGCAGCCATACCAGCAGGCGGCGATGCCGGCACCGCCATGCCAGAAGCCCGGCCGCGCGAGGTACGCAGCGGGTTCGCCGATCTGCCGCGCGAGCGCGCCGTCGAAGCGGACTTCACAGGTGCCGGTCGCGGCCATGCCGACTGCGTGCCAGCCGCCGTCCGACAGATGAATGGATGGCTGTGCGAGGTCGACTGCGGCAAGCACCGGCTCGCCATAGCGGGAGACCGTCACGAGCGCGTGCGTCAGCTGCGCGGCGCCCGAACACCACGGCTTCACGCCTTCGAGCCGCAATGCCGTGCCGCTGTCCTCGGGCGCCGCGATCACTTTCTGATGCGGTGGCTCGGCGGCCCACACGCCCCAACGCCGGCCCGGCGCGGCAAGTTGCGGCGCATGGAGCTCCGCCAGAATCGCGAGCGCATCGGTGTGGCCCTCGTAGAGCTTGACCAGCGACAGATCGCACGCCGCTACCGCCGCGAGCGCACTCCAGCGCTGCACAGTGCGGCCGCGGCCCGGCAGCGGCAAGCGGTCGAGGCCGCGTGCGCAGAGGGCTTCGAGCGCGGCGCCGCGGCTTCGCGGTGCATCGGACTTGAAGCGTAGCGCGGCAAGCTGTTGCTCGAGCGCGCGTTGCAGCGTGGGCGCGTGACGTTCGTCGTGGTTGACGTGCTCATCAGGTTCGCGGCGCAAAGCTTCACTCAGCGCATCGTTCACGATGTCGCTCATCGGGACCTCCGTCGGGAATCATTTCGGCCAACCCAGGTCGCTCCAAACGGAACCCAGCGAACCCTGCCGTTCCAAATGGGTCCGCAAACGCCATGCCCATGCCGATGCGCAAGATTGCACGCGATGCCGGAAATCCGTACCGCGCCCGAGCGCCCGCGCCGCGGCCCGCTCGCGCAAAACAACGCGTGCGCGGCGCGGATCGCGCAATACTGTGCAAGAGAACGGTGAAAGCGAAACGGCGGCACAGGGTTTGCAACGCCTCCGGGCATCCGCCGTCCGTTGCTGATCGCGCAGGTTCGCGATTGTCCGTCTACGACCGTCACGAGGTTTCCGATGCCCACTTCCGCCCCGCTGCAAAAGGTCGCCGCCCTCACCGACCTCGACGAATCCCGCCCCCGCCGCGTGAAGCTGGGTGACACACCGATCCTGCTGATCCGCACCGGCGACACGGTTCACGCGTACAGCGCGGATTGCCCGCACGCGGGCGCGCCGCTCGAAGAAGGCGCGATCTGTAATGGGCGACTGGTTTGCCCATGGCACAAAGGCACCTTCGAGATCGCCAGCGGCGCGCTGGTCGAACCCCCGGCGCTGCTGCCGCTCACGCGATATCCGGTAAAGATCGACGGTGGCGACGTGCTGGTGTCGTCCGAGCCGGCAGCCGATGGCGCCGGCGGCGCACCTGAAACTGCGCAGGCGTCCGTGCAGCGCAGCGATGCCGCACAGCCCACGCAACCGGCTACCGCCCGTGTCTTTGCGATCGTCGGCGCGGGGGCGGCCGGCGCGGCCGCCTGTGCGGCGCTGCGCGAGTTCGGCTATCGCGAACGCATCGTGCTGATCGACGACGACGCGCACGCGCCGTACGACCGCACCGTGCTAAGCAAATTCGTGCCGTCAGGCGAAATGGCCATCGATGACGTGCCGCCGCTTTTGCCGGATGGTTTCTTCGAGCAGCACGACATCGAGCGGGTGCATGCGCACGCGACGCGCCTCGACGCGCAGCGACGCGAAATCGAGTTCGACGGCAAGCCGATGCTGCGCTACGACGCCGCGCTGATCGCAACCGGCGGCACGCCGAAGATGCCGCCGTTGCGCGGTAGCCACGAACACGCGCTCAACGAGCGGCTGCTGTTGCTGCGCAATCGCGCCGACGCGGCGCGTCTCGCGGAACTCGCCGCACAGGCTCGGCACGTGGTCGTGCTCGGCGGCGGCTTTATCGGGCTCGAAGTCGCCGCGTCGCTGCGCAAACGCAAATTGCGCGTGACCGTCGTGTCGCCGGACAGCGTGCCATTTGAAAAGCAGTTCGGTGTCGAACTTGGCCGCATCTTTATGAAGTTGCACGAGGAGAACGGCACTGAATTCCGGATGCGCACGCAAATTGAAGGCGTCGAGGACGGCCAACCGCTGCGCGCGCGACTGTCAGGCGGCGATGTGCTCGATTGCGACTTTGTCGTTGCGGGAACCGGCGTCACACCCGCCACGCACTTCGTCACCGGTGTCGCGCATAACGACGATGGCGGGCTGAACGTCGATACGACGATGCGTGTCGCGGACAACCTGTACGCGGCCGGCGATGTGGCCGCCTTTCTGTACGGCGACAACCGGCGTGTACGCATCGAGCACTGGCGGGTCGCGCAACAGCACGCACGGGCGGCCGCGCGCGCGATGGTTGGTGGGGGCGAAGGCGAACCGCTCGTGCCGTTCTTCTGGACCGATCACTTTGACAAGAACTTCAACTATCTTGGTCATCCGCAAGCGTGGGACGAAGTCGTGATGACGGGCACGCCGGATACGTACGAGTTCGTCGCGCTGTTGTGCAAGCACGATTTTGTCGCAGGAGCGCTGGGGTGCGGGCGCGATACTGAACTGGCGCGTTTGGCGGAAGCGATGCGCAGGCCGCTTGGGTGTCAGGAGGCGAAGCGGTTGATTGGGGCGTAAGCCGCTTGAGCAGTAGCTAGCGCATTGACATGCCTGCCAGCGAGGGCCAGTGCTCCGGCAGGTTTGCGCTTGCGGTCACAGCCGGCCGCTTGTCTTCAGACTGCGTGGGAACCGTCTGACCGGGCCACCCACGCCTTCATACACGACGAGCCGCACCGCGAAATGCACGCATGCGTAGCGGCCAACAAAGCGGTTCAGTACGTCGCCGAACAGCGTGACGTCACCGGGTCCGGCAAATCCCGACGGTTGGAGGCCGACGTTCACGTTCACGGTGCGTTCGGTGCACGCACCGGCGACTTCGGAATCCTCATCGAGCCACACGTAGTCAATGGCTTCCTCGTGCAAGCGCAGCACCGCAGCGACTTCGATTCACTCTTTCGCCTGACGGAATTATCGGACGCTATGTCACGTCGTGACATATATTGAATAGAAAGAGAACAATGGAGAAAAACCAGGCGTCTCAAGCCAATCGTAAAGGTTAATCGATTGCTGAATCAGGAGGTTCCACATGGCACTCTCTCGCCGCCATTTCATGATACTTGCCGCATCCGTTGCGTCGACATCGGTGTGGTCGGCCGAAGCACGCGCGAATGCACCGGTGCTGTCCGAAAACGATCCGACTGCAAAAGCGCTGGGTTACACAACCGACGCGAACACCGTCGACAAAGCGAAATTTCCGCGCTACGAGACGGGTCAGACCTGCGCGAATTGCCAGCTTTATCAGGGCAAACCAGGTTCAGCCAACGGCCCTTGCCCGACCTACGGCGGCAAGCTGGTCGCAGCAAAAGGATGGTGCAACGCGTATGTGAAGAAAACCTGAGCAAAACGCCTGTCACGACGCCGGAGGACCGCTCCGCTCTGCCGGCTACTTGCCGATACTGCCGCGCACGCTCTGCACGTCGCGCGTCGTCACCGGCGCGGCGTCGTTACCCCAGGTGTTCCGCACGAACGTCAGAACGCGTGCCATTTCCGTATCGGTCAGCTTGCCGGCAAACGACGGCATTTTCTTCGGCACCGGTCCCGCCACTGTATGCGGCGCCTCGCCCCCCTCCACAAGCAAGCGCACCAGCGAATCGGTATGCGGGCTCAGCACCGCCGGATTACCCGCTAGCCGCGGATATTCAAGCGGCTCGCCCATCCCGTCCGCCTTGTGGCAGCGTGCACAAAAACTCTGGTAAATGCCCGCGCCCGGCAATTCCACATCGCCGGTCTGCATCGCGCGCACGGTCCGCAACGCGGCACGCGATTGATTGTCGAAGTGACCGGAAGGCTCATGCGCCGGCAGACTCTTCAGATAGTGCGCAATCGCCAGCAGGTCATCGTCGGTCATATATTGCGTGCTGTCCTCGACCACCTGAACCATGCTGCCGAACGTCACGAGTCCGCCACCCTGTCCGTGACGCAAAAAAGCCGCAATGTCCTGCTCGGAAAAGCGGCCAAGACCCGACCCTTTGTCGCCGGTCAGATTCGGTGCAAACCAGTGGTCGTTCGTGCCGCCCGTCAGATAGCGTCGCGACTGTTCGTCATAGCCGCGCTCCTCGTAGGCCGGCCCGCGCGGCGTATGGCACGCGCCGCAGTGGCCAAGCGATTGCACCAGATAAGCACCGCGATTCCATTGTGCGCTACGCGACGATTGCGGCACGAATACGTCGTTGGGCGCAAACGCGAAGCTCCAGAACATCAACGCCCAACGCTGGTTAAACGGAAACGGCAGCTTCGTGCGCGGCGCCGGTTTGGCCACCGGTGCGACGCCGTGCATAAAATACGCGTAAAGCGCATGCATATCGTCATCGCTGATTTTCGCGAACGACGGATAAGGCATCGCCGGATAGAGCCGCTTGTTGCCGGGCGCCACGCCTTCTCGAACCGCGCGCACGAAATCGACATAGCTGTAGCGCCCGATTCCGACAGCCGGGTCCGGCGTGATATTCGATGAAAAGATCGTGCCGAACGGCGAACCCATTGGCAGGCCACCGGCGAATGGCGCTGACGGGTGCAACGGTTCCTTGCCCGATGGGCCGCCTGGCGGCGCCGTATGACAACCCGCGCAATCGGCCGTTTTCGCCAGATACTCGCCCTTTGCGATCAGTTTCGGGTCGTTCGTATCGAACGACCTGTTCGATGTTTGTGCGAGGGCGCGATACGGCGCGACGACGGGCCAATACAAAGCGGCGCCGACGATGGTGAGCATCGCGAGTGCGATAAACAGGCGCTTTGTCATCGCGGTCACCATTGGCCACACGGCGCAAGTATCGCGACCGCAAGCACGGTCGCAATCAGGCCGAACATGAACATCGCGCTGCACAGCGCGCCGACCTTCGCGAGAAACGATTCGAGTTCAGCGACCCTGCGCGCGCGACCCTCGAGCGGACGCTGGCGCTTCTCGCGTGTGAACACGACATTGCGCCACGCGAGCACGGCACCCGCGATACCGAGCGCGACGCACACGGCACTTAACGCGATCATCACGACCATCGCCCACGACGGCGGCGCAGCCGGGCGAACCGGGTCCGACAATGCACACGTGGTGGCGGTCAGCCCTTCGCCGATCAGCATCAGCGCGAACCACGCGAGCGCGGTGCCAAGCAGGCCGATCGACAGCCGCCACGGATGGTACTGCGGCGTCGTGTTTGCCGGCTGTGCGTGGGCTGGCGTACCACTCATCCGCGCCCCCTCAGCAGATACGGCGACAGGTAAATCGTCGTGAAAATAAACAACCAGACAAGATCGACGAAGTGCCAGTACAACCCGCCGATCGTCAACGCGACGCAGCGCTTTTCATCGAAGTAGCCCAGCGCGGTCCATACGAGCAACAACGCAAGCACCACCAGCCCAACCAGCACGTGCGCCATATGAAAGCCGGTAATCGTGAAGTACAGCGAGCCGTACAGTTGCGAAGTCAAGCCATACGGATGGTCGCGCCACTCCTTCAACTGAATGCAGACGAAGATCACGCCCAGCACCAGCGCAGTCGCCATCGATGCGACCGCCCAGCGCAAACGCCGCCGCTTCACGCAACGCTCGCACAACCACACGAATACGCTGCTCGATAGCAGGATCAACGTATTCGCGCCGCCGAGCCCAAGCTTCGGCAAGCCTTCGGGCGGCCACATGCGGCCGCTTTGCGACGCGAGATACAAGTACGAAAAAATCAGATAGCCGAACAGCGACCCTTCGGTGATGATCAGCGCGAGACAGCCGAACCAGCCGCCCGAGCGCTGGCCCGCGCTGCCGACCGGCAGTCGCACTTCTTCGCGGTAGGTGTCGCTGACGATATCGCTCATATCAGGCCTGCGCGTTGTGCACGCGCCGCGGTTCGCGCTGGATCAGGCTGCGCTCAGGCCACAGCCATATGACGATCGACGCCGCACAGCCAAGCAGCATCGCGGCCGCGAACCACCACGCGAGCAGTGCAAGCGCCGCAAAAAACAGTGTTGCGAACACACTGAGTATGAACGGCGTATACGAGTCTTCCGGCATCTTCAGGATCACATCGGGCCGCGCTTCGAGCGCCGTCGTGCCGAGCGCTTCACGGCCGTGGTCGAGAATGAATCCTTCCGCGAGCGACGAGCGCTTGCCGTTTTGCCCCTCCTCTGCAATTTCAATCCGCCCTTCCCACAGCGGATGACGGCTCGCGACAGTCGGCACGACCGCGAAGTTATACGGCGGCGGCGGTGACGTCGTCGACCATTCGAGCGTGCCGGCATCCCAAGGGTTATCGCCGGCCGGCGCACCGCGCCGCAAGCTGTAAAACAGATCGCACAAAAAGATCAGAATGCCGAGCGCGAGCACGAACGAGCCCGCCGACGTAATCAGATTCACGGTGCTCCAGCCCATATCCGGCGCGTACGTATAGATGCGCCGCGGCATACCGAGCAGCCCTGCGATATGCATCGGAAAGAACGCGACATTGAAGCCGATAAACATCACCCAGAACGCGAGCTTGCCGATGCGTTCGTTCATCATGCGTCCTGTGAACTTCGGAAACCAGAAGTACACGCCGCCGATCACCGGAAAAACATTGATGCCGAGCAGCACATAGTGCAGATGCGCGACGACGAAGTAGGTATCAGTGAGTTGCCAGTCGAACGGTACCGCGGCCGTCATCACGCCCGACACGCCACCGATCACGAACAGCAGCACAAAGCCCGCGAAATAGTAAAACGGCACGCGAAACACCGGCCGCCCGAGCCAGATCGTCGCGATCCACGCGAAGGTTGCAATCGCACTCGGTATCGCGATCGCCATGCTAGCCGCGCCGAATAGCGACAGCGCGAGCGCCGGCAGCCCGGTGGCGAACATATGGTGAATCCACACGACGAAGCCGATCATCATCGTCGCGACGGTCGACAATGCGACCGGCCCGTAACCGACTAGCGGCCGCCGGCAAAACACCGGCAATGCATCGGACACGATGCCCATCGCGGGCAGCACGACCACGTAGACCCAAGGGTGAGCGAAAATCCAGAACAGGTGCTGCCACAGCAACGCACGTCCACCATTCGCGACATCGAAGAAATGCGTGCCGACGCGCCGATCCATCCATAGCAGGAAAAACGCGAGGCTCACCGACGGCACCGCCGCCAGATTCGCGCACGACGCGGTCATCGTGCCCCACACCAGCACCGGAATGCGATCGAGCGACATGCCCGGCGCGCGCATTCGCAACAACGTGACGACGAAGTTCACGGCGCCGACCGTGGTCGAAATACCGAGCAGCACCATGCCGAGCGCGTACACGTCGATATTCGGCCCGGTGTTGTATTCGAGGCCCGACAGCGGCACATAGTTGAACCAGCCCGAATTCGGCGCTTCGCCGAGCGGGAAGCTCGCATACAGAAAGATCGCCGCGAATAAAAACACCCAGTACGAGAACGCGTTCAGCCGCGGGAACGCCATATCGCGCGCGCCGAGAATCAGCGGCCACAGATAGTTCGAGAAACCGGACAGCACCGGCAGCGCATACAGAAAAATCATCGTGACGCCGTGCATCGTGAACAGCTGGTTGTATTGTTCCGGCGTCAGCACCGTCGCGTTCGGCTGCGCGAGTTGCACGCGCATGATCAGCGCTTCGACGCCGCCGAGAATCAGAAAGATAAAAGCGGTCACGAGATAGCGCATACCGATGCGCTTGTGGTCGACCGTCGATAGCCACCCGCGCCAGCCCGGCGGCGTCTCCCATAACTGGCGCAGCTGTTCTTCGGCCGCGCTGCCGCGCGCAATCGCGCCGCGCGTCAGAACCCGGTCGAGTTGCGGCGCTGCAGGCGGTGAAGAAGAATCGGTCATGTCGGCCATCGGAATACGTGTCCTTCAATGCAGCGTCGCGAGATACGCGGATAACGCTGCGGTTTCGTCGGTCGTCAGCGCAATGCCCGGCATCAGCGAATCGGGCTTGATCCGTTGCGCGTGCTGGATCCAGTCGAGCTGATGCTCGCGTGTATTGGTCATCGCGCCCGCGGCGATCAACCTGCGCGTATCCAGATGCGTGAGATCGGGTGCCTGCGCGCCGCTCGCGTCGGTGCCGCGCACCGTGTGGCAACCGGCGCAGCGTTCGATGAATAGCTTCTGGCCACGCGACGCCAGCCCGTTTTCCACCGCAGATACCGGTACAGCGGGCCTCGCTTGCGCGCTACGCCATGCGTCAAACGCGGCACGATCCTGTGCGATCACTTCGAACGCCATGTGCGCGTGCTGCGCACCGCAAAACTGCGAGCATTGGCCGCGATAGACACCCGGCGCGTCCGCCTGAATCCATTGCTCATTGATCTGCCCCGGTATCGTCTGCGTCTTGCCGGCTAGATGCGGCACCCAGAACGCGTGGATGACGTCCGCGCTCTTCAGCACGATCTTTACCGGCTCACCGACCGGAATGTGGATTTCGTTAGCCGTGGCCAACGCCGGGCCGCCGTCCGCATCGCTGTATTCGACCTTCCACCACCAGTCGTACGCAGTGACGGTCAGGATGATCGAAGGCGCGCGCGGCGGGGCGGCAACGGAATCGAGCGTGACCAGCGTGTACGCTAGCGCCGCGATCAGCAGCACCGATGAAATGCCGGTGCCGATGTAGATCCAGCGCAACGCGCCGGTCTCGCCGGGTACGTGCGTGCCGTCGGACTGCGCGCGGCGACGGCGCGCGATTGCAATCGCCAGCAGCACCGCGACGATCGCAATGACGGCCATCGATAGCGCGGTTAGCGCCCAGCCGAGATGCATCGTCGGTGCGGCGGCGGGACCCGCCGCATGCAGAAAATAGTTAAGCGGCGCGCCACGCGCGTCGGCCGCCACGGCGATCGACGCCAAACCAGAAAGTAGCAGTAGCGCGCTCAAAGCGTGACGGCGGACAACAGCCCGGACAACGACGCCCCCGCCGACAGCAGGCGCATGGTCACGCAGGTCGGCGCCATCGTATTGCGCCTCTATTGCCTTCGATTGCATCCGCCCGGACCCCATGTCGATGTCTGCATACCGCGACGTGACGCGCCCGCTTCGCATGCAGCAAGAAACGGGCTCGCCCGTGCGTGCCGCGCACGAATGCGCGTGCACGCGGAACCCGCCGGGCCACGCTCGCCCCAGTTGCAGGGCTGCGTACGATTTACATCTGGACGCGACATTTACACATGCGGCGAACGGTTCAGCGGCCGATGTAAGTGCATCACGCGATTGCGCACCGTTCCGCAAGCGAACTGTTAGTCCTTGCCGCCTGGAATGACGGAACCCAGCACCTGGCGCGCGGTATTGGCGATCACACTGCCCTCCTTCGGGTCGCCTTCCATCAACGTGCGCGCAAAGGTCTTCGCCTGTTGCAACGTCACATGAGGCGGCAACGGCGGCACTTCCGGATCGGACTTCACTTCCAGCACGACGGGCCGCTGCGCGGCGAGCGCGGCCTCCCACGCTTCGCCCAGGTTCTCGGCCTTGTCGACGTAAATGCCGGTCAGCCCCAGTAATTCCGCAAACCGGTGATACGGGACGTTCGGAATCTGCTGCGACGCGTTGAATTTCGGATCGCCATTCATCACGCGCTGCTCCCAGGTCACCTGGTTGAGGTCTTCGTTATTCAGCACCATGCAGATCCAGCGTGGATCGGCCCACCGTTTCCAGTACTTCGCCACCGTGATCAACTCCGCCATATTGTTCATCTGCATCGCGCCATCGCCGACCATCGCGATCACCGGGCGGCCCGGATACGCGAATTTCGCGGCAATTGCATACGGCACCGCCGCGCCCATCGACGCGAGCCCGCCCGATAGCGACGCCATCATCCCGCGGCGAATCTTCAGATCGCGCGCATACCAGTTCGCACACGATCCGGAGTCGCTGGTCAGAATCACGTTATCGGGCAGCCGCGGCGACAACTCGGTGAATGCGCGCTGCGGGTTCACACCGTTTTCCGTCGGCTGATGCGCGCGTTCGTCGAGTGTTTCCCACCAGCGGGCAGTCCAGCGCCCGATCCTCGAACGCCATGCGTCGCTGCTTTTCTCGTTGAGTAGCGGCAGCAGCGCGCGCAAGGTTTGCGCGCTATCGCCAACCAGGTTCACTTCCATCGGGTAGCGCAGGCTCAGCATGTCGGCCTTCAGATCGATCTGCACGCCGCGCGCGTCGCCTTCTTTCGGCAGAAACTCCGAATACGGAAAGCCGGAGCCGACCATCAACAACGTGTCGCACGTCGTCATCATTTCGTAGCTCGGCTTGGTGCCGAGCAGGCCGATCGATCCGGTTACCCACGGCAGATCGTCCGGCAGCGCGGCCTTGCCGAGCAACGCCTTCGCGACGCCCGCGCCGAGCCGGTTCGCCACTTCGATCACTTCATCGGTCGCGTGCAATGCGCCCGCGCCGATCAGCATCGCTACCTTGTGCCCCGCATTGAGCACGTCGGCCGCGCGCTGCAACTGTTCGTGCGTCGGCACGATGGTCGGCCTCGCATACCCGATGCCGGAATGCGCGGTGCCGTGCTTGCGTGGCGGCGCCTCGTATTCGAGATCCTGCAGATCGTTCGGCAGAATCAGCGCGGTCACACGTTGCTCCGACAGCGCGATGCGTATTGCGCGGTCGACCATATGCCGCACCTGCGCCGGCACACTCGCTTGCTGCACGTACGAGCCAGCCACGTCCTTGAACATCGCGGCGAGATCGACCTCCTGCTGATAATGCGCGCCCAATCCCGCGCGCGCCTGCTGACCGACGATTGCGAGCACCGGCATGTGATCCAGTCTCGCGTCGTAAAGGCCCGTGATCAGATGGGCCGCACCCGGTCCCGAGGTTGCGATGCACACGCCGAGTTCGCCGGTGAATTTCGCGTGCGCGCTCGCCATAAAGGCGGCCATTTCCTCATGGCGCGCCTGCACGAATTCGATCTTCCCGTCTGCACGGTTCAGTGCGCCGAATACGCCGTTGATGCCGTCGCCCGGGTAGCCGTACATCCGCGTGACGCCCCATCGATGCAGTCTTTCGACGATAAAGTCGCCCACTGTGATTGCCATGAATGCCTCCTGCAAAAGGGAAGTTGTGCGTGCGGCGATGCGGGAATAACGCGATCTGCTGTTTGCCGACCCACTGCCGACTCACGCAGCAAGCGTCGCGCCAAAGCGGGCGAAACCCTGCTGTAAGGGAACATCGATTGCTGATCGGTCAGTGATGCAACCCGGCTTTCGCAACCCGGACTTTCGATCAACCACCGACCATGCACGACACGGCTTCTTCTTGCGCCCACGATCGTTTCGCCGCGGCACCGATCACGCGTGTCGTCGCAGACGCGTACACGATTCCGACCGATGCCCCCGAGGCGGATGGCACACTCGAATGGAACTCGACGACGTTGGTCGTCGCCGAAATCGAGGCGGCCGGCGCTACCGGCATCGGTTACACCTACAACGATGCGTGTGTGGTCACGCTGATTCGCCAGACGCTGGCGCCGGTGCTGCTCGGCGAAGACGCATCGGACGTGCAGCGTCTATGGCTGCGGATGCAGCGACGTGTGCGCAATATCGGCCGGGATGGCGTCGCGGCCACCGCGATTTCAGCGCTGGACTGCGCGCTGTGGGATCTACACGCGAAGCGTCAGCAGCTTGCGCTCGTGAAACTGCTCGGCCAGGCGCGCGACCGTGTGCCCGTGTACGGCAGCGGCGGCTTTACGACGTACACCGACGAGCAGATGCGCGATCAGCTGACGCACTGGGTGCGCGACGACGGATGCCGCTGGGTCAAGATCAAGATCGGCAGCGATCCCGCGCGCGACCCCGCACGCGCGCAATGCGCACGCGATGCGATCGGCCCCGACGCTGGACTGTTCGTCGATGCGAACGGCGCATTCGACCGTCAAACCGCGCTGCGCTTCGCGGCCGATGTTGCAACGCAAGACGTGCAATGGTTTGAAGAACCGGTGAGCTCCGACGATCTTGCCGGGCTCGCGGCGATCCGGCGCGCGGCCCCGCCGGGGATGCAGATCGCAGCCGGCGAATACGGCTACACGGCAGACTATTTCCGGCGGATGCTCGAAGCGGGTGCGGTCGATGTGCTGCAGGCGGACGCAAGCCGTTGCGGCGGCGTGACCGGCTTTATGCAGGCCGCCGCGCTCGCGCACGCATTCCATGTGCCGCTGTCCGCGCACTGCGCACCCGCGCTGCACCTGCACGTGACGGCCGCTGTTGCGGGGCTGCGCCACCAGGAATGGTTTCACGACCATGCGCGTATCGAGTCGATGCTGTTCGACGGGGCACCGCGCGTCGCCGATGGTTGCATTGCGCCGGACTTAAGCCGCCCCGGCCTTGGACTCGAACTGAAACGTCAGGACGCGCAACGCTATGCGGCGTAGCGCGTTCTGAACCTGCATTTGAACGCGAACCGGTCTGACGATGACGAAAACCACGTTATATCTGCTCGGCGCGCTGTGCGCTGCGTCAGGCGCCGCGGTGCTGGTCACGCAAAAGAACGGCGCGGCG
The DNA here is from genome assembly GCF_004366595.1 of Paraburkholderia rhizosphaerae. Classification (GTDB taxonomy): domain Bacteria; phylum Pseudomonadota; class Gammaproteobacteria; order Burkholderiales; family Burkholderiaceae; genus Paraburkholderia; species Paraburkholderia rhizosphaerae. Next base: position 64,139 of record NZ_SORE01000028.1, read on the forward strand.
GGGCAACGTCCGCGTCGTCCGGCGGCGTTGTCTGCCGCACCGGATGCGGCGTCGCGCATACACATCGATGCCGCGCGCGGCTTCAATCATGGTTCCGCGCTGCTCGCGTTTTCCGCGCTCGCCGATAGCGCCGTCGAACACTATCGCGGTTCGTTCGAAAACCCGGCGATGTATACGCCGCTCGTGTCCGCCGCGTGCTCGCTGGTTGCAGGCTTGCACGGCGGCCAGGACAAAACGGAGGCGTCCCACGACATCCGGCACGCGGTCTATCTCGCCGCAGCGGCCGCCGGCACAGCGGGCACCGCGTTTCACCTGTACAACGTGACCAAACGGCCCGGCGGATTCAGCTGGCACAACCTCTTTTACGGCGCACCACTTGGCGCGCCGATGTCGTTGCTGTTGTCCGGCGCGCTGGGTGCGGTCGGCGAGCGGCTACGCAACGAACCCGCGCTCGATCCGCGACTGTTTGGCATGCCTGCCGGAAAGGCGCTTGCGCTCGCAGCCGGTATCGGTCTGGTCGGCACGGTCGCCGAAGTCGGTCTGCTGCATTTTCGTGGCGCCTTCCAGCATCGCGCGATGTACGCGCCGGTGACGATCGCGCCGCTCGCCGCGGCAATGGTCACGCATGCGGCGCTGACCCCGCCGCGCGATCACTGGATCGCGCGCATCTGGCTGCGCGTGACCGCGGCGCTAGGTGTGGTCGGCACGCTGTTCCACGCGCGCGGCATCGCGCGCAGCCAGGGCGGCTGGCGCAACTGGTCGCAAAACATTCTCGCCGGACCGCCGTTGCCCGCGCCACCCAGTTTCACCGCGCTCGCGATCGCTGGCCTGGCCGCGCTGCGTTTAAGGAGGACAGAACATGAATGACGATCGCTCGCTTCCCGCCTATCCGGACTACGACGTGCTGGAAAAGCGCGACTCACCGTCATGGGACGAAGCGACGCGCGCCGTGATCGGCGATCGCATCGCGACCCGGGACGAACCCGCGTGGTGCAGTCCCGCCGAGTGGCGCGTGTTGCGCGCGTTGTGCTCGATCATCATCCCGCAGGCGGATGAACCATCCGGTTCGCCCTCTGCGTCCGCCAGGCAGCGGCCGCCCGTGCCGCTTGCTGCGCTGGTCGACCGCAAGATCGCGCGCGGTAAAAGCGACGGATATCGCAACGCACGGCTACCCGCGTTGCAGCAGGCATGGCGCATCGGTCTTGCGGCCATCGACGACGAAAGCCATCACCGTTATCACGCAGCATTCGCCGATCTCGAGGAACCCGCGCGGGTCCGCATCGTGCACGCAATGGAGCACGGCACGCTGACGCGCGACGCATGGCAGAGCATGCCGTCGAAACTGTTCTTCAGCCAGCGCGTGCTGCACGACATCTGCACGACCTACTATGCGCATCCGTCCGCATGGAGCGACATCGGCTTCGGCGGGCCGGCGAATCCGCGCGGCTATGTGCGCATGGTGTTCAACCGGCGCGACCCGTGGGAGGCGAAAGAAGCGGCGGCGGACGCTGCAACGCAAAACACACCGCGAAATCGGGCACCGGAGAAGCATCGTGCTCGATGACGCGCTACGCGTTCCACGCGGCAAGCACGGCCGCGCGCCGGACGTCTTTACGCGCGGCGGCTGGGTGTCGATGCGCGAGTATCCGCCGCACGAAGAAGTCGACTTTGCGATCGTCGGCACTGGCGCGGGTGGCGGCACGCTCGCGTGCCGGCTCGCCGAAAAAGGCTTCAAGGTCGTCGCGCTCGACGCGGGTGCGTGGTGGCGGCCGCTCGAAGAGTTCGCATCGGACGAACTGCATCAGGCGAAGCTGTACTGGACCGACGAGCGCATTGTCGACGGCGACGACCCGCTCGTGCTCGGCGCGAACAATAGCGGCAAGGCGGTCGGCGGCAGCACCGTGCACTTCGCGATGGTGTCGCTGCGCTTGCGGCCCGAATGCTTCAAGTCCCGCACGCTGCTCGGCTACGGCGCGGACTGGCCGCTCGACTGGCAGGAAATGTGGCGTTACTACACGTATGTCGAAGATGCGCTGAAGATCTCCGGGCCGGTCCGCTATCCGTGGGGACCGAAGCGGCCGCGCTACCCGTATCGCGCGCACGAGATGAATGCGGCCGCGCTGGTGCTCGCGCGCGGCGCCGACGCGTTGGGCATCGGCTGGTGCCCGACGCCGCTCGCGACCGTTTCGGCGCCGCGCGGCAAAGCCCATCCGTGCGTGTACCGCGGCTTTTGCGTATCCGGTTGCGCGACCAACGCGAAACAGAGCGCGCTGGTCACGTGGATTCCGCGCGCGGTGGCGGCCGGCGCGGAAATCCGCGATCTCGCGATGGTCGGCCGCATCGATGTGAATCCGGCTGGGCGCGCAACCGGTGTCGAGTACTGGCGTGAAGGCCGCTGGCAGTTTCAGCGCGCGCGTCATGTCGTGGTGGCCGGCTACGCGATCGAAACACCGCGTCTGTTGCTGATGTCCGCCAACGACCGCTTCCCCGACGGGCTCGCGAACCGTTCGGGGCTGGTCGGCAAAAACCTGATGGTGCAGTCGAACCAGGCGGTCTGGGGTGTGATGGATGACGAAATACGCTGGTACAAGGGACCGCCGTCGCTCGCGATCACCGAGCACTGGAACTATACCGACAAGGGCAAGGACTTCTTCGGCGGCTACGCGTACATGAGTCAGGGGCCTTTGCCGCTCGTGTGGGCGCAGACGCAACTGGGCCGCGGCATCTGGGGGCAGGCCCTACTCGACGAAATGCAGCAGTACAACCATCAGGCGGGCCTGAAGATCGTCGGCGAGACGATGCCGCAGGAACGCAACCGCGTGACGCTCGCCGATGAAAAAGACCAATACGGCCTACCGGTCGCGCGGGTCACGTGGAGCTACTGCGATAACGACCGGCGGCTGATCTCGCACGCGCTCGGCTTTATGACCGATGCACTCGGCGCGGCCGGTGCAAAACGCATCTGGGCGCAGCACGACGATACCTGCCATCTGAACGGCACCGCGCGCATGGGCGATAACCCGGCGACCAGCGTCGTCAACGCCGATTGCCGCAGCTGGGACATTCCGAATCTGTGGATTTGCGACGGGTCGGTGTTCCCGACTGTCGGCGGCGTAAACCCGTCGCTGACGATTCAGGCGATCGCATGCCGCACCGCCGACCGGATTGCGGCGCTGGCTGCGCGCGGCGAATTGTAGAGGCACACGCGCGGCAGATGCACAAAACGACGCGCCCGCAGTGTCGGGACCGCAACGAATAGAAGACCAGGGAGGGTTTTATCGTGGGCCGAATCCGAACACCGAAAACCGTCGTGATCACCGGCGCCACCGCGGGTGTCGGGCGCGCGACCGCACTGGAATTCGCATCTCACGGCGCCGATATCGCGCTGCTCGCGCGCGACGCCGATGCGCTGCACGACACCGCGCAGCAAGTGCGGGCCGCCGGCGTGCGCGTGCTGTCGATCAAGCTCGACGTCAGCGACGCGCGAGCGGTCGAGGCGGCCGCGGAGTCGATCGAAGCGCGTCTCGGACCGATCGACGTGTGGGTGAACAACGCGATGGTGACCGCGTTCGCGCCAATCGACGAACTATCACATGAGCAATTCGCGCGCGTGACCAACGTCACGTATCACGGCTTCGTCTGGGGAACCATGGCCGCGCTGAAGCGGATGATGCGAACCGATCGCGGCGTGATCGTTCAGGTCGGTTCCGCGCTCGCGTACCGTTCGATTCCGCTGCAATCCGCGTACTGCGGCGCCAAGCATGCGATACGCGGCTTCACTGACGCGTTGCGCTGCGAACTGCATCATCGCAAGAGCCGCATTCACGTGACGATGGTGCAGATGCCCGCGTTGAACACGCCGCAGTTCGACTGGGCCGAAAACAGGATGGCGCATGCGCCCCGGCCGGTCGCGCCGATTTTCCAGCCGGAAGTCGCGGCGCGCGCAATCTGGTGGGCCGCGACACACCGGCGCCGTGAAGTGTGGGTCGGTAGCTCGTCGATCAAGGCGATCGTCGCGAACCAGTGGATACCGGGTCTGCTCGATCGCTACCTGGGACGCACCGGCGTCGACGCGCAGCAGGACAAGCAGATCTCCGGCGATGCGCAACCGTCGAATCTGTGGAACCCGGTCAGCGACCTGCACCGCGTGCATGGACGATTCGATGCGGTCGCGGCGTCGTGGAGTCCCGCATTATGGGTCGATACGCATCGCGGTGTCGCCTTGCTTGCGGCCGCGACGATCGCAACGATCGCGACGGTGTGTGTCGGTCTGCTGCGGCGCCGGGTGTGATCATGCCATTGCGCATCGAAGACTACGCGCTGCTTGCCGATGGCCAGAGTGCCGCGCTCGCCGGCATCGACGGTTCGATCGACTGGTTGTGCTGGCCGTCGTTCGAATCGAGCCCATGTTTTGCGGCATTGATCGGCGGCCCGGAAAACGGTTATTGGCGAATCGCGCCCGATGATCCGCTGATCGCGATGCGCCGCCGCTATCTCGGCGCGTCGCTGGTGCTCGAAACCACGCTTCAAACGTCGACTGGCACGTTTGAACTGGTCGACTGGATGGAATGGGCGGCGACGCCCGCGCGCGTGGTCCGGCAAATACGCTGCGTCGCGTGCGCGGCTGGCCGCGCACGTATCAACAGCGATCTGGCCGTGCGCTTCAACTACGGACATGCGCTGCCGTGGCACCGCCGCCTCGATGACCGGGTTGCCGCGGTGAGCGGCCCTTGGGCGCTATGGTTCGATATGACCGGCCCGCCATCGATGTCATCGGTGAGCGCCGCGCATATTCGCAGTTCGATTGAACTGTCCGTCGGCGAGCTTGCGCAATTCACGCTGACCTGCTGCCGGTCGCATGAGCCACCGCCCGCGCGGGTGGATGCGACGCAATCGCTCGATGCGACGCTGCGCTTCTGGCGGCAGTGGTCCGATCAGCACCGCGGACGCGGACCGGATGCGGATGCGGTGCTGCGCTCGCTCGTCACGCTGAAAGGACTATCGAACCGGCTGACCGGCGGCATCGTCGCCGCGCCGACCACGTCGCTGCCCGAGCATATCGGCGGACACCGCAACTGGGACTACCGCTATTGCTGGCTGCGCGACGCGAGCTTCACGATGCTGGCGCTCGCGTGCGCCGGTTTCGAACACGAAGCGCAAGCGTGGCGGGACTGGCTGGTCCGCGCGATTGCCGGGCATCCGTCGCAAACGCAGATCATGTACACGGCCGATGGCGCGCGTCATATCGCCGAATGGGAATGCACGCCGCTGCGCGGCTACGAAAACTCGCGCCCGGTACGCTTCGGCAACGCAGCGGTCGGGCAAGCGCAACATGACATCTACGGTGAAATCATGAATGCGCTGTATGTCGCGCGCCAGCAGGGCATGCCGCCGGACGACGACGCGTGGGTGCTCGAGCGCGGGCTGATCGATCATGTCGAAGCGATCTGGCGGCAACCGGACAACGGGCTATGGGAGTTTCGCGACGAGCGACGCCACTTCACGTTGTCGAAGGTGATGATGTGGGTCGCGGTCGATCGCGCGATCCGCAGCGCCCGCGAGTGCGATCGCTGCGCGCCGGTCGGCAGATGGAAGCGGCTTGCGGCGGCAATACGCGACGATGTGCTTGCGCACGGCTTCAACGCGCACGCGAATGCATTCACGCAGTCGTACGGCAGCGAGCGGCTCGATGCGAGTCTGCTGTTGTTGCCACTGTTTGGTTTTCTGCCCGCGGACGATCCGCGCATTGAAGCGACCGTCCGTGCGATCGAGCGCAATCTGATGACTGACGGTCTGGTGTTGCGCTACCGCACCGATGGGCTCGCAAGCGCGGCGGGACCCGCTTCAGGCGAACCAGGAGAAGGTGCGTTTCTCGCGTGTAGCTTGTGGCTCGCGCAGGTTCGGCATCGGCAGGGGCGTCGCGATGAGGCGCGCGAGATTTTCGAGCGCGTGCTCGCGTTGCGCAACGACGTCGGTCTGCTCGCTGAGGAATACGACACGTGCAGGAAGCGGCTCTGCGGGAATTTTCCGCAGACGTTGTCTCATGTCGCGCTGATCAATGCCGCGCGCGAGCTTGCCGGCAGCTAACCGGTGCGCGACGCCAATTCGCGCCTCTTCGCGTGCGACTCAAGTCGCGTGCCGCTCGCGTTGCCGACCGCTGATAATCAGCGCGATCACCGCCAGCGCGGCCGACACCCCCGCGAATGCGACGTCGGCCCACAGATGCCCGACACGACGCGTCAGCACCGCGGTGCCGACCACCGGCACCGAGTTGCCGGTGTAGCAGCACAGCAGATACGCCGACAGCAATTCCGCGCGCTTTTCCGCAGGCGCGATCCGGTTCGCTTCCTGCAAGCTTCCGCGAAATCCGAGCGCCGCTGCGACGCCGCCTGACGCGGTCGCCGCGATCAGCCACGCAATCGATCCTTCGACCTGCGCCCACAGCAAAAGCGCGAGACTCGGTGGCAGCAACCACAACCCGGCCGACATCGCTGCGCGCGCGGATAACGTACGCGTGACGAGCACGGTGAGCGTGCTCACCGCGAACAGTTCGGCGACCACCGCCCCGCTTAACGCGGGACTGTGCTGATGCATGCTGTTTTGCAGCAGGTTCGGCAGCAGCGCCGCATAAAACCCCAGCAACCCAAACGTCGCAAAGGCCGTGAACGCCGTCGCGACGAATGCAAGCCTGATTTGCGCCGGCACGCCGATACGCGGCTTGAACGACATGTCTGCGAGTCGCGTTGCCGGATGCGCCACGGTTTCCCGCGCGAATGCGGTGAGTGCCACTGTTGCAGCGAGTACGACCAGATAGACGACAAACACGGTGCGCAGCGGCCATCGCACGAACTCGGCGAGCAACCCCGCGACCAGCACACCGCCGGCGAGCCCCGCGAGATTGACCGCCGCCGCAAGCCGGCTCGCCGCGGCGTTGTCTTTCGCAGGATGCAGTTCGGCGATCCACGCGGTGGCCGTTGCCGCGCCGACGCCGATCGCGAGCCCGCATGCGGCGCGCGCGACAAAAAGCCATGCCGGTGTCGTCGCGAACAGAAACAGCAGCGTGCTGACGACCGCCACCGCCAGCACGCTCAGACTGACGCGCTGCCGCCCTGCCTCGTCGGACACGCGACCACATGCGAACAGCGCGCCCAGATTGCCGATCACATACGCTGCGTAAATTAGCGTGACCATCAGTTCCGAAATACCGAACGCCTGCTGATAGAGCGGATAAAGCGGCGTCAGCAGCGGACTGCCCGCATACAGCACGCCGAGCACGAGCGCCGCGGTCGTCAGTGAGGTCCGCCTGCTCAGCATCGTTCGCGGATGCGAAGACGCATGCATCGCGTGTCTCCCGGATTGTTCTTCGTGAACGCCCGCCTAACCGACCAGCAGCGACTGCCCGCCGTCGATCCATACCGGCGTGCCGGTAATAAAACGCGCACGTTCCGACGACAGATACACGACCATATCGGCGATATCGTCGCCGCTGCCGGCCTTGCCGTCGGTCAGCGGAATCTTGCCCGCCGGATACTGCGCCTGCTCCGACGCTTCATCGGCCGAGCGCACCTGGGTGTTCTCGTCGATATCGGTGTCGATCTTGCCTGGGCATACCACGTTCACGCGTATCTTGTGTTTGGCCAATTCGAGCGCGGTCATCTTGCCGAGCGCGAGTAAGCCGGCCTTCGTGGTCGAATACGCGGATGCGCCGCCGTGGCTGAAGATGCGCGTGCCGTTGATCGACGAAATGATCACGATCGAGCCACCGCCTGCGCGCTTCAGATGCGGCACCGTCAGATGCAGCGTCAGATACGCGCCGCGCAGGTTCGTATTGATCGTGTTATCCCATTCGGCGGGTTTCAGTTCGTCGATCGGCGCCCAGACGCCGTTGATGCCCGCATTCGCCACGACGATATCGAGCCTGCCGCTTTGCGACAGCGCGTGATCGAGTTCCTGTCCGAAGCCCGAATCGTCGCGGATGTCGGCGGTAAAGCCAAATGCATCGCCACCCTGATGCACGATTTCATCGACGGTCGCGCGCGTTTCGTCATCCCTATGTGCGTGCACGATCACGCGCGCGCCCGCGGCCGCGAGGCGCAGCGCGCTCGCCTTGCCGATGCCCGATCCCGCGCCCGTGACGAGCGCGGTTTTGTTCTGCAATTCCATTCGTTTCCTCCACTGAAAATGCCACCTGCGCGGTACGGTCGGTCTTGCAGCCGGTCTTGCAGCCGCTTAGCCGCCGCCGATGCCCTGCAGCACCTTGCCGGTGCCGCCGCATATCTCGCAGCGCTTGCCCTCGACCGTGCCGGTGCCATGGCACGCACTACACAGGTCTTCGCCTACGCCCGGCGCATCCGGCGGGCCTTCGTCGCCAGGCGATAGCGGTGTTTGATCTGGCTGCATCATGTCCTCCTTGCAGGGGTCGCGTGTTACCGCTTGGGTGTGACGGCTTGCGTGCTACCGTTCGCGGTTCACGGCTTGCGCGTATCGCCTGGCTTTCGACGCTGCGATGGCCGGCCTCCGCCGCCCGGCGGCTCCGCATGATTGCCGGTACCGTGCGGCACTTCGGCGGTTTGCTCCGGATGCCGGCTCGAGCGCGGCGGGTTTGCGTGCTTCGTCGCTTCGGTGGCGCGTGGCTGCGGTCCTCCGCCGGGTCGCGGCGATTGCGGCGATTGCGGCGATTGCGGCGATTGCATCGCGCGTTCGTCACGGGCATCGTCGCGACAGGTGTCGCGTTCCCGATCGCGGGTCGAGTTGTCCTTCAGGTCTTCCTTTGGGTCGTCTTTTGCGTCGTTGTCTGGTCGCATCATCGGCTCCTGAACGTCGGAATACCCCGACAGTGCAGCAACAACCGGACCGCGATCCGCGGCATGCTTCGCCACGCCTTGGCGCGAATCGCCAGGTACGCGCGTTGCGCGTCACCGGTGTCTACCCGACGACGTATCCGACAACGGGGGCCACCATGAGTATCACCACCATCCGCCACTCCGACACCGACGTGCAGGTCGAGCAAACCCTCTACACGTTCGCCGCAAAAAGCGACGCCGACGCATTCCAGCGCTGCGTCGCCGACACCGCGGTCGACCACTGCTGCCAACAGCATCCGCCTGCATCGACACGCTCCGCGATACCCGACGAACCGATCGAAGACCCGGATCGCGGCAGCACAATTTCGCCGAAGGTGGGCGGCATGCCGTTGTAACGGGCGGCGATTCCCGGAGCAGCCACCCGCGGGCGGCCACCCGCGGGGCGGCCACCCGCCGCGCATCGAACGCCGCGCGGCGCGCCGACGGCGTTCCGGCAACTACGCGAGCAACTTGTCCGGTGTAATCGGCAAATCGCGAATACGCTTACCCGTCGCGTGCCAGATCGCATTGGCAATCGCCGCGGCCACACCGACCACGCCAATCTCGCCGACACCCTTTACGCCGAGCGGATTCACCACGTCGTCCTCCTCATCGACGAACAGCACGTCGATATCGTGCACATCCGCGTTCACCGGGAAGTGATAACCGGCGAGATCGTGATTCATCACGCGGCCAAACGTGTGATCGATCTGCGCCTCTTCCTGCAATGCCATTCCGATGCCCCACACGACGCCGCCCGCGATCTGGTTCGCCGCGGTCTTCGGATTGACGATGCGTCCCGCCGCGACCGCACTGACCACGCGCGTCACACGCGCGATGCCGAGCGCCTCATCGACGCGCACTTCCGCGAACACCGCCGAGTGCGTGCCCATCGAATATTGCTTCTGGCGCTCTTCGGGCTTCACCGTCGCTTGCTCCTCAAGCTGATTCACACCAGCGCGCGTCATCAATTCGTCGATCGATACACGATGGTCGTCGCCCGCGCCGCAGATCAGATCCGCGCCGTCGCGCCGCACTTCGCCGGCGCCGGCCTGCGCGAATGACGGACCGCCGTACTCGCGCGCAAGCGCAACGAGCCGCTCGTGCAACTGCGTGCAAGCCGCATGCACCGCGCTGCCGACCGACGACACCGTGAACGATCCGCCTTCGACTGGCGCTTGCGGCAGCGTCGAGTCGCCGAGTTCGAAGCGCACAGTATCGAGCGGCGCATGCAGCGCATCGGCCGCGATCTGCGTCATCGCGGTATAGGTGCCGGTGCCGATGTCCGCAGTCGAACTCGATACATGTGCACGGCCGTCGCGCGTGATCACGACGCGAGCGCTAGCCGGCACCTGCAGCGCTTCCCAGATGCCGGTCGCCATGCCCCAGCCGACCATTTCGTTGCGATCGCGCATCGAGCGCGGCGCGAGCGGCCGCGCGGCCCAGCCAAAGCGCGCGGCGCCGCGTTCGTAGCACTCGCGCAGCGCCTTGCTCGAGAACGGCAGGTCCTTGTTCGCGTCGCGCTCCGCGTAATTGATCAGGCGCAGCCGCAACGGGTCCATTCTCAACGCGACCGCCAGTTCGTCCATCGCCGCTTCGAGCGGGAAAAGCCCTTGCGTCGCGCCGGGCGCGCGCATATCGCCAGGCGTCGGCAGATTGAGCTTCGCGACCTTGTAGCCGAGTCGCACGTTGTCGCACGCATACAGCCGGCCGGCCCAGTTGACGATGACGTCGCAATAGTCTTCGTACAGCGAGGTCTCCGCGACCGCCTCGTGCACGACGGCGGCCAGACGTCCGTTGCGTGCCGCGGCGAGCACGACGCGCTGGATCGACTGCGGCCGATGCGCGAACGTGAACATCTGCTGACGCGTCAGCGTGACCCGCACCGGCCGCTTCAGATCGAGCGCGGCCATCACCGCGAGCGTCAGATGGTATTGCGGCCGCAAGCCCGATCCGAATGCGCCGCCGACAAACGGCGAGACGACGCGCACGTCGTCCGCGTTGAAGCCAAACAGCTTCGTCAGATACTGGTGCGTGTTCTGCACGCCCTGCGTCTTTTCATAGACAGTCAAACGGCCCGCGCTATCGGGCACGACCGTGCAGCCGTGCATCTCCATCGGGTTATGAAACTCGATCGGCGTCGTATAGAACTCGTTCACGCGCACCGGCGCGTGCGCGTACGCGTCGGCCGCATCGCCGCGCGGCGGTGGAGGCGGCTCGAAACCGCCCTTATCCTGCGACGGCGGATACGCATCGCCGATCACGCGATCAAGTTCGGTGCAGTGCGGCGTGTGCTCGTAGCGCACGTTGACGCGCGAGGCAGCGTGCCGCGCGAGTTCGAGCGATTGCGCGACCACCAGCGCGACCGGCTGGCCGCTGTACCAGATGCGATCGTCCCATAGCGGCCTGAACGGCATACCGCCCGGCGCGATCGCATCCTTGTAGTACGCATCCATCAGCGGTAGCTCCCCGCGATTCTCGTGGGTGAGCACAAGCAGCACGCCCGGCGTTTCGAGCGCCGCGGACGTGTCGATCGATAGCACGCGGCCGCTCGCAATCGTGCTCGATACGACAAAGCCGTATAACAGCCCGTCCGCCGCGAACTCGCCCGCATAGCGTGCGGCGCCCGTCACCTTCTGCGTGCCGTCCACACGATTGACGGGTGTGCCGGTGGTGCGCGTCGCATCGTCTGTTGCGCCTGCATCGGCCGCACGCCGGTTTGCGATTTCCTCAACCGTCATGTCATTCACTCCTGCAGTCGCGCTGCGTGGCGATTTCGAAAGCGCGCACCACCGCGCGCGTCACCAGTTCGATCTTGAACGCGTTGCCGCGCCGGCCATGCGCAGCGCGCACCAGCGCACCCGCGAAGCGGCGCACGATAGCGGCCGACAGCGGCATGCCGCGCAACATCGCTTCGGCTTCGAAGTCGCGCCAGGGTTTGTGCGCGACGCCACCCAGCGCGCAGCGCACGTCGCGCATCGCGTCGCCGTCAAGCTCCACCGCGAGCGCGACCGACACCAGCGCGAATGCATACGACGCGCGCTCGCGAATCTTCAGATACGCGTGATGCGTCGCGAAGCCCGCGGCCGGCAATTCGACCGCGGTGACGATCTCGCCGGGTGCGAGGTTGGTATCGATCTCAGGCCGCTCGCCCGGCAGCCGGTGGAAGTCCGCGAACGGAATCGCACGCGGCCCGTTCGGGCCATCGGTATGCACGCTTGCATCGAGCGCGGACAGCGCGACACACATATCCGACGGATGCACGGCAATGCAATGTTCGCTCGCACCGAGAATCGCGTGCATCCGGTTCACGCCTTCGAGCGCCGGACAGCCACTACCCGGCTCGCGTTTATTGCACGGCAGGCCCGGGTCGTAGAAGTACGCGCAGCGCGTGCGTTGCAGCAGGTTGCCGCCGATCGTCGCCGCATTGCGGATCTGCGCGGATGCACCGGCGAGAATCGCCTTCGACAGCAGCGGATAACGTTCGACGATCGTGCGCTCGCGCGCCGCCGCGCTATTCGTGACGAGCGCGCCGATGCGCAGACCGCCTTCAGGCGTCGCGTCGATCGATTTCAGCGGCAGCCGCGTAATGTCGATCAGGCAGTCCGGACGTTCGACATTCACACGAATCAGATCGACCAGGTTCGTGCCGCCGGCGACGAATGCGGCGTGCGGCGCGCTGCGATGCTGCGCGAGCGCGTCGCTGACGTCGGAGGCCCTTGCGTACGAAAAGCGGTTCATGCGCGGGCTCCTTTCGGCGGGTGGCCTTGCGGGTGTGATGGAGCGTGCGATTGCGCTTGCGATTGCGCGGATTGGCTATCGCGTTCACCGGCGCGATCACGCAAACCGGCCACCTGTTCGATCGCCGCGACGATATTCACGTAAGCGCCGCAACGGCACAGATTGCCGCTCATCGCCTCGCGAATCTCATCGCGCGAGTGCAATTCGCCTTCGTCGAGCAACGCGACCGCCGAACAGATCTGCCCGGGCGTGCAGTAGCCGCACTGGAACGCGTCGTGATCGATAAATGCCTGCTGCATCGGATGCAGCGTGCCGCCTTGCGCGAGACCTTCGATGGTCGTGATCGACGCACCGTCGTACACCGCGGCGAGCGCGAGGCACGTATTGATCCGCTGGCCGCCGACAATCGCGGTGCACGCGCCGCATTGCCCGTGGTCGCAGCCCTTGTGCGTGCCAGTGAGCCCGCACGTTTCGCGCAGCAGATCGAGCAGCGTGGTCCACGGCTCGATGTCGAAGCTGCGTGTCGCGCCGTTGATATCGAACGTCACCGCGACGCGCTGGATAGCGGGCGGGTTGACGTCGAGTTCGGGTCCATCGCCGTTGCGGGGAACATCGTTTGTGTCGTTGGTCTGCATGGACGGCTCCTTCGACGCGCGTGGGTGGAGTGGGATGGACGTGCCTTGATGCGGGCCGCAATCGTTATACCTGGCCGCGCGGTGGCGATGCACGGCGCTCCGCGCGGCGCGCGGCCGGCGCGAAATATCTACATTCGCAGCGGGAAAGCATTGCAACCGCATCGCAGCCCGCGCGAGCCATGCACTGGGTTTGCCGCATCGCCGCATCGGGCGACGCGGAACGCGACTTGCTGAAGCGCTTGTCACAGTTCAATCCACGGAGAATTTCATGCTCGGCCACGAAATGCCCCGCAACAAACCGCGCGTGGCGCCGTCGCGCGTCTGTTTTGCTTTCGCACTATCCGGCAAGTCGGCGCCCAAACGCCACGACGAAAAGCATCCGCATTCGGAACGCTCGGAAAAGGAAATCGACCAGGCTGTCGAGGACACGTTCCCCGCCAGCGATCCGCCCGCGACCGGCGGCACGACGCGCATCGACCCGGCTTCTTCGCCCGACAAGGACCGGTCCGGCCGTCCCGCTTCGGACCAGGGCGGCAAGCCGTGATGCTGGCAACCGGCCACTGTCTGAACGACCTGAACAAACGTGTGGCGCGCCATGGCTGAAGGTCCGGCGCAGGAACCCGGTGCGCATGAAGGGCTGCGCGGCGAACGCCGTGCGGCAAGCGACCGCGAACACGATGTGAAGCGCGGTGAACAGGGCCGGCGGGAAGAGTCGACGCACCGCACGTCGCGTGATGACGATCGGCGCATGTCGGGCGAGGCGGATCGCAACGTCCGCGCGGCAAGCGCCGCCGGCGATCGCGATGACGCGCACCACGACGACAGCGCACACCAATCGGACAATGACGGTAACGGCAAAGACAGCGACGACCCGGACAAAAAGCCGCGCAGCCGCAAACCGCTGATCATTCTCGCCGCGCTGGTGCTGGTGCTGATCGCCGGCGCCGGCATCTGGGCATTCGCAACCCGCAACGAGGTCAGCACCGACGATGCGTACACCGACGGCAATGCGATCACGATTGCGCCGAAGGTGTCGGGCTACGTCGTCACGCTCGCGGTCAACGACAACACGCACGTTCACCGAGGCGATCTGCTGGTGGTGATCGACAAGCGCGACTACGTCGCCGCGGTCGATCAGGCGAAGGCACAACTTGGCCTCGCGCAGGCGCAACTGCAGTCCGCGCAGGTCCAGCTCGATATCGCACGGGTCCAGTATCCGGCGCAATTCCAGCAGGCGAAGGCACAGGTGCGCTCCGCGCAGGCGAACCTCACGCAAGCGCAGGCCGCGTATCAGCGGCAGCATTCAGTCGACGTTCGCGCGACGTCGCAGCAGAACATCGACGCCGCCGACGCACAGCAGCAAACCGCCAGTGCAAGCGTACAGCAGGCGCGCGCGCAACTGCAGACGGCGAGCCTCGTGCCGCAGCAGATTCGCCAGACCCAGGCGGCCGTCGCCGAACGGCAGCAACAGGTCGAGCAGGCACGCGCGCAACTCGAGCAGGCCGAATTGAACCTGTCGTATTGCGAGATCCGCGCGCCATCGGACGGCTGGGTCACCCGGCGCAACGTGCAATACGGCAGCTTCCTGCAGGCGGGCACCTCGCTCTTTTCGATTGTCACGCCGCAGGTTTGGGTGACTGCGAACTTCAAGGAGTCGCAACTGACGCGAATGCGCGCCGGCGACAAGGTGAAAGTGGATATCGACGCGTACCCGGATCTCGAACTGCACGGCCACGTCGACAGTATCCAGCTCGGCAGCGGCTCGCGTTTTTCCGCATTCCCCGCGGAAAACGCAACCGGCAACTTCGTGAAAATCGTGCAACGGGTGCCGGTAAAGATCCTGATCGATAGCGGGATGCCGGACGATCATCCGTTGCCGCTCGGGCTTTCCGTGACGCCGAAGGTTTATCTGAAATAGTGCTGAAAGCACGCGTGAATCGCGTGGCCGGCGCTCACCAGTCGGGATCGTTGAATTCCTGCCGGTAGTCGTACGCGTGGTTGAACAGCCGGTGCGGGCGCCCGCTTGCCTGCAGCACCTCGCGCCAGCTGCTCAGTTCGGCGAGCGAGTTCGTGTGCAACGCCGCATAGGCCTTGCCGTTCTGGCCATCGCCGGGAAAGAATTCGATCGGGCCGCCGTCGGCGATCATCAGCATGCGGACGTCCGTTTGCAGGAGCTGCATTTCGTATTGGGTCATGCGCGTTCTCCTTTCCGGTGATCTTTAACAGCCCCGCGAAACATCAACAGACAAGAGCAAGCCGCATTCCCGGCGCGCCGCTCGCGCGACCCGCGACACACGCACCGACGGGTGCGGCACAGCCCGTGCTTCGCACGTCAAACCACGTCAAACCGTGAAGCAACGGAGCCACCCGTTCAATGATGATGCGCGAGGCAGGACAAATACTGGACGACCCATCGGCGGACCCTGGCCGCCCCCCTTCTTCCACGCCGCCCGACGCGTGGCTGGAACCCGGGCGCACCTGCGAATGGTTACGGTGCGCGAACCGCCTGCGCGTGCTGATCGATGCCGCCGACTATTTCGATGCGGTGCGCGCCGCGATGGCACGTGCGCGCAATACGATTTTCATTGTCGGCTGGGATATCGACAGCCGTCTGCAATTGACACCCGAAGGGGCACGCGACGGGCTGCCCGCCGGCCTTGCCGATTTTCTCTGCGCGCTCGTCGAAAAGCAACGGCATTTGCGCATCTACGTGCTCGCATGGGACTTCGCGATGCTTTATGCGTTCGAGCGCGAGTGGCTGCCGGTGTACAAGCTCGGCTGGCGCACGCATCGCCGTGTGCGCTTTCAGCTTGACGGCCGTCATCCGCTGGGCGGATCGCATCATCAGAAGATTGTCGTCGTCGATGACCGCGTCGCGTTCGCCGGCGGCATCGATCTGACCCGCTCGCGCTGGGACACGCCCGAGCACGAGCCGCACGCGCCGCTGCGCCGCAACGCGAACGCGGCGCCGTATCAGCCGATGCACGACGTGCACGCGATGTTCGACGGCCCGGCGGCCGCGGCGCTCGGCGAACTGGCGCGCGAGCGCTGGCGGCGCGCGTCGGCGCGGCGCATCGAACTGCCGCCGGTATGCGGGACTGCGGCAGGCGCCGCCGATACCGCGTGCTCCGACCCTTGGCCCGAGCATGTGCGCGCCGATATCGAAAACGTCGAACTCGGTATCGCGCTGACCGAGCCCGCGTATGCGAACCGCGCCGGTGTCCAGCAGATCGAGCGGATGTATCTCGACGCGATCGCGCGGGCGCGCGACAGCATCTATATCGAGAATCAGTACTTCACCGCGAGCCGGGTCGGCGCCGCGCTGGCGGCCAGCCTCGCGCAGCCGAACGGCCCGGACATCGCGGTGGTCGGCCCCGAACGTCAGACCGGGTGGCTTCAGCACACGACGATGGGCGTGATGCGCGCGCGCCTGCATAGGCTGATCAAGCAGTCGGACCAGCACGGCCACTATGCGATGCTCGCGCCGACGATCGGCGGGACCGCGCACGATGAGTTCATCAATGTGCATAGCAAGTTGATGACCGTCGACGACGAGTTGCTGCTGATCGGTAGCGCGAACCTGAACAACCGCTCGATGGTGCTCGATACCGAATGCAATATCGCGCTCGACGCGCGCGGCGACCCGCGCGTGCGCGCGATGATCGCGTCGGTGCGCGACCGGCTGCTTGCCGAACATCTGGACACCACGCCCGCCGCGGTCGCCAGCGCGCTCGCGACGCAGCGGCTGAACACCGCCATTGCATCGCTGCGGCACGGCGAGCGCACGCTCGCGGCGCTCGACCCGGTCGTGCCCGACGAATCGGGCGAACTGGCCACGCGGATGTCGGTGTTCGATCCTGAAGCGCCGCTCGCGCCACAAGAACTCGTCCGCCAGTTTCTGCCGGAGGCGGAAAGCCGGCCGCTGCGCGGCAAACTGCTCGCGCTCGGCAGCTTCGCGCTGTTCGTCGCGGTGCTCGCGGTGCTGTGGCGCTTTACGCCGCTACGCGACATGCTGAGTTTTGCCGCGCTGGTGCATGCGGCGCACGAGTTGCACGGCTCGCGCTTCGGGCCGCTGGCGATCGTCGCGGTGTATGTGCTCGCCGCCAGCGTGTCGGTGCCGGTCACGCTGCTGATCGCGGTCAGCGGCTTCGTGTTCGGCGCGCTCGCCGGCAGCGCATACGCGTTCAGCGGCACGCTGATTTCGGCGGCGCTCACCTATTACGCGGGCGCGGCACTTGGCCACGATGCGGTGCGGGATCTGGCCGGCTCGCGCATCAACCGGATCAGCGAAAAACTCGGCAAAAAAGGCTTCGTCGCGATCGTGATCGCGCGCATCGTGCCGGTTGCGCCGTTCACACTGATCAATCTGGTCGCCGGCGCGTCGCATATCGGTCTTCGCGACTATCTCGCCGGCACCGCACTCGGAATGGCGCCGGGGATCGTGCTCGCGACGACGTTTGCGCAGCAACTGGTCGCCGCGGTTCACCATCCGTCGCTGACCGGCATTTTGCTGGTCGCTGCGATCGGTGCGGTGCTGGTCGGGCTGTCGGTCGCGCTGCACCGGTTTTTCGCGCGCCGCTCGTGAAGGCACCGCTCATGAAGGCCCCAATCGCCGCCTCGATGGATTACCCCCTCAAACGCGCCTGTGAACGCATCGATGAAAGGACCTATGAATGGACCTATGAACGCGCCTATGCACGCGCTGATGAACGAATCCTCGCTGCATGAACGATTCGCGGCGTCAACGCAAACGGACAGCACCGCAACCGACGCGCGTGTGCTGCGCATCGCGACTTACAACATCCACGGCGCGATCGGCAGCGACCGCGTGTATGCGCCGCGGCGCATCGCCGATGTGATCGCCGAACTCGATGCGGACATCGTCGCGCTGCAGGAAGTGCCGCTTGGCGGCCACGATGCGCCCGACGTGCTGCCAATCCTGCGCGACGCGACCGATATGCTCGCGATCTCCGGCCCGACCCTCGATACGCCTGAGCGGCGCTATGGCAACGCGGTGCTGACACGGCTACCGGTGCGCGCCGCACGCACGCTAAACCTGTCGTTCGGCAAGCGCGAAGCGCGCGGCGCGCTCGACGTCGATATCGCGAGCGCGGGCGGCATGCTGCGCATCGTCGCGACCCATCTCGGTCTGTCCGCACGCGAACGGCGCACGCAGATCGCATCGCTGATCGCCGCATTCGATACGCCGGCGCTGCCGGTGATCCTGCTCGGCGATATCAACGAGTGGTTCGTCTGGGGGCATGCACTGCGCGCGCTCGTCACGCACTTCAAGGCGGCGCCGGCGCCGCGCACGTTTCCGTCGATCTGGCCGGTGTTGTCGCTGGACCGCATCTGGATGCACCCGGTCGAGCGGCTGGTCGACATCCGCGCGCATCGCAGTGCGCTGGCACGCCGAGCGTCGGACCATCTGCCGCTTGTCGCGCATATCCAGGTGTGACTCGAATGCGTGACGCGTGCGCGCAGTGAAAGTGTCGGGCGTGGGCCTTGCTGAAGAACTCACATTGATGCAGTGCGGCGCATTCGCATCGCATCGTTCCCGCCCTTCGCTCGCAAGGAAATTCAATGAAGAAGCCCGCGTTCCGGTTCGATGAGCACGACCCACGGTAGTCCTGCCGCGAGCGGCAAGCGCCGCAATGGCGGCGACCGTGGCAACGGTGGTAGCAACCGCCGCGATCGTGCGAGCGCGCCGCGCGACGATGCATGGCGACCGTCCGCGAACCCGTGGGTCATTGCGATCGTCGTCACGCTGGCCGCGTTCATGGAAGTGCTGGACACGACGATCGTCAATGTCGCGTTGCCGCATATTGCGGGCACGATGTCCGCGAGCTACGACGAAGCGACCTGGACCTTGACCTCGTACCTGGTCGCCAATGGCATCGTGCTGCCGATCTCCGCATTTTTTGCGCGCGTGCTCGGCCGCAAGCGCTACTTCGTGATCTGCATCATCGCGTTCACTGTGTGTTCGTTCCTGTGCGGCATCGCGACCGACCTGTGGCAGCTGATCGTATTCCGGCTGCTGCAAGGCTTCTTCGGCGGCGGTCTGCAGCCGAACCAGCAGTCGATCATTCTCGACACGTTCCCGCCCGCGCAACGCGGCCGCGCGTTCTCGATCTCCGCGGTCGCGATCGTCGTCGCGCCGGTGCTCGGCCCGACGCTCGGCGGCTGGATTACCGATAACTTCACGTGGCGCTGGGTGTTTCTGCTGAATGTGCCGGTCGGCATCCTGACGTCGATCGCGGTGATGCAGCTGGTCGAAGATCCGCCGTGGGAACGCAAGCGCACCGGCAAGGTATCGATCGACTATATCGGCATCGGGCTGATCTCGATCGGCCTCGGCTGCCTGCAGGTGATGCTCGATCGCGGCGAAGACGACGACTGGTTCGGCTCGAACTTTATCCGCCTGTTCGCGGTGCTCGCGGTGTTGGGCATTTGCGGCGCGATTGCGTGGCTGTTGTACACGAAGAAGCCGGTGGTCGACCTGCGCTGCCTGAAAGACCGCAATTTCGCGCTTGGCTGCGTATCGATCGCGGTGTTCGCAGTGATCCTGTATGGCAGCGCGGTGCTCGTGCCGCAGCTCGCGCAGCAGCAGCTCGGCTATACGGCGACGCTCGCGGGTCTCGTGCTGTCGCCGGGCGCGGTGCTGATCACGCTGCAGATTCCTGTCATCAGCCGGCTGATGCCGTATGTGCAGACGCGATCGCTGGTCACGATCGGCTTCATGCTGATGGCGCTCGCGCTCGTGTACGCGCATACGCTGACGCCGGACATCGATTACGCCACGCTAGTGAAGATGCGCAGCGCGCAGTCGATCGCGATCGGCTTCCTGTTCGTGCCGATCACGACGCTTGCGTATCTGACCGTGCCGCAGCGGCTGCACAACGATGCATCCGCGCTGTTCACGATGTGCCGTAACGTGGCCGGGTCGATCGGTATTTCGTTGTCGACCGCGCTGATCCGCGAACGCAGCCAGGCGCGCATGGCGCATCTCGCCGAGCATATGACACCGCTATCGCAGAACTATAGCGACGCGCTGCAGCGAAATACGCAGGCGGTGATGGACTACGCCGGGCAGCCGCGAATGCAGGCGATGCAAACGGCGACCGGGCATCTGTATCAGACTTTCGTCAGCCAGGCGACGATTCTCGCGTATGTCGACGTGTTCGCGATGCTGTCGATCTTTTGCATGCTGTGCATTCCGCTCACGTTTTACTTTTCGCCGGCGAAGGCGTCCGGCGGCGGAGCGCACTGACATGATGCCGAACAGCAAGCGCTGCGCGCGGGATGGGTCGAAAGTCTACCGGTGCGGCGGGCGTGCAAGCTGCGGCGATAAGTGCCCGTCCTCGCGCGCCAGCCGCACACCGATGCGGCAAGCGGGCACTCATGCGTTTCTGGCGTTGCTATGCGCGACGCTGACCGCGTGCGCAGTCGGCCCCGATTTCAAGGCGCCGGAAGGCCTCGGTAAAGACCCGCCCGCGCACTGGCGCGATCCGCAGCGCGCACCCGATGCGAGCGCGTCCGGACAGGCACCGAAACCCGGCGCGGGCGCCGCGAAGGTGCCCGATGCGACAAGCGTTTCATCGAAACCGACCGAAGACTCGGACCCCGACCCACTCTGGTGGCGCAGCTTCAACGACCCGACGCTCGACCGGCTGATCGAGCGTGCCGCGCAAAGCAATCTCGACTTGCGCGAAGCGGTGCTGCGCATCGTCGAGGCGCGCGCGCAGGCGCAAGGCGCGGCCGCGCAGGGTCTGCCGAATGTGCGCGCGACCGGCAGCTATACGCGTGAGCAACTCGGCATCAAGGGCTTTGTCGACGACGCGAACGTCAACAGCCGTATCGACCAGCTCGGTGCGCCCGGTTCGCCGGTCAACCAGATTGCGCCGGGCGCGGGCGCCACGGTCCAAAGCGGCGCGCGCAATCTGGTGAACCGGCTCGAGCAGCCGGTCAACCTGTGGCAAGCCGGCTTCGATGCATCGTGGGAACTCGATCTGTTCGGTCGCGTGCGGCGCTCGGTCGAGGCCGCGAACGCGCAGACCGAAGCCGCCGTCGAGAGCCGCAACGATGCGCTGCTGTCGCTCGAAGGCGAAGTCGCGCAGACCTACGTGCAGTTGCGCGGCGCACAGGCGCAGCTCGATATCGCAAAACGCCTGGTCGACGAGCAGGACGGCGTGCTGAAGCTCACGCAAAGCCAGGCGAAGGTCGGGCTCGCGAGCCAGCAGGATGTGCAGAGCGCGGCCGCGCAGCTCGAATCGACGCGCGCACAGTTGCCGCAATTCGAGCAGCAGATCGTGCAGGCGTTGAACGGGTTGTCGTATCTGCTCGCCGAGCCGCCTGGCGCACTCGACGACGAACTGTCGACGCCGTCCGCGGTGCCGCCGGTGCCGCCCGTCGTCGCGACCGGCGTGCCGTCGACGCTCGCGCGGCGCCGTCCGGATATCCGCCGTGCGGAAGCCGATCTGCATGCGGCGACGGCCAACGTCGGCGTCGCGGTCGCGCAGTTCTATCCCGACATTTCGCTGACGGGGCAAATCGGTTTGCGCGGCACGCATGCGAGCGATCTCGCGCGCTGGTCGCATCTGTTCTACTCGTTCGGTCCGTCGATTTCGCTGCCGGTCTTTCAGGGCGGCGCGCTCGTGTCGAACCTGCACGTCACGCAGGCGCAGCAGGCGCAGGCCGCGCTCGAATACCGCAAGACGGTGCTGCTCGCGCTGCGCGACGTCGACAACGCGCTCGCGGTGTACCGGACCGACCAGGCGCGGCGCACGTCGCTCGAGCGCAGTGCAAGCGCGCAGCAGGACGCGTTCGATCTCGCGCGCGAGAGCTACCGGAAAGGACTGACGAACTTCATCAACGTGCTCGACGCGGAACGGCAGCTGTCGCAAGTGCGGCAGCAGTATGCGCAAAGCACGACGCAGGTCAGCACCGATCTGGTCGCGCTATATAAGGCGCTCGGCGGCGGCTGGACGCAAACGTCCGGCACGCAGTCCGGTTCGTTGCAGGATGCGCCCGCCGCCGCGCCGGCGACGGCCGGCGGCATGCACCCTGCGTCCCAGGCGCTGAACGCACCAGCTGGGGGCTGAGCGCGGTGAAGTGGAACGCGCGCCGCCCGCGATTGACAAAATGCAGCGACACGAGCGACAAAGAACACACCTTTGCCCGCTACAGGTATATCGTTTGCAATGAGTGGTTAGCGCACAGCGACAAAAGCTATCGCGCATCGATATCGTCTCCTCATTGGCAGATCGATCATGCCCAGACCCACGCCCGCCCCGCCGCGCATTTCAGTGGTCGTACTGACGCGTGATCGCGCCGGTCAGCTAGTGGGCACGCTCGCGCGTCTCACGTCGTTGCCCGAGCAGCCGCCGGTGTTCGTCGCGGACAACGCGTCGTGCGACGACACCGTCAAACTCGTCGATATGCTGTTTCCGCAGGTGCGCGTGGTCCAGTGCTGCGCCGATCTGGGCGCCGCGGCGCGCAACCGCGCGGTCGCGTGCGTGCGCACCGACTATGTCGCGTTCTGCGACGACGATAGCTGGTGGGAAGCCGGTTCGCTCGCGCGGGCGGTGAAGCTGCTCGACGGTGCACCGCAGGTCGCGGTGCTCAGTGCGCGCGTTATCGATGGTACAAGCGGCATCACCGATCCGGCTTGCGCGCGCATGGCCGCGAGTCCGCTGACCGTGCCCGGCTGGCCCGAGCCGGCGTTGGCCGGTTATCTCGCCGGGGCCTGCGTGTTTCGTACTGCGGTGTTCCGGGCAGTCGGCGGGTATGAGCCGCGGCTCGTGATCGGCGGCGAGGAAGCGCTGGTTGCGCTCGACGTATTGAGCGCGGGCCACGCGATCGGCTATTGCCGCGAGCTGACGGTGCGCCGCACGGCGCCGGTGGTTCGGGATGACGGCGCGGTGCGCGCGAATGACTGCGAACGCGCCGCCGACCACGGCCCACGCCGCGACGACGACGTTGCGCTACGAAGGCGCTTGCTGGCGCGCAATGCGGCATGGGTCGCGTGGCTGCGTCTGCCGTGGCTTGAGGTTTGCCGCACCACCTTCGGCGCGCTCGCGATGTTTGCGCGCGAGCATGCGTTGTGGCGCGATGGCCGGAAGATGATCGGCGGACTCGGGTGGGCGCTTGCGAACCGCCACAGGGTCAGCGCACAGGTGCTCGCGATGCGCGCCGAAGTGCGAGCCGCCGAGCGGCGTCTTGCACGCGGCGGCTTGCGGGCCGACCGCGATGCGCAGCACGCGAAGCATACCGTCGCCGAACCGCGATCGCACGACCACTGACGTTCGATGGAAGGCACTGCACCGCCTGGCGCGCCGCGCGAGGCGTGATGGACGCCACGCGCGCCGCGCGCGGCCTGGTTTTACGCGCGGCCTTCGCCGATCTCCACCGGCGCGCGTGTCGGATCAAAATCGGCCCAGCGCCCGTGCTGCCAGCGGCCGGTCGCGCGCTCGATATCGGCGCCACCCGCTTCACGCAGCGTCTGCGCGGCGCGCGGCTGCGTCTGCGGCGTCACGTGCACGGCGAGCAGCACGCCCGAGTCGCGCGTCTCGTGGTGCACACGCTCGCCAGGCGCGGGTCTGCCGGCGCTACGCGTGCGGTTCATCGCGCCAATCAGCGAGCCGACGTACGCGCCGACGCCGGCCGCAATCGCCGATACCAGCAGCGGCGCCGCAAACGCGGCAAATACGCCGACGCCGACGATCGCGCCGATCATCGCGCCAATCGTCACACCCATGCCCGCGCCCTTCGGCGCGTCGGTCGACGCCGCATCCTTGTTGACGTCGCCGCCAATCGGATAACGCGCGTGCTGGCCGCGTGGATTAACAAAAAAGAGCGATACGTCCTCTTCAACGAAGCCCTCCGAGAACAGCCGTTCGGCGGCCGACTCGGCAGCCGGAAATGTAGTGAAACGTGCGGCAACGATCAGCGACATGGTGCCTCCCTTTTCAGGTCACGATGTTGGACATGCCGGCGCTGAATGCCGGCCCGGCAACGTCCGCAGCGATCGCTATGCAGCAAGGCGTGCGCCCGCGCCGATCGTGCTCATCACGCAACCGCCCGCGCGTCGCCCGCTTCGCAAGATCGCGCGGTATCGACGCGATCGGCGCGCTTAGCGGCGCGGCGGTCGATCCTGCCCGGCGGTTTCGTCGCCGCCCGCCTGATCGCTGACATCGCGCTGGGACGGATCGATGACCCGGTCGACATCGATATCGCTGTTCTCGTCGAGGGTCGAGTCGCCATCGGCCGCCGCGCGCTCGCCGGTGCCAAACCGGTCGGTGTCGCTCGCCAGTTCCTCGTCGCCGGTTTCGAGCGCATGGTTATCCAGCTCGGTATCGCGGTCGAATTCATGACGCTTCGCGCCCGCGACATCGCTTCCGCTATCGGACGAGTCGCTCGGGCCCAGTGTGCCGGTGGTGTTGGCGGTCTGTTTCACGGTCGGGCGATCGAGATCGCCTTCATCAGGGTTCAAGGTGCTGCCCATCTATCCCTCCTTGTGCGGTTGGTCCACCCGGGATGGGCGCAATATCCGTTCCGCGGACCGCCGCGGTGCTTGGCGCGCGTCCCGCCTTATCGTCCGGTCTCTATCGGGTCGTGTTCCTTTTCGTTGAGGCGTCAACGATGCGTGCGCCGGGAACGCATCCCAACATATGGAAGAAGGAGTATTCGTTGACCTGTCTAAAGTTCGATCCGCGCAAGCCGTTACCCAGATAACAACAACCCTGCTCGTACTACGCACGTCGAAACAAGCTGGAGACCTCATGAAAATATCGATCAAGTTGCGCCTCGCTGTCGCTATGTTTCTGCTCGGCTGTCTGCTGTCGCTAGTCGGAATTCTGGGCCTGACCGGCATGTCCAGCAGCAATGACGCGAATCGCGAGACGTACGCGAACAAATTGCCGCGCGTGGTCTACATCGGCGATTCGGAGATCGTACTGACCCGCCAGCGTGCCGCGCTGCTGCGCGCCGCGCTCGACCCGACGTCATCGGAACTCGAAAGTATCATTACGAAATCACAGGGGTTCGCGAAGCAGTCGCACGAGCTGTGGGACAAATATCTGGCGCTGCCGCGCAGCACGGACGAAGACCAGTTGACGCAGCAGGTCATTCGCACCCGCAACGCGATGGACAAGGGGCTCGACGACTACATCGCCGCGTTGCGCAGCGGCGACAAGCAGGCGATCACGAAAGCGGGCCTCGTGAACAACGACCTCTATGCCGATTTCAACAAGGCCGGTGAAAAGCTGCGCCACTTCCAGTTCTCGACCGCGAAGGATGACTACGAAACGCAGCAGCGCGGTTTCTCGCTATTTCGCGGCGTGATTATTGGCGCGATCGTGCTCGGCCTCGCGGCGGCCGTCTATAGCTGGTATAGCTTGCGTCGCGCGATCGCGCGGCCGCTCGAATCGGCGCTGTCGCATTTCGAGCACATCGCGGCCGGGGATCTGACGCACCGGGTCGAAGTGACGTCGCGCGACGAAATGGGCCAGTTGATGAACGGCCTCGCGAAAATGCGCGACAGTCTCGCGCATACCGTGCGCACGGTTCGCAAAGGCAGCGATGCGATCGCGACCGCGACGCGCGAAGTCGCCGCAGGCAATCTCGACCTGTCCGCACGCACCGAAGAACAAGCCGCGTCGCTGCAGCAAACCGCGGCGAGCATGGAGGAATTGTCCGGCACCGTGAAGCAGAACGCGGACAACGTGCGCGAAGCGGCGAACATGTCGATGACCGCCTCCGGCACCGCCGACAAAGGCAGCGATGTCGTGCAGCGGGTAGTCGAAACGATGACTGGTATCGACGAAAGCTCGAGCCGCATCGGCGACATCATCAGCATTATTGAAGGCATCGCATTCCAGACCAATATTCTCGCGCTCAATGCGGCAGTCGAAGCCGCGCGCGCGGGCGAACAGGGCCGAGGCTTCGCGGTGGTCGCGGCTGAAGTGCGCAGTCTCGCGCAGCGCTCGTCGAGCGCCGCGAAGGAGATCAAGCAGTTGATCGAGCAATCGGTCGAGCGCGTGAAGGTGGGCACGACGCTGGTCGGCGAGGCCGGCGAGACGATGACGGAAATTATCGGATCGGTGAAACGCGTGACCGACATCATGGGCGAAATTGCGGCCGCGACGCACGAGCAGACCAACGGCATCGACCAGGTGTCGCATGCGGTTACGCAGATGGATGAAGTCACGCAGCAAAACGCCGCGCTCGTCGAGCAGGCAAGCGCCGCGGCTGCGTCGCTGGAAGACCAGGCGCGCGCGCTGCGCGATGCGGTCTCGGTTTTCAAGCTCGCCGACGATGCCGCGTCGCACGCGCGTATGCCGATGCGCGCTGCGGCGTGATGCCGAAAGCGGGCGGCGGCGTACGGCAGCAACACGCCGCAGCGCCCTCGGACCGCCGGACCGGCTGTACAGAGAACCCGTGGCTCTATCGAGCCACGGGTTTTTTTACGCGCTGTGTCGCGCCGCAGGCGAGGTTGCCGCAGGCGCTGCGCATGTTGATGTCGGCAACGAGCGGCGTGGCGCGCCGCCGCGTCCGCTTACGCGCAAGAAATTCCGCACTACTGCCGTACATCAAGTGCTGCCCTTGGTATGCGTCCTACATCACGCTTGATACATCGCGGCCGCTCCATCTCCCATCCTGCTGGGCATACGGCTTGCGCAAACCTGCGGCATAGCCGTTGCTCGATCTTCGGTACATCGCGCGGTCACTCGCGGCCGCTGATGGACCGACAGGGATCAGCACGACCACCAGGGAGAAACATCATGACGACGCTCAACCAACCGGCAAGCAGCGCAGGCGCGCGTGTCACCGGCAAAGGGGCTAGTACGGCCGACGGCCCGGGCCCCAATGTGATGGCGGCGGCCACACTCGATGGCAACAAGGTGCTGTGCGCCGACGGCGATACAGCAGGCAAGGTCAAGGACATCATGCTCGACGTGCGCACCGGGCGCATCGCGTATGTGGTGATGTCGAGCGGCGGCTTTCTCGGCATCGGCGACAAGCTGTTCGCGATTCCGTGGAGCGTGCTCACGCTCGACACCGATCGCGAGTGCTTCGTGCTTAACGTCGACTCACAGCGTGTCAAGGATGCGCCGGGATTTGATCAGGATCACTGGCCGTCGATGGCGGACCGCGGATGGGCAACCTCGGTTCACGACTACTACGGCAGCGAGCCGTATTGGGGTGCGCATACGGCGCTGCAAGACCCGCTCGCGGACCCGCTCAATGAAATGGGCGATGCGCTCGAAGGAGGACGCGGTGAATTGCGGCGTTGAACGGTGACGCGCAAGCATCGACCCGTAACCTGTAACGGAGGTTTTTATGAAGTATCGCTATCAGGCCGCCGTCATCGCGGCCCTTTCCGTCGCGCCGCTCGTCGCGGGCGTCAATATCGCCTACGCGCAGAACGCCGCGCATGGCCCGAGCGCGTCATCGACCAATGGTTCACAGGCACTATCCGACACTGACCGCCAGTTCGTGCATACCGCATCGGTTGCGGGCGCAACGGAAATCGATGCGGCGAAACTGGCATTGCATCGGTCGAACGACAAGGACGTGAAGCAGTTCGCGACGCATATGATCGCCGACCATACGAAGCTTGCCGCGCAGTTGAAAATGGCGGTCCCGCATGGCGTCGAAACGCCGCAAGGCGCCGATACCGCGGCGCTCGACAGCATCCGTTCGCTAAAGGGCGCGGAGTTCGATTCCGCGTATATCAGCAAGTTCGGCGTGCAAGGCCACAAGGACGCGATCGCGGCGTTCCAGGACGAAGCGCAGAACGGTCAGGATGCAAGCCTGAAAAAGACCGCACAAAAGGCATTGCCGACCATCCAGCACCATTACGCAATGGCTGAGGAACTTGCGAAGAAGAAAGGCGCGTTGGCGAGCCGATGACGCCGGTCGCACCGCGGAGCCCTCGTGATGAGCACGCATGACAAGCCGCCGCGCGACGCCGGGAGAGACCCTGTCGCCAAAAAAGCAAACCGCGAGGGCGCTGGCAAAGGCAGCGGCGCGCCCGACGTCGACCCACATCAGCAGCCCGCGCGCCTTGACGTGTGCCGTCGCTGCGCGTTATGGCACGACGCGACGCAGCCGGTGCCCGGTGCCGGACCGCGGCGCGCACCGATCATGATGGTCGGCGAGCAGCCGGGCGACAGAGAAGATCGTGCCGGTAAACCGTTCGTCGGGCCCGCAGGGCAACTGCTCGACGACGCGCTCGCCGCCGCGGGTGTCGATCGCAACGACGTCTACGTGACCAATGCGGTCAAGCACTTCAAGTGGGAACCGCGCGGCAAACGCCGGATGCACAAGACGCCGGCGCAGCGCGAAATCGACGCGTGCCGTTACTGGCTGGACAAGGAGTTGTCGACGGTGGCACCGGTCGTCGTGGTGGCGCTTGGTGCGACCGCGTTGAAGGCACTGCTCGAAACGCGCACCGCGTCGCTGACGACGGTGATCGGCAAGGTGCTCGAGCATGGCGGGCGCCGTGTCGTTCCGGTATGGCATCCGTCGTACGCATTGCGTGCGCCCGATCCGCAGACGCGCGAACGCGTATATGCGGATATCGTCGAAGCGTTACGCGAGGCGGGCAGACTCGCCCGCGATGCGGGCGAGCGGGTCAAGGACCGGCGCTGATTGATTCACGCAAACCCGTTACGCAGCCGGTTACGCAGCCGGTTACGCAGCCCGTTGCGCAAATCCGTGCCCACTCCGTGCTCACCCGCGCTCGTCCGGACCACCGCTGCAAATTCGCGCCCGACCGTGTACGGTAGCGGCTGGTCGCGCTTGCCTGACTGAGTTAGTCGCCCGGATACCCGGCGCACGGGCCTGTCATCGGCGATACGCAGACAGTGGAATAGTCCGCGGTCCAGTCCAGGCTCTTCGTGACCTTGACTGCGTTCTGCAATCCGGGGCTGTTTTCGTACGCAATAAACGACGAGCACACGACGGCAGACAACACGACCAGCGAAAATGCAATCCTTTCAAATACTTGATACCGATGCGGCATGACGATTCTCAAATTTTTGCGAGCGTCGACATTCTATCTTAAATAAGGGTTTTTACCTAGGGGTAATCTCCTAGGCAGATCTTTCCGTTGCTTTCGCCCACGTGGGCCAACTAAAAAAGGAGTCGATATGAAAGCGTTTTTCCCAGCCGCATTTGTTCGGGCCGCGACCGCCGCCGCGGTGCTCGCCGCCGCAGCCAGCGCTCATGCGCAGGTCGCCGGCACGCAGACACTTGGCGTCAGCGTCGAGCAGTCGCAGGCGCTGCTGCAAGGCTGGAGTGCCAAGAAGAGCATTCTCGGAAAACCGGTCTACAACGACTCAAACGAAAAAATCGGCTCGATTTTTGACATCGTGATCGCGCCGGACGGCTCGGTATCCGCAGCCGTCGTGTCGACGGGCGGCTTCCTCGGCGTCGCGTCGCATAACGTCGCGGTGCCGATCCAGGCGCTCAATTTCCGCGACGGCAACTTCTATCTGCCGGGCGCGACGAAGGACGCACTGAAGGCGACGCCGGCGTTCCAGTACAGCAAAGTCGACAAGCCGAAAAAACCGCAGAAGACGCAATCGCAAGCGGAGTAATCGGAGGCGTGCGGCCTGATGGGTCGAAGACGGCGCACGCGCGTCGTCACCCTGCTTTATCGGCGCCTGTGTCGCGTCTTCGCGCAGTCCTCTCGCAGACCCTTCATCGTTTGCTCGCGGTTTTCTCGCGCGCTTTCCTGCGCGCTTTCCTGCGGTCTTCGCGCTGTTTCCATTAAACTCCCCCCGCTTGGGCGCGCCGGCCGGCGCCCGCTCCGATCAGCCAGTTCGTTAGCCAGTCATCCGCCACCGGCCGTCCGGATGCGGCGCTGCGGCTCTCGCCGGGCACAACAACAACACGATGAACGAACCGTCATCCGATCGTCCCGATAGTCCCGATAGTCCCGTTGATTTAAATCGCCGCGGCCGCGCCCGTCGAAGCGCCGAAAGCAACGCCGCCGCGCCGTCCGCCAGCGACGTACGCGAGCACCTGCCGCTAAGCGGCGCATTCCAGCGCTTCTGGTGCACGCGCGTGCTGTCGTCGCTATCGTTCCAGATGCTCGCGGTCGCGATGGGCTGGCATATCTACGCGCTGACGAAAAGCGCGCTGGCGCTCGGCATCGTCGGGCTCGCGCAGTTCCTGCCGATGTTCGCGTTGACACTCGTAGTCGGCCATGTCGCCGATCGCTACGACCGCCGGCGTATCGCCGCGGTTTGCCAGGCGGTCGAGTGCGCGGCCGCCGCCGTCTTCGCGTTCGGCACTTACGCCGGCTGGCTCGATGCGCCGATCATTTATGGGCTCGCCGCCTGTGTCGGCGCGGCGCGTGCGTTCGAGTCGCCGGCCGTGGCTGCGCTGTT
Organism: Paraburkholderia rhizosphaerae; assembly: GCF_004366595.1. GTDB lineage: Bacteria > Pseudomonadota > Gammaproteobacteria > Burkholderiales > Burkholderiaceae > Paraburkholderia > Paraburkholderia rhizosphaerae. The sequence goes on from NZ_SORE01000028.1 coordinate 94,757, forward strand.
GCCGGCGGTCGTGCCGCGCACGCTGCTGCCCCGCGCGACCGCCTGGTCGACTTCGGCGAACCAGGCCGCGCAAATCGTCGGCCCGGCGCTCGGCGGGTTGCTGTACGGTATCGGCGCCGGTCCCGCGTATCTCGCGTGTTCGCTGAGCTTTGCCGCGGCGGCGCTGCTCGTGTCGAGCATTCCACTGCGCGCGAAACCCGCGACGCGCACGCCGGTAACGCTCGAGTCGGTGTTCTCGGGTATTCGCTTTATCTTTAGCGAGCCGGTCATCCTCGGCGCGCTGTCACTCGATCTGTTCGCCGTGTTGTTCGGCGGCGCCACCGCACTGCTGCCGGTATTCGCCCGTGATTTCCTGCATACGGGCCCGCTTGGGCTGGGTCTGCTGCGCTCCGCATCGGCGATCGGCGCGCTCGCCGGCACGCTGTGGCTCGCGCGCTTTCCGTTGAAGCATCGGCCGGGCTTCGTGATGTTTTGCGGCGTAATCGTGTTCGGTATTGCGACCGCCGTGTTCGGGCTGTCGCATCAGTACATCGTGTCGTTACTGGCGTTGATGGTGCTCGGCGCATCGGACGTGATCAGCGTCGTCGTGCGCCTGTCGCTCGTGCAATTGCGCACGCCGGACGAGATGCTGGGCCGCGTCAGCGCGGTCAACTCGCTGTTCGTCGGCACGTCGAATCAGCTCGGCGAGTTCGAATCGGGCCTCACAGCCGGCTGGTGGGGCGCGCGGCGCGCGGTGCTGGCCGGCGGTCTGGCGACGGTCGCCATTGCGTTCTTATGGATGCGCTTCTTTCCCGAATTGAAGCAAACGCGTTCGCTCGATCGCGAAGCCGATCGCGCCGGTTGAGCGCGCAGGAACGGAGTGTGCTACGCAGGTTCCTGTGCCGATCTGGACCGGGGAGCTGCCGATGAAAACACCCTGTTCGCGCTTGTTCAGCGCTGCGACTACGGTTCACCCTACTGTGCTCGACATCGTAAGACGACCATGCCTGATGGCGACGTATGCGGCCGTCGCTGCTGCCACGGTTGCGCTGTCGCTGGCCGCGCTCGCCCCGGCGACGGCGCGCGCCGACGACGCACCGAGCCCTTGCGCCGCGCTTAAACGGATCGTCGCAGCCGCGCCGAACGGCTTCGCGCAACTGTCGCCCGCCGACGGCCGGGGCGTCGCGCAGCCGTACGGTGACGATGCGCAATGCAGTGCCGCGCATGCGAGCTTTCAGTGCGTATGGACGCCGCATAGCGATGCCGGCTCGAACAGCGCGGCACTGGAAGCGGTGGCGGCGGACATCGCGTCGTGCCTGCCGGACGCCACGCACGACGTCAATTCACCGGCGCGCCAGCACTTTTACATTGGCGCGCGTGACGCGCGCACACAGATCACCGCGACGACTGCCGGCGCGAACCGACTCAAACTGGTGGTATCGGGCAAATAGCCGCACTTCGGCGTCGTGTTTCGCGGGCGCTCGTCGCGGCCGACGACCGCTCATGATTGCGCGCGATACCAGACGCGAATGCCCGAGTACCAGTGACTGACGCTGGTGTCGTCGCCGGAACCGAACGTCGACAGGCTCTCCACGTTGATCACGTCGACACCCTGCTGCGCAATCCATGCATTCGCGCGCTCGACCAATGTCGCCGCGCTTTCATACACATGCCCTTTGATCAAATGGCGCTGCACGACCTGCCGCTCGAAATCTTCGAATGCGATTTTTGTCGTCATCGGGGTGTCTCCTCGTGGACTGTGCGACGCCGTGCATCGGGCCCCGCGCAGTGCGGCCTGGCGGAATTCGAGTCTAGCAAACGCTATCGCGAATCCGCGCGCGGACACCGGCGGCATGTGGCCGCGGTGCGGGATCGATGTTTGCTGATTCGCTAACGGGTACGGCTTCAATGGAGCAGAGAAATGACTCAAACGTCCAACCAGCCAGGCGGCGATGTCCATCATCCGAGCCAGCCGAAACACAACGACAACGAAAAGAGCAAGATGCCCGAGCGGCAGGATCAAAACCGTAAGCAGGCGCCGTCGGACCGACCGGGCAAAAAGCCCGGAGAAGGGGAAACGCCGGTCGGTTGAGTGTGCCGGAGCTGACGCAAACCGCTGGCTTTGGAGCTTGTTTGCCGGGCGCGCAGATACGTGGTGCGTGCTGCGGTGTTTTGGCGCGATGCGTCTCTTCGGCGCAATGCATTGCAATACCGCGCTGCGTTGCGGCGTTTGCGGCGTTTGCGGCGTTTGCGGCTTTCGCGACGTGCAAATGTGCAGACCGATCGCATATCGCCTGCCTGAACGCAAAAACGGCGGCCCGGATTGTCCGAGGCCGCCGTTCTGACCGCGCGTTGCAGCGATGCGGGGCGTCAAGCGTAGCCGATATTCACCGGCGTGCTGCCCTCACCGGTAGCGCGTCGATTACGGTTCGTCGCGCAGATAACCGACCTTCGACGGATCGCGCATCTTGAGCGACACGAGCCCCGCGATCGCGCACAGCGCCGTGACGTACCAGAAGAACATTGACTCGACGCCCGCCTGCTTGAGCCACAGCGCAACATATTCGGCCGAGCCACCGAAGATCGCATTGGCCACCGCGTACGACAGCCCGACGCCGAGCGCGCGCACTTCAGGCGGGAACATCTCCGCCTT
>NZ_SORE01000029.1 GCF_004366595.1 Paraburkholderia rhizosphaerae
GCCTGAGACGCCACCGTGCGTTTCTTCTTCATTGGCATATCCATGATTTTTATCGCTCATGATATGCCTCGCCCACGAAATCACGGATAGGTCCATCTTTCCCATACGGTGGGCTAACGTAGCGTTTGACGCTGGTACGTCTATCTTTGGAAAAGGTGGAACCCGCTGCAAAGCTAACAACGAAGTTCTGGTTTCGACGTACGAAACCAAGATACTGGGGCAAATGAAAAATCGAGGATGGACGCAGGAAAGTGTCGAACAAACTATTCAACACCCAGTGCGCGTTGTTCGAGTACGTGACATCCGATGGAAGAAAGACAGATCCGGAAGACGCGACGACCCTGCGACCGCATATGTTCGCGACGACGGACACTACGTCGTTAGAAACGACATTGACGGAACAATCGTTCAAGTGTCCGATCGCGCGAAGGCTGAATGGAAACCACCGTACTAAAGTAACCATGATCAACGAGTGTGAAATCTATAAGCATTACCTCGCTCGCGCGGTGACTGCCGATGGCGGTGAGACCTACTTGCACGCTTACGACGCGCCTAACTTCATTGCAGATTGCGAAACGTGGAACATTGCAATACTTGGCTTCGATACTTTTTGGATCGACGAGACAGGCATTCTGCCGTTCCTGGACGGCATAGCCGACTTTTCCCCGCGAGAAAAAGAGCCTTGGGCAGAGTACCGATCAACATGCAATCGCTTGTCGGCTGAGATCGTCAACCAACTCATCGAAGAAAAGGGCCGGGAGAAAACGTACTTTTCCTTCGTCCTTTTGGACGAGACGGAATATGAAAAACTCCCTTGAGATAGTGTGGTCATCCGCGATGGACGAATACGAAAATCTAACCCTCGAAATTCTGCTAGACGGCTATCCCGTAGTCCGGGTGAATGAAGAGCGCGGTCGGGATAACCTTGAAGCAGAACTCGGTGGTCCAGAACTGGACGGCCGAATGGCTCGGAAAGTATCGCTCGATGATCTCATCGACATCCGAAAGACGATGACCACTGGGAAATAGACCTTTCCTGCGAGCGCGACTACGTCGCGAACTCGATCGGACGGTGAATTTTATAAAAGACATCGACTACTACACCATGTTCTACACGAGCGAGTATCCGTTCTTTCCGCTCTCGCGATCTTGAACCAGGCGGCCGAACGGCTCGCAAAGTGTCTGTGGATCCACTCATAGACGCGCTCATCGACATCCGGAAAACAATGACCTCGGAAAAACAGGCCATCGCAAAAACGAGGACTTGTCGACCACTTGCGCAACATAAGCGCGTACGGCTCATAGGGAACCTTGTGAACACCCGATCGATACGAACCCGCACTTCTGACTTTCGCCGGGGAACCGGCCCAACCCACGTCAAAATTCGTCTTAAGTGAGCATGCAATGGCAATCGTCCGAGACTATCAAACGTTCGATCAGTTACAACGGATCTCCGATCAAATCGCGAACTGGAAAATTCACGACGCCCGTCGATATGGCGAAAAGGTCGAGTACGGTGACTGGCTGGAATTCCGAGTCGCCGGCTTTATAGATTTTGTCAACGCGTTGTCGCATGAAAACGGTGATTCCGAATACTATTTCGTCGACGTCCGGGCGCTGGCTCGCGACGACTTCATCCCGACTGCTGGAGACTTCCCCGCGATGAAGCTCGATACTCGCGTCAATGAGCGCGAGTATTTCAACGAACTCTACAGCTCCGTCAACTTCATCGAACACGTCGACTACGCGATGGGCTACACGAACGAGTATGCGTTCTTCCCGCTGTCGATGAACTGGCACATCTATGGACTCTACGATATTGAACTCGCTCGCATTCAGAGCCGGGCGTCATTCCCTGCGACGCCGTTCCCGCACGATTTCATTCCTCCGGACGAAGCGCACCGACTCATTCGGCTTCTTGATTAACGAAGGCATCACCGGACACGGACTTGGACAAACTTGAAATCGTGTGGTCATCCGCAATGCACGAATACGAAAAGCTCACGCTCGAAATTCTGCTGGACGGATACCCTGTGGTCCGCGTGAACGAAGAGCGCGGACGCGACAATCTTGAAGCAGAACTCGGTGGGCCGGAACGCAATGGTCGGATGGCTCGCAAGGTGTCTCTAGATCAACTGATCGAAGCACTCGTCGACATCCGGAAAACAATGACCCTCAAAAAATAGGCCTTCGCGAAAATGAGGACTTGCCGACCACTTGCGCAACATGAACACGCACTGCTCCGTTTCGTGATCTCGACGAACGCGCAGCTTTATCCCCGGCTCGCTGATCGATGGCTCGCCCAGGTCGATTCATGCAGCGTATTCGAAATCGACTCTCCCTACTTTCTCGCCATATGCCATGACGAAGCGACGGAAAGCAGTGGTTGCGATGCGTACACGCTGAGACGCGAATTTGTCGGCATCGACGAAGGAGTTGCGGTGCTTGTGTACGTCCAGATCATGAAAACACCTACCAACGATCTGATCGATATCTTCTCCGTCGATCGTCTGGACGGACAATCGCTCAAGCAGTATCCAAGACCAGGGCCCGAATTGATGATCATGGAACTCGGCAAAAGAATCGGCGGCGCCGATTGGCGTAGTGTCTACAAGGAGTCGGAATTTCCCTTTGGCGACCAGGCAGATAAGCAAACCTAAAGCCTCACCCTCCCCTGAATAAAATCCAGAAAACACTTCACCCGCCCCGCAAGCGAAGCGCTCTGGTAATACACCGCATGAATCGGCTGCCGCCGATCCAGCAGCGCATTGTCCAGCACCGCGACCAGCCTCCCTTCCCGCACATCCGCAGCAATCATAAAATCCGCGAGACACGCGATCCCCCACCCTTCAAGCGCAAGCTTACGCAACGTCTCCCCGCTCGACGCCGCAATCCCCGGCTCGATCTTCAATGAATCCCGCTCGCCATCCGGCAACGGCCAACGGTTCAGAAATTCCGGCGCAGTGAACCCGATCAACCGATGCTCACCCAACGCATCCACCGTTTTCGGCGCGCCCCGCTCCGCCACATAACCCGGACTCGCAACGATCCGCAACTTGCTGCTGCCCAACGCGCGCGCATGTAGCGTCGAGTCCTGCAGCTCGCCAATGCGGATTGCGATATCCACCCGCTGCTTCAACAGATCAACCGTCCGCTCGTTACTCGTCAACTCAAGCGAGATATCCGGATACATCGCCGAAAACGCCTTCATATGCGGCGCAATGCAATGCAGCATGAACGGCGACGCCGCGTCCACCCGCAGCCGCCCCGATGGCCGCTTGCGACGTCGCGCAACCGATTCCTCCGCCTCCTCCATCGCATCGAGTATCGCGCGCGCCTTCACGAGGTACAGTTCCCCTTCCTCGGTCAATTGCAGCCGCCGTGTCGTGCGCCGCACCAGCGCCGTATCCAGCTTCTTCTCCAGCCGCGATAGCGCGCGGCTCACGCCGGACACCGTCTGCTGCAGCTTCTCCGCGGCCGCCGTGATCGACCCGCTGTCGATCACCGTCACGAACACCAGCAATTCATCGGTCGAAGTCTTCATTGTTGATTTCAAATCAAGTTTGATTTGAGACTAACACGCTTTTTGCGAGAATCGCCGCGCCCCATACTGTGCTCATACCGTCTTTCCCTTTACTGGAGAACGTCTTGAACATCTTTATCACTGGCGCAAGCGGCTTTATTGGCGGCTCCATCGCCGCAGGCCTCGTCCGCGCGGGTCATCGCGTAACCGGCCTGATCCGCAAACCCGAACAGGCGTCCGAGCTCGAACGCCTCGGCATCGTCCCGGTCATCGGTTCACTCGACGATCGCGCGCTGCTGATCGCACAAGCGCAGGCCGCCGACGCGGTGATCAACGCCGCAAGCAGCGACCATCGCGGCGCCGTCGAAGCATTGATCGAAGGCCTCGCCGGTTCGAACAAGCCGTTCCTGCATACCAGCGGCTCGAGCATCGTCGGCGACGCGTCGGGCGGCGAAGCCGGCGCGGCTGCGATCTACCACGAAGACAAGCTGCCGGAACCGACCGCGGACAAAGCCGCACGCGTCGCGATCGATCGCCTCGTGCTCGACGCCGCGCAACGCGGCATCCGCTCCGCCGTGCTGTGCAATACGCTGATCTATGGTCACGGCGCGGTCAAAGGCAGCGCAAGCGTGCAGCTGCCGCGCCTGGTCCGGCAGGCGCAAAAAAGCGGCGTCGTGCGGCACGTCGGCAGCGGCGGCAATATCTGGTCGAACGTGCATATCGACGATGTCGTCGATCTTTATCGTCTCGCGCTCGATAAAACGCCTGCCGATACGTTCTATTTCGTTGAAAGCGGCGAAGCGTCGTTCCACGATATGAGCAAAGCGATCGCCGATGCGCTCGGCCTCGGCGCGCCGCAAGACTGGCCGCTCGAAGACGCGAAGCACGAATGGGGCTATGAAATGGCGTCGTACGGCCTCGGTTCGAACAGCCGCGTGCGCGGCACCCGCGCGCGTGAACTGCTTGGCTGGAAGCCGCGGCGCACGTCGGTGCTCGACTGGATCAGGCGCGACATGATGCAGTCGGAATCGCCTGTATAACAGCTTACGTCGCATCCGCGCGACGCGTTGCTGATTCGTAAGGTCACCTCGATAGAATCCTGATCAATCGATTCTCCCGGGCGGGCCCCGATTAGCCAATGCTGCTCGCGCTTAACTTCGACTGGCTGACCAATCTGCTTGCGATTCTCTTTCTCGTCGCTTGTCTTTACGACATGCGCTACGACGAGTATGGGACGCTCACGCTCGCGGCCGCCGCGATGGGCCTGATCGTGATGGCCATCCATCTGTTTCTGCGGCCCGCTTTCGAAATGTCGTTATAGCGTGGCGGCGCTTCACTGCGCCGCCGCGCCCGCGTTTCGGCATTCAGTGGCAACCACCATCCACACTGTGGTGCTCAGGCTGTTCGTCGTAACGGTCATGATGACGCATCCAGTCCATCATGCCGTGCGTTTCGTCGCGCCCCTTCGGCGTCAGGTCCAGCCAGGTGTAAGTGCCGATCATCGGTTCGCCACCTCGGCCATACGACGAGTACGTGTGGAAAATATCGCCGGTTTCGTCTTTATAGAACACACTCATACCCGGCAATTCGTCCATCTCCGAGTCGATTGTCGTGAAGTTATAAAACAGCTTGCCTTTCGCCCGTTGTTCAGGCGTAAACGACACGAAGTAGTCGTAGTTGAAATCGCTGCCCAATGACGATACCCAGCGAAACTTCCATCCCATCCGCTTTTTGAATGCATCGATCTTCTCGAGCGGCGCACGCGATACAGCCACATACGCGACGTCCCGCTGCGCAAGATGCACGAGCGCACCGTCGACATGATCGGAAAGGAATGAGCAGCCGGGGCAACCCTCCGCCCAATCGGGTCCCATCATGAAGTGGTAAACAATCAACTGGCTGCGTCCGTCGAACAGATCGGAGAGCGTTTTGCGCCCTTGCGCAGTATCGAACGTATAGGTCTTGTCGACCTTGACCCACGGCAATTCGCGCCGTTTCCTGCTGAGCGCGTCGCGTGCGTGGGTCAACGCCTTCTCTTCCGCCAGATGCGCGCGATGCGCGGCTAACCACTCTTCCTGCGAAACGATCTTATGCGGTTCCATCTGCTCCTCCATCGGAACGCGGCATACGCCGCTGTGTGAAATTCACCCGGCTCCTGTCGAGTAGCTTGCATGCATGTGATCCATATCACGCGAAGTACTGTTCGAGCACATCGAGCGCGCTGCTCCAGCCGCCGTGATGACTGTCGCGCGCCGCCTCGTCGAAGAACTGTTCATGTTTGAGCGTCAGCAGCGTGCCGTTGCCGTCGGGCCGTAAAGTCAATGTGACGAGCGACTCATGTTCCGGCGTGCCGCTCCACGCCCACGTGTACACCAGCTTCGCGTGCGGCTCGACTTCGCGAAACGTGCCGCTCACTTCGGGCTCTTCGCCTTCGGTCGTGCGCAACGCGATCCGGAAGCGCCCACCGACCTTCACGTCCATTTCCGCGAGCAATACGTTGCATCCATACGGGTGCATCCACTTCACGATATGCGCCGGCTCCGTCCACGCGGCGTAGACTTTCGCGGGCGCCGCGTTGATCCGGCGTTGGAGCGTAACGGCGGGTTGGTCGGCCATGAACTGTCCTCCACGTAGGCGGCGAGTTGCTCGAGCTGTTCGGACCAGAAGCGCTGGTATCGGCTTAGCCACTGCATCGCATCTTCCATCGGCCCCGCCGTCAGCCGGCACGCAACGCTGCGGCCGGTCTTGGTGCGCGCGATGAGACCGGCATCCGACAATACGTCGAGATGCTTCATCACCGCCGGTAACGACATCGCGAACGGCTGCGCGAGTTCACTGACCGTGAGGTCGTGCTGGCTCGACAGCCGCGCGAGCAGCGCGCGCCGCGTCGGATCGGCAAGCGCCGCAAAGGTGCGATCGAGCATCGGTTCGTCAAACTTAACCATGAGGTTAAGTATAGAAACGCATTGATCGATGTCAAGGGTGGGCTTCGGGGCCCGTCGCTGAGCTCTGGAGCATTGCGCATGCCCACTGATGGCGCTTTGAAATGAAGCGCGGTGCTGTTTCAGGAGTTGTTCCGATACCGCGCGCATAAAACAGCGGGCCGTCAGATCGCCCAGCCGCCCAGGTAGAACACCGCCAGAACGGTTGCGATCGCAACCGTCCCGACATTCAGTTTCCTGTATTCACCGCTGACGATCCGGCCGATCACGAGCGTGCAGAAGCCGAGCATGATGCCGGTCACGATATTCGCAGTCAGCACGATAAACACCGCGCAGACAAGGCCGGACATCGCATCGACCAGATCGTCCATATGCAGCTTGCTGACGCTCGATAGCATCAGCAGCCCGACGTACATCAGCGCGGGCGCGGTCGCATACGAAGGCACGAGCGCCGCGAGCGGCGAAAAGAACATTACGCCAAGAAACAGCAGACCGACCACCGCGGCCGCAAGGCCGGTCTTCGCACCGGCGGCGACGCCGACCGTCGATTCGATATACGCGGCGGCAGGCGCGCCGCCCATAAAGCCCGAGAAGATCGAACTCAGCGAGTCCGCGGTCAGCGCGCGGCCACCGTTGATGATGCGCCCGTTCTCGTCGAGCTGGCCGGCTTGACCCGCCACGGCGCGTATCGTGCCGGTCGCGTCGAACACCGCGGTCATCACGAGCGCGAGCACACTGGGCAGCACCGCGAGCGACAATGCGCCCTTCAGGTCCATCGCATCGATTAGCGACGCATGCCCCGGCGCGCTCAGCGACGGCACCGCGAACACGCCGCGAAACACGACCGCCGGGTCGAGCAGCATCGCGAGCGCCGAGATCGCGACGATCACAATCAGAATCGCGCCCGGCACGCGCCGGCGCACGAGCCCGAAAATCGCCGCGAGCCCGATCACCGACATCAGCACCGGCAGCGACGTGATGTGGCCGAGCGACACCGGCAATCCAGGCCCGGGGTTTTTCGTGACCAGCCCCACGTCATTGGCCGCGATCAACAGCAGGAACAGACCAATGCCAATGCCCGTGCCGTGCGCGACACCCGACGGCAGGTTGCGCAGAATCCACGAGCGCACGCCGGTCACCGAAATCGCGGTGAATACAATCCCCATCAGAAACACCGCGCCTAACGCGACAGTCGGATGCAACCCTTTGCCGAGCACCAGTCCGAACGCGGTAAACGCAGTCAGCGAGATCGCGCAGCCAATGGCAATCGGCAGGCGCGCCCAGACGCCCATCAGCAATGAGCCGAACGCCGTCGTCAGGCAAACGGCAACGAATACCGCACTGGTGTCGAAACCCGCCTTGCCGAACATGCCGGGCACCACGAACACCGAATACACCATCGCCAGAAAGGTCGTGATGCCGGCAACGATTTCACGGCGCTGCGTGCTACCGCGCGCGGACACGCCAAAGTAGCGATCGACGATGCCTTGTCCCGGCACAAACTCGCGAGCGGCGTCGCCGCTTTCAATGTCGGTGGCCGGCAAGGCCTGTGTCGCGGCCTGTGATTCCATCATCTGAGTGCCTCCTTTATCAGCAAGCTGAAACGGCCATGCGGGTAGCCGTCGTCAGGTTGGTCTCGTTGAGTTTTGTCGCGGGTCATGCGCAGGGCTGAAATACGCTGCCGCTCTCGTTCTGGTGTTGCGAAGGGTAGGTGAAGACAAATATGTCTCCTATCGCGACGAAGGCATGCCGGGCATGTCGCGACGCTTATATCGCCGAACCCGTGGGACGCCGGCGAGCGGCCCCGGTGTTTACACCTACGTGCGAAAAATGCGCAAAAAGTACGCGCCCAGGTCGCGTGCGCTTCCCGGTAAAGGCGGCCTTGCGCGCTGCGCGGGTTACACTCTGTCCGCGGCGCGCCTTTGACCTTGCATCCGGCGCGCCGCTTGCACGCTAACTGCACCGATCGCGGCGAGGCCCTCGAGCATCCCGCATCTCGCCATGGAGTCCTTGTTGATGAGCGGCGGTTTCCTACGTCCGGCTTTCCGTCTTCTGTTGCTGCTTGTCGCCGTGCTGGCGGCCGTCACGCTTTCGGGCTGCGCGTTGTTTGGCCCCACGGAGCAGGCGCCCGCGCCAATCACCGAGGCCGTGGCCAATCCCGTCGAGGCGCCTTCACCGCCGGTTGTCGAGACGGAGCCCGAGGAAACCGAGCCGACCGAGCCAGCGCAGCCGAAGAAGCCCAAGCGCGTGATCGTGCGTCCGCACAAGGTCGAACCGCCGCCGCCTCCACCGCCGCCGCCACCGCCGCCGCCGCCTCCTCCTCCGCCGCCGCTCATCGTGACGCACACGATCGACCGCGCGACGGTGCGTGGCCTGCTCGACAGCGAAGTGCAGCGGCCCGACGGCAAGGTGGTCGGACGCGCGGTCGATCTGACCGTCGACGCGCATAGCGCGCCGCGCGAGCTCGTCGTCAATTTGCAGGGCTTCATGGGCGTCGGCGACCGCAAGGCCAGCTTCCCGTGGAACGCGTTCCACTTCAATCCGACCGCGAAGCCCGCGCCGATCACGATCACGATGCCGCCGAACCAGATGGCGTCGGTCGGCCGCGCGAAGCCGTCGACGTCGCTCGCGACGCCGCTCGCCGGCGTGCCGCCTGCGCCTCCGGTGCCCGATGGTCAACTGCTACTGCTCGACGCCACGGTCGAGCGGCCGAACGGCGCGCAGGTCGGCCGCGTGATCGACGTGCTGATCGACGGTCATGCACAGCCGCAGGCGGTGGTGATCGACGTAAGCGGGATCATCAATCTCGACAGGCGTTCGATCGCCGCGAGTTGGTCCGCGCTGCACTTCGCACCGAAGGACAAATCGCTGCGTGCGCTGATCGATCTGAACGAAGCACAGATCAAGGCATCGCCATCTTACGAGAACGGCAAACCGATTGTTGCCGTGTCGCCGGCGCCGCCGGCGGCTCCCGCGACGGCTGCATCGGCGCCTGCCGCAAGTGGCGCCACGCCGGCGCCAGCGGCCTCGGGTGCACCGACTAATGTGCCCACCGCCGCGCCGCCCACCGCGTCATCCGCTGCGGGGGCCTCTCCCGCTCGCACTTCACGATGACGAGCCGGCTCATGGTCAACGCACGCAGTCTCCGCGCCCTCGACTGGCTGAATTTCTTCGTCGCGAACGTGCAGACGGGATTTGGGCCGTTCATCGCGTCGTACCTCGCGACGCACAAGTGGACCCAGGGCGAAATCGGCCTTGCGCTATCGGTCGGCACGATCAGCGCGATGGTGAGCCAGGTGCCGGGCGGCGCCGCCGTCGACGCGCTACGCAACAAGAAGGCCGCCGCCGCGTGGGCGATTATCGCGATCATCGTCAGCGCGGTGTTGCTGGCCTCGAGCCCGACCGTGCTGCCGGTGATGGCCGCCGAGGTGTTTCACGGCTTCGCCAGCTGCATGCTGGTGCCGGCCATGGCGGCGATCTCGTTTGCGCTGGTCGGGCGTGCGGATCTCGGTGACCGGCTCGGCCGCAACGCGCGCTGGGCTTCGATCGGCAGCGCGGTCGCAGCCGGGCTGATGGGGCTCACAGGCGAGTATTTTTCCGCACGCGCGGTGTTCTGGCTCACCGCGGCGCTCGCGCTGCCCGCGCTCGTCGCGCTCGCGATGATTCACCTGCCGAACGCGCCGCCGCGCGTTCCTCGTACACCGAGACCGCCGCGCCGCGATGCGGCGCAGCCAGCGCTGTCGCCAGCGCCAGCGCCGAGTGAAACGACCGTCGAACCCATCCAACGCGAGTCGATCTTCGATCTGCTGCGTGACAAGCGGATGCTGGTGTTCGCCGCTTGCGTCGTGTTGTTCCATCTGTCGAACGCGGCGATGCTCAATCTCGCCGCAGGCGAAGTGACCGCGGGCATGGGCGATAACGTTCAACTGGTGATCGCCGCGTGCATCATCGTGCCGCAGGCGATCGTCGCGATGCTGTCGCCCTGGGTCGGCCGGACGTCCGAGCGCTGGGGCCGGCGGCCGATCCTGCTGCTCGGCTTTTCCGCGTTGCCGATCCGCGCATTGCTGTTCGCCGGCGTGAGCAGCCCGTATCTGCTGGTGCCCGTGCAGATGCTCGACGGTATCAGTGCCGCGGTGTTCGGCGTGATGCTGCCACTGATCGCCGCCGACGTGGCCGGCGGCAAAGGCCGCTATAACCTGTGCATCGGACTGTTCGGACTGGCAGCGGGAATTGGCGCGACGCTCAGCACATCGCTGGCGGGCTTTATCGCGGACCGCTTCGGTAACGCGGTCAGCTTCTTCGGGCTGGCGGGCGCGGGTGCGCTCGCCGTGCTGCTGGTGTGGGCCGCGATGCCGGAGACGCGCAATGCGAGCCCGCAGCAGAAAACGGATGACGCGGTGCCGGAACCGCGGTGACCGACGCGGGCGGCGCGCGAGGCGGGGCGGCGCGCGCCGAACGCCGCTACGCCTTTTCCACCGCGCGCAAGCCGAGGTCCTTGGGCTTGCGCAACGCCGACGCGATCTTCTCGCATTCGGCGATGCCCACGCCGAGCGCCTGGAAATGCATCCGCCATTCGCGCACGATCGCCGACAGGTCTTTGACGATCTGCGCGGCCACGTGCTTCATCAGGCCGAACCGGCCCGCCGCCGACAATGCGTTATCGCGCGCGAATTTGTCATATTTGACCAATTAAAGGCGATAATTGGTCAAATATGGACATTTTTTGCATTGCATGAATAGCATCTAACCCATCCGCCGCCCACGCGACGTCAGTCAAGCAGTTGCGCCGCCTGCTTGCGCAACGCGAGACCGAATTCGTCGAGCCAACCGATCGACAACCGCCAGCTTTGCCAATAAAGATCGACGTCGAGATGCTTGCCCGGCAGCATGTCGAGCAGCTCACCACTCGCGAGATGCGGCGCCACCATCCGTTCGGGACACATGCCCCAGCCAAGTCCCGTGATGCACGCACGCAGGAAACCCGCAACGTGCGGAATCCAGTGTTTAGGCGGATCGAGATCCGCGCGCGTGACCTTGCGCATGTAGCGCTTCTGCAACTCGTCCTTTGGATTGAAGTCGACGCACGGTGCACGGCGCAGCGACTCGCGCGTCACGCCGTGCGCAAAATGCCGCGCATGAAACGCCGGCGTGCAAACCGCCAGGTAGCGCATCCGGCCAAGCCGCGTCGAGCGGCAACCCTGTATCGGCTCGGCTTGCGTGGTGACCGCGCCCTGCACGCTGCCGTCACGGATCAGTTGCGCGGTGTGATCCTGATCGTCGATCACGAGATCGAGCAGCATCTCGCGCTCCGTACAAAAGCCGGCAATCGCGTCAATGAACCATGTGCCGACGCTGTCGTCGTTCACCGCGACGCGCAGCGTCGGCCACGCTTGCAGCAATGCACCCGGTAGCGCGGGCAACGGCCCCGCCAGTTCCGCTTCAAGCAGCTGCACACGCTCGGTGTGGCGGCACAGCAATGCGCCCGAAGTGGTCGCGACGCAGGGTGTACCGCGTTTGACGAGCACGCTGCCGACGCGCTCCTCAAGCAGCTTCACGCGCTGCGATACCGCCGACGGCGTCACATTCAGCTCGCGTGCCGCTTTCTCAAACGAGCCGTGGCGGACCACGGCTGTCAGTGCATCCAGCAAGGCATAGTCGAGCATTAGCGTTCCTTAATCGACATTAACAGAATTAGGTTTTCTTATCTAACAGATTACCGCAGACTGCGACGCTCTTCCTGAACGTCGCATTGGAACCGCTATGAACTGGGCGTCCTTTTCACATGGTGCGGCGCTGTGCGCGTCGCTGATCGTCACCATTGGTGCGCAAAACGCATTCGTGCTTCGCCAGGGCATCATGCGCGCGCATGTCGGCAAGATCGTACTGCTGTGCGCGCTATCGGATTTTCTGCTGATCGGCGCGGGCGTGGGCGGCGCTTCAATACTCGTAACCCGTTATCCGGCGTTCATTCACGCGCTGCTGTATGTCGGCCTCGCATACCTCGCGTGGTTCGGCATCAGTGCATTGCGCCGCGCGCTACGGCCAGGTCATGCGGTGCTCGATCCGGGCGCATCCGGCGCGGCCGCACCAGCGCAGCGAGCCGTACCCATTATCCTGATGACACTCGCGTTCACGTGGCTGAACCCGCACGTCTATCTCGACACGTTTCTGCTGATCGGCACGGCTGGCGCACGCGAACCGGACGGTGCGCGTGGCGCATTCGCGCTCGGTGCGATGGCGGTCAGCGCAGCATGGTTCGTTGCGATCGGCTACGGTGCGCGCATGCTCGCGCCACTATTCAAGCGGGCGAGCGCATGGCGCGTTCTGGATGGTGCAATTGGAGGAATGGTGTTGCTGCTGGCCGTCGCCCAGTTCCGCTGACGATCAACGGACGACCGGGTGTCCGGGCGAGCGCCGCACGCCAATGCTGTGTGGTGCCAGCCTCTCGTCACGTCAGTGATTCGCGCTTTGCAACGCATCGAGCCGCGCGCGGCATGCAGCATCCGCGCCGACCCCTACCGTACGCAGCGCGCCGTCGGTTACATACGGTTCGATGCCTGCTGCGCAGATCTGTGCAGCGGTCTCGCGCCGGCATTGCGCATCGTCAGGCGCGCAATAATCAATCGAAATGACCGGTAACCGGTAACGCTCGCGAATCAAACGTGCCTGATCCAGCAGCCACGCGCGATCGCTCTCGGGCACGGCGCCGTAACGCTGGGACGCCTGGTTCCAATTGCCGTACAACGATTCGAACGCGATCGCCGCTACGTCGCCATGAATTTCCGGCAGCACCTCGAAGCCGCGATTCAGAATCAGTTGCGCGTCCGGATAACGTGCTTTGAGCGCACGAATCGTATTGATCAGGCCCGCTTGCTGCCGTGCGCGCATGGTGTCCGTCTTCGTGATCAACTGCCACGAATCGAGCGTATCGAGGAAAAAGCCGCGATAGCCGCGTGCCCATAGCGGCGCGATCACGCGATCGACAAAGAACCGCGGCCAGCCGGGCGCGCTCTGATCGATCACCGCGGATGCCCAATCGTTATTGCGTCCGACTAGCCACTTCCTCGGTATCGCAGCGAAGTAGTTGCGGTTTTTCGTGACTTCGCCGACGCTCACATAAGCAAACCAGTTCGTGCAACCTGAGGTTTCCCCGTCGAGGACGGTCGTTGCGGCGCGCGGATCAAAACCGCTATCCGCTTCGACGACCACGGTATCGAACCGCGACAGCTGTTCAACCGGCACCTGCTCGCCATAAAACCACGCGACTGTGCCGACGCCGTGCCGCGGCGCTCGCTGACACGCAACCGCGGCAAACGCGGGCCGTACGCACACCGTAGCGAGCAGCAGCGCCGCCGCGACGCACGACACCTGAACCCATGGCGGCCCGAGCCGCGCAAACAAATTAGCAAGCAAGGTCATCGTCAATTGCGCAGCATGTAGGTTTCGTATTCGAGTTTGCCGAGCTTGCGGTCCAGCATTTGCACCGCCGCGACCACCAGAATAAGTAGCGTCAATGCAAAACCATAGCCGTACCAATCGGGCGACAGCCACAACGTCATGCCCGTCAGCACGCCATTCAGCGCGACAAACGCGACGCACAGTTTCAGCACCGCCCGGCGCGCGTCCAGATAGAAGAACACGTTCATCAGCCCGAGCAGCAACACCTGCAAGCTCGCCGCGACCACATCGACAATCAGCAACGGCATATACAGCGTCGAAATATGCAGCGCATCGAGCACCCGGTGTCCGAACGCGAGAATCAGCAGCAGCACCACCGCCTGGATTTTCACGATCTCATAGAGGCCCGCGCGGATGCTCGCGACCATCATGTCGCGCATATCGTTGATATGGCGCAGTGTCGCGCCGCTCCGTACCGCGTTGTAGAACGCATCATAGTATTCGACGAAATCCGCCTCGATACGCACCAGAAAAGTGGCCATACCGGGCATCACACACAGGTAGGCAATAAACACCGGGATGTCGTAGATGACCGATGCATGCAGCGGGCCGATCACCGTCGACCCGGTGCCAGGCGCATACCAGAACATGAACTTGTCGAGCCACACACCAAGGTTGAACAGCAGACCGGCGAGCGCAAGACCCGGATACGCGAAGCGCCGTTGCAGCGCTTCGAACGAAATAAAGCGCGCGCTGCGGTAGTTGCGATAAATGAGCCCGGACAGACCGGCAAGTAGCACCACGTGTCCGGCGACAAAGCCGCCCAGCAGCCCGGTGATGCCGTGCCGGTTCAGCATCAGCGCGAATGCGACGGTGCAGCCATAGCCGACGAAAAACACGGCCAATATCTGCCGGTATTGCTTGACGCTCGACAGAAAAATCACCGCGATCCAGATATTGCTGATGACGACAAAGCCCGCCACCATCAGCAACCGGTAGAGCAACGGCTCGCCGCCGAAACCGAGCCACACCGCGAGAAAACCCAGCACGCCGGAAGCGCCGGTCGAGATCAGTACGACGCCGTTATAGTTCGATAGCACAAGGTCGTCACGCTTTTCGAACAGACGGTCCGAAATAAAGCGCGTAAACGACAGTTGCAGCGGACCGGTCAGTATCAGGCTGCACGCAATCAGATAAGTGACCGACACCTGAAACTGAACGATCGCGTACCTCGGGATCGTCAGATCGAGGCTCATCACGCCGATAATCAGAATGCCGAAAATCGACAGGATCAGCGGACCGGAGCTGATCAGCCCCGCGTAAGCGTATGCGCGCATCACGCCGCTCAGCGTGTCGCGCTTGAGGATCTTGCGTAGCTCGAAACCGATGCCTGCCATCAGCGATGCTCCTGCGCTTCGCGTTGCTTCGAACCGGTCGCTGCGTTTGCTGCACCGGCATGCATCGGACATCCGATCACGGCGCCTGCCGCACCGTTCGCGGCTGCGCGCGCCGGTCGCGTCGGCATCGCCATCAGCCGTTCGTATAGCGCACGATATTGATCGATCATTTGCGCCTTCGTATAAAACCGGCGCACGCGCGCGATGCCCGCTGCCTGCGCCGCATGCCAGCGTGGCGCGTCGCCGAGCAGTTCGACGACCGCCTGCGCGAACGCAGCCGGATTCGCAATCGGCACGACGAGGCCGGCGGCGCCGAGCGCACGGTCATCGTCACCATAGCCTTCGATCAGCTGGCGGCACGACCCGACATCAGTCGTAATCGACGGCACGCCGGCCGCGAATCCTTCGAGCACGACAAGCGGCAGCGCCTCGCTGATCGACGTCAGCGCGAGTGCATCGACTTGCGGCAGGATCGCGTCGATTCTTTGGAAGCCGAGAAACTTCACGTGATTCGCAAGGCCGAGACTTTGCGCGAGCGCGCGACATTCCTGCGCGTACGCCGGATCTTCTTCCTCGGGTCCGACGATCCAGCCTTCGATATCCGGCATCGTGCGCGACACGATGAACATCGCGCGAATAAACGTCTTGATGTCCTTGATCGGCACGACGCGGCCGATCAGCGCGACGACCTTGCCGCGCGCCGCGTGCGCCGGCTCGCGCGCACGTTCAGCGCGTTTGTCGACGAGCGGCGCCAGCGCGTCGACGTCGACGCCGTTCGGGATATTGCGCGTGCGCGCAGCATCGGCGCCATCGGCAACCTGCCGCTGGCGGTTCGTTTCATACAACGCGACGATGTCATCGGCCGCGTCGTACGCAAGCTTACCGAGCGCTTCGAAGAAGCGCACCCAAAGCTCGCGGAAATAGCTGATCTTCGCGATGTCGCGCTCGAACGCACCGCGGTTGTCGCGAATCCACTGGCTTTGCAGCAGGTCGATCTTGCGTTCCTTCGTGTAGATGCCATGCTCGGACACGAGCAGCGGCCGCCCGGTCCGATAGTGGAGCAGCGCACCGAGAAAACCCGCGTAGCCGGTCGATACCGTGTGATACACGCGTGCCGGCGGCAATTGCGCGGCGATCCGCGCGAGCTGCCACAGCGGCTTATGCATGATCCGCACGGTCCAGAAATAGTCGGTAAACGACGGGTCCGTGCAGTGCCGATGATATTGATCGACGATAAAGTCCCACGCTGCGCGGCTCGACGCGAACTGCGCTTCATTTAGCGGACCGTCGTCGCCGATCAGATGCACCATGTCCGCCATCAACGTGGCCGGATTCGCGCCATGCCGGTTGCGCCATGCGTCGTGCAGTTCGGCCGATTTCGCGAACGCTCGCGTGTCGCCGGGAATTTCGCGTGCCACTTGGGTTTCGGCAGGCGCCGCTTCATACAGGTAATGCGCTTCGAAATGCACGACGTTATCGGGCAGCGCATAAACAGCACCGTGATAGTCCTCTTCCCGGCTGCCGACAAACGCAATCGCAAAGCGCGTGTCCGGATACGACCTGATCATCAGGTCGACCCAGCTCGATACGCCACCGCGTACAAACGGGAACGTGCCTTCGAGCAGCAGGCACACATCGGCTTCGGCGGCGCGGCGCAAAAATGGCTGATTCATAGGGACCAGTAACGCACAACAGGTTTGAGCATCGGCAGCACGGATGCATGGCCGAGCGACGCGAGCAGTTCCGCGACGCGCGCGTAATCGCGTTGCAGGTACGCGGTTTCGGCAAGCCACGGCACGAGCCGCTCGCGCGGAAAGCCAAGCGCTTGCGCACGCGCCATATAACCGGCTGCTTCATCGGCTGCCCCGTGCGCGAGGGCAAGACGCCCGCGTATCAGCCACAGTGCCGCATCGCCATCGTCGATCTCGAGCGCGGCGCGCGCATAACGGTCCGCCTGCTCGAGCGTATGCGTGTAGACCGCCCCTTGCACGAGGTTCTGATAGACCAGCTCGAAATACAGCTCGGCCAGTTGCCGGTTGATCGAATGACGCTCGCTATCGGTCTGCGCAAGCTCGAGCTCCTGTGCAGTCTGGAAGATCTTCTGCATCACATCGTTTTCCGCCTGATCGAGCGTGCCGTACGCAATCAACCGCACGTCCTCGATCGGGTCGGCGAGCAGATCGCGCAGCAGCGTGCCGGTGGTGCGAGTCGGCATGCTCTGGATCGCGACGAGCGCGGATAGCCGGTCCGACGCATTCACCTGTGTGTTCGTAAGCCGTGCCTGCAGGCGCGCACCGCCGCCATGCGACACACGCGACATCAGATACGTGACGAACTCGGGCGCGCGGACCTGCTGCAGGTCTTCGTCGCTGCGTTTCGCGGGAAAAATCGCCGCCCATGCGCAACTGACCAGCAGCACGAGGCCGCCTGCGACCGGCACGAAGCTGCAGAACAGCCAGATAAACAGCAACGTGAAGCCGCGCGGCTCGCGATATCGCAGCGGCAGCATCGACCGGAACAGCACCGCCTGCAGTGCACCGCATATCGCATTGAGCAGCATCGCCGGCAGCAACGGTCCATCCGCGGTCGCTCCGGGTGCGAGCTGCCAGATCGCGAAACCCTGCGCAAGCGCGAGAACCGCCACCGCGAGCAACGCGCCGCAAGTTAACGCCGCGCGCCGCACAGATGCCGACGAAGCTGACCGGTCAGCCATCGATGCCGCTGCGCGTCAGCAGCCCTCGCAGTGCGGGACCCGGCGCGCCGGTGCCGAGGTGCAGCGTATGCACACCGATACGCGCGCCTTCGAGGTCGACGTTGAACTGCACGCGCAAGCTCGCTTCGATGCGCGCGAGGTAGCCGTCCACGCCGGTCTCGTCGGTGGCCGGCATCAGGTTGATCAGCACCGAGCGGCCGTCGGTCCGGATCGGCCACAGCAGATCGAGCGAGCGGCGCCGACGCATCACGTGCTCGAAGAACGAGTCGCCGGCATCGTCATGCGGAAACACCAGCGCGACCAGCGACGACGCAATGCCCGCCGAGCGCACGAGCCGCGCGAGCCGGCTCATGTCGAGGGCGAAATCGTACGGGCAGTCCGGCACGACCTGCAGGATGTCGCGCACCTGCTGCGCGTGTTCGACACCATCCGCGTAGTAGCCGAGCAGCACGAGCAGCAATTGCAGGTTATCGAAATTCAGCGATAGAAACGGCATGCGCCGGATCGCGAGCAACGCGAGCACGTCGCCGTCCGCGGCGACCAGTGGCGCGCAGACGAGCAGCGACGTTTGCGAGACCGGCTGTTCGTCGCTGCGCAGATGCGCGACACTCTTCGTGTCGAGTGCGCGCACAACCAGTTCATCGTGCGGATCGATCTCGAACGTATCGCCCAGACGCGCGAGCGCGGTCGTGTCGACCTTGCCTGCACGCACCGGATAAAGCGCTGCCACTTCGATCTGACAGGCCTGGGCAACAAATTCGAGCAATTCACGCGCGCCCGGCATCTCGCCCGCCGTATGCGTGCGCGGCACTTCGAGCCCGTGCGCGACCGATAGCCGCCGCAACTCGGTAATCGAGTCGCGCAGCGTGGTCGGCTTCGACAGCAGGTCTTTTTCGAGCCGTTCGTGGGACAGGCGCATCAGATAGTGGCTGTTCGTCATCGCCACCAGCCGGTCGTTCAGGTAACCGTTCAGCGAGTCGGCACGCTGCGCGCGGGCGCCCCAGATGTCGCCGAAATGACCGGCGATAATCGTCTGCAGCAGGCCGCCGGTGAAAAACATCGTGGGCCACGCGTCGCCGCCGCCGTGCGTGTGAACGAGCCAGACGCCGATCAGCAGCGCGCTCGCGTAAAGACCGAGCAATGTGCCGTAGCGCAGCGCGACGACCAGCGTCGCGAACCATAGCCACGGAAAGCCGGTCTTCAGCAACAGCGGATCGGACGGATCGAACCGCCAGCACAGCACGCAGACGATCAGCATGAACGCAGTCGTCTCGACGATCGCGAAGGGCCGCGTCACCGCTGGCGCGACGAAACGCCCCACCGCATTCAGATTGCCGAACGGATGGGTGTGCCGCGATTTCACCGTGTTCGCATGCGTGTCGCTGTCCGATGGGGAAGTGGCAGTATTCACGGCCGGCTCCTGATCGCCTGTCGAAAGCCCAGTGAGAGTGCGCGCCGCATTACGCGTGCGCGCGCAACGGCGCAAGCAGCTTGCCGATCAGCGATGTCGCGACGTTCGCGAGACTCGAGCGGCTCCATCCGCTGCGCGAGCCGGTCGCGCTCCATACCACCTGGCCGGACGCGACATCGACCAGTTCAAACGTGACGCCCGCGACCGGTTCGCCATCGACGCCCGCCTTGTAGCGCCACTCCTCGACCGCGCCAGTCAGCACGTATTTCACGTGTTGCTCGCGCGCCCATGCGAGCTTCTTCTCGCCAATCTCCCGCTGCGCGGTATCGAACATTGCGTTCGACGCTGCATCGGCCGGCGCGACGCGCACATCGGTCAGGCCGTTTTCGCGCAGCACATTCGCGGCAATCGCAGTCGCGCTGCTGCCGGCGGCCGGCGTCTCGGTGAAGTTCGCGAGCGACACGACCGCGACAGGATCGTTCGCGGCGAGCGCGGGCGTGGCCGCGGTCTGCGTAATCGAGCCGCACGCGGAAAGCAGCAGCACGGTTGCTGCCGCCGCGGCCAGCCACCGAAGCGGACGTACCCGCCCTTGTGCCGCATGCGCATGTTTGTCATTGGTGTTCATCGACCACTCCTTTTTCATTACGTTTGCGTTGTCGCCTTGTTCGTGTTGCCGTGGTGTGCCGATCATTGCGTCGACGCGCCACCCTACCCTGCACAATCAGTAATACCAGTTGTATCGCGCGCCCATCAGCGTGACCGGCGTGCCGAGATGGGACACGCGCTGATGCTGGAAGAACAACGCGAGGTGATCGCCGCCGAACACGCTGCCCGCGACTCCGACGTTGATGTCCGGCCCCCATCCCTGATTCGAATCGTGCAGGATGCCGACATCGAGAAACGGCCGCCAGCGATGCGTGTACTGTTCGAGCAGATCGTTGCCGAAGCCGAAGTACAGCCCGTATTGCGTGTACGTATCCGGCAGGAAATCGCCGGCCACCGCAGGCTGGTTGGCGGCGGGAATCAGCCGCGAGATCAGCGGGTCCGCGCTGCCGCTCGCGCCGTAACCGCCATGCACGCCGATCACGCGCACGGTGTAGTCCGGATATAGCGTGTGAAAGCGGTAGCTGATTTCGCCGGTCGACAGTACGCCGCTGCCGATATAGCTGCGCGCCTGGCTGTAGAAGCGGTCCGCTTCGACGCTACCGGTCATCGTGATGCGTTCGGTCACGCGGTACGTGAAGTCGCCGATCAGGTTGTCCTTCATGCCGCCGACCTGCAGCGTTTGCGTTTCGTCGGCAAGCTGATTGCGGCCGGCGCGCACGCCAAGCGTCAGCGCGGAGTTGCGGCCCGTCTGCGCCGCGAGCGCGAACGTATAAAAGCTATCGAGTGCGTCACGCCGGCCCGCTGTCACCTGCCACGCGGTGTCGCGTGTTTGCCGCCGCGCGTACACGCTAAGCGACCGGTCCACCGACGGCACGTTGACCAGCTGCGTGGTATCGGTCGAATGCTGGAAGTTCTGCACGCCGGTCACGCCGACCAGGTAGCGCTCCGCAATCTTGCGGCTCGCGGCGAGCGTCTGCTCGATATAGTCGAGCGGATGTTCGACATGGCTCGTCACGGTCGCGTCGATCGATTGCGGCCAGTCGAGCGCCGTTTCGGTCACACGCGTGTGCATCGCGGTATCGTCGGGTGCGCCTCCGAATGCCTCGAACGCAAGCTGTTGCGCGCGGTCCGGCTGGTCGATCGCGATCGTCGCGTCGATCCGGTCGCCAATCGGCAGCCGCGAGCGTTCCTGCGCGAGCAGGCGTTCGAGTTCGGGAAGATCGTTGTCGGCCAGCGCGATCGTCAAGCGCGCATCCGCGGGACGCGCGAGACTGAGCGCATATTGCTGCGCGAGCCAGCGCTTCGCGAGCAGATTGCTTTCGTGCGACACCGCCCACGCAATCGCCACTTCTTTCGCGACCGCTTCGCGCAGCCGGTTGTTCTGCGCGAGTTCCGCACCGCTTTGCGGCGCGGAACCCGGCAAGCCCGCCGCGCTGCCGAGCAGCGTGCGGCGCACGTAGGCGACGTCCGCCGGCGCCGCCGCCGTCGATAGCAGGCTGTCGAGCAAGGCCGTCGACGCGTCGGCCGTCGCGTAATCGCTGGACAATGCGACTTGCCGGCCGCGCAGATCCGCGAGCGTTTCTGCATCCTGCGCCGCGCGGCCGCGTAGCGCCGCACGCGGCACGCCGTGCAGCTTCGCGAGGGCCGCCGAATCCTGTTGCAGCTGCAACCACACCTTATGGCGGATCGACCATGCGAAGTCCGCATGACCGGCCATTTCCTGCGCCTCCGCATAGGTGAGCAGCCATAGCGGGTCGCGCGACAGTGAGCCCGCCTGACGCCGCAGATATTCGAGTGCCGCGACCGGCCGGTTCAGCCGCATTTCGGCGGCCGCGTACGGCCCCCACAGCGCGGCGCTGCGATCGACACTGCCCCGCCAGCGATTCAGCGCGCGCAGCAGATCCGCGTCGCTGCCGTAGTCGACGAGCGTCCACAGATACGCGGCCCGCATGTCCGACGTCGCATCCGGCAACTGAACCGCGCGCTCGAGGTCGGCGAGCGCGTCGAGCGGCCGGTCGGTCAGGCGTTCATATTCGGCGCGTACCGCCAGCACGGCGGGCGTCGCTTGCGCGGCGCGCCGCTCGTCAGGGGTCAGGCTCGAGAGCAACGCGGCGATGCGATCGAATGCCTGCGCATCGGTGTAGTAGAAAATTGCGTCCCGCAGCGCGCGCGTCGAGTGATCGCGCCGGTAGCGTAACTCGGCAACACGCCCCGCATCGATCGGATACGGGTCGTAGAAGTCCGTCATTTCGCCAAGTTCGTCGGGCGTTGCCGCGCCGTGCGCGAGCAAATGCCGGTACGCATCGTTCGCATCGGCATCGAGCTGCAGCAACCGCGCAAGTTCCGCGTAATCACGCCAGAAGTCTTCGCTTGCGTCGCTCGCGCCGGCACGCGCGCGCTTTAACGCCGCAAATGATCCCTGATAATCGCCCGCGCGGTATAACACGCTCGCGGTGCGCAGCGCCGCATTTGCGTCGTTCGGATCGCGTGCCTGCACGGCGCGATAAGCGGCAAGCGCCTGATCGTCATGACCCGCGCGTTCGGCCAGCGCGCCGATGCGCTGATCGAGCGCGTCCGCGTTCGTGCCGCGCGGCAGCGAACGCAGAAACGCCAGACCGTCGTCAGGACGGCCGAGGCGCTCGTACGTTGCCGTCACGTTGTCGATCAGCTTCAGGTCGCCGGGCGTGGCGCGCGCCTGATGAACAAGCGCGGCCAGATACGCTTCGTCGTCGTCGAGCATCGGCGCGATACGCAGCACGTTTTGCCAGCCGACCGGGTCGTCCGACAATTGCGCATAGTCGAGCCACGACTTCAGCGCGCGCGCCGGGTCGCGATTCCACTCGGCGGTCTGCGCGACACGTTTGACCCACAGCGCGGAGCGCGGATTGCGCTGCACCTGCTGCGCGGCGATCTGTTGCGCGCGCGCCAGATCGCCGGATTCGATAAACGCGTTGAAGACGACGTCGGCGACATCGGGATTCGAGCCGACAGAGGGCATAGCGGGTTGCACGGGGGCCGCGATACGCACGAGCCGCGCGCCATCGCGCGTGCCGAACGATACCGCTGCCGCGGGCCGCGCGACCGGCCCGTCACGATACGTGAACGACGCGTGCGACACCGCGCGCGCAGCACTCACATAGCTCGCGTAGGCAGCCGTTCGACCCGCCCGCGGCGCGGCTTGCGCGAGCGCGCGGGGCTCATGCGATTCAGCAGGCTGCGTCCGCGCAAAGCGGGCCAGCATGCGCGCATAGCGGTCGACGGCATCGGGCCGGTTCGCCGCGCGCGCGACGTTCAGCAATACGACCAGCGTAGCCGGATCGTCGGCCAGTGTGCCGAGATGCGCGTCCGCTGCCGCAAGCGCATCGGCCAGCAGATTGCCCGACTGCAGCGCACGAATCCCTTCGATAAAGCAGCGGCGCTGTTCGTCGCGCGTTTGCGCGGCGGTCTGCTTGCGAAACCAGGCGTCCGCTGCCGCGCGATAGTCGCCGACCTGCAGCGCGTAACGCGCGATCTGCGTATCCCACTCGTTGCGCCCTTGCGGATCGTGCCGCGACAAGCGCGTGTAGAGATCCGTCGCGAGGCGCGGCAAACCGGCCGACGCGGCGCGCTGCGCGAGCCATTCGAGATCGCGTGGCGCCCATTCGTCACGCGCAGCCTCGGTCAAGCGCTCGCGCAAGTCGGCCAGCGCCGCCGCGCGACGCGGGTCGGTTTCGGTCAGCGCGAAGGTCCGCTGCTCCGCCACGGCAAGACGCAGCATGGTTGCGGCGCGCCGCATATCGGCGCTATGCAGCGCGTCCATTCGCGCGGCGATGCGCTGCGCGTCATCCGTGCGGCCCAGATACAGGTATTGCGCGCCGAGCAGCGCCAGAAAATCCTCGTTGTCGGGCTGCACGCGCGACCACGCTTCGAGATAGGCGACCGAGAGATCGCTCGGCGCGCCGACCGATGCGACGCGCGCACGCATGCCGCCGCGCGGCGCGACAGCGTACATCGTGACGAGCACGACCGCCGCGAGTATCAGCACCAGCGATGTCGACGCGACCCGAGGACGCTTGCCTCTCGCCCCGGTGGTCGCGTCCGTTGCGTGATTGGCCGCCGGATTAGCCATTACACGCAACCTCGACGGCTCGATAGTCGATCTGCAACGCGGCTGCGGGCGGCATATCGAAACGCAGCCGCGCACCGTCGCGCCGCACGTCCACCGGACGACCGGCCACGCTTACGCTGCAACGCTGCGCGTTCGCGAGTTCGACAAACGGCTGATAGTAGCCGCCGAATTCGAACGACATGCGATGCGCATCGCGCTTGAAGTTGCGCACGAAGCCGTTAGCCTGTGCGATGTACGGCACCGTGCCCGCGGACGCAACGGCTGAGCGCGGCGCGGCGCCGTCGCGCGGTGCGTCGAACGCCACGCGTGCGGCGCCGTCCGCAATGTGGATATAGATGCCGTCGGGTCCCGCGGCATAGCCGGTCACGCCATCCGACGCGCGCAGATCCGGCGCATTCGTGCCGGGCCAATGCAGCTCGCGCACTTCGCCGTTGCCACGTACGATCCACGTGCCGGCCGTCCCGGATGCAGTGGATGCGGTGGCCGTGCCGTGCGCCGCACCCGGTGCGACACCGTACGCCGCACCGCTTGCGTCGCTTGCGCCCGCATCGGCGGCACGCACTTCACGCGCAACCGCAAAGCCGCGCCAGTCGAGCACCTTGTGTGCGTAGTCGGTGATCTGCACCGGCAACACCGGTTGCTTGAGCACGGTCGAAAAAATCTGGTCGAGTGCGCGCAGCGACGCGACCTTGGTGCCGCTGTACATGTGGTAGTACACATCGATCGGCTTGAAGCGCAGCGGCCGTTCGGTCATATCGAACGTCTCGAGTACCCGCGTGAAGCCATAGAACGGCCCGATCCAGTCGTTCGTATAGACGTTCTCGTCCTGGTTCGGCGCAAACACCTGGTAAGCGCCCGGCCCTTTCGAGATGCCGATCGGCGCGATGTTCGTCCAGCTATTCGCGCTCTTCGTGATGACCGTGTCGCCGCCGTTGATGTTGTCGACGCCCGCCGCATAGACCTTGCGCACGACAATCGCCGGAGGCTCGCAGTTGCCTGGCCATTGCAGCACTTCGGCCTTCTTTCCCGGCGGCGCGAGACGCGTGTTGATGTAGTCGATCGACCCGGTAATTTCGCGGTCGATATTGAATGTGTAGTTCGGGATGTTCAGCGAGAACGCCGTGTCTCCGCCTCCGCCGCGGTCACCGCGATCGACGCGCTCGCCGGTCGTCGCATCGACGTCCGCCCAGTCGAACGGATGCGAGTACGTGTGCGTGCCGATCGCGACATACGGCAGCGCGAACATCTTGCGCGCGATCGCTTCGAGGCGCGACGAAATCTGCGGATAGAGTCCTTGCGGGCCGACCTCGCCTTCGATCACCGACAGCGTCATCGGCACCTTGTAGCGCGTGAAGATCTGCTCGTACAGCGCTTCGCCCGAATAGTCGGGACCCGGAAACTCCGCGCGCGACGCAAAGCCGTCGCCGTCGACGTGCGTCATGAACAGGCGCCGGCCGTTCTCGGTGGTCAGGCTCGGCGCGGGCATCGGCGTGAGCCGCAGTGCCCGGGAGAAGAACTGGATCGGCTGGATCGCCCAGCGCTCCTGTCCGACGCCGCTCAGCGACACGACCGTATACGGGCTCAGCGAATAGCCGCCCCATGGCGTGATCGCGACCGGATCGAGCGTCGCTGCGCCGGACTTCACGCGCAACAGCGACTGGCTCGCGGCGCCGACGCGCACGCCGGTCAGATCGCGTGGCCCAAGTCTGGGCTCGGTTTCGAAGCCGATCATCGGGTCGCGCGACACCACACTGACCGGATCGGTAAACGGCCCCAGGACCGGCTGCAGATCGAGCGCCGCGCCTTCGTCCGCGGCCGCGTCGAAGCCGAACTGACCGATAAACGCGACCGGCACGTGCGCGGCAATCCGCTCGTCGACCCACGCGCGCCATGCTGCGGTATCGCGCGGCTCGTCGCCCTCGAGCCAGACGACCACGCCCGCGTAGCGGTCCGGCGTCACGTCGTCCGGCAACGTGTCGTTCATCTGCGCATACTGGACGTCGTAGCCGAGATAGTTCAGCGGCATCGCGACATCGCGCACACCCGGTGTTTCGTCGAGCGGCAGATCGGACGGCGGGTTCTGCACGACCAGAATGCGCCGCGGCAATACCTCGATCGCGCCGATGCCGACCACGTTGCGCGCGGTATTCGTTACGTACGGCGTGATGCCGCTCGCGACGACCTGGGCCGCGGTGGTGCGCGCGCATGCGCGGTCGTCGCTGGGGCAAAGCTCGATCGAAATAACCGGCACACCGGTGCGCTGCATGAATGAGCGCGCGGCCTCGATGCGCGCTGCGCGCTCGATGGCCGTCACGTCGGAGGTTCGCGTGCCGCCGCCGGGCGCGACACCGCGCACGAGCGACGGTCCGACCACCGCGTACAACGCTGCCGCGTGCGGCAGCGCGGCCCGCAACGCGTCGTCGCCGCCGACGATCAGGCGCGCGTCGGGATGAGCGGCGTGAATCGCGTCGATCGCCGCGATGGCCGCGGGTGTATCGAGCAGAAAGCCTCTATAACCGCGTTGCCACAGCGGCTCGATCTGCTGCGCGACGTGGTCGCCGCTCGCCGGATGTGTACGCGCAATCCAGACGGTATGGGCGAGCGGATGCGCGCCTGGTTCGAAAGCGCTCGCAGGATCGATGACCACCGCGTCGAAAGCCTGCAGAAGATTGACCGGAGGACGCGCGCCGTCGAAGAAGGCGATATTGGCCGTCGCCTTTTGCTGAGGCGAACCCGCGTCGCGCGCGCCGGTGGTCGGCTGTTGCGGCGACGCCGTAACGGTCGGTGCTTGCGCATGCACACACGGTGCGGCGCCCGCGACCAGCATCGCCAGTGCGAACAGCCAGCGCCCGGCGCCGCGCCGGCGTGATGCCGCGACAAACCGGCGCCTGGCCGGTGATAGCGGCGTCGCCGCCCCCGTATGAATCTCCGTTGACATGAAGGATATCCGTTCGCTTATTGCTTTTAACCGGTCCGCCCAATTAGCTGCTTATCGACGGTTTATGCGTCTTCTTGAATCTGATTCCACCGCACCGGTTTTTTCTTTTGCGACGCGTATATCTCGGCATCGAACTACAGACCAGCAACGAACGGACTTCACGAAGCGCTATTCCCTAGAATCGGCGCGCATTTTAGCGCGTTTCATGGAAAAGAAAAGGGGGTTTGTGCAGACAAAAGGATCTCAGTGAAACGAGCCAATTCAATTAAGCCTTATCGGTAAAGCCGCGCAAACGTTAAACCCGAATTCGCAGTCAAACGATAATCGATGCATTGCGATTTCTTGCCGATTGAGAATTCGGTAAAAATATCCGGAAAAATGACTAGAATGGACAACAAGATGGGCACAATGGTTGCTCTGCTTGAGGCGACGGCGCGCCGCAAGATCCCGGCGACGTCTGTCGCGAAATCCAGCGGTTCAGACAATTCAGCCACTCATCGATGGGAGGAACCCATGCTCCGATACGCTGCCATCTTCTTCGTGATCGCCATCATCGCGGCCGTGTTTGGCTTCGGTGGCATAGCGGCGGGCGCCGCGGAGATCGCGAAAGTGCTGTTCTTTATCTTTATCGTGATCTTCCTCGTGACGCTGCTGATGGGTATCGTCCGACGTTGACCATCGTTGCATTGCACGAGCCGGCGCGGGCGGCCGCAAATATTGCAAGCTTTGCGAATGCAATTGAAATAGTTGCGCTGCGTCCGTGCCCGGTGAAGCACCATTGGGTTGGACGATTCGGATAACCAATATGCCGGGCGTACGCGCTCAGGTTTGTGCACGCACCTCGAGCGCACGCAATGCTTCGTTCAACTTTTTTACCCGGCTGCGTTGCGACGGCACGGACGCCACCGACGTCAGGCTATCCACGCGCTTGCGCCAGTAAGAGAGCGGAATTCGGTCATTCAGTGAAATATGCGTAAGCACCTGTTCGAGATGCTGGATATCTGTTTCTAGTTGGTAGTGATTCATGGCCCTTCCCCGCAACGGCCAAGCGTGTTTTGTGACAGCTATACGATCGCCAGGCGCGTCCGACAAGCTTTCTTATATGAGCAAAAAGAATAGGCAGGAATGCTGGGCTGCCCCCGGACCGACAATATGACATCGTCACAAAAGGTCAGGCAATAGACTTGCGCGGTATGCGAGAAATCCTCAGAACTTATCTCCCAGCGCAAGCGCACCTGTCATGCGCGTGGCGCATAGCGACCCGCGTTGTCGTCACCGGCGGCGGCGATTTCACCTTCGGCGATACCCGCTGGCACGTCGTGGCCGACAAAGCCGAGGATGAGCCGCACCATTTCGTCTTCAAACCTGCGCGTGCCGAGATACTCGGGCCGCTCGAGCGCGGTCGCGAGCAGCACGCCGGAAATCGCGCGAAACAGCACGAAGCGGGCTTCGTCGACGGCAATGCGCTTGCCGAGTTCGGGGCTTTCGTTATGCAACGTGTTCGAGATCAGATCGAAGTAGCGTCGCATGCCTTCGCCGATCGGCGAACCGGATGCCGCGTCGCTCCACTCGGCGCGCAGGATGCCGTACAGGCGCGGCCGGTCGGCGATAAACGCGGCGACCGCGCGGATCATCCGGCGTGCATTGATGCCCATACCGAACGGCGCCGGATTGGCGAGCGCGTTGGTCATCAGGTCGGTGAGCCGCTCGAGCTCACGCCGCGCGAGCGCCTCGATCAGCCCTTCCTTATTGGGGAAGTACTGATACAGCGCCCCTATGCTGAACCCCGCAGTATCAGCCACGCGCTGCGTCGTCAGTCCTGATTTGCCATGAACTTCGAGCGTACGCGCAGCGGCTTCGAGAATGCTGTCGAGTGCGAACGACGCTCTGGCCTGCTTCGGCCGCCGGCGTTCCGAAGACGAATTGGACAAAGGAACTCCGTATGAAGAAACACGATTATCTTAGTTGAGTTGGCAACAGGTTTCAGCAAGCACTGTGTAATATCCGCCACGCATCCGTCGCCGTCGTAAGGTCCACATCGATCGACGCGAGACACGCGCGTTGAGTAGTGCGCTCTACAATCGATGGCGACTTGCAAACTTATTGAGGATAAACACATGAGCGACGATGAACGCGCGATCCAACACCTCGTGGACTCATGGCTCGCAGCTACCAAGGCCGGCGATCTCGACACCGTGCTGAGTCTGATCGCCGACGATGCGGTGTTCATGGTGCCCGGCCAGAATCCGTTCGGCAAAGCGGCCTTCATGACCGCGTCGCAGGGCCAGGCCTCCATGCGCATCGATGCCACGAGCCACATCGAAGAACTGCAGGTGCTCGGCGACTGGGCGTTCCTGCGCAACCATCTTGACGTGACCATCACGCCGCCCGGCCAGACGCAGCCGGTGCGCCGCACGGGCTATACGCTGACGATCCTGCGCAAGGAAGCGGACGGGAGATGGCTGTTGGCACGAGACGCGAATCTGCTGACCGCGCAGCCATGAGCCCGCTTTATGAGTCGCACCGGAAGTCGCCTATGTGTCAAACGAATGACGAAGTTCGTGTGGCAGCGCATGTTTATTGCCTTATAACGTTTTGTTTTAGACTTGCGGCATTCCGCGAACCTGAGTGATAATCAAATCTCGATTTTCAGGGGGGCTCGTGGTTCTATCGCCTAAATTCACCAGCCCGAAACTGGCTGCGAAGATTCTTGGCGCTCGTTCGGAACAACGCGTCGTCGATATTTTGAATACGGCTCAAGTCGTATTCGGCGAACACGGGTTCGACCGCGGCACGACCGCTGAAATCGCGCGCCGCCTGAACATTTCAGAAGCCACGATCTTCACTTACTTCGGCAGCAAGCGTGAGCTTTGCCAGGAATTGCTGTACACGTGGTACACCACGATCACCGCGCAAATGGAAGAGGGCTTTCCTCGCGAAGAAGGTCTGCGCAACAAGATCGAATATGTGGTGACGCGGCACCTGAACTATCTGCTGCAAGACACCAAAGGTTTCTGCGCACTGGTCCTCAGTGAAGGACGCTCGGTGCACGGCGAATTCGCCGAAGATCTCGCCGAACTGAAACGGCGTTACCTTGCGAGCTTCATGATTGCGCTGCGCGATGCGCAGGCGGCGGGCGAGCTCGATCCGGATATTCGTTTATCGATCGTGCGCGACATGCTGTTCGGCATGATGGAACACATCCTGTGGCGCAATATCGAAAGCGATCACGCGCCGGACATCCCCACCGTCGCGGCCGAAGTGACCCGGCTCATCATGAAGGCGATCGCGCCGAACGGCGATGAACTGCGGCGCCTTCAACAATTTCGCAACGAGGTCGCCGCGTCACTCAAACGCATCGACCCATAGCGCACCGCTTTGCGATCGCCGAGCCCTACGCGGGGTTGTCGAACCCTTGCGCGATATGCGCTCACACGCTCGGACTAGGGCCCCGCTCAAGATAGGTGGTCAACGCAATGTAACTGCGCGTGCCGGCAAAGCCTTCGATGGAATGAATACGTTCGAGTAGACGTTCGAGACTCTGCGTGTCTCGCGTGCGCACTTTCAACAGCATTGCGCTTTCGCCGGTGACGGTATGAATTTCCTCGATGTCCGGCAGCTCTTCAAGTTGCAGCAGTTGGCGGGTCACCATCCAGCTGGTCGTATCGACGTGCACGAATGCAAGCAGGGGCCGTCCGAGTTTTGCGGCATCCATCGTAACGACCGTCGCCTTGACGACGCCGTCCTGCCGCAAACGCTTCGCTCGTTCGTGCACCGCGGGCGCGGACAGATGCAGGCGTTTGCCGAGTTCGGCGTAAGTGAGGCGTGCGTCTTCCGATAACAACGCCAATAGTTTGCGGTCTGTAGCGTCAAGTGTCGTTCCCGCACACGATTTTTTGCGATCCTTATCGGTCCCTGAAGTCATCTAGCCTCACCCGAACAAATCAGAGGCTGGTTGAGCTTTAGTCAAGTTAAAAATGCAAACATCTACATCTTTTTAATGAGCTCCGCCCAACAAGCCGAATTTACCAGCTGCGCGGGGTTGAGTATAGCTCAAGTGAAAAAATGATGCCCACAATATGTCGACACTTTGTATGGCTTCAATCAAGTATCCGCACTTCACAGAACAACATTGTCCGGCGGTAATGCGCACGCCGCGCGCGCTGCGTATTCACGCAGTTCGCGCCTGATCACTTTCCCTGTTGCAGTCAGCGGCAGGTCGTCAACGAAATGAATGATGCGCGGATATTCGTGTGCCGCGAGGCGGGTCTTGACGTGCTGTTGCAAGTCGGCGCGCAGCGTTTCGTCCGGTGCGTAGCCGGCGTTCAGCACAATGAACGCGGTCACCGCTTCCGTCCGCTCAGGATCCGGTGTGCCGACGACGGCTGCCATGCGCACCGCCGGATGACGCAGCAGACAGTCTTCGATCGGCGCCGGACCGATCCGGTATGAGGCGCTGGTGATCACGTCATCATCGCGGCCGACAAAGCGGATGAACCCTTCGTCGTCCGCAACGCCGGTATCGCCGGTTATGAGCCACTCGCCGCGGTATTTGCCGCGGGTCGCTGCGTCGTTGCGCCAATAGCCGAGGAACATCACGGGGTCGGGCACGCGCACCGCGATATCGCCGGGCGTGCCCGCAGGCACCGGGCGGCCCGCGTCGTCGATGATGGCCACCCGATGGCCAGGCGCCGGCTTGCCGATCGAACCTGCGCGTGGCGCGAAAAGCGTCGCGCAGGACGACAGCACGACGTTGCACTCGGTCTGCCCGTAAAATTCGTTGATCGTCACGCCGAGCGCGCGCTCACCCCATTCGATCAGTTCAGCGCCAAGCGACTCGCCACCGCTCGCGACCGCGCGCAACGTGAAGCGCCAGCGCTGCGGATGCTCGACGGTACGCATCATTTTCAGCGCGGTCGGCGGCAAGAACGCGTGCGTGACCTCGTGCCGCTGCATCAGATCGAACGCGGCCCGCGGATCGAATTTTTCGAAGCGCCGCACGAGCACCGCGACGCCGTGGTGCAACGACGGCAACAGCACGTCGAACAGACCGCCAATCCACGCCCAGTCCGCGGGCGTCCACATCAGTTTCGCGCCTTCAGGAAAGAAGTCTTGCGACATCTCCACGCCAGGCAGATGCCCGAGCAGCACCCGATGCGCATGCAACGCGCCCTTCGGCTTGCCCGTCGTGCCCGACGTATAGATGATCACGGCCGGGTCGTCGGCCGACGTGAACGGCACATCAAAAGGTTGGCAGCTCGAACTCAGCGCAGCCCAGAAAGGACGCGCGTCAGCAGCGGCAGCGACCATCGCCGTCGCAACGGCGGTCGTTTCGTTTGCCATCGCGTCGCCCCGGGCATTTGATGCGCGTTGTTGCAAGCGCGCTGCCCCACTGGTTTGCGTGTCGACGCGATAAACCACGTGCAAGTCAGGCAGCGTATCGCGCAATGGCAGGATTTTCTGCAACCCGGCCTGATCGGTGACCAGTGCAATTGCGCCGCTATCGGCGAGACGGTACTGCAACGCATCGGGGCCAAACAATGCAAACAGCGGCACCGCAATCGCACCGCACTTGTAGACGGCCAGATGCGCGATGGCCGTTTCAACCGATTGCGACAGAAAGATGCCGACACGGTCTCCCTTTTGCACCCCGTCGCGTCGCAGCGCATGCGCGAAACCGTCCGACCAGCGCTTCAACTCGTCGAATGTATGGCGCGCGATGCGCCCATCCGGCGATTCGCATACAAGCGCGACGCGACCGCTGCCGTCCGCCCATTTGTCGCATGCGTCGACGCCGATGTTGTATTGCTCCGGTATTCGCCAGTCGAAGCGGGAAGCGGTTTGCTCGTAGGTCTCGAAACGGGTCAGCATGGTCTCCCCCGAATATTGTTCGCCGGACGTTTAGCCAGAGATGGTCAGGCGGATCTTACGCCGGGAATCCTTACGACCGCCTCACTTCGCAAGGACGCGTGTCGCCCGCACGCCTGCGCGCCCGGGACGGCTAACTCGCGCTGCGCCGCGCGGGCGCTTCCGCACCTCGCGCGACAAGCTGTTCATATGGGTTTCCTGACCATCGAGACAGGCCTGAGCACCATTCAATCCGTCGCCAAACCGGCCCCGCGCGGCGCCGGAAACGCGGCAGGACCGCGTGCCAGTATGATGACAGCCAACGGCACATTCGCAGCTTTGCGCCGACTCGCTGTGCACGGCCGCCGGTTCGCCGCCGTCAAAGTTTGTGCTTGGGCCTTTGTCCCTATTGCCGCCGATTTCCTGCGCCCTCACAATGCGCGAACCTTGGGGGGGATATGAAGAAACGCCTGCTGCTCGCCGGTGTGAGCGTGCTGACTGCCTGCACGGCAGTGTCGAATGTGGAGGTGCGGCCGAACGGCTCGTTAATGATTACGAGCCGTGCGCGCAACAGCTTTGCATCGTGGAACAGCATCCGCAATGCCGGGCTGAAGCACGCATCCGCCTACTGCCGCGACCAGAACAAACGGATGCATGCGATCTCGGTGCATACGAACGGCGTGCGCGGCGTCGATAACGAATCGATCGAGATTACGTTTGAATGCTTTTGATGCATGCGGACGTCAGACGTGCATCCAGAAATCGATCAACGGACCGCGGTCGCCGAGCACCGGGTCCGATGCCGGGAACGGCAACGCGTCCATCGCCGCGCACTCGTCGCGCGTCAGCGCATCGCGTCGAATATCCCACTGCTGACCCGCCGGATACGCGCCGACCACGCTGAACCGGCCACTCCCCGACTGCAGGCAGTGGCCGGTGCCGGCGGGCAGCAACATCACGTCGCCGCTACGCACGTGCACAACCCGTCCGCCGGGGCCGCCGATAATCACATCCGCTTCGCCCGAGACCACCGCGAGCACTTCATGCGCGGTCGAATGGAAATGGTGATAGTCGAAAATGCTGTCACGCCAGCGCGGCGGCCACTGGTGCGCATCGAATAGCGCCTCGAACGCGGCGGCCCGCTCGTCCGCGTCGATGAGCGTGTCGCCTTGCAGCGCCTGCCGGTACAGCACGATCGGCAATCTTCGATTATTCGGCACCCAGTCGTGAGGCGGCAGCTTGAACAGTTCGACATCGAGGTTCGTTGCGTCAGGTCGGATTGCGGGGTCCGCATGCATGGTTGGCTCCAGAAATCTTTCAAATCAGCCGGCACCGGTGCAAGCCGGGTTCCCGGCGAGGTCATCGCGTAGCGCGAAGTCGGACGGGCCGGGCGCGGGCACGCCCTTCGGCGGGTCCGATTCGCCGACCGGACTAGTGGAGTCGGTGTCGGTGTCGGTGTCGGTGTCGGTGTCGCGCTGGTCGTGCTTCGCCGGCGGCTCCTCTTTTTCAGGCAGCGGCTGATTGAGGCCGGGTTCAACGGGCGTCGGAATCGCGTCGCCAATCGGCTTCGATGTTTCGGTCGGAGACTCTTCGGAAGGATCGTGCGGCGTGTTGTCGTCGCCGGTACCGGGTCGGGTCGTGGCCATCGTGCGCTCCAGGAAGACTGGCTGGAACTGATGGTTCAGCAATGGGTGTACCCGGCGGGCGCCGCGCACGACCCGCTGTGCCCCCCGCTGTGCCGCCCTCCAGGCGCGTGCGCACCCGTTATACCGACGCGCGCTGCGTACGATCGCGTGCCGGCGGGTTGCCTGCGAGCATTTTGCACAGCCGGTGCGCGGCGATCGATCCCGCGACCGCAAGCACGATCGGCACCAGCACGCCGTGACTGAACCGCGTCATCTCCGCGATCAGCACCACCGCGGTGATCGGCATATTCATCGACGACGCGAGAAACGCGGCCGCGCCGATCAATGCACATGCGCCGCCCGGAAGAACGATGCCGAACAGACCGCACAGACCGCCGAGCACGATGCCGGCCAGCGCGCCGGTCGCGAGGCTCGGCGTCAGCACGCCGCCGTACGCGCCGACGCGCAGGCTGCTCGTCGTGATCGCGACTTTCAACACCAGCAGCGCGGCGGCGAGGCCGACCGTCAGATGACTATCGAAGCCAAGCTGTGCGGCGCTCTTGCCATTGCCGAGCAATTGCGGAAAGTAAATCGCGATCACGCCGATTGCCGTGAAATTCAGCACGCTGAATACAGGCAATTGCCAGCCTGCGTGCGGCGCCGATGCAGCGGCCTTTTTCGTGAGCCACTTGAAGCCGTACCCCGCGACGCCCAGAATCGGGCCCGCGATCACCGCCCATACGATCAGGCGCGTGCTGTCGGTCAGCGCAGGCACCACGTATTGCGCTTGGTCGCCAAGACCAATGCGCGCAATCAGCGCGGCGATCACCGATGCGGCGAGCGCCATTGCCGCGGCCGTGACGTTCAACGTGCCGAGCAGCACTTCGAGCACAAACACGCCGCCGCCTAGCGGCACGTTGTACACAGCCGCAAGACCGGCGCCGGCCCCGCAGGCGATCAGCCGCCGCACGTCAGCCGGCGTCAGCCGCGTGAGCTTCGCGAGCCACGCCGCGATCACCGCGCCGACCTCGCGTGGCGCGACTTCGCGTCCGAGCGGCGAGCCCAGCGCGACCGTGACGATTTGCAGCAGTGCGTGCACGAGCGTGGTGCGAGCAGGCATCGGTGCATCGGGTGACGCCAGCGTCTTCGAGATGCTGACGAGCGGCCGACCGAAGCGCTTCAACGCCCACCAGCCGAATCCCGCGATCGCGCCGCAAAACGCCATCACGACGACACGGCGCTGCGGCGACGCCGCGGTCACACCTTGCAGGAAGCTTTGTGTATCGACGAGCTTATCGAGGCTGTAACCGTACGCGACGTGCTGGATCGCATGCAGCAGCAGCGCGAGCAGCATGCCGCCCAGCCCCGCGCCGACCCCTGTCGCAACCGTCACGGCGGCAAGCCGCACCACCGCATGGACATCACGTGGCGGTGGCGAAGGCTCGCGGAGGGTTTCGGACGACATGGCGGAAAATCTGGCAAAGGGTGCGGCTGTTTCACTATAGGTTGATATCCTGGTGACTCGCACAACCGAATCAAAACTACCTGAACCTGCCGCTTTACCCTTTCATAAGCGCACTGCGCGGTTAACGACCGCATCGCAGGCTCCGGATTGCCGTTGCACGCCACGCCATGCAGCCATGTCGACTCAATGCACGGCGAACGCGCCCCGCAGTTCTTCGAGAAATCGCAAATAGGCGGTCGCGCCGGGATCCGGATGACCGATGCTGCGCTCCCGCACCCATGCCGCGCGGCCCTTTTGCGACTGCAACGCCGCGGTCGCGTCGACTTGCTCGCTCGCCTTGCCGATCATCGCGCTGAGCAGCACGTGCGCGTCGCCGTCGCGCTGCGATGCTTCGAGCACATCGAGGCTCGGCACCAGGGCATCGAGCACCGTCTTGTCGCCGACTTTGCTCTTGCCGCGTTCGACGATACGCGCGGCCACCGCGCGGCCGATCGCGAGCGCATCGTCGCGGCCGACGGTCTCTTTGCCTGCCGCGGTCTTCGCAGCCGCAAGCAGGCCGCCGCCGATCAGCGCGGCAAATGTCGACGGATTCGCGGTCGAAAACGCCTTGCCCGCGGCGAGCAGCAGATCGGCAACCGACGCGCTCGACGGCAACGCGGCCCACGCGGCCACCACCGCCTTCGAACCCGACTGCACCGTAATGCCGAGGTCGCCGTCGCCGAGCGCGGCATCGAGGTCGCGCAATTCGTCGGTATGGGCAGGCATCGCTTCGAGCGCGCGGCTGACCACGTCGCGCAGTTCGTTGCTGGAAACACTCATGAAAGTCTCCTCGATCAGCTCAGCAGCCAGTCGCGAAAGAATGGCGAACGCGCGGGCGCGGCCAGCAATGCTTCGAGCTCGTCGTCGAGCTGCATCACGGTGATCGATGCGCCGGCCATCTCGAGGCTCGTCACGTATTCGCCGACATACGAGCGCGCGATCTTGAGGCCATGATCGCCGATCACCTTCGCAGTACGGCGATACAGCAAGTACAGCTCTTCCAGCGGTGTCGCACCAAGCCCGTTGATCAGTACGGCAACGCGTGCGCCGTTCGGCGCCGCGAGGTCGCGCAGAATTTCACCCGTCAGCCGGTCCGCAATCGCATCGGCACTTTCCAGCGCGCCGCGATGCGTGCCCGGCTCGCCGTGAATGCCGATACCGATTTCCATCTGCCCGTCGGGCAGCGTAAAGGTCGGCTTGCCCGCGGCCGGCAAGATGGTCGGCGACAAGCCGACGCCCATCGTCCGGCATGCGCCGTTCGCCTTTGCGGTAATGCGTGCGACATCTTCGAGCGAATCGCCGCGTTCGGCTGCCGCGCCCGCGCATTTGAACGCGAACACCATCCCCGCGACGCCGCGCCGGTCGCTCGCGCGCTCGGACGGCGCCGATGCGACATCGTCGGTCAGCACGACGGTTTTGATATCGATGCCTTCGGCCTCGGCGAGATCCGCGGCGAGGTCGAAGTTCAGCACATCGCCGCCGTAGTTGCCGTACACGTACAGCACGCCCGGGCCGCCATTCACTGCCTTCGTCGCTTCGAAAATCTGCTCGGCGGACGGCGACGAGAACACATTGCCGACCGCGACACCGCTGCACAGCCCCGGCCCGACATAGCCGAGAAATCCCGGCAAATGGCCTGAGCCGCCGCCTGTCACGATGCCGACGTGCCCTGCTTTTGGCGCATCGGCGCGCACCAGTGCGCGCTGGTCGGCGGTGGCCGGTTTGATCCAGCCCGGATGAGCGACGAACAACGATTCGATGATTTCGTCGACGAACTGGTCCGGCTGGTTGATGATCTTTTTCACGCGTGCGTCTCCTCGGATGATCTGCCTGAAAAGTGGGTCAGTTCTTGCGCCGTTGACTCAGCGCATCGAGCATGACGGCGGCAAAAATCACGCCGCCTTGAATGAATTGCGTCCAGAACGGGTTCACGCCGAGCAGCGACAGCCCGACGTTGATCACGCCGATCAGCAGGACACCGATAAAGGTGCCGACGATCGAACCGCGCCCGCCGGCAAGCGACGTGCCGCCAATCACGATGCCGGCGATCACCTGCAGTTCGAGCCCGTTCGCGGCGGACGGCAGCGCCGAATTCAGGCGCCCGGCGAGCACGATGCCGGCGATCGCGGCGGTCACGCCGGCCAGCGTGTAGGTGATGAACATCACGCGTTGCACCGGGATGCCGGCGAGCCGCGCGGCTTCGCGATTGCCGCCGACCGCGAACACCTGATGGCCGAAGGTCGTCTTGCGCAACAGTATGTGACCGATCACGAACACGACGAGCATCACGATCATCGGCATCGGCAATCCGCCGATCGATTTCGCACCGAACGCGGTGAACGCGTTCGGAAAATCGAACTTGGTGCGGCCGTCGGAGATGGCGAGCGTGAGGCCGCGCGCCATCGCCATCATCGCGAGCGTGACAATGAATGGCACGAGCCGCAGCCACGCCACCGCAAAACCGTTCAACGCGCCGACGCCCGCGCCGACCGCGAGCGCGATCGCAAGCCCGGCGATGCCAAGGCCGATGTTGTCCGGCGTCGAACCGGCCATCAGCGTCGCCGCGACCATACCGGTCAACGCCACCAGCGAACCGACCGACAGGTCGATGCCGGATGTGATGATCACGAACGTGCCGCCGACTGCCGCGATGCCGACCACCGACACCTGCACCATGATGTTGGTGAGCGTGCTGGTCGTCAGAAATTCCGGCGAGGCGAACGACAACACGACGCAAATAATGACCAGTGCCGCGAACAGTGGCCCGATACCGCTGCGCAATTGCCGGATCACGCGGCTCGACCACGCTTGTGTATCGGTCTCTTTTGCTGCTGTCGAATTCATGCGCGTACTCCTGTCGTCGCCCACTGAATCACCGTCTCCGAATCCGCGTTGTCGCGCGGCAGTTCGGTGACGATCCGCCCGCGATACATCACCAGCACGCGGTCGGACATACCAAGCAGTTCCGGCAGTTCGGAACTCACCATCACAACCGCGGCGCCCGCGCGCGCCATCGCGATCATGTGTGCGTAGATCTCGGTCTTCGCGCCGACATCGATGCCGCGCGTCGGTTCGTCTAGCATGATCACCGCGGGCCCGGTTGCGCTCGCGCGGCCAAGAATCACTTTCTGCTGATTGCCGCCCGACAGGTTGCCGGTGATCGATGTGACCGACGGGGCACGCACCGCGAAACGGGCGCTCGCCTGTTGCGCAAGCTTGCGCTTGCGCGCGCTGCGCACGAAGCCGCCGGTCGCGAGCGCCTTCAGGCTAGATAGCGCGACGTTTTCTTCGATGCTCGCATCGAGCACGAGCCCTTCGAGCTTGCGGTCTTCCGCGGTATAGACGAGGCCGGCGCGCACGCCCGCCGCCGGTGAATGGATATCGACCTTGCGGCCGTGCACGTGAATCTCGCCTTGCGTGACCTTTTGCGCACCGAAAATCGCCTTCAGTAATTCGGTGCGTCCAGCGCCCGCGATGCCGGCGATACCGACAATCTCACCCGCGCGCACACTGAAGCTCGCATGCCGGACGACCGGCGGGCTCGCGAGGTCGCGTACGTCGAGCACAACGGGACCGTAATCGCGCGGCTCCCACGGATAGAACGAGTCGAGATTGCGCGCGACCATCGCCTGCACGAGGTCCTGTTCGGTCCATTGCGCCATCGGCCGTGCGTCGACGGTGGCGCCGTCGCGCATCACGACCGCGGAGTCCGCGAGTTCGAAAACCTCTTCCAGATGGTGCGAAATAAAGATGATCCCCATGCCCGCCTCACGCAAGCGCCGGACCACCCGATACAGGTTCGCGATATCGTCGTGCTGAAGCGCGGCGGTCGGCTCGTCCATCACGAGGATGCGTGCATCGCGTGCGAGCGCCTTCGCGACTTCGACGAGTTGCCGTTTATTGAGCGGCAGATCGCCCAGACGCATCGACGGCGCTACGTTGTCCAGCCCGACTTGCGCGAGCGCTTCACGCGCGCGACGCTCCGCCGCGCGCCGGTTCAGGAAACCGCCGCTGGCCGGCATCCGGCCCAGGAACAGGTTTTCGGCCACCGTCATATCGTTGACCAGCGACAGTTCCTGATAAATCACCGCGACGCCCGCATCGATCGCCGCATGCGTGCCGCGCGCAAGCGGTACGCCGTTGATCTCGATCGAGCCTTCGTCCGGCTCGTACGCGCCGGATAGCGTTTTGATCAACGACGACTTGCCCGCGCCGTTCTCGCCGACAATCGCCATCACATGCGCGGCATGCAGCGTGAGGCTCACACCACGCAGCGCCTTCACACCTGGAAAGCTTTTGACGATGCCTTCCATATGCAGCAGCGGTGGTTTGCCGTTCGCGCGCGGCTGAGCGCGGGCGGCGGTCTGATGCTGCGAACTCGTTCCGGCATTCATGAGGGGTTCCGTCCTGCGTTGAAGCGCGTGCGCCTTCGCATCGCGTTGTATTGCGTTGCATTTGCGCTGCATCGCGGCGCACGCGCGATCGTCACGCCGCCGCTTACTGGCTGACTTGCAGCGACCACAACCCGTACTTCTTGACCTCGTCCGAATCGATATTCGACTTATCGATCAGCAGCGTCGGCCATGCGTAGTTTTCCGGCACCTGCTTCTTCGCTTCGTAGTCGGAGATGAAGCTCAACGACTTGGCCGCCATCTGGATCGGGTTCTGCGAGATCGTCGCGTCCTGCTTGCCGGCGCGAATCGCCGACAAGGCCTGCGCGGTGCCGTCCGCGCCGATCACGAGAATGTGCTCCTTGTCGCCGAGCGGCTTGTAGCGGCCTGCGTTGTCGATCGCCTTTTCCGCACCGACTGTGTTGTCGTCGTTCGCGCCGAACACCGCGTCGATTTGCGGGAATTTCTGCAGGATGTTGGTCATCGCGTTCAACGATTTTTCCTGATCGAATCCGCCCTCCTGGCGCGCGACGACCTTGATATCCGGATACTTCGCGATTTCGTCGCTAAAGCCCTTTTCACGGTCGGTGGCGGCGGTCGTCCCGACGAGACCGATCAGATCGACCACGTTGCCCTTCGGCGAGCCGTAGCGTTCCTTCAGCTGATCGGCAATCCACTTCGCGCCGGTCGCGCCGAGCGCGACGTTATCGGACGCGACGAACGACGTCACCTTGCCGCCGTCCGAGCCGCGATCGAGTGTGAAGACCGGCACGCCCATCTGGTTTGCCTTTTGCACCGCGGGGATGATCGCCTTCGAATCGATCGGGTTCAACACGAGCGCGCTGACACCCTGGCTCAACAGATTGACCGCGTCGTTGACCTGCTGTTGTGCGTCGCCGTTCGCATTGGTTTGCACCAGCACAAAGCCCTGGGTCTTCGAGCCCTCTTCGACGCCGAGCTTCAGGCCGACGAAGAACGCGTTGTTCAGCGTCGATACGGAGAAGCCAATTTTCGTCTTGCCGGCGCCGCCCGCATTGGCTCCGCCACCGCTGCTGTCGCCGCCCGACGCGGCCGGTGCGGCGTTCGCCACTGCAGCGGGACTTGCAACCGCGTCGCTGGCAGCCGTGCTGGTTGAAGACGGCGACTCGCTCTTCGAACAGCCGCTCAAGACTGCAGCCGCGCACAGCAACATGGCGCCCATCGGCGCGCCCAACGTGGTCCAGCGATCGGATCTTCCTGTGTTCCAGGCCATGAGTGTCTCCATTGTTGAAGTTATATACGCCGTGCCGGGACCGCCGGTCTGGCGTTCGAACTGCGCAAAAACCGCTTGAAATCCGCTTGAAATCCGCGCTAGAACCGCGGCAAACGAAACGCGCTACAAGACTCCGGGTTCGACGCACGCCATGCGACAGGCGTCAGGGGCCGTCGTTGATGCCGCTCGCGCGGCGCAAACCATAGCTGCTGAACTTC
This sequence comes from Paraburkholderia rhizosphaerae, assembly GCF_004366595.1. Classification (GTDB taxonomy): domain Bacteria; phylum Pseudomonadota; class Gammaproteobacteria; order Burkholderiales; family Burkholderiaceae; genus Paraburkholderia; species Paraburkholderia rhizosphaerae. The sequence goes on from NZ_SORE01000029.1 coordinate 41,874, forward strand.
TTCACCACTTCGGCAATTTCCTCGTCGGACAACAGCGGCGGCGGACCAAGCTGACTCGCCAGCAGATACTGCTTCGCCAGCACTTCGACTTCGTTCGCGAGCCACAGCGCCTTGGCCAGATCGTGTCCGACGGCGATCACACCGTGATGCGCGAGCAGACATGCGGTCCGTTCCTTCAACGCTTCGAGCGCATGGTCGGACAGCGCCTGACTGCCGAAGGTCGCGTAGGGCGCGCAGCGGATCGAATTGCCGCCCGCGGCCGCCACCATGTAGTGGTGCGCGGGAATGTCCTTGCGGTGAATCGCGATCGCCGTCGCCGCATTCGAATGCGTGTGCACGACCGCGCCGACTTCGCCACGCGCGCGCAGGATGTCGCGGTGAAAACGCCACTCGGACGACGGGCGGCGTTCCGAGAAAACAGGCGCGTCGGCTGCGACATCCAAAGGCAGCCACACGATCGCTTCCACGCTCAGTGCATTCGCGGGCACCCCGCTTGGCGTGATCAGGAGGCCGTCGCGACAGCGTGCGCTAACGTTGCCCGATGTGCCCTGATTGATCCCGAGACGCTCCATTTCGCAAGCGGTGTACACGATTTCAGCGCGCAGCGCGGTTTCCTGGTCTCGCGCACCGGATGCGCGACCGCTCGTGCCGCTCACGCCGCCGCTCCAAACAGCGCCGCGAGGTTCGCATCGAACGGCGTGCGAACAATGCCGCGTTCGGTGATATAGCCGGTCACCAGTTCATGCGGCGTCACATCGAACGCCGGATTGCGCACCTTGATGCCGGCTGGCGCAATTGGCTTTCCGCCCAACTGCGTGACTTCGTCGTCGCGCCGCTCCTCGATAACAATGCCGCGGCCGTTGGGCGTCTGGAAATCGAGCGTCGACGATGGGCATCCGACATAGAACGGCACATTGAAGTAACGCGCCGCGATCGCGACGCCTAACGTGCCGATCTTGTTAGCGAAGTCGCCATTTGCGGCGACGCGGTCCGCGCCGACGATCACGACGTCGATCAATCGTTGCGCCATCAACGACGCGGCCATGCTGTCGGTTATCAGCGTGACGTCGACGCCGGCTTGTTGCAACTCGTAGGCGGTGAGCCGGGCGCCTTGCAGCAGCGGTCGCGTTTCATCCGCATAGACACGAAACGCAATTCCTTCGCGATGCGCGGTGTAAATCGGCGCGGTGGCGGTGCCCAGACCGGTGGTCGCAAGTGCACCGGCATTGCAATGCGTGAGCACGCCGCAGCCGGCGGTGATCAGCGGTAAGCCATGCTGGCCGATGCCTTCGCATAGCGCTTCGTCTTCGCGATGAATGCGCGTGGCTTCTTCGACCAATGCGCGATACAGCGCAGGTGTGTCGGTGACCGGTGCGCGGTCCGCGACGCGCAGCATGCGCTTCAGACTCCAACTGAGGTTGACCGCGGTCGGACGCGCACTGTCGAGATAGACGGCCTGCTCTTTCAATGCGCCGCGAAATGCGTCGAGCGACAGATGCCGCGCGCGCTGCACCGCGACGCACAAGCCGTATGCAGCGGCGACACCAATCGCGGGCGCGCCGCGCACGCGCAATTCGTGAATCGCGCGCCAGACGGCCTGCGCGGTGCTCAGTGTTTCGACTACCGTCTCGTGAGGTAAGCGGGTCTGATCGAGAATCCGCAGACAGTCGTCGTCCCACGCAATCGTGGCCGGCAGATTCATAAAAGGCGACGGCGAAACCATACGTGCTCCGATGCCAATGGATGGATGAACGGAAAAATTCGTGTTGCTTGCATGCGTCGCTACGTCTGCGCGTAACGCGTCGCGTGAATCTCGCGCGCCAGTGCGACAACATCGCCAATGCCTGCAATCGCATGCCGCTCGACGAGCAGCCGTTCCGCGCAGCGCAGCGCGCGTACTTCGACGCTGGCGCGCAGCGCATCGTCGGCAATACTCGTGACGTCCGCGACTTTCGCCATGCCGACGATGCGCCGGATCATCTTGCAGCCCGCAAAGCCGAGTGACGCGGCGAAGAGGCGCTGCATAAACCGTGTGCGGAATGCTTGCTCGCATGCCCCGCTTCGGTCGTCGCCGATAAAGTGGCTTTTGCGGCGGCTTTCGTGCTCGCGCCACAGCGCGACAAACTGATCGGCAAAGCCAGTCCAGATTTGCGTCGCCTGTTCGAGCAGCCAGTCGCGATACGGCAGTTCGCCGTTTGCTCGCTTATCGCGGTCGTGCCAGTCGCGCGAGAAATACGCGAGCAACAGATTGGCGAGCACTGCGCCGATATCGAAACCCATGGGTCCGTAGAACGCGAACTCGGGATCGATCACATAGGTCTCGTCCTCGTTGACCATGATCGATCCGGTGTGCAGATCGCCGTGCAACAGCGTTTGCGCGTCGTTCATGAACGACCACTTCATTTCGCCGACCGCGACGCGCAGCGCCGGCGACCTCCATAGCCGCTCGATCTCCGCGCGCGAAAACGCCGGGCTATACGCATTCGATGGGTGATCCTCGAACGGATACGTAAACACGAGGTCTTCGGTGATCTTGCATAGCTCGCTGTTGGTCGCAGCGCTGACCGCCTGCTTCTTCACGTCGGGCGCGAGATACAGGTCGGAGCCAAAAAACAGCGTATGGGCGAGGTAAGTGGACAGATGGCCGGCGAGCTTCGGATAGACGACGCCGTCCATCAGCCCTTGTCGAAGGATGCGATGCGACGACAGGCGCTGCATCACCATCAGAAAGCGCTCGTTGTCAGCGTGATAGACGCGCGGCACATGCTGCGGACACAGCGCGCCGAAGCGCCGCAATGCGGCGACTTCCCGCTCCATCCGATGGCGCGTCAACGGCCAGCTCTTACCGACCAGCCGCAGAAACGGCGGCGCCTGCTTGACGACGACGCTTTTCTCCGGCGCCTTCGTGTTGCTCGCGAAGTACACGTAGTTCAGGTTGCCATCGCCGACTTCGGCGATATCGAGTTCGGCAGGCTCGTTCAACAGTGCATAGACGCCTGGCACACTGCGCAGATAAGCCGATAACTCGTCACAACTCATTGCTTCAAATTCCATGGACTGTCTCCTCCACGGTTGAACTGCAATGCCTGGTTTGCCGGCGATTTCGCCCGAATGGGTTACGTCGGTTTATCGCTTCTTGCGAACCAGGTCGAACTTGAAGATGCTCGTGTTGTAGTAGTCGTTGCTATAGCAAAGCGGCTCGCCGCTTTGATCGAAATCCACTTCATCCAGCAGTAGAAACAGGCCGAAGCCGTCGCCGAGTTCCGGCAGATCGCGCGGCGTCAGGATGGTCGGCTGGATCGACGTATGCGTGTGCGACAGCCGGCGACCGGTGCGCGCGAACATCGCGAACAGCGATTCGCCGAGATCGCCGCCGGCTGCATCGAACACGGCCTTCGGCACGGTGTCGATGCAATACGCGGCAATCGCGTCGTCCGCACATCGCACGCGTTCGATGCGTACGCATTCGTCGCCGACATTCAGACGCAGTTTGCCGGCAAGACTCTCGGAGGCGTTGATGTGCTCGATCTGAATCCGGCAGGTGGAGGGTACCGCGCCGACGCTGCGGATCATATCGGTGACAGACATCAGATCATCGAGACCGCCTTGCAGTTTCAACGAAATTTGTCTGATGAAGGTGCCGCGACCTTGGACACGTGAGAGCAAGCCATGCGAGATCATCTGCGCAACGGCTTCGCGAAGACTCGACCGACCCACTCCCAAAAGATCGCAGAGCTCCATTTCAGTGGGAATCTGATCACCGGGCTTAAGCGAGCGCTCGCGGATCATCGTCATCAGCGATTCCTGGATTTTCTCGCTCATCGAGTGTTCGACGGACAGGCGCATGGACGGGTCATGGAGTCGGCTAACGGAGCGAATATACATCAGATGTCTGATGTTTCAGTGGGTGTTTACCCGTGATTCGCATAAGTAAAGGCGCTGACTTGTGGGGAGGTTGCGATTGCTGCAAATGCACACCGCGCCCTATGCTGAGAAGATCAGACCGCGTGAGCGGCGCAGCATTTCAATGGAGGTTTCGATGCAACAGGCGCTTCATCATCTGCATGTGCGTGCGCGCACACGCGGACTCGTCGATATCACGAAGCAGGTGCGGGAGTTCGTTGCGGAGCAGGCGATCGAAGTCGGATTGCTGACGATCTTCTGTCGGCATACGTCGGCTTCATTGCTGATACAGGAGAATGCCGACCCGTCCGTGCGCAGAGATATCGAGCGGTACTTCGCAGCGATCGCTCCGGAAGATGCACATCGCTATGAACACGATACCGAGGGACTCGACGATATGCCCGCGCATTTGCGCGCAGCGCTGACGCAAGTGCAGTTGTCGATTCCGGTTGAAGAAAGCGCGTTAGTGCTCGGCACGTGGCAAGGGATTTACCTGTTCGAGCATCGGCGTGAGCCGTCGACGCGCGATATCGTGCTGCATCTGATCGGGACTTAGCGGGGAAGCACCGGTCACTCTTCGAGGCGTTTTAACTCGTCGTGAGCGAGCCGCTCAAGTTCCTTTAGTGTGAAGTCGTTGACGTTCACGCTGGCTTGAAAGTGGATCTGCACTTTGGCCGACTCACCTGCCGGATTCTGCAACACGACAAAGACCGTGTTCGGATGAACGTCGCGATTGATTGTGACTGTTGTGATTCTGAGTGTCATTCGCCCTTCCCCGTTTTGATCGTCTGTTTAGCTTACCCGAAGCTTTGATGCAATGAAATCTGTAAGGTGCGACAACCCTCTTTCTTTCGTCGAGTGTAAGCGACGTGCTTGTTGGTTATTCGTTAGCCACGCTTGAGGTGCGACAATTTGTCTCCCCCTCCGATGTCGCGGCTTCGCGTCGCCACGACATGATTGTCACCTCTGTTACGAATGCGGACATCAGGATCTTTTAGTGGATCTCACATGAATGTCGGTCAGCCGCAAGGTGTTCAGTATGCCATTCGTCAATCGACGTCACGGCCTTGTGCTCGACCATGCTCATCGCCATCAGCACGTCGATCTTCAGGCGCGAAAAGGTCAGATCTACGCCGGGAATACGGGCTTGCCGCGTACGCTCCTCAATGCCTTCAATTTTGGCTTCGCAATGCCATTGCGTGCCTGACGCGTCCGGAGCCATGTCGACAGTGACTCGAAAGCCTCGGTGATTGATTGCCATAAATCCTCCAGATTCCTAACAAATCGCAAGACAACTCGCCGCGATATGCGACAGAGGTGGCGAATATACATCGGGCAGAAAAGTTGTTCAGTGAGGTTGGCAAAAGCTATTAAGAGACTCGGGCAGCGGCTTTCAGATTGATATTCCAATGGAATTACGGAGAGCCTTCAACGACTGGACAATTCGCGCAGACTCGCTTCATTGGAAAAATCTGAATCGCCTCTGAGTTGCGAAGGTTCTGACATCCGTCGCCTACGCGTCCGCATCGGCGGACAACGCAACAGTAAAGAATTGTCAAAGCTTGTCGCGATACGTTCCCTTTTACGTAGAACTGCTTACACTGTGGTTTGCTTACGGAAGTCGGCTACGCGTCGACCTTATAAAAAGAGGATGTGTCAGCGTTTGACCATGACAACACAAAAGCCGATTAACGTACCCATTGCGCTGTCCCGCTGCAGAAGCGCGACGCTCACCCTTCCCTGGTTCGTACAACGGACCGAATACTGCCCGGCACCAGCGACATTCAAGCCGTTGGTGAATGGCGAAGAGGCCTTCGGCACGGTCTATGACGCATTGCTGAACGCGAGGCGTTCGGTCGATATCATCTGCTGGGGCTTTCAGCCATCGATGTATTTCAAACGGGGAAGCGGCAGCGCATCGGTGCCAATCGGGCAACTGCTTGCCCAACTTGGCGCGAATGGCATCAAGGTTCGTCTGCTGTGCTGGCAGGATGATCTGCATCTCGCCGAGTTCAGCGAGAACGGTGCACCGGGCAACAACCTCGCCACGTCGATCAAGCCGTTGCTACCCGACTGGTTTGTTTCGCTACCGGGCGTTTCGAATTTCGTTTCCAAGGACTATCAGGCCGGATGGGAACGCGAGTTCGACATTGAGTGGTACCGGCGCGCCAATCTGAACAACGTCACCCGCGCCAGGTATCGTGCCGCGAGTGACAGGGTCGTAGACTTCGCATTTCGAAAGGATGCGTTCAGGAATCTCGAGTTCGCAACGCGGGATTTCAGTCTGCACAACCGCGATGAAATCGACCATCGGATGAAGCTTCATAACGAAGCGGTGCGTCAGGGAGCCGCCACGGGATCGGTGGGTCGTGCGGCCATGGCGGCCTTTCCAACCCACCATCAGAAGATGGTGCTGATCGATTACGACATCCCGGACCGCGCAGTCGGCTTTGTCATGGGCCATAACATGCTCGATACGTACTGGGACCGCGACGACCACAGTTACGTACGCATGCATCCGCAGATGGGCCGCAACGGACTGCATCCGCGCCAGGATATCTCCAGCCGCGTAAGCGGCCCGGTGCTCGAGTATCTGAACGAAAACTTCTGCCAGGCGTGGGACGATGCGACAGGCCAGACTCTTACGCAGTCGCGCGCTGCGGTTGCAAGTCAGTTGACCTTGCGTCGGGACTTCGATACGCCCGTGATGGCGCAGGTACTTCGAACCCAATCGCAGCACGAAAAGCGCGACATCGCCAGCATGTATCTACAGGCGGTCAATAACGCCACCAGGTTCATCTATATCGAGAACCAGTATTTCCGCTGGTCGGAGCTAGCGGAAAAGATCACGCAGGTGGCGGCGGCGCTGGTCAGCGCCGGGCGTGACCCGGGCAAGCACGGTCCTATCTATCTGTTTGTCGTGACCAACTCGAATGAGGAGGCGATCGGTCCGGGCACCGTCAACACCTATCACATGCTTAATGCGCTCGGCAAAGCCGACCGCGTACCGGCGATAGCGCGTCTGGAGCGCCGCGACGTCCTGCAAGCCCAGTTGTCGACAGCTCAAGACCGACTCGCACAGGCGAATCGGGAAATGAATCAGGTTATGAAGGGGAATTACGACTACAGCAAGTTCCCGAATGTCGCGGCCATTCAGCAGGATCAGCTAGCCCATCAGGCCGAGGTCGCGTCTATCCGGCAACAGATTGACGACAACGAGAAAAACCCGATTGCGCCGATCGAAATTCCGGGACTCAAGGTGCAGATCTGTACGCTTGTGGCACCCGACTCGCCGCCTGAAAAGTGGGACTACGTTTACGTGCATAGCAAGCTGATGATTGTGGACGACGTATTTATGACCTTGGGCTCCGCCAACATCAATCTGCGCAGCATGGCGGTGGATAGTGAGCTGAACATCTGCCACGAGAATATGGCTGTCACGCAGCCATTGCGGAGACGGTTGTGGGATTTGCATACCAGAGGATTCGAGGGTGGCGCATCGGACCAGCCGGTAGAAGCCTTTAATGCCTGGTCAAAAATCGTTATCCGGAACGCTCAGAATCAGAAAAGAGGTCTCGCACCTATCGCCTCGCTGGTCGGCTTTTCATATACCTCCGGCAGGCGCAGTACCGACGATTGAATCATGAACCGGACCACATTGATAATCGCGCTCGCAATGCTCGCGGGCGCCTGCTCTAAAAAGGACGACACCGTGCCTTCGCAATCCGACTGGAACGCCCTGCGCGCCAACCTCGCGTTCACCTGCACCCACGAAGCCGATCACCTGCCGGCACTCAATGCAGATGCCGATCAGCTCTTCAAGTATGGCCGCTTCCTGGAGAAGAAATATGGCCCGAAAGACTACAGCGCGGTGGCGCGCTATTACCGGATCGCGGCAGCACACGGCCACTACAAGGCCAACAACAATCTGCAGAAACTCGTCTCCACAGGACTTGCGCCTTCGCCCCATGCAGCGCACGAAACGATCGACCTCGCTGAACAGCTAATCGCCGCGGGTGTGCCCGGCGGCTACTACGACATGGCGCACTATCTTGAACTGGGCTACGGCGTTAAGCAGGATAACGAAAAAGCGCTTCGATACTTCCGCAAGGCCGCTGATCTGGGCAGTCCGGAAGCGCAGTTTTATGTGGGCGACCTGCTGTCACCACGGGACAAGGCACCAGCAATTTCCCGCCAGATGACGACATGCGCCACCGAGCAGGGATACGGTAAGGCCGCCAGTTACCTTGGCGTCGATCTGATGACTGACAAACTCTACCCCGATGCCCTCCGTGCCTTCCAGAAAGGTGTCGAGGCAGGCGACACCCTATCTGCTTCGTTTTTGGAAGACGGATTCGATACCGACGAGTCCGACAAGCTCAACTACCTTGCGTTGCCGCGCGACCCTGAACGGAAGCGCAGATACAGGGCCATCTGGGAATATTTGAACGACAATGACGGCCTCAACCCGAAGGTGCCCGATATCGACCAGATCGTGCCGCTGCCGCCTGCAAAGCTGCCGCCGTGGGACGGCACCTTCCAGTGGCAGAAGGAACGGGACGCAGCGAAGCCGCCACAGGAGCCCGACAACGAACTGGTCGAACGTCTTGCTCGCGAGAAAAACCTCGACCCCGCGACGGGCCTTCCTCTGGAGCCGGCCAAAGGTGCCAACGCCGGGCGCGTACCGCTGGGGACCGTCGCACGCACCGGCGAGATCTGTCCGCAGACCGGTGTGTGGTGCGATCTGCAGTCAGGCGGCGTGCGCCGCGAGACGATGCGCCTGCTCATAAAGGGCGAGACGATGCCACAGCTCCGCACGAACCATCCTCGCCCCGTTCCCGGCCTCGATGCGCTGCTTGGCATGCGTGTAAGCCACACCGATGCGACCTGGAGCCTTCTGGCTTACCCCGACCAGACATAGCGCGTTCGTGATTCCCCTAGACCCGCTGTGGCGGGATTCTTCTTTCGAGCGGCCGACACGCTTACGCTTCAGTTTGGTCCCTTAGTCCCAGTGACAAACAGAAAAGCGCCGGTAAAGCGTGTCACGGAACGGACACTTCACATTCAATACCCTGGAAGGTTGAGCGGCACTAGCCAGGCAGACGAAGAAGCGAACCGTGGCATCGAAAAGGTCTGCGACAGAAGAGCGGTGTCGCGCCCATTGCCCCGCTCGTCGGCTTTTCATATACCTCCACCAAGCGCAGTACTGACGATTGAACCATGAACCGGACCGCATTGATAATCGCGCTCGCATTGCTCGCGGGCGCCTGCTCTAAAAAGGACAATACTGTGCCTTCCCAATCCGACTGGAGCGCTGTGCGCGCCAACCTCGCGTTCACCTGCACCCACGAAGCCGATCACCTGCCGGCACTCAATGCAGATGCCGACCAGCTCTTCAAGTATGGCCGCTTCCTGGAGAAGAAATATGGCCCGAAGGACTACAGCGCGGTGGCGCGCTATTACCGGATCGCGGCAGCACACGGCCACTACAAGGCCAACAACAATCTGCAGAAACTCGTCTCCACAGGACTTGCGCCTTCGCCCCATGCAGCGCACGAAACGATCGACCTCGCTGAACAGCTAATCGCCGCGGGTGTGCCCGGCGGCTACTACGACATGGCGCACTATCTTGAACTGGGCTACGGTGTTAAGCAGGATAACGAAAAAGCGCTCCGGTACTTCCGCAAGGCCGCTGACCTGGGCAGTCCGGAAGCGCAGTTTTATGTCGGCGACCTGCTGTCACCACGGGACAAGCCACCAGCAATTTCCCGCCAGATGACGACATGCGCCACCGAGCAGGGATACGGTAAGGCCGCCAGTTACCTTGGCATCGATCTGATGACTGACAAACTCTATCCCGATGCTCTCCGTGCCTTCCAGAAAGGTGTTGAGGCAGGCGATTCACAATCGGCTTCGTTTCTGGAGGGCGGATTCAATGCCGACGAATCCAACAAGCTCTATTACCTTGCGTTGCCTCGCGATCCTGAACGAGCGCGCAGATACGAGGCCATCTGGGAATATTTGAACGACAATGACGGCCTCAACCCGAAGGTGCCCGATATCGACCAGATCGTGCCGCTGCCGCCTGCGAAGCTGCCGCCGTGGGACGGCACCTTCCAGTGGCAGAAGGAACGGGACGCAGCGAAGCCGCCACAGGAGCCCGACAACGAACTGGTCGAACGTCTTGCTCGCGAGAAAAACCTCGACCCCGTGACGGGCCTTCCTCTGGAGCCGGCCAAAGGTGCCAACGCCGGGCGCGTACCGCTGGGGACCGTCGCACGCACCGGCGAGATCTGTCCGCAGACCGGTGTGTGGTGCGATCTGCAGTCAGGCGGCGTGCGCCGCGAGACGATGCGCCTGCTCATAAAGGGCGAGAGGATGCCACAGCTCCGCACGAACCATCCTAGCCCGTTCCCGGCCTCGATGCGCTGCTTGGCATGCGTGTAAGCCACACCGATGCGACCTGGAGCCTTCTCGCTTACCCCGACCAGACATAGCGCGTTCGTGACTCCGCATAGGCCACTTTGACCAGCCCTTCATTCGAGGGGCAGTCGCAAATCAGAACGATGAGGTTCCAACTTCAGCATGCGCGGATCGTCGAGCGCACCGTGAGTCGTTTTGTGAGGCGGATAAACAAAAATCCCGCAAGTCGCTGGACTTGCGGGATTTTCTTTAACCGTTCTGGCGGAGAGAGGGGGATTCGAACCCCCGATAGGCTATTAACCTATACACGCTTTCCAGGCGTGCGACTTAAACCGCTCATCCATCTCTCCGGCGGGGACGCGCATTATAGCAAACTCCTGGACGCGCGCCCATCTCCCGGATGGCCGATGGTGACAAGAAACCAAACGCCCGCTCAAGGATGCCGGATATAGTCCACCAGCGCCCTCGTATAAGCATCCGGCTTCCGATCAACCAGACTCACGACAATCGCCACCACAAACCCCGCCGGCACCCCGAACACGCCCGAACTGATCGGCTCAATCCCAAACCACTTCGGCCCCGCGAACCCGGTCATCTGCGTGAAGTACGGATACGTCGACACGATGTAATACACACACACGCTCAGCCCCGCCACCATCCCCGCTACCGCACCCAGCCGCGTCGTGCGCTTCCAGAACACGCCCAGCACCAGCACCGGAAACAGACTCGACGCCGCGAGCGAAAACGCCGCCCCCACCAGAAACAGAATATTCCCCGTATTCAACGACGCCACATACGACGCAAACAATGCGACGCCCAACAGCAGAATTTTCGATATCGTGACCCGCCGCTGACTCGACGCCTGCGGATCGACCATGTGGTAGTAGACATCGTGTGACAGCGCATTCGCGATCGTCAGCAATAGCCCGTCCGCCGTCGAAAGCGCCGCGGCCAGCGCGCCCGCCGCAATCAAACCGGACATCACATACGGCAGTCCGGCAATCTCCGGCGCCGCCAGCACAACCATATCCGGCTGCATCTGAATCTCGCTCCAGCGCACGATGCCATCGCCATTCAGATCCGGGATACTGATCAGATAAGGTTCGACCTTGCGCCACTGCATCACCCATTGCGGCAGATCCGAAAAGCGATCGCCCACCAGGTTCGTCAGAATGTCGTACTTGATCAGCACCGCAAGCACCGGCACCGTCAGATAGAAAAGCGCAACGAAAAACAGCGTCCATCCGACCGAGCGCCGCGCGGACGCAACCGATGTCGTCGTGTTATAGCGCGTCAGAATATGCGGCAGGCTCGCGGTTCCCAACGACAGGCACAGCAGCAGCGATAGAAAATTGCGCTTGTGCACTCGGCGTTCTTCTTCGCTCTTATCCGGAAACGGTTCGTGCATCGGCACCGGCGCCGCGGCCAACGCGAGCAGTTCATCGCGTTTCCGCGCCCACACGATTCGCGCCGCGGCCGCATCGCGCGGAAATCGCTCGAGTCTGCGCTCGATATTCGCAATCTCGCGCAATGGCCCGTTGTGTCGACGCAAGTCATCGAGTTGCTGCATCAGCTCGCGCTTCTGGGCGTCGAACGATTGCGGCAACGCGTCGATCTGCGCCTGCATCTGCATCGCTTGCCGTCGATACACAGCGCGCACCGCCTGCTCCTGCGGCGCATTGCGCACGTCGCGCTCGAGCGCTTCGACGCGCTCCATCACGCGCCCGTAGTTCACTTGCGGCACCCAGCCGAGCCCGTCCTTATGCGCGATCATCGCAACCGGTATCAGGATCGCCGCGATCAGGATGATGTATTGCGCGACCTGCGTCCACGTCACCGCGCGCATCCCGCCCAGAAACGAGCACACCAGAATGCCCGCCAGTCCGCAGAAAATCCCGATCGCAAAGTCGACGCCAATGAAGCGCGTCGCAATGAGCCCCACACCCTGAATCTGCGCAACCAGATAGACGAATGAACAGAGAATCGCCGCGAGTGCCGCGAGTCCGCGCACGAGGTTGCTCGAAAAACGCGTGCCGAGAAAATCGGGAATGGTGTAGCGCGCGAGCTTTCTTACGTACGGCGCGAGCAGAAACGCGACCAGACAATAGCCGCCCGTCCACCCCATCATGTACGCCAGCCCGTCGTAGCCGGTCGCGTAGAGCGATCCGGCAAGACCGATAAACGACGCGGCCGAGAGCCAGTCCGCCGCGGTCGCCATCCCGTTGAACGCGGACGGCACGCGTCGACCGGCCACGTAGTATTCGACCAGATCGGACGTGCGCGACAGCAAGCCGATCACCGCATACACCGCGATCGGCACAAACAGAAAGACATAGCCGACCCACATGCCGGGCCCGAACGCCGCTTCGATGCGCCATGCAATGTAAATGAAGAGCAGAAAGCCGAGCGTGTAGATCGAATACGAACGGATCAGCCGATGCGCGAGCTTCATCGGTTACCTTGCCGCGCGGCGGCATCGGCTTCGAATGCGCGTTGCAACGCGCGATCGGCGAATTGCATCGAAACGATATACACGACGATCAACGCGAGATAAACGAGAATCGCGCCTTGCGCGCCGACATAGAACGGCAGACTGAAGCCGAACAGCCGCACGCCCGTCAACCCGGCCGATGCGATCGGCACGATAAACGACACGCTAAAGCCGATCGCCATCAATATGGCAATCAGGATCAGATTGAAACGCCAGTACCGCCGATGCGCACGCGCCATCTCTTCCGAGACCGGTGGTGGTTCGGGTAGCGGATTGATCGTGTGTCGGGAAGAAGTGTGCGGCGCGGCCATGCGCCTATTTAACAAAAAGCCGTTGCGCACGCAATCAGGATTGTCCGCGCAACGGCCTCTTGTACCGCAGTCATACTGCGGTCGTGTTGTTGCTGTACTGCATTTGGCTTAGGCGGATCTAGCGACCGCCTGTCTGCCTTCAGCCCTTACCCTTTAGCGAGATTCGCCGAGTTGATCGAGAATCGCCGGATTCTCAAGCGTCGACACGTCCTGCGTGATCTCCTCGCCCTTCGCCAACGAGCGCAACAGTCGCCGCATGATCTTGCCCGAACGCGTCTTCGGCAGATTGTCGCCAAAGCGGATGTCCTTCGGCTTCGCGATCGGCCCGATCTCCTTGCCGACCCAGTTGCGCAGGTCGTTCGCGATCTGCTTCGCCTCGTCGCCTTCCGGACGCGTACGCTTCAACACGACGAACGCACAAACCGCTTCGCCGGTCGTATCGTCCGGACGTCCGACCACCGCGGCTTCCGCGACCAGCGGATTCGCAACCAGCGCCGATTCGATCTCCATCGTGCCCAGCCGGTGACCCGACACGTTCAGCACGTCGTCGATACGGCCCATGATCGTGAAGTAGCCGGTTTCCTTGTCGCGGATGCTGCCATCGCCGGCGAGATACAGCTTGCCGCCCAGTTCCTCGGGGAAGTAGCTCTTCCTGAAGCGCTCGGCGTCACCCCAGATCGTGCGGATCATCGATGGCCATGGGCGCTTCACGACCAGAATGCCGCCCTGCCCGTTCGGCACGTCCTGCCCGGTTTCATCGACCACCGCGGCCATGATGCCCGGCAGCGGCAACGTGCACGAACCCGGCACCAGCGGCGTCGCGCCCGGCACCGGCGTGATCATATGGCCGCCGGTTTCCGTCTGCCACCACGTATCGACGATCGGGCAGCGCGAGCCGCCGACCTGCTCGTAGTACCACATCCACGCTTCCGGATTGATCGGTTCGCCGACCGTGCCGAGCACGCGCAGCGACGACAGGTCGTAGCTCTTCGGATGCACCTTCGGGTCCGCGTCGGCCACCTTGATCAGCGAACGGATCGCGGTCGGCGCCGTGTAGAACAGCGTGACCTTGTGTTTCGCGATCATCTCCCAGAAGCGGCCCGCGTTCGGATAAGTCGGCACGCCTTCGAACACCACCTGCGTCGCGCCGAGCGCCAGCGGCCCATAGGTGATGTAGCTGTGGCCGGTGACCCAGCCGATGTCCGCTGTACACCAGAAGATGTCGGTGGGCTTCCAGTCGAACGCCCACTTGACCGTTTGCGCCGCCCACAGCAGATAACCGCCGGTGCTGTGCTGCACGCCCTTCGGTTTGCCGGTCGAACCGGAAGTGTAAAGAATAAACAGCGGATGCTCGGCGCTGACCCATTCCGGTGCGCACTGGTCGCTTTCGCTTTGCGTGATCTCATGCATCCACAGGTCGCGGCCTGAGTTCCATGCAACCTTGCCGCCGGTGCGGCGATACACGATCACGCTCTTCACCGCTTCGCAGCCGCCCATCGTCAGCGCTTCGTCAGCGATGTTCTTCAGCGGCAGCGCCTTGCCGCCGCGCATCTGCTCGTCAGCGGTGATCAGCGCAATTGCGCCAACGTCGACCAGACGCTCATTCAGCGATTTCGACGAGAAGCCACCGAACACCACCGAGTGCGTCGCGCCGATCCGCGCACACGCCTGCATCGCGACGATGCCTTCGATCGACATCGGCATATAGATGACAACCCGATCGCCCTTCTTGATGCCGCGTTTTTTCAACGCATTCGCAAAGCGCGATACACGCTGCAGCATGTCCGTGTAGGTGACGCGCGTGACCGTGCCGTCATCGGCTTCGAAGATCACCGCGACGCGATCGCCATTGCCCGCTTCGATGTGCCGGTCAAGGCTGTTGTACGACGCATTCAGTTCGCCGTCTTCGAACCACTTGTAAAACGGCGCATTCGACTCGTCGAGCACCTTCGTGAACGGCTTGTGCCAACTAAGCGTCTCGCGCGCCAGACGTGCCCAGAACCCTTCGTAATCGCGTTCCGCTTCGGCGACCAGCGCACGGTACGCGTCCATGCCGGATATCGAGGCCGCCTTCATCGTTTCGGCGGACGGGGGAAACACGCGGCGTTCCTGAAGAACGGATTCAATCGCTGACATCGACTACCCCTTGGTGAAGATGAAACGTAAACCTTTGTGCTGGCGTGACGCGCTACGGCTTACCGTGCGTTTCACGCTCTCGCGCATTGTCGTCATCGCGCCGTAGCGGCGCCTGTCTCCCAACCCCCGGCGCAACGAAGAGGCGTCGCGATCGACATCGCTCGCATGCCCGAAAACGAACACATATGCGGCGATGCAACACTGGCACACTTCATGTGCACTTCATATAACACCTTAGTGGCGAACGGCATGCCACCGCTTTTGTTCCGCCGTGTTTGCCACGGTTTTACACGTTACAGGCAAATTAAGCGCCGCAACTTACCGTGCACTTACGCGGCTTCGCGCATTCGGGTCATCCCCTATACGGAGCGTCGTGCATTTGGCCCAAAACCGTCTAAAGCCGTGTTTCGCGGATCATGCAAGCGGTTCGCAAGACCAAAGCGGAATAACACCGTCGCCCGACCTTCGAGCGCATCGCTTCGAAGCGCGCTCTCGTAATGCTAACTGAACTGGTCATGCCCATTCCAGCGCTGGCGCAACGCGCATGCCGGATCGGCCCGACGAGCGTTCAAGGCTTCCCGCATTGCCGCATCCACTTTCTTCATCTCAATCGCAGCGCTTGCGGCAACCATCGATCCGGTCGATGTCGTATCGCATCGGCGGTAGAGACGCTGGTTTGCAAGGCGCCGCTCGCGAGCGAGTCCCGCGGCCATTATCCCGACAGCCGCGACGCCGGCGGGTGTCGCGGTACAATGTCGCGCCTGGGCGCCTGGCGCATGCCCCGAAGAAGTCCGACGCAGCCCGCAAGCAACCGTTACCGCCGCCTTCCTCCGCGATTCTGACCGCCTATGTCCTCCTCGAACCTCGATCCCGGCCGCCGTCCGACACGCCGTCGCATGGGCCCGCTGCCGTCCGTCATCTTCATGAGCCGCTGGCTGCAGGTGCCGCTGTATCTGGGCCTCATCGTTGCGCAAGCGGTCTATGTGGTGCTTTTCCTGAAGGAAGTCTGGCACCTCGTCACGTCGGCGATGAAGTTCGACGAAACCAGCACGATGCTCGTCGTGCTGAGCCTGATCGACGTGGTGATGATCTCGAATCTGTTGATCATGGTGATCGTCGGCGGCTACGAGACTTTCGTGTCGCGCCTCGGTGTCGAGGGTCACCCCGACGAGCCCGAATGGCTCGACCATGTGAATGCGGGCGTACTGAAGGTCAAACTGTCGATGGCGCTGATCAGCATCTCATCGATCCATCTGCTAAAGACCTTTATCGATCCCGACCTGCGCAGTGAACACGCGATCATGTGGCAGGTGATCATCCATCTCGCGTTCCTGCTGTCGGCGGTCGCGATGGCGTGGGTCGACCGCCTGACGACGCATACGCATCCGCGGCACTTTCACGAGCCGCCAGCCCCGCAACCGATTTCCCCGCCGTTGAAGGCGCATGAGTGATCGCGTAGCCCTTCGCGATCACAACATAAAGCGCTAATGTCCCCACTGAGCCAGCCATGACCGTTATCAAACAGGAAGACCTGATTCAAAGCATCGCCGATTCCCTGCAGTACATCAGCTACTACCATCCGCAGGACTATATTCAGGCGCTGGGCCGCGCGTACGAACTCGAAGAAAGCCCTGCCGCGAAGGACGCGATCGCACAGATCCTGACCAATAGCCGCATGTGCGCCGAAGGTCACCGGCCGATCTGCCAGGACACCGGCATCGTCACCGTATTCGTGAAGATCGGCATGGACGTGCGCTGGGATGGCGCGACGATGGGCGTCACCGATATGATCAACGAAGGCGTGCGCCGCGGTTACCTGCATCCGGACAACGTGCTGCGCGCATCGATCGTGAGCCCGCCCGAGGGTGCGCGCAAGAACACGAAGGACAACACGCCGGCGGTGATCCACTACGAGATCGTGCCGGGCGACAAGGTCGACGTGCAGGTGGCCGCGAAAGGCGGCGGCTCGGAGAACAAGTCGAAGTTCGCGATGCTCAACCCGTCCGATTCGATCGTCGATTGGGTGCTCAAGACCGTGCCGACGATGGGCGCCGGGTGGTGTCCGCCGGGCATGCTCGGCATCGGCATCGGCGGCACCGCGGAGAAGGCGATGCTGATGGCCAAGGAATCGCTGATGGATGCGATCGACATCCAGGAGATCATCGCTCGCGGCCCGCAAGACTGGATCGAGGAACTTCGTGTCGAGTTGCATGAGAAGGTGAATGCGCTCGGCATCGGCGCGCAGGGCCTGGGCGGACTTGCGACGGTGCTCGATGTGAAGATCATGGCGGCGCCGACGCACGCGGCCAGCAAGCCAATCGCGATCATCCCGAACTGCGCGGCGACACGCCACGCGCATTTCACGCTCGATGGTTCGGGCGTCGCGAAGCTCGAAGCGCCGTCGCTCGATACGTGGCCGAAGGTGCAATGGACCGCGAACACCGAAACAAGCCAACGCGTCGATCTGAACACGCTCACGCCAGCGGAAGTCGCCAGCTGGAAGCCGGGCCAGACGCTGCTGCTGTCCGGCAAGATGCTGACCGGGCGCGACGCCGCGCACAAGCGCATCGCTGATATGCTCGCGAAGGGCGAGAAGCTGCCGGTCGACTTCACGAACCGGGTGATCTACTACGTCGGCCCGGTCGATCCGGTGCGCGACGAAGCGGTCGGCCCTGCCGGCCCGACGACGTCGACGCGGATGGACAAGTTCACCGACATGATGCTCGCGCAGACCGGCCTGATCTCGATGATCGGCAAGGCCGAGCGCGGCCCGGTGGCAATCGAGGCGATCAAGAAGCACAAGGCCGCGTATCTGATGGCGGTAGGCGGCGCCGCGTACCTGGTGTCGAAGGCGATCCGCAGCGCGAAGGTGCTCGCATTCGAAGACCTCGGCATGGAAGCGATCTATGAATTCGATGTGCAGGACATGCCGGTGACGGTCGCAGTCGATGCGAACGGCACATCGGTGCATCAGACCGGACCGAAGGAATGGCAGGCGAAGATCGGCAAGATTCCGGTCGCCACCGTTTAACTTTTATCCACTGTTTAAAGAAGCAAAGCCGGGGCATGGTCCCGGCTTTTTTATCGTTCGTGGCGCGTCGCAATTCAAGTCGCGACGCAATCGGCGCGATCAACCGCGAGAACGATTCTCAACAACCACATCTGTTCTTGGCATTTTGGAACCGGACGTTTATTGTTGTGGAAAATCAAATCAGCCAGGTCTCCAAGAGGAAATACCATCATGCAAGGCGACAAGAAGGTCATTGAATATCTGAACGCGCAGTTGAAGAACGAACTGACTGCGATCAACCAGTATTTTCTGCATGCGCGGATGTTCAATCATTGGGGCCTCGACAAGCTCGGCAAGCACGAATATGACGAGTCGATCGGCGAAATGAAGCATGCCGACAAGCTTATCGAACGTATTTTCATGCTCGACGCGCTGCCGAATCTGCAAGATCTGCACAAGCTGCTGATCGGCGAGGAAACCAAGGAGATTCTCGAGTGCGATCTGAAACTCGAGCAAGGCTCCCAAACTACTTGCAAGGAAGCCATCGCCTATTGCGAGTCCGTGCGCGATTTTGTGTCGCGTGAAATCTTCGTGTCGATCCTCGAAGACACTGAAGAACATATCGACTGGCTCGAAACGCAACTCGACCTGATCGACAAGGTCGGCATTCAGAACTACCAGCAATCCGGTATGGGCGACTCGATGGAGTCGTGAACGTCACGCCGCGTTCGATACGCGGCGCGTGGTGTGTGCTGTATGTGTTCTGGTTGTGCGTTGCTGGCGCCTTGCGTGTGCCTCGTGTGTGCCTCATGTGTGCCTGTTACACTGCCGGCCATTTGTATCGCGGACGCGCGGTTGAATCATGCTGCGGCTGACCATGCCGCTGCTGACTGTGCGTCAAGCCGCACGTCGACCCTGTCAACGGCACCACGCATCGGAATCGCGCGCGCGCAGCGCGCCGCGTGAATATCGTCCTGAGCGCTTCCTCTTGTTATGACCGCCTCATTGTCCGTTTCGTCTAATGCAAATGCCACGCCGGCCGCCGCGCATGCGCCCGTCGGCATTTTCGACTCGGGCCTGGGCGGACTCTCGGTGTTGCGGGCAGTGCGAGCGCAACTGCCCGAGCAACAGGTGATCTACGTCGCGGACTCGCTGTACGCGCCGTATGGTGAACGCGACGACGACTTTATCTCGGACCGCACGCTGGCGATCGGCGAATGGCTGATCGCGCAAGGTGCAAAGGCGCTGGTCGTCGCTTGCAATACGGCCACCGCGCAGTCGATCGCGCTTGCGCGCGAACGGCTGCCCATTCCGGTTATCGGCGTCGAGCCGGGTATCAAACCAGCGGCGCTGCTGTCGAAGACGCACGTCGCCGGTGTGCTCGCGACCCAGGTCACACTTCGTAGCGCGAAGTTTCTCGCGTTGCACGAACGCTATGCGGCCGAGTGCAAGTTCCTGTGTCAGCCGGGCCATGGTCTCGTGGAAGCGATCGAACGGTGCGACCTCGATTCTGCCGAACTGCGTGCGCTGCTGAACGGCTATTTGCAACCGATGCTCGATGCCGGCGCCGACACGCTGGTGCTTGGCTGCACGCACTATCCGTTTCTCGATGCGGCGATCCGCGATCTTGTCGGCGACCGGCTTGCGCTGATTGATACTAGCGTCGCGATCGCGCGTCAGTTGGAGCGTGTGCTCGAACAAAACCATTTGCGTGCGGGTTCCGGCGAGAGGGCCGGTACGCCGCGCTTATGCTCGACCAGCGACGGCGCGCATCTGCGGCAGTTGTCGAGAACGCTGCTCGATATCGATACGGTGGTCGAGCGCGTGGTCATCCCGTCTCGCCGGACGATCGCGCTCGACGCTGCTGCAAGCGCTCGTGCAGGTACTTATTCGGCCGCGCAGGTCGACCCGCTGTCATCCGGCAGATCGCCCGGTGTTGTGCTCGCCGCGCTTGAATCCACGTCGCGCCCCGAACCAGGGACTGCCTGATCGGCCGCCAGCAATGTGGCCGCGGCATTTGAGCGACGAAGTGCTGGCCGCCCTTCTCCTTTTGTGTCGATCCGAAGCGCCGTTTTTCTACCCCGCGCCTGTCCCGCGGCCTCGCCCTCGTTCTTTCAGCCGCCCCAGCGCGCCCTTCTGACGGCGCCCGTGCGTGTGCCACGCCCCTCCAGCCAGCGAGCGAAAACCCTGCCAGAAGGCTGGTTTTGTTACAAAAATCCCCACGAAGCGCTTGCCAAACCGCGTCAACAAAATGATAATAATTCGCATTAACGTTGCCTATCGCGATCCACCATGATTGTCTGCGTGTGCAAATCTGTTTCTGACCGGAAAATCCGGGCGTCGATCGCCGAAGGCATCGATACCTTCGACGAGCTGCAGTTCGAACTCGGCGTCGCCATTTGCTGCGGCAAGTGCGAAGAATCCGTGCGCGATGTGATGGCTCAAAGCGGCGTCTGCGCAAGCCGTTGCGGCGTCGAGCCGCAAGTCCAGGCGGTGCCGCTGACCTTCTACGAGCGCAAGGCCGCGTAATAAATATGCCTGCGCGGCAGTAGTCTGCGCGCTTCACCGCCGTCAGCAAGCCAACGGTAAGTCAGCCAGCGACACGATTCCTCGAGGAGTTCGAGATGGAATTGCTGATCGGTTTTGTCATAACACTGTTCATTTCGCTGCTGATACTTCGCAAATGACGTTGCTCCGCCTGACGTGCTGCGTTGGCAGCGCGCCGCTCCGCTAAATATGCAGGCTTCATCTCCTACCACGGCGGGTTTCCCGCCGGCCGGCGCTGTACGGTTCAATCCGCGTGTCGTCACGGCGATCGCGGTGGTTTTGCTCGTGCACGCGGCGTTGATCGTGATCGCGCTGACGATGCGTGAGAAGCCGCTACCGAAACCGGTCGAATTGCGTTCGATCACGGCCGAACTGCTGAGCCCGCCTGCCCCACCGGTGGCCGCGCCCGCGGCAATCCAGTCGACTCCGACGCCGCCGCCGAAACCCACGCCGCCCGTGCATCACGAGAAGCCGAAGGTTCAGCCGCGCCCGACGCATGTAGTCAAGTCCACTCCAGCCCCGACGCCGCTGCCCGAAGCAGCCGCGCCATCGCAACACGAAATTGCCGCGCCCGAGCCGGCGCCGCCTGCTCCGCCCGCGCCCGCCGCGCCGGCCGAACCTGCCGCCCCCGCAGCTGGGAAGCCGACGCTCGCGTTGTCCGCACCGAAGAGTGTGTCGCATCTGGATTGCAGCATCACCGCGCCGGACTATCCGGCCCTGTCGCGCCGACGCGGCGAAAGCGGCACCGCGTACGTGCGCTTCGTGGTCGGATTGACCGGCAAGATTGAAAACATCGAGTTGAAGAAGAGCAGCGGCTTCGACCGGCTCGACGACGCCGCGATGTCGGCGATGCGTTCCAGTTCGTGCAAGCCGTATCTGGAAAACGGCCAGCCGATCCGCGCGACCTATACCCAGCCGTTCGAGTTCGGCCTGAAAGACTGAACCCGACTGAACCGACTCCACCGTCAAGTAGCCGACGCAGTTTTTAAAAAGAAGGAATCGCAATGCAAAACTACGGTATGGCCCACGTTTGGGCGCAAGGAGATCTCGTGACGCGCGGCATCGCGCTCGCGCTCCTGATCATGTCGGTGCTGTCGTGGACCGTGATTGTCGTCAAAAGCCTCGGCGTGATGCGCCTGAACCGGTTGACGAAAAATGCCGAGCGCGCGTTCTGGCATTCGGACGATTTCGCCGACGGCATCAGCAAGCTCGGCGGTCGCGCGTCGACGCCGCAGGACAACCCGTTTCTCGCGCTCGCGCTGTCGGGCCAGGAAGCAGCCGATCACCATCATCAGACGCAGCCGCATCTGCATGACCGGATGGATGTCTCCGACTGGATCACGCGCTGCCTGAAAGACACGATGGACGATTGCGTCGCGCGCATGCAAAGCGGCCTCGCCGTGCTAGCGTCGATTGGCAGCACCGCGCCGTTTGTCGGCCTGTTCGGCACCGTGTGGGGCATTTACCACGCGCTGTTGACGATCGGCGCAACCGGTCAGTCATCGATCGATCAGGTCGCGGGCCCGGTTGGCGAAGCGCTGATCATGACCGCAGCAGGCCTGTTCGTCGCGATTCCCGCGGTGCTCGGCTACAACGCGCTAACGCGCGCCAACAAGGCGATCGTCACGAAGCTGAACCGCTTCGCACACGGCCTGCATGCGTTCTTCGTGACGGGCGCCCGCCTGTCGTCGTCCAGGCGCGGCGCGGACGGCCTGCGTCTCGCGACGCCGCGTCGTCCCGCGCACGCCGCCAACGCGAACTGATTGACGAGGCACTTCGATGGCAATGAGCCCTTTCGCCGGCGATGACGACGACGGCCTGATGAACGAAATCAACATGACGCCGCTCGTCGACGTCATGTTGGTTCTCCTGATCGTCTTCATGGTGACCATTCCGGTGATCCGCCATGCGGTGAAGATCGATCTGCCGCATGCGAGCAGCCAGAAGGAAGATACGAAGCCGGCGCAAGTCACGGTATCGATCGACGCGGACGGCAACGTGATGTGGGATGAGAAGAAAATCTCCGACGACGAACTGCGCGCGAAGATCGCCGCGGCGGCCCAGCAAACGCCGCAACCGGAGCTGCATCTGAATGCGGACCGTAAGGTTGCATATGAAAGAGTCGCGGATGTGATGTCCGCCGCGCAAGCGGGCGGGCTGACAAAAATCGGTTTCGTCACGCAGCCCAAGCCCTGAGAATGATCGGCGGCACGCATGATGCGGTCGCACTGACCATTCACTGCTATCGTTGTAATCCCAACCACACCGGACACCGGAACGCTTGCTTCAAACGTCGACGTCATGCGGTAGACGCGCACAAAGTAAAAGGCCTTCATCGTCGGATGAAGGCCTTTTTTCATTGCGCACGCGGCGCATTCGGGCGGCGGGATCACTTGCCATCGGAAGAGTAGCTCGCATCACCGCATGCGACAGCCGTGGTCGACACGGACAGCGCGGTCAGCCCTATCAGGCTCGCTATGATAGCGGCCATGAGTCTTCGCATAGGAAGCTCCCTTGCGAATGGGATTTCAATATAGGCCCGCCAGCGCGCGCATTCAAGCAAACGGCGATTGAAAGTAGTGATCGGCCAGCACGCTCGAATGTCTAAATCAACCCCGGCGCGATGCAGCACGGCCGTGCGATTGCCGCTCCGCGATAAGGATGCCTGGCAGTACCTATAGCGCTTCGGCTTGCGCTTGCTCCTGCGCGACGCTCGCAGGACATTCACGCGTGATGTATTTGCCCATATCCGGATCGAGCATTTCAACCAGGTAGTCGACGAAGGTCCGCACCGCCGGCACCATCCCCTGTCGAGACAGAAACACCGCATACAGTTGCGGCGACGGTAGTGTCCAGCCCGGCATCACCGGCGACAGCAGCCCGGAACGCAGCGCGGCTCCATACATCATTTCCGGCAACGCAGCGATGCCAACTCCAGCGAGTGCTGCCTCGCGCACCGTGACGAGATCGGCCGTGACCAGACGAGGCTCGTGCTCGTGGATGTGCCGTGTGCCATCCGGCGCAATCAGGTTGAATGCGTGACGGCCGTCGATAGTCGGCGTATCGAGCGTTTCGAAGCGGTCCAGGTCTGATGGTTGTAGCGGCAATGCGTTCTGCCCCAACAGGCTCGGCGCGCCGACCAGCATCTGCTGCGTGCGCCAAAGAGGCCGCACGATGATGTTCAGGTTATCGGGTGGGTCCGAACGCACGCGTAGCGCCACATCGATCGAGTCTTCGAACAGATCGACTACGCGGTTCGTCACGCGCATCACCACGCGGACTTCCGGGTAACGATGCATGAACTCGGGCAGAATCTGCGACAGAATCGTCTGCGACACGGTGACAGGCACGCTGACGCGCACCGTGCCGCGCGGCGACGAGCGCAGCTGCTGAACCACGTTCACGGCTGCCTGCGCCTCCGCCAGCATCGCCTGACAGTGCTGATAGAACAGATGGCCGGCTTCGGTGAGCGCGAGCTTGCGCGTCGAGCGCTGTAGCAGGCGCACGCCGAGCGAACCTTCCAGTTCGGTCAGACGGCGCGACAGACGCGACTTCGAGATGCCGAGTACACGCTCGGCAGCGGAAAATCCGCCATGTTCGACGACCTGCGAAAAGTACATCAGGTCGTTCAGGTTATGCGAATCGATCTTCATGTCATCGTTCCACTAGCAGAACAATCCATTGCGGCATGGCCACTTCAACCGCGAAAAGTGGTCCATATAATAGCCCTACTGTTTCAAAAACAACGTGATTCCCCATTTTCCGAGGTGATTTTGATGAGCACGACCCGCACGATAGAACGCACGTATCCCGCCGTTCGCACAACCGAAGGCGGCGGTTTTATCGTCCATCGCCCCTTTCCGACCCGCATGCTGATGGACTTCGACCCGTTCCTGCTGCTCGATGAAATGGGTCCGGTCGACTACGCGCCAGGCGAAGCGAAGGGCGCGCCCGATCATCCGCACCGCGGCTTCGAAACGGTGACATATGTGCTCGAAGGTCAGTTCGGCCATAAGGACTCGGCGGGACACTCCGGCACACTGCATGCGGGCGATGTGCAGTGGATGACCGCCGGCGCGGGCGTCGTGCATAGCGAAATGCCTGATCCTTCGTTTGTGGCAACCGGCGGCCGCGTGCATGGATTGCAACTCTGGGTGAATCTGCCGCGCAGTGACAAGATGATCGAGCCGCGCTACCAGGAAATTCCGTCGACGCGCATTCCGGTGGCGACGTCAGTGGACGGAAAGGTACGTGTCAAGGTGATTGCAGGCGATGCGCTGGGCGCGAAAGCGGTGATTGAAACGCGCACGCCGATTCTCTACCAGCATTTCACGCTGCAACCCGGCGCCCAGATCGTGCATCCGGTGCCGCGCGAGTATCGCGTGTTCGCGTATGGCTTGTCCGGCACCGGCTTGTATGGCGAAGGCCAGCAGGCGATCGACGCGCAGAAGATGGTCGTGTTCGGCAACGACGGCGACAGCATCGCGCTCGCGGCCGGCGACGCCCCGCTCGATGTGCTGCTGTTCGGCGGCGTGCCGCTCAACGAACCGGTGGTGCGCTATGGCCCGTTCGTGATGAATACCGAAGACGAAATCCGCCAGGCCGTGATCGATTACCAGGCGGGTCGCATGGGCCGTATCACGCACTGATCGCGCGTGGCTTGTGGCTTGTTGCTCGCCGATTGCGCGTGCGTTGGCTTGGCTCTGTCACCCGGACCACGATGTTCCGCGAGATTTCGGTCACAATAGCGATTGACCGCAATTCACTGGCAACTCACACGCGCGCGGCCTCTTGCGCCGCGCGCCGCATTTCATCCGCACAGGAGCATACATGGCAGAGTCCAACGTTACCGCACACATCGGCTCGACCAACTTCAAGGTTCTTTTCGACGACGGCGCGCACACCTGGATCGCCGATGAACCGGAGTCGCTGGGCGGCGGGGACCGCGGGCCGACACCGGTCGGGCTGCTGCTGTCGAGTCTCGGCGCATGCACGTCGATTACGCTGAAGATGTATGCGCAACGTAAAGGCTGGCCACTTGAAGACGTGCGCGTCACGCTATCGATCGAAACCGGCGAGCAAGGATCGACCATCGATCGCCAGATTTCACTCGAAGGCAATTTATCCGACGAGCAGCGGGAGCGATTGCTGCAAATCGCCAATGCCTGTCCGGTGCACAAGATCCTGACGCGGCCGATCGCGATTCGTACGGGTTTGACCGTCGTTTGATGACATTGCGCGCTTACGGGAACTGTCGCTTTGAACTTTGAACACCTGGTGCAGATCAACGATCCGCTGAACCCGCTCGTCGAAGATATGACGCGCGACCAGCTGTGGGATGGCCTCGTGCTGCGCGCTGAACAACCGCAGCTATTCGTGCTGGGCCTGGACAGCTGCACGATTCTGTCGCGCACCGAGAGCACGCTCGAGCGCGAACTTCATTACGGCCATGCAATCGTGCGCGACCATGTGACGATGCTGCCGAAGGAAAGTGTGCGCTACGACATCATGGCGACCGCGTCGCACGTCGGCGGCTCGCTGACGATGTCGATCGAACAGCCCGACCCGGTGCAGCTCTTTCTGCGCTTCGAATATCGGACCACGCTGCCGACCACCGAAGAGCGGCCGGCGGATAACGACGTTCGTCAGACGCAAGAGATCGTCAAGTCCGCGTATCGCGAGTCGGACATCGATACCGTGCGGCTGATTCGCGAATACATCCTTGGCTTGAACGCGCCGGATCAGCTGCACTGATATCGGCCGTCGGTGGATGTGATAGGCGCGTGGGGCCGCTTCGATAGTCGCTTCGATAGTCGCTTCGATAGTCGCTTCGATTGTCCATAGCGAGCCCCATTCGCGAGCCACCAACCCGATCCTCGGCCCTTCGATCAAACCTATCAGAACGCCGTTCCGATGAATTGAATTACATGTAAATAGGAATAGTTATCATTTAGAATCATCTCCATCGAATTGAACAAACCGATGGCACGAATGACGAATCTGACGCGCTCTTCCACGCTCAGCTTGCGCCGCCCGGCGTCGCAAGCCCTGACTACCAGCCGTGCGAGCAAAGCCAGCACACTGGCAGCGACGCCGTCCGGGGACCGGCCGGAACGCACGAATAGCGTGTCGGCCGATATTCCGGATGCGGAGCGCGTGATCCGTAGCGACACGCTGCTGCAGGGCCGCAGCCATGTCAGCATCTCGCACAACGGCGAAACGTATCAGCTGCGCGCGACGCGTTTGGGCAAACTGATTCTGACGAAGTAACGAACAACGTCCGCTGCGGCGCGAGAGTGCTGAAAGCGCGACAGTGAGTCACACCGGGTATTGTGGGGACCACCTCTGCGAGAGGTGTTGGGCTTTAGCCAGCCACGACGGCTTGCACGCGAGATCTAGACCCCTTCGTGCAGATATCAAGCCAGCCGTCGAAGCCAGCCAGGCCGTTTTTTTGGTTCTCACTCCAGCAACGCGCTCAAGTGGCCATTGGGTCCGGGCGCTGTGCATTGCAATGAACTGGCAGAAGCCGTGCGGATGGAGACATCGCACGGCTTTTCCGCTTTTGGGCGACCTTCGACGCCGCTACCCGAACCACTCAGCGTCCCGCGCGGGGGAACCGCGAGTCGCCGTTCAATGCGTCATTGCGCGCCGGCCTGGTCCAGCGCCGCGATGCCTGCGCGAGCAATCGACGCATCCTGATCGGACTTCACGCCCGACACACCAATCGATCCGACCACCTCGCCGTTCACAATGATCGGCACACCGCCCTCGACCATTGCCACCAGCGGCGCGCTCAGAAACGCGGTGCGTCCCTGCTTGATGATGTCTTCATAGACCTTGGTTTCGCGGCGCCCGAGCAATGCGGTACGGCCCTTGCCGATCGCCATTTCGACGGTGCTTGCCGCGACGCCATCCATCCGGTGCAGATACAGCAGATGACCGCCGTCGTCGAAAATCGCCACCGTCACGTGCCACTGATTCGCGGCTGCATGCGCTTCGGCTGCGGCAGCCATCTTTCTGACGTCATCGTCGGTTAGAACAAGTTTGCTTCTCACGGGTGTCTCCCTCCGGTTATCTGGCGCGCGGTTAGTGCGCCCAGCCCCAGAACATCAGCCACCACGCGCTATCGACGACCGCCAGTGCAGCGACGAACCATACCATTGTGAACCCGCGCTGCAAAAACCGCGCGCTGTAACGGCGCGTCACAAGCCACGCGAGCCACGTGCTCCACAGGTTCGCAATCGCGAGGATCACGAGCCGCACATCCGCCGCCCAGAACAGCGGCACATGCTCCGCGCGCAACAACGACAGCGTGGTTGCCGACAGGCCGAGAAATACGCCCGTGCCCGCAATCGGGATCAGCGCCTGCGCGATGTGATGCAGCCGCCTGACGTCGAAGCGGCCGAGCGAGCGGGCCGCGCCCGCCATCAACGCAAGCAGCACGGTGCCGTACATGAGCCCTGTCACGAGGATGTAGCCGATCACCATCGTGCCGTCGAGCCACGAAAAGACGTCGTTCTGCTCCGGATAATGCGTGAACAGGAACCACGGAACGTGATCGGTTTCCAGCGGCCAGGTGATGTCGCGATCGATCAGCCACGTCGCGAGGAACTGCTTGATGCCGATGAACCACGGCGACACGGTCCAGTGAAATGCGCCGATCGCGATACCCAGCAGCCCGTACACGATCAGCGCGGTATCCCATGCGTTCGCCTGCTTGTCGCCGAGATCGACGACTTCCGACGAAGGTTTGCGCCAGGTGAGCGCGATCGCATCGCGATGGCCAGCGCAGCGCCCGCACATATGGCACGGGGCCGCACCTTTCATGTTGCGCAGTGGCACGAGCGGCGCGCAGTTGATCGGAATCACGCGATGGCCGTGCTCGCCCTGTTTGTACGAACGGCGCCACGCGTCTTCGTCGACCTTGTAGTGAAACGGCGCGAGGCGCGCCAGAAGCGCAAAAACCCCGTTGACGGGGCACAGGTACTTGCACCAGATGCGCTTCTCGCGTCCGTACAGCAAGCCGATGATCATCGCCGCGAACGTCGATCCGCCGAGTACGAGCAGCACCGCCTTCGGATACTGATAGACGCTCACCATCTGTCCGTAGATGGTCGTGATGCCGAACGCAACGAACGGCCAGCCGCCCCAGCGCATCCAGTGCGGAATCGCGCGGCCGCGCCCGAACTTGCTCGCAAACTCCGCGAGCGCGCCTTCGGGGCACAGCACGCCGCACCACACGCGCCCGAGCATCACCATCGACAGCAACACGAACGGCCACCAGATGCCCCAGAACACGAACTGCGCGGCGAGCGTGAGGTTGTTCCACAGATGCGCGGTGTCGCCAGGCAACGGCGTGAACGCCGGGACCAGAATCAGAAACGCGTACACCGCGACGACGACCCACTGAATGCCGCGAATCGCCGCACCGTTGCGCTGCATCCATAAGCCGACTCCGGCAAGCCGGCCGCGGCCGCTGACCACGCTGCTCATGCGGCGCGCCCTGCCTGTCGATGCGCAACCGGACGCTGTGCGCGGCGCATCAGCAGATACACGACCGCCCAGTACGCCGCATATGCGAGCAGATTCATCAGCGCCGGATGCGCGCGATAGCCGGTGAGCGTCGCGACGAGCGAGCCGAAGGTGCTCGAATCATCGAGAATGGCCGACGTGTTCCACACCTGGTCGATGAGGGTCGGCAGGATTTCCTTGTCGATCAGTTTGTCGACGCCCGTCTGGAACAGACCCGCGCCGAGGAACAGCAGCATGATTTCGGTAATGCGGAAAAAGAGCCGCCACGAGAAGATCTTGCCGCCGAGCTGAAGCACATAGAACGTCGCAAGAGCAAGCGCGAGACCGATCAGAGCGGCAAATACCTGGCTCACCGCGACATGCCCCGATTGCCCGAAGCCGACGCCGTACAGAAAGATGACCGTCTCGCTCCCCTCGCGCGCGATCGCCAGCGTGACAAGCAGTGTGATGCCCCACCAGTTCGCGTCCTGCGTGCTCTTCTGCAGCGATTGTTCCATGTCGCGTTTGAGCGTGCGGCCATGCTTCTTCATCCACAGCACCATCTGCACGATCAGCACGCAGGCGATCAGCACGATCGCGGTCTGGAAATAGTCCTGCGCATCGCCGGACAGCACCTCGGTGAAGCCGACCAGCGCGGCGCCCAGCGCGATCGCCGCGAGCACGCCCGCGCCGACGCCCGCCCACAGGTAAGGCAAGCCGCGCCGCGCATTCTGATCGCCGTTCTTCAACCATGCATACAGGATGCCGACGACCAGCAGCGCCTCGACGCTCTCCCGCCACACCACGAACATCACCTGACCCATCGATACCTCCAACCGCATTGCGGAGAACGCGTACGCGTTTCTGATCCTTGCCTGAGTGAACCGCCGACCGACCGCCCGAGCACAGCCCCGTTATTTCGCGACAATCACGCCCTGCGCCTGCTGATGAAAATCGTCAAAGAACTTGTACTCGCCCGGCGACAGCGGTGCGATCACGACGAACGACGATGCGCCCGGCGCCAGCACCTTCTCCTTGCGCAATTCGACGCTTTCGAACTCAGCCGCGCCCTTGCCGACGTTGTGCACCTCGATCTTGATGCGCTGACCAGCCGGCACCTCGATGCGGGGCGGGTTCAACTTGCCATCGCTCATCTCGAGCGTGAACGTCGGCAAGTCGGCCGCGTGCGCAACCTCGACGAAAGCGGCCGAGCAAGCCACCGACACTGCCATTGCGAAAAGCGCAATCCTGTTGTTAAGTCTCATGCATCATCCCTGAAGCTTCACTTAAGAACGTGCCGCGCGCATCGCACGTTCGCCGATCGACCCGCTCACCCGAACCGCGCTTCAACTCCGCGGCTCTCCATGCAATCCGTTCAATACCCACCCTTCTTGCCGATGCCCGCGAACGTGAAGTCGTAGTCGAGCGTGAACGGCTTGAACCACGGACCCACGCCGGTTTCCTTGTCGACGTGGCGGCCGAACGCCATATGGCCCATTTGCATCGGCGGTTCGACGATCAGCTTCAGGTGGTACTTGCCCGGTCCCGACAGCTTCACGTTGTCGCCATAGTGCGGGCCATCGTTTGCGACCATCGCCATCAGATCGCCCTTCTGCGACCAGCTCGAACCGTTTTTCGTCAGTTCGTAATGCACCTGCAGGTACGGCATCCAGTCGCCTTCCGCGAAGCCGGTCGGATTGTTCTTGACCGCATGGATATCGGCTTCCAGGTGGATGTCCGAATCCGATGCCTTGCGCATCATTCCTTCAGGGTCCATCGTGATCGGCTGCAGATACACGGCGCCGATCTCCATACCGCCCTGAATCTGCTGTTTGCCGATCGGGTACTCGGCAGCCGCGGCAGGCACTGCGATTGCCATCGCGGCGGCAAGCATGCCGCCGCACAAAATTGACGAAATGCGCATCGAAACTCCTTTGTTTTTTTAACTGAAGCGAGCCGTTAGACCCGCTACCGCCACTCACTTCAAGCCTTCACAACCTGACTGCGAAAGCAGTAAAGAACGGTAATGCGAACCATTCTCAATACTTGTGGCGAGTGTATCACTCTTCCGGTTTCGGGACAAATGCCAGATATGCAGGAAACCCCGTCGCGTCAGGGGTTTACGGGAAGCTTGTGATCATTGCGCCGACGGAAATCAGCAGGGTCGACTCGATGTCGCACATCGCCCATGTGGCGCAAGGGAACGCAATGTTGCATGGTCAATCGGTACCGGTCAGATGGTCGCCGACGTTCGCGCCGAACACACGTTCGCGCAGCAACGCGAGTTGATCGCGTGCTTGCGCGGCCTTTTCGAATTCGAGATTTTTCGCGTAATCCATCATCTGTTTTTCGAGGCGCTTGATTTCCTTCGCAAGCTGCTTTTCGGACATATCTTCGAACTTCGCGCGCTGTTGCTGCTCGCGCAGTTCGGTGCGCGCTTCGTCGGCGTTGTACACGCCGTCGATGATGTCCTTGATCCGCTTGACGACCCCGCGCGGCACGATCCCTCTCTCCGCGTTGTACGCGATCTGCTTTGCACGCCGCCGCTCGGTTTCGTCGATCGCGCGGCGCATTGAGTCGGTCATATTGTCCGCGTACAGAATCGCCTTGCCGTTCACGTTACGCGCGGCGCGGCCGATCGTCTGGATCAGCGAGCGCTCGGCGCGCAGGAAGCCTTCCTTGTCCGCATCGAGAATCGCGACCAGTGACACTTCCGGGATATCGAGGCCTTCGCGCAGCAGGTTGATGCCGACCAGCACGTCGAAGGTGCCAAGACGCAGGTCGCGGATGATTTCGACGCGTTCGACCGTGTCGATGTCGCTGTGCAGATAACGCACCTTCACGCCGTGGTCCGCGAGGAATTCGGTCAGTTGCTCGGCCATGCGCTTGGTCAGCACCGTGACCAGCACACGTTCGCCTGCCTTCACACGCTCGTTGATTTCGCCGAGCACATCGTCGACCTGGCTGCGCGCCGGTCGAACTTCGATTTCCGGGTCGACGAGGCCCGTCGGACGCACAACCTGCTCGGCGACTTGCCCGGAAGTCTTCTTTTCGTAGTCGGCGGGTGTCGCCGATACGAACACGACCTGACGCATCTTGCGTTCGAATTCGTTGAACTTCAGCGGCCGGTTGTCGAGCGCCGACGGCAGACGGAAACCATAGTCGACGAGGTTCTCCTTGCGTGCGCGGTCGCCGTTGTACATCCCGTTCAACTGACCGATCAGCACGTGCGATTCGTCGAGCAGCATCAGCGCGTCGGGCGGCAAATAGTCGACCAGCGTCGGTGGCGGCTCGCCCGGCAATGCGCCGGAAAAGTGCCGCGAGTAGTTCTCGATGCCTTTGCAGAAACCGAGTTCCTGCAGCATCTCGAGATCGAAACGCGTGCGCTGTTCGAGGCGCTGCGCTTCGACGAGCTTGCCCTGCGAGTGAAAAAACTCGAGCCGTTCGCGCAATTCGGCCTTGATCGTCTCAACCGCGCGCATCACGGTTTCGCGCGGTGTCACGTAGTGCGACGACGGGTACACAGTGAAGCGCGGGATTTTCTGGCGCACGCGACCCGTCAACGGATCGAACAGTTGCAGCGTGTCGATTTCATCGTCGAACAGTTCGATGCGCACCGCCATCTCTGCGTGCTCGGCCGGAAACACATCGATGGTGTCGCCGCGCACACGGAACGTGCCGCGCTGAAAATCCGCCTCGTTTCGCGTGTACTGCATCGCGATCAGCCGGGCGATCACTTCACGCTGCCCGAGCCGATCGCCGGTTCTGAGCGTGAGAATCATCTGGTGGTACTCGGACGGATTGCCGATACCGTAAATCGCCGACACCGTCGCGACGATCACCACGTCGCGTCGCTCCATCAGGCTCTTGGTAGCCGACAGGCGCATCTGCTCGATATGCTCGTTGATCGACGAGTCTTTCTCGATGAACAGGTCGCGCTGCGGCACATACGCTTCCGGCTGGTAATAGTCGTAGTACGACACGAAGTACTCGACCGCGTTGCGCGGAAAGAACTCGCGAAACTCCGCGTACAACTGCGCCGCGAGTGTCTTGTTCGGCGCGAACACGATGGCCGGGCGGCCGAGCCGCGCGATCGTGTTCGCCATCGTGTAGGTCTTGCCGGAGCCGGTCACGCCCAGCAGCGTCTGGAACGACAAGCCGTCCTCGATGCCGTCGACAAGCGTCTCGATCGCGGTCGGTTGGTCGCCGGATGGCGCATACGGCTGATAGAGCCTAAATGGCGAGCCTTCGAACGAGATGAACTTGGATTCATCCAGCGCATCGTTGACTTCACTCAGGTGATGTTCGGACATGGGACGGCATCCTGGGCCGGAAGCAAACGACTATTTTAGCGATTTGCGAAGCGGCGGGGCTGGGCGTGGGGACGCGGATTACGTGTAACGGTGTCCAGACCACGAGCAGATCGACGCAGCTTTCCGGCGCTTTATCGATTGGGCGCGCCTTCGCGATCCGGCACTCAAAAATATCGCGCATCGCGGGATGCGGCTCGGTGCGACCCGATTGCGGTCGGATTGCAGCCCGTTCGCCGCCCGTCGGCGCACGTCACATATGTGGCCATCGCGCCGCATTCCAACAGATTTGCGCCGAAAAGCCTGCGCGGATTCGCTACAATGGCACGTTGCGCGTGGCGATCCGCGTCCGGCCGCCATTGCCGGAACTGTTTCAGAAGCCTTTCCGTCGCCGTTATTCTCTTCACTACTGCCGATCCATCATGTCTCTCTTTTCCGCCGTCGAACTTGCTCCCCGCGACCCGATCCTGGGCCTGAACGAAGCCTTTAACGCCGATCCGCGCCCGACCAAGGTCAATCTGGGCGTCGGCGTCTACACGAACGAAGAAGGCAAGATTCCGCTGCTGCGTGCAGTGCGCGAAGCGGAAAAGGCGCGTATCGAAGCAGCGCTGCCGCGCGGCTATCTGCCGATCGAAGGCATCGCCGCTTATGACGCGGCGGTGCAGCAACTGCTGCTCGGCAAGGACTCGCCGCTTATCGCGGCCGGCCGCGTGGTGACGGCACAAGCGCTCGGCGGCACCGGCGCACTGAAAATCGGCGCGGATTTCCTCAAGCGTCTGAACCCCGCGGCGAAGGTCGCGATCAGCGACCCGAGCTGGGAGAACCACCGCGCGCTCTTCGAAAGCGCCGGCTTCGAAGTGCTTTCGTACCCGTATTACGACGCAAAGACGAACGGCGTCAACTTCGAAGCGATGCTGACGGCGCTCAACGGTTACGCGCCGGGCACGATCATCGTGCTGCACGCGTGCTGCCACAACCCGACCGGCGTCGATCTGACGGCCGACCAGTGGCGTCAGGTCGTCGAAGTCGTGAAGGCGCGCCAGCTGGTGCCGTTCCTCGATATCGCGTACCAGGGCTTTGGCGACGGCATCGACGCGGACGCAGCCGCGGTGCGTCTGTTCGCACAGTCGGAACTGAACGTGTTCGTGTCGTCGTCGTTCTCGAAGTCGTTCTCGCTGTATGGCGAGCGCGTCGGCGCACTGTCGGTCATCACGAGCAGCAAGGAAGAAACCACGCGCGTGCTGTCACAACTGAAGCGCGTGATCCGCACCAACTATTCGAATCCGCCGACGCACGGCGGCTCGGTCGTCGCGGCGGTGCTCGGTTCGCCGGAACTGCGTGCGACGTGGGAAGCCGAACTCGGCGAAATGCGTGACCGTATTCGCTCGATGCGCAACGGCCTGGTCGCGCGTCTGCAGGCAGCAGGCGTGAACCGCGATTTCAGCTTCGTGAACGTGCAGCGCGGCATGTTCTCGTATTCGGGCCTGACCTCAGCGCAGGTCGATCGTCTGCGTGAAGAGTTCGGCATCTATGCGGTCGGCACGGGGCGTATTTGCGTCGCGGCGCTGAATACGCGCAATCTGGATGTGGTCGCGAACGCGATTGCGCACGTGTTGAAATAACGCGGTACCGCGGCGGCGAACGGACGTTTCGGTCTGCCCACACGGGCGCGAGAGAGCAAAGCGAAAGCGGCACGGTTCACCCGTGCCGCTTTTTTATGTTGTGCCGAGCCGGCCGCAATGATCAGCGTGTATCGCGATGGATATCGTGCGTCACGAAGCCCGAATCGTTGTCCGGCATATCGAGCCAGCCGGGTTGAGCAAGCGATGCGCGGATGTCATCAAGCCCGCTTTGCCAGTGCTCATGCATCGTCGACAAGCCGAACTGATAGTCCTTGTAGTGCCCTTCATATTCCTTGTTCCGGTAGATCAGATGGATCACGTTGTAGCGCTTCGAGCACGACAGCTCTTCAGCCAGCTTGCACCACGGATCATCGCGATGTTCGGGCGCGACACGGTCTAGCAGTTCGCGCAGCACATGCCGGAAGCGCTGCGTACGCTGCATCATGTCCGTAACCATACGTGTGCGGCTCGAATACTGGATGTCCTTCACCCGCCCTTGCACATCGGTGATGTTGTCCGGCACCGGGCCGATCGCGCTCCACAAGTCCACCTGGAACGCGAGCGTGTCGCGACGCGGCGTGGTCTGCGCGACCTGATTGAGCGGCGTGTTCGACATCAGTCCGCCATCCCAGTAGTACTGGCCGTCGATCTCGACCGCGCCGAAGCCGGGGGGCAGCGCGCCGGACGCCATAAAGTGCTCGGCCTTCAGCGTCGTACCCGGATGCGAGTTGTCGAAGTAAGCGAAGTTACCGGTGCCGACGTTGACCGCACCGATCGACACACGCGTTTCGCCGGAATTGATGCGATCGAAGTCGCAAAGCTGCTCGAGCGTCGCTTTGAGCGGCGCCGTATCGTAATAGCTGGCGAGTTGCGGCGGCCCGGACACGGTCGGCAGCGGCGGCGGGAAACGCGGCACGAAAAAGCCCTTCTGCCCGTCGACGATCGCACCCACTGCCTGCATCGCGGTGAACGCTTTGCGAACCGCGTCAGTGGAATTGAAGAACGCGTGTTCGACGAATGGCGGCAACGGCGGCCCGAATGCCGGCTGGCAGATGGTTTCCCAGAATTCTCGCAGCCGCTCGATGCGATGCTCGGGCGCATTGCCGGCGATGATCGCCGTGTTCAATGCGCCGATCGAAATGCCGGCGATCCAGTTCGGCAGCACGCCTGCCTCGTGGAGTCCCTGATACACGCCGGCCTGGTACGCGCCGAGCGCGCCGCCACCTTGCAGCATCAGCGCGACCGTCTCGTATTGCGGTAGTTCGAGGTGCTTACTCGCGCGCGTGCCGGTTGCGGCACCCGCATGCGGACCGTTACCCTCGCCGGCCGCGCCTGCGCGAGCCTCCTTGACGTTGCGTTGCGCCATTCGTGCTCTCCATATTTATTGCATGTACCAGCCGTGGCTCACGATAAACGACTGGCCGGTCAACGCCGCGGTCGGAAACGCGGACAAGAACAACACCGTCTGCGCGACATCTTCGACGGTGGTAAACACACCGTCCACCGTGCCTCCAAGCATCACGCGCTTGACGACTTCCTCTTCGCTGATACCAAGCTCCTTTGCCTGTTCGGGAATCTGCTTGTCGACGAGCGGCGTGCGCACAAAGCCAGGACAAACGACATGCGAACGCACGTTGTGCTTTGCGCCTTCCTTCGCGAGCACGCGTGCGAGACCGAGCAGCGCATGCTTGGCAGCCACGTACGCGGACTTCAGCGGCGAAGCTTCATGCGAATGCACGGAGCCCATATAGATCACGACGCCGCCGCGATCGTCCTTGTACATGTGCTTGAGCGCCGCCTTCGTAGTAAGGAACGCACCATCGACGTGAATGGCCTGCATCTTCTTCCAGTCGGAAAACGCGTAGCTCTCGATCGGGTTAACGATCTGGATGCCGGCGTTTGAAATCAGGATGTCCACGGAACCGAACTCCGCCGCGACCTTGTCGATACCCTGATTGACCGCGTCTTCGTTCGTGACATCCATTGCGACGCCAATCGCCTTACCGCCCGCTTTCGTGATTTCATCGGCGACCGCGTTCGCGCCTTGCTGGTTCAGGTCGGCAATCGCGACCGCGGCGCCCGCTTCCGACAGCGTCAATGCAATCTGTTTGCCGATGCCGCTAGCCGCACCCGTGACGACCGCGACCTTGCCTTTCAGACTCGTATTCAGTGACGACATCCGGAACCTCCTTGCAATAGATGAGTAATGAAACCATGAGGCGCGTGCGCGGTGAAGCTAGCCGAATGGCATATCCCGTTCGGACGAATGTTGCACCGCGGTCAGCGCTGCTATTGTGCATGAAGCGGAACGCGCAAAGCACCGATCACGTGGCGGTCGGAATCGGATTAAGCTAAGCGGTTTTCACGCAGTCTTGGACAACCAACAGGGGAATTGCATGAACTATCGTCGTCTTGGCCGCTCCGGCCTGCAGGTCAGCGAACTGTCGATCGGCTCGTGGGTCACTTACGGCAACCAGGTGGACCGTCGCGTCGCGCGTGAATCGCTCGCCGCGGCGCGCGATGCGGGCATCAATTTTTTCGACAACGCGGAAGTCTATGCAGGCGGCCAGTCGGAAGAAATCATGGGGTATGCGCTCAAGGAACTCGGCTGGCCGCGCGTTAGCTATGTGGTCTCGACGAAGTTCTTCTGGGGCCTCAATGAAGCACCGAATCAGTATCACACGCTTAACCGAAAATATTTGCTGAACGCGATCGACCAGTCGCTGACGCGCCTGCAACTCGACTACGTCGATCTGGTGTTTTGCCATCGGCCCGATCCACATACGCCGGTCGAGGAAACCGTATGGGCGATGAGCGACATGATCACGCGCGGCAAAGCGCTGTACTGGGGCACGTCCGAATGGAGCGCGGACGAGATTCGCGCGGCTTACGAAATCGCCGAGCGGCATCATCTTCACAAACCGGTGATGGAGCAACCGCAATACAACCTGTTCTGCCGCAAACGCGTTGAAGAAGAATACAGCCGGCTTTACGAAGACATCGGCCTCGGCTTGACGACGTGGAGCCCGCTCGCGTCGGGCCTGTTGACTGGCAAGTACCGCAATGGCGTGCCCGCCGGCAGCCGCGCGGAACTGCAAGGTTACGACTGGCTGCGCAATTCGCTGACCGATGCCGGCAAGAACGCCATCGTCGGCAAGCTTGGCGACGTCGCAGACGAACTCGGCTGCACGCTCGCGCAACTGGCGATCGCGTGGATCCTGACGAACCCGAACGTCAGCACGGTGATCACCGGCGCGTCGCGCG
Source organism: Paraburkholderia rhizosphaerae (assembly GCF_004366595.1). Lineage (GTDB taxonomy): Bacteria > Pseudomonadota > Gammaproteobacteria > Burkholderiales > Burkholderiaceae > Paraburkholderia > Paraburkholderia rhizosphaerae. Next base: position 80,402 of record NZ_SORE01000029.1, read on the forward strand.
TCGAACAGATCGGCGAGAACATGAAGGCGCAAGACGTCGCCGCGAAAATCACGCCTGAGATCAAGCAACGTATCGAAGCGATCGTCGGCGATTCGTTCAATTGAAATTGATCGGGCGGAGCATGATCGGCTAGCGCCGGTTCCAGGCGTCGCCTGGTTCAGCACAACGATTAAGTGGACCGCGATGCGGCGTCGCGTACTACAATACGCGCCCGCGTTGCGAGAACCGGCAACGCGTGATTCATGCGTTACCGGTCGGAACGGCCGGCACGTGCCTAATATGTTTTTGGACACCCGCCCCGGATTCCACCATGCTCAGTTATCGACACGCTTTCCACGCGGGCAATCACGCCGACGTTCTGAAACACGCGGTACTCGTGCAGTTGCTGCGTTATCTCGGCCAGAAAGACAAGGCTTACTGGTACATCGACACGCATGCGGGCGCCGGTGTTTATGCGCTAAAAGAAGGCTATGCGGCGAAATCCGGCGAATTCACCAGCGGCATTGAGAAGCTGTGGAAACGCGACGACCTGCCGCCAGTGCTGGCCGATTATGTCGAGGAAGTCTCCGCGCTCAATCCGGATGGCCAGCTTCGCTACTATCCGGGCTCACCGTATCTCGCGTGGCGTCTGATGCGCGCGCAGGACCGGATGCGCCTGTTTGAACTGCACAGCACCGAAATCGAAGTGCTTCGCCACAATTTCCGCGACGCCGGCCGGCGGGCGATGCTTTTTGCAGGCGATGGAATCGATGGCATCAAACCGCTACTGCCACCGGCGCCCAGGCGCGCACTGGTGCTGATCGATCCGTCTTATGAAGACAAGCGCGATTACGCGCGCACGCTGGCTTGCATCGAAGACAGCCTGAAGCGCTTTTCGACCGGCACCTACGCGATCTGGTATCCGCAGGTCGCGCGCCCGGAATCGCAACGGTTCGCGGATCAGCTCAAGCGGCTGCAGGAAAAGAACTGGTTGCATGTCACGCTGACCGTCTGCAGCCCGCCGGCCGATGGATTCGGGCTGTTTGGCAGTGGCATGTTCATCTTGAACCCACCGTACACACTGCCTCAGGCGATGAAGGACTCGATGCCTTGGCTGGTCAAAACATTGGGACAGGACAAAGCGGCGCAATTCAAGGTCGAATTCCGGGGGGACTGACCGGACTTCAAGCGGGGGTTTAAAGCGCGGACCTCAGACGCGGACCTAAAGCGCGAATCTCGGGCGCGAATCTCAAGCACAGATCTTAAGCGCGAATGTCGAACGCCGGCCCAAGGTCGTACTACTGCGGCTGCGGCGCGGGACGTGGCGGCTGCGGGCGCGGCCCGCCCGAATGAGGCGGCTTTGCACCGTTGGTCGGCAAATTGATGTATGGCGCCACGTAGATCGGCGTCGACGAATTGTACGGCGCGAGTTGTTCAGGCTGGGCGGCCGGCGCCGCTTGCACAATCGGCTGTTGGGAAAGAGGCGCGGTCTGCAACACCATGCCGCTTTGCCCGTCGCTGATGCCGTGTTGCGTATCGAGAATCAGCGGCTGTCCGCCTGCTGCGAACGCAGTCGAAGCCGTGAACGCCGACACCGATAACACCGAGGCCGCGGCGGTAATCACCAAACGAGTCGAACGGACCTTGAGCATAAGCGCTGAGCAGATCAGATTGCGATGGACGGTTGCGGTCAATGCAAACTCAAAAACCGCTTTACCTTACCGCAGTGGCAACGTTCAGACTAGTGAATATTAAGTGTACGGGTGCCAGAAACGACAAAGCCCCGCATGGCGGGGCTTTCTTCGCGGCGGCGAATGCTTCGCCGACAGGCTGACTTACAGCGAATAACCATTCGTTTCGAGTTCGCGGATCCGCTGCTCGAGTTGGACGATATCGGTCGACTCGGCGAGATACGCCTCGCGGCGGCTCTGTTCAGCAGTTTCGAACCAGTTGCTCAGTTTTTCGACGACAAACGCGATCATGATGCTTCTCCAAGGATCAGTATGAATCCCCGGTGGGTCGGACATCAGGGATTTCCCGTGAAAGGGTTAACCCGCATTATGACCGGTCGATGCGTTTGCGCCAGTGAAATGCCTGAATTCTGTGCATTCGAATCTGGAATAATGCGCCGCTTTTGTCAGCGTAAATGATTGATTTTGATCGAACTTTGACGTCCGCGGGAGCCGCCGGAAGGCTGGCGCGCCCGTGCGCACCAAATTTGTGCAAATAACCGCGATGAGCGTCATTGGACAGCGCCTATTCGTCGTGAGCGTGGCATCCGCTGTTGCTAGCCGGCTTCGAGCCGGTATTGGCGAGGCTTTCGATGATCGGACAATCGGGCCGGTCGTCACCATGGCAGTGATCGGCAAGATGAGCGAGCGTGTCACGCATTTGCGTCAGTTCGGCAATCCGCCGGTCGAGTTCGGTGACATGTTCAAGGGCAATCGCCTTGACCTCCGCGCTCGCCCGCGATCGATCGTGCCACAGAGCGAGCAGACGCCGGATATCGTCGACCAGGAAGCCAAGGCGCCGCGCCTGGCGGATAAAGCGCAGCGAGTGGACTTCCTGCGTCCCGTACACGCGGTACCCAGCCGGCGTGCGCGCCTTGGCCGCCAGCAAACCGACGCTTTCGTAATAGCGGATCATCTTCGCCGTAACGCCCGACGCGCGCGCTGCTTCGCCGATATTCATGCCGCTTGCCCTCTTTGATTCCGTGCCGTCCGATCCTACACCTTCCCATGCTGGGAAGCTCCACATGCCAGTTGGGGATCGGCAGGCATAATCCAACCATCCGTATCTCTTTGCAAAAGGAACCTGAAATGACCATCGAATTCAACGTGGAAGGGATGAGCTGCCAGCATTGCGTGTCGGCCGTCACCAACGCGATTCGCGAGCGCGACGCGGCGGCGCGCGTGCAGGTCGATCTCGCGGCGGGCAAGGTCACGGTCGAATCAGCCGCGCCGGTCGACTCGCTGAAGGACGCGATCGACGACGCAGGCTACACAGTCGTCGCCGTCGCGAACCGATGACGAGCGAGCCGCGTATGGTCAAGATCGCGCTGATCGGCGCATCCGGGCTGCTGGGTCGCGCGATCGCCCAGCGTCTGTCGCGGCAGACAGGCTGGCAGGTCGTACAAACTGCGTTTGCGCGCGCTCAGGCGCCACAGGTCGTACTCGATATTCGTGACGCGCAAGCCGTTGACCGCTTTATCGACGCGCAAGCGCCCGACGCAATCGTGATCGCCGCGGCCGAGCGCCGTCCGGACGTTTGCGAAAACGATCCCGCGCTGGCGCGCGCATTGAACGTCGATGCCGTGCGTGCAATCGCTCGCGCGGCGCACAGACATCGCGCGTGGGTGCTGTCTGTTTCAACGGATTATGTGTTCGACGGCACCCAGCCCCCCTATCCTCACGATGCGCGGCCCACGCCAATCAATGCGTATGGCCGCAGCAAGCTGGAAGGCGAACAGGCGCTCCTCGAGTCGACCAGTATGGGCTGCGTTTTGCGCTTGCCGTTGCTGTATGGGCCGATCATCAACTGGCAGGAGTCGGCGGTAACGAGCCTCGTGCCGGCGATCGCCGCATCGGCCCGCGCGCGCGCGGCTGCCTCCACGCAGATGCAGCCGGTCGCCGAGCGGCACGCTAGTCCGTCGCCCGCGAATCGAAGTCCGCGGCCCGCCGTGATGGATGCATGGGCAACCCGTTATCCGACCTTCACACCTGACGTCGCGTGTGTGATTGAGCAAATGCTCGAACGGCACGTGGGTGGTGCACCCGTGTGCGGCATCACGCAATGGTCGGGCGACGAGCCGATGACGAAATACGATATTGCGCGGCGGCTCGCCGACGCGCTGCAGATCGATGCGCGACTCACGCCGCAATACACGCCGGCCGATGCGACGCCGCGTCCACGTGACTGCCATCTGGATTCGAGCGTGCTTGAAGCGCTCGGCATTGGCCAGCGCACGCCGTTTGATGTCGCGATCCGGCAGGTTCTGTCCGATTTTCCGTGGCGCGGCGAAGCGGCACAGACCGCGGGATAACGCGCGCGATTTTCTCTAAAGCTGCCCGCATGCGTGGGCAGCGCCGCAACCAGCCCGCCCGCGTTCCTGAATGCGGAAACAACCGCGCCTCTCGCAACACGCCAGGCACGGTTCAGCAAAAATCCCGACTCGTCGACTGCAATCCACCCAGCAGATGCGACATATCGACAAGCCGCTGCGCAACGAGGTGCCGTACCTCGCCCTGACATTGCCAGACGCCGTACACCGCCAATAGCGACGCGCCCAGCAACTCCTTGCGCTGCGCTTCGACGAGCTTCGGCCATACGATCACATTGACATTGCCGGTTTCGTCTTCGATCGTCACGAAGATCACGCCTTTCGCGGTGCCCGGCTGCTGCCGCACCGTGACGATCCCGCAGCCGCGCGCGAGCCGGCCGCTGCGATATGTGTTGAGCGTGGCGGCCGGCATCAGCCGGTGTTCGAGCAACTGCGGTCTCAATAGCTCGAGCGGATGGCGCCCAAGTGTCAGGCCCGCGGACCGGTAGTCCGCGACAATGTCCTGTGCTTCCGAAGGCGCGCCTAGTTGAGGCGTCTCGTCGCTGACCGCGGCGGCGGCCAGCATGTCCTTGTCGGGCACCGCGGCGACCGATTGCCACAACGCCTCGCGTCGATTGCCGGCGAGCGTCGCCAGCGCATTCGCATCGGCGAGCACATGCAGATCGCGACGATCGAGCTGGGCCCGATGCGCAAGATCGTGCACGCTGCGGAATGGCCGCACCGCGCGTGAAATCTCGATGCGCTCCGCGGCGCCATCCTTCATTCCGCGCAACAGCGACAGACCGAGCCGCACGGCAGGACGCGCCTCTTCGTCGAGCCGCTCGAGCGATGCGTCCCAGCCGCTCACCGTGACATCGACCGGCAGCACCTTGACGCCGTGCCGCCTCGCGTCCTGCACCAGTTGCGACGGCGAGTAAAAGCCCATCGGCTGGCTGTTGAGCATCGCCGCGAGAAACGCCTCGGGTTCATGACACTTCAGCCAGCTGCTCGTGTACACGAGCAGCGCGAAGCTTGCCGCATGGCTCTCCGGAAAACCATATTCGCCGAAGCCCTTGATCTGCTCGAAAATCGCTTCCGCAAAATCCTTCTCATAACCGCGCGCGAGCATCCCGTCGACGATACGGTCGTAGTAACGCTGCAGGGTGCCTTTGCGCTTCCATGCGGCCATCGCACGGCGCAATTCATCGGCTTCGCCGGGCGTGAAGCCGGCTGCCAGAATCGCAACCTGCATCACCTGCTCCTGAAAAATCGGCACGCCGAGCGTGCGGCCCAGCGCGGCTTTCAATGCATCGCTGGGATAGGTGACGGGCTCGAATCCTTGCCGGCGTCTCAGATACGGATGCACGGCGCCGCCCTGAATCGGCCCAGGCCGCACGATCGCGACTTCAATCACGAGATCGTAGAACTGCGCCGGCCGCAAGCGCGGCAACATGCTCATTTGCGCACGCGATTCGATCTGGAACACACCGACCGTATCGGCGCGCGAAATCATCTCGTACGTCTTCTTGTCTTCCGGTGGAATCGACTGCATCTCGAAGTCCTCGCCGCGCCGCTGCGCGACGAAGTCGAGCGCGCGACGAATAGCCGACAGCATGCCGAGCGCGAGCACATCGACCTTCAGCAAGCCGAGCGATTCGAGATCGTCCTTGTCCCATTCGATGACCGAGCGGTCCGCCATCGCCGCATTCTCAACCGGCACGAGCCGCGTGAGCTTGCCACGGCTGATCACGAAACCGCCCGAATGCTGCGACAGATGCCGCGGAAAGTTGAGCAGCTGTGACGCCAGTTTTGCCCATAGCTGAATGAGTGGCGTCTGCGGATCGAGTCCCGACTCTTCGAAGCGCGCAAGCAGATCGCGGCTCGAGTCGAACCAGTGATGCGACTTCGCGACCTTGTCGACGATCTGCGAATCGATACCGAGTGCCTTGCCCGTTTCGCGCAGTGCGCCGCGCGGCCGGTAGGTCGAGACCGCCGCCGCAATCGCCGCGCGATCGCGGCCATACTTGTTGTAGATGTACTGAATGACTTCTTCGCGCCGTTGATGCTCGAAGTCGACATCGATGTCCGGCGGCTCGCCGCGCTCTTTTGAAATGAACCGCTCGAACAGCATGTTGCCGCGAGCCGGGTCCACTTCGGTGACACCGAGGCAATAGCAGACCGCGGAGTTAGCCGCCGAGCCGCGCCCCTGACACAGAATGTCCTGGCTGCGCGCATAGCGCACGATGTCGTAGACCGTGAGGAAGTACGGTTCGTATTGCAGATCGGCGATCAGTGCGAGTTCGTGCTCGAGCTGTTGCTGAACCTCGTACGGAATGCCGGACGGAAAGCGCCGCTGCGCGCCCTTGTATGTTTCATGCCGTAAATAGGCAGTCGGTGTGAAGCCTGCGGGAACAAGTTCGTCCGGATATTCGTAGCGCAGCGTCTGGAGCGAAAACGAGCAGCGCGCGAGCACGCTGATCGTCTCGCGTACCGTATGTTCGGGATAAAGATTGGCGATGCGCACTCGCGAACGCAAATGCTGTTCCGCATTCGGCGCAAGTGCGTAGCCGCACTCATGAACCGGCTTGCCGATGCGAATTGCGGTCAGCGTGTCCTGTAACGGCTTGCGCGAGCGCACGTGCATCACGACATGCCCGAGCGCCACGACCGGTACCTGCAGGCGATCTGCGACGTATTCGACCGAGCCGCGGTGAATATCGTCCATCGCGCGCTGATGCAGCACGAGGCCAACCCATGCGCGCTCCGGGAACGTTTCGTCGAGCCATTGGATTTGTGCTTCGAGCGCTTCCTCTTTCGCAGGGAATGCGGGCACCAGGATCGCGAGGCAGTCCGGCATGCCGCGCAAATGCGCTTGCTCGCGATCGGGCCGCGATAGATCGTGTGGCGTCAGCCGGTATTCGCCCTTCGGCGCGCGCTTGCGCGCAAGCGTGATCAGTTCCGACAGATTGCCGTAGCCCTCGCGGTTCTGTGCCAGCAGGATCAGCCCGAAGGCCGGCGCCCCGTCGGCATTGCACAGCTGGAAATACGAGCCGATAACGAGCGGCAGGCCTGTTTCTTTCGCTGCGACGTGCGCGCGCACGATACCGGCAAGCGAGCATTCGTCGGTGATCGCGAGTCCAGCATAACCGAGTTGCGCCGCGCGCTGCGCCAGTTCCTCCGCATGCGATGCGCCGTGCAGGAAAGTGAAATTGGAAAAGCAGAACAGCTCGGCGTAGGCCGGCAATGGGTTCAGCGTCGTATCCATCGCACGTCATCCGAATGGCCGCCCGGCAGGCAAATTCATAGGCCAGCCGCCACCATGTAACTCATTGGGCAATGCGAGATGGCCAGTATCAGGCACGCGCTGTTCCCCGAGGCCGACCTGTGAGGATCGCCACAGCGACGGAGAATTCGTCCCCGCATGGATAGGAGTGAGTGACATGGGCGCCAGAAATACCTGTATATCCATACAGTATCCTACACCGAAATTGCGGCTGGCGAACCGACACTTTTTCTGTTCGTACGACGCTCGTGCGTGCGCTCTGTCGTCCCCTCCGACGTCCTCTTTTCGCTGCTACGGCGATATTCGTTGACCATCGCGACAAGTCCAGCAAATTTATCGTGCGAACGGCTTCTTTCAACGTCGCTCACCTCCGCCCGACGTCGAACATCGAACGACGGCTGAAGCCAGTTCGTAAGCAATTCAAACTTATTCGTTTTGCTCTTTGCTTCAGACCTTCCGGCTGCAACGGCCTCACAAAGATAGAGGCATCAATGGAGACAGCGCAGCCTCGCCGAAAGCGCACTCGCGGCGCTGGTTTGCGCATTTCCCAGCATGGCCTATTCCGGCTTGCCCGTGCTCGAAGCGGTCGTCGGACAGCAAGGGATTCTCGCGGTAGTCATCGGCAATCTCGTCATGAGTATCGTGATGATTCCGCTCACGCTGGTGCTCGTGCAGATCGGGCAAGGCGGTAACAATGACGGGCAAGGTACCGGTGCGCTCATCGCAAAGAGCCTGCTCGACGCGGTGAAGCATCCGGTCGTGTGGCTGCCGTTGATCGGCGCAATTCTTGCCCTCTGCGGCGTTCATGCACCGTCGCTGTTCGAGCTGTCATTCAATCTGATTGGCAATCCGCGGCAGGCGTGGCGCTCTCCACGCTGGGTCTGCTGCTTTATGGACAGCGCCTGCGTATCGATCGCGCTATTGCGCTGAACTCATTGCTGAAAGATGTCGCGCAGCCGGCGGCCATGTTGGGCCTGGCTTTGCTGCTCGGCGTGCACGGCGCGCCCGCGCGCGAATTGTTCCTGACTGGAGCGATTCCGACCGCTACGGCCGCTTCGATGCTGGCACTGCGCTATCGCGTCTATGCAGATGAAGCGGCTGCTTCGACGCTCGTCGGGACAATCGCGTCGGTGGCCACCATCACAGTCGCGACCGCGCTTGCTGCACGGTTAGTCTGATCGCAACCGTTCGGCGTCGTGCGCACGAGCACGCGCGGACATCCCGACATCTTCCGTTTCAATCAATGCGGCCGGCTATCTCAAGAGGGTGCGCCGGATACGCTTGCCCGCGCTCCGGATTGCACGTCGATTAACGCAATTCACATGGTCCGCCGGACGCCGCTGTGCATTGCCCGCGACGCTATCACCGCGATAGGAATGTAAAACAGACTGCGTTAACCATTTCGCCACGCCTAACGATCCGCCCGTCACGTTGATTGATTGAAGATTGCCCGCGCCTTAACTTACGCGCATACACCAGTTCGTCTTCCCCTTCGTCGCTTTCGCGCCGGGCAACGGGACGGTGAAATGGCAACCAATCGTTTGCAGGAAAGGATATGACACTGCGCAAACTGCTTCCGGACAAGTTTACATTGGCACTGGTATGTACTGTTGCGTTCGCTTCGCTGTTTCCCTGTCGCGGATCGGCGGCCACCGTTTTTAATGGCCTGACCGACGCTGCTATCGCTTTGCTGTTCTTTCTTCATGGCGCAAAGCTTTCCCGTGACGCAGTCCTGGCCGGCGCGACAAACTGGAAGCTTCATGCCGCGGTCTTTGGTAGCACTTTCGTCCTGTTTCCGCTGCTTGGAATCGCACTGCATCCAGTACTAGGACACTTTGTGAATCCCTGGTTGTATCTTGGCATTCTCTTTCTTTGCACGCTGCCTTCGACGGTGCAATCGTCTATTGCGTTCACGTCAATGGCAAAGGGAAATGTGCCGGCGGCAGTCTGCAGCGCATCTGCATCGAGTCTGCTCGGCATCTTCATTACGCCCGCGCTGGTAAGCCTGATTATTGGCAATCACGCAAGCGGCGGCTCAGCGCTTGCCACCATCGGCGCCATCGTTCTGCAACTCTTCGTGCCATTTGTCGCTGGCCAACTGATGCGTCCGCTCATCGGTCGCTGGATAGATACGCGCAAAGAACTGCTGCGCTTTGTCGACCAGGGATCGATTGTGCTGATCGTCTATGTGGCATTCAGCGAGGCGGTGAACGAAGGCATCTGGCATCAGCTTTCCGCAGGCTCCCTGCTTGGCATCATCGTCGTCAACGCGATATTGCTCGCGATCGCTCTCTTATTGACGACATACGGCAGCAAGTGGCTGGGCTTTTGCGATGAGGACCGCATCACCATTGTCTTTTGCGGCTCGAAGAAAAGCATGGCGTCCGGGATATCGATGGCCAAGATACTGTTTGGCACCCATGCTGGTCTGATCGTGTTGCCGATCATGCTGTTTCACCAGATTCAATTGATGACCTGCTCTGTCCTCGCGCAGCGCTGGGGTTCGCAGACGAACGCTGAATCCCTTAAGGCTGGATCCCCGCGGGGCGTCACTCATGCGAAAGCGACGAGCGCGGTGCAATAGCGAAGCAACGCTGCGTGTCGAGGATTTTTTAAGGAAAACGAGTACATGATGAACCCGAAATCAATTGCTAAAGAGGGAACTGAAAAGGATCTGTCACGGAAGAGCGGTAAGCAAGGAAATGCAGTCGAGGTAAAGGGACAACCTGGTTTCGGGCAGCGGTCGCGGTGGGGCGAACATTCCAATTACGACTGGATGGACCACTTTAGCCTCCCCGATTCGCCGTTGTGGTAATGGATGCAAATTCCGGAACCTTCGTTGGTGGCAGGTCGAAATTCTCACGCCGCGGCGATCTCCTTCGATCGCCGATCCGATCACCGGTCAGGATCCAGTCTGATTTCGACTCCTTGCCCGCGCGATGGCCCGGCAAGCTACGCCAAGCTTCAGCAATGTTGGGTCGCGCTCGCGAATGCTCGAAAAGATCAAGCCGATTTTCTGCTTCATCCTGAAGCGGTCGCTCAACGGAATAAAACGGACCTTGTCGTTCAGAAGTCCTCGAACTCTCCCCGGCAAAAGGGTATATCCGACACCGCCGCTCACAAGACTGGTCAACGAAAATACATCACCGACTGTCATGATGACCGTCGGTGTCGCACCGGCCAGATGAAAAGCGTGATGAAATCCGTGATACGTTGCGAACCCTTCATCCAGCGACACAAAAGGTTCGTGAGAGCAGGTTTGCAGATCGATGGATTCGAGATCGGCGTATCGTGAACCGGCAGGCGCTGCAAAGTAAATTTCATCTTCAAACAGCTGAATCGACTGAAATTCCGCACCAAGCTCGGGGACGGCCAGCAGCGCTGCGTCCAGCGTCCCTTGGGTCAATCGTTCGATCAGCTCGGTGTTGGAGCCGAGCGTCAGGTCAACCTCTAACTCTGTTCCGCGGGCCTTGAGTTCCGCGATGATTGCCGGAACGGTCCCCAGGGTCAGCGAGTAGAGAGAGCCTAATCGCAGCACGGAGGACGAATAGCCAGCAACCTCGCGTGCCGTGCGAATGCCGACGGACATGGCTGTCAACACTTCGCGCGCGGTACTGGCCAGCGCTCTTGCGGCATCGGTTGGTATCAGTTGCCTTCCCTGATGATCGAACAGCTTGCACCGCATGCCTTTCTCCAACGAGTGCAACGCGCGGTGAACACTGACCGTACTGACGTCGAGCAATTCCGCGGCTTTACCCAGGCTGCCCCCCTCCATGAAGGCCAACAGAACCTCAAGCCGACGAAAGCTGATCTCCTCGTCGATTCTCTCACCCATGCTTTTTTACTCCGAAGTGGGGACGTTGCTCATTATGCTGCGGGCGCGGGATTGGTGCGGGGATGTGTTGGTCAGGTTCGTTGGTACGGTCGATCGTAATGATGGTGCGCGTGAACTCGCACTTGGGACGTGGCCAGTCTGTGCTTTGCATCGAATCTGTCAGCCGGGATGATGGTCATATTCATGAACCGGTGTGCCGATGCGCATTACCGTCGACGTGTGCTGCAACGGATTGCGCGAATGAATCGTGCGCACGACACGGCGCAATGCGATCGCAGGCACCTGCAAACGCTCCATGACGCGGTCGCGCCGGGCCGGTCAACGTTCATCGCATTCCCGCGTTGTATTTCGCGTCTGCTGCGTGTCCGTTCAACCGAACAGACCGTGCAGAAACCAGCGCTGCTCTACCTCGGCCGCGCGGCTGCTGACGCGCTCGAGATAAATCCAGTAACAGCTGCGGTCCTCGGCTTGCGCGACGTAGTAATCGCGCGTGATCAATCCGCCGTCGAACCAGCCGGCTTCGATGCGCTCGGCCGGCGACACCATCCGCAGCGGCGAGCCGTAAAACGGCCGGTTCTGACGCATGAGCAGGCGCACAGGTGTCTCCAGCATCCATGTCGGACGCGGCAACCCCTCCGGCAATGCGATCTTCTTTTCCGGGTCGCCCACCGGCACCCAGCGGTTCGCGATCTCCGGACGGTAATCGGCTGTCGGCGCAGGGCGTAACACGTTTTCTGCGCCTAGACGCGCGATCAGCAATTCAAGCAGGCGCGCGTGGTCTTCCGGCGTGCCGCCGGGCTCCGGGAAGAGATTATCGGTAGTGGGTTGTGCCGATGCGATTTTTGTCACGTCGAGCCGCAATGCAATGGCCGGCGCGGGCAGTTCCGCGCGATGCAATCGCTCCTTGATGAGCCGCAGCAGATGATCCTCACGCCATGCCGGTTCGCCGAGCGCGATTTCGATCGGAGTCGGCTCCAGTGCCTGTCTGCCCCGCTCGTGTTCGAAAGAGAGCGTCACAGCGGCCGCCGCCAATTGCTTCGCGCATAGCCAGCCGCATAGTTGTGCGAGCAACCGATGAGCGGCAAACACCGCGCCGTCTGCATGCTCGAGCCGATCAGGTAATTCGATGCGCGCGGCGAAAACAGGTGGCAGTTCGAGCCAGTCGAAGAGTTCCGGCGCCAAACCGAATGCGCGATCCAGCGAATCCAGCAGATGCTCGCCGCAACGACGTTGCAAACCGGCGCGCGGCAGACGACGCACGTCGGCAATCGATTCACAACCGAGCCCCGTGAACCAGTCGGCAAATGGGCGGATCTCCGGCACGGCATGCATCGGCAATGACGCCAGTACGCGTTCAAGTGATTTGAGTTGCAACACTCTTCGGCTACCTTGCTTCGCCAGTAACCAGGCGCCCTGGCCAGTCGGCGCGGCGCTAATGCGCGCGGTGAGCCCCAATGTATCGAGAAGCGTCTTCGCCTGCCGGCACAGCGACAGCACACCACCGAAGAGCCGCAGGCTCGCACCGACTTCGACGATAATCGTTGCCTCGTCGAGTAATGCGACATCGGGTGAGAACTTCATCAGCGCGATGCCGACGTCACGCTGTACCGCGTTTTCGCGCGCGATGTCGCGTTCGTACAGATGCGTCTGCGCAGACAATGTATTCGCGCCGGCGCGCTTCATGCCGGGACGCACGCCGGCCGCCCGGGCGGCACGATCGACGACGATCACCACGCCTTTCTCCAGCACGGCGCTGCCATGCGCCGCTCCGGACGCACCCTCACTCTCTCCCTTACGCAGCCACGTCGGCTGGAAGACTTCGAGGGGCAGCTTCGGCAAGTGGACGGCGAGAAAGACGCGCATAACGGGAATACAGAACAGGCGTGGGTTGCAGGGAAATCGACAGAGGCTCCGCGCGCAGAGGGCCTCGTCGCTTCACAATGTCGACCATCAGGCCTTCTGCGGCCGGCCTTAGCGCTAACCGCAATAGTGCTGGCGATGAATCTTGCGCGGCCGCGAGCGGTCGGACCATGACGAACAGCGTTTCGGAGGATTGGGCCGCCAGATGCAAACGCCGCAACGACGATGCTTTCGCATGCTGCGCCCACAGCAGCACCGCACCGCAACTGCCGGTCTGCAGAATCTGCTCGGCAGACCATAATGCGTCGGTGATTTTCGTCGCCCTGATCTGCAGCAGTCGTTCGAGTGACAGCCCGATGTGGTTCAACCCAGGTCCGTCCGGGATATGCGGCGGGTTAATCAGTACGATTGGCCGTTCATCGAGCAGGCTGAACGCAGGCCGCAGAAGTCGTATCTCGCCGACTCCCGGTTGCTCGACCAGCAAATCGATCAGTTCACCTGCCGGCCAACCGCCGCCCGGTAATTCCACAGACAGCACCGGGTAGCCCGTGTCGACCGTCTTCCCGCGCCCATGAGCAAGCTGGGAAGCTCGCCAGAGCGCCGGGTGGATCTCTTCGGCAGGGATAGCGGAGACGGGCATCGATCGTAGGAAAAACCTGTATATTTATACAGTATCCTACACTCGATTCAGACGCGCTGAAGGGGCATTTTTGAGATAGTCGGGAGGTTTGTCTGATGGAAAAGACGATGATTCGAACGCGTTTCGGAGAACGTGTCAGCGAGAAAGGATTGGTGGAAAACAGTTGATCAATTGATCGGCGCAATTGGACAGTGAAGGTCTGCACAACAGAGCCAGTGAATTTTTGGGGTGCTAACGATGAACGGCTTACCGTGCGGACGGAGGGTCAGTGTTTTCGGGCCGTAAACGCCGAAACCCCGCCTGGTGGCGGGGTTTGCGGTGTGCTGCTGGGGAGCCTGAC
>NZ_SORE01000030.1 GCF_004366595.1 Paraburkholderia rhizosphaerae
GTCGCGGTCGGCATCTCCGGTGCGATCCAGCACCTTGCCGGCATGAAGGACTCGAAGGTGATCGTCGCGATCAACAAGGACGCCGAGGCGCCGATTTTCAGTGTTGCGGATTACGCGCTGGAAGCCGATCTGTTTGCGTCAGTACCGGAACTGGTCAACGCCCTCCCCTAGGCCATACTGCTGTCGCAATATCCCACGCCCCGAAGGTTGGACGCAGTTCCAACCTTCGGGGCTTCTTTTTTTATGCTCGAGTAAGACAACACGTCAGTGCCGCGCGCGATCACACCTCGTTAACAGTTTCTGAACGTCTCCAGATATATCAATCCGGTTGATCGCCCCTTTTCTGTTTCGCTTTCTATAATCGTTCGTACTCAACCATGACGAAAGCAAACCATCCATCCATTTTATTTAGCCATCCCAATTTTCATAAAATTTATCAAAGATGTAAAAACAACGACAGGTGAAGTTGTTCAATGTTTGATGTTTCAGGGAGGCACTATGAAAATCGAATACGACGCTGTCATTGGGTCCGGCGCCGGGCAGTGGTACGGCCAGATAATCGTCTCCGATCTTCGTTATGAAGATGGGAGCGCCGTGCAGGTCAATCAGTATCTGGCCATGACGTTCAATGCGCCGGCCGCCATCAGTGACACCGACATCTACATGTCGTTTGCGCAATCATGGGTAAGTACCGGCGTCTCCGTTCAGTCGGTTCAGATCGACAGCAACCTGTTTTCCATTTCAGCGACGCTCGACTTCGCGCAGTCGCATCTGATGGATGTGAACGACCGCATCACGATCGGCGTGAACGGCGATCTGACGAAAGATCCGAACGCCTACCTCGGTTCCTTCGTCATTGCGGCGGACGCAGCGCCTGATGTAAGCGGCGCGGCCGCGGTCACCTGCTCGGCCGCGCCCGACCCGGCACTGTCCGCAGTCGCTCCCATTGTGAAATTTATCCGCGGCAGCGAGATCACGCCAGTGACACTCGAATACGGCGCGACAGTCAATCAGACGCTCGCGCAAGGTGACTACACCATTCAAGGCGACAACGTCAGTACAGTCGACGAGACGGTGATTGCGCCGCTAGTCATCGCTCCCGCTGAAATTACCGTGAGCACCAACACCACTGTCCCCGTGAATGTGTCGTTCGGTGCGACGCAACTTTCGAGCGCGCTGGATATCGCGATCGGCGCACTGACCGGCCTTGAAACAGAAACGCTGAAGGTCACCCTGGTCGACACGACCAACGACAGCACGCTCGCCGCGTTTACAAGCAGAATCAATACGACCACATCGTTGCGCCTGCTCCCTGCCAGCGGCACCGCAGAGCTCAGAATCGACGACATCCTGGTCAACAATGTCGACTATAGTTTCCAGCACGTCGACATCGTGCTCGCGAACCAGCTGCAAACGATCGCGATCACCGATTTACTGGTCGACGCGATACCGATCGACACGACAGGATTCGTCACCGTTCCCGTTCACGTAACCGCCGATGCGACCCTGACGCAGCAGATCACGTTACGCCTATCGAGCGGTGCGATGAATTACACCCAGACGATCGACGTCGAAACGCAACTGACCTGTTTCGATGTCCCCGTCAAACCCGATACCTATACCGTCTCGGCCGAGGCTTTCCTGTTCGGCGGTATGGTGTACACGGTGGATACCCCTGCCGAACTGGTCGTCACCGGTGCAACTCCCGCACCGCTCGAAGTATCGATCCAGGCATCGGCCAACCTGAACGTGCCGGGGTTTCCTCCGTATCTGTCCTTCGGCGGCTGTGCGGACCTGACGCCGGGCAATCAGGCCGATTTCGTCAGTGCTCGCGCGTCGTCCGTGTTCAAGTATGCCGGCAACGATGGCGCAGGCGACCCTAACACCTATCTCACCAACGACCCCGCGACCACCACCACGATCAACCTCGCACGCAGCATCGAAACGGCGTTGGGCGGGCAGCCGGTGCTGCCGGTGATGATCTCGTACACGTGCAACCTGTCGCTCGGCAACACGCCCGGCATGCTTGCCAATGCCGATCAGCACGCGCACAGCTTCGCGAATCTGATCCTGACGCTGAACACAGCCAACACGGCAATCGACGGCGCGCATCCAGTGCCGACCGGGATCATCGTGAACCCGGATTTCATCAGCGCATGCCAGCAAGGCGGGATCTCGGCTAGCTACGCAATGCCCGTGCGCACGCCGCTCCAGACCGCGTTGGATCACTGGGCGGTCGACGTGCCGATACCGTCCAGCATTACCGAAGATGTGACCGGCTATGTCGCCGCCGTCAACTGGCTCTTCTATACGGTCGCGCCGAAGATCGTCTTCGGCTGGCAAGTGAATTTGTGGGGCGTGGGCCGATCCGAATGGATCTACGAAGACGCGGACCCGCTCGATATCGCGCAGCAAACCGCCGCGTATATCGACAATCTGGCGGTGTACCACGGACCATGGCAACCGCACTTCCTCGCAATCGACCGCTACGAAGCCGACGATTTCACCCAGCGCGCTTATGTGAACGGCTATTGTTACGGGCCACGCGAATGGGACCGCTATTTCGACTTCTGTCAGGGTCTAAGCCGCGCGCTCAAACTGCCGGTGATGCCGTGGCAGATTCCCGCGAGCCGCACGCCGAACACAGGCGATCTGGTGAACGCGGACTTCGATAGCCAGCACTGGGGCACCGGCGGCAGTTGCATCCTCGGTGACCCGGCAATCGGCGCCGACTATCACAACGTGCACCCGGCCATTCTCGCGCTGCAATTTCCTTCTGCGTTCACAGCCGATATGGGCGCAACGGCCGAAGATATGTTCATCCGCTCGGAGCCGTTCGATATCAGCCGGCCCGTTTACAGCGACTTCCCATTGCGCGGTATTTTCGCCGTGCTGCTCGGCGGCGGCTCGACGACGGGGATTATCTCGACAGTGGGCAACCCCGAGCCGTGGACGCGCAACAAGCTGAATGCGTACATGGACGATCCGATCCGGTTCGACAACGCATCTGGCCGGCGCGGCTAACGGGTTCGTCGAACGCTGATGACAGGCACTCCAAAGGTCGGTTTAGCCCGATGTCGGAGTGCCATTCACGTTACTCGCACCATCCGCGTTACTCGCGAGCCGCGCTAAACCTGCGTGGACCGATTCACGACCACGCCGACCGCGCCTGTTTCGTCGCCCGGTACGATCTCCGGCGCAATCGCCTCGAGCGTCTGCTGGCTCGTTTCGATCCGCAACACGAGGATCGCGAGGCTCATCAGTATCAGCACCGCGCTGACCATCGATACGACGCCCGTCACACCAAAATGTGTGTACAGCACAATCGCCACGTATGGCGTCGACATCGACGCCGCGCGCCCGCAGGTTCCGGCCACGCCGGTGCCGCGCAGCCGGTGCGTGGTCGGAAACAGTTCCGGAATGTAGCCGAACAGGCCGAGCGTGCACACGGTGTAGATCGTCGTCACCAGCGCGAAGCCAACCACCGAAATGGCCGCGGGGTCGCGCATCTGCACATAGATATAACCGAGCACCACCGTCAGCACCGAGAACAGCACCAGCCCGTTGCGCCGCCCAAGCCGGTCCGCAATAAAGTACCCGACGATTGCACCCGCCGGCGCGCCGAACGACATCAGCAGCACGAACCCGAGCGACTGCACGATGGTCAAGCCTTCCTTCACGAAGAAGGTCGGCAGCCACGCGACAAAACCATACAGCGACATATTGATCGCCATACACGTCAACGCGGCAACCAGCGTGCGGCCGATCACGCCGCGCTCGAATAGCGCGGAAAATGGCGCACGCGGTGCTTCGTGGTTGAACACGTGCGCAACCGGCGGCAGCTTCCCGACTTTCGCCGCCACCTCGCGCTCGATCGCCGCAACGGTCGCTTCCGCTTCGTCGAGGCGTCCGACCGTCTCGAGCCAGCGCGGCGACTCCGGCATCCGGTGCCGCAACACCCAGACGATCATCGCGCCGACACCGGCAATCGCGAACATATAGCGCCAGCCCAGATGCGGAATCACCCAGTAACCGATCGCGGTCGCGCCGAGCAGACCCGAGTTCGTGATCAGCGCGAGCAGCGAAATCCAGCGGCCACGCGTACCGGGCGGCACGAACTCGCTCAACGTGCCGGCCGCGACGACCAGCTCCGCACCGAGGCCAATGCCCATCAGCAGACGCAGCAGAATCAGCCAGTAAATATTGGGCGCGAACGCCGCGGCAATCGACGCCAGTCCGAAGATCGCGAGATTCGCCTGATACGAATAACGGCGGCCGAAACGGTCGCCGAGATAGCCGGACAAGCCAGCGCCGATCATCATGCCGAGAAACGTCGCGGAGATGAAAAACGAGCCGACGTGCAGATCGGTGAACCCGCTCTTCACCATCGCGGCCAATGCGCCGTTCGCGAGATAGATGTCGAAAGCGTCGAGAAAGGCGCCCGCTCCGATCAGGAACAGGATCTTCCAGTGAAACGACGTAATGGGCAGGCGATCGAGGCGAGCGCCCGAATTGACGATAGCCAAATCCGTCTCCGTTTTGTTTGTGTTCGAAACCGTTCGCCGGTGCTTTCCGAGCGAGCACTTGCGTGCACCGAGCGCACGGCGATGCGGTACTACGATGTTGAAAGAGTGCCGTCAGAGCCGCGGCCACGCAATTTGCTTTTTTCAAACGCGGCATTCAGCAAAACTGAATACGTCAGTCGTTGCGGCGCGGCGTGTCGGCAATGCGCTGCGCCTTCAGAATGACCGGCATATCGACCATCCTGCCGTCGAGCGCGACCGCCGCGCCGCCGCTTTGCGCGACGGCTTGCAGCACGCGCCTCGCCCAATCATATTCCGCTTCGCTCCATGCATATGCGCGATGCACGGCCGCCAGCTGCTTCGGGTGAATGCACAGCTTGCCGCCGAAGCCGAGGCGCCGCGCATGGCGTGCGTCCGCTTCGATCGATTGCGCATCGTCAATGACCGTCGATACGCCGTCGACCGGCGCCGCCAGACCGGCAAGCCGCGACGCGAGCACGATGCCCGAACGGAACGCGATCAGTTCGTCCTCGTGCGCTTCCATGCCGAGATCGACCTGGAAGTCGAGCGTACCGAACATCAGGCGGTCGACCGATTCGGCGCCGCACACTTCATCAAGCCTTGCATAGCCCCGCGCCGATTCGATGATCGGCGAAACCGTGAGCCGCGCATGCGCGAGCTTGCGAATCGCCGCGATCGACGCGCTGTCTTCGGCCTTCGGCAGCACGATGCCGGCGACGCCAGCATGCGCGGCGAGCGCGGCGATGTCGTCGGCGAACCATTCGGTTTGCGCGCCGTTGATGCGCACATAGACCGGCGCCGCGGCATCGAGCCCCGCTAGCACCGCGTCGCGCGCGAGCGCTTTTTCAGCGGGCTGCACCGCATCTTCGAGATCGAAGATCACCGCATCCGCACCCGCGTTGCGCGCCTTGCTGAAACGTTCGGGCCGGTTGCCCGGCACGAACAGATACGAGCACGGCGCGCTCATGCGGCAACCGCCGCTTTGCCGACGACGCCGCCGACGATGCGTCCAACCCGCTCCTGCTCGACAATGCGCCACGCGTCATCGAGCAGAGGCTCGACCTGCGCGTCGCCGAGCGCGCCGGAAAACTTCACCAGTTGCCTGAGCTTCGTCGAAATCTCATCGCGGGACAGCGTATTGCCCGGGTCGCCCTTCGGTTCGTCGACACGGCCGTGCAGCACGCGCCCATCGGTCAGGGTCACGCTGACCTTGCCGATCCAGCGCGCCGGATACGCGCGATCGACCTCCTCGTCATACGCCATCTCGACCTTGCCGCGAAACGCGACAACCGGGTCCGCGAGGAAATGCTGCTCAAACTCGTTGACACCCGCATAGCCGTAGTGACTGACCATCGCGAGCACCGTGCCCATATTGAACTTCGCCTGGTGCACAGTCTGCGGCTTGACGACCGCGCCCAGCACGTCGATCGCGCCCTGATGCACATGTGCGACGACGCGCTCGATCTCCTGCGGTTTCAGCTTGTTTTTGACAAGCACGTCGAGCAACGCATCCGCAGCCGGATGCGTATGGCGGCACGCGGCGTGATATTTGAACGACGTTTCGACGGTCGCCCAGCGTTCGCCAAGCCGATCGACGAGCTTGGCCGGATCGGCATCGCTCGACATACCGGCCGCCATGCCTTTCGCGCCTTCGAGAATGCGCTTTGCACCCTTGAAGCCATCGGCCGCGAGTTCCGCCGCCATCAGGCCGTTTGCAGCGGCCATCGCGGTATGCAGTTGCTTCGAATCCGCGGCATCGCGCAGAAACTCCCAGAGACCGGCCGCTTGCGTACCCGCGGAACCAAACGCGTCAAGCATCGCGGCCGGCGACAGCTTCAACAACCGGCCGGCGGTTGCCGCCGCCGCAACGGTGCCCGCGGTGCCGGTCGTATGAAACACCTTGTAGTGCGAGCGACCGAGAAATTCGCCGATCCGGATGCCGACTTCGTAGCCCGCCACCGCTGCGGTAATCATCTCGCGGCCCGATGCGCCGAGTTGCTGCGCGAGCGCCAGTGCAACCGGAAACACGACCGCGGCCGGATGAAATACCGAACCGTTATGCACGTCGTCCTGTTCGACGAAATGCGACGCCGCACCGTTCACCATCGCCGCGAAAAACGGCGACGTCCGGCTGCCGTCGACCAGCACCTCAGCGGGACCGTCGTCCGGCCCGGTCACGCGCGCAAAGCGGGCGATGCTTTCGACGGGTCGCGCGCCCTTGCCCGCGAGCGCGGAGCCGAGCCAGTCGACGTACAGATTGACGGTGCGATCGACCACTTCACGCGGAATGCGCTCGAATGCCAGATTGGCCGCAAAGGCAGCGAGCACTTCACTCTGGTTGCCTGGGCTGCTTGCAGTCGCGGCCGCTGGGGTGGAAGTCATTGTGTGTCTCCGGAGTTCGTTCGGGAATGCCGTTCAGTTCGGCGCGGTTCAGATTGCCTTCGCGCTGCGCAGCGCGGCGATACGCGCGGCGTCGTAGCCCAGTTCGCGCAAGATCGAATCGGTATGCTCGCCAAGCGCGGGCACCGCATCCATGCGCGGCGCGAAATTCTCGCCAAGCCCCGGCGGCAGCAGCGCGGGCACCTCACCGGCAGGCGTGCGCACCGAACTCCAGCGTTCGCGTGCCTTCAATTGCGGATGCGCCCATACGTCCTGCATCGAATTCATTTGCGCGTTCGCAATACCTACGTTGTCGAGCCGTTCGATAACCTGCGCCGCGCTCATGCTGGAGAATGCACGCACGATAATCTCGCGCAATGCATCGCGCGCGGCGCTGCGTTTCGAGTTCGATGAGAAGCGTTCGTCCGTCGCAAGTTCCGGCTGACCGAGCACATCGTCGCAAAAGAGCCGCCATTCGCGCTCGTTTTGCAGGCCCATCATCACGATTCTGCCGTCGCCGGCCATAAACGGACCGTACGGGTAGATCGTCGCGTGCGATGCGCCGGATAGCGCGGGCGGCGTTTGCCCTTCAAACGCGTAGTACATCGGATAACCCATCCATTCGACCATGCTCTCGAGCATCGATACGTCGATCCGGCAGCCTTTGCCGGTGCGGCCGCGCATCAGCAGCGCACTGAGGATGTTCGTGTACGCGTACATGCCCGCCGCGATATCCGCGATCGAGCAACCAGCTTTCGCGGGAGCGTCCGGCGAACCGGTAACGGACAGGAAACCGGCTTCGCTCTGGATCAGCAGGTCATACGCTTTCTTGTCGCGATACGGGCCGTTTTCACCATACCCGGAAATATTGCAGACAATCAGCTTCGGATGCTCGGCCGACAACGCGTCGTAGCCCAACCCAAGCCGCTCGGCCGCGCCCGGCGCGAGGTTTTGCACCAGCACATCCGCATCGGCCAGCAACGCGGCGAGAATGCTCGCCGCGTCCGGGTTCTTCACGTCGAGCGTCAAGCTTTCCTTCGAGCGGTTTGTCCACACGAAGTGTGACGACAGCCCATTCACGCGCTCGTCGTAGCCGCGCGCAAAATCGCCGGCACCGGGGCGCTCCACCTTGATCACGCGTGCGCCGAGGTCCGCGAGCTGCCGCGTGCAAAACGGCGCGGCAATCGCATGCTCGAGCGTCACGATCTTGATGCCATCGAGAGGTCGCATGATCGGCTCCATCAGAACGAACGCGGCAGACCGAGAATATGCTCGGCCACGTACGACAGAATCAGGTTCGTCGAGATCGGCGCAACCTGATACAGGCGTGTTTCGCGGAACTTGCGCTCGACGTCATATTCGCTTGCGAAGCCGAACCCGCCGTGAAATTGCAGACACGCATTGGCCGCTTCCCACGATGCGTCCGCGGCGAGCAGCTTGGCCATATTCGCCTGCGCGCCGCACGGCTCCTGCGCGTCGAAGCGGCGCGCCGCTTCGAAACGCATCAGGCTGGCCGCCTCGACATTGACGAACGAGCGCGCGATCGGAAACTGCACGCCCTGGTTCTGCCCGATCGGTCGGCCGAACACGATCCGTTCTTTCGCATACTGCGAGACCTTGTCGACGAACCAGTAGCCGTCGCCGATACATTCGGCGGCGATCAGCGTTCGTTCGGCGTTCAGTCCGTCGAGAATGTATTTGAAGCCCTTGCCCTCTTCGCCGATCAGGTTTTCCGCGGGAATTTCGAGGTTATCGAAGAACAGCTCGTTGGTCTCGTGATTGACCATATTCGCAATCGTCTGCACCGACAGCCCATGGCCGATCGCGTCGCGCAAATCGACGATAAAAATCGACATCCCTTCCGATTTGCGCTGCACATCCGCAAGCGGCGTCGTGCGCGCGAGCAGGATCATCAGGTCTGAATGCTGGACGCGCGAAATCCATACCTTCTGGCCGTTTACAACATAACGATCGCCGCGCCGCACCGCGGTCGTCTTGATCTTCGTCGTATCGGTGCCGGTGGTCGGCTCGGTCACCCCCATCGACTGCAAACGCAGTTCGCCGCTCGCGATCTTCGGCAAATAGCGTTGCTTCTGCTCCTGCGAACCGTGCCGCAGCAGCGTACCCATGTTGTACATCTGCCCATGGCACGCGCCCGAGTTGCCACCCGCGCGGTTGATCTCTTCCATGATCACCGACGCTTCAGTCAGGCCGAGGCCCGAGCCGCCGTATTCCTGCGGAATCAGCGCGGCGAGCCAGCCGGCCTTGGTCAATGCATCGACGAACGCTTCCGGATAGCCGCGCGCTTCGTCGATCTTGCGGAAGTATTCCGCGGGGAACTGCTGGCACAAGTCGCGCACCGCTTCGCGGATGTCGGCGAATGAATCTGAATGGGTGGTCTGCATGATCGAATAACAGCAATCGGTTGAAAGTCAGGCGCAGCGGTGGAGGCGGTCAGGCCAGTTGCGCGGTCGCGCGCATCGTCAGATAGCCTTCGTGGTCCTTCGCCCAGAGTTCGACGGTCTTGCCGTCGGCGGACGGCACACCGCATACGGTGAATGGACGATTCGCGAAGGTCGGGCGCTGCGCGCGAAATTCGAACCGGCGCACGACGGCATCGGGTTGCTCGCGGTGCACGAGGTCGATCAG
The DNA here is from genome assembly GCF_004366595.1 of Paraburkholderia rhizosphaerae. GTDB lineage: Bacteria > Pseudomonadota > Gammaproteobacteria > Burkholderiales > Burkholderiaceae > Paraburkholderia > Paraburkholderia rhizosphaerae. Next base: position 9,573 of record NZ_SORE01000030.1, read on the forward strand.
AAACGTCGCGATCAGCGGCCCATGCACGACCAGATCCGGATAGCCCTCTTCCTTCGTCACGTACGGGTAGTCGTAGTGAATCCGGTGACCGTTGAAGGTCAGTGCCGAGTAGCGGAACAGCATCACCGGGTCGGGATGAATCTCGCGGCTCCAGCGTTCGCCGTCCGGCGCCCGCTCGGCTTGCCTGGCCCCCTCCGACGGCGACGGCGGATCGCGATAGACAATGTCCTGCTCTTCTTCAACCGCGACGCGTCCCGCTTGCGCAACGCGGTGCGACACCGTGACGAACACGAGCTTGCCGGTGCGGCCGGCCTTTTCGCTGACTTTTTCGATGGTCGATGTGCGTGTCGCGATATCGCCCATTTCGAGCGGCGCGTGGAAAGTCAGGCGGCCGCCCGCCCACATGCGCCGCGGCAACGCCACCGGCGGCAGAAAGCCGCCGCGCTTCGGATGACCATCCGCGCCGACTGCGGAAAACGGCGACACCGGCAGAAAGTACAACCAGTGCCAAAGCGGCGGGACCGCGCCCGGCGGGACGGCCCGCTCGAGCGTGGCCGCCAGCGCGGTGACGGGATAGGCGCACAGGTAGTCGTCGTGGGATTCGCTGCGTCCTACCCACGCGTCGAGTGACGGATTCGGTTCTGACATGCGTGTCTCCAGCCAATATGCGGGTTTGGTGACAACTATGCACCGCGCGCCGGGCTTTTCGAAGTTGTTATTTCTTAAGGGCGCGTTCGGGTTTTATTAATTCCGTTACTGCTTGAGACGGGTATACCGGCCGCGTGTTGCGCCGCCCTCACCCGCGTACGCACCCGCTCTGCCGCGCCAGGCTTGCCATTTCCGGGGCGCAAAAGCTTTTCTATCCCGGTTGCTGACTTCTTCTCGTTTGCGACAAAGCGCCGCAAAACCGATAGTGCTTTCACTGAAAGCCCAATTCACTTGCGCTTTTCCACTAACGGATGGAGAGCATCATGAAGCTGAAAGATAAGTGAAGTCGGCGCGCCGGGCTTGTCGATCCTGTCGGCGACAAAGGCCGCGGTGCGCTCCCTCGTCCGTTCGCGCGGCGCGGAACTGGCGCCGCGCGGCATCCGCGTGAACGCGGTAAGCCCCGGCCCGATCGCGACGCCGTTTCATGACCCAGATCTAGCTTACCGTTGCGGACGCAACCAACGATTTGCTCGTCGTGCGCTTTGGCAAGCGTGACGCACGCGTTCCAATTTCGCACACCGCACTGCAACACCGCCGCTGCGAGCACACTGCACGCGACGGCGGTGTTTTGCGTAAAATCGGCATGCCCAAGCGAATCCAAGCGAATCCAAGCGAATCCAATCGAAGCCAATCGAAGCCGAATCGCCATCAGACGATCATGCCGCGCACGTCCACCCTGCCTGCTCCCGCCGCCATCACGCAAGCCGACGCGCGACGCATCTGGCTGCACGCGCAGCGGCTCGACACGCCGGAGCCGTTCGGCGCCGATGCGAACGCAACGCTCGCCGCGATCGAACATCTCGGCTACGTGCAGATCGATACGATCAATGTGATCGAGCGCTGCCACCACCATATTCTGTGGAGCCGCATCCCCCAGTACAGGCGCGAGCACCTGTATCAGGCGCAAAGCGTCGACAAGACGGTTTTCGAATACTGGACCCATGCGCTGTCGTACGTGCCGACCCGCGACCTCAAGTACTACCTCGCAGATATGAAGTTGCATCAGACCACGCCGAAGACCTGGTTCAACTCGGTCACGCCGGCGGATCTGCGCAAAGTCGTCACGCGCATTCGCAAGAACGGCGCGTTGTCGATCCGCGATATCGACGACGATATCCCGGTCGAAAAAGACCACCCGTGGGCAAGCCGCAAGCCATCGAAACGCGCGCTGCAACTCGCGTTCTTTATCGGCAAGCTGACCGTCAGCGAACGCTCTGGCATGCTGAAGACTTACGAGCTGATCGACCGTCATTTCAACTGGGAGCGGCCGCCGAAGCGCGCAACGGAAAAAGAGACCACCGATTATCTGCTTGAGCGCGCATTGCGCTCGCAGGGTGTGGTGAGCCTCGACTCGGTGTGTCACCTGAACGCGAAACGCAAGCCGCTGGTGCGCGCGGCAATCGATATGCGCGTGAAAAAGGGGCTGCTCGTGCCGGTGACGATCGAAGGCGCGGGCAAGATCGAGCATTGGGCCGCACCGCAAACACTGGCCGAGATTCCCGCGCAAGCGGAAGGCGTGCATCTCCTGTCGCCGTTCGATCCGCTGATCATCCAGCGCAAACGGCTCAGTCTGCTGTTCGGCTACGAACATCGCTTCGAAGCGTATGTGCCGAAGGAAAAGCGCGTGTACGGTTACTTTGCGTTGCCGGTGCTTGTCGATGGCGAAATTGTCGCGGTAATCGACCTGAAGGCCGATCGCGAGCGCCGCGCGCTGCAAATCCAGCAATGGAGCTGGATCGGCACGCGCAAAAGGCAACCGCTGAAGGCCGCAATCGAAAGCAGACTGCACAGCTTCGAGCAATTCCAGTTCGCTTCCTGATGGCCGATGCGGGTGCTCGATCTGACCGATGCGCAGTTCCCGGCTGCCGGCCTCGTGCTGAGGGTCGACGCTCGCGCGGCGTCACGCAAGTGGTAAGCTCGGACACCCCGTAAACCGCGGCAAAACAGCGCCCGAGGCCCTCCCGATGCAACGACAATTCGACGACCTTCTGCTGGGCAGCATCGAACTCTTTTGCCTTGCCGCGGAACTCGGCAGCTTCACGCTGGCCGCGACTGCCGCGAGCGTCACGCCGGCGGCGGTCAGCCGCTCGATTGCGCGGCTCGAGGAACGGCTCGGTGTGCGGCTTTTTGTACGCACGACGCGCCAGATCCGTCTGACCGACGCCGGGCGCCACTATTTCGAACAATGCCGGGCGGCGCTTAATCAGCTGGTCGACGCCGAGCGCGAAGTGACCGGCCAGCAGACCACGCCGAGCGGCCTGCTGCGCATCAGCATGCCGACACCGTACGGGCACTATCGGGTGCTGCCAGTGCTCGCCGAGTTTCGCGCGCGCTTTCCGAACGTGCAGGTCGAAACGCACCTGAGCAACCGCAATATCGACTTCGCCGATGAAGCGTTCGATCTGGCGATTCGCGGCAAGGCGCCGGTCGATTCGACCCTGATCGCACGTAAGCTCGAAGACGCGGAACTGGTGATTGTCGCGTCGCCCGCCTATCTGAAGCGCGCGGGCACGCCGCAATCGATCGACGAGTTGCAGATGCACGATTGCATCCAGTTCGAATTGCCGAGTAGCGGCCGTCCGGTCCCGTGGATTTTCAACGACAACGGTGAAGAGCTCGAACTGGTGCCGCATGGCGGCTACGGCGCGTCGGGCGATGTGCTGGCCGGCGCGACGCTCGCGCGTCACGACGCCGGTCTGTTTCAGACGTACCGGTTCGTGGTCGAAAGCGATTTGCGTGAAGGACGGCTCGTCGAAGTGCTGCGGGATAAGGGGGGGCGCTCGCGGCCGTTTATTCTGCTGTACCCGCATGCACGGCACCTGTCGTCGCGGGTGCGCGCGTTCGTCGACTTCCTGGTGGACAAGCTCGCGGTGCGGGGGTCGCCCAGCGCCACGTGAAGTGCGGCGCGCGCGGCCGCCGCATTGCCGCCGCTACCGTCTTCGCACCTTCGTTGCACCAGCCGCAGGCCGCTGCGCCGTAGCAGCAGGCTACTTCGTCAGGCGCAGCTTCGTCGACAGCACACTGCCGTCGCTGACGTCGATCAGCCAGACCTCATCGACATCCGCGTGCAGCGTCGACGTGCGCGTCGTGATGTCGGTGGGTTCGTCGTCGGTCGGGTCCTGATGATCGTGCCGGTCGGTCAGATACGGCGGCACCAGATGACATACCAGCGCAATCGCGAAATCGCCGTTGGCCGCGTCGAATGCGGACTTCGACAGCTTGAGCCGGCCCTGCGCGGTGGCCCGCTTACCTGCTGTTACCAGCTCGATTCGGTCGACGGTCTGCACGTAGCCTTTCGCCTTCGCGTCGGGCGCAATCACGAGGCGCCGGCCGCTGGATCCGGTGACCGTTTTCTTCAGCACAATGTAGCCGGGCCGGTCGTCGTCGGCGAGCGGCACGTCCACTTTCAGGAGCCGTGTGCGCGCCTGGTAAAGAATACCAAGCGGCGCATTCACGACGAACACGAAGCTGCGCTCCTGAGGGTCGACGCCGGACGCGGCGTGGGCACGCGACGCGCGATGCGGCAGCTCGGCGACGAATTCGCGCAGGCGGGTCGTCACCGAACGCTTACCGGCGTCTTCCGGCTTGCCGGTCAACGCGGCGCGCACGGCCATCGGGTCGTCGCTGTGGAATGTGGCATCCGGCTTCTGCTGCGCGGCAACGCTGCTCGCGCAAAACATCAGCGTCAACGCAAGCGCCGCGAAACATGGCCATGGCCGTATGTGGATCACCCTTTGCAACACGCCCCCCGCTTTTATCCGGTTGTTATGACAAAAGAGGCGCCATCTTGCACTATGCGATTCGTCGTGCCGACGCCTCGCGCGCGGGTGATTGAACCTGGGATCGATCCCGGAATCGGAGCTCCGGTTGGACTGACAGTCCGCCTCTGTTCCCGCGCGCAGCGCACAGTCTATTGTAAGACTGCCGTATTTGCAGCACCGGCAGCTTTGCGGCCGCTGCGCCCCGTCTAACGGTGACCCGCTTCGTCGATCATCCACTCCTTGAACGCAACGATCGGCGGCGTCTGCGCGGTTTCTTTCCGGTGCACCACATAGTAGGCATGCAATTCGTCCGCTGCGCCCACGTAGCTCAGGTGGCGCGCTACGGCTTCGAAGGCTCGCAGCGCATTCAGGTGTTGGGGCACGCGCATGCAAAGCGTGGAGTCTCGTTGTGCAGAAGCGCTTCATGTTGACAGTCCGTCAACGCCCAGTCAATCACGCCATCGGTCGTGCGTGTGCGGCATGCGAAGCGCCGCGCGCGCGGCCGGTACGCCTACTGGATGCAGATCCGGCTCAGATCGACGGTACGCCGGTACACGTTCTTGTTCAGCCACGGCACGAATGTGTACTCGTCGTACGCGTTGCTTCCGATGTAGATCCAATGATGAAGAACGTTCAGCATGACAGCCTCCAGACCCAACGGGCCGCGGATGTCAGGCCCTATGAACCAAGCTTAGACATCCTTTGCGAAGCCGGCCATTGTCGGTGAGTGTCGTCCAATCGTTCATCTGCATAGCGGCCACATACTCGCGTATAGGCCCGTCATGCAATGGTTGCGCGGTGCGCGGCAGCGCGTCGGGAAGGAATAAACCTGTGGGTACGCGTGGTGAACGAAGGCCAATTTACAGCATTGCGTCTCGCCTTTTCCACGTAACCTGCATGTAACCGTTAATCTCGACGATGGTTACGATAACGTGTCAACCGGCGTTCGAACAAAGCGCGAATGACAGGCTGAATGACAGGCTATTTGCAAGTTTTCGCGGCACATAGCCGCGTTGCAGCGCGCATTGCAGGCGCCGCATTCGCCGCAAACGGTGCCGACACCGCACAGCCCGCGCGGCTCATATCGTTGCACGATCAACCAGAGCATTCGCTTCATTGCAACGGCGCGGAGCTAGCGAACCCATGCACCGTGTCACGAATGTTGCACACGCAACGAAGCGAACGCCCCGCGAGCCGGTTACTGTCCGAACCCTTCGAGCACGATCTTGCCCTTCGCGCGATGGCTTTCCAGCAGTTGATGCGCGCGCCGCAGGTTCTCCGCGTTGATCTTGCCGAAATGCTCGCCCGTGGTGGTCTTCAGCATGCCGCTATCCACGAGTTCGGCGACCTTGCAGAGAATGTCGTGCTGCCGGATCACATCGGGCGTGTCATAAAGCGAGCGGGTGTACATCAATTCCCAATGCAGCGACGCGCTCTTGCGCTTGAGCAAGCGCACATCGATCATTTCCGGGTCGTCGATCAGGCTCAACCGCCCTTGCGGCGCAAGCGCCTCGACGATCTGCGCGAAATGCTGGTCGGTATGCGTGAGCGACGCGATGTATTGCGCTTCGCGAACGCCGATGCGCGCCATCTCTTCGGCGATCGGCTTTGCATGGTCGATCACATGGTGCGCGCCGAGATCCTTCACCCACTGTTGCGTTTCCGCGCGCGACGCGGTGCCGATCACGGTCAGCCCGGTCAACTTGCGCGCGAGTTGAACCATGATCGAGCCGACGCCACCGGCGGCGCCGGTAATCAGCAGCGCACCGCCATTGGCCGTGTCGCCGAGCGTCGGCACTTGCAGCCGGTCGAACAGCATTTCCCACGCGGTCACCGCGGTAAGCGGCAACGAAGCGGCCGCCGCGAAGTCGATGCTGTCCGGCATGCGCCCGACAATGCGCTCATCGACCGCGTGCAGTTCGCTGTTGGTGCCCGGTCGCATCAGCGTGCCCGCATACCAGACGCGATCGCCCGGTTTGAACAGCGTGACCTTCGAACCAACGCTGCGCACGACGCCCGCCGCGTCCCAGCCCAGCACCACCGGCACATTGCCTTCGGCCTTGCGGCTCTTGCGCACTTTGGTATCGACCGGGTTCACCGATACCGCGCGAACCTCGACGATCAAATCGCGTTCGCCCGCTTGCGGCTCCGGCAGTTCGATATCGATCAGCGCCTTCGGATCGGTGATGGCGAGAGGCTCGTAATAACCCACTGCTTTCATCTGTGTTTCTCCGGAATTCAGATTGTTTTTCGTCAGTCGCGCGCACGCATCGACCGCGGCGCGCGAGCATCGGCGGTTCGGCCAACGGGCGAAGCGTTGTCACAAAACTTTCGCAAAGACCCGCATGGCCGGTCGTGGCCAGCGCCGAACGACACCCCGTCGCGCCTGGCGTGCGCGTCCGGAATGGTACGTGAGTCGGCGAATCGGCGCTGGCCGTGCACGCGTTCACGCATAAAGGACAAGACCGTCTGGCGTTCGCTCTAATGCCGTGTCGCAGGTGGCTGCCGGCTTGCAGGATTCGTATCGACCCGCGCAATGTCCTTGATTTCCGAGCGATCGACGAGGACGGACAGCGCCGTCTGCAATGAATCGGCCACCTGCCGGTCGTAGACCGCTTCGTCGCCGACGTAGACCGTGAAGGTTTCGAGGTACTTCGCCTTCTTCTCGGGGTTGTCGATCGTGTCGCGCGTCCACTCGTAGAGTGGATAGTGCTCCGGCCCGACGCGTTCGGCCTCGTCCACATATTCGGCGAACGAGTCGTACACGCACATCATCGACGCACCATGCTGGCGCAGTACGTCATGAAGCGCAGCGTGCGCCGCGCACGAAGGGTCACCGCGCAACTCGGCTGCAAGGCGCGCCGACATGATGACTCTGAGCTGAAACTTCCAATTACCTTCCATCTTCGCGTCGCACTCCCATCCGTTCACCAACGATAGGCGATGTAAGGGACCTCATTCTATCCGACGTACCGGATCGACATCGCGCACAAGCGTTCACCGGATCGCATCTTTTGCCGAACGCCCTCGTGACGATGAGCGAAATTCATGCCGATGCATAGGATGTCGTAGCACGGTCGTTCAGCGGATCGAGGAATAAGCCTGCCCGTTGGGTGTTACATGAACAGCGAGTGTTACGTCAACCGCAGGTGTTTCAGTAGCGGATCGGCGGTTCGCGTTGCTGATCGGCTCATCGATTTACGGACCCGAAATGAAAAATCGCTTCTCTGAACAACACGCGATCGTGATCGGCGCGGGCATCGGCGGGCTGGCCGCGGCAGCGGCGTTGTCCCGTCATTTCGGGCAGGTGACCGTGCTCGAGCGTGACCAGTTGCCGTCGGATCCGCGTCCAAGGCCCGGAGTCGCGCAAGGCCGGCATCTGCACGGACTGCTTTCCGGCGGTTCGGCCGCGCTGTGCGAACTGTTTCCTGGCCTCGAGGCTCACCTCCTGGCGGCGGGCGCGCAAAAGTCGGATGCGGGTGCGGATGTCCGTTTCGAGTTGGCTGGCATGCCCGATCTGCCACGCCGAAAGCTGGACGTGTACACGTATCTGTTGTCGCGGCCGCTGCTCGAAGGGTTACTGCGTGAGCAGTTGCTGAAGCGGCAGAACGTCACGTTGCGCGATTCATGCCGTGTGACCGAAATCGTTGCGGATGAGAGCGATCGAGTCGCGGGCGTGCGCTTCGAAACACGAGAAGGCCGGTATGACGCATCGAGCGCGACGCTGGTCGTCGACGCGAGCGGACGCGGCATGCCAACGCTCGCGTACCTGAAGGCAACCGGTCGCCCGATGCCGGACGAAACCGTGATTGGTGCAGATATCACCTACGGTTCGGCGGTCTACACGTTTCCGCGCGGCGCGGAGCCGGACTGCAAAGTGGCAATTTCATTTGGCAAAGCGCCCGAACAACGTCGCATGGGTTTACTGTCGGTACGCGAGCACGGCTTGTGGGACGTCGTGCTCGGCGGCCGCCTCGGCGACCTGCCGCCCGTCGAAGAAGATGCGTTTCTTGCGTTCGCCGATGCCCTACCGACGCGTACGATCGGCGACGCCTTGCGCAAGGGGCGCCGGGAATCGCCGGTCATCCGCTACGGTTACCCCGAAAGCCGTCGACGCCACTTTACGAGCATCGCCGATTTCCCGATCGGCTTGCTACCGATCGGCGACGCTGCCTGCAATATCAACCCGATGTTCGGGCAGGGGATGACGGTCGCCGCGAAAGAGGCGCTATTGCTGGAATCGCTACTGTCCGCGGCGAGCGGCCAGTCGGATGCGCTTCAAACGATCGCGCCGGAATTTCTCGAAGGCATAGACAACCTCGCGAATACACCGTGGCGGACAGCCGCGTCGATCGACCTCGCCTACCCGGAAACGACCGGCGTTCGCCCGCCCGACATGCAGCAAAGCGCCGAGTACCAGGCGGCTATCATGCGGCTCGCCGCGGACGACTTCGACCTTCACCGGCTGATGGTCGAAGTCCGGCATTTGCTGAAGCCCGGCAATCTGCTGCATACGCCGGAACTCAGGCAACGGGTGCAAGCGCTGCAACAGCAAAGCACCACGCCGTAGCCTATCCCTATCGTGTCGATAGTCGAGCGCGCCCGAGCGGCGCAAATCGGCTTTCGCACCGTTCCATGAGGCCTGCAGGCGTGCCTCCAGACGCATCGCACATCGCTGCGCCACCGCCTCCAAGCCCGCCCTTCCACCGCCGTCCTCGCTTCGATCAATCTCAATCCGCCGCCCCCCGCCGGCGCTGAATGCGCATCGGTAAAAAAAGTGGGAATAAAGAAAGGTTGGGTCTTGTTTGTCACTACGTAGCACGCAGCCAAACGCTTGTGACTGCAGACGGGAATAAATTCAGACGATACGGTGTTTTGCTCCTCGTAACGCCTGACGCTTGCACCGCAGCGCAGCCGGAACAGCTGGAATAAAACGCGAACACCCCGTGTTCGTCCCGATGAAACGGAACAATATTTTCACTCTACTTAGGAATTCAAAATGAACGCGAAAACGCTTATCGGCCTTTCATTGATCGCCTTCACGTCGTTTGGCATCGTCAACAGCGCATCGGCGGCGGAAAAGACCCGCGCACAAGTGCGTCAGGAACTGATCGAAGCGGAGAACAACGGCTCGCGCTTCGTGACCGAAACGTCGTACCCGGATGTCAGCCCGATCTACCAGCAACAGGTCGCGCGCATGCAACAACGCAACGATAGCGGCGTCGGCGCCGGCACGACGGGCACGAGCCAATCGGGCCACCGCACCGCGCTCAACGCAACCAGCACGGCGGCGAATTGCGTCGGCCCGGTCAGCTTCTGCAACCCGTACCTCGGCGGCTAATCGGGCAGCCGTTTGGTCTCAGCGGTGCGCCGCCAGCGCCGCGCAACGACTCACACAACTTATTGGACATGACATCATGAAAAAGATCGCCACGCTTCTGGTCACCGCGGCTGCACTCACCGTTCCGGTTTTGAGCTTCGCGCAAGGCGCGGACCAAGGCCTCACTCGCGCCCAGGTGCGCGCCGAACTGGTGCAACTCGAACAGGCCGGCTATAACCCGCTGACTGCCGCCGACGCAAGCTACCCGCAAGACATTCAGGCTGCCGAAGCGAAAGTCGGCGCTAGCCAGATAGCGACGGCGACCGCGCAAACGAATGATGCGGTCGGCGGCATGTCCGAATCTGGCAAATCCGATTCCGGCAAGCGCACGACGTACTCGATGCCTTCGCAAACGTGCGTCGGCCCGGTTAGCTTCTGCAATATCTTCTTTGGCAGCTAAATGAGCGTCGCCGCCGCGCGATGCGGCCACCGCTGCACGCGATGCCTGCATGCCGCCATGGCTGCAGGCATCGTCGTTTCTGCGGAACCCCTCAGCGTGTTTCCCGGCGATGCGCTGGAAAGAGCACCGTTGCGACCGACCGGTCTAGAAAGGCTTTTCCAGCACGAGCGTGGCCTCGAGCCCACCGCCCGCGCGATTCCTCAATTCGAGGGTTGCGTTCATCGCCAGCGCGAGTTGCTGCGCGATTGCCAGCCCCAGCCCACTGCCGCCGATGCGCGGCCGCCCTTCTGCTTCAAGCCGGAAAAAAGGCTGAAAAACGGTTTCGAGCTGGTCCGCTGGAATACCTGGCCCGCGATCGAGCACGCTGATCGAAATCCGCCGGTCGTTTGACACCGCTGTCGTCAATTCCGCAGCGCCGGAGAATTTGACCGCGTTATCGAGCAGATTCGCGAGAATGCGGCGCAACGCTACCGGACGCGTGACGATCGGCGTGCCGATCGATCCGGATAACGTGACCTTTGCGCCGGCATCTTCGTAGTCGGACACGAGGCTTTCGAGCAGCGCGTCCGGATCGACGCGGCGCGGCGGCTCGGCCGCGCCATGTAACGCCCGCCCATAGGCCACGCCTTCGCGCACCAGTGTTTCCATCTCGGTCAGATCCTGCTGGAATTTGATCCGCTCGGCGGCGTCGTCGAGCAGGTCCGTGCGAATACGCATCCGCGTGATCGGAGTTTGCAGGTCGTGCGAGATCGCAGCGAGAATCTGAATGCGTTCCTTCATGTACTGGCGGATACGGGCTTGCATCGCGTTGAACGCTCGCGCTGCATGCACCACTTCGTCAGGCCCGGATTCCGGGAGCCGGGTAGTGGTCATATCGGGGCCGAGCGTGTCAGCTGCGCGCGCGAGCTGGATAAGCGGCCGCGTCGCGAGTCTCACTGCAAGCCATGCGCATAGCGCGATTACCACCAGCTGCACGCCCAGCACCACCGGTAACCCGTACGACAGCGGAATGCGCGCAACCGGACGGATATCGATGGTAAGCGGCGAGCCGTCGCTCAATTGCAGATGCGCTTGCAGATGTTCGCGCGTATCGGGCACCGCGTTCACCGAAACAGGAAAGCGCTGGCCGATGCTGCGCTCGATCGCCGCGCCGATCTGCTCGGAGAGCTTCGCATCAGGCGCCGCGCCACCGACGCCGGCACCCAGCAGAAAACTGTAGTTGCGCCGCATCAGCCGCGGCAGCCACTCAGGGCGCTCGCCAGCCGGCACGCGATCGAGCAGCGCAACCGCGGTCGCGACGTCACGTTCGAGATTGCTGATCATGAATGTGGTCTGCGCGTCGTCACGTTCGGACATCGTCGCCCAGAACGCGAGAAACTGCGCGAGCGCGAGGCCCGCGAAAAAGATCAGCGTCAGACGCACGAACAGCGTGCGCGGACCTCTGAACAAACCCGAGACGTTCACTGGTTACCTTCCTGCGGCGTCACCGCAGCCGAGAATACGTAGCCCTCGTTGCGCAGCGTCTTGATGTAGCGCGGGTCTTTCGCCTCGTCCTTGAGCCGCTGCCGCAGACGGCTCACGAGCAGATCGATCGAGCGGTCGAACGGCTCGGTCTGCCGGCCTTGTGTCAGCGTGAGCAGCTGGTCGCGCGTGAGCACGCGCTGAGGATGATCGACGAATACGCGTAGCAACCGATACTCCGCGCCGCTTATCGCGACCATCGTGCCCTCGACGTCCAGCAGATGACGGCCGATCGTATCGAGCTTCCATTCGCCGAACACCAGAAACTGCGGCGACTCCGCACGTTCGAAGCCGTGCGGCGCCATACGCGAGCGGCGCAAAATCGCACGAATGCGCGCGAGCAGTTCGCGCACCGCAAAGGGCTTGACCAGGTAGTCGTCCGCACCGACCTCGAGGCCAACCACGCGGTCCGTTTCATCGCCGAGCGCGGTCAACATCAGGATGGGAATCGTGCGCCACTGACCGGCCCGCAGATCGCGGCACAAATCAAGTCCGTTTTCGCCTGGCAGCGTCACGTCCAGCACGATGATGTCCGGCCGCTCGCTAGCCAGCACCGCCCACATCTCGCGACCGCCGCAGGCCTTGGACACCCTTGCGCCGTTCTTTTGCAGGTAGGTGCCGATCAGCTCACGAATCTCGCGGTCGTCATCGACGATCAGCACGTGCTCGACTTTCTCCATTTAGCCGCCCCTCTTCCGCCGCGCGGCTTCGTCTGCATGTCGGAGTACGCGCACGCGCAGCTCAAAGGGCGGACCAGCTCGATGGCAGCCAGGCTGAAGATCAGGCACAACGATGCAACGAGGCGATTCATACGTCGCCCGCGAGGCTAAGACTGGCACCGTCACTGACGGTCGCGTCAAGGGCATAAGGATTGACTCCGTGCAGACAACCGATATTGGCGCGCCATAGACCCCGGTCTTTCCGCGTCTGATGAAACGGATAGACGCCGCAGTGGCGGCAGAAGAAATGCCGGGCCACCTGTGTATTGAACTGATAGACCGCGAGGTCTTCGCTGCCGCTGATTATACGGAGGTTGGCCTCGGCAAAGGTCGGCGTCATCAGCGCGCCGCGGCGCCGGCACAGGCTGCAGTTGCAGCGCACCGCGGGTGTGATCGGAGAGTCGATCTCGAACCTGACCTTGCCGCAGTGACACGATCCTTCATAGGTGGTGGTCGTCATTTGAAACTCCATCTGTGGAACTGAAGTGTCGCACCGCGGCTATGCCGGACGATGTCGCCATGTTGCGGATGTGTATCCTGATGTACAACTGCGCGCGCCTCCCGGCTAGTCACGCATGGTGCCCGACTGTGCGGGACCTGACTCCGCAGCTCCGCTCTTCATACGAATAAATTACGACAAGCATTTATTGAATACATTTCCGCCGTCATCTATTATGGGCTGACGGAGCACGCGCACCACCTTACCGAGGAGCCACCTTATGCCGCTCGTACGCATCGACCTGCTCGCAGGACAATCTTCCGAATACCGCAGCGCCCTTGCCGACGAAGTCTACAAGGCGATGACCAGCACCCTGAAAGTGCCTGAGAATGACCGCTTTATGGTGATCAGCGAGTACCAGCCCAGCGATTTCATTGCCGATCCGACCTATCTCGGCATTAGCCGCTCGCGCGACTGCGTAATCGTGCAGATCACGCTGAATGCCGGGCGCGACATCGACATGAAGCGCACGTTCTACAAGGCGCTGGCCGATGGGTTGCATACACGCATCGGACTGCGTCGCGAAGACCTGTTTATCAGCCTCGTCGAAGTTGCAAAGGAAAACTGGTCTTTCGGAAACGGCATCGCACAATATACGTAAATGGCGATGTGCTAACGCACTGTCTGCGTTATGCTCACGGCATCCCTCCTGGAGAATTGTCATGCCGCGTGTATCCCGCGAACAAGCCGATAAAAACCGTGCCGTCATCGAAGCGGCGTCAGCGCGACTGTTCAAGGAGCACGGGCTCAACGGCGTATCGGTGGCCGACATCATGGCGACGGCGGGTCTGACGCACGGCGGGTTCTACGGCCATTTCGAATCGAAGGACGAACTCGCCGCGATCGCCTGTGCGCAGGCGTTCGACGAATCGGTCACGCGCTGGCGTTCGCTGATCAAAGACAGCGCCGATGAACGATCGCTCGTCGATGCGCTAGCGAAGCACTATCTGAGCCCCACGCAGCGCGATCGGCCAGGCCTGTCATGCGCGGCTGCGGGCTTCGCGGTCGACGTCAGCCGCGAAGCCGCCGACAAGCCCATTCGCGGCACCTATCTGCGTGGCATCCGGTCGATGATCGATGTGTTGATGTCGTTCTCTAGCGCACGGCGTTCGAAGAAAGTGCGGCAACGCGCGATTGCCCGGCTATCGATGCTGATCGGCGCAATGACGCTCGCGCGCGCGGTGAGCGACGACCCGCTATCCGACGAAATTCTGGCATCGGCTCGCGAAGCGCTGCACACCGATCTCGCGTAAGCGACGGCCGCGAGTGCGGCGCGTCATCGCTCTTTCAGAGCGAACAATCAGGACGCAGTCGACTCACGTTTCACAAAATGTTCGCGATCGGTCGCGAAGTAGATCAGCGCGATCAGCGGAAAGGCAAGGCCTACGAGCGAGGTCAGCGGCCATCCCCCCTGCGCGTACGACCATCCGCCCAACGCCGAGCCGATGGCGCTGCCTGCAAAAAAAGTCGTCATATAGATGCCATTGACGCGCGATCTGAATGGCGCGCCGAGCGAGAAAATCGCACGCTGACCCAGCGACATGTTCGACGACACGCCGAAATCGAGCACGATGCCCGCGACGACCAGCAGCGTAAGCGAGAGCGGCGCACCCGGTTGCGCCGCATGCGCGAGCAGCAAAGCCGCGAACACCGCGAGCATCGCGACCGCGGTAGCCGGCCGCGTCCAACCGCGATCCGCGGCGCTACCCGACACCGTGGCGGCGATCGCACCCGAGACCCCGACCAGTGCAAACAATGCAATGCCACCTTGCGATAGCCTGAACGCCGGCCCGGCGAGCAGCAAAGGTGTGGTTGTCCAGAACAGGCTGAAGGCCGCGCCGAGGCATCCGGTATAAGCCGAGCGACGCCGTACGACCGGTTGCGTGAGCAGCAGCTGCCGCATCGAAGCAAGCAGTTCGACATAACCGGGCTTCGACAGTGGCTCGCGCGCCGGAAGCGTGAGTGCAAGCAACACCATCAACGCGATCATCAGCGCCGCCGACAGATAGAAGACGGTGTGCCATGACGACGAGATCTGCGTGACCAAACTCGACGCCGGCCGCGCCAGCATGATGCCGAGCAGCACCCCGCTCGTCACGTTCCCGACCACGCGCCCGCGAATCCGCTCCGGCGCGAGATGCGCCGCGTACGGCACGAGCACGTGAATCGCGACGCTGCCGACGCCGATCAGACACGCGGCGACCAGAAACAGCGCACTGTGCTGCGACCACGCGGCGCCGAGCAGTCCCAGCGTCGCAACGCACAGCAGCGTCAGCACAAGGCGCCGGCTTTCAACCAGGTCACCGAGTGGAACGATCAGCAACATGCCCACGCCGGTACCGATCTGCGTCATGGTCACAATCAACCCGGTCGCGCCCTTCGCAACGGCAAGCGATGCGCCGATCAACCCGGCGAGCGGCTGCGCGTAGTACACGTTGGCAGCCATCAGGCCACATGAAAAGGCCAGCAGCAGCACGAGCCACGGCGACACACGGTCGTTTAAGCCAGCCGGCCGGGCCGCCTCGATAGTCTCTTTCATAGGCGGGAATCCATAATGGAAAGCCGCATTTCCAAAATAGACGAAGTGCGGCAAAGCATGCGAGCGATACTGGCGTATCGACAACAGAACACTTTTGCACTCGCGACTATTCCTGCCTTGACCGGAACAGAACGTTTCACGCGCTCAGCAGGACGCACTGCCGGCAACCGGTAGCGCACGCTGGCAGCCCCCATCGCGCGGCAGTAGACTAGTCCGCGGGCGTCTGGACGGCCGAAACCGGCGAACTCACTACGGATGGAGGTTCAAGATGGATCACACGAAACTGACCGCACGCTTTCCGACGGTCGATGTGGAACTGACGCGGCGTGAGCTGCCTGAAAAGAACGGCGAAGTCGTGACGATTCATATCACCGCGACGCCTTCGTTCGACGCGGCGGCCCGATGGCTATTGCAGCCAAACGTGTTCGCTTTCGCGACGCCACTCGTGCTATGGGCCGAGATGATGCGGGTATGGCAGCCATGGTTGCCGGCCGCGTTTGCGCCAGTGCTGTCGTTGCCGCGCCCCGAATAGCCGCGCGTACGTCGCGGCATGCAGTGAGCCACTACTCTGCCGCGCAACGTTTATGTCCGCGTGCAGATTCAGCAATCGGCCGGAAGCACCGAACACAACATTTGCGTCGCGCGTAGCAGCGCTGCGCGTGACGCGTCGCGAACCCGACCGGTCAGTCCGGGTGAATCTGAACCGCGTCGACGCGGTCTGCATAGAAAGCCAGATGACCCTTGATCATACTCACTGCGTCATAAGGATCTTCATAAGTCCAGACCGCATTGACCGACTGTTCGCCGCCAGCCGGAATGCTGTAGTAACTGCAGTCGCCTTTGTACGGGCAATACGTCGCGTGCGCGGTCCGCTCGAGTTGCGTCATATCCGCATCCGCGCGCGGAATATAAAGCACTTCCGGATACGATGCTTCGCGCAGCACGAGTGCGTTTTTCGTATCGGCGATCACTTTACCGGCCACCACGACCACAATGTGCGACGGGCTTTTCGTTACCGTGATCGGATGATCGGGCCCGGGAATCTTCACTGTTTTCTGCATGTCGACCTCATTGAAGAAACAAAGCGCAACGTCATCGCCCGAGGGCGGTCAGCGGCCATCCTATACCGATCCAAAGACCTGCATTTGTGTGAGGTTTTGTGGCCCCGCGCAATAGACCGGCTCATCCGTCGGCGTCCTTTTTGAAGAGAAACGTGTGTCGGCGGCCAAAATGAAACTACCCTATACGCAGCAAATAATATAAATAATTCCAAAGAGCGCGGTGGTCACGCGGAACAGGCAATCAGCAGTGCAAATTCCAAACGGTGCGAGCAGCGCCGACGGCAAGCTTCGTGGACGCAAAATGCGAAGCCGCCTTAACATGCGTCATCCGCTGCGCGCGGACGATTGAAGGCCATCAAGATCAAAGCGGGGAGTTTCACGCATGAACAACCAGGTTCTCGATCATCACATTCTCGACAATTTCGACGCCGCACAACTGGTGCCGGGTTTCAGGCCGCCGCAGCAAGGCGGCGTGCATGACGCAGCGATGCTCGACGCTGCGACGCGCAAATCCGTGCAGTGGCGAAGCAAGGTCAGTGGGCCGCTGTCGCCCGGCTCCGACACGCACAAACACGAGATGTGCGTCATGTTCCGCGAGACGTTCAATCCGTATCGTCCCGCGGTGCTCGACTGGCCAACGCTCGAGCCAACCGCGCTGGAACGCCTGACATCGCTGCCGATCTGGGACATCGCAGTGCAAACCGAAGGCAAGGCGCGCCTGCGCATGGCCGCGTATGCAAGCACGATCGACGACACCGACATACGCGACGCACTCGCGCTCAACGCATGGGAAGAAAACCGCCACAAGGAAGTGCTGTCGCGCATGGTGCGCGCATACGGTATCGAACTCGCAAACGAAGCGCCTTATGCGTATCCGGACGACCCGGAATGGGCATATCTCGTCACCGGCTATAGCGAATGCATCGACAGTTTCTTTGCGTTCGGGCTATTTGAAGTGGCGCGGCGCTCCGGCTTTTTTCCGGCCACGCTGGTCGACACTTTCGAACCGGTGATGCAGGAGGAATGCCGTCATATCCTGCTGTTTGCGAACTGGGTCGCGTGGCATCGCGCGAATCTGAACTGGCTGCAGCGTATCCGCTTTGAACTGAAGGTCGCGGCCGTTTGGGTGTTTCTCGCGTGGGAGCGCATCGGCATTGCGCGCTCGCTGGACGGGGACGGCAACGAACAGGAAGTCGATCACAACTTCACGGTAACGGGCGCACAATCGATGTCATCGCAAGACATCAGCGTGCGCGAGCTCGCGTTACTATGCCTCGAAGAGAACGACCGCCGCTTCGCAGGCTACGACGAGCGGCTATTGCGGCCGCGCACGATGCCCAGGCTCACGCGCTTCGCGTTGCGGTTCATGCGCAAACGCAACCCTGCATGAGTCGTTGACACGTAGCTGATTCCGCTCGAGGAGCCGCACGGTCGCTTCGCCTGCAAGCGACCCGCAGCGCTCGAACCGATGCACGCACGTCTGGCCATACGAGGCGAACGATGCGATTACCGCGCATGGCACGATCCGGATCTCGCGGCGACGCGCTGCAGCGACCGCGCAATCTCTTCCGGCGCCGCATTCCGGTGGCGATGGTCGGCGGCCGCGCGATGCGCTATGTCGGCCGCTTCGCCGCCGCGGCGGGACTGCTCGTCTCGCTTTGGCTCGTAATGCAGGACGACCCCGACACGGTGCTGAATCTGTTGCGCGCATCGGCCGTCGGCCTGGTGGTGGCCGCCCTCGCGCACGTCCTGCACATGTTTGCGAACGCCCGCGCATGGCAGACGCTGATGCTTGCACCACGGGCACCGCGCTACCTGACGATGCTCGGTCTGCTCTGGATTCGCGAGTCGATCAACGGCCTGCTGCCCGTGGTGCGGATCGGCGGCGACGTGGTGTCGTTCAGGCTGCTTGTGAAAAGCGGCTTGTTGTCGTCGATGGCTGCGGCCAGCCTGATCGTCGATATGCAACTCACCGTCATCAGCCAGTTGCTATTCGCCGCAATCAGCGTCGGCTATCTGTTCGCGTATGTGCAATCGGCCACGCTGCACATCGTCAGCCATCTCGCGTGGGGCATCGTGGTGATCGCACCTGCATTTGCGATCTTCGCACTGATCCAGCACGCGAACCCGTTCGAACGGTTGACGCGCGTGCTCGATCGCATCGCGAGCGGCAAGCTCGCCGAACTGGTTGGCAAGTCCGCGAGCATCGACGAAACGATCAAGCGGATCTGGCGTCATCGCGCGGTCATATTGCGCTATCTGCTGATCTGGCAACCGCTGCAGGTATGCGGCACCACACTGCAGATCTGGCTTGCGCTTTACTTTCTGGGTTCGCCTGTCAGCTTTCTGCAGGCGTTCGTGATCGATTCACTGGTTCAGGCCGTCAACAACGCCGCGTTTTTCGTGCCGGCCGCGCTCGGCGTGCAGGAAGGCGGCTTTCTGCTAATCGGCGGGATGCTCGGACTCGAGCCGGCAACCTGTCTCGCACTCGCGGGCGCACGGCGCGTGCGCGACCTCGTGATCTTCGTGCCGGGCATGCTTGCATGGCAAATCGCGGAATCGCGCATCTCTGGCACGGGCCGTGCGAGCGGCACAACCGGACCTGATGCGACCACCGGCATCGCTTCAGGCGCGGATGCTGACGGCCTCGAGCGATGACGGCATCAAGCGATAACACGCGTCCTTTCCACATAAAGCGTTCGCATAAAAAGTCTACACGTTCTTCAACGTTCGCTTAACTATCGCCTATACTCGTTCAGCCGTTTTCGTTGTGAAGGACCGATCCTCGTAATACATCACCCGCTGCCGCTGGCATTAGCCACGCGGCCGGGGTACGTGCGCGCGTGCGAAACCCGAAACCCGCTCGCGTGCAACAAACATGGAGACAGCGGCTGCTAACACACGTGTGCCCCGGCACCCGTCTCGCTTACTACCGTTCAAAGGAGATCAGTTCAATGCGCGTCAAGGTTGCGTCATTCGTTCGTTCCGTCGCCCGGCCCGCGGTTGCGGCAGCCGGCGCCGCTGTCCTTGCATGGGCGCTCGCGCCCGACGCACACATCGTGGCGCCGGCCTATGCGGCTGAAAGCACGGCCCACGGCGCACAAACCTGCGATAACGCGGCGACCGGCATCACGCTGCCACCGGGTTTCTGCGCGACGGTGTTTGCCGACAACATCGGCCACGCGCGGCAAATGGCAGTCGGCCCGGACGGCACGTTGTACGTGAATACGTGGAGCGGCAACTACTACAAGGTGAACACGCCGCCACCGGGCGGCTTTCTGGTCGCACTGAAAGACACTCAAGGCGACGGCCGCGCGGAAGTCGTGCAGCGCTTCGGCGAAGGCGTGGCCGATGGCGGTCATGGCGGCACCGGCATCGGGTTCTACAACAATGCGATCTACGCGGAAAGCAACGACCGCATCATGCGCTATGCGCTGAAGCCCGGCGACGTCGCGCCGTCCGGCAAAGGCGAAGTGATCGTATCGGGCTTGCCGACGACCGGCGACCATCCGATGCACCCGTTCGCGATCACGCCAAAAGGCGAAATACTCGTCGACCTCGGCTCGGCGACCAACGCATGCGAACAGCAGAACCGCACGCCACATTCGAAAGGCAATCAACCTTGCACGGAGAAAGAAACGCGCGGCGGCATCTGGCGCTACGACGCGAACAAAACCGGTCAGAAGTTTTCGCCGGCCGAACGCTACGTGAGTGGCATCCGCAACGGCGAGGGCATCGCGCTCGATGGCGCCGGCCGCATCTATTCGACGCAGCACGGCCGCGATCAGCTTCACGAAGACTGGCCGGAACTGTATGACGCGAAGCGTGGCCAGGAGTTGCCCGCGGAAGAAGTGGTCGAGTTGAAACAGGGCACCGACTACGGCTGGCCCGAATGCTACTTCGATCAGACGCAAAAGAAACTGGTGCTCGCGCCCGAGTATGGCGGCGATGGCAAAAAAGTCGGCCTGTGTAGCGGCCGTAGCGCGCCTGTCGCGTGGTACCCTGGGCATTGGGCGCCGAACGACATGGTGTTCTATGAAGCACAGAGCGGCGCAGGCCGGTTTCCGCGCGCATACGATGGCGGAGCGCTCATCGCCTTTCATGGTTCGTGGAACCGCGCGCCCGGTCCGCAAGGCGGATATAACGTCGTGTTCCAGCCGTTTCACAATGGCAAGGCCACTACGCCGGGTAAATTCGTGATCTTCGCGGACGGTTTTGCCGGCGCCGTGAAGGAACCTGGGCAAGCGGCGTTCCGTCCTTCAGGTCTGGTGGTCGCACACGACGGCGCGCTCTTTATTTCCGACGATATCCATGGCCGCATCTGGCGTGTCACCTACCACGGCGGCAATCGGGATGCGCTGGTCGCCGCGGCCACGAAGCCGCCGGCTTCGCAGTCGTCGTCGAATTCCGAACTGCCGCCTGAAGGCATCCATCCGGACGCCGGCAAAGCGGCCGCGGGCCTGCCCGTGCCGCCGGGTTCGTCGCCGCAGCAGGTCGCACTCGGCGCGCGTGTGTTCGAAGGCCAGGTCGGCGGCGCGACATGCGCGGGCTGCCATGGCACGGATGGCGCGGGCTCGGGCATCGGTGCGGACCTGACAGCGGGCAAATGGCTGTGGAGCGATGGCAGCCTGGCCGGCATCCAGCAGACCATCACCAACGGCGTGCCGCACCCGAAGGAACACAACGGCGCAATGCCGCCGATGGGTGGCGTGCAACTGTCACAGGAAGATCTGAAGGCGGTCGCTGCGTATGTGTGGGCGTTGGGGCATCAGTCGCATTAATGCGCCTGAATACTCCGGCGACAAGCATCGCAGGTCTCGATGAACGGCGCGCGGAACACGGCGCGCGGTTCATCGCCCGTAAGATTGCGACAACGCCTTCGCCGAACGAATCAGATCGTCGAGCATCGCGGCGCGCTTCGCGACATCGGTATCGCGCCCGGTCATGAAGCACAGCGCGGCGACTGCGGAACCCGAGCGATCGCGAATCGGCGCGGCCATGCAGCAACGAAACGTCTGCGATAAGCCTTCGGTGCAGCAGTACCCCTGTTGCGCCGCTCGCTCGACATCGCGGAAAAAATCGGCGAATTCAACGCGTAGGCCATTGTCGAGCACGAAATCTTCCGCCGGAATCAATGCGCGGATTTCATCCGCGCTGAGATGCGCGAGCAACAGCCGGCCCGTCGCGGTCCATGGAATCGGCACCTTCACGCCGATATCGGAACTGATATTGAACGGCCGCGGACTGTTCTCCGACAACACCACCGTGTACTTGTTGCCTTCGAGCATGCAAAGTTGCGTGGTCTCGTCGTGAACCTTCACGAGCGCGAGAATCGTCTGATGGGCGCGGCTGATCAGATCGTTATGTACCGCATAGTCGGCGCCGTAGTAATGCATCTCGCGGCCGAAAAACACACTGCCGTCCGGCCGCGTTTCAAGCCAGCCTGCTTCGGTCAGAATCGTCACCAGCTCGTACACGCTCGAGCGCGGCGCGCCGGTCGACTCGATCAGCTCGCGCATCGTCAGCGGATGTCGCGCGAGGTGCAGTTGTCTGAGCAACGTGACGACCCGATCGATGCCTCGCGCGCGCGATGACGACGATTGCACAGCCGAAGAATCCGCAGCTGAAACCGACGCCGAAGCCGGAACGGATCCGGACGCCGACGCCGCCGTGCGTGCTCCGCCGCGCGTGCCGGCCGCGCTACGTGCTGGCTTCGGGGTCGGGTTCGCAGTCAATGGTCGAGCACCCGATGCAGGAACTGGCGCGTGCGCTCGTTGCCCGGATTCACGAACATCTGCTCGGGCGCGCCCTGCTCCGCAATCACGCCTTTGTCCATAAACACCACGCGGTCCGCAGTCTTGCGCGCAAAGCCCATCTCGTGTGTGACGACGACCATCGTCATGCCGTCGCGCGCGAGTCCGCGCATCACCTCGGTCACTTCGCCGACCAGTTCCGGGTCGAGCGCCGAGGTTGCTTCGTCGAAGAACATGATGCCGGGCTCGACAGCCAGTGCGCGTGCAATCGCGACGCGCTGCTGCTGCCCACCGGACAACTGGCCCGGATAGTGTTCCGCGCGATCGGCAAGGCCGACGCGGTCGAGCGTTTCCATCGCTCGTTTGCGTGCATCGGCGGCGCTCATCTTGCGCGCCTTGATCAGCGCAAGCGTCACGTTGCCGAGCGCGCTCTTGTGCGGAAACAGATTGAACTGCTGGAACACCATGCCGACGTGGCCGCGAATCTCCTTCGAGCGCCGCGCATCATGCAGCGGCACGTTGTTGACCCACACTTCGCCGGCATCCGCGGTTTCTAGCCCCGCCATGATGCGCAATACGGTGCTCTTGCCGGACCCGGAGGCGCCGATCAACACCAGCACTTCACCGGGCTGCACATCGAGGTTGATATCGCGCAGCACCTGGGTCTCACCAAACGACTTGCTGACGCCGGTCAGATTGATCACCGCTTTTCCCGCCGCGACACCGTTCATTGCAGCACACTCCTTCTTCGATCATGACGGCGCACCCACTGCGATAGTGGAAAGCACACGATGAAATACAGCACCGCGACGAGGCCGTAGATCTCGACCGGCTTGCCGATCCGGTCGACGATGGCCTGGCCGCCGTGCATCAGTTCCGACATGCCGATCATGCTGACAATCGACGTATCTTTGATCAGCGACAGATACTGGCCAATCAGCGGCGGCAACACGATCTTGCCGGTCTGCGGCAGGATCACCGAAAAAAACGTCTGCAACTTGCTCAAGCCCAGAATTTGCGAGACTTCCCACTGTCCTTTCGGCACTGCCTCGATGCCGGAGCGAAACACCTCGGCGATATACGCGCCCTGATAGACGCTCAGGCCGACCACGCCGGCGGCGAATACATCGATTGCATAACCGAAGTACGACACGCCGAAGTAAATGAACAACAACGTGATCAGCACCGGCGAGCCGCGAAACAGCTCGGTATAGAGCTTCGCGAGGTACCGCGTGCCGGGCGGGCCGAACGAACGCAGCAGCGCAGCAAGAAGGCCGATCAGCGTGCCGCCCGCGATTGCCGCGACGGATAACAGTAAGGTCGCCAGCAATCCTTGCAGCAGGATCGACAGACTGGAAAATAGCAGCGCACTCGACATCGTCAGCCTCTTACCGGTGTGCTCATGTCAGGAGTTCAAGGTGCTCAGGTGCGGTCCGCCTGGCGCGCGAAAAAGAACGGCCGGCGCGCGCGTTTCTTCATCTCGAGCGGCGGATGAAACAGCCGCGCGCCGATCTGCGCGGCAATCCACGAGAGGCCGTTGCTGATCAGCAGATAGATGATCAGCGTAATCGAAAACGTCTGCACATAGAGCAGCGTGCGAGAGTTGATCACGGTCGCGGTGCCGCTCAATTCCGGCAGCGCGATCGCGGATAGCAGCGACGTGCCGAGCAGCAGCTGGATCAGGTTATTGACGATCGCCGGATAAACCGCGCGCGCGGCCTGCGGCAGCACGACTTCGATAAAGATCTGCGCACGCCCGAGGCCGAGAAGGGTTGCGGCTTCCAGTTGGCCGCGCGGCACCGATTGAATGCCGGCACGAAACACTTCCGCAAGGTACGCGCCGACGTTGACGCCGAGCGCGATCACGCCGGCCGTCAATGCATCGAGCGTGATGCCGAGTGTCGGCAAACCGAAAAACACAATGAAGATTTGCAGCAGCACCGGCGTGTTGCGGATCGCCTCGATATAGATGCTCGCCAGCCAGCGCAATGGCGCGGCACGCGATGAACCGGCGAGCGCGGCGAGCAGGCCGAGCGCCATGGCCAGCACGAATGCGAGCAAAGTGACGCGCAACGTCAGCCACGCCGCGTGGAGAAAATCGCTGGAATAACCGGCGAGGGTGATCCATTGATAGCTCATGGATGCTCCGTGCGAGAGACCGGCGCTTGCGTAAGCGCCAGCGCGGCGCCGGGCCGCGCGGCACCGCGCTTTAGAACTGCGGGTTCAGCGAATAACGCGGCTCGACACCAAACCACTTCTTGTACAACTGCTGGTTCAGCTTCGATGCGTTGATCTGGAACAGGAACAGGTTCAGATAGTCGAGCCACACCTGATCGCCCTGCTTCACGCCAAACGCGTTGTATTCGAGTGGCACCAACGCTTCATCGGTAACGCTCAGCTCCGGGTCGAGCTTCGCCTGGTACGCGAGGAAGTTGTTGTCCTCGATCATCGCGTCGGCCTGGCCCTGCTTGACCGCGAGAATCGCGGCCTGCGAACTGTCGTATTCCTGAATCTTGACCTGCATGTTCAGCGAGCGCACTTCGTCGCCGTTCGTCGATCCCTTTACGGTCGCGATCGTGCGATTCGACATGTCCTTGATCGACGTGATGCCGCTGCTTTTCTTCACGAGCAGCGCCTCGCTCGCGACCACATACGGATGCGTAAACGAGATTTCCTTCGCACGCTCCAGATTGCGCGTGAAGTTGCAGAACACGACGTCGACCTTGCTGGTCTGCAGGTTCGGAATGCGGTTCGCGCTGGTCGTATTGACCATTTCGAGCTTCACGCCCATTTGCCTGGCCAGTTCTTTCGCGAGGTCGACGTCGTAGCCATCCGGTGCGCCGGCCTGATCGTAGAAACCGAACGGCGCAAAGCTCAGGCAATCGCCGACGCGTAACGTGCCACGCTGCAACACCTGCTTGAGCGCGGAATCCGCGACCGCGCCCTGTGCGGGCTGATCGACTTTTGTGCAGGCGCCGAGCACCAGCAAACCGGCAAGAGCGGACAGGCAGTAGAGTTTTACGCGTGCTTTGGCGAGTCTCATTGTTGGTGTCCCGGTCTGGAGGAGAAATGTATTCACCGATGCTGCGCGGCACTGTCGAACCTGCAACGGCCGATAAACGGTCCGACAGGGTGTCTGTCCGATATACCGGAATAGAATCTGACACGACAGATGGCAGCGAGTGTTCCATGGACACAAATTCCGCGCAACCGGGAAAACGCGAAGGGTTGGAGCGGCGTTTCCCGCCTGTTGCAGGGTGAGCGCGGGCTTATCGCAGGCGGCGGGGCATCGGGTCTCCGGCGCGCAACGCCGTGGAGACCCGCTCGGTCATGCGGCTATGGGGACCGGAAACTTACAGCGCGTCGGCAGCGCGCTGCACATGCCGGTTCGCGTGCGGACAGACCAGAATCTTTTCAATGACGTTCGACAACAGGTCCTGCGGCCCCTTCAGCGAATCGGCAAGGACCCTGTCAGTCGGGAACACGAGTTCGGCCGCCACGTTATCCATCACAATGCGGCCGAGGTTATCGAGCGCAACGTGAATCGGGTCGGCCGGCTTTTCGGCAGTCGAGATATCGATAAGATGCGTCGCCACTCGCTTCTGATCCATGAATTTTCTGATAATGATCGAATTCTGGTTATCGATCATCGTGGTCCATATGGATAAGACCACCGCATAAAGGTTCTTCCAGCTTTTCTCGCCGAGTTGCGCTTTCCAGCGCGTAAGCAACGCGCTGACCCCATCGACCTGCGCCTTGCCGGCAATGCGCATGTTAATTGCGATGTCATCGTGGACGTACGCGGTCAGCTCATCGAAACTGTCGATGCTGAAGCGGCCATTTTCCAACGACGTATCGATAAACCGGAGGGCGTTCACCAGGATGCGGTGGCTCGCCACCTTTCCTTCGTGCGGCAAATCAGTGCGTTGCAAATGATCCAGCGCCCGCTGCAGCACGTCCCGAAACGCCTTGATGCCGGGAACCCATCCTTGCGCGTCCGGCTGCCCCAGATACGGCGCGATGATCACGTACAGTCCGAGCGGCGTATGGCTGATA
Source organism: Paraburkholderia rhizosphaerae (assembly GCF_004366595.1). Lineage (GTDB taxonomy): Bacteria > Pseudomonadota > Gammaproteobacteria > Burkholderiales > Burkholderiaceae > Paraburkholderia > Paraburkholderia rhizosphaerae. The sequence goes on from NZ_SORE01000030.1 coordinate 35,970, forward strand.
GACTTCGCCAGTTCGAACACTGCGGACACCGGCCTGAGCGTTTCGCGAGCGCCGTTGTGGATCAGCGTGTACGTACCGCCCCAGTCGTCGTTGCTGACCACAATCACCGGATCGAGATGCGGCAGCAGCGCCGCCTTCATTTTTGCGTAATTGTCCTGCATCGACGTGTCGATCGCGATCACTGCGTTGCGGCAGCGAACCAGCGAATTCGATTCGAAGGACACCATTTTCAGATCGTGTTTATTGATCCGTTTTTCTTCCTGCATTTCCATTTTCTTTCCAATCCTAAAAATATCAATACCGCGATCAGCGGTACGTCCACGCGAATGCGAGCCGATGAAATGATCTCGATAAAATCGATTTATTGAACCCCTGCCTCGCGGATCCAGAATCAGATATTTCACGGCAATCCATAAGCGGTTTGGCGGACATCCTGTGATAGGATCAGGCCAATCTTTTGAGCTGTTGGGGAAGATGCGTGTCACACACTGTCGCGGTCATCGCTTATGAGGGGATTAGCGCGTTTCATCTGTCAGTCCCCTGCATCGTTTTCGGAGACGACCTGCTCAAGCTAGGCGTGCCTCGTTACAGCGTCATTCTGTGTGCGGAAAAGCCCGGCCCCATTCCGACCATGTCGGATTTCGATATCGATATCCGCCGCGATCTCACTGCATTGGAAAACGCGCACACGGTCATCATGCCGGCCTGGCGCGATACCGCCGACCCTCCGTCGCAAGCTTTGCTGAATGCGTTGCGCGCCGCGCACGCGCGGGGCTGCCGCGTAGTGGGGCTGTGCCTCGGTTCGTTCGTGCTGGCTCAGGCGGGTTTGCTCGATGGTCGTAAAGCTTCGACGCATTGGGCGTGGGCAGAGGAATTCAAAGCGACCTATCCGCAAGTCGAACTGGATCAAAAAGCGCTTTACGTTGAGGATGGCAACATTCTGACGTCGGCCGGCACCGCCGCTGCGATCGACTGTTGTCTGCATCTCGTGCGCCGCGATCATGGCGCCGAGATCGCGAATCGCGTCGCACGCCGACTTGTCGTTGCGCCTCATCGTCATGGCGGGCAGGCGCAGTACATCGAGAAACCGCTGCCCGGATCCGAAGGCCGCGATCCGCTGTCCACCACGCTGGCATGGACGCTCGAACATCTCGATGAGCCTCATAGTCTGGAAAGTCTCGCGGCTCGCGCGCGCATGAGTGTGCGCAGCTTCACCCGGCACTTTCGCAAGAAAACCGGCACGACGCTCACTCAATGGTTGCTGAACCACCGGCTGCAACGCGCGCAGCGTCTTCTGGAAACCGGCAACTGCTCGATCGATGTCGTCGCCGAAACCGCCGGTTTTTCGTCGACGGTTACCTTCCGCCAGCACTTTACACAGGCGTTCTCGATCCCGCCCGCGGCTTACCGCAAGCAGTTCCAGTCGCGGCTTCCGACCTGAACGGAGGGTCCGTGTGCGCGCCACGCGATGCATCGGCACAGCAGAATGGCCCGATTTCATCACACGCTGTCATCCGGACCGCTTTCCGTATCGACGGATATTGCTGAAAATCGGTGCACATTCCACTGAAACAGGGAGCGCGCACGATGCACCATCCAACTATCCGAACACTGGCGGGCGCCACCGCGCCACAGACCATCGACCCGGCAAAGACCGCGTTGCTGGTGATTGACTTCCAGAACGAGTACTTCAACGGCAAGCTGCCCATTCCTGACGGCAAGAAGGCGCTGACGAACGCGGTGCGGCTGATCGAACGCGCCGACGCAGACGGTATCGCCGTGTACCACGTGCAGCACGTGAACCCGGCGGGCAGCCCGGTGTTTGCCGAAGACAGCGCAACCTCGCATATCCATGCCGGCATCCAGCCCGCCGCGCATCATCAGCTGGTGCGAAAGCGCTCAGTAAGCGTCTTTCCGACCACCGACCTCGATCAGCAACTGAAGCAGAAAGGCATCGATACGCTGATCGTTACCGGCCTGATGACGCATGCGTGCGTCGCGGGCGCGGCGCGCGATGCGGTGCCGCTCGGCTACCGCGTGATCGTCGCGGACGATGCATGCGCGACGCGCGATCTCGATCTACGCGACAACGAAACGGTCACGAACAACGTATTGCATCGCGCGGCGCTCGTGTCGATCGCGGATACGTTCGGTGACGTAATGACGACCGATGCGCTGCTCGGATTGTCACTCAGCGCGCGTTGAAGAAGACGAACGCATACGAAGCTTACGCTCGCCGTCATCGCGAGCGGTCTGCGGCGCGCGTGTTACACGGCCGTCGTGTTACACGCGCACCGATCGCACATCAAACACGCGCGGCGACCGGTAGCAGCGCACCGGTGATCGACTGCGCGTCGGCCGACAACAGAAACGCGATGACAACCGCGATCTGCTCAGGCGTGACCCAGCGCGAGAAATCCGCGTCCGGCATATCGACGCGATTCTGTGGCGTATCGATGATCGACGGCAGGATCGCATTCACGGTGACGCCCTTATCCTTTAACTCTTCCGCGAGCGCTTCGGTCAAACGCATGACCGCCGATTTCGATGCCGCGTAGGCCCCCATACCGGTCCCTGCTTTCAACGCAGCCAGCGCGCCGATATTGACGATCCGACCGCTACCGCCGGCGGCTGTCAGATGCGCGAGCGCCGCCTTCGATGCATTGAGCGCGGTCTTCAGATTCGCGCTGAACATCTGGTCCCAACTGTCCGCGCTGCCATCCGCGACCGTCTCCCAGCGGAACGCGCCGGCGATATTGACCAGCGCATGCAAACCGTTAAAGCGGTTGGCGATCGTTGCGAGCGCATCTTGCGCGGCTTGCGGATCGGCAAGGTCCACGTGATCGACGACACATGCTTGCGCGAGTTCCGCGGGAAGCGCGGACGGTGCAGGCGCCGCGCCGCGGCCAATCAGCACGACTTGTGCGCCGCGCGCGGCCAGCACGCGCGCCGTCACGAAACCGAGCACGCCAAAGGCGCCGGTCACGGCGACGATCTTTCCTTGCAGGTTATTCATCAGGCTAGCCCTCCTGTGACGGGACACGAAACGCATCGCGCATGCCATCGGCACGCATGCTGACCAGGCATCATAACGCTGCCCCTTGCCGTCGCATGCCGCAGCGTGCACGATACGCAAGGGCGTCTGCAATCTGTAGTCTTATCCGTCAAAACACGTGACAACAATCGTCGGGAACCGAGCACACACCATGTCCTCCGAAGCCTCATCGTCGCACACGCCGTCCGGCCCGGACCGCAGCCATACTTTCGTGCTGATCCACGGTGCGTGGCACGGCGGCTGGTGCTGGCGATACGTCGCAAACGCGCTGCGTGCGCAAGGTCATCAGGTGTTTACGCCGACGCTGACCGGTCACGGTGAGCGCCGCCATCTGCTAAGCGCGGCGACGTCGGTCGACGTGCCGATTACCGATATCGTCAATCTGCTCGAAGCCGAAGAACTCGCGGATGTCGTGCTGGTCGGCCACAGTTATGGCGGGCTCGTCGCCGCGGGCGTCGCGGACCGCCGCCCCGACGTGCTGCGCTCGCTGGTGTTCCTCGACAGCCTGCTCGTTGAGAGCGGCCAGGCCGCGTTGGACATCTTGCCTCGCGATCTGGTCGAAGCGCGACTCAAGGCAATCGCCGCGAGCGGCCAGCCGCTGTTGATGCCGGTACCGAGCGTTGCGGCGATGGGAATTCCAGACGACCATCCGCGTGCAGATTGGGTGCGCCGACGTTTGACGCCGCATCCGCTCGCCACGTACAACACCCCGCTCGTGCTGCGCTACCCATTAGGTAACGGCCTGCCGCGCACCTATGTGCATTGCGCACAGCCGTCTTATGAGGTGCTTGCGCCGGTACGCGAGCGGATTCGCGCACTGCCTGGCTGGCATTGGGAAGAACTCGCGTCGGGCCACGATGCGATGGTGCTCGATCCGGAATTGCTTGCTGATCTGCTCGTGCGTCTCGCTACACGTGACGCTTGAGCATTCATGCCGCGCCAACACGGGGTTCGGTTAAGCGCACCCCGCATGTGCATATCGCTTGAGCTTCTTCAGGCCCGCTTGCGCCACGGCAATCCATCGATGAACTGATCGATCGCATCGAACAGCACTGCGCGGCGCACGCCGTCCGCCGCTTCGGCGGACAGGCCCGCGAACACGGTGACACACAGGCTCGCGAGCGCCTTCGGGTCAGCGTCGGCGGCAAGCTCGCCGCGCGCCTTTGCGTGCGCGAAGCGCTCGGCAATGGCCGTCGACGCTTTGCGACGCAACGAACGCAGATACCCTCGTAATTCCTCGTGCTCGGCGCCGACACTCAGTTGATGCCCATCGCGTCGCCCAATTCGCTGATTGAGCACGCATCAGCCCTTTTAGCCAGAAGACTTCCATCGCATTGCGCAACGCCGCGCGACGGTCGAATTCCCGTGGTCTGCCGCGCGGCCTGGGCTCGCATTGCTGCTCGCAAGTCCGCTTGCGTCCCGCGCGCAGAGATCGGCGCCGGCCGTCTCGCACGACTCCGCACCTACCTACGCAGTATTCGTCGATCAGCCGACCGGGTATACCTTCGTGAAAATGCCGGTCGGCTGGAAGTTTGTCGGCGCCGTATCGAAGGACGAAGTGCGGCATCTGCCAACGAACGTGCTCACCAAAGTGCCGCCGATCGATACGGTTTCGCTTGACCCGCAATGAGCTCACAATGACGCGTCGAGTTACGGCCGGAATCCGTAAAGCGTGTGCGCGTTGGTCGTGAGAATCTGGTGACGCAACGCCGCGTCAGGCACCCATAAGGCGAGCGTATCGAGTAGCTGGCTAACCGTCGGCATCGTGTCCCATTGCGCGACGTGCGGCCAGTCCGAGCCCCAGACGCAACGGGTCGGCGCCGCATCCGCGAGTGCCTGCGCGTACGCGATGGTGTCCTGATACGGCGGCTCCTCGGCACTGAGCCGATACGCGCCCGATAGCTTCACCCACGCGCCATCGCGGACCAGCCCCAGGAGCCGCTGAAAACCATCGGACCGCACACCTGCCGACGTCGGCAAATGTCCCATATGATCGACAACGATCGGTGAGCGCAGTTTCGAAAGGCGTGGCGCGAGCTCGGGCAAGTCGCGTGCATCGAGCAGGAACTGGATGTGCCAGCCCCAGTCCCGCGCAAGCGCGTCGTATTCTTCGAGTTGCGCAAACGTGATGCCACCGCCGCCGTACAGCACGTTGATCCGCATGCCGACCGCGCCGACATCGACCATCGCCTGGTATGCGGCATCCGCGAGCCCAAGCGTCGGCACGACCACGCCCCTCAACCGCGCACGATTCGCACGCAGTGTGTCGAGCATCAGCGTATTGTCCTGGCCGTGCACGCTGACTTGAACCAGTACGCCGTACGTGGAGCCCGTGTCGTCGAGCATCTTCAGGTACGCGCCGGCCGGCGCCGGCGCAGGCGTGTAAGCGCGCTGCGGCACCCACGGATACCGCGGCGGCTCGCCGATCACATGCGCATGCGTATCGACGGCTCCGGCCGGCATCGCAAAAGCAGTCGGCCCATTCTGCTGCGCAGCCGGCGCCGGGCACAACGGCGCGTTGTCGTTACGATTGACTGTCGTCACTCAAAGGTCCTCCAGAACCATGCCGCGCGTTTCGGGTAACAACGTGACACTCGCCAGCATCAGCGCATAGGCGAACACCGCGAAGATTGCAATTGCGGTGGCCAGTCCAAAATGCTTCGAAAACACGCCGACCAGCGTCGGAAACAGCGCGCCCATGCCGCGGCCGAAGTTGTAGCAGAAGCCCTGCCCCGAGCCGCGCAAGCGCGTCGGGTACAACTCTGTCAAAAATGGGCCGACACCGGCCAGATAGCCGCTGCCAAAGAAACCGAGCGGAAAACCAAGCCATAGCATCGCGTCATTGCTGATCGCCAGCTGCGTATACGCAAGCACCGAAATAATCGCGATTACCGCGAACGATACGAACAGCGTCTTGCGGCCAAAGCGGTCGGATATCCACGCACCGGTCAGATACCCCGACACGCTGCCCGCAATCAGCAGGCCCAGATAACCAGTTGAATTGATCACGCTCAGGTGCCGTTCGGTTTTCAGAAACGTCGGAATCCATGTGGAGATCGCGTAGTAGCCACCTTGGCAACCCATCACGAAGATCGCGCCGATCACTGTGGTGCGCAGGTGCGGCCCGCTGAATATCTCGAACAGCGACGGCGCCCGTGCGGGTGTGTCCGCGCTCGTGCCGCGCGCACGCTCGGCGATGCGCGGCTCGTGCACGTAACGGCGTGCGTAAATCAGCATCAGCGCGGGAATAGCGCCCGCAGCGAACATCGCGCGCCACGCGAGATGCGGCGGCAACAGCGAAAACATGATCGCCTGCAACAGCACCGCCGCGCCCCAGCCGACGCCCCACGCGGATTGCACCGATCCAACTGCGCGGCCGCGATACGCGGGCCTGATCGTTTCGCCGATCAGCACCGCACCGGCGGCCCACTCGCCGCCAAAGCCAAAACCGAGTAGACCGCGTGCAATAAGCAACTGATCGAAATTCTGCGCGAGCGCACAAACGAGGCTGAAAAAACAGAACCAGCCAACGGTAATCTGCAGCGTTCGCACGCGGCCGATGCGGTCCGCCAGATAACCGGCCAGCCAGCCGCCAATGGCCGACGTCAGCAGCGTCACGGTCACCGCAAGACCCGCGATGCCCGGCTCGACGTGCCACATCACCGTGATCGTGCCGATCACGAGCGGATAGATCATGAAGTCCAGCGCATCGAGCCCCCAACCGAAGAAGCAGGTCCAGAATGCACGCCGCTCGGACGCGGACATCTGGCGATAAAACGCCGCGAGGCTGGTGTCGTTGCCGGCAACCGTCGCGCTCATTACGCGACGATCGTCTGCTGTCGCCTCTTGCCCTCTACTTCGATGATCCGCCATCCGCTTGTCTCCTTCGTCTCCGATGGTCAGCTGCGTAGTTCGATTCAGATCGTCATAATGCTGTCTTATTGTATGACGACTTTAGTCTGCGGATCAGTGTCACTGTTGTCAACAATTTTGTCGGCCGCCGAAATTCTCCGTGCTGTCCGTATCACGCAAGCAGGCTTGAGCGGACCCGCAGCTTCCAGTCTGCCGACACCGCACGAGCGCCCCGGCACCAAATGCGCGCCGCTGCTATCGTGTCTGCCGCGAAGCATTCACCCTCGCACTGTCGGCAAGCCGAAAGCGTTGCGGCAAGCATGCGCCGACTGTGCCCATTTCAAACATGGAGGCTCTTCCGATGACCACCGCAGCAATCCGTATTGCCGTGCTCGACGACTATCAGCAGGTTGCCGCCACGCTCGCCGACTGGACCCGATTGCAGCCGCAAGCGAAACCCGTGTTTTTCCACGACCACGTCGCGGATCGCGAAGCACTTGTCGCGCGCCTTGAACCGTTCGACGCCGTCGTGCTGATGCGTGAACGCACCGCGTTCGACGCGGACCTGATCGCGAAGCTGCCGAACCTGAGGCTGATCGTCACAGTCGGCATGTGGAATGCGGCGATCGACCTGCACGCGGCCAACGCACGCGGCATCGTCGTATCGGGCACCGACGCTGCCGAGCCGGCGGCCACACCGGCGTTAACGTGGGGCTTGATTCTTGCGATCACCCGCAACCTGCATCGGGAGTCGGCATCGCTGCGCGCGGGCGGCTGGCAAACCAGCGTCGGCGTCGACGTGCACGGCAAGACGCTCGGCTTGCTCGGTCTCGGCAAGATCGGCCAACAAGTCGCGCGCTTTGGCGCCGCGTTCGGGATGAATGTGATTGCGTGGAGCCCGAATCTGACACCGGAACGTGCAGCCGAAGCCGGCGCGCGGCGTGTGGACAAAGACGCGCTATTCCGTGAAGCGGACGTGATATCGATTCACCTGAAGCTCGGCGACCGCTCGCGCGGCCTCGTCGGCGCCGCGGAGTTTGCCGCGATGAAGCCGACCGCTTACCTGATCAACACGTCCCGCGGCCCGATCGTCGCCGAGCCGGCATTGATCGAAGCCCTGCAGACGCAGCGCATTGCGGGCGCCGCACTAGACGTGTTCGACGAAGAACCGTTGCCGCCGACGCATCCGTACCGCTTTCTGCCGAACGTGCTCGCCACGCCGCACATCGGTTACGTAACGGAAAACACGTATCGCGGCGCGTATCCGCAGATCGTCGAAGGGATACGCGCATGGCTCGACGGTCAGCCCGTTCGCGAGTTGCAGGTGTCGTGATTCAGGTGCGCAACTGAACGAGCCCGTGAAACGATTCGCCCGGGTACCACGGCATATCGTTCACGCGCTCGAAGTTCGGAATGGTTTCCACATAACGCACCATCCGCGCGCGCATTGCGTCATCGGGCAGCAGCCCGCGCAATGCGCCGATGTTTTCGCTCATGTGATCCGGGTTGGTCGTAGCCGGCAAAGCACACGTCACGGCCGGATGCGCGATCGCCCACTTCAGTTGTCCCCGAACAAAAAAGACCACATCGAAGCGCGCTGAACCTAGCAGCTTTATCCGACAAATGAATTGAAGTTCAATGCATGGCCTTTTAACAAACGTAATGCGTGGACGCCCTGAAAATAGGCATCGCCCGCTTTGGCGGATTGCACTCAGGTTACAACGATGCTTGCAATTGAACGAGACCTGCACCGTCGATTTATCAGCAATCCGCAAGAAATATGCAGTAACTCGCAGGTAACATGAACAGCACCGATCTGACCTAACCTCGACGTCTGGTTTCGTCATGGAGTGACCGTATGACCCCGCCGTCCGCCGTCGCGATCGATTCGTTCAAGGGGTTCGAACTGACAGCCGATGGTCAGTATCTGATCCTGAACAGCAATCAGCCCGATCGCATCGCGCTGCACTGCTCGGTCATGCATGAACTGCTGGCGGCGCTTTCAAATGCAATCGGCTCGTCCGAACGCATTCGGCACAAGAAGAAGAGCGTCAAGTTCGCGATGCCATGCGAAGCGTGGGCGCTCGGTAAGGATGCGGACGGGAAGCCCTACCTGATTTTTACGTTCCGGTTGCCCGGGGGCGCGGAGTTGTCCTTTCAGCTGCACCGCTCACAAGCGGCGCATATGACAGAGGTGCTCGCGCTGGCAACCGGTCTTGCCAAAGGCAACGACCTTTCTGGTTTGCGACTGCAATAGAACAACGAACTTTCAACGAAGCTTCGTTCTGTTCGACGTGCCGCCGCGATTCACGCCGCTTGTCGCTTAGCGCGACACGGCAGCCATTCTGACGTCTGGTCGCATTTCTTTTCGTTTAGCCTGCATGAAATCACGAATATTATTATCCCGCTGCGCGCAGTCATTCACCTGTATTGGCTTGAGCGTGGCGGCAGTGTCGGCGCACGCCGCCGATTCATTCGTGGTTCGCGACATTCGCATCGACGGACTGCAACGGGTCGAACCCGGCACGGTATTCTCGTATCTGCCGATCAAGCAAGGCGATACTTTCAGCGACGATAAGGCCTCCGAGGCCATCCGCGCGCTATACGCGACCGGTTTTTTCAACGACGTGAGAGTATCCACCGAAGGCGACGTCGTGATCGTCACGGTTGCCGAGCGTCCAGCGATCGGCACAATCGACTTCGCCGGCATTCACGAGTTCGAGAAAGACGCGCTGACTAAAGCGTTGAATTCCGTCGGACTGTCGCTCGGCCGCTATTACGACAAAGCGCTCGTCGATCGGGCCGAGCAGGAACTGAAGCGGCAATACCTGACGCGCGGCTATTACGCCGCCGAAGTGACCACCACCGTCTCGCCGATCGACCGTAATCGCGTCGCTCTGCTGTTCTCGGTCATCGAAGGACCGAGCGCGAAGATCCGCCAGATCAACTTCATCGGCAACAAGGTGTTCAGCAGCAGCACGTTGCTCGATGAAATGCAGTTGTCGACGCCGAACTGGTTTTCCTGGTACACGAAAAACGATCTGTACTCGAAGGAGAAACTCACCGGCGATCTCGAGCATGTTCGCTCGTACTACCTGAATCGCGGCTATCTCGAGTTCAATATCGACTCGACGCAGGTGTCGATTACGCCCGACCGGAAGGACATGTACCTGACGATCGCGCTGCACGAGGGCGAGCCGTACACGATTTCCAGCATCAAGCTCGCGGGCAACCTGCTCGATCGCGAAGCGGAACTGCAGAAGCAGATCACCGTGAAGCCGGGCGAACGCTTCTCCGCGGAGAAACTGCAGGCCACGACGAAGGCGATCGTCGATAAGCTCGGCGACTACGGATACGCGTTCGCAACGGTGAACGCGGTGCCGCAGATCGACCAGTTGCATCACAAGGTCGATCTCACGCTGCAGGTCGATCCGGGCAAGCGTGTGTACGTACGCCGGATCAACGTGACAGGCAACACACGTACCCGCGACGAAGTCGTGCGCCGTGAAATGCGTCAACTCGAAAGCTCGTGGTTCGATTCAAGCAAACTCGCGCTATCGAAAGACCGGATCAACCGGCTCGGCTACTTCACGAACGTCGACGTGACGACGGTGCCGGTCTCAGGCACCGACGACCAGGTCGATGTGAACGTCGACGTCACGGAAAAGCCGACTGGCGCGATTACGCTCGGCGCAGGCTTTTCGTCGACCGATAAGGTGGTGTTGTCCGCCGGCGTGTCGCAGGACAACGTGTTCGGCTCCGGCACCAGCCTGTCGGTCAACGTAAACACCGCGAAAACGTTCCGCACGCTGACGGTCACGCAGGTCGATCCGTATTTCACGGTCGACGGCATCAAACGCATCACCGACGCGTACTACCGCACCGTGCAGCCGCTGATCTTCTCGACCGATTCGAGCTTCCGGATCATCACGGTCGGCGCGGACACCAAGTTCGGCATTCCGTTTTCGGAAGCGGACACCGTGTACTTCGGCGTCGGCGTGGAACAGAACCGGCTCGACGTCGACGGACAAACGCCACAGGCATACCTCGATTACGTGAAGGAATTCGGCCGCGTCGTGAATAACGTGCCGGTCACGGTCGGCTGGTCGCGCGACAATCGCGATAGCGCTCTGGTGCCTAGCCGTGGCTACTTTACGCAGTGGAACGGCGAATACGGCACGCCGGCGGGCAACACGACCTACGTGAAGCTCGACGCGCAGGCACAGTACTACTACTCGTTCGCGCGCGGTTTCGTGCTTGGCCTGAACTTCCAGGGCGGCTATGGCAAAGGCCTCGATGGCCAGACGTTCCCGATCTTCAAGAACTACTTCGCGGGCGGTATCGGTTCGGTGCGGGGCTACGAGCCGAGTTCGCTCGGCCCGCGCGATGCGAGCACCGGCGACCCGATCGGCGGCTCGCGGATGGCGGTCGGCAATATCGAACTGACGTTCCCGCTGCCGGGCACCGGCTACGACCGCACACTGCGCGTGTTTACATTCTTCGACGGCGGTAACGTGTGGGGCGACCCGGGCCAGGGCGGCACGAGCACAGGCGCAAACGGCTTGCGTTACGGTTACGGTGTCGGCCTCGCATGGATCTCGCCGATCGGGCCGCTCAAGCTGAGCCTTGGCTTCCCGCTCGTCAAGCATACGGGCGACCAGTACCAGAAGTTCCAGTTTCAGATCGGCACCGCGTTCTGACGCACGCCAGTTCAGGCGGCACGCGCAGCGTTGCGCGGCCGCGGCATGCCCCATAGCTTTGACGCGTGCCGACGCGCCACGCGATTGCAAGCCGCGGTTCGACGCGCGCCCGTCAGGCCGACTTCGGCAATTCGATACCCGGGAACACCTTGATCACCGCGGAATCGTCCTCACCGCCGTAGCCCGCCGTCGACGCCATCATAAACATCTGATGCGCGGCCGCCGACAGCGGCAGTGGAAACTTCGTCATGCGAGCGGTATCGAGCACGAGGCCGAGATCTTTGACGAAGATGTCGACCGCCGACAGCGGCGCATAGTTGCCATGCAGAATATGCGGCACGCGGTTCTCGAACATCCACGAGTTGCCGGCGCTGTGCGTAATAACCTCGTATAGCATCTCCGGATCGACACCCTCGCGCAACCCGAGCGCCATCGCCTCCGCCGCTGCGGCGATATGCACACCGGCGAGCAACTGGTTGATGATCTTCACCTTCGAGCCGATGCCGTGTTCGGCGCCCAGCCGATAAACCTTTGCGGCGATCGCATCGAGCACATCCTCGCAGACATCGTACGCATCGGTCGGGCCGGACGTCATCATCGTCATCTCGCCGGTTGCCGCACGTGCCGCTCCACCGGAGACCGGCGCATCGAGCATCAGCAGGCCCGCTGCTTCGAGCCGCCGCCCGAGGTCGATCGCGAATGCGGGCGGCACCGTCGCGCTCGACAGCACCACACTGCCCGGCTTCATCGCCGGTGCGGCTCCTTCAGCGCCGAATAGCACCGCGTCGGTCTGCTGCGCATTGACGACCAGCGTGATCACGATGTCCGATGCCGCGCCAAGCGCCGCCGGGCTCGCCGCCGCCACGCCGCCTTCGTCTGCGAAGCGCTGCAGCACTTCGCTGCGCAGATCGTAGGCATGTACGGTGAATCCCGCCCTCAGCAATGAACGTGCAACGCCTAGCCCCATTGCTCCCAAGCCGATTACGCCCACCTGTCTTTTCATTCGACTGACTCCCGGGTCAACATTCAACGATCAACGATCAAAATCGACGCATATCGGTACTGTAGACCTGTTCGGCGAGAAGCATCGAAACTGCTGCGATATTTTTGTCGTCATCTGCGTCTGTCCGATACAGCCCGTTCCCGATATCGTGTGACCGATGCGTGATATGACGACGCAACGCGCCGAACGGGGAGTCGGCGCCCTACCATCCAGCATCGGCCATGTATCAATACGACAAGTTTGACAAAGCATTCCTGCGCAACCGCGCCGCGCAGTTCCGCGACCAGCTCGAACGCTGGCAGGACGGCCGGCTCAGTGAAGACCAGTTTCGCCCGTTGCGCCTGCAAAACGGCTGGTATGTACAGCGGCATGCGCCGATGTTGCGGGTCGCGGTGCCTTATGGCGAGTTGTCGAGCGCGCAACTGCGCGTACTTGCGCGTGTCGCGCGCGAATACGACGAACCCGAGGCCGATGTATACCGTCGCGCGCTCGACGCGCAGCGCAAGCTCGGCACCCTGCGCTTGCCGACGCATCACGCGCACTTTACGACGCGCACCAACGTTCAGTTCAACTGGATTCCGCTAGCGAAAGCCGCCGACGTGATGGACCTGCTCGCAACGGTCGACATGCACGGTATCCAGACGAGCGGCAATTGCATCCGCAACATCTCCGCCGATGAACGCGCGGGCGTCGCGCCGGATGAGATCGCGGACCCGCGCCCATTCGCGGAAATCATGCGGCAGTGGACCACTTTGCATCCGGAATTCGCTTACCTGCCTCGCAAGTTCAAGATTGCGATCACCGGCGCGAATGAAGATCGCGCGGCGACTGAGTGGCACGACGTCGGGCTGCGTCTGACGCACGACGAACGCGGCGCGCTCGGCTTTCGCGTCACGGTGGGCGGCGGCATGGGGCGCACGCCGGTCATCGGCACCCTGCTGCGCGAGTTTCTGCCGTGGCAGCACGTGATGAACTACATCGAAGCGGTAGTGCGCGTGTACAACCAGTATGGCCGGCGCGACAACAAGTACAAGGCGCGTATCAAGATACTCGTCAAAGCGGAAGGACAGCGGTATATCGACGACGTCGAAAACGAATTTCGCCAGATCGTCGACCATGATGGCGGTCCGCATACGATCCCCGACTCCGAACTCGAGCGCGTGCGCGCGTACTTTGTGCCACCGGAAAAACTGGCTGCGCGCAAACAGCAGGACCCGCTGGCGGCCGCCGCGCTGCACGACGCGGCACTGCGTCTGCCACGACTCGCACGATGGCTCGACCGCAATGTCGCCGCGCATCGCGATCCGGTGCTGCGCATCGTCACGCTGTCGTTCAAGCGGATGTTGCAGGCGCCGGGCGATGCGTCCGCGGATCAGCTCGAACGCGTTGCCGATCTGGTCGAGCGCTTCTCGGCCGGCGAAGCCCGCGTTACCCATACGCAGAACATCGTGCTGCCATGGGTCCACGCAGACGACCTGCTGCCGTTGTGGCGCGCCGCGCGCGATGCCGGCCTCGCGAGCGCGAACGTCGGGCTGTTGACCGATATGATCGCGTGCCCCGGCGGCGATTTCTGCGCACTCGCGAATGCACGTTCGATACCGGTCGCGCAGGCGATCACCGAACGCTACCAGGACCTGGACGAACTCGAAGACATCGGTGCAATCGATCTGCATATCAGCGGCTGCGTCAATTCGTGCGGCCATCACCATAGCGGGCATATCGGGATCCTCGGCGTCGACAAGGATGGCAGCGAATGGTACCAGGTGACGCTCGGCGGCTCCGACGGGTCGGCTGCGAGCGGCGCCGCGCAAGCCGGCAAGGTGATCGGCCCGTCGTTCTCCGCGGATGAAGTGACGGAGGCTGTCGACGCGATTCTGCGGACCTACCTGACACTGCGCACGAACGCCGGCGCCCACAGCGAGACCTTTCTCGAAACGGTCCGGCGCGTCGGCATCGAACCGTTCAGGCTGGCGGCTAGCCGTGTGCGTTCCGTCTCGGAGGCCGCAGCATGAACGGCGTTTCCCGCATCCGGCTGCTGACTGCCGCGTGCCATGCTTCAAATGCAGAGCAGGTCGAACGCGTGGTGTCGCTCGCCAACGATATCGATCCGCTGACGCAACGCGACGCGATTGCCGCCGCGCAGCGTGTCGAATTGCATTTTCCGAGCTTCACCGATGGCCGCGCGTACAGCCAGGCGTATCTGATCCGGCGCAGGCTCGGTTTTGCCGGCGACTTGCGCGCCACCGGCGACGTGCTGGCCGATCAGCTCGCGCAAATGGAGCGCACCGGTTTTTCGAGCGCAGTGTTGAGCGACGATGTGGACGTCGACGATGCACAGCGTCAACTACAACGTTTTGCGGCGTTCTATCAGGGCGATGCGGCACACGATGCGCCATTCCGGCGGACCGAGCCTGAACGGCGCTAAAGCGAACACCCACGTCGCGAACCGACTGCGTGGCGATTTGCGCCCGCAACGTACTACGGTTTTCCGTTCCGGCAATAGCGCGAGAACGCCGGACGTTCATTCAGACGTTCGAAGTACCCCGCGACCGCCGGCAGATGCGGACGATCGAACGGCGTGCTGAACCAGCGGTTAATCGAAAGCGCGATCGGAATATCAGCCAACGAGAAGTGACGCCCTGCGACAAATGCGCCGGTTGCATCCAGTTGGCTGTCCAGTATGCGCATATGCTTCGCCCACCGGTCGATCGATTCGGCAATTCCGGCCGCATCCTGGTGAGCCGCAGACCGTCTGACCAGACCCAGAAATGCGTCGCTCCACGAGCGATTCAGGTCGGTCGCCTGCCAGTCGATCCACTGATCGACCCTGGCACGCGCGACCGGATCGGCCGGATATAGCCATGCTCCGTCATGGCGCGACGCAAGGTAGCGGATGATCGAATTGGACTCCCACAAAACGAAGTCGCCGTCGCGGACCACCGGTACCAGGCCATTGGGATTTAGCGCGAGAAATTCCGGTGTTTGAGTCGATCTGAAGCCGTCCCCCCAGTCTTCCTGCTCGAACGGAATATTGAGCTCCGCGCAAGTCCAAAGCACCTTGCGGACGTTGATCGAGGTTGCCTTGCCGAGGATTTGCAGCATAGGTCGTTCTTGTCGAGTGGAGGCTGCATCATTCTAGAGGCGGGTAATCGCAGCCTCAAGGTACAGTTCGTGCGCGCAGCGCCGCTGCAGTTTCGCGTACGCTAAACTGACTAGCGTTAAAGCCGGTCGGGGAGGAAATCATGAGCTACGCTGTCGAACCCGGGCGCGACTGGGTCGTTCGCCCGATGGAGTCCAGCGAAATCGGACTCGCGATTCAATGGGCGGAGCAGGAAGGCTGGAATCCGGGCCTGCACGATGCGGACTGCTTCCGTGTTGCGGACCCCGGCGGATTCTTCGTCGGCACACTGCGCGGCGAACCGATCGGCTCGATTTCCGCCGTCCGCTATGGCGAACACTTCGGTTTCATCGGTCTGTACATCGTGAAGCCTGAATTTCGTGGCCGGGGATTCGGCTATCGAATCTGGCAACACGCAATGCACTCGCTCGTAGGCCGCAATATCGGCCTCGATGGCGTACTCGCGCAGCAGGACAACTATCGCAAATCGGGGTTTCAGCTCGCGCACCGGAATATCCGCTTTCAGGGCGTCGCGCCACGCACGCGTGGCGGACCGATGACCGACCTCGCCGAATTGCCGTTCGAGCAGGTGGCGTCATACGATCGGCAATGTTTCCCCGCGCCACGCGATCGTTTTCTCGCGGCATGGATCGCACAGCCGGATTGCATTGCGCGCGCCGCGGTGCGCAACGGCCGTATCGAAGGCTACGGTGTGCTGCGTCCATGTCGCAACGGGTACAAGATAGGCCCGCTGTTCGCGGACAACGTGCATGCCGCCGAAGAACTGCTCAACGCATTGTTTGCCCGATGCGCGGGCGCGAATGTCGCGCTCGATGTTCCTGAAACTAACGCGGCAGCGGTCGCGCTAGCGGAACGATATGGAATGAAAAGCGTATTCGAAACCGCGCGCATGTACACGAAGGAACAACCGGCTATTGCACTTGCACGCATGTTCGGCGTGACAACGTTCGAGCTTGGCTAACCGCTAAAACTCAAGCGCGCTCAACGCATCTCGCACGCGTTCGATCACCGCATCCCAATGCTCGCCTCGCGCTTGCCGGAACAGACGCAGTGATTCCGGGTACCAGGGCGAATCGGTCCGCTCGCGCATCCAGCGCCAGTCCGCATCATGCCCCGGCAGCAACATCCAGCAGCGCTTGCCGAGCGATGCCGCGAGGTGCGCACTCGACGTATCGACACAGACCAGTAAATCAAGCTGTGCGACGATCGCGCATGTGTCGGCGAAGTCCTTCACATCCGAGCCGAGATGCAGCAGCGGCTGACCCACCGGTGGAGCGTTCGCGTCATCTTCGCCCTGCCCCTTCTGCAAGCTGACGAAGCTCAGACCAGGCACGCTCCATAGCGGCGCCAGCGCCGCCAGCGACGGCAGCGAGCGGTTCGCATCGTTGTGATGTTTCGGATTGCCTTTCCATACAACGCCAATTTTGCGGCCGCGCGGCAGCGAAGCCAGCCGTTCAGCCCAATGTTGCA
This sequence comes from Paraburkholderia rhizosphaerae, assembly GCF_004366595.1. Taxonomy (GTDB): domain Bacteria; phylum Pseudomonadota; class Gammaproteobacteria; order Burkholderiales; family Burkholderiaceae; genus Paraburkholderia; species Paraburkholderia rhizosphaerae. The sequence continues at coordinate 53,189 of NZ_SORE01000030.1, forward strand.
CAAGTGCCGGATCGGGCGTCAGACGAAGCGCCGGGGGAATCGTGCTTAATGTTGTGCGCAGATACGCCGGCACGCTAGTCAGGCTTGTCCAGGTGTCGTAGGTGCTCGAGCGCAGCGCCGCTTCACCGTGGCTGGTCACTTCGTCGACGCAATCGATGCCGGCAAACATGCGATGCAACGACGCGGCACAGGCCAACGTAATACGTGTGACGCCTTGCGCCTTGAGCACAGGCAAGTACCGCCCAAACTGGATCATGTCGCCGAGCCCATCCTCCTGCCACACGAGCAGCGTTTTGCCCGCCAGCGGTTCGCCGCGCCAGCGCGCGCACTGCAACACTGCCGCGCTATGGTGATGGATGCGCCCCGGCTGTTCGTACCGGGCTTCATAGAGCGGCCAGCCCTCTTCATAGCGGCCGACGCTCAGCAACAGCGACGCAAGTGAAAATCGCGCAATAGGGAAGTCCGGACGAAAAGCCAGCGCGCGACGATACGACGCCTCCGACTCCGGCAATCGCCCGAGTGTCTTCAACACGATCGCGCGATTGTGATGCGCCTCCGGCACATCGAACCGGACTGCCAATGCAGCCTGATATGCGTCGTCCGCTTCGGCAAGGCGGCCAAGCCGTTCCAGCGTATTGCCCAGATGAATGTGAATCTCGACCTTGTTCGGCTCGAGTTGCAACGCCTTTCTATAAGCTTCCTCTGCTTCGCCAAAGCGGTTCGCGGCATGGAGCACTTTTCCGAGGTTGTGGCTGGCCTCGGCAAAATCCGCGCGGGTCGTTAATGCCGCGCGATAGGCCGCTTCGGCCTCGGGCAAGCGATTCAAATCGAACAGCACCGTGCCGAAATTATTGAGCCCTTCCGCGTGGTCGGGGCAAACCGACAGCATCCGCCGATAGATCGCTTCCGCATCCTGCAGGCGATTCAGTCCTCTGAACAGGATGCCAAGACTCTTATACGCATCGGTAAATTCGGGCTGCACGTCGATAAGACGGCGCCAATACAATTCAGCGTCGTCCGGCTTCATGAGCCCCAGCGAACACACCGCCGCGATATTGAGCGCCTGCACCAGATCGCTTTGGCTCAGCACCGTTAGCGCCGCGTCAGAATCGAGCAGCGGCTTCACCTTCGCCAACGCGTGGGCGAACTGCGCGTCGCGCGGAACCATATCGGACGATGCCGGTTGTCGTTGCTCTTGGCGCGAGCGTTCACCCGCGTGAAGTGTGGCCATGGTTGTCGATCTGAAAACGCCGTGGCCACGGCCGAAGCCGACCACCTGGGTTGCCAATGCGGCCCCATGCTGCAAGATTAAGCGAGCAGGCTTCGTCTCATTCGCGCGAACAACACGCAATGCACCGCGCTATTCGCGCGTTGAAAGCGTTCGTTCAATTTCGACGCCGGATACCCCAAACGCGAATCGACCATCGCGTTGCTAAAAAGAAACCACGCTTAAGCCAGTGGCTTCGCGCGCAGCATGTCCGACGCGCGCGCGAAATTTCCGGCGCCCAGATGATGCAGCGTATGCAGCGACGCATTCGATGCGTCGAAAATCCAGTGCCCGTTGTTGAATACACGAGGATCCGCAGCGGCGGACACGACTTCACCAAAGCACGTGTCGTAAGCGTCTTCGGTATGAGGCTCGCGAATCAGCTTGCATTCGAGCCACGCCGCGCAGTGTGTCTCGACCAGCGGCAACCCTAGCACAGGGCCTGTAATCGCAGCGATACCGTACTCGACAAACTTGTCCGTATCGCGTCCGCTCGATGAACCCACCGCGTAGGTCATATCGACCGCACCCGCGCCCGGCACGCAAATGCCGAAAGTTCCACTCGCCATCACGAGCTCGCGCGTAAAGGTATGCTTATCGATCACCACGGCGATACGCGGCGGCGTGAACTCGACAGGCATCGACCATGCCGCCGCCATGATATTGCGCCGCGCGCCGTCGACGCTCGTGATGAGCACCGTTGGCCCATGGTTGATCAAACGGCTGGCATGTTCGAGTGCAACGGTTTTGAATGGGATCATCGGACTATCACGGGAAACGAAGGAACGCCTTGCATTGTAAAGCCGATGCAAAGCATTCGCTCGTTGCCCCCTGACACCCGAAGAGCGCTTTCGCGCGCTGCCGGCCTACGAATCGATATGAACCGACACCGTGCCGCTCGAATACACAGCCGACGCCTTGAACCCATCGACCGTGATCGTCGAGAACTGCTGGTTGCCGACGCCGCCACTAATTAGCGGAATCGTGTCGCCCACCTTCGGCGTGAAACCGTTGGCGAACTTCACATGCAGCGTACTCTTTGCGAAAGTCAGCTGGCCGCCAACATTCAACTGCCCGCCGCCGGCGCCGTTGACATCCATCTCCAGCGTCGTGCCAGGCAACAGCGTGAACTTGCCGCTCGTCTTCACCGGCGAGCTCGCGCTGATCGCAACCGAACCTGCGCCGATAAACACGTCGCCGGTGCCGAATGCCGTTGCCGAACCGGCTTGCAGCGTGCCGCCCGTTACCTGGGAGCCGCCCGAATAACTGTTATTGCCGGCGAGTTGCAATGTGCCGCTGCCCGCGAGCGTCAATTTGCCGGTGCCGGAGATATCGTTTTGCCAGGTGTCGTTCGCACTGAAACCGCCCTGCGTCGCATCCATCGATATCGTCACGTTGCCGTTGAACTGGCCATAGCCGTTAAGCGCGGCAAACATGTCCATGCGCCCATAACCTTCGGCGTCGTCCATGACCGGGAAGCCCGAAGGAAACTCGGTTGTCTTGATCACGACACGACGCTGCGCCGGGCTCAGATACGGATAGCGGTTCTCGAGCAATACCTCGGCACCCTTCGGCACGACCGGCGGCGCATCGGTCGACTCGATCTGCGCAAACCCGAACGTCATCCGGCGGTTCGATGCGGCCTTGTTGGTCGCGAAGTCGGCAAACCGGTCCGCGCTGACCGGCTGCGAATGCGCGAACGCGAAGAACGTCGCGGGCGTCGTGTTAGTCGCCGCCATCAGAGCGGTGCGTGCCTGCTGGCACGCGGCGGTTTTGAGCGACGCATTCGCGGGGTCGTTCAGGTTCGCGACAGCGGCCGCATACGCGAACATCCGGCCGGCAATCACGTCGAGCGGCGAATGCATGCCCGCGAGAATCCGGTTCTCGCCCAGTTCGAGACCGCGGCTGATCATTTCCGGGCCACGCTCGGGTACGCAGTAGGCCATCGTCACCGCGTCGCGCATCGCTTCGGCCTCGTGGCCGCTGATATAGCCGCCGTCGGTCGACGCGTCAGTGGCTTCGGCCGGCACCAGCGTCGGATCGACGATCACGCTCGTGCTCCAGCGATATGGACGTGCGTACTTGTAAAAGCGCTTGGCCGGCTCGGTCGATGCGTTATTGCCCATCGCGGACAGCAGGTCCACCATCTTCCCGAAGGTCGCATTCGACGCACTGCCCACGCCAATATTGTTCCCGGTATCGTTGAACAGCACCGTCGTCGCGTTTGCGGGAATGCTCGTGATCGTCGTCGTCTGTTGAGCCGCGGCGCGCCATGGGCCGGTGAGCGGTCCCATGCCGTCGGTCACGCTAAAGCCTTTACCGCGACGGTCGTCAAAATAGGCGGCATCCGCTTGAGCCTGCGTGCGATTCGTCGTCTCGTTGATCGCGAACTGGATATTCTGGTTGAGCACCGTCGGGTTCAGCATCGTGCCACCTGGCGTGCCATCATTGGGCAACCCCGTCCATGCCGACGGCGTGATCGCCGGAAACGAACCCACCGCGGATGCGGTCACGCCTGCGTCGACGATCTCTGTGAGCGGATGCCAGAGATCGAGAAAACGCGACACGAGTCGCACACCCGCATTCGTGTCCAGCGTTGCGAAGCGCGCATCGTTGCGCTGATTGGTCGCGATGTTATCGACGAACGCGGGGACGTCCGGAACCGGCGCGCTATCGACGAATTGCTGGTCCGGCGGCGGTGCGGGTGGCGTCGACGCGTTGGTGCTGCTATTGCCATCGCTACCGCCACATGCCGCGAGCAACAGGAGGCTGGACATCACCGTGGCGGGCAACAGAACCAGGCGTGTGTTGTGTGAACGCATACAGATAAGACTCCGGGGTGTGGGACAACTTGAAAACCCGGGAGTCTATGCACCTTGCATGACGGCTACGTTACCGTTTAGCGATAGTCGGCAAATAAAGCTAACGACGTCCTGTTATTCAGATCGCTATTCTTCAAATAATTAATCTTCAAAATCCAGAAAAGAAAATAGTAATCCGATTTACACGTACCACTAATGGCACGAAAAACGTCAATCCACAAAAATACGCGACGCATGCATCAGCTACCGAAATAGATCTGGCAGAAGCTCGCCGGGCCGACGCAATCGCCCACGTGGTTGCCGCCCTTGCCATGACGCAGGAACCCATACCAATGATGGTGCGGCGCACTGTGTCCGGCAGGCCTCGAACCATCCGCCGCGCCGCCGATTCTAGATACGAGGCCGCTCAAAATTAAGAACACAACCTTCACATCAATGTTTACCGAATCGTCCTGAATGGAAGCCATTCCATTTCGTTATGGCCGCGTGTTCGTTGCGTGATCATTGCGTGGGCCCATCAAGGATGCACGCCGCTATTGACGTGGTGTATCAACTGTTACTAGCGGCAGGGTGTTTCTCCAGACAGCGCGTGTCGCTAACCTGAGCACAACTGGAGGACCGCATCATGGACATGGCCACGCCCTTTATCGATCGTCGCAACACGAGCCCGCATGCCGATCTGCAAAACCACGCAGGCTATGCGCGCCTTTTCAGGCGTGGCGAGCTGACCGTTGGCCTTATCTTGCCGCTCGAAACACATCCGCGCACGCCGCACCCGACGATGGCCGGTCATCTGCGCATGGCGCAACTTGCGGAACAGGCCGGCGTTGCAGCGCTCTGGGCACGCGACATTCCGTTCTACGATCCGCACTACGGCGATTCCGGGCAGATATTCGAGCCGCTGGTTTATCTCGGACAGCTCGCCGCGGCGACGCGACGCATCACACTCGGCACGGCAGGCGTCGTGCTGCCGATGCGTGAACCGCTGCTGCTCGCGAAACAGCTCAATTCGCTCGATCAACTGAGCGGCGGGCGGATCGTGATCGGCATGTCGTCAGGAGACAGGCCGTCAGAGTATCCGTTTTTCGGCATCGACTTTGACAGCCGTGGCGAGCGCTTCCGTGACGTCTATCAGGTGTTTCGCAGCATTAGCGAACAGGACTACCCGCGTTTCGCGTCGCCCCGTTTCGGTCAGGCGGACGGCTCGTTGACGCTGTTGCCGAAGCCGGTTCACGGCAAAGTGCCGACGTTCGCGGTCGGCCGCTCGCAGCAGACGCTCGACTGGATTGCGGCCCATATGGATGGCTATATGGGTTTTGTACCCGAGCCCGCGCAACTCAAGCCGTTCGCCCGTGAATGGCAACACGCGGTCGAATCGAACGCGCGTATCGAGCACGGAGACACGGTTGACGCTGATGGAAACGACAACCTGGTCAAACCACTCGCGTTTGGCGGGTTTCTCTATCTCCACCCGCAACCGGACTTCGCGTTCCAGCGTATCCGCGGCGGCTTCGCGATCGGTAGTCACGCGTTACGCGCCTTCCTCGAACAGGCGCGCGACGCGGGCATCATGCACGTCGCGCTGAATCTGAAAGTCACGCCACGCAGCTACCTGGAAATACTCGACAGCCTGCAGCGTGACGTGCTGCCGCACTTTGCGCCCCATGAGTAACCGCCACACTGCGGTAGCCGCTCCACTGCCTGGCGCGCGTCGATGCAGCCTTGTTACCCGGTAAACAGTTTCTTTACCTGATGCGGGCTGTATCCGGCGTGCGATGCACCCTAGAGTGCGGGTTTCGCCAATCATCCGTTCTTCAAAGGCAATACCATGGAAAAAACCATTGGAAGCACACGTGGTGCCCGCACGCTCGAAGCGGTAGCCGGCGCACTGGTGCTCGCAATAGGCATGGGCTTCGGCCGGTTTTCGTTCACCGGCATGTATCCGTTGATGGTCAGGGACGGCGTGATCGACGTGACCGCCGGGTCCGTCGCAGCGTCCGCGAACTATGCGGGCTATCTGCTTGGCGCGATTCTGATGAGCCGGTTCAAACATCATCACGCGGCCCGACTGTGCCAGTTATCGATGATCGGCACCATCGCGTGTCTTGCGGTGCTTTCGCTGCATCTGCCCGAGTCGCTGCTCGCGACGGTGCGCTTCGTGGCCGGCGTTGTCAGCGCAATGGCGATGGTGGGCGCGTCGATCTGGCTATTGCACGTGGTCGGCCAACATCATGGTGCACCGCTGCTGTTCGCCGGCGTCGGCGTCGGCATTGTCGTGTCCGCGGAAATCATCGCGATAGGCGCGGCCACCGGTTTGAACAGCGCCGCGCTGTGGGCGTTGCTCGCCGCGGCCGCGCTGCTGTTGTCCGCGCTGGCCTGGCCCAGGCTCGGCATGAGCCACGCGGACACCGCATCGCAGGATGACGACGATGCACATGCCGATCGGCGCAACCCGCACCGCTCAGCGCCGAATGCGTATGTGCTGGTCGCGTTATACGGCCTCGCAGGTTTTGGCTACATCGTCACGGCCACTTATCTGCCCTTGCTCGTCAAGGACACCGTGCCCGGTATCAACCCGGTTCACATCTGGGCAGCATTCGGTATCGGAGCGGTGCCTTCCTGCTTTCTCTGGCATTGGCTCAATCAGCGGCTCGGAAGCCGCCGCGCGATCGCATTGAACCTGCTCGTGCAGGCCGTAGGCGTCGTGCTGCCCGCACTCGTTGTATCTGCATCCAGTTTTCTCGCGAGCGCTGTACTGGTCGGCGGAACATTCGTCGGTACCGTCACGATCGCGATGCCGGTCGCCAGACAGATTGCATCGACTGTGAGGTTCAACGTTATGGCGACGATGACCGCGGCCTATGGCGTCGGCCAGATTCTCGGGCCGCTCGTATCGAGCGCGCTGTTTGCGCGCACCCATTCATTCGACGCGCCACTCGTCGCGGCCGGTGCATCGCTGGTGCTAGCAGCCGCTTTGGCCTGCAAGTAACCTCCGCGATGCCCGTCACGCGGCCCTTTCGAAGCCATGTCGGCCGCTTCGAACATCGCGCGCAGCGCGTCATAACTGAAGCACTTCTCGCTGCGCTTATGACGCGTCGGGATCGTTCACGCGTATTGCGCCGACCATTGCAAGCTCATCCTCACGCAACGCATCGGCGACCCACTCCTTCAGGAACTCGACCCACGCCTTGATCTTCGCATCCAGATACTGGCGCGATGCATAGACCAGGTAGATATTCAGAGCCTGCAAATGGTACTGCGGCAACACGCGAACCAGCGTGCTGTTGCGAACCGCCGAGCGTACCGTCAACGTCGGCAGTGCGCCGATTCCCATTCCTTCGTGCAGCGCGGTCGCCATCGCGTCCGGCAGATTCACGCGAAAGCGCGTATTCGGCAGAAGAAACTCGCGCTCCCCATCCGGGCCGATCAGGGTCCAGCGGTCCGACGGGAAAACCGGAATGGAAACCTGCAGGCAGGTGTGATTCGCCAGGTCCTCCACCGATTGCGGACAGCCGTGCAGTTCGAGGTAAGCCGGCGACGCGCACAGTACGCCATGCACGGTGCCAAGGTGGTGCGAAATGTAGTTCGAATCGGGCAATGGTCGGGACGTCGAGCGCAGCGCAACGTCGTAGCCCTCCTCGAGCAGATCGGGTACGTTCTGCGACAAGGTCAGATCCACCGTCACCGCCGGGTAGCGTTCCTGGAACGCGGCCACCGCCGGCACGACGTAGTTCTGGCCGATGCTCGACATCGAATGCACCCTGAGCGTGCCGGCCGGCCTCGCGTGCGCGTCGGAGGCCTCGAGTTCCGCCTCGCTCACCGAATCGAGAATTGCCAGACAGCGCTGCAGATAGCGCTCGCCCGCTTCGGTCAGCGCGATTCTGCGCGTAGTCCGATTTAGCAGCCGCGTGCGCAGATGCGCTTCGAGCTCGGAAACCGAACGCGAGATATAGCCCGTCGTCGTGTCCAGTTGCTGCGCGGCAGCGGTGAAGCTGCCCGCTTCCGCGACTTCGACGAAGATCTTCATGTTGCGTAACGTATCCATACGCAGACGTCCCTCCGTTTTACGCTACCGATCGTTCGTTTCCCGACGCGCCGGCGCGCCTATCCGCACGCTTGCCGTCCCGCATTGACGCGGTCGAATGGTGCCTCAGTTTCGTCTGACGTGCAGCGAGGCGCGCCGCTTATCCGGCACGCGCCGCGCGCACGTTTGCGGCTTGACGCACGTTCTGACTGGCCCAGCATGCATGCATACGCGTGTGTAACAACGGTTGTTACACCGGATCAACAATGCGGAAAGACCGCCCATTGCGGTCCTCGCGATCCGTTTGCACGCCTGTTCGTGGACCTCGCGACGTTCCGAGGCCGCTTGTGCGCGCAGCTCAACGCCGATTTGTTCCTCGCAGTTAAGTCACTTTGTCCATCGCGGGTCTACGCAAACGTCCTCAGGTTGCCTAAATTGACGATCAATCGATGCCGCTGGCTCGATCCGCAGACAACCCACGAATGAGGTCCATCATGAGCAACCCGAATAAAGTCGCAGTCGTCACTGGTGCATCGCAAGGTATTGGCGCCGAACTGGTTAAAGCGTTCCGCGAAAAAGGCTACGGTGTGGTCGCCGTCGCGCGCTCGATCAAGCCGTCGGACGATCCAGGCATCGTGGCGATCGCCGGCGATATCGGCGATCGCGCAGTCGCGCAACGCGCGATCAAAGCCGCCGTTAACAGGTTCGGCCGCGTCGACACGCTGATCAACAACGCGGGCATCTTTATCGCGAAGCCATTCACGCAATACACGGCTGAAGACTACGCGGCGATCCTGAATGTGAACGTGAACGGCTTCTTTCATATCACGCAGCTCGCGATCGAGCAGATGGAAAAAAACCGCAGCGGTCACGTGCTGCAGATCACGACCACGCTGGCGGATCATGCGGTTGCCGGCGTGCCGTCGGTGCTCGCGTCGCTGACCAAGGGCGGCTTGAATGCCGCGACCAGATCGCTGGCGATCGAATACGCGAAGACGGGTATCCGTGCCAATGCCGTGTCGCCAGGCATCATCAAGTCGCCGATGCACGCACCGGAAACGCATGACGCGCTCGGCGCGCTGCATCCGGTCGGTCATATGGGCGAAATGAGTGATATCGTCGACGCGGTGCTGTACCTCGACAACGCACCGTTCGTCACCGGTGAGATCCTGCACGTGGATGGTGGCCAAAGCGCGGGCCACTAAGCGAACGCAGCCCGGCCGTGCAATTTGACAAGGCGCCGGCGACGGCGCCTTTTTCTGTGTCTGTGTCCATGTAGTGCCTCATACGACGGAGTTTTCAATGCCAATCGTGACCATTCAGGTAACCCGCGAAGGATCCGCGCCCGGTCGGGACGCGGTGACACCGGAAGAGAAGGCGCAGTTGATCAAGGGCGTCAGCGACGTGCTGCTGAACGTGCTGAACAAACCACTGGAAGCCACGTTTGTGGTGATTCAGGAAGTCGAGAAGGAAAACTGGGGCTGGGGCGGCTTACCGGTCGACGAATTCCGTCGACTGAAAAAATCGCAGTCTGCGTGAAGGTCGTGCAACGTGCCCGATGACGCCGCGCGTGCGGCGCGTTCGGGCAGGTTGCTATCGGATCAGGCAGCGTATCAGGCCGCTGCGCATGGGTACGCGGCATGTCGCCCGCCGCGCTTTAGCTAGCCTGTTCACCACCGTATTGCTGCAGCCCCCGCACAGCGTCGCGAAGCTCCGCATCGAGCACCGCGACCAGTTCAGCGGCGGGCAGCGAGCGCGCCAGCGCCGCAGCCTGCCCCGCCCACTGTGCGCCATATCCGAATTCGCCCTTCGCTTTCGCCGCCGCGTGCAACGCCTTGCCGGCGTCGTAAGCAATCGGATACTGAGGCGTCGCGGGCAGATTCGCTTCGCGGCCCAGTTCAGTGAACCGGTTCATCATCGCGCGCGCCGGTCTGCCTGAAATGGCGGACGTCAGAATGGTGTGCCGCGCCTGATCGCTGAGAAGCGCCGCGCGATATCCAGCATCGATCGATGTCTCCGGGCATGCCACAAACGCGGTGCCCAGTTGCGCGGCCTGCGCGCCTAGCGCGAGCGCGGCTGCAATGCCGGCGCCGTCCATGATCCCGCCGGCCGCAATCACCGGAAGCTCGAATTGCTCGACTAGCAGACGCGTCAACGCGAACGTGCCGATTCCTTCGTCGAATCCCTCGGGATCGAACATGCCGCGATGACCGCCCGCTTCAATGCCTTGCGCGACCAGCGCATCAGCCCCCGCGTCGACCGCCGCAGCCGCTTCGTTCAGGTTGGTCGCCGATGCGAACAGTGTGATGCCCGCGTCCTTCAGCGCACCGATAATCTTCGGCGACGGCAGGCCGAAGTGAAAGCTGACCACCGCCGGCTTTTCTTCGACAAACACGTCGAGCATCGCGTCGTCTTCAATAAAGCTCGTATAGATTTCGCTCAGCTTGTCAGGCGCGTTTGCACCATACTTCGCGAATACCGGCGCAAGCCATTCCAGCCACGCTTTCTCGACCGCTGCATCGGCTGCCGCGGGCGCGTGCGTAAACACGTTGATGTTGAACGGTTGGCTGGTCAGTGCGCGCGTGTCTCTGATCGTCTTGCGCGCGGCCTCCGCGTTCATCGCACCCACACCCAGCGAGCCGAGGCCACCTGCATTCGATACCGCTGCTGCGAGTGCGGGCGTACTGACGCCGGCCATGGGCGCCTGAATGATCGGTTTCGAGATGCTTAGCATCTTAAGAAGAGATTGATTTTTGGCACGCGTGCTCATGTCATGTCCTTAGCGAAGCGGTGATAGCCGATGATCGCTTTCTGTCGGCAAGTGGTCAACCGCCTCGTACGTAAAAACTCCTTTGAGTGCGGATTCACTGCGAGTCCGATGCACCTGGAGACAATTGATTCAGCACCGCAAGCACACGATTGCGCCGCGCTTCGCGCGCGTCGACGCGCTCGGCGGTTTCGTTGCGGATCCGATAATTCGACGACAACGGCAGCAGCGGCACGAACTTCACTTCGCTCACATTGGCCGGCTCGACACTGACCCCTTCGGCCCGCCATACAGGTATACCGTCAAGCCTGCGCACTTCCATCGCGTCCGGTCCATTCGCGACCGCGTAGAAGCCATCGTTGAACAGCCACGCGGCATTCTGTTTGCGCAACCAGTTTGCGGTGTCGCGCGCGTCCTCCGCGGTAATCTGATTCACGTAGCCGAGAAAATTGCCACGGTATGCGTTACCTGGCACCTGGGTGACGAAGCGAGCTGCGTCGCGCGGCAACGCGACGTCGGGGTCCTGATAGAACGCATGCAGGTGTTGCGCGCTGCCGGCTGTCATATTGCGAAACGTGTGCTGGTTCACCACAGGCGTATTGACGTCCTTGCCGTCAGGCGAACGCAGATGCCATTCGCTGCGCTCGCCATGTAGTTGATCGTCGATAAACGGCGTGAAGACCGACAGTCCGGTCGTCAGATATTTCTGGTCTTCCTGGTGGACCAGGTTTTTCCCGTTGTACTCGAATACGCCATTCAACGAAGCAGGATCATCGGGGACCGCACCTAGATAAACATAGCCATCCGAACCGACACGCAGCACCTTTTTTTCGTCGCCGATCAGATGAAAACGTCCATCGTCACCGAACATCAGGTCATGCCGGGTACCGTTCGCGGTCGAATACGACGAGTACATCGTATTGACCTGCACTTTCCCACGCGGATCGATGTAAATCTGCGTATTCGACGTGTCCGAGCTGCCATACGCGTGAAGCCGCAACGCGCCGCGGTAATCGAGACCCGCGGCTTGCCGGTTGTTCAGCTCGCGCACCTTTTCCCACGCTGCATCGTAAAAGAGCGCGTGGGTGAGATTCGGGTCTTCGTTAAATTTGACGCTTCCACCGCTCTTTTTGTTGTCCGATACGTATGCGCGGTAACCGTCCTCCCGCCATATGCCATCGTTGACCGGTAAGCGTGCCAATTGCGGTTGCGCGCCTGCGATGCGGGTCTGATCATAGACGTCCCATCGATAGTCGGGATTGGACACGTATTCGCCGGCCACGCCATTCTTCACGACACGCCAGCCGCGAATCTGCGGATAGTCGATCCACCCCATCGCGGCGACCTCGCCGTTCCACGGCGCATGGGCCTGATAGCCCAGACTACCCATCACGTCCACCATATTCGGTGTCGGCGCAACGAAGTAAATATAGCCGTCTGCGGACTGCTCGGGCAGCCGGCTCAGCGCGGTCTTCTCTTCGCGAAACGTCCCGAGATAACCCGCGCTGTCGATCAGGTGCGGATTCGAAGCGACATCCATATTGTGGACGCTGAGATTGATATCGCTCACCGGGGTACGCTCGCTATCGAATCCGCCCTGTGCCTTGAGCTGCGCCGGCGACACGGTCGACGGCCGGAACAGGCCGTCTGGCTTGAGTACCATCGGCGACATCGCCCAGCGTTTCAGATCGCGCAAGTCGTGCCGGGGCTCGATCCTGACCGGTGGCGGCGCAAGGCCCGGACGCGGCGTCAGACCGGGGTGCGCGCCGATGATGCCAAGCCTCTGCTCGATCTGCCCAAGATCGAGGTTCCCGATCGATGGACGCGCCGCAGGCGCCGCGGCGCCTCCGGCCGCCCCCATCGGCATCGACAGGTTCGCATAATAAGTGGTGTCCGCATGATCGACGCCGCCGAGCGCACGAAAGCCAACATCGAAAACGCCTCGCAGCGCGTTGGCCATTTCCTCGAAGTTGTCGTATCGGTACACGCCCGAGCCCGGCTCATAGAGCTCGTAGCGGTCGCCACGAAAATCATCCAGTTCGCGCAGGCGCTGCACGACAATCGGCACGCCATCCGCGCGCGTTTGCGGGGCACCACGGTCTTGCGCGGACCGTTCACGCATCGACAGGTTGATCACGGCCAGGTCGGTTGCATATCCGACGCTCGTATCGCCAGTCACGTGCAAGCTGTCGAAGTGCTGCCGCAGGTCGGCAATCAGATTCGCGGCCGACAAAATGCCGTCCGAGCCGCGCCGTCTCGCATACCCGGGTAACGGCTCGACCACTCCTGCACCATTCTGCTGCTGCATATCGCCGATTTCGCTGAGCGTCATCGGCCTTTGCGCCGGATCCGCAAGTCTTTGTCTGATCGCCTCCGTTGCATCGGTCAGATTGGATGCAGGCCCTTGCGCGACACCGCGCAGCGCGACCGTTGCGAGACCGCGGTTCAGACCGGACATGGCGTTCGGCTCGCCAGCCGCACCGGACAGCGTATCGATGGACACACTGTTGGCCTGATCGGCACGTAGCCCGAGTGCATCGCGCGTCGGCGATTCGGGTTGCGCGGACGCGGTGAGCGGCGCTTCGGGGCGCGTTGGCGGCAAGTTCGGAGCATCATGCGGCCCCTGAGGGGAGTGAACGTCATTCGCTTGTTCGGAATGGGCATAGAACTGCACCGCGTCAGGCGTGAGCTGCATGCCGGTATCCGCGAAGGCTTCGTCCATATATCTGCGCAGCCCCGCCTCCATATCGCGTCGGCTCGAATAGGTCAGCGCACCGTTGTTCGGATCGAACAGCGCGTACCGGCTTTGAGGCAACCGCTGCAACAGCATTACGTGTCCCTTCGTACCGGTGTTTTTTCCCCTCGGATTCAGGCCCAACGCGAAATGCGCAACATCGCCGACGCTGAGGTTCTGGCGCGCGAGCTCGAAGAACCGGTTGATCCGCGATCCGCGTGTTCCGTTCATTTGCGCCGACCTCGCAGGCGCGTAGTGATGAAGCTGGAGCCCATCGGCAGACCGTTGCAGATTCCGCGCACGTGTGATCGTGTCGCCCGAAACAAAGCTTCCGCGATGGTTGATATCGGCGCGCATACGCCTCACTGCATCGGTCAGGTCCACGGTTTCAGGATTGTCCAGCCGGCTCAGCGCCGAACGAACCCAGCCCTGACAGATACCGTTCGGCCCGGTTCGATCCGAATAGTCCGCCTGATCGAACGGGTAGTAAGACCATGCGGTAGATCTCAATTGCTCTCCGCCGCGAAACTCGCGAAACGGCGATCGTCCTGCGTCTTTCGTCAGCGCGGGTCCGCGCTTTGTTCTCTGCGACGCAGTGGTATCCGCACTGCTTTGCGTTGAGGCCGGCACATTGCGCACCAGGCGTGTACCGGACTGCCGCGCCGGCGCATCCGGCGTCGCGTCGGCGCTATCAGTATCGGTAGCTGAAAATGGCCTGCTTGCTGCGGTTTGAACCTGCATAACCGGGACTCCTCATTCGACCATGCGGTCGTTGTCAGAATCCGGATTGAAGCATTGCGTGCCGTCTCCAAGGTAATACAGGCCGAAGCGCGGACCGACGCACACACGGACGCACATAAAAAAACGCCGCGTGCATTGCACGCGGCGTCCATTACTTCAACAATACAACCGGTCGTTACTTCGCCGTCGGCATCGCGAACTCCGCGCCCTTTTCGATGCTTTCCGGCCAACGCTGCATGATCGACTTCTGCTTCGTATAGAAGCGCACGCCCTCTTCGCCATACGCGTGCATATCGCCGAACAGGCTGCGTTTCCAGCCGCCGAAGCCGTGCCACGCCATCGGCACCGGAATCGGTACGTTGATGCCGACCATGCCGACTTCGATGCGGCGTGCGAATTCACGTGCGACATGTCCGTCACGCGTAAAGCACGCGACGCCATTGCCGAATTCATGTGCGTTGATCAGATCGACCGCTTCGGTGAAGTCCTTCACACGCACGCACGACAGCACCGGTCCGAAAATTTCTTCCTTGTAAATGCGCATGTCGGGCGTCACGTGATCGAACAGCGTGCCGCCGGTAAAGAAGCCGTCTTCATGACCCTTCACCTTGAGACCGCGGCCGTCCACCACCAGTTGCGCGCCTTCCTTCACACCCAGATCGATATAGCCTTCAATGCGCTCGAGCGCCTGACGCGTGACGATCGGGCCCATCTCCGCATCGGGCTCCATACCGTTCTTGATGATCAGTTCCTTCGCGCGCTGTGCGAGACGCGGAATGATCCTGTCGGCCACATCGCCGACCAGCACCGCAACCGAGACCGCCATGCAGCGTTCGCCGGCCGAGCCGTAACCCGCACCGATCAACGCATCGACCGTCTTGTCGAGATCCGCATCGGGCATCACGACCAGATGATTCTTCGCGCCGCCGAGCGCCTGCACGCGCTTGCCGTGCTTCGCACCGGTTTCATAGATGTAGTTCGCAATCGGCGTCGAACCGACGAAGCTGACTGCCTTCACATCCGGATGCGCCAGCAATGCATCGACCACCACCTTGTCACCCTGCACGACGTTGAACACGCCATCGGGCAGACCCGCTTCTTTCAACAGCTTCGCCATAAACAGCGCCGCCGACGGATCGCGCTCGCTTGGCTTCAGAATGAACGTATTGCCCGTCGCAATCGCGACCGGGAACATCCAGCACGGCACCATGCACGGGAAATTGAACGGCGTAATGCCGGCCACCACGCCCAGCGGCTGGCGCACCGTCCAGTTATCGATATCGGTCGACACCTGTTCCGTGTAATCGCCCTTCAGAAGCTGCGGAACGCCGCACGCGAATTCGACCACATCGATGCCGCGCGCCACTTCGCCTTGCGCATCCGAGAACACCTTGCCGTGTTCCGCGGTGATGATCGCGGCCAGTTCGTCGCGATGTTTGTTCATCAGTTCGAGAAAGCGCAGCATCACGCGCGCGCGGCGAATCGGCGGCGTGTTGCCCCATTTCGGGAATGCCGCCTTCGCGCTCGCCACGGCTGCGTCGACGTCCGCTGCCTCGCCTAGCACCAGCTGGCGCGGCCGTTCACCCGTTGCCGGGTTGAAAATCGGTTGCGTGCGCTGCCCCGTGCCGCGCACCGGTTCGCCGTGGATGTAATGCGTGACGTCCGCGGTGTCTTTATAGGCTTGCATATCCGTTCCTTTTTTACAGTAAGTCGCTGTGACACCAGTGTATGAATCATCGGCGGCCAAGCAAAGGCGGTAACATTGAAATTATTGTTTTCTATGGTGAACAATCCGCCAATGGACACGCAAAAGATCGAAGGACTCTGGATGCACCTGCACTGGCTAACGGTACTGGCGGAACAGGGTTCGTACACCGCCGCGGCCGCGCGCCTCGGCGTCAGCAAGGCGGCAATGAGCCAGCGTATCGCCGAACTGGAGCGCGCGGCCGGCGTGCCGCTCGTGCAGCGCACAACCCGCAGTGTGCGGTTCACCGAGGCCGGGCAGCGGCTCGTGGAAAGCACGCGGCCGCGCTATGACGAGATTGCGTCGGTTTTTTCGACGGTTCGCGAACTGGCCGGCGTGGCGCGTGGACTGGTGCGTGTGACCGCGCCGGTTGCGTTCGTGCGCCAGCAACTGGTCCCGCAGATGTCGCATTTCCTGCGCGCCAATCCGGAAGTGAAGGTGCAACTGGAAGTATCGGACCGGCTCAGTTCGATCGCGACCGAAGGCTTCGATCTCGCGATACGCCACAGCGCACAAGCGCCGGAGACCCATGTCGCGTGGAAGCTGTGCGAAACCCATTCGGTGACGGTCGCGACGCGAGCGTATCTGAAACGCCGCGGCCGGCCCGCGCAACCGGCGGATCTCACCGCGCACGATTGCCTGTTCTACCCGCGTGCGAGCGGCTCGGGCGTCTGGACCTTCGAGCACAAAGCCGCGCGAAAAGCGCATGTCGCGCCGGTCAGCGTGCCGGTCAACGGCGCGTTTTCGGCCAACAACAGCGAAGCGCTGCGCGACGCGGCACTCGACGACCTCGGCATCGCACTCGTACCCGACTTCACCGCGCAAAGCGCGATTCACGCGGGCAAGCTCGAAGTCGTGCTGCCAGACTGGCGACCGCTCGGCGCGTTCGCCGAACAGCTGTATGTGGTGCGTCCATATGCGCCCCATGTGCCGCGCGCCGTCGCGGCGTTTGTCGCGTATCTCAGGGAGACCTTCGCGGGCGGGTTTCCGCTGCAGCGGCCCTGACGCTATTGATCACTACCGGCTGCTTTCGACGGCCGACCGCGCCCCTTCCCGTTCAAGCCACGCGCAGAACAGGTTCACCAGATCATCGGTGGACCTTTCCAGAGGAACATACGTGCAATAACTGCGCGATGGCAGGCGTGGACCGTCGAAAGGCATCACGAGCCGCCCCGCGGCGACATCGTCGGTAACGAGCGCAGTCGGTCCCATCGCGATGCCGATTCCATCGATCGCAGCCTGCAACGTCAGATAGAAATGATCGAAGGTCAGCGCCGCGGCCGGGTTCAGCGACGGGATATGCGCGTTCGCCAGCCAGTCAGGCCATAGGCGAGGCAGACTCGACGTATGCAGCAGTGTGTGGCGGCGAAGATCGTCCGGCTTTCGAACCGGCAACCGCTTGAGCAGCGCGGGGCTGCACACCGGCAGGCGCTCCTCGGACAGGAACGGCCGCATCGCATAGCCATAGAACGTATCCGGACCGCCGCGAATGATCACGTCGTAGGTCTCCTTCAAGCTCTCCACCGGCTCATTCGACGTCTCCACATTGACGTCCACGCCTGGATGCTCGCGATGGAATTTCGCCAGTCGCGGCACTAGCCATCGCAACGTGAAAGTCGCAATCGAGTTGACGGACAACGTGCGCGACATCGGCGCGCAAACGCCGTATCTCGACGTGGCTTGCGCGAGTTGCTCGAACAACGGACCGATCTCGTCGAGATAGGCGCGCGCTGCCGCAGTGAGCACCACGCGCCGGTTACGCCTTTCAAACAGGGGCGCGGCCAGCCATTCTTCGAGCGCGCGTACGTGCTGGCTAACTGCGCCGTGCGTCACGTGCAATTCCGCAGCCGCTTCCTTGAAGCTGCCGAGCCGGCCGGCGGCCTCAAAGGCTCGCAATGCATTAAGAGGAGGCAGTGCGCGCTTCATTGTGTGTTTTTCGCAATAGTTTATCTAACCCGAATAACCAATTTATCTGGTTTGTCAGTCAAGTTCAAGATAGATATTCTGCTAAAAAACAAAGGAGCCCGTTTTATGTCCACCAGCGTGATGCTGATCGTTCTTTTCGCAGCGTTGCTTCATGCAAGCTGGAATGCGTTGGTGAAATCGAGTCCGGACACCTTCCTCGATATCGTGTTCGTCACCGGCAGCGCGGGCCTCCTGTGCGCGGCCATTGTCCCGTTCGTGCCGCTGCCGGACTCGCACAGCTGGCCTTATATCGCGGTGTCCGCGGCGATCCACGTCGCCTACTTTCTGCTGATCGGCGCGGCCTATCGCAGTGGCGACATGAGCCATGCGTACCCGCTAATGCGAGGGGCACCACCGTTGCTTATCGCGTTGGTGAGCGGCCCACTGATCGGCGAGCGGCTTGGCGCCGGCGAATGGATCGGTGTTCTGCTGATTTGCGGCGGTATTCTCGGTCTGTTGCTGGTGAATCGCGCCGGTCACAATACGCGCCGTACCACTCGCATCGCGTTGCTGAACGCGCTCATCATCGCAACGTATACGCTTGTCGACGGAACGGGCGCGCGCCTATCCGGGCACGCCGCGTCGTACACGATGTGGATGTTCGTGCTTGCCGCGCCGCCTGTCCTGATCTGGGCGATGATGCGCCGCAAGGCCGGGGCGATAACGCATCTGCGCAACCGCGGGTACCTGATGCTCGGCGGCGGCGTCTGCACGCTCGCGTCCTATACGCTTGTTTTGTGGGCGATGACACAGGCGCCAATCGCGATGGTCGCCGCGCTGCGTGAATCGGCCATTCTGTTCGGCACCGCGATTTCGATCCTCGTTTTAAAGGAACGCCACGGCTATAGCCGCCCTGTTTCGGCACTCGTCATTCTGCTTGGAGTAGTCACGCTTAAATTGACATGACTGTCAATTGACGAGGCTTACTTAAACCAGCGCCCCATTGCGCGCCACGATGCGCCCCGCCGATACAACCAGTTTGCGCACCGGCCGCGCAACGACAGCGTGCGCGGGTGTTTGCGCATCGACTAGCACGAGATCCGCGCGATTGCCGCGAAGCAATCCGTAATTCGCAAAGCCGCAGCCGCGCGCGGCACTGTGCGTCACACAATCGAGCGCGATCTCGAGATCGTCGTCACGCCGGAAGTCATTGCGCATGCCGATCAGCATCGCGCGCTCGAGCATGTCGGGCGAACCGTACGGCGTCCAGGTATCGCGAATCCCATCGTTACCGCCGATCACGGTGACACCCGCGGCGCGGCACGCCGCAACAGATGGCACCGCAACCGATGCCGGTGCGGTCGTCACGACCGCAACACGAAGCTCGCTCATCCGTGCAAGCAGCGCATCGCGCGCACCGACGTCGATATCGCCAAGACAGAACGCGTGGCTGATCGCGACCTTCCCTTGCATGCCCAATGCCGCGGTCCGCTGAAGAATCAGGTCGAGCGAATACGCGCCCATGGTCGAGCGTTCGTGCAGGTGAATATCGAGGCCAACGCCGTGCCGTTCGGCCAGCCCGAAAAGCAGGTCGAGCGCCTGAACCGCGTCACCGTCGATTGCGCATGGGTCGATTCCGCCTAACAGGTCGGCGCCGGCGCGCAACGCATCGGCAAGCAGCGTATCGGTGCCCGGGCGCTTGAGCACGCCCGATTGCGGAAACGCGACTATCTGCATCTCCATCCGCTCGCGCAGTGTGTCGCGCGTCGCGAGGACGCCGTGCAGATGCCGCAGGCCGGCATCGGTGTCGATATCGACATGCGTGCGCAAACGCGTCGTCCCGGCCGCGAGGAACGCTCGCGCCAACGCGAGCGATTGCGCGCCGGCGTCGTGGCCGCTGGTCGCGCGCCAGCGTCGTTCGTTTTCGATTCGATCGGGCAAGCTGGGCGCGACCGCGTTGCGATACCAGCGCATGCCCCAGTGGGTCTTGTCCAGATGCGTGTGGCCCTCAACGAAGCCTGGCAGCGCGAGCGCGCCCGCGCCGTCCTCGACCAGCCAACCGTCATCGGCATCGATGACGGCCGCCGCGCGGGCGATTCGACCGTCTTCGACGAGCATGTCGAACCGCACGCCTTCGTTATTCCGCACATCGCGTATCAGTAAGCAAGCCATATCAGTGCGAGACCGCCGGTGGTTCGCGATCCGTGCGGCGCCGATACCCATGTGCGATTATCTGGCCGGCGGCGCGTGCCCGTGGTCTCCAAGCGCATGATGCGCTTCATCGTATTCGCGCGAGATGTCCTTATTCGTATAGTCGCCCAGCATCGACGCCGCAACCACACTGATCACCGCGCACAGGAACACATAAAACGCGATCGCGTAGCCCGAATGGTAGTACGCAAAGAGCGCGGTCGCGATCAGCGGCGCCGGGCCACCCGCGATGATCGACGCCAGCTGATAGCCGAGCGACGCGCCGCTGTAGCGCAACCGCCCGGTGAACGATTCGGCGATGAACGCAGCTTGTGGACCATACATCATCGCGTGCGGCACCAGCGAAAGCACGACTGCGATAAAAATCCACATCGGATTGCGCGTATCGAGCATCGCGAAGTAAATAAAGCCGAATATGCCGACGCACACCGAGCCGATGATGTACATCTTGCGTCGCCCGATCACATCGGACATGTGTCCGAAAAACGGTATCGTGACGAACTCGACCAGTGAAGCGACCAGCACCGCCCCCAGCAGCAGATCGCGCGATGCGCCAAGCGTCGAGACCGCATAGGTGAAAACAAAGGCTGTATAGATATAGAACGGCGCCTGTTCAGCCATGCGTGCAAAGGCGGAAAGCAGAATGTCCTTCGGCTGGCGACGAATCACCTCGAGCGTCGGCGTCTTTTCGATCTTTTGCTCGGCCAGCAGCTTCGCGAAGATCGGCGTCTCGAGAATGTGCAAGCGAATATAGAGGCCGATGGCGACGAGAATAATGCTGATGACAAACGGAATTCGCCAGCCCCACGTGAGGAAATTCGCCCCGGAGATTTCGCTGGTCGCAAGCACGACCAGATTGGCGATAAACAGTCCCGCCGGCACGCCGAATTGCGGCCACGATGCGACAAAGCCGCGATGCGAGTCCGTACGCGCCCATTCCATCGACATCAGTACCGAACCGCCCCATTCGCCGCCGACGCCCACGCCCTGCACGAAGCGCAGCACGGTCAGGATAACGGCGCCCCAGATGCCGATCGACGCATAGGTTGGCACAAAAGCCACCGCGAACGTGGCCAGCCCCATCAGCAGCAACGTGACGATCAAGGTCGCCTTGCGGCCGATGCGATCGCCATAGTGACCAAAAATAGCTGCGCCAACCGGCCTCGCCAGAAAACCGACTGCATAGATCGAAAATGCCTGAAGTGTGCCGACCAGCGGATCTGATTGCGGAAAAAAGAGTTTTGCGAAGACGAGACCGGTAACGATGCTATAGAGAAAGAAGTCGTACCATTCGATGGTCGTGCCGATCGTGCTGGCAATTACGGCGCGGCGTAGCTGTATTTTCGCTTCGGCTTCGGAAAGGGGCGTTGCCCCTGATTGCGTGGCAGCCATTGACGTCCCCTAAAGATGGTGAGAGTCAGACACACAACATGCCCCTGAAACAGGAAGCAGGCAATCGGGCAAGATACGGGGTGCCGATTCTGGTCGGCAATGAATCGTACAACTGTAATTCGCAGAAAACAGAATTCCAAGGTCAATTGACCAGGACAATTACCAGGAAGCCGAAATAGCGTCATGCGGTCTTGCTCTTATGCGGCTTCGATCGGCTAGCGGCAGATGCGTTCTTCTTTAGCTTCGTCTGGTTGTATTCGATCGCCGCGCGAACCAGGTTCTTCAGTGCACGCACGTTGATCGCGTCGCCTTCGAAATAATCGATCGCTCGCCTCGCATTGCCTTCGAGGCCCGCATTGAAGAGATGTTCGGGATCCGGAAGATTCGCGCCGTGAGCAAAGGTCAGCTTCACCTTTCCGTTATGAGCATTGGCGACCGCGATCATGCCGTCGCGTGACCACACCGGGCTACCCATCCACTTCCATTCTTCGATAATGTTCGGGTCCGCCGCGAGAATGCTCTCGCGAATGCGGGCGAAAGTTTTACCGCGCCAGTCCGTGATGCCGGCGATCAACTGGTCAATCTGTTCCGATGGGTTCATCACGCTGCATGCCTCGCATTTGAGTGGACAGGCGGGAATGATATGTCGAATCCACGGTGCCTTCGCACCCTGCATGCCTGGTACGTATTGGACCAAAGTCCAATATCAAACCCGCCGCGTGCTCCATAAGCTTTGCGCTTCAGGCAAGACAAGCCCCGGTTATACCGGCGGCCTGTCAACGGAGGCACAGTATGCCGGCATTCGTCGCCCACCCGGCGGTTCTCTTTGTCGTTCTGCTCGCGCTCTTCGTCGCGTCCGTCGCATTCGGTGCGTTTGTTCTAAGACGCATCGCTCCGCTCCCGGACGATGAGCGCGACGACTTCACCATAGTGCAGACGGCCACCCTTACCCTGCTCGCGCTGATCATCGGGTTCAGTCTTTCGATGGCGGTCAACCGGTACGATCAGCGCAAGAATCTCGAGGAAAACGAAGCGAACGCGATCGGGACCGAGTACGTGCGAGCGTTGCTGTCAGACCCCGGAATCAGCGAACCGATGAAAGCCGCTTTAGTCCGTTACGCTCAACTAAGACGTGCGGACTATCTGACGCGCGATCCACAGGAGCTGGCGCGCATTGCGCATCAAACGGAGGCGATCCAGTCCGAGCTATGGCAGTTCGCCACACAAACGGCCAAAAACAACCCGACGCCGATCACCGCGGTCATCGTCACCGGCATGAACGACGTGCTCAATTCCGAAGACTATGCGGAAGCCGCACGCATCAATCGCATTCCGATCGGCGCCTGGATCCTGATGATCGTGATCGCCGTGTTTGGCTGCGTGGTCCAGGGTTATGGCGCAAGAGGCAATCTGCGAACCGGCCTGCTCATTACAATCTTGCCGATCACGGTGTCACTGTCGCTTGCGCTGATATCGGATATCGACAGTCCACGCGGCGGGATCATTCACGTTGAGCCGCAAAATCTCACGAGGTTGCTTCGCTCCCTGGAAAAATAGCCGCTGCACAGCGAGTCGAACCGCTTACTTCGAGCTTCGATGTATTCGCTTCCAGCGCGCCAGCGCGCCGTCAATCGATTTTCCTGATCCCTTCCCGCCGTCATCCGTATGCGCGCGCGCCGCATCGCGCTGCTTTTTCGCATCGTCGTCGAGCAGCGCCGTTGAAAAGAACGAGCCCATCACCGCGGATCCGATAATGAAAATGGACGCGGCGTCGACCAGCAGTCCACCGTACTTGAACAGCAACACACAACTGAGCAGCGACAACAGGTTCAGCGTAATGCCGAGCACCGCGGACCCCCTGCGGAAGCTTCGGATAAAGGTCGCGAAGCGCGAGTCGGTGCGCGGCAGATACCAGATCACCAGCAGCCCGAACGTGATGATGAAGACGGTTTCGCCCCACTTCAACCACGCGGGTCGTTGC
Source organism: Paraburkholderia rhizosphaerae (assembly GCF_004366595.1). GTDB lineage: Bacteria > Pseudomonadota > Gammaproteobacteria > Burkholderiales > Burkholderiaceae > Paraburkholderia > Paraburkholderia rhizosphaerae. The sequence continues at coordinate 76,777 of NZ_SORE01000030.1, forward strand.
AGGAAGTGTTCTTCAAAGATCGTCTCGATGACCTGAGCCTGGATTTCGATACCCGGCACCTGTTCGCCCAGCGGCGTCGCGCGAACGTCGCTCAGGCCGGTACCGGTAAGGCCGACCAGCACCAGCTTGTTGCGAAAGCGCTCCGCATCGACCTGTCCGTCGAGCACGTCGCGCGCTGACACATAGCGGTTCTGCGTTGAGCGGATCGACGCAAAGTGCAGCCACATTTCGCCATTTGGCTGCGTGGGCACCTGCACATCCGCGACACCGACCGAGAGCACGCCGGCGGGGCTCGCAAACACTTCAACCATCGGCGAATGCGTCGCGACGCGCAGCATTTCAATCGCCATGCCCGGCACCAGATGGTTGCCCAACCCGAGGATTAGCGGAATGCGCCGCACGGTTCCCTGATCGAGTGCGACGTTTAGCATTGCCTGCCCATGCGCGGCGGCCTGCAATTCCGGCAGGCTCGCCAGCACGTAGTGGTAGCGCAGCACGCTGTCCAGCGGATTGGCGCCGTCAGCGCCATGCACGAGAATCGGCGCACTAAGCAGATCGGTGCGGGTATTCGCCGTCGCATGATCGAACGCGACCGCGCCGAGTACCGACCGTGTCGCGCGCAACGATCGCGCAAGAATCGCCTCGTGACTCGGCAGCGCGCGCAGGCCTGCCGCGAGCGATGCGGCTGTCGCGGGCAGGTTGTCGGCCACCCTGTCCGGCGAAGTTTGATCCGCCTCCGGCATATAGATGTCGAGGCCAATCGCGGCTGGCTTATGTGCGGCGATCGCATCGATCAGCACCGCGAGCCGATTGCGTGGCCACGGCCATTGCCCGACCGCGGCCAACGTGCGGTCGTCGATCGCGACGATCGTCACGGGCTGAGCGGTCGGCGTGCGCGGAAACCAGCGCTGGAAATGATCGAACAGTAGTTGTCTCGGCGTTCCGAAAGAGTCCGGAAGCAGCCGGTCAACGGTGTCAAGAAAATCCGGGCGCGGCAGTTCGTGTGGCCATTCGCTTAGCAGGTTGAGCAGACTGAGACCGAGCAGAATCGTGACGGCCATCAGACGGCCGTGATACGCGCTGGGCAATCGTTTCAGAAAGCGGATCAACGAGTCGCGATAGCGTTTCATGTCTGCCAGCGCGGATCAATGCCGATCCGGCGCGCGGTAGCGGGCGGCGCGATTCATTGAATGGTGATCACGACGCGCCGGTTCGCCTGGTTGGGCACGCCGTCGGGCGTGCGTACAAGCGGCTCGCGCTTGCCGCGGGCCGCTGTTTCGATCTGCTTCGCGGGAATGCCCGACTTGACCAGAAACGCCGCTACGGTCTGCGCGCGCCGCATCGACAGTTTGTCGTTGAAGTCCATCGAGCCGGCCATGTCGGTATGGCCAACGACTGTCAGATGAGGCGCCGGCCAGTTTGCCAGCGTCGTTTTCAACTTTGCGACGGTGGCCGCTGATTCGGGCGCCAGTTCGGTCGCGGAGTCGAACAGGAAATTGATCGTGTATGTGACGGGACGCGGCGGTTGCGCGGCAAGCAACGGACCATAGTGTGCCTGCACTGCGGCTGGACTGTCCGTACTTTGCTCGATCGCGCCGCCCTGCGCGACATCGGCGCTGGAATAGGCCTTGTCGAGCACTTGCGTCTGCGTCGCGCTCTTCACGACGACCGAGCCGACGGTGCCGTCAGGATTCGGCAGCAACGTGATTTTGTCGCGTGGCGTGCTACACGCCGACAATGCGAGCAGTACGGCGAATACCGCACCTGGTACGAGACGAAACCGCCGGAACGCGGCCGTCATCGTGACTTCTCCCCATCGCCGCCGACCTCGATAATGAATTCGGTGCCGCGCACGCCGAGCGTGGTAGTCGGTGTGCTGTATCGCACCGAATTCGGATTGGCCTTTGCGATTTTGCCGTCGACTACCGCAAGCGACCCCCGCTTGATGGTCGCATCGAGTGCGCCTTCATAGGTGGTTGTATTGAACGAGAAGTTGTTGAGCTCGAGTGTCGAGCCGGCGCCCTCGGAAAGCAGCGTGTTGTCATGCAGCGTGATGCCGACGAAAGAGTCGGGGCCCGTGACAATACGATCGCCGCTATACACTTCGCTGCCGACAGTCACATTCAGATTTTGTCCGCCGCGTTCGATGTGCGCGGTGCCTTTGACCGTTTTGATAAAGCCGATCACGTCGGCCGCGCATGCATCGACCGCAAATACGCACACGCACGACAGAATCAACGCATACCGGATGGCTTGGCTGCGACGCATGGCGATCACCGTGATGGCGAGTGAAACGTTTTACTTCGCGTTATGCCTCAAGTCGAACGCGGTGCCGGCGAATCGTGCTGAGAATAGGGTCCGCCGCCGGAACGCTCTGTGCGCTAGCGCGCATTTCGAGCGGCGATCAGGCAACGCTCTGGCAGAGGTTTTGCTTGAAGCCGCGGCCTGATGAGCTCGTGCGTTTTGCGTAAGGCTGGCGCGATATGAGACCAAAGTCCAATTGTTTTATCCGTCATACAGCCAATACTGCCCGTTGCAAATTCAATTGGCGTTATTGAGCGCCGTCACCTGTCACCGTCCACCGTCCGGGAGTTCATGATGAGCCGCAAAGTGTTTGTCGCTTGCTTACTGGGTGCAGTCATCGCGATGCCTGCATTCGCGCAGACTCCCCATCGAACCAATCCGATGAAGATGAAATGCGAGGACTTCATTGCAGTGGATGAAGCCTATCGGCCCGCGGTCGTCTACTACCTGGCCGGCGTCGACAAGATGGGCATTGCCGAAACGGACACGATGACCGTCGATACCGCGACACCGATCGCCGCACTGGTCGCGGAGTGCCAGAAGACACCCAAAGCGTCGCTGCGCACCAAGGTGCGGACCATGTACAAGAGCGGCCAGCTCGCGCTTTTCGATCATCACTAGACTGCCGCGTTGACGCAAGCATCGGGGCGATTCTCCTCAAGGTAAATCGTTATCGGAATTGCGGAGGCAACCAGTACCGCGCGCGCCGCGATTGTCGTACGAATGCGCGGTCTCCTATTCGCCCAGAGGCCCGGCGCCCAGATACCCGGTCCCTCTGACATTCGCCGAACAGAACACCCGAAACTCGACGGGCGCGGCGCGCGGTGCTTCATCGACCACGCCACACGCATGCAGCACGTGCTGCAGCGCCGAGATCACCTGTCCGTCCGGGTCCTGGTCGATCACGATGTCCATCACGCCCGCGTCGATATACGCACGATGCTGATCGAGCATCTCGTGGCCGACCCATATCACTTTGCCCGCTGCATCGTACTTGCGCAGCGCGGCATCGATACCCGCCGAGCCATATCCGGTGTTGTAGATACCGGCCAGACTGCCGCGCTTTAACGCAGCACTGACCGCACGGAAGCTGCGATCGTCGTCGTCGAGTGTCTGGTTCGCATCGATCTCGCACGTCAGGTGCGCGAAGCCCTCCGACAGCTGCGCGCGGCAGCCCTCGATACGGTCGAGGTGCGCGCGGTAGTCGAGCCTGGCCGGCAGCAGCAGCACCCTGCCCGGCCGGCGCGCAAGTCGTCCGATAAAGTAGCCGGCCGTGCGGCCCGCTCGCAGATTGTCGATGCCGGCGTAATGCAGCCGATCGATGCCGCCAATATCCGTAACCATCGTAACGACTGCCTCGCCACGCGCGATGGCCGCCGCGAGTGCGTCGCGCACCCGCGGCGTGTCATGTGTGGTGACGATCAGCGCCGCGCGCCGGTGACCGGACCGCGCGAGCGTATCCGGCAGCCGCGCTTCATCCGCCGCGGACATCAGCGTGCGATGCACGACGACACGCCTGTCAAGCATCTGCATCGAACGTTGCACCGCGCCGCTCAGACGTCGGAAAAACGGCGCATCGCTATCGGGCAGCAATACATCGATATGAATCAAACCGTGTTGCGTGTCGGGCAACAGACGCGGCAGCGCGAGCTTGCGCGCCGCGGCGACGACACGCTCGCGCGTTTTCGCCGACACGCTGCCCCGTTCATTGAGGACACGATCGACCGTCGCGGTGCTCACGCCGGCCAGTTCGGCAATTTCAACGAAACGCGCGGTGCGCTTGCGCCATCGCGGCCGGGTATCGATGGACACGCTGTCTCCCTCTCTGTCGTCGTCAGTCAAGCCGGTGCCTTCCTACGCTAGAAGAATGACGAAATTTCGTCAATCTTAAAGTTGAGCAAACGCAGGCCGTCATTTATGTTGATCACACGCACTTCGCGCTGCGCGGCGTGCGATTCGACACAAAATCAAGGAGACACAGGTGGCCACTACGCAGACGCCCTCCCGCGCGGCGCGGCACGACGCATACCGCCTGATCGGCGGCGCAGGCGAACGCGCTCGCGCCGCAGGCCTCGTCAACGCCGCCTGGTATAAATCGCCGGTGCCACGCGCGGTGATGAAGCAATTGATGCGGCGCAGCGACGCGCGGGCGACTCGCGACACGCTGCTCTGGTACGCAGCAATCGTCGCGAGCGGCATCGCCGCGTGGTTCGCGTGGCACGCGCATTCGCTGTGGGCGATTCCCGCGTTCTGGCTGTACGGCACGCTGTATTGCAGCCCCGCCGATTCGCGCTGGCATGAATGCGGTCATGGCACCGCATTCAGAACACGCTGGATGAACGATGTGCTCTATCAGATCGCGTCGTTCCAGATATTCCGGCGCGCCACGGTCTGGCGCTACAGCCACGCTCGTCACCACACGGACACGCTGATCGTCGGACGCGATCCGGAAATCGCCGCGCAAAAGCCCACCGACTGGTTGGGCCTTACGCTCAGCATCTTTGCGATCAAGCATGTCGCGCACGAATTGCCGAAGATGATTGCCGCCGCATTCGGGCGTGTCGGTGAAGACGAGAAGACCTTCGTTCCCGAGTCCGAATGGCCGAAGGTGATTCGGGAAGCCCGCATCACGATGGGCATCTATTCGGCCGTGATTGCCGCGTGCCTTTATTTCCGGTCGGTGCTGCCGCTGCTGTATATCGGGCTACCGAGCCTGTATGGAGGCTGGCTATATTTGTACTTCGGTCTGACGCAGCACGCGGGCATGCCCGAGAACGTGCTCGACCATCGCCGCAATTGCCGCACCGTCCATATGAACCCGGTGTTCCGATTTCTCTACTGGAACATGAACTACCATGTCGAACATCATATGTTCCCGATGGTGCCGTTCCACGCATTGCCGCAATTGCACGAAGTCGTGAAAGCCGACATGCCGCCGCCTTATCGCAGCACGCTTGCTGCGTACGCGGAGATCATTCCGGCACTGGTGCGGCAAACGCGTGACCCTTCGTATTCGGTGGATCGGCCAATACCCGATACGGCGGCGCGCGCCTGACCGGATTGACCAAAACAGAACTGGAGACAAGCATGACGCAGTGGCTCGACACAGCCGCGTTCGACGAGATCGCAGATGAAGACGTGATGCGCTTCGATCACGATGGACACACCTACGCGATCTATCGCGTCGAAGACAACGTGTACGCGAGCGACGGCCTCTGCACGCATGAACACGTGCATCTGAGCGATGGCCTGGTGATGGGGCACGTGATCGAATGTCCGAAGCACAATGGCCGCTTCGATGTCCGCGATGGTCGTCCGCTGTGCGCGCCGGTTTGTGAGAAGCTGAAGACCTATCCGGCGAAGGTTGAAAGCGGACGTATCCTGATCGAGGTTTGAACCGATGACATCCGAACGTTTGATGGCCATTGTCGGCGCGGGCCATGTCGGCGGCCGCGCCGCGCAAACCCTGCGTGAAGCCGGCTGGCGTGGCGGTATTGCGTTGATCGGCGCGGAAGCGCACTGGCCGTATGAGCGCCCACCGCTTTCGAAAGGCTTACTGACCGGCAAGCGCGTCGCAGCGCAGTGTCAATTGCGGCCTGCCGACGCGTGGCAGGAAGATCGGATCGAGCATATCGTCGGCCGAGTGCAGTCGTTCGATCCGAATGCGCGCACGGTGCAGATCAGCGACGGACGCACGCTTGCGTACGAAGCGTTGTTACTGGCCACCGGCGGCCACCCGCGGCAACTGACCATCCCCGGCGCGCAACTCGAAGGGGTCGTCGCGCTGCGCACGCTCGATGACGCCGCGCGGATCGAGCGGCGTTTCGTGCCCGACGCGCGCGTTCTGCTGATCGGCGGCGGTTTTATCGGGCTTGAAGTCGCCGCGTCCGCGCGTGCGCGCGGCTGCGATGTAACGGTACTGGAGGGTGCGCCGCGCTTGCTGGGGCGTAACGTACCCGCTTCGATTGCAGCACGCGTTCACGCGCTGCACGAAAGTCACGGTGTGCGGATTCACCTGAACACAACGCCCGAATCGATCAGTCAGGCCGACGACGGCACACTGGCCGTCACTTTGACGAGTGGCGACGTGCTAGCCGCGGACACCGTGATTGTCGGCATCGGCATCGATCCGGCAGACGAATTGGCTCGCGATGCGGGCCTGCGCGTGCAGCGCGGCATCGTTGTCGATGCATCGCTCGAGACTTCGGCCACCGGCGTTTTCGCCGCCGGCGACGTCGCGCTGTTTCCAAGCCGCTACACTACCCAGCTGATCCGTCAGGAAACCTGGCACAACGCGGAAACGCAGGCGCGTGTCGTCGCGCGCAATATGCTCGGCGCCGGCGAAGCCTACCGTGCGTTGCCGTGGTTCTGGTCCGATCAGTACGACCATCAATTGCAGGTTGCCGGCGAGCCGGCATTGGGCACCCGTTCCGTGACTCGTCCGCTGAATGGCGACGCGGAAATTCATTTCCACTTCGACGTCAATGCGCGGCTTGTCGGCGCGAGCGGTTACGGCACCGCAAGTGCGTTTGTAAAAGAGATGAGGCTTGCGCGAATGCTGGTCGACAGTGACAAAGCGATTGCGCCGGAGTCGGTCGCGGATATCGATGTTCCGCTAAAGAGCCTTCTCTAAACGTCAAGCGATGGCATCGACTCTCACCAAAAACACCTAAAAACCCGGTACGTCAGATTCGATGTCGGCCCCATAGCGCCTTCAAACGTTTGCGCTATCCGGTTGCGCTTTGCTACTCGCATTCTGCATTGCGCCGACTGTCGCGCGGTAACGTTGAACTCATTGCCCTTTGAGCATGCTCGTTGTTGTGCTGAGCCAATGCGTGGCAAAATTGCGGCGGCCGTTGCCGCGTCGCCTGTTCCGGTCAAACGACTGCCTGTTTGCGTCGCGTTGCGTACATGTTCACGCGAGCCGCCCGGTCCGAAACATTATTGCGTTGACCTCCCCAATTGCAGGTCTTCAGAGGGTACCTCGTGCGCCACGACCTACCGTTCTGTCGCTGGGCGGCTGCAGCGTCAAGGCGCCGGTGAGTTAGTGTACAAAGAATGAAAGAAGCGACGATCATACGCGCGAAGCTGAATGGCCGGATCGGCGTCTGGGTAAGCAGCCTGCTTATGTCTATCTTCGCAATCCAGAGCCATGCTCAAAATGCGGTTCCGGATATGCGACCTGTCGAGCAGGACGCCGCGGTCCGCCAAGTCGTACTCGGCATCGTCAGCTTCACGCACTGGCCGGCGCCGCGGTCGCAGGTGCGTTTGTGCATCGTCGGCAATACCGGTTTCTCGCTCGATGGCGCGCAAGCGCCGGTTTCTTCGACTGCGCCCGCGGTCGTCGCACAGAAAATCGCGGCAGACGATCCCGCTATTGGCACCGGATGCGACGCACTATATATGGGCAAGCTGTCCGATACCGAACGAAAGCAGGTTGATGCGAGCCGCGCCGGGCATCCCATTCTGACAATCACTGAAAACGACAGTACCTGTACGCTCGGCGCGATGTTTTGCGTACGTGCGGATAAACATCGCGTTACGTTCGATATGAATCTCGATAGTGTGGCGCGCAGTGGTGTGCGCGTGAGCCCGAAAGTGCTGGAGCTTGCGCGCAAACGGAGCACGCAATGAAGCCCCGCATTGTCCGACGCAACGTGCATAAGCGAAGCGGCGTCGCGCGACGCCCATCGCTCGAACGCGTATTGCAGCGCACCTATGCGCGCCTCGCGTTTGCGGCCGTTTCACTGGCGGCGGTTGGCGTGGTGCTGGTCGCGTGGACCGTATTGCGAACCTATACGAACGACAACCTGATGCTGCTCGCGCGCTCGATCGCCTACACGGTCGAGGCGGCTGTCGTATTCAACGACGAAGCCGCGGCTGAAGATGCGATTGCCCAGATAGCGGGCAACGAGGACATCGCGGAAGTGCGCGTGACCGACACGCAAGGCGCAACGTTCGCGATCTGGCAACGCCCCGGCGATGGACCATTGACACGCTGGGTACATCGGCTTGCCGATCTGCCGCTGCCGGGCGGCGCGGTGGTACCGGTGATGCACAACAGCAAGGTGGTCGCGATGATACGCGTGCGCGGACGCGGACATCAGTTCGCGATCTTCCTGGCCGGCGGCATCGGCGCGGTGCTTGCGTGTCTGATCGTTATCCTGGGCATCGGGACGATCATCGCGAGGCAAATGCATCGCGATATCGTCGAGCCGTTACGGGCACTCGCGGAGGTCGCGCACGCGGTGCGCCGCGACCGGGCTTTCAGTCGACGTGTGCAAGCGACGCCGATCGCCGAGCTTCAGGAACTGGGCGACGACTTCAATGCGCTGCTGGACGAATTCGAAGTCTGGCAGCATTCGTTAAGCGAACAGAACGCGACGCTCGCGCATCAGGCCAATCACGATCGGCTGACCGGTTTGCCGAACCGCGCGCACTTCGAGTCGCGACTCGACGAGACCCTGCGCGATGCACGCGTATTGGGCACATCAGTCGGGCTGTTGTATATCGACGGCGACCGCTTCAAGGAAATCAATGACACGCTCGGCCACGACGCCGGCGACGCGGTGCTCGTGGCGATCGCATCGCGACTGCGTCAATCGTTGCGCAAAGGCGATCTGGTCGCACGCCTCGGCGGCGACGAGTTTGTCGCGCTATTGCCGGGCCTGAGCGATGAAGAAGAGGCGGCCACTATTGCCGACGCCTTAAGCGAAACGATGCTTGAGCCGATAACATTGGCGGACGGCACCGAGATCACAACGTCGATCAGCATCGGCATCGCGATGTTTCCGCAACACGCGCACGATGTCGCGAGCCTGTTGCGTAGCGCGGATGCCGCGATGTATCAGGTCAAGCGTGACGGCGATCGTGCGTCGAGACTGGCAAGATGAAAAAATCAAATATGAATAACACACGCAAATGGGGTTTGAAGTGGAATGCAATATCGATCTAGTACGGGGTAGAAGCGGGAACATAACTGTCTGGTTGATGCGGGCCTTGTTCGCAAGTGCGCTGGCGATGGCGATGCTGCTCACCGCATGTCAAGGCGCGCCGCCGAAGCATGGTTTGACCGCTGCGCAGATTGCCGCGCTGCAAGAAGCAGGTTTCCATGAAACCGACGAGGGCTGGGAATTCGGCATCAGTGACAAGGTTCTGTTCGAGACCGACAAGTTCGAAATACAGGCTACCGCGCATGACGTGATCACGCGGGTTGCGTCGACGCTGATCAAGGTCGGCATTTCGACTGTGCGCGTCTACGGGTACACCGATTCGACCGGCAGCGATGCGCATAACGACTGGTTGTCGCAGCAACGCGCGAACGCGGTGGCGAGTGCGCTCGTGGACGCGGGCATGGCGCGCGATGGTCTGACGCCAATCGGCGCCGGCAAAAAACATCCGGTCGCGGATAACCGCACCGCCGAAGGGCGCGCGCAAAATCGCCGCGTGGCGATCGTGATATCGACGGGTTGAGCGCCATGTAAGCAGATTCGCGTCCGGAGCGGTCCCGCCCTCTCCGTTCACAGCGGGTCGCACATAACGCTCAAGCTATGCGCAATCTTGCCGTTAACGAGAGCGTGATTTGCCGGCCATCAGGAATGCTGCCAAATTGTCACGTCACTCGATGGATCACCGCTTTTCGCTTACCAATCATTCCAATAAACGAGACCAAGCCATGAATTTGAAGAGACTTTCACTCCTTCTCTGCTGTGCCGCGCTGGCGGGATGTGCGACAACGCCACCGATGTCGCTGACGAAGCTGGAACAGCAGAACCTCAAAGGGGTGACGGGCACCGTGTTTATCCCTCAGTCCGAGTTGCTGGTGACGGTGACACAAACCAATGCGGGCGCAACGGGGCTACTCGGCGCGTTGATTGTCGCGGGTATCGACGCCGCTCGCCGCGCCTCCGCGGCCAAGGATGCCGCGCCGATGTTCGATCAGCTGCACGACTATGACTTCCGGGTCGTGTCTAAGCAGGCATTCAACGATGCGGTGATCAAAGTCCCGGACGTGAAGTTCAATGCGCCACTCGAAGTGGATAGTGTTGCTTCGAGCACGGAGAAGCGGATCGTCTATGACAATTCCTCTGCTAGCGCGGTGCTGTTTGTCGATGTTCGCTATCAGTTGCAGTCGGGAGGCCTGTATATCTCCGCTAACGCGGTGATGTATCCGAAGGCCAGCGAACTGCTGCAGTTCAGGAAGAAGCCGAACGAGTCGGACCCGCTGGACGCCGGCAACGCGATCTATCGAAAGTCGTTCCTGTTCGGAAAAGAGCATGTCGCGGCGGCCGACATCAAGGACGACCTGACCGAAGGTGCGAATAACATCGCCACGCAGCTTGCCGCCGATCTGAACCACCCGCTCTAAACTTTCTGTCTGTCTTTCCGGTGCCCGTGGTCTTGCGGGCATCGTCACCTCTTCTCTCTTTTGCCTGATCGGCAACGTCCCTCGTTCGCTTTTCTTCTTTTACACCGTTGTAAAGAACACGTGCGACCTATGCGTTGGCACGCATCGGCATGTATAGATGCCGACCGTCTGCTCAACGCTCCACTGGCTGTGACGCTGCATCACATGCTCGACATGCTCGACATGCGATCACGGCGTGCAACATTTTTTCACAAGCGTCGCTAACTGTCCTGTTAAAAATCGCCAAGGTTGTCAAAGATTTCAACCCGCATCTAACAGGAGAGTTCCGACGATGGGCACACCCTTGCACCTTTGGCTGACTGACGATGGCGACACACCGATTCGCGGCGGCAGCGATGTATTCGGACGAGAAGGCAGCATTGAAGTACTGAGCGTCACGCACGGACTCGACGCACCGATCGACCATCACACGGGCAAGCTGCTAAACAGACATTCGCACCGTCCGATGACGACCGAAAAGGAAATAGACCGGTCATCGCCACTGCTCTATCAAGCCCTTGTGCGCGGAGCGACGCTGCGCACCGCGGTGCTCAGGTGGTACCGGACGTCGGAGGCCGGGATTGAAGAGAACTACTTCACGATGTCGATGAAAGACGTGAAGCTCGCATCGATCTCGCCGAAGCTGATGAACATCAAGGAACAACAGCACGCGCACCGGAATCATTTTGAAATCGTCGAGCTAATGTACGGCGAGATCACGTGGAACTACCACGACGGCAATCTGCTGTTTGCCGACGCATGGCGCACCGCTTGAGCGGGGTGGTGCGATGCCAGTGCAATGCACGTTCAGGTTGAACAATCAGGCGACGTCGACGCTTTATTGCTCGGGGTTCGGTGGCGTGACGGCGTACTCGGGGCAGGAGTATGGGCGGGATAATCCGGGGGCGGTGGCTGTTAAGGACATTGGCCCACTTTCGCCTGGAAAATACTATTTGCTCGATCGACGTTCAGGCGGACGCATGGGATGGTTCTATGACTGGCTCTCAGAGCACAACGTCGGCACGACCGATCGATCAAAGTGGTTCATGCTCTGGAACGAACGAACAGGTGACACGACCTTTATCAATGGCGTCAAGCGAGGAGAGTTCCGTTTGCATGCTGAAGGCAGTAGACGCATTAGCGAGGGCTGCATCACTGTGATGTCAAAACCTGAGTTTGACAGGCTTGAGCGTCACATCCGTTCACGTGTGCCCGATCTTCCAGTGCCCGGGAGCCTGTCAGATTTTTAGTGTGTCGAGGTCATGAGACGATAACGGAAATAACGTCCTATGACCGAAACAACAGTGACCAAGAAGAGCAGGAACCCGAAAGCGCCGAAGCTGTTCCCCGATGAAGTGATCGACCAGTTGCTGGCGCAGGTACAGAACAAGGATGCCGAGTCGATTCTGGGCGAATCGGGCC
>NZ_SORE01000031.1 GCF_004366595.1 Paraburkholderia rhizosphaerae
AGCGAACTCGCGCATCTCGTCTTGCGCTACGAAAGCGAGTGGGGCGGCAACATGGCGCGTTGGGAAGCGATCACGCCGCTGATGCGCAATGCGCGCGAGAACTGGGAATGCGAACTGCAGCGAGTCAAAAAGCTGCAGTGGTGGGATCAGGAAGGGCAAGGTCGATGGCTTTCCGGATAGTCCGGTGGTGCATCACATTCATCCGGTTGCGCTGGTGGGGAATTTTGCAGCCTGGAAGGCGATTGATATCGACATGTTCGTCCGCCTTTACAAGCCTGCCCATAGTGTCGATTTCGGATGGTATAGCAAGGAGAACAGCCCGAAGAGCAAGTTACCGCCGCTGTCGAAAAAATCCGAAGAGAACCTCCGAGCTTTATTGCACTGGATCAATGAGCTGTATTTGTCCTGTCATCGGGATTCCAAGATCGAATACATCGCTTATATGTTGGCCACAGCGCGCGTGGAAGCTTATGATTTTCAAGCGGGAGCATTCTTTGGACCCATTTCTGAAATTATCTCGTATGAGACGGCGGAGCACCAATACGGATGCGGGCCCACAGCCGCAGCACCCGATAGAGCGCGAAACTTCGGCAACACAGCGATTGGGGATGGGCACAAATATAGGGGGCGCGGGTTAGTACAAATTACATGGAAAATCAACTACGAAAGGTTCTCGAAAATAACAGGCGTGGATCTTGTGGCTAATCCCGATGCAGCACTCGATTGGAAGAATGCGACTTCAATCATGATCGAAGGTATGTTGACGGGCGCATTCACCGGGAAAAAACTCGCCGATTTCATGTTTATCAATAATTTTGATTACAAGAACGCGCGAAAAATAATTAATGGGATAGACAAAAACATAATTCTCGCTGAATACGCGGAAAAATTCGCGATAATCTTGAGGCGATGCATATGAAGACACTCTTATGCGCGCTGCTCGTTACATACGCCTCGTTGGCAAATGCGGGCGTCTACTGCGACCATCAGAACCCTGATTGCAATCTGTATATTGACAGCAACGGCGTGCTCCACGATCGACTTCAAGCGGGTAAGATTGTCTCAGGCAAAATTGGCGACGAAGGAATACTGGCGAACGTATCAATCATCAAGTACCAAAATGGCTACGCAATTATTCGTGAAAGTTTCACAAATGATCGGGTGACGCTGGTCGTTCCGCTAAAGTGGAATGGCGGAGATTGGATGTACGACACTGCGTACATGTTTGGACTTTCAGTCACGGATTCGTCAAGTGCCATTGGGAAACGATGGTATGGGAAGAAAATAAAACTCCACATGTCGCGTATCGACGGACAAATCTGGGAGCGCCTTTATGGTGAATTTTCAATTGCCCGCCCCTCACCTACAGTCCTATCTCAATGGCCAAATCCATTTTTAAAAATTTCAACTGTTAACGGAAAACGTAAGGGCGAAATATGTGCTTTACCTCGTGCCGATCGAATGGATAATTTGGCGGTTGAATCCATTGCTTGTCGTCGTTTTTCCAAACTCTCCGACCATGCTCAGTATGAATTTTCGGGTGTGTTAGGAAAGTATCCAATATCAAGCATGATCATAGAACGTCAGGGGAATGCTTTGTCAGGATGTTTCCGATATGCACCACACGCGGACACCTGTATTGAACTTCGTGGTGAGATTTACGAGGATCAATTCATTTCGCTGAGGGAGTTCGCCGGTCAAGGTGGCTGTGTGTCAGGCACGTTCCGCGGACGCCTAAGTCACGGTGGCCTTTCTGGCCGATGGGAATCGAGCGACAGTGCAAAGGCATTTCAATTCAATCTGCTATTGCAGGGATTTCCGGATGACTGAAACTTTGCGAATACGTCCGGCAGCCAATGTCCTTTCGTACATCGGCAACTCATATCCGCCACTTTTCCTGGCAAAGTTACATTAAGCAGAGGTCGAAATGAACCCGACACGAACACCACACAGCAACCCGCACGCCCCATACTTCTCACTCATCCCAACCTATGTCCTCGCGCGCCCCGGCGAGAACGGAGCATACCAGGTTGCCGGTGATGGCGACGAAAACGCCGCCTCCGTCGGCTGCTACATTTCTCCGATCCATGCGTTGATCGAAGCCGAATATAACGCGCTTCTCGGCAGGCGGTATGACGTAGCACACGCGGGCTCGATCGACCCGCAGGTGTTTCGCACCGCGGATGGAAAAGGACTCACCGCAAATCTTCGTCTAGGGTGGCCAGTCCTTGACGGGCGAATTCTTTTGCGCGAGAACGGCGGTCTAGCCGCATGCTCACGCCGCATGGTTCACCGCACAGATGCTTCAAGTCCGCCTCCGTGCTTCGAGATCGATCAGGAGGCGCTTGATCAGCTTGACGAGATTCACGAACGCGCGGGTCTATTCGCATGGCGCGAAGCACATCGCGACGTGACGAAATGGAGTTCGCGGCGCGTGAACGAGGTGGTGACGCGTGCGGTCGCATCGATGACGGTGACCGTCGGGGATATCTCGCTATCCGAAGAAATTGCGCTCTTCGATCCCGAGTTCGAACAGTGGCACATTGTGCCGTTCGCGGACCTGATGCGCTAAATAAATCGACCCACGCCAATCTTCCTCAACCACGGCACCGCATGCCACCCATACCACCCATGCGCCGAAAAATGCACAACAACAAACCACGCGCTGACCCACGACGCTCCAACAACCAGCACATCGCAACGCCCGCTATTCCACCAGTTCAATGAATGCCGCCCGGCAATCCACGGCACGCCAAGCGGATTCGGCCAGTCCGCGAGCAGATGCATCACGCCGCCGCATGCGAACCCGAGCAGCGGCGCAGCAAGCGCATCATGCCCGAGCCACCGATACGCCCCGGCAAGCAACACAATCCAGCCAACACCCCAATGCGTTGCGGTGCGATGCGTAATCCACAAGCGGCGTTTGCGCGACCACCACGCCACTTCAAGCCAATCCGGTGCCGTGCTACCCGCGACCCCAGCGGCAAACGCCGCGACAATCCACACGTGATAAGGCCCAACCGCACCCGAATGTGCGACCAGCGCTGCCGCGATCACGCCAGCAGCCCAACCGGTCGCATGATGAGCAGCCGTCGATGCCACTACGTGGTACAGCGCGCGATCGCGAAACGCAGTTGCTCTTCCGGTGGATCTTCCGACGCGCCACGCACCACCTTCACCACCGTCGCGCCTCGGGACGGCGTTAGCGTGATGAAATATGACGCGTTCGACGAAGACCCGATCGTCAGTTCGGTCGAGCCATTGTTCTTCGACGCATGCACGCGCGAAAGCCGGCTGTCGAGACAGCGCGCAATATCCGAACTCGTGCGAGCAGATGATACATAGACCATCGGTTCCGAACCCGCGCCCGATTCGGGACCGCGAGACGAACCGCATGCGGCAAGAAACACGAGAGGCGCGAGGGTTAAAAGTTTTTTCATCGTACGACTCGCCAGAATGCGTGTGCCGGCATCGACAACCGCAGGCACAGCGCGTTGACACGTGCGAAGCGTTTCACTTCGCGCTGCAAAAGCAACGCGATTGTCACACGCGATCAAGGCGACCGGTTAGGTGGTTTACATTCCGTAACCGCTGAGCGGTGTTGACACAAAAAAACGCGCACGTCGGAAAGACGCGCGCGTTTCTCGAAACGAAGCACAATGGGCGATCTGTGATCAGTTCAATTTCATGCTGCTTTCAATCGAACTTCACACCACCTTCATCAGCCGCGCGCACTGCGCAATCGTGTTGACGCTTAGAAGCGGTGACGCAGACCCACCGCAGCGGCGACCTGATTGCCGGTCGACGACGGCTCGAGCGTGTTGATCGTCGCGACATTCGAACCGAAGTTGCCGAACTCGCCCGACGCGTGTTGATACACACCTTCGAGGTACACGTCAGTGCGCTTGCTCAGCGAGTAGTCGGTCATCAGCGACACCGTATGCCACTTCGGATCGCCGTTGTTCGCCGTGCCCGTCACCTTGCCATCCGTGAACGTGTACGCAGCATTGAGGCTCAACGCCGGCGTCAACGCATAGCGGCCGTTGATTTCATAGTTGTCCATATGCAGGTTCATACCGGTTACGCCTGCGAGCGGAATGCCACCGGCGTCGATACCTTGCACGCCATCCAGCTGCGTGTGCGTATAGACGAAGTTCGCGGTTGCCGGGCCGTACGTATAGCCGATACCCGCGCCGAACGTGCGTTGCAGATTCGACGCGATGTTCGCGTTGCCGTTCTGCACCGAAATCGCACCGCTCACGTTGCTGCCTGCGTTGTTCAACTGCAGGTACGATGCCGCGACGTTCAACGGACCATTGTTATACGAAGCGCCCGCACTCCATGCACGGTTCTGCGAGAAGCCGCCAGCCTGGTTCGAGAAGCCATACAGACCGCCGAACTGGAAGCCGGCGTAGTTCGCGCTCGTATACTTCACAGAGTTCTGCACCGAGAACGAATTGTCGAGATTGTCGTTATCGAACGGGTGCGCCGCGAGGTTGTTGCCGTAGCCACCGCCCGCTTCCGACAGCGGCGCGAGATAGTCGACCATCGAGTCATACTGACGGCCGAGCGTCACGCTACCGTACTGATTGCTCTGCAAACCGACGAATGCCTGACGGTTGAACAGGTTGTTGCTCTGCGAGAACTGACCGTTGTTCAGGTTGAAACCGCTTTCCAACGTGAAGATCGCATGCAGACCGCCGCCGAGATCTTCGTTGCCTTTCAGGCCGAAATACGTATTCGAGACGCTGCCACTCGACTGCTGCCAGTTGCTATGGCCTTGCTGATTGTTCGAGTAGACCAGACCTGCGTCCAGCGTGCCATACAGCGTCACGCTGCTCTGCGCGTACACGGCCGGCGCGGCAAAAGCGCCGATGATGCTCGCAACGAAAACTGTTTTTTTCATGGTTTGTAAACTCCGAGACAGTGCGTAGAGAATCGCGTTGAAACTGTGCATACCGCCGTTCCGCGCGGCCCACAGACGATCCGAGGCGAAGTTTATTCTGCTTATTCCATGTCTTAACTGCGTATCGCGCAACAGTTCTTTCCGGAATTCGGAATGGCGCGGTTAATCGTCGTAAGTACGTTTAAACAAAGAGAAAATCTGTGGCAACGCTGACGATTCGAACGCGTGTCAACCTTCAGCTTGTTGCTCAAGCGCTACGTACGTGCTTTCCTGAAAGAGAAGTAATAATTCGAAAATTGGAAAGGCGGCAAATTATTCGCATGGTTTTTCGCAAAGAAGTTTTCCACCTTATGCGGTCGCTTATCGCTGCGATTGCGCATAGAATTGAACTGCCCCTTGACCAAGGGTGGTCTTTTTTATCTGTACTTTGTCACGCGGCTTTCGAGCCGCGTTTTTTTTGCGTGTTTGAATGGCATTATTTCGCAATACGCATTTGTTTCGTTATTGAAAGGCCATATTCGCAAATAACACGGCCTTTCAGAACGCGAAGTAATGCGGCTGGCAGATTACGCGTCAGTGGACAGCGCGGCCTTGATCCGTTCGGCGAACTCCCGCAACTGCGTCATATCGGCGGCCACGGCGGCGTGCAACTTCAAATCGAGGCCCGCATGGCGAGGAATCACATGGAAGTGCACGTGCGGTACGGTCTGGCCCGCGGCGCTGCCATTCAATTGCACGATCATCACGCCGGGCGGATTTAGCGCGGTCTTGACCGCGCGTGCGACTCTGCGCGCCGTGCGCATGCAAGCGGCTGCGCCTTCGGCCGATAGCTCGAACACTTCGGCAACCGGCTCTTTCGTGAGAATCAGTACGTGGCCATCGGCTTGCGGCATGATGTCCATCAAGGCGACTGTGAAGTCGTCCTCATATACACGCAGCGACGGCAGTTCGCCGCGCAGGATGCGGGCAAAGGGATTTTGCGGATCGTATTCCATCAGTCGGCCTCGAGAGGGGAGATAGGCGCGACGATTCTAGCTGACGAGCCGATCGCCATCACGTGACGCCGCGCTTCGATTGATCCGGCGAAGCACCACGCAGCCTGCACGGTTTGTGCGCGGCGCGAAATAATCCACTTGCGGTCCGGGACTTAGCGCGCGTTTGCGCAGGTTCTCCACAGTCTTGTTCAGTGAACCTGTGGAAAAGCGCGCGAACCGGACGCGAGGCGGGCGCCTGCGTCGAACCTCGTCAGCGCCGCTTGCAGAAAATGGCCGTGATATGCGGCCCGACGTGATGCACGATCGCGGCGCTGCCTGCCGCGGTGACGGCTGCCTGCACTTTCTCGACGCTGCCGAACACGACTGCGCCATACGCGGATTTCGCCAGCGGTTCGCCTTTGCCGCTCTTGAACAGCGGATCGTCCTGCTCGAAGCCGACGACCGCGAACGCGGTGAATCCGAAAGCCGTCAGCCGCTCGCCGCGCGCCGGCTGGAACGCGTTGATCGAGTTGCTTTCGACCCGCATCGGCTCCGGGTCGATCAGTTGCTGATTCGCGAGATCGCCGATGAACTGATGCGCGGATTCGCCGCAGGCGAGTGCCTCATCCAGTTCGGCCGCGTGCGAAGCGAGCGGCGCGGCTGCGGCAACGAGCGCCGCGAAAAAGAGCAAAAAAGAGCGTTTCATGTTCTTGTCGAAGACGCGCGGGGCGCGCGCCGTAGGGTGTGCTTCAGGTTGCAATTGCCTTGCGCGTTGGCCGACAGCCCGTCGCGCGTTTCACAACAATCTGGCAACAAACCCGGCACTGTAACGAGGTTTGCCAATCCCTGCTTCGCACGTAGTCAGTTTGATCCCGCCCAACCCGACAGTTTTCTGACAAACGCAGCATGAAAATGCAATCCCGTATATATTGCCGGGTTATGACATCGAAAGACCACCCCTCTGTAACGCCGAGAAGCGTCCCGCTTCCCAGAATGTGGGATGCCAGGTTGGCGCGACGGCTCATCATGCCGCTCGTGAACACCCGAGTGACACCGAATCACCTCACCACCGTCCGCCTTCTGATCGGTCTGATCGGTGCGCTTTGTCTCGCGCGCGGCGGATATGGGTGGGTCAATCTCGGCGCGTTATTTATCGTTATCTCGAACTTCGTCGATCACACCGATGGCGAATTGGCACGCGTCAGCGGTAAGAGCAGCCGCATCGGTCATTTCTACGATCTCGCATCGGACGCACTCGTGACCGTGCTGCTGTTCGGCGGCCTCGGTTATGGCGTGCGGGTGGCAAGCGTGCGCGAATGGATCGGCGTTGGCGTGTCGCCGTTTCTGCTCGGTTGCGTGGCGGGCATTGCGGTTGCGCTGATCTTCTTCCTGCGGATGCGAATCGAGGAAATGGAAGGCAAGGCGGGCACGAAGCAAGCATCGCTCGGCGGTTTCGAAACCGAGGACGTGTTGTATCTGTTGCCGCTCGTGACGCTGTTTAGCGGTGTGGCACCGTTTCTGATCGCCGCGTCGATTGGCGCGCCGCTGTTTGCGGCGTGGGTCGTGATCGATTATCGGCGCGTCGTGCGCCGCAGCCGTCCTCAGCCCGAAGCGAAGCAGGAAGCCAGTCAGATCTGGGTTAGCCGATGAGCACGTCAGCCGAACATTTAGTCGCCAAGCACGCTTCTTCTTATAACGCTGCCGGCTCGCCGCCGGCAGCGGTCGTTCCGGACCCCGATCAGGCGGTCGCGAGCCGGACCCGTACCTTCGACAACGCGCAGTTGCGCAAGCAGTTCGCCGACCAGGGCGCGTTCCTGTACCTCGACGATTTCCTCGCACCCGAAGTCACCGCGCAATTAATCGCAAGCGCGCGCGGGCTGCTGGGCGAGGTCAACCGCAACTATCTGCCGGGCCACAAGCAGGGCGGCAGCGTGAGCCGTCATACGATCGACCGGCTTGCGCCGTTCATCGCCGACTTATACCGGTCGAAGGAACTGATCGGCTGGCTGGAGCAACTGACCGGCGACAAACTGCTGGTGTCGCCGGCGGACGATCCGCATGCGTACGCGCTGTATTACTACACGCGCGCGGGCGACCATATCGGCTGGCACTATGACACGTCGTACTACGACGGCCGGAGGTATACGTTGCTGCTCGGCGTGATCGACGAATCGTCGTGCCGGCTCGACTACGAACTGCACACCCGCAACCCGGACGTGGCCGATGTGCCCGGTTCGGTGCAGATTCCGCCCGGCGGTCTCGTGTTTTTCGACGGCGACAAGCTGCGCCACCGCATCACGCCGGCGCGCGAAAACGAAATGCGCGTGTCGCTGACCTTCGAATACGTGACCGATCCGAACATGCGGCCGTGGCGTCGCGTGATCTCGAACCTGAAAGACGCGATCGCGTATTTCGGTTTCCGCCAGGTATTCAGCCAGTTCGCGAAACGCAAAAGCCGGGAGCGCGCGTGAGCCGGGCGGCCATGATCCTGTTGACGATCGGCGGCGCGCTGTTTGTCGCGCTGCTCGCATGGCAGGGCTTCGGTTCGGTTGCATCGACGCTGCTCGCCGCGGGCTGGGGGCTCGGGCTGGTTGCCGCGTTGCATCTGCTACCGCTCGCGCTCGACGCGGGGGCGATTTCCGTACTGTTCGACAAGCGTCGCGATTCGCTCACCGAGCGCGATGCGGTGTTCGCTCGCTGGATCGGCGAATCGGTGAACAGCCTGTTGCCGGCCGGCCAGATCGGCGGTCCGGTGATGATGGTGCGCCAGCTCGCCCAACGTGGGATGCAGATGCGCGATGCCGCCGCGGCGATCACGGTCAGCACGACGTTGCAGGCGATCGCGCAGATCGTCTTTGCGATGCTCGGGCTTTTACTGTTCGGCGCATCCGCGTCGCACGGCGCATTCCATAACCTGCAGACCGCGGCGATCATCGCGACCGCGGTGCTCGGCGCGATGGTCGTCGGCTTTTATCTGGCGCAGCGTCGCGGGCTATTTGGACGTGCGCTGCGCACGGTGTCGAAGGTGTTCGGCAAGCGCGACTGGTCGTCGCTGACGACGCGCGCCGATGCGGTCGACGCGGCCGTGCACGCGCTGTACAGCGAGCGCCGTCGCGTCGCCGCGAGTTTCGCATTGAGCCTGGCGGGCTGGATTGTCGGTACCGCTGAGGTGTGGCTTGCGCTGCGCTTTCTCGGCCACCCGGTCGGCTGGATCGACGCGTTGCTGCTCGAAAGCATTGGCCAGGCGATCCGCGGCGCGGCGTTTGCGATTCCCGGCTCGCTTGGCGTTCAGGAGGGCGGCTATCTGCTGCTCGCGCCGCTGGTCGGGCTGCCGCCGGAAGCAGCGCTCGCGCTGTCGCTCGTCAAGCGCGCGCGTGAGCTGCTGCTTGGCCTGCCGGGTCTGCTCTACCTGCATTTCAGCGAAAGAAGCTGGCAACGGCGGCGCGCAACACGCCTGCCGGCCACCGATTGAATTACCCGAAAACCAGAACAGGAAGAACCGCGAATGCGCGCCATCATTCTTGCCGCGGGCTTGGGCCTGCGTCTTCAGCAGCAACCCGGCGAACAGTTTCCGAAGTGCCTGCTGCGCTTCGACGGCATGACGCTGCTCGAACGCCACTTGCAGATGCTCGATGCGGCGGGCGTGCACGAAGTCGTGCTCGCGCTGGGTTTTCAGCCCGAGTTGGTGGAAGCCGAATTGAAGCGGATCGGCTGGCCCCGGCCAGTCGAGATCATGCTGAACCCGCGCTATGACCTGGGCAGTGTTCTGACCGTGCATACGGTCGCCGACGCGCTGACGCGCGGCGGCGATGTGCTGCTGATGGACGCGGACGTGCTGTACGACGAGCGCATTCTGGCCGCGCTGGTTGCGGGCACTGAAGCAAACCGGCTGCTGATCGACCGCGATTTCGAAACGGGCGACGAACCGGTGAAGCTGTGCCTGAAAGACGGCGTGCCGGTCGAATTGCGCAAGCAAGTGGCGGCGAATCTCGCTTATGACACGATCGGCGAGTCGGTCGGGTTCTTCCGTTTCCGCGAAGCGGCCGCACAGCGCTTCGCCCAGATCGTCGCCGGCTATATCGATAGCGGTCGTGCGAACCTGCCGCACGAAGAAGCGGTGCGCGATCTGCTGCTCGAACGCAGCCAGGTGTTCGAAACAGCGGACGTGACCGGTGCACCGTGGATCGAAATCGACTTCCCGAACGACGTCGAGCGCGCCAGCGCCGAGATTCTGCCGTTGCTGCAACCGCTGGTCGGCGCGTCGCGCTAGACGCTTTATTTGCGTGCTTTGTTTGCATCAGTCGCGCCGCGCGGTGCGCGCCGGCGCGGTGTTTCGCCGCGCGGTATCGTGACCGGTTAGCGGTGGTCGTGAACCGCGTTCCAATACGCCGCCGTCTGCGGTGGCCGCTTCGTCCGTTATGCCTCTTGCCTTAGGCGCCTTTATCGTTCCTTTGATCGTCGCGTGCGCGATGTTCATGGAGAACGTGGATTCGACGGTCATCGTCACCTCGCTGCCGGTGATCGCGCGCGACTTCGGCACCGACCCGATCACGCTGAAACTGGCAGTCACGAGCTACGTGATCGGCCTTGGCGTATTCATTCCGATCTGCGGCTGGGTGGCCGACCGCTTCGGCTCACGCACGGTGTTTCGCACGGCGATCGGCATTTTCGTGGCCGGCTCGCTGATGTGCGCGGCTTCCACGTCGCTGGCGACGCTCGTCGCCGCGCGTTTTGTGCAAGGGGTCGGCGGCGCGCTGATGGTGCCGGTCGGGCGCATCATCATCTTCCGTTCGATGCCGAAGTCGGACTTCATTCGCGCGGTCAACTATCTGACCGTGCCCGCGCTGCTCGGGCCGGTGATCGGGCCGCCGATCGGCGGCTTTATCACGACGTATCTGCACTGGCGGCTGATTTTCTTCGTCAACGTGCCGATCGGCATCCTCGGCATCTGGCTCACGAACCGTCATATCCAGAACCTGCGTGAGCCGCATCCGGGGCCGCTCGACTGGTTTGGCTTTGCGTTGTCGGCCAGTGGCGCGGCGCTGCTGATGCTCGGTTTGTCGCTAATCGGCAGCGGCCTCGTATCGGGCAGCGCGATGTTCGTCATGTGCGCGCTGGGCGCCGCGCTGCTATTCGTCTATTGGCTGTATGCGAGCCGCGTCGCAGCGCCGGTGCTCGATCTGCGATTGCTTCGAATTCCGTCTTTTCACGCGAGCGTCGTAGGCGGATCGCTGTTTCGCATCGGTCTCGGCGCGGTGCCGTTTCTGCTGCCGCTAGCGTTGCAGGAAGGGCTCGGGATGACCGCGTTCAAGTCCGGTTCGATTACCTGTGCGTCCGCATTTGGCGCGATCTTTATGAAGACGATCGCGCTGCGGGTGCTCGCGCGCTTCGGTTTTCGCTCGGTGCTGATGGTCAACGCGGTGTTCGCCGGCTGTGCGATCGCGGTCTACGGACTGTTCTTTCCGGGAATGCCGCATTGGTTGATCTGGTGCATCGTGCTGGTGGGCGGGATCTTTCCTTCGCTGCAGTTCACGTCGCTGAACTCGCTTGCGTATGCCGATATTCCGACCCGCGATATCGGCCGGGCGACCGGCGTGTCGAGCGTAATCCAGCAACTGTCGCTGGGGCTCGGCGTGACGATCGCCGGTATCGTGCTGCAGGTTTCACATGTGCTGCAAGGCCACAAGACGATCGTCTGGTCCGACTTCTGGCCAGCCTTTTTCGTGATCGGCCTGTTCTCGTGCGCATCCATTCCAATTACCCGGCGCCTGCCGCAGGGCACCGGCGACGAACTCGCGCG
Source organism: Paraburkholderia rhizosphaerae (assembly GCF_004366595.1). Taxonomy (GTDB): domain Bacteria; phylum Pseudomonadota; class Gammaproteobacteria; order Burkholderiales; family Burkholderiaceae; genus Paraburkholderia; species Paraburkholderia rhizosphaerae. The sequence goes on from NZ_SORE01000031.1 coordinate 11,681, forward strand.
CGGCAAACGGGGCGCGGCGTAGCCCGGTAAACAAGCGCAAGCAAAAAACGACCGCGATGCGGCACGCGGTATGCGCCGTGTCGTTTGAACCGGTTCAATTGCGTCGCGTCCCTTTGTCCGATTCAGTCCGTCACCGCGCCTTGACGCCGCCGTATCTGTGAGCAATCGGACTTTATAAAGCCAGATTTTTCGTCTGAATTGCACTAGGACAATTCTTTTCCAGCGCTATTTCATCGCACTATGCAAGGTGGGGAGAGCAAGGGAGAACGACTTGATCGAGCAATGGCGAGAGGCTGTACGTGCGGTACACGGTGTTGAATCGAAATACAAACGGCTGGTCAAGGCGATCGCCGGCGATATTGAAAGCGAGGAGTTATCGGCGGGCACCCGCTTGCCGCCGCAGCGCGATGTCGCATCGGAACTGTCGATCAGCGTGCAGACGGTCACCAATGCGTATAAGGAACTGGAGCGGCAAGGGCTGATCCGCTGCGAGGTCGGGCGCGGCAGTTTCGTCGCTGAACGGGTGACGGAGGCGATGTCGAGTTATATGCTCGACACCGCGGAACGGTCTGTCGTCGACTTTTCGATTGCGCGCATTATCCACACGCCGGAACACGATGCGATGTGGCGCAAGGTTTGCGCCGCACTTGCCGCGGCCGAGGACCAGCCGTGGATACGCGCATTCCGGCCGATTGCGGGCTTTGAGCATCACCGTCAGGCGGGCATCGACTGGCTCGCGACACTTGGCATGCCCGCGTCGATCGATACGCTGCTGGTCACGAATGGCGCGGCGCACGGCATTTTCCTTGCGCTCGCATCGCTTGTCGGGCCGGGCGACACGGTTCTGTGCGAGAGTCTGACGGACCATGGCGTGATCGGCTCGGCGAACGTGCTCGGCTTTACGCTGAAGGGACTCGAAATCGACGAGTACGGGTTGCATCCTGAACACTTCGAAGAGATGTGCGACAGCGAGCGCATTACCGCGCTCGTCTGCACGCCGACATTAAACAACCCGACCGTGGCGCTGATGCCGGAATCACGCCGTCGCGCGATTGCGCGTATCGCGGAGCGCTACGGCGTATATGTGATCGAGGACGATGTCTACGGTCCGCTTCCGGCCAAGCCGATTCCGCCGATCTCCAGCCTGATTCCCGAGTTGTCGTTCTACTGCACGAGCATGACCAAGTCGGTGCTCGCGGGTTTGCGCGTCGGCTATCTGACGACGCCGCGGCGTCTCGCGTTGCGCGTTGAAAGCGTGTTGCGCGTGAGCAGCTGGATGGCCACGTCGCCGATGGCCGAAGTCGCGACGCGATGGATTAACGACGGTACCGCTGCGCGTCTCGTGCAGGTTCAGCGCGATCGGCTCGCGAAGCGTCAGGCTGCGTTGCAGCAGGTACTGGGCGACTATCTGCTCGGTGCGCATCCGCATGCGTTGTCCGCATGGCTTCGCGTGCCGGACCACTGGCAGGCCGAGCGGCTCGTGCGCGAATTGCGCAACCGGGACATCGCGGTGACATCGCCGGACCCGTTTCTCGTGCGCGGCGCCGATCGGCCGAATGCGGTGCGTTTGTGCGTCGGCGCGGAAGTCAGCGACAACACGTATCGCGATGCGCTCGAAACGATGCGTGACGTATTCGAGCAATTTCCGCAGGTGCATGATTTCGGCTGAATTCCGCTGCTGAATTCGATGCCCACTTCAGCGGATGTCGCTGAAATGTACCAGGACAATGAAAATCAAATTGTGGCTCATTAGACTGGGCTTCTGTGCACCGATGCGACTGTTCGATCGAAGTCGCCTGATGTGGCTTCGGCGGCCTCGCGCATCGGCATCATGAAAGTTCGAATGCTGGTTCGAGGCCCATGTCCGTTCTCACGCTTGCCGATGTTTATCGCGCGCGCCGTCGTATCGAAGGGCGAGTATGCCGTACGCCGCTCGTCGAATCGCCTTCACTATCGGCGCTCGCGCGCACCCCTGTCTATCTGAAACTGGAGACTGTGCAGCCGACCGGTAGTTTCAAGCTGCGCGGCGCGACGCACGCCGTTGCCCGTCTTGCCGATCAAGGTTGCAAGCGTGTCGTAACCGCGTCGACCGGCAATCACGGACGCGCGGTCGCGTATGCGGCACGCACGTTCGGCATGGAAACGACGGTGTGCATGTCATCGCTGGTGCCGGACAACAAGGTGGAAGCGGTGCGCGCGCTCGGCGCACGCGCGCATATCGTCGGCAACAGTCAGGACGATGCGGAACATGAAGCATTGCGCCTCACGCGAGACGAAGGGTATGCGTATGTGCCGCCGTTCGATCACATCGATGTGATCGCGGGGCAGGCAACGCTAGGCGTCGAGATACTCGAAGCGCTGCCGGATGTCGCGAACATCGTCGTGCCGTTGTCGGGCGGTGGCCTCTTTGCCGGCGTCGCGTTTGCCGCGAAGCAGGTGAGCCCCAAGGTGCGGCTGACCGGTGTGACGATGGAGCGCGGCGCCGCAATGCATGCAAGCCTTGATGCCGGCCGTCCCGTGCAGGTCGACGAACAGGCGACGCTTGCCGATTCGCTGGGCGGCGGGATTGGCCTTGAAAACCGTTACACGTTCGCGATGACGCGCGATCTGATCGACGCGTTGATCCTGCTCGACGAGGCATCGATCGCGCGCGGGATCGTGCATGCGTATCGGCAGGAACGGCTCGTAGTCGAAGGCGCGGCGGCCATCGGCATCGCGGCGCTGCTCGATCGCGCATTGCCGGAGCAGTCATTGCAACGCGGACCGGTCGTGCTGATCGTGACCGGCGCGAACATCGATATCGACCAGCATCGCCGCGTGATCGACGCGGCCTGACGCGGGACATCCGACATGACAGCCATTACCTTGCTAGGCGAAGCACAGCTTCGTGAACTCGTGCCACTCGATCTCGCCGCGATCGACCAGGTCGAAGCCGCGTTTGCGGCGCTGGCAACCGAAGCAGTCGCGATGCCGCCGATCCTGCGGCTCGATCTGCCTGAGCATCACGGCGAGGTTGACGTAAAGACTGCGTATTTGCCGCGCTTCGATAGCTTTGCGATCAAGGTCAGCCCGGGTTTCTTCGACAACCCGTCGCTTGGCCTGCCGAGTTTGAACGGCCTGATGCTCGTGTTGTCGGCCAGGACCGGATTGACGCAAGCCGTGTTGCTGGATAACGGCTACCTGACGGCGGTGCGCACCGCGGCGGCCGGTGCGGTCGCCGCGCGCTGGCTTGCGAAGCGCGCTACGCCGCATGTCGCGGTGCTTGGCGCGGGCGAGCAGGCCCGCTTGCAGTTGCAGGCGCTCTCGCTGGTGCGGCCGTTCGAACGCGTGACCGTATGGGCGCGCAAGCGCAACAACGCCGAGCGCTTCGCAGCCGATCTGTCCGCGCGGATGAAGGTCGCCTGCGATGTCGCGCGCGACCCGCATCACGCGCTTGCTGAAGCGGACATTGCGATCACGACGACGCCAAGCACCGAGCCTCTGATTCAAGCGGCCGATCTGCATCCGGGTTTGCACATCACTGCAATGGGTTCGGACGCGGAGCATAAAAACGAAATCGCGCCTGAGGTGCTCGCAGCGGTCCGCTATGTGTGCGATCGCGTATCGCAAACGCGCGTGCTCGGCGAGTTGCATCACGCGCTCGAAGCCGGCGCATTGGATGCGCGCGCAACCTTTACCGAACTCGGGCAGGTGATTGCGGGTACTACGCGTGGTCGCGCGAACGACGATGAGATCACGCTGTGTGATCTGACCGGCACCGGTGCGCAGGACACCGCGATCGCGGCGCTCGCGCTTGCGCGTGCTCAGTCTGCCGGTGCCGGCACCCTTTTCCGTAACGAAGCAACACGCTGAGAGGAGACAATGGCGGAATCGACACAACTGGAAAGACAGGCCGCGGCGCCTGTCGTACGACTACCGTTCGAGCGGGCCGAATACGACGCGCGGATCGCAAAGACGCGCCGCGCGATGCAGATGGCGGGCATCGATCTGTTGATTGTCAGCGACCCGACCAATATGGCGTGGCTAACCGGCTACGACGGCTGGTCGTTCTATGTGCACCAGTGCGTGCTGCTCGCGCTCGATGGCGAACCGGTGTGGTTCGGCCGTGGTCAGGATGCAAACGGCGCGCTACGCACCGTGTTCATGCGGCGCGAGAATATTGTTGGTTATCCGGATCATTACGTGCAATCGACCGAGCGTCATCCGATGGACTATCTCGCACGCGAAGTGATCGCGGCGCGTGGCTGGCAGTCCGTGCAGATCGGCGTCGAGATGGATAACTACTACTTCAGCGCGGCCGCGTACGGATCACTCGTGCAAAACCTGCCGAATGCCAAGTGGCATGACGCGACCGCGCTGGTGAACTGGCAGCGCGCGGTGAAGTCGCCGCGCGAAATCGAATATATGCGCGTGGCCGCGCGAATTGTCGAGAAAATGCATGCGCGGATTGTCGAGCGGATCGAGCCGGGCATGCGCAAGAGCGATCTGGTGGCCGATATCTATGCGACCGGCATTACCGGTGTTGACGGGCACGGCGGCGACTATCCGGCAATCGTGCCGCTGCTGCCGACCGGCGCGGACGCGGCCGCACCGCACCTGACCTGGGACGATACGCCGTTGCGCAATGGTGCGGGCACGTTCTTCGAAATCGCCGGCTGCTTCAAGCGCTATCACTGTCCGCAGTCGCGCACGGTGTTTCTTGGCAAACCACCGCGGCATTTCTTAAACGGCGAGCGTGCGGTGGTCGATGGCATCGAGGCAGGGCTCGCCGCGGCGAAGCCTGGCAATACCTGCGAAGACATTGCGAACGCGTTTTTCGCGGTATTGCGCAAGGCGGGCATCGAAAAGAACAGCCGCTGCGGCTATCCGATCGGCGCGAGCTATCCGCCGGACTGGGGCGAGCGCACGATGAGCCTGCGTCCGGGGGACAAGACTGTCCTCGAAGCGGGCATGACGTTTCACTTCATGCCCGGATTGTGGCTCGACGACTGGGGCCTCGAAATTACCGAAAGCATCCTGATTACCGATACCGGCGTCGAGACGTTCTGCAATACGCCGCGCAAGCTGTTTGTGAAGGAGTAGCCCATGAGGCCATCGCCGATTCAGGCCACTGTCGATTTTAATGCCGACGGCGAGCAGCACGGCTTTCTGAAGCTGCCGTATTCGCACGATACGTCCGCGTGGGGTGCGGTGATGATTCCGGTTACCGTGATCCGGCGCGGCGACGGGCCGACCGTGCTATTGACGGGCGGTAATCACGGCGACGAGTACGAAGGGCCGATCGCGCTCGCGAAACTGGCCGCGACGCTGAAGACCACCGACGTGAAGGGCCGCGTGATCATCGTGCCGTATATGAATTACCCGGCGTTTCGTGCCGGGACGCGCACGTCGCCGATCGATCGCGGCAATCTGAATCGCAGTTTTCCGGGCAAGCCGGACGGCACGGTGACCGAGAAGATCGCTGACTACTTCCAGCGCTATCTGCTACCGCTTGCTGACTATGTGCTGGATCTGCATGCCGGCGGGCGTACGCTCGACTTTGTGCCGTTTGCCGCGATCCACGTCCTTGAGGACGCCGCACAGCAGGCTCGCTGCGAAGCGGCGATGCATGCGTTCGGCGCGCCGTACTCGATGCGGATGCTCGAACTCGACAGCATCGGCTTGTTCGACAGTGCTGTCGAGGAAGCGGGGAAGGTGTTCGTATCGACCGAGTTGGGCGGCGGCGGCACGGCGACGGTCGAAAGCGTCGCTGTGGCGGTGCGGGGCATCTATGGGTTTCTTGCGCATGCGGGCGTGCTCGCCTGGAACTCGCAGTGCGTGAAAACACACGTGCCGGATACCGCCGCGCGCACGACCACGTTGCTCGACATGCCCGACGGCAGTTGCTACACGATCAGCGAACACGATGGCTTGCTCGAACTTTGCAAGGACCTCGGCGACACGGTTGAAACGGGGGACGTAATCGCGCGCATCTACGATGCGACGCGTAGCGGTGCAATGCCTGTCGAATACCGCGCGCGCCGCGGTGGCCTGCTGGCCGCGCGGCATTTTCCGGGGCTTGTGCATATCGGCGATACGGTGGCCGTGGTTGCCGATGTCGTCGAGAAAGGCATTCCGGTCACGCATGGCGCGGCGCAACATAGCGCAATCCACGGATGAGGACGAGGACGGGCATGCGCCGCGCAGCGCATGCCGTCCGAACACGATGAAACTCGACCGCTACGATCTCGCCATTTTGCGCATTCTCGCGCGCGACGGACGTATTACGAAGTCGCGTCTCGCGGAGGAAGTGAATCTGTCGATTTCGCCCGCGTGGGAACGGGTGCGACGGCTCGAGGAAAGCAGCGTGATTCGCGGCTACCGCGCCGATATCGATTGGGCGCGCGCGTTCAAGGGCAGCCGCATCATCGTCGAGGTGACGCTTGCGCGGCATACCGCGCAGGATATGCGCCGCTTCGAGGAGCGCGTGGTGGCGGCGCCCGAAGTCGTGCAATGCCACGCGACCGGCGGCGGCGTTGACTATGTGCTGCATGTGATGTCGCGCGATATCGATCACTACCAGCGTTTTATCGACTCGCTGCTGACCGATGACCTCGGCATCGAGCGTTACTTCACCTATATCGTGACCAAGGTCGTGAAGAGCGTGCCCGAGGACCTGTCCGACTGGGTTGACGGAGCCGCTGTCGACGACGCATGACGCGTCATGGCAGCGCCCGAAAAAACACGTCGCGCAGACGTATAAAACAGAAAAATCAGCAACGCGCAGTGCCATGAACCGAAAAAACCGCACTTCGATCGCCCGTACAGTAATGCATAGACGATGAACACACGGAGGAGGTGCGTATGTTGCTGGGTCATCCCGTTCTTTTCAAATCGCTGTGCTATGTCGATGGTCGCTGGGTGCATAGCGATAGTGCATCCACGGTCGCGGTGCAGAACCCCGCGGACCAGGAAGTGATCGGCCATGTACCGATGCTCGAAGCGCCGCAAATCACACAAGCGGTCGACGCTGCACAACGTGCATTCGAAAGCTGGCGTTATGTGCCGGTCGCGAAGCGCGCGGCGTTGCTGCTGCGCTGGCATGAACTCGTGATGCGTCATCAGCACGACCTGGCTGGCATTCTGTCGATCGAGCAAGGTAAGCCGCTTGCCGAATCGCGCGGTGAGGTCGCATACGGTGCGAGCTTTATCGAGTGGTTCGCGCATGAGGGAAAACGCCTGAACGGCCGCACGATTCCGACGCATATCGATGGCGCGCATCTGGGTACGATCCTTGAACCGGTCGGTGTTGCCGCTTTGATTACGCCATGGAATTTTCCGCACGCGATGATCACGCGCAAAGCCGCGGCGGCGCTCGCAGCGGGCTGCACTGTCGTCGTCAAGCCGGCGCATGAAACGCCGTTTTCGGCGCTTGCGCTTGCGCAGCTCGCCGAAGAAGCGGGATTCCCGGCGGGCGTTTTCAATGTCGTGCTCGGCGAGCCGCAAATGGCGATGGAAACACTGGTGCGCGACCCGCGTGTGCGCACGGTCAGCTTTACCGGCTCGACGCGTGTCGGCGGGCTCGTGATGCAGGCTGCGGCGCAATCGGGAATCAAGAAGACCGCGCTCGAACTCGGCGGCAACGCGCCGTTTATCGTGACCGCGGACGCTGACCTCGAACAGGCCGTGCGCGTCGCGGTTGCCGCAAAGTTCCAGACGTCCGGGCAGGATTGTTGCGCAGCTAATCGCATCTTCGTCGCGCGGCCGCTGTACGAGCGATTCGTCGAGCGCTACAGCGACGCGGTGGGTGCGCTGAAGGTCGGCGCCGCATTCGATGCGAATGTCGACGTCGGCCCGCTGATGCACCAGGGCGCGTTCGATGCGACCGTCGCGCGGGTGGTCGATGCGCGCACGAGAGGCGCACGCATCACGGTCGGTGGCGCGCCGCATGCACGCGGTGGCTGGTTCTTCGAACCGACGGTGATCGCGGACGCGACGCCTGGCATGCGTGTCTATGATGAGGAAAATTTCGCGCCGATCTCGGCGGTGTCCCCGTTCGACACGCTCGATGAAGCGATTACGCGCGCCAACGACACCGAGTATGGGCTTGCCGCGTATTTGTGCGCGACTGACCTGAATACGGTGTTCCAGCTGATCCGCCGTCTGGAGTTCGCGATGGTGTCGGTCAATGGCGCGAAGTTCACCGGTGCGCCGATTCCGTTCGGCGGCATGAAGGCGTCGGGGCTTGGTCGCGAAGGCGGAGCTGAAGGCTTCGAGCCGTTCGTCGAGACCCGTTACTTCTGCCTCGGTCAACTGGGCCTGCCGGTTGCCGATGCGACGCGCGCCGCACACGCCATTGCCGGCTGACAGGCCGAAAACGGCTAATGGCCTTTACTACCGAACGCAACTGACTATTCAAGAGGGAGCACGCCATGACTCAATCACTCGAACAACTGCTGGCCGCCGACCGCGCGCATTTCATGCACCCGTCGACGCATGCGCACGACCATGCAAGCGGTGCGCTGCCCGGCCGTATCGTGACCGGCGCGAAAGGCATTCGCATCGAAGACCATCAGGGCAAGTCGTATATCGATGCTTTTGCGGGCCTTTACTGCGTGAACATTGGTTACGGCCGCACCGAAGTGGCCGAAGCGATCTACGAACAGGCCAAAAAGCTCGCGTATTACCACACGTACGTCGGGCATTCGACGGACACGATTATCGAGCTGTCGTCGCGCATCATCGACTGGTCGCCGGCTGGCATGAAGAAGGTTTACTACGGCATGTCCGGCTCGGACGCGAATGAAACGCAGATCAAGATTGTCTGGTACTACAACAATGTGAAAGGGCGGCCGAACAAGAAGAAGATCATTTCGCGCCAGCGCGGCTATCACGGGTCCGGCATCGTCACCGGAAGTCTGACCGGGCTGCCGAGCTTTCATCAGTTCTTCGATCTGCCAATCGAACGGGTCAAGCACACCGTGTGTCCGCATTGGTACCGGCAGGCGCCGGCCGGCATGAATGAGGCTCAATTTGTCAATTATTGCGTCGATGAGCTCGAAAAGCTGATCGCGCAGGAAGGCGCCGATACGATCGCCGCGTTCATCGGCGAACCGGTGATGGGCACCGGCGGTATCGTGCCGCCGCCGGCAGGTTACTGGCCCGCGATCCAGAAAGTGCTGCAGAAACACGACATCCTGTTGATCTGCGACGAAGTCGTCTGTGGCTTCGGCCGGCTCGGCTCGAAAATGGGCGCGCAGCACTACGGCATCGAGCCGGATCTGATCACCGTCGCGAAGGGACTGACAAGCGCGTATGCGCCGCTGTCCGGCGTGATCGTCAGCGAGCGCGTGTGGGATGTGATCGACAGCGCATCGCAGGAAGCCGGCCCGATGGGGCACGGCTGGACGTACTCGGGCCACCCGATCTGCGCAGCGGCGGCGCTCGCGAACCTCGACATTCTCGAACGCGAGAACATCAGCGAAAACGCGGCGCAAACCGGCGCGTATTTGCTCGAGCAAATGCATGCGGCATTCGATGCGCATCCGCTCGTCGGCGAAGTGCGCGGCGCAGGCATGCTTGCTGCGCTTGAATTCATGGCCGATAAGGACGAGCGCCGGCCATTCGATGCGACGTTGAAGGTCGGGCCGCGCGTGTCGACCGCTGCGTTCCAGCGCGGTCTGATCGCACGTGCGATGCCGCATGGCGACATTCTCGGCTTCGCGCCGCCGCTCGTTGCGACCCGTGCGGACGTCGATGAAATCGTGCGTCTCACGAAGGCCGCGGTCGATGAAGTGGCCGGTCAGGTGTTGACCTCGAAGGCCGCTGCATAAACGTCGACCTTCGTCACGCCGCACCGCCGCATGCGCGACAAACGCATGCGGCGGGGTTCGCAATCGCGCGTTGGCATGTTATAAGCCCATGACAGGATTCTCACTCGCTGTTGAGAGTCGCGCAGTTCATGTCAGGGAGAACAGCCAATGGCGCCCAATAACAAAGCGAAACTCTCCATCGCGGGTCTGGCATTTGCCGGGCTCGTGTCCCTTTCGGCAAGCTTTCTTGAAGCCACGCCGGTCTATGCGAAGGGCCCCGCGAATCAGCCGGTGGTGCTATCCGCATCGGCCATTGCGGTTGCCGACAAATACAGCGCGGACGCCGCGGAACAGATTTTCAAGGAAGGCGGCAACGCGGTCGATGCCGCGGTGGCGATCGCGTTCACGCTGGCCGTGACCTATCCGGAGGCAGGCAATATCGGTGGCGGCGGCTTTATGACGCTGTACGTGAACGGCAAGCCCTATTTCATCGACTATCGAGAGCGTGCGCCGCTCGCGGCGACCCGCACGATGTATCTCGACGAGCAGGGCAACGTGATCAAGGGCAAAAGTCTGTACGGCTACTACGCGGTCGGCGTGCCGGGCACGGTCGCCGGCATGTGGGAAGCGCAGCGCCGCTTCGGCCGGTTGCAGTGGAAACAGGTGCTTGCGCCCGCAATCAAATATGCGCGCGATGGTTTCGTCGTCGACGAGCAACTGGCCGAGCGGCGCGACAAATCCGCGAAAGACTTCGAGGGCAAGACGAACTTCGATACCTATTTCGGCAGCATGAAGGCGGGCGAAACGTTCAAGCAGCCGGATCTGGCCGCGGTACTCACGCGCATCGCGAATCGTGGTGCGAAAGAATTCTATGACGGCAAGACCGCGGATCTGATCGCCGCTTCAATGCGGGGACATGGGCTGATCACGAAGCGCGATCTGCACGACTATAAAGCGGTCTGGCGCCAGCCGATCGAAGCGAACTGGAACGGCTATCGCGTGATTACCGCACCGCCGCCGAGTTCGGGCGGCGTCGGTCTTGTACAGCTGCTGAAGATGAAGGCGGACTTGAAGCAGGACTTCAATGGCGTCGAGCTGAATTCTCCGCAATACATTCATCTGCTGGCGGAGATCGAAAAGCGCGTGTTCGCGGATCGCGCGCAATATCTCGGTGATCCGGACTTCTACAAGGTGCCGGTCGCGCAACTGACCAATGACGCGTATCTCGCGAAGCGCGCGGCCGAAGTCAATCCGGATACGCCGTCCGACACGAAGAGCGTGCAGGCGGGCCTTGGTACGTCGATGCCCGAAAAAGCGGAGACGACGCATTTCTCGGTGGTCGACAAGTGGGGCAACGCGGTATCGAACACCTACACGGTTAACGGCTATTTCGGCTCGGGAGTCGTTGCGCAAGGCACCGGCATCGTGCTCAACGATGAAATGGACGACTTCGCATCGAAGCCGGGCGTGCCAAACATGTTTGGCGTGGTCGGCAGCGATGCGAATGCGATCGAACCGAAGAAACGTCCGCTTTCGTCGATGACGCCGACCATTCTGACCAAAGATGGCAAGGTGTCGCTGGTCATCGGTACGCCGGGCGGCTCACGGATCTTCACGACGATTTTCCAGGTGATCAACAACGTGTACGATTTCGACATGCCGTTGAAAGACGCCGTTGCCGCGATGCGCTTTCATCATCAGCTGTTGCCACCGAATACGATTTTCTGGGAACCGTACGCGCCGATTGACGGCCAACTTGCGAAGCAGGTCGAAGCAAAAGGCTACGTTCTGCAAAAGCAGAACTTCAATGGCGACGTTCAGGCAATCAAGATCAATGGCGATATGCCGAATGCGGTGTCGGACCCGCGCGGTCGCGGCGTGACGCGCGTGTATCTGGTTCAGTGATACAGCGCACATGCGCGTTGCGCCACCCGATGCATGGGCGGCGTCGTTACAGTAGACCGAACGGCAGCCGCAGTCGCGCGGCTGCCGTTTTCGCCTTGGCGTGAAGGAGGAGTGCACATGGCCCGCAGCCCGAAAACTTCGGTGCAGCCCGTTGGCGCAATTGACGCCCGCATCGAATCGATCAACGCGGTCACGCTGGCGACTGCCGACATGGCGCGTGCGGTGCAGTTCTACGGCGCGCTCGGTTTTCCGTTCGCGTACGGCGGCGCCGATGCGGACTTCACGTCATACGCATTCGGCGGGTCGCACCTGAATCTGATCGCGGAAACGCATGGGCCGATCAACTGGTGGGGGCGCGTGATCATCCACGTGTCCGATGTCGATGCACTGTATCAGCGCGCGCTCGATGCGGGCCTCGCGCCCGAAAGCGCCCCGGCCGACGCGACATGGGGCGAACGCTATTTCCACATCCAGGACCCGGATGGCCATCAACTGAGTTTCGCAAAACGGCTGCGGTAAACTTTGCGGATACCCAGGTTCGATGACATTGCGCTGACAGGTAACAAGGCTGACACCTCGTGCGCCGATAATCGACCTTTCGGCGCTGCCATTCGAGTGCAGTGCGCAATTGTGGAGAAACGCGATGAACGAGCTTGACCGTGAGTCCCTGGCCGCGCGGCAGCGGCGCTTCGAGGAAGACCTTATCGACGCGTACGATGAGGAACTGGAAATGGAAGTCGACGACCGCATCCTCGACGGCGCGGACGCGTTGACCGATGAAGCGCGCGCATCACGCAAACAGTATTTTCGCGAGCTGTTCCGGTTGCAGGGCGAACTGGTGAAGCTGCAGGACTGGATCGTGCAGACCGGCCACCGGGTAGTCGTGATTTTCGAGGGCCGCGACGCGGCCGGCAAGGGCGGCGCGATCAAGCGCATCACGCAGCGGCTGAATCCGCGCGTGTGCCGCGTCGCGGCGCTGCCGGCGCCGAATAACCGCGAGCGCACGCAATGGTATTTCCAGCGTTACGTGAGTCATCTGCCGGCTGGCGGCGAAATGGTGCTGTTCGATCGTAGCTGGTACAACCGCGCAGGCGTCGAACGTGTGATGGGCTTTTGCAATGACGCGGAGTACGAAGAGTTTTTTCGCTCGGTGCCGGAGTTCGAAAAGATGCTCGTGCGCAGCGGCATCCAGATCCTCAAATACTGGTTTTCGATTACCGACGAGGAACAGGAAATCCGTTTCCAGGCGCGTATTCACGATCCGCTGAAGCAATGGAAGCTAAGCCCGATGGACCTCGAAAGCCGTCGCCGCTGGGAAGCGTACACGCAGGCGAAAGAGGTGATGCTGCAGCGCTCGCATATTCCGGAGGCGCCGTGGTGGGTTGTGCAGGCGGTCGACAAGAAGCGCGCGCGCCTGAACTGCATTCACCATCTGTTAAGCCAGGTGCCGTACAAGGAAGTCGAGCACGCTTCGATCACGCTGCCGGAGCGCGTGCACCATCCGGACTACATCCGGCAGCCCGTGCCGGGCAATATGATCGTGCCTGAGTTGTATTGATTGAACGGCGCGTTGTTCGCGTCGCCAGGCGCGAGCATCGGTGCAGGCGCGCAGACATACGGTCACGCATCAAAAGCAAAGCGCGGCGGAGTTGGATCTGCGCCGCGCTTTTTTACTGGCGCTTCGCCGGCTTGGCGGCGCCGCCCGATGCCGGATCAGAACAGATTGCGAAACACCCAATACAAGCCCGCCGACAACGCGATCGACACAGGCAGGGTCAGCACCCATGCGAGTACGAGGCTGCGCACCGTGCCCCACTGCAGACCCGAGCCGTTCGCCGCCATCGTGCCGGCGACGCCCGACGACAGCACATGGGTGGTCGATACCGGCAGGCCGTAGGCGTCGGCCGCACCGATCGTCAGCATGGCGACGACTTCGGCCGAAGCGCCCTGTCCATAAGTCAGATGCTGTTTGCCGATCTTTTCACCGACCGTGACGACGATGCGCTTCCAGCCGACCATCGTCCCCAGACCCAACGCGATCGCGACCGCGACCTTCACCCAGGTCGGGATGAACCTGGTTGCGCTGTCCATCTGTTTCTTGAAGTTCTCGATCGCCTTCGCATCGTCAGGCGCGAACGCGGGCGTATTCGCCTTCAGCATCAGGCGAATCGCTTCGGATGCGATGTACATGTCGTTACGCACGTTGTTGACCTGGTCCTGCGGCACATTCGCGAGCGATCCCGATTCGCTGATCTGCTGGCCGATACGCTCCGACAGTTGCTGCATGGCGGCAATCGTGGTCCTGGACAACTGGCGGGTCTGCACGAAGCGCTCGACGTCGTTGCGCGGCGCAACCGACGGCGCCGCGCCATCGGTGTACCGGCCGAATGCCGCGGCGGCTTGTTGCGACACCGCAAGGAAAGTCTGCGTTTGCGAAGGCGTGACCGCCTTGTTTAGTGCGTAGGCGGTCGGTACGATGCCGATCAGGATCAGCATGATAAGGCCCATGCCTTTCTGACCGTCGTTCGAGCCGTGCGCGAACGACACGCCGGTGCAGGTGAGGATCAGCAGTGCGCGAATCCAGAACGGCGGCGGTTCTTTACCGGCGGGCTCCTTATAGAGCGCTGGCACGCGCACGACCGCTTTCAGCACCAGCAGCAGCAGCCCCGCTGCGAGGAAGCCGACGATCGGCGAAAACAGCAGCGACTTGCCGACGCCAAGCGCCTGGTTCCAGTCCACGCCACTCGTGCCCGACGTGCCGTGCAGCAACTGATTCATCAGCCCGACGCCGACGATCGAACCGATCAGCGTATGCGAACTGGACGACGGCAAACCGAGGTACCAGGTGCCGAGATTCCAGATGATCGCCGCGATCAGCAGCGCGAACACCATCGCAAAACCGGCGCCACTGCCGACCTGCAGGATCAGCTCGACGGGCAGCAGTTGGAGGATGCCGAACGCGACGGCGCCGGTCGAGGTCAGGACGCCAAGAAAATTCCATGCACCCGACCAGACCACCGCAATGTTCGGCGCTAGCGAATGGGTGTAGATAACAGTCGCAACCGCATTGGCGGTGTCGTGAAAGCCGTTGACGAACTCAAAACCGAGCGCGATCAGCAGTGCGACCCCGAGCATCAGATACGGCAGAAATGAAGCTTGCCTGACATTCTGCAGATCGTTGATCAGATGCATCGCGCAATAGATCGCGCCGGCAATGATCACCAGCAGAAAGACGACGAGGCCTATGCTGCGGCCTTTTCCGCTTGCTGAGCCCGCTTGCGGGAAGGAGAGTTCCGGCATCGCGTGTACCTCCCAGGATTGGTCGCGTGGATTTTCGATGCTGAGTTGAAAGTGTGTCGTCAGGATGACAGCGGCGTGACTAATGAGCCGCGCAAAAAACTGACGAATTCACTGTTCACGACACAGCAAAAGGCGGATTCAATGGGCGATGAAACGGGCTTCAAGGCGCAGGGCGCACGCGATGCAAACGCGATGTGGACTCAGCAGCGGCGCGGGCACGCCGGATGCGGAAAAACTTCCATATCGTACTGCTCGGCAAAGATAAACTGGTAGAATTTTTACCGCATTAAGCACGTCATACCTTCAGCGCTCACCGTTGCGTGCGCATCGATTGGGTGTCCTTGTGTGTCCGGCTGTTCTTTGCGCAGGTGGTAGATGGCATCAGAAACGGATCGAACGACGGATCGGCCGGCTGACCTTCCGGCCGGCAGTGGAAAGCGCTTCGTCGAACGTCTTTACCGGCTTCGCATTGTCGGGTTCGGCCTGGGCTTTCTGTGCGTTGCTTCGGTTCTCCTCGGTCAGCAGCGCGGCATCGCGCTGTGGGCCCTCGCGGTGTTCCACGGCTTTATCTGGCCGCATGTCGCGCGCCGCGCTGCGCTCGCGTGTGTGGTTCCGTACCGCGGCGAGCGACTCAATCTGATGGTCGACTCGTTATTCGGTGGCTTCTGGATTGTCGTGATGCAGTTCAACGTGCTGCCGAGCGTGGTGATCCTCGTGATGCTCAGCATGGACAATGTCGCGGCGGGCGGCGTACGTCTGTTCGTGCGGGGTATCGGCGCACATGCGGCCGGCATCGCGCTTGGCGTGCTCGTCATGGGTGTCACGTTCACGCCGATGTCGACGATGACCACGATCGTCGCGTGCCTGCCGCTGCTCATCATCTATCCGATCGCGCTGGGCTGGGCGATGTACCGGATCTCCCAGAAGCTCGCCGCGCGTACGCGCGAATTCGAGCACCTGAGCCGCACCGATGGGCTGACAAGACTATGGAACCGCCGGCATTGGGAGGGGCAACTCGCAAGAGAGTTCGATCGCTGCCGCGCAAACGGCTATGCGTCATGTCTGCTGCTGATCGACCTCGATCACTTCAAGCGCATCAACGACACGCTCGGCCATCCAGCCGGCGACGCGGTGCTGATCGCTTTCGCCGATCTGTTGCGCCGGCATTTTCGCTCAGGCGACAGCATCGGCCGCTATGGCGGCGAGGAATTCGGGGTAGTGCTGCCGGGCGCAACGTTGCGCGAGACGCAGGCAGTCGCGACGGAGTTGCTATTGCGAGTGCGCGAACAGGCGCATGAGCCCGGCGCTTCATGTCCATGCACGGTCAGCGCGGGGATTGCGCAACTGACGCCGGATATGCCGGACTATCACCGATGGCTGCTCGAAGCGGACCGCAGCCTTTACCAGGCGAAGGCGCAGGGGCGGGACCGCATCGTCGTCGCGGCGAGCACGACGTCCGTTCCGGCGGCCGGCGCGAAGCTGTGATCCGGCATTGGCGCGTTGCGGCGTTGCCGCACGTCGCGCGTCTTATCGATGAAATGAAGTCAGGTGGAAGAAAGCGGATGCCACGACGCAATCGCGCGCAGCGTCACTTCGGATGACGTTTCCTGCTTGGCCTCATGCTCGTCGTCCCGTCCGTCGCGCGTCCGTGCGTGTTTCGTGGGGACTGGCTCGACCGCGTAGCCGCGGCGCTCCCACGCATCGAGTCCGCCCCTGATCGCGCGGACTTGCCTGAAACCCTTGTCGCGCATTTGCTGCGATAACGTACGCGCGGTCTCCTGATCGGGGCACACGCAGTAAACTACGGTATTCCGCTCGACCGACGATGCGTCCACTTCGCCCAGCGAATTGCGCTCGACATGCATCACGCGTGGCAGCCGATACGGTTCCTGTTGCCGCACCGGTTCCGGTCGCGCATCGAGAATCATCGGCGGCAAGGCCGGGCGCAACATCTCGTCGATCCCCTCTGGTGTGACGCTGGCAAGTGCGAACGGAGGCTGTGCGCGCCAGCGCAGAATCAGCCGATAAAGCAGATAGATGAGTGCGAGCACAACGAGCACGTCGATTGCCGTCGCGCCGTGGCGGCGCACCTCGACGATGAACATTCGCAAATGCCGCTCGAACAGCGCGCCGCCGAGTAACCAGAAGGTCGCCCATGCAGTGACACCGAGCGCATCCCACGCGAAGAAGATCGCGGCGCTTACGCGCGTCGTGCCCATCAGCGGCGGTGTGATGATCGCGAGACCTGGAACGAACTTCGACACGGCGACAATGCCAGGACCGAAACGGGCAAATAGCGCCCGTGCTTTTCGGACACGCTTTTCGACGGTAACCGACAAACGCGCGAGTGCGTGAATCAGCCGTCGACCGAATATCCGGCCGGCTGTGAACCAGACGCTGTCGCCGGTCAGTGCGCCTAACCCCGCGGCGCCGAGCACGTGCCAGAACGACAGCCGGTGGTCCACGATCGCGACGCCGGCGAATAGCAGCAGCGGCACCGCGGGAATCGGTATGCCCAGGCGCGCGATCAGCACATTGAGGAACACCAGCGCGCTGCCCCACTTCGCGACTGCGTCGGCCGGAAATTCGATCACGGGAAAGTCTCCTTGCGGCGCGCCCCAGGCTAAAGCGCAAGCTAACTGGCGCAAAGCCAAAGCAGGTGGCGGGCGATCTGGTCCCGGGCATTGTTGCATGGATGCGCGCCGCGCGCACGTGGCCCCTGGCTTACCGCGCGATCAGCGTGATCGGCACACCTTTGCAGCCCACCCCTTGCGACATTTCGAATTCCTCCCATTCAGGTCTGCCTTGATGGGAAATCATCGGATCGAGCTTACGGTCCGTGTACAGCACGTTGAACGGCCACGAAGGACGTAGTAGCCGCTCGTGCACGAGGGAGCCGAGCCAGATCGGCGTCGCGGGCGCACCCTCTTTGCGCTGCACCGCATAGCCGGTCTCCCAGAAGCGCAGCACGTCGCGCTCATCGCGCCGCTCGCGCTGACGGGCGAATACGAGCGTCGACGGTACGCCATCGTTGAGCTTGGGCAGCACCGGCAAGTCCATCGCGGGGACATTTGGCGAGATCAGCGAAAAAACACTGCGTGTGGAGAAACGCGTGCCCGGCACCCAGCCGCGGCTGCCAAGTTGCTTTTTGATCTGATCGGCGTCGGCCGCCCATTGCACCGTGATCGGCTCGCGATGGTCGCCCTTCAGGTCCGAGCGATAGCACGGAAAGGTCTTCCACAACGAATCGGTCCATTGCGCTTCGGTGACGACGATTGCGGGACGGGGCGTCATCGGCGGCATCGCAAGCGATTCGGGGCGGAAGTGCTGTTGCAGCACGACGCTCGCGCAGATCACCGCGAGCACGACGACCGGCATCCATGGACGGGTCGACTGAATATGCGGGTTGCGCCACACGGCGGTCAACGCGACGATCGCGACCCAGATCGCCGCAAACGCGGCGCCACCGATTGCGTCCGAAAACGCGAAGCGGCCCGAATACACGCCGGCAAACGCAATTGCGATGAGGATCGCGGTGCCGACCGTCGTGACGAGGATTGCGCTGAATACGCCGACCCGGCGCGTGAGAATAAAGCCAAGAAACCCATAGACGACCACGCTTGCCGCTACGTGGTTGCTAGGAAATGCGTATCCGTCGGCGCTTCCGCCCCAAGGCGGCGCGCGATTCACGATCAACTGGATCGCGACGATCAGTGCCTGTGAAAACGTGACCGCCACCAGCCAGTAGACGACGGTGCGCCAGCGCCGCTCATAGACCATCCACAGCACGCCGGTGGCGATCAGCGCAGTGAGCGTCGGCACGGTGCCGAGCGCGGTCACGCGGGCGAGCACGTCGGCCAGCCATGGCGAATGGATCGAACGCATGAAGCGGTAGACCGACAGATCGATCTGCACCAGCGGGTCGCCCCGCACGACGTCCTGCAGTACGCCGAAGAAAATTCCCGCGCATAGCAACACGAAGATCGAGATCGAGACGACGAGCACGGTGCTGTGCTGTGCCGGGTCGATCAGGTGCAGCACGAAGCGGCCAGCGGGCCCACGATGATGGCGGGCCCACTGCACCACGCGTCGCTGTGACGTGATTGCCCATGCGTGCGCATGCGAAAGCAGGAAGCGCGCGGTTACGTAGATCAGCCACACCGCGCAGACGATAATCGCCAGCGCGGCGACGAGCCGGAACGACACGTCCCCGGCAAGCTGTATCGATGCACCGAACACGACGCCCGGCAGGATATGCGCGGGCGCCCATAGCGCGGCGGACAGCACGTTCATTGCGTAGAAACGCGCCGGTGGCATTTCCATCATGCCGGCGACCACCGGCACGACCGCGCGCAGCGGTCCGACAAAACGTCCGAACAAGACCGCTTTGGCGCCGTATTTATCGAAGTACTGATGGCCTCTTTCGAGCAGTTTGGGATGCGTGCGGAACGGCCATATTCCGGGGATAGTGTGTCGATAGCGATGACCGATCCAGTAACTGATGCCGTCGCCCGCGATCGCGCCGACTATTGCAACGGCCAGCAGCCAGCCGAGATTGAGCGAGCCGGTACCGACCAGCGCGCCTGCAATGAACAGCGTGGTGCTGCCGGGCACGAACGTGCCGATCACGGCGAGTGCTTCAAGAAAGGCGGCAAGAAAGACGACAGCCAACGTCCATCCAGCGTGCCCCGCTAACAGGTGCAGTAACTGGATGTACGCATGCTCCATAGGAATCTCCCGATCTAAGGCAACGAGTGGCGGTGAGTGACGCGGCCATGGATGCGAGCGGCATGGTGTGGCCTGCATGACTGTAACAGTCTAAGGGTAATGCACGTATGCGCGCAGTGGACCCTGCGTCGGTCCTGCGTCTATCGAACCCGAACGCGCGAGTTCAGCGTTTAGCTCGAGCTTGCGACGATAGCCGTAATTCAAAACGTAAGAATCGTGACCACCGGTTGATGAAAATTGGCATAGCGGTTCGCGTCGTCGTGGTAATAGCCAATCATTGAATTGATGCGCGATTGCCACGCCAGCAAGCTCACGAACTTTCAATAGACCGTATTCGCGTAATCATGCACGCGATGTCGATTCAATCCTGAGTTCCTGTTTCGTATCGAGCGCCTATCCTTATCGGCTTTGCCGGGACGATCGTCATCGCGTGTTGTGGATATGATCGTCGCCTGTGCGATTCTGTTAAAAACAGCTAACGGCTTGCTGGCGTTCGCGCGGTGATATCGAAAAAACAGGCGGCTTGACCGGCTTGCGCATAATTTCAATAGGCGTCTTTTGCTTTTTTGCGACGGTTGCTAAGCCTGAAGTTGTTGTTATTACCTTACTTCGGGTTAAAAACATAGCACTTCAATGTATATCCGTGGCATAGTCCGCTTATGTCGTTCAACCAGGAGAGGAGTATGGCCACATTGGAGCAAATCCAGACGCGCATGAAAAAGCTGCAAGCGCAGGCCGAGGTCATCATCGCAAGACGCGCTCAAAACGCGCTTGACCAGATTCGCGAACTGATGCTCAAGCATGGGCTTACGACGCACGATATCGAAACGCGCGCGAAGGCAAGACGTGAACGCGAAAGGGCGCAAAGACTCGGGCTTGGCGCCGGCAAGCTAAAAAGCGCAGTTGCAACGAAAGGCAAACTGCCTCCCAAGTACCGCGACCCAAAGACAGGCGCCACCTGGAGCGGGCATGCCCGGCCGCCGGCATGGATCAAGAACGTGAAAGACCGAAGCAAGTTCTTGATCGATGGCGGCAGCGCGGCAGTCTCGGCTAGCGTGACTGTCAAGCCGGCGGCAAGCAGCGCGGTGGGCCGTAAAGCGGCGTCTAAAAAGACGGCTACCAGCAAGGGGGCGGCCAGAAAGATGGCTGCTGCGAAGACTGCAACCGGAAAGACTGCGGCGAAGAAGATTGCCGGCGCGAAGGCTGCAGCTAAAAAGGGTGCTTCTGCACGGGCGGCAGTTGCTGGAAAGACGGCAGCAAAGAAGGCGACAAAGAAGGCGACCGCTAGCAAGGCCGCAAAAAAAGCGGTAGTCAGAAAGGCCGTGGCCGGTAAAAGGTCTGCGCGCAAGACCGGTCGCGGCGGCGTGAGCAAGACGGCAAGCCGCACCGCATCGGTTGCAGCGCCCGCGGCGGTAAACGGCGCGCTCACGCTGAGCTGATAGCGTTGCAGCGGCTGAGCGCGGAGTGATGCGCGTCAAGCGCATCAAGTTTGAAAAGGCTTGAATAGCAGCGGCGGCAGCGCATCGCGAAACTTCGCGATGCGCTGCCGCCGCTGCGTTGCTTAAGCGGCCTTAACCGTCGTTTGACGAAAAGATTGCGCGTCCTTGAGTGAGATCGCGCAATTCATCCCGTGCTTCGTTAAGGGCGGTAACCGGCATGCGAATCGCAAAGCCCACTTCCATTCCATATGCGCTGCTTTCCAGCACATAGCTTTGCTGTTCAATCCAGCGGCGTACGCGCGCTTCGTCCGCGTAGCCGATTGTGACGGCAAGCGTCGCAAGCGCGATCCGCTCGACGCGCGGCGCGTCTTGCAATGCGCTCGCAATAGCATCGGTATAAGCGCGTACGAGTCCGCCGGCGCCCAGCTTGACTCCACCGTAATAACGCACGACGGCAGCCAGTACGCCGTCCAGATCATGATGGCGCAGCACTTCGAGAATCGGCCGGCCGGCCGTGCCTGACGGTTCGCCGTCATCGGACATGCCCGATTGCCCGCCGGCAAGCAAAGCCCAGCAGACATGGGTCGCCGTCGGATGTGCGTCGCGCAGGCGGCGCAACTCGTTCATCGCGGCATCGCGGTCCGCGACCGGAATCGCATAAGCGATAAAGCGGCTCTTGCGAATTTCGAGTTCCGCGGTTAAAGCGGTCGGAAGGGTATAGGTCGGCAAAGCGGGTGATCATATCGGCGACGCGCAACCGGGCGGTGCGCAGGCCTCAATGTTAGCGTATGCGGCGGTGCGGGAACGGATGGGCAGCCCCTCCCTGACTTCATGTCGAAGAGGGGCGCCTTTGACAAAAACCCCTGATCCCGCTACAGATACGATCCCTTGATGCGACCTTCGAAGATAGCGGTGTTGATTTCCCAATCGTCGACCGTGCCGGTCCCATGACCGTCCACGCCCACCACGACCGTCCGGCCGCCGACGATACGTTTCATTTTGTCCCGCGTAAGCGCGATCCGTCGCAACTCGCGAATATGCGGTGCAATCGATGGGTCCGACACATTTGACACTGCCGGCAAAGACAGGTCGTTGACGACAAGCGTGGCTTTCATGGCATTTCCCCTTGAACACTTTGATGCGAGCACGACGTTGTGCCCGCATCAACCCGCGCAAGGGGGATGCCATTAACGACGGACTACGTGCGGTAGCGCACGGTTGCGTTCAAAAGCGTTGAGGCTAGTACGTGTGAGCGCCGGTATCGAGCTAGTTTGCGTATTCAGGCACACGGTTGAACGAGAGGCCTGTTGGACGTGACCGCACATCCGGGTGCTTCTGTTGGATTCAGCAGAGCGGTCCGCGCATCGGTCGTGCACCGCTAAAGGCGCGCACGCCTCTGCATTGCGCGACGCATTGCGACAGCACGACGCGTTGTATGCAACGGCTATTTGCGCAACAGGCTTTGCGACGGAATTCTTTCGTCGACTGTTTGCCGCGCGGACGCAAAGCCCGGCGGAAAATCGACGACTCTTGCGGCCGTACGCGTGACGGCGGGTTGATCCGTCACACCGAAAAGGCGCGCGCCGACACGCGCACCGCCGACGATCGCGGTCATCGCCGCGCGGTCGAGTTCGACATTCGCGGACAGGTCTTTGATAACGAGCTTGGCCATGGCTGTTCCTGAAGCTTGATCACACCACGCGGTGCACGCGGTCCGTGCGCAAGCTGCATCACACGTGACTTCGCGCGAATCGCATTCAGTTCGAACAACCAGTATAGGAAAAACGCGTGCGTATCGGAACCGGCAAGGAACCGGCAAGGAACGCCTGGATACCGGCAGCGCACGCTAGCGCACGATGCGGAGGCCCCCGTGCCTCCACAGCAATGCGTGGTTACACGACTGCGTTCGTGCTTGCCCAAAGCTTCGGGCTGACGTTCAGGTTCGGCGGCACGAAGCCCGCACCGATTACACCGATGTTGTTCAATGCTTCGACATTGACGAACTGCATCTGCGTGATGTTCTGGTTAACGCCGATATTGACGTTGGCAACCGGGCCCAGGCCCGCAAGCCACGAATTGCCGGGCGCGCCACCCGAGACGGCGGACATCGCGCGGCGGTCGAGTGCCCGGGTCCCGGACAGATCGCTGATGATGATGGACGACATGATATTTCTCCAGGGAATTCAGGTGCGAGACAGCGGCAAGCATTAGCGGGAAGCAGCGGACAGGCGGACCGCGATCACCAGGAACGCGCGCGGCATGCGCGCTCCTGGCCCCGTGCGAGCGTCGCCGTGATCAGTACACGTTGACGTTGTTCGTGCCCGTCATCGTCGGCGTGATCGTCGTATCGAAGTTCTTGGTGAACGCGTTGCCGTTGTTGCTGACGTTGCTGACGTCCATCGACTGGTTTACAAGCTGCTGCGCGTTAACCGTCTTGCTGGTATCGAACTTCAACGACAGGTTCGGGTAGTACGGGTAGGCGAGGTAGCCACCGCGCACGGCCTTCATCGCGCGGCTGTCGAGTTGTTCGGTCAGGGACAGGTCTTTGATGGTGAGCGATTTCATGAAAGTTCTCCTAACAAGGAATAGATGGGTCTTGCGGTTCGTTTGAGCATTCTGTCTGCTCGGACGTCACCAACGCACAGGCTGTGCCAGGCGCGCGATCAGACAGCCGCAAAGCGATCAGGCCGTTGCCGCACAAGGGCCTATCCGCTTGAGACGCAATCGGCGCGCTCCGTGCGCGACGACCGGCAACGCCGATGATGACGGTTCGAGGCCAACGGATTGCCCAACGTAGTTGGCCGCTTCGCAACACATCCGGTTTGCGCAACACGCGGCCAAATCCGTTTGCGAAACAGAAACGTGCGGGCTACTATCGAACGAGCGCATGTAATTGATTACGACAGGATCTCTCTTATCCCAACGAGCGCTGCATCGCTTCGCACCCATGGCCAACCTTGCGCATCTGATCCGGGACTACCAGAGCGGCGCGCTTTCGCACGATGCGTTCGTCGCACAGCTCGACAACACGCTGACGACCGAAGGCCTCAGTGCGGCGCGGTTGCGCGAAATTCTCGACGACGCGCACGCACGCATGCCGCTGCCGGCGGATCTTCATGCGGAAGTGCGCCGCAGAATCGAACAATTGCCGGTGTCGAACCTTGCCGGAGGCGGCGAGGAAACGCGGGTGCAAACAACGCCGGGGCAAGCCGGCGTCGATGTGCCGCCAGCGCCACCGTCATCGCCGTCGTCACCATCGGGTACCTTCGGCGCGACGCTTGCGCAAGGCGCTGCGTCCGACCAGGTGAAAAGCACCGGCGATACGCTGAACAATCGCTTCGTGCTCGAAGAATGTCTGGGCGTAGGCGGAATGGGCACCGTCTACAAAGCGCTCGATCTGCGCAAGCTCGAAGCATCGGATCGCAAGCCGTATGTGGCGATCAAGGTGCTCAATGTGCAATTCCGCGGCAATCCGAAGTCGCTGATCGCGCTGCAGCGCGAAGCGCGCAAGGCGCAGGTGCTCGCGCACCGGAACATCGTCACGGTGTACGACTTCGACCGCGACGGCGCGATTGTCTATCTGACGATGGAGTATCTGTCCGGCAAGCCGCTTAGCCAGATTTTGCGGACACCGGATTTTCACGGCATGCCGGTTAGCGCGGCGCTGCCGATCGTGCGCGGCATGTCGGCTGCGCTTGCGTATGCGCACGAGCGCGGCTTCGTGCATTGCGATTTCAAGCCGGCGAATGTGTTCCTGACCGAGCAAGGCGAAGTGAAGGTGATCGATTTCGGCATCGCGCGCGTATTTCAGCGCACCGAGGAGGAAAACGACGCAACCGTGTTCGACCCAGGCAGTCTTGGTGCGTTGACGCCCGCGTATGCGAGCCCGGAAATGCTTGAACATCTCGAGCCCGATCCCCGCGACGATATCTATGCGCTAGGTTGCATCACGTACGAGCTGCTCACCGGGCGGCATCCGTTCGACCGGTTGTCGGCAACCCAGGCGCGCGCTGCGCATCGGCAACCGGAGAGGCCGGAGCAGGTCAGCACGCGGCAATGGCGCGCGCTGCGTGCGGCGCTGTCATTCGATCGGGCAACGCGCATGCCGACCGTCGCGCGCTTTGTCGAAGAGTTTTGCAGCGACGACCCGCGCGCGGCGAACGGCAAGGCGAGCGGCCACGGCGCGGCGGGCAACGGCAGCGGCGCGTTCGCATCGCTGTCCGGCTGGCCGCTGAAAACAGGCATCGCGGGGCTAGTGGTGCTGGTTGCGGCGGGCGTCGGCGTGGTCCGGTATCGTGCGTCGCATGTCGAACCGGATGCCGATCGGCAAACATCCGCGGCTTCGGAAACGTCGGCGCCGGTTGCATCGGAGGCCTCGGCTCAGCCGGCTGCGTCCGCCGTGGTACAACAGCCGGCAGCGCAAAACGGCGCGCCCGCGTCGCATGCGGTGACCGCACCGCCACCGACGCTCGCGATGCTTGCGCCCTTGCTTGCGAAAGTGCCTTGTTCCGCGCTCGCACCTGCCATTCATGATCGCGCAGTGCACTTGCGCGGCTTCGTCGGTCAGCCGGGCGATATCGGCAGGCTGAAGGAAACGGTCGCCGCAATCCCCGGTGTCGAGGCGGTCAATCTCGATGTGCAGTCGCTCGGTGCGGACAAATGCGAGGTGCTCGATGCGTACGCGCCATACTGGGTGCGCAACTGGCAAGCAGGCCACGTGGCGGCGCTGCATACTCGCGCACCGGGCGGACAGCTGACCGAAGGCGATCCGCTGGTCGTCGACGTGTCGACGCCGGGTTACGACTCGTATGTGAACGTCGACTATTTCGTGCTTGACGGCAGTGTCGTGCATATGGTGCCAGGGCCGCGTGCGAAGGACAATCAGGCGCCGCCGCACCATTTGGCGACGGTTGGCGCGGCCGGCGACTGGATCGTGTCGAAACCGTTCGGCACGGAAATGGTCGTGCTGCTGACTACGCCGGCGCCGCTGTTCGACAGCCTGAGGCCGGAAAGCGAGTCGCGTGCCGATTATTTGCGTGCGCTCGACGCGAGGCTCAGGCAGATCGCCGCGAAGTACGGGCAGGACCGGATCGCCGCGGATATTGTGCCGATCACAAGCCACGCGCGCGGACAGTGAAGCGCGCGTACGTTGTGCGGTTTCGCTTTCGCGTCGCGCGTTCGTTATTTCAGGTCCTTCGCGACGCGGAAGCCATCTTGAGATTGGCGCACGCTCTGGCTGTACTTGAAACGCGTGGACGTCAACATGTAGTCGCCGCCTTCGCGCCATGAACCGCCGCGAATCACGCGCATGTTGCAGCCGGGCGCATCCCATGCCCGCCCGTCGTTCGGCGCGTTCTGGTATGAGTTGTGCCAGCAATCGCTGACCCATTCCCATACGCTGCCGTTCATGTCGTGCAGGCCATACGGGTTCGGTGCGAAGGATCCGATGGTCTCCGGCCCTTCCTTGTGCCACGGGTCGCCGCAGTCCTTGCAATTGGCCTGGCCTTTGCGCATCTGGTCGCCCCACCAGTATTTGGTCGTCGTGCCTGCGCGGTCCGCGTATTCCCATTCCGCTTCGGTCGGCAGACGGTATGGTTTTCCGGTCGTTTTCGCCAGCCATTTGACGTACAACTGTGTATCGTCCCAACTGAGATCGCGCGCCGGCGCATTTTTGACAGTGTTGCTCTCCGGCGACAGACGCGGACAGCCATTCGCATCCGCGCATGCATTCCATTGCTCGACCGTCACTTCGTACTTGCCGATTGCAAAAGGCGCGCTGATCGTCACGCGGTGAGGTGGCTTTTCGGATGGGTCGTCGGAATTGCTGCCCATCGTGAATGACCCCGCGGGCAAGGGCACCATCACCGGGCATGCCGCGCAGTCCTTGCTTTCGCCGCTTGCGGTCACTGTCGCTTTGGCCGGCGATTGTGCGGCCGTTGGCGCAGCGGGTGCGGGTGTGGCCGCCGCAGCGGGGCGCTGTTGGGCTGCCGGCGCGGCGGGCGCTACGGCTTGCGGCGCAGGCGCGGACGGTGCGGCAGGCGTTGCCTGTGGTTTTTGCGCACCCGAGGCTGCCTTGAGCCGCTCGATGCGCGCGCGTGCGAGCGTCGCAAAGCGTCCGTTCGGATAGGCCTTCAAATAGGCCTCGTAGTCGCTCGCGTAGTTGCTGTCCTTGATCGAGTCCCAGAACGTCAGTTCGTATTGCTCGTTGCTGTCCTTCGGCATGATGCCGCGGGTTTGCATCTGCGCTGACGCGGCGTCAGGTGCTTCCAGCGCTTGCGCCAGTGTGATGTGCGGCACTCCGCCTCGCTGCAGTTGTGCGCCATCGGTCAGCTCCAATGCGTCGCTCAACGTCGACGACATCCATGGCTTTTGTCGCCCATGTGTCACCTGCGCGACTTCAGCCGACGCACGCTCGAACATCGTGCCGACGTTCTCGCCGTGCGCGCTTTGAAGCTCACGTAGCCATGCAGAGGTCAGCAAGCCGTGCTGCAAACCATCCAGCGCAAGTCCGCCGGGGGCCGTCGCGTACACAATCAGGGTTTGGCTGGGCACTGCCGGCAGCGCGGCGTCGGATTGCGCGGGTGGCGCGAACGGTTGTGCAAGGCATGCGTCGAGTACCAGCACGTTGCGCTGCTGCGCACGCGTTGCGGACATCACGCGCAGCACCGCGCTCACGTCGACTCCGTTGCGCACCAATGCCGCCGGTGCGCGCATATCGCTGCCCGTTGGGAGCAGCAAGGTCGAATGCGATGTTTGAATGGCGTGGCCAGCGAAGTAGAAAAGACCCGTGCCGCCCGCTTGCAGACGTTTGCCGAATTCGGCAATTGCCTCATTCATTTGTTGCGGCGTCGCGTCGGGCGCGCTGATGACGTCAAAACCTAGCGCCGCTAAAGCTGCGGCGATTGCCTGTGCATCGCGTCGGGTGTTTGAAAGCGGGCTAACCGGATAGTCGCCGTTGCCGATCACAAGCGCGACCTTACGTTCAACGACATCGGGGCCTGGATCGGCAATGGCCGCCGGCCGCCCTGTGACTCGCGCTGCTTCGTCGACAGCCCGGACAAGATTCGTGTCCGCCACGGCCGCTTGTGCGTTGCCGACCCCGATCAGGCATACCAGCAGGAGTTTTCGCCACATATTCAATCCTGTCCGCGTTGGACCGTTTAAATGTACGGGACGTCTCGCAGGCCATCATCGAAAAGATAGCACGCAGTCCGAACGTCAGAACGTTAACGAGTGTCGCGTATCTTTTTGGCAAGTTCCGTCCTAAGCTAGCAGAACCGCGAAGTCCTGACCTTCCATCGGGAGAATGCGCCATGCAAAGAACAAGAATGCCAGGCGTGCTAGCCGCGCTGTTCATTGCGTCGGCCGTTAGCGTCGGTCTGGGTCCATCGACCGCACACTCCGCCGCGCAAACTCCGTCGCCGCCAGGCGCACAGGAGTACATCATCTGGCCGTACGACGGCGCGGTCATCACCGGCGGCAAGTTGTGGGTCCGGATGGGCTTGCGCAATATGGGCGTGTGTCCAAAGGGCGTCAACGTGCCCAATACCGGCCATCACCATCTGCTGATCGACACGGACTTGCCGCCGCTCGACCAGGAAATTCCGTCCGATCGTCAGCACCTGCATTTCGGCGCGGGCGAGACCGACGCGCGCATCGAACTGCCGCCCGGCAAGCACACGCTGCAACTGCTGCTAGGCGATCAGAACCATGTACCGCACGTGCCGCCGGTGTACTCGAAGAAGATCACGATCATCGTCAAATAGTGTCCGCGCCGGACCTTGCGGCGCGCGGGGCCGATGAGCGCCGACGGGAGAACCCAACCATGTACAAGATCCTTGCCGCAGCCGTGCTTGCCGCGTCGATGTGCGCCTTCGTGTCGAATACGGCATTGGCCGGCACGACGCCGGCGCCACGCGATGCGATCGCCTATATCGGCTATCCGAACGACGGCCAGATCGTGCCGGCCAACAAGCCGTTTCGCGTATGGTTCGGGCTGCGCTATATGGGCGTCGCGCCCAAGGGTGTCAAATATCCGAACACCGGTCATCATCATCTGCTGATCGATACCGATTTGCCGCCAATGGACCAGGAGATTCCGTCGGATCGCCAGCATCTGCATTTCGGCGCGGGCGAAACGGAAACGATGATCGAATTGCCGCCCGGTAAGCACACGCTGCAGCTGCTGATGGGCGACGATAAGCATGTGCCGCATGATCCGCCGATCTACTCGAAGAAGATCACCGTGATCGCGAAGTGAAGTGTGGCTGTCGCGCCGACACCCGCAAGCATGCTGTTGGTTTCGGCCCATCGGTTCCGGACCGTGGCGCGTCTGTCGAAGCGCTCGTAAAATCCGGACGACAAAAAGAAAAGGCCTTATTTTCAAGGCATTGCGTGAATCGAGCCAACGCGCGTTCATCATTGGCACAGCGTATGCGTTAGTCACACCCGAGCAGACAAAGAATGCTCGAAGCTGAAAACGCAATCCTGCGTCCACCTCTTAGGAGAACTGTGATGACCTCGCTGACGATCAAAGACCTGCACGTTACCGAACAACTCGATAGCAAAGCGATGAAAGCCGTGCGCGGTGGCTTTATCGCTTACCCGTACTTCCCCAGCCTGTCGTTCAAGTTCGACGGCAGCAAGACCGTCAGCGCGCAACAGCTGATCGACCAGTCGCAGTCGATCAACAACGTGAGCGGCAATGGCAACGCGTTCGCGAAGAACTTCGACACGACGATTACGCCGACGATGACCGCGACGAACAACGTCAACGTTCATTAAGACGGCCTGACGGCTCCGCGGAGGCTGGACCGGGCCTTCCGCGGGCCGCGCTGAAAGCTTGATCGCGGTAGCCACGGTCGCGCATCAAAAAGTCATAAGCAGAATCGTCCTTTCCACACGATCCGTCCGACGGTCGCACGCGAAACGCACGCACTCCCGAACGCGCGAATTCACGCAGACATCGATAGAGATGCTGCGCGGGACGTGCTTTACTTGAATCGCGTATTCGCTGTGCGGCATTGCCGGGATCGTTCGGAGAATACCGTGTTCGCGTTGCCTCGTTCATTGGTTCGCCGCTTGCCGGGCTACATCCGCAGCCACGTCGTGCTACGACTGCACGATCGCCGGACGTGCATGCGCGTGTCTGTCGCCGCAGCTCAGGCGCTGCTAACGGTCGCATTGCTCGGGGGCTGCATCGACGCGCACGTGCCGGAATACCATCGCCCGGACACACCGGAGAAGACAGCGTGGACCGATCGCACCGGCTCATCGATCTCCGCTGCGAACACCATCGAACCGGACTGGTGGAAGACGTTTCAGGATCCGTATCTGAATACGCTGATCGCGAAATCGATCGACGGCAACTTCGACATCAAGATTCTCGCGGCGCGCATCAATGTCGCCGGTGCGCAAATTGCCGAAGCAAACGCAGGCGCGTTGCCGACCATGGACCTTGGCGCCGGCGCGAGTTTCCAGAAGACGACAGGCTCACCGCTTTCGCGGCAGTACAACCTGGCGACCCAGGTGAACTGGGACATCGACATCTGGGGCAAGGTCGAGAAGGGCGTGCAGGCGCAAAAAGCCGAATTTCGCGCGAGCGAAGCCGATTGGCGCGCGGGATACCTGGAACTCGTGTCGAACGTGTCGAGCACCTATTTCCAGATCCTGCAGTTTGACGACCAGATCGACGAGCAGCAAAAGATGATCGACGCAAACCGCCAGATTCTGACGATTTTCGAAGGGATGAGCGCGAACGGTTTGATTCCGAAGACGCAAGTGTTGCGGCAGCAGGCCGAAATCAACCGCCTCACAAAAGATCTGCTCGATTTGCGCCGCTCGCGCGAACTCGCGAACAACGCGCTGTGCACATTGATCGGCGTGCCGGCCGGTGAGTACAAGGTGCCACCCGGGCACTTGCAGCAACGCGTGCAGTTGCCGCCGGTGCCGGCTGGCCTGCCGTCACAGCTGCTCGCGCGGCGGCCCGACATTGTCGCGTCGGAATTGCGCGTGCTCGAAGCGTATGACCTGGTCGGCGAAGCGAAGCTCGCGCAGCTGCCGACGGTCAGTCTGACCGCGCACGGTGGCACTGCGAGCCTCGCTTTGTCGGACTTGCTGAAATCGTTCACGTTCGGCTTGATGCCGAGCATCAACATTCCGATTCTCGACCCCGGCACGCGTGCCCATGTGAAGACCACCGAAGCGCAAGCGACGGTCGCCGAGCAGGAATACCGGCGCACGGTGATGGGCGCGTTTGAAGAAGTCGAGAGTGCGCTCGTTAGTCTGAATGCGCACAAGGCGCAGCGTGTCGAGTTGCTGCAGCAGGTCGAGCGTCTGCGGATTGTCGCGGATCAGGTGAATTCGCAGTTGAAAGAAGGGGTGATTTCCCAACTCGATGTATTCGAAACCGACCGGTCGTACCTCGAGGCGCAACTCGAACTGTTGCTGAACCATCAGCAGATTCTGTCGGACACGGTGTTGCTTTATAAGGCACTGGGTGGCGGCTGGCCGCCAGTCGATATCCAGATGCAGGTGAATGACGTCAAGCAGTAGGGAAAACCCGGCGCTCTTCATTCTGGGCTCGCCGGATAAAGATGTGAAGCACCGCTTTTAATCCGCTCGATCAGAAAATTGACTACCGTGATGCGTGACTTACAATCGCTGTGTGCCGGCCGCCCGGTGTTCCGGGCCGCTCGCGCGCCATCCGCCGCGCTTCCTGACGGCATTCCTCTGACGCTTCGGTTCAACGCATGCGCCAGCGGGTATACGCTTAGTGATGCAGAGAGATGAACCCCGGCGAAGCTCCGATTGCTGAGATGCGGGCGACCTTGAACCAGGAGTTCGACGTCGTGCTCGTGCCGGTCTCGAATCCGGCGCTGGGCGTGATCCGCATCTCCGAAAGCCTGTTTGCGATCGGTCGCAGCGAGGCCCCGTTCGCCGACTATCCGCATGAGACCGTCGCACGTCTATCGCGGCGTCATGCGCGCATCTTTTCCGAGCAAGGCGCGGTGTACGTCGCAGATCTGGATAGCAAGAACGGAACGTCAGTCAACGGCATCAGCGTATGCGAGTCGCCGAGCCGTGTGCGAGCCGGCGACGAGTTGTGCTTCGGCGGCGAACTCGCATACCGCGTCGGCATCGAGCCGCGCGCGTTCGATCCGGCTGCGGCGCGCGCCGCGCAACTGCTCGGCGTCACGTTGATTCCCGAGCGCGCCGACCTTGGCCTCGAGCCGATCGACATCACCGCATTCCCGTTTCTTGTCAGCAAAACCGATGCGCTGTTTGCGCGCTACAAAGAGCGCTTTCCGCATCAGGTGAACTACATCTCGCGCCGTCATGCGCACCTCTTTTTGCGCGGCGGCGAGCCTTACGTCGAAGATCTCGGCAGCACGAACGGTACCTTTGTCGGAGGAAAGCGGCTCGACGAGTCCGCAGTCGAACTGCATGATGGCGACGTACTTGGATTCGGCGGCGACCACTTCGTTTACCGGGTGAAGGTGCACAAGCCGGTTGAGATCGAGCCGACTGTCACTCATCTGATGGCGCGCAACGCTCTGCCCGACAATGCTCCGCAACCCGCTTCCGCTTCGCCGGATGGCGCTGTGGCTGGACGACCGGCGCCCGTGCCGGAGCCGGCCGTCGATATGGATAAGACGACGTTTGTCGGTGCCGCGCATTCGTTTCTCGACATCTTCTATGTCGATCGTGCGGTGCAACGGGAGGATGAGGTCAACGAAGCCGCGCGTCCGGCGAGCGTCGATCGTCAGGAAAACGAATCGCGCAAGCGCAAGCCGCGGCATCTGATCGGCGCACTCGCCTCGGAGTTCGCGCGCACGTTTGCCGGCGGCGATCGCACGACGCTGCGTCGCATCGGCTTCGGGTCGGTCGCGACTCTGATAGTGATCGCGGCCATCGCGACGGTGCTCCATATGCGAGGTTCGTCGCTGAGGGAGCTGAAACATCTGCTGGCAAGCGGCGACGATGAACAGGCGGTCGCGGTGGCAAACAGCTATTTGACACACAATCCGGCAGACGATGCAGTGAAGGCGCTCGCGAGCGAGGCGCTGATGAAGGCGCGTGTGCCCGGTTGGGTCGATGCGGTGCGAGCGCGTCAATTCGATCGCGCGGCCGCGCTGATCGGCGGTATGCGAGCGACCAGCGCGGGTAATACCGACACGGCGCCGTTGATCGATGAACTGCAATGGGTCGGCGATCTCGAGCGCTTCGCGTTGCGTCGCGACGGCGCCGCGGGTTCAAGTGGCGCGCAGCCTGGTGGTGATGCACCGGGCGGCGATCCGCCGATCCGCATTTATGGCGACGAGGATCGCATCAACGGTTTGCTGCAGCACTGGAACGACGATCCGAAGAGTCACCAACGAACACTCGATCGCATCGCGTCCTACGTGCCGCAATTCGCCGATCCGTACGCCGTCGCGCTAAGCCATCTGCGCAAGCTGCAAAGCGACGATTCGGTGTACGTCGCCGCGATCGATCGCCTGAATGCCACGATCAACGCGGAGCTCGCCCGCGACAAACCGGATGTGCTAACCGCGATATTCGACGACTACGCGCAGCGCTATCCGCGGCTTGCCGGACTCGACGCGCTACGCGATGACTTGCGCCAATACACCGGCCTGCTCAATGTGCTGCTCGCGCGCCGTTTGACCGAACTGCTCACGCGGATGAAACAGGTGCGATTCACGACGCCGCCGTTCGTCGCGCAATACCGTCAATTCGCGGCATC
The DNA here is from genome assembly GCF_004366595.1 of Paraburkholderia rhizosphaerae. Taxonomy (GTDB): domain Bacteria; phylum Pseudomonadota; class Gammaproteobacteria; order Burkholderiales; family Burkholderiaceae; genus Paraburkholderia; species Paraburkholderia rhizosphaerae. The sequence goes on from NZ_SORE01000031.1 coordinate 45,589, forward strand.
GCGTTTGCCATCCGCGGACGCGGTGCGCCAGCTCGATGCGGTGCTTGCCGCATGGCAGCGCGGCGACGTCGACCGTGCGCTCGACGGCTTGCAACACATTTCAAGCGGCGCCTGGTCGACGGAGATCTCCGCTGAATACGCGCACAAGAAGGCGCTGGCCGCTCAATTCGCGGACTTGAGACGCAATCGTGGCGGCAAGGACTACGAGCAGCGTCTCCTATCGTTCTATGCTGGGCTAAACCCGACCGAAGACAGCTGGTTTGCACACGCCATTGCGCCGGATGTCGCGGCCGTGCGCGATAACGCATTGGCGCATGCGCACGATCAGCTGGAGCGCGCGCAGACCTGGTGGCGCCAGTACCGCGCAAACGGTTCGATTGGCGGCACGCAACGGCTCGAATCGGGCATCTCCGAACGGTTTCGCAGCCAGGCCCGCTTACTGACCGACGCGCAGGCCTCCGCGCAGCGCGGCATGCGCGTGTATACACAGCTCAAAGCGGATCATCCATCGCAATGGGACCAGATGCTCGAAGACATCGACGCGGAGGCTGCATTGCAGCGCCGCTCGCTCGAAGAACTACGGATGGTGCTCGAGCCGAACCTGCTTAAAACGAAGCTGGCATTGATCGGAGCGGATGACGATGAAGCGCGATCCTCACCCTAAGCCGCTGCATGAGGCGCTGGAGGACCACAGCGTCGAGGGCATCGCGATTCTGACGGCTGAGCCCGTCCGTATTGCGCAGGCGCTTGTGCTGGCAATGGTCGCGCTGGTCGCCGCGGGTTTGCTGTGGTCGTTCTTCGGCCGCGCCGATGTGATCGTGACCGCGCAAGGCACGTTGTCGCCTGAATCGGAAGTACGGCGCATCTATGCGCCCATCGACGGAGAACTCGCGGACCTTTATATCGCGGAAGGGCAGCCGGTATCGAAAGGCGACGTGCTTGCGCGCCTGAACGCGCGCGGCGCGATCGAAGCGGCGACCAACGCGCTGCAAGCGCAGTTGAAGCTCGATGACGCGGAACGCGAATGGAAGCAGTTCCCGGAAAAGAAACAACTGATGGAACGCAAGGCGGCTGCTCTAAAAGACCAGCTGGAAGTCGAAGAACGGCTTCACGAAAACCGCGTATCGGAAGGCACGACCAAGCTTGCCGAAGGCCAGAAGGCGCAACTCGAAGAAGCCCGTAGCAACCTCGACAATGCACGTCGTGCACGTGATGCGACGCGCAGCGAACTCGACAAGTACTCACGGCTCTTCGCGCAGCCCGGCGGCGGCGGCGTGGCCGAACTGCAGGTCGAACAGAAGCGCAATGCGTATCTGGAAGCGGAAAACGCGTACCGCGTTGCTCAATCGAAATTAACCGAACTCGATTTTCGCTTGAGCCACGAGTTCTCCGAAGCGAACGCACAGCTCGAAACCAGCGGCCAGCAGTCGACCAGCCTCAAGTTACAGTATGACGCGGCCGTGCGAGAAATTACCAGCACCGAAGACAAGTTACGCCTGCAATTGCAGACCGCACGGCTCGTGTCGGATGCCGCCGCGCGCATCCGCTTCGAGAACATCGATAAGGACAATTTCCTGCTGATCCTCGCGCCGGTGTCCGGTGTGATCACCGACGTCACGTCGACGCAGACCGGCGACAAGATTCAGGCGAACGCGCCGCTCGGCGGTATCGCGCCGAAGGATGCGCGCCCGGTGCTGAAAATAGAAATTGCTGAACGCGACCGAGCGTTCCTTCACGAGGGGATGCCGGTGAAGATGAAGTTCAACGCGTTTCCTTACCAGCGCTACGGCATTGTCAAAGGCACGCTCGCGTACATTTCGCCGGCAACCAAGCCGTCCGGCGCGGACAAGCAACCGGTCTACGAGGGCCGTGTCACGCTCGACAAAGACTACTACCAGGTCGCGGAAAATCGCTACCCGTTGCGCTACGGAATGACCGCGAGTGCGGAGATTGTCGTGCGCGAACGCCGGCTGATCGACCTGGGACTGGACCCGTTCCGGCAACTTGCCGGCTAGCAGAAAACAAGCTCGAGCCCGTTTCGCATGCGCGGGCCACAACCTGAGGAGCGAATGAGATGACCGCGATTGTACGAATCGACGATGAGGTCGTCGACGATGCCGAGTTCATACGCTTGCTGAAATTGACGGGCCAGTTCGAGAGCCTGATCGAGCAACTGGTGCGTGAAAAGCTGACGGTGCACGCGGCAAGAAAACACGGCGTCACAGTCAGTGCCGATGAAATCCAGCAGCGCGCCGACCAGTTTCGCCGCGTACGAGGCCTGCACCGCGCGGCCGATACGAATCAGTATCTGGATGCGATGGGTGTATCGCTCGATCAGTTCGAGACGTTCATCGCCGATGGTTTGTATCAGGAAAAAATGCTCGACAGTATTGCCGACGATGGCGCAATCGGAGAGTACTTTTCGCTGAATTCGCCGAAGTTCGACGCAATCGAAGTCAGTCATATCGTGCTGGACAGCGAAGGCAAGGCGAAGGAGATGATCTCGTATCTGCACGACGATCCGGACAGCTTTGCGGAGATGGCGCGCGAGCATTCTATTGCCGATACCGGTTCGGCGGGCGGCGTGATCGGCAAGGTGCTGCGCGGGTCGCTGAAACCGGACATCGAAGCGAAGATATTCAATGCGGCCGTCGGCGATCTGCTTGGTCCGTTTGCATCGGCGGATCGCTCATGCTTCGAGATTTTCGCGGTGACCGCGAAGTATCCGGCCCAGCTCGATGCGGATGTCGCCGCGGAAATCAAGCGGCTGCTGCGCGAGGAATGGTTAATGGCGCGCGCGCAGGAACACATCATCGAGGCGCGCTGACGGCGTTAGCCGCCGCGCGCTATCGCACACGCCGCACAAGCACCGGATCGAACTGATATGGACGCTCCGCAAACTTCGCCGTCCACCGCCGAGTTTCTCGCGTCGGTCGAGATCCTGTCGCCGTTTTCGCGCGATGAACTGGAGCGGCTCGCCGCGCATGCGCAGTCGCGCTTCTATACGTTTGGCGAAACCGTGTGCAATGCCGGGGATCCGGCCGACGGGCTGTTCGTGATCAAGTCCGGATCGGTACGCATTTTCACCGATGAGCACGGCAAGGAAATCAGCATGGGCGTGCGCAAGCAAGGCGAGATCTTCGGCGAGATCTCGATGCTGCGTGCGTTTGTGCACGAGTCATCGGTGCGTGCATCGGCGAAAACGGAACTGCTGTTTATTCCGCATGCGGCGATTGAGCCGGTGATACTCGCCAATCAGGCGGCGCATGCTTTCGTTGCGAGCTATGTCGCGATTAATTCGGCGGGCGGCTTCGTTGCGCAACTCTTCGATCTGCGCGGAAAGCTGAACAAGGCGGAACTTGAAGAGTATGTGCGCAGCGTCGGCGTGAAACGCGTGAGCGCCGGCAAGGAAATTCTGAAACAGGATGCGCGTGATGACCGCCGGCTGTACGTGGTGCGGCAGGGGGAAGTGAAGCTCGTGCGCCATGAGGACGGGCATGACTATACGATCGCGACCTTGCGCGACGGCGAGATTTTCGGCGAAAAGGCGTGCCTGATGCGTCAGGAGCAAATGGCGTCCGTGATCGCGAGCACCGATACGCGGCTACTCGTCATTCCTGAGCGCACGGTGCACTTTATTCTCGAGCGCAACCCGAAGCTGCGCGAGGTGCTGGATGACCGGATACGCTATTCGGATCGCGAACTCGAACGCCAGAAACGCCTCGAGCAGCGGCGCAAGCTACCGCTGACGCTCGATCTGCACACGAAGCCGGAATTTGGCGAACGGGTGATACGCCGCTTTGCGCTGGTCGAGCAAGCGGAAGAGATGGACTGCGGCGCCGCGTGCCTCGCGATGATCTGCAAACACTATGGCATCCCGATGACGCTCGGCAAGCTGCGCGAGCTTGCGAATGTGACGACGCAGGGCGCGACGCTGGACAGCCTCGCGCGCGCCGGCGAATCGCTTGGCTTCACCACGCATGGCGTGCAGTGCACGTTCGACTCGTTGCGCGGCTTCGAGTTACCGTTCATCGTTCACTGGGAGGGTTACCACTACGTGATCGTGTACGGCGTGTCGCGCGACTACGTGTGGCTGGCGGACCCGGCGCTCGGGTTCAGAAAGCTCGCCGTCGAAGACTTCGAGCGCGGCTGGAGCGGCACCTGTCTGCTCTTTTCGCCGGGCGCGAACCTGATCCAACTGGCCGCGTCGCGCTCGCCGTGGCTGCGCTTTATCGGTTACCTGACGCCTTATCGCAAGATACTGGCGTACCTGTTTATGGCGACCTTCGTCATCCAGGTGCTGGGCGTGATTCCGCCGCTGATTATCCAGAACATCCTCGATGGCGTGATCGTTCATCAAAACATCGGTCTGCTGCACCTGCTGATTATCGGGCTGATCATCTCGAACGTGTTTTCGCAGCTGATGTCGACCATTCGCGCGTATCTGTCGAACTTTATGGTTCGCAATATGGACTTCGCGATGATGTCGCAGTTTTTCAAACATACGATGTCGCTGCCGTTTTCATTCTTTGCGAAACGCAAGACCGGCGACATCTTCGCGCGCTTCCAGGAGAACCAGACGATTCGCGCGTTCCTCACCGAGTCGACGGTGACCACCGCGCTGAATCTGCTGATGGTGTTCATCTACTTCGCGATCATGTTTTTTTATAACGTGAAGATGACATTGACGCTCATCGCGTTCGTCGTTCCGATCATCGCGTTGACCGTAATCGCGACGCCGAAAATCAAGGGCTACGCGCGCGAAGTGTTCGCCGCGTCCACCGATTCGAAGGCGTTTCTGATGGAGGCGCTGTCGGGCGTCGAGACGGTCAAGGGGATGGGCATCGAGCGTCCGGTCCGCTTGCGCTGGGAAAAGAAGTACGCGAAGGCGCTCGAAGTGCAGTACCGCGCGCACGCGTTCAACATCATGGTCGGCTTCGGCAGCCAGTTGCTGAATGCCGCAACGACAATCGCAATTCTTTGGGTCGGCGCGAACCTCGTGCTCGCACGTGAAATGACGATTGGCCAGCTGATCGCATTCAACGCGTTCATGGGCAGCGTGCTGAGTCCGTTGATGGGGCTCGTCGGCTTGTGGAGCATGCTGAATGACGCGGGCGTCGCGATGGAGCGGCTGGGCGACGTGCTCGATATCGAGCCGGAGCAGAAGCCCGCGGATCTTCAATCGCGCGTGATGCTGCCGGATTTGCAAGGCGAGATCAGCCTGAATGGCGTCTACTTTCGCTATGGCGATACCGATACGCCGTATGTGCTGGAAAACATCAGCTTCGATATCAAGCCCGGCGAACTGGTCGCGATCGTCGGGCGCAGCGGCTCGGGAAAAACCACGCTCGCGAAGCTGCTGGTCGGCTTCTATGCACCGAGCGAAGGCAAGATGACAGTCGACGGCTACGACCTCAACGTAATCGACAAGGCGTACTACCGCGCGCAAATCGGGTACGTAATGCAAAGTAACCTGCTGTTTTCGGGGACGATCGCCGAAAACATCGCGAGCGGCGACGATACGCCGGACCGGCGGCGTATCGAAGAAGTCGCGAAGATGGCCGATGCGCATGCATTTATCGCGAAGATGCCGCTCGGCTACGAGCAGGTGGTCGGCGAACGCGGCATTGGATTGTCAGGCGGACAGATCCAGCGGCTGTGCATCGCGCGGGCGCTGTATCACGACCCGCGCTTGCTGGTGTTCGACGAAGCGACGTCGGCGCTCGATACGCAATCGGAAAGCAATATTCTCAGCAATATGCACGACATCCTGAAAGGCCGCACCGCGGTGATCATTGCACACCGGTTGAGTACGATCATGCGGGCGGACAAGATCCTCGTGCTGTATGAAGGCGCGATTGTCGAGCAGGGGCGACACGAGGAACTGGTCAACCGGAAGGGCATGTACTACCAGCTCGTCCAGAAACAGTTGAGCGCATGATGAAGATACTCGACCAGCCGGAAGACAGCAGCCCCGCGATTTCCTATGCCGGGCTGATCGAAAAGATCGAAATTCTGCGCTCGACGTTGCGCTGGTCATCGCGGCTCGAACGCGCGGACATCGAAAAGCTGTTGCGTCAGGCCAGTACGCTTCGCGACGAGGTCATGCAGATGTCGCACAAGGAGCGCTTCGTGCAGGCTGCGGCGTCCGCGGAGCCTGAGCGTCACGCCGATCTGTCGCGCGCGGCGCGCCGCGAAGCGTTGCTCGCACGCAGCTTTATTTTCGAAGGGACGTTCGGCGATAACCCGAAGCTGCTCGAAGCGCTCGAAATTGCGGAAAAGGCGGCGCCCACAGACCTTCCGGTGCTGATCGACGGCGAAAGCGGCACCGGCAAGGAACTGATGGCGAAGGTGATTCATGCGAACGGAGGCCGCGCGGACAAGCCGTTCATTTCGGTGAATTGCGGCGCGATACCGGACAACCTGCTCGAATCGGAACTGTTCGGCCATCGCAAGGGCGCGTTTACGGGCGCGGTCGGCGACCGCAAGGGCAAATTCGAAAGCGCGCATACGGGCACGATCTTTCTCGATGAGATCGGCGAGTTGCCGCTGCCTGGACAGGTGAAACTGCTGCGCGTGCTCGAGGCGCATGAAATACAGCGGGTTGGCTCCGACGAACCGATCGCGGTGGATACGCGCATCGTCGCTGCAACGAACCGGAACTTGCGCAAGCTAAGCGAGCAGGGGATCTTCCGCGAGGACCTGTTCTATCGGCTGAGCGTAATCCACGTAACGTTGCCGCCGTTGCGCGACCGGCGCGATGAAATACCGCTGCTGTTCTCGTATTTCGGCGACGAAGCGGCGGGTATGCTCAAGCGCCGGCCGGTCCGGTTGACGCCGCGTCTGCGCGATTTTCTGCTGACTTATGCGTACCCCGGCAATATCCGCGAGTTGCGCAACATCATGTATCGAATCTCGTGTCTTGCCGGCGATATCGCGGATATCGAGCATTTGCCGCTCGACGTGCGGCCGACGGAGCACACGCCATCGGCGGCGGCAGCGGCGTTTGCGGCGCCGGTGAACGGCGAAGCCACGGGTATCGCCAATCTGCTTTCGCTAAGCGATGCAAAGCGCGCGGCTAGCGACGAAGCGGAGAAGGCGTTCTTGCAACGCGGTTTGCGTGAAGTTGGCGGCACTGTCGCGGAACTGGCGCGGCGTGTCGATATGAATCGCTCGCATCTGCAGATGCTGCTGAAGAAGCACGGGCTCCATTCGAAGGACTTTCGCCATCCGCAACCGACGCGCGGCGGAGTGCACAAGAACAGCGTAAATGACGCCGACGATAGCGAGGCCGATACGCTTTGAGGTGCCGACAGGTTTCGTTCGCACCTTAGGCTGGTTCATCCGCCGCGTGCGTCGACGATCAGCTTACCGGATTGATCAGCGTCTTGTCGGACGCATGCGGGTCTTCGGCCTGCACGACCACGACGGTGATGTTGTCGCGCCCGCCGCGCGCGAGAGCCATGTCGATCAACTCATCGGTTACGCGTCGGCAATCGTGCGGGGCGGAGGCGAGCGTCGCGCGAATTTCTGCGTCGGTCAGTTCATTCGACAGTCCATCGCTGCAAAGCAGAAACACGTCGCCGTCGGCCACTTCGATCGCGTCTTCGTCCACGGACAGACTGTCGGTCGCTCCCACCGCGCGCGTGATGATGTGGTGCGCCGGATGATTGCGCGCTTCCTCGTCAGTCAGCTGACCGAGCGCGCGCAATTCCTCGACATGGCTATGATCGCGCGTCAATTGCCGCAGTTGTCCGTGCCGGTATAGATAGATGCGGCTATCGCCGGCCCATAGATAGCCGCAGAAGCGGTCGCTGGCGAGCAGCACGACGACGGTGCTGCCGATACGCTGCACCTGGCGGCGCGCCGCTTCGTCGCGCAACTGCCGGTTCGCATCCAGCAACTGCGCGTGTGCTTGCGCGCAGCGCTGCTTGATGCCCGTGGCGTTGGGCATTTTTTCGAGCATATCGATGACTAGCCGGCTCGCCAGATCGCCGACCGCGTGGCCGCCCATGCCATCGGCGACTGCCCAGCGACCAACGGCCGGCTCGTCCAGACAGGCGTCCTCGTTGATGTCGCGGACGCGCCCAGTGTCCGAGCGCGCCGCCGACACCCAGTGAAAGTGGCTCGCGCAACTCACGGCATCGGTCACGCAGTATTCCGGCTAAGCGCGTCAGGCGACACGTGGATATTCGAGTTCGCGCCGTTATTGCGCACGTCGACAGTCTGGAACTGGTTGATCATCTGGTCCGCGTAGAAGTTGTTCTGCACTTCGTACAGGTTGACGACTGGACCCATGCTCGGCGTGGTTCTCACATACGGCGCAATCCAGCCGAATACCCACGCGCCGCTGCTGTTGCCGCCGCGGATCGCGGTCATCGCCTTGCGATCGAGCGCGAGGCTGTGTGAGAGATCATGAATAGCAATCGAAGCCATGGTGAGCCTCCGGGAGAGCCGTGACGAAGCGGCTACAAGTCAAAGGATAGCTGCGGCAAATGGCGCAAGGGGTATGCCAGTTTGTATCCGTTGCGGATACTCCGCGCTAAGGCATTGATTGTGTAGCGATCTTCGGATGCGCGGCCGTGCGTTCGCATCTGCGGGCGTCGCGATGCGTTCCGCGCTGGCCAACACAATCGCGCGCACGGCGTTGGTGGACCCAACACATTGCGCCGTGAATCCGTGCGGCAGCAAAGCGCGCACGATGCCTCTGAAATGATCGATCGCAACCAACAGTCGTGTGCCCGATGTGTTCGACTCGCACGCACATCTGTGCGTCACGTGCACCGCCATTTTTGCTGGCTTTGCCGATGAATCAATGACTTGCATGCGCTGGTCCGGATGATGCAAAAAAGCTCGCAACTGTGGGGACTTTCTGAACGGATCCGAGGCGAGCGATGAACACCTACCTGCCAGCGAACATCGAACATCAGCCGATGCGCAACGCGGCGGCCTGCGCGGTGAACGATGTCACGGTCTACGGCTTCGACGACGAACCGGCGCTCGGCGCTCATCTCGTCACGCAACGTCGTGGTTATGCGCACCACGGCATCTACGTCGGCGGCGGCAAGGTCGTTCATTACGCGGGTTATGCCGGCTCCGCGCATCGCGGCCCGGTTGCCGAGATCACACTCGAACAGTTTTCCGCAGGTCATCCGATCTCGGTGGAACCGCATCCGTTGCCGACGTTCTTCGGCGCCGAAGCGGTGCGGCGGGCCCGTTCGCGTCTTGGCGAAGACCACTATCGCTTGCTGACCAACAACTGCGAACACTTTTGCGCATGGTGTCTGTTCGGCGAAAGCCGCAGCGAGCAGGTCCATGCGTGCCTCACGCATCCCTGCGCGGGCCTGCGTGCGCTGCTGTACCTGATTACCGCATTCGCCGCGCGTGGCGCGAAGTGCAAGGGCGGCCAGCTTGCCGCACGTGCCGCGTGATGTCGCGGTTTGCCAAACAACAGCCGAGGGAGACCGACATGAATGCCACCGGAAAGACGCTGCATTGGGCCGTCGACAAATGGCTTGCGCCAACACCCGCGAGACCCGCGCGCGTGACGCGTTTCGCCCGCGGCGACGGACAGGGGCGTCGTTGCGTGCGCGTTGAAGCCGAGCAGCCGGGCGGCCTGATGGCGATCTTCTTCTTCCGTCATCGCGATGGTTCGTGGAATGTATTCCCGCCCGCGGTTGAGCGTCCGGCGATGAGCGGCTCGATAAGCACGTCGTCGATGGTCCGATGATCGCGCACTAATCGATGCGTGGGCTCAACCGTTGCGAACCCTGGTGATGCCTGAGCACCGCGACGATGAAGGGATGCGAACTGTGTAAAACATATGCTTATATTGCTTCGGTCAAGTTTCTACGCATAAAAATGCCGCCTGAATATCGGATGTTGATCCTTGGGTTTGGTCAGGTAACCGGAAAAAAGGGAGAAACTTGAATTGAGAGTGAGCGATTCATTCACGCAGCAGACTTCATACGCCGCGAGCGACGCCGCGGGCTCCTCCGGTACCGGAATAGTTGAAAGGCAGAAGCGATCGCCGGCGCCGCCTTCACCGCCATCGCCGTTGCTGCCAGGAAAGGACGAGTCTGCCGATCACAACAACGCGAAGCCAGGCGATGGGGGCGTAGCAAAGGTGCGGATAAGCGGAATAAAAATAAAAACACAATATTCGACGCGGGAGGTTCTTCAGATAGCAGGCGACGCGTTCACTGGACCGTTCACCAGCTTCATGAGGAGCGCGGGGGACCATGCAACGCAACTGTTCAGCGATCGCAGGTTGACGAAAGAGGAACAGGCCAACATCGACTACGTCGGAAAGGTGCTGGACAAACTGGCTGGCATTGCACCGGTGAATGGCGCGACCCAATTTGCCGGCACGATGGTCAACCACTTGAATCAAGCCATTCATGGCGATATGCCGACACCGGAACAAATGGGTGACCACATACATGGCGTGGTATCGATGTTCTCCGTTGAGCTCAAGATGCCCAACGCCGTCAAATTCGCGCCAGGGCGGGACATCCTTGAGCTTCCAGGTCAGCCGCCGGCTGCACCTGCGCCGGGTGGGACCTGGTCCTCGGCAATATCGCCACCCACGTCGGTTCGTCAAGGCGTGGCGACGATCAAGCGGTTAAAAGCGGCAGGGCCGGTCAACCTTGAGCCCGCGCGCGATGCAGGCGAAGATCAGCAGCGCATCGAACAATTCAAGCCGCGGTTCAGCTATTACCGGAACGACAAGGACACGTTGGACCTGCTCGAGCCAATTGCCGCAAGCAGGACAGACGCCGATGCGCGCGACGGCGTGCTGGCGGTCGGCAAGGGCGAAGACGCGACCTCTTACTTCCCGGAGGCGAACGCGTACGTCGGTAGAAACTGGACGCCGCGCGATGGGATTTCCGAACTGCAAGGCGCCAACATCATCAAGTTGGGACCGGGAAAAGACGGCGTCGCCGCGATGCGTCTGAACTTCGAAGACATCCCGCCGGGTTCGACCACGGTCGTGACCGGCGGGCCGATGCAAACCAGTACGATGCTGTTCGCGGCCGATCAAAAGAGCTTTTATGCGTATCATGCCGGGCGCTCGACCCGCGGCTGGTCGATGGCGGAGAATGGCGCGCGCAGTATTGTGAATGCGCATGAGTTGATGCGGCCGGACGATGCTTCGGTGTCTTCAACCTCGCTGAGCAATCGCGATCAGCTGGTGGCGGCGGCGCGGCAGTATCCGTTTTCGACGTTGATCCACTACGGCAAATACACGACGGATCCGCAGCGAAAAACGTCTGATGACCGCATCAATGCGGCTGACGATAGAGGCGACCCGGCACGGGCATCCTCGAAGATCTACAGCTATTTCACACCACTTAACGAGTATCCGCGGCCGATCGGCACGGCAGAGGCGGTGATATCGAAGAGCAAACAGGGCGTGGTGACGGTTCAGGTACTGGGCGAACGGGGCTATCTGGATTCGATGAAGCATCTCGGAGACGGAGCCGTCGGCTTTCGGTATAAGTCGATCGACAGTATGACCACGAGCTATACCGTACCGCCATCGACGCAGTAAAAAAAAATGCCGCCAGGACCGCGGCGGCTTAACAGGGGATGCGAACGATCTTGGCCCCCGAAGATTAAGCGAAACTTAAGACGCTGGACACGCCGCAAGCCCGCCGCCGCCGTGCACCTTTCAATTGCGAGCCGTCCTGATCGGCCACCACATGAACGCTGGCCGCGCTGCCTATGCTGTGGGGGCCGCGTGGTCGTGCCGCGTGGCAAGTCGACCGACCGCTTTCAAGGAGCGCGCACCATGCAGATTGTCGCGGGAACACCTTATCCGACATTATTGAAACGCCCCGACTTTACTTCCCCTCGGCCCGATGACGATGACGCGCCGCAGTCGAATGCCATTCCCGCGATGCAACGCGGGCCTGCGCAAAGAAATAGGGTGGAGACGAAACGAAATGCTTCCGGGCGACGCGAACCGTCGGTGAAACGGTCAGGTCGACGCAAAGTTCAGGACAATTCGGACGCGGCCATGCCTGCGCAGCCGAACGACACGCTCAAGCACTATCCGGACGCCGCTCAGATGGTGCCGCGTCTTTTGCACTTCGAACAACGCGTGCTCGAGATTCGAGAGCGAAAGCGCAGCGGCGGGGAACTGTCAGTCGACGAGACCGACGCGCTGAAGCTGTACGATGCGCTGCACGACCGGCTTGCGTTTCTGCACGAGCGTGTTTCCGCTGTGAAAGGCGAGCCGGTCGCGCATGCGCGCATCGAAGATCCGCCACGCGATGAGAAACAGCGGGAAAAGACGCAGCCGGTGAACCACGGGCCCGACGATGTTAAATATGTCGGCGGCGTGACGATCAAAGCGGACTATACGTTGCGGGACGTGCTGGCCACAACGGCGAATGCGGCGAAGTCTCCATTCGCGTCATTCGTTTCGAGCACGAAAGACCTCATCAAAAAGGCGACAACCGGGGAGCCGCTGAGCGCCACGGAAGAGCAGGAAATCTACCGTTATGCGGGTATCGCCGATGCGTTCATTGCGCTTACGCCAAAAGGCAACTTGATTCAGCGAGCCGGAGACGCGCTCGGCTCGTTGAGCGATGTGCTCGCCGGCGAAACACCTGACTCGGAAACACTGCAGAGCGATCTGACGAATTCGCTCAAATCGATTCAGCCGAAGCAGTCCACATCGACGAATAACGCGAGTACGCGCAAGTCCGGGACGCCCGTTGCGCCCGCGCAACCGGCGCAGCGAGCAGCCTCGAAGGCAAAGTCCGACTATGCAGAGCCGCAGGATTTCTTCGATTTTCCGCGGTTCAAGATTCGCTTTCCATTCGATGACCATTCGACACGGACGGTCGACGTGGTCCGCAAGTCCCGGTTCAATCCACCGCAAAGGCAACCTGACGGGCGCGTCGGCTATCCGTTGAGTCCGACTACGCCGCCTCGTTTGCCGGCAGAGAAAACGGGCAAGCCGGCCACGCCGCCTGTTTTGCCACCGGAGAAAGCAGGCGAGCCGGCCGCCGGCCCGAGTGGCGCGACGGGCGGCGAAGCTACGTCTGTGCCGGCAGGCGATGTGTTGAAGGCGACCGGAACGCCGACGAAGACCGATGGGCGGCGCGCCTCGGCGCCCGATGCGATGGGGCGTCCCAGCGGCGACCTGAGACGGATTGCGGGCAAAGGCCCAATCGGTGTGACGCTCGCGAGCTCACCGCTCGATGACAACATGCGGGTCCGTGACTTCAAAACCTCGTTCTATTTCTACAGAAAGGACCGGGATGTGAAGGACATGTCGGCCATGCGGGCCGTTCGCGGGACGGACTACGAGCATCGACGCGACGTGCTCGCGGTGGGCAACGGCGAGCAGGCCACATCGTACATCGCCAACTCGAAAATTAACGCCGGCACGTTCTGGGGCCACGGGCCCGCAAGTCACCTGCAGGGGGCGGAGTTGATCGAACTCGGCAATGGCCGCGATGGCGTTGGTGCGGTCAAGCTGCCGTTCGCGAATGTGCGGCCCGGCGCAACGGTTATCGTGTCCGGCGGGGCGATGAACGGCTGCACGATGCTGTTCGCCTCCGATGGCACATCGCTCTACGCGTATCACGCGGGCTCGACGGAGCTGTCGCCGGCCTGGCGGACTGCGCGTGAAGGCACCCGTAGCATCGTCGACGCGCACACGTTGATCGGGCCCAAGGATCACGCCGCCTACCGCTGGCATGGAACCCACGATGATCTGATCGTCGTCGGGCGCCAGTATCCGTTCTCCGCGCTCATCTATAGCGGTCAATACCTCGCCAACACGTACGCGCTAATCGGTGCGGGCAGCGTGCTTGGCGCTGTGGCGGGCCCGACGGAAACCATCCCGGGGTCGCATCTGCATGTTGCGCGGCATGCTTATGGATCGGGTGACAAGCCGAAATGGCACATGATGACGTTCAACTACTACGATCACGACGTTGGTCTGCGCACGATCGGCACCGCGGAGGCCGTGATCTCGAAGGATTTGAACGGGAAAGTCACAGTCAGCGTTCTCGCCGAAAAAGGCAAGCTGGATCGCGGTTCGTCGATTGGCGAACGGGGCGGCCCGATCGCGTATCGGTACAGGGCGGTCGATAGCGAATCGGCGGTTTACCATCCACCGGGTTGATCGTGCCGTCTGATGTGTCTACGCATCAGGCGGCACGCCGAGCAGTTGCAGCGCGCCGCCCGCTACTGCCGAGAACACTGGTCCGGCCACGGTTCCGCCATAAAACGCGCGGCCGGCCGGGTCGTCCACCATCACCGCGACGATCAGGCGCGGATCGCTCATCGGCGCGATGCCGACGAACAGCGCGCGGTAGCGGTTCTTCGCGTAGGTCGCGCCGACCTGCTTGCGCGCAGTGCCGGTTTTGCCGCCGACCCGGTAGCCTTCGATCGACGCGGCTTGCCCGGTCCCGCCGGGGCCCGTCGCCATTTCAAGCATCGCGCGAATCGCGGCGGCGGTCGCGGGCGTCGTCACGCGGCGCGCGTGCGATGACGGGCGGCCCGTGATATCGACGGGGTGGGGGTCTTTGACAACCGCGGCAACCTTACGCGCCGTTTCGGGCGGCGGCGCATCCGCCGGCGTTTCGCGCAGCAGATGCGCCGGCCTCAACATACCGTCACCGGCGTAGACGGTGTAGAGCTGCGCCAGTTGCAGCAACGATGTCGACAGCCCGTAGCCGTAGGCCATCGTCGCCTGCTCGATCGGTCGCCAGCGTTCGTACGGCCGCACCTTTCCCGCAGCCACACCGGGGAACGTCAGTTGCGGCGCGCGGCCAAGACCGTACTGTTGATACGTGGTCCAGATCGTCTGCGCGGGCAGATTCAACGCGAGCTTCGCGAGCGCGATGTTGCTCGATTTCTGCAGCGCTTCGGCGACTGTCATCCGGCCATGATCGGAGGTGTCGTGAATGGTGTTCGGGCCGATCCGGTACGAACCGGGCGCGGTATCGATCACCGTCTGTGGACGCACCTTGCCCTGGTCCAGCGACAACGCGACGACGACCGGTTTGATTGTCGAGCCGGGTTCGAACGTATCGACGACCGCGCGGTTGCGCAGCTGCCGCCCGGTCAGCCGCGCGCGATCGTTCGGATCGAAACTCGGATAGTTAGCAAGCGCGAGGATCTCGCCGTTGCGCGCGTCGAGCACGACAACGCTGCCCGCTTCCGCGCGATGCCTTGCGATGGCCGCTTTCAATTGCGCATACGCAAGCTGCTGGATGCGGCGGTCGATGGTCAACTGCACGGTCGCGCCGTTGCGCGCCGGCAGCAGCGGGCGCGTTTCAGAGACGACTCGCCCCAACCGGTCGCGGATCACTTCGCGCCGGCCCGGCACGCCGTTTAGCCGTTCGTTCGCGGACAGCTCGACGCCTTCCTGGCCGTTGTCTTCGATATCGGTGAAGCCGACCACATGCGCGGCGGATTCACCCTCCGGATAGAAGCGCTTCGAATCGGCAATCTGCGTGACGCCCGCGAGGCCGAGCTTGCCGATTTGCGCGGCGGTGTCGGCGTCTACCTGACGCTTGAGCAGCACAAACGACTTTTCACCCGACACGCGGCGCGTCACGTCGGCGAGCGGCAAATCGAGTAAGCGGGCGAGCGGCGCGAGTGATTCGTCGCCGATCAGCTTCGGCGATGCCCAGATTTCATAGGTGGCGAGACTGACGGCGAGCAGCGCGCCGTGGCGGTCGACGATGCGCCCGCGTGTCGCATCGAGTTCGATCGTGCGCTGATAGCGCTTCTGGCCTTGCTCGATGTAGAAGTCGCGATTGACGACTTGCACCCAGACTGCTCGTCCGGCGAGTGACGTGAACGCCGCGAACGCGATGAACACGATCAGCTTCGAGCGCCACGCGGGCAGGCGCGGTGCGAGCACCGGATGTTTCGCGACGCTCGCGTACGCGTGGGATGACTGCGCTTTCTTGTTCAGGACCATGGGTGCGGACGAGGTTGGGCACGCAAAGCAGCCAGATGCGCAGCGGTTCATGCAGATGCCGCGTCGCGTCCGCACCGATTGTAATTAAAACGTAATCCGAATGCGAGCGCGGCGCGGCAAGCGTTGCGGGACTGACGCAAGCGAGCCTCACCACGTCGCGCTCAAGCGCGAGGCCTACGCAGTCGCGCCTGACGCTCGCACGTCGCTGCTGCGTGCGCTGCCCGCGACGATCGGATAAACGATGCCCGCGACTATCGCGCCGACAATCGGCGCAAGCCAGAACAGCCACAACTGATCGACCGCCGCACCGCCAGCGAACAGCGCCGGACCGGTCGAGCGCGCCGGATTGACCGACGTGTTCGTCACCGGAATCGACACCAGGTGAATCAGCGTCAGGCACAGGCCGATCGCGATCGGCGCGAAGCCGGCCGGCGCGCGCTTGTCGGTCGCGCCGAGAATCACGAACAGGAAGAATCCGGTCAGCACCGCTTCGCAGATAAACGCGGATGCCATCGAGTAATGTCCAGGCGAACGCTCGCCATAGCCATTGCTGGCAAAGCCGCTGACCACGAGGTCGAAGCCGGGCTTGCCCGCGGCGATCAGCGACAACACCAGCGCGCCGAGAATCGCGCCGGCGAGCTGCGCGGCGATATACGGCACTACGTCGCGTAGCGGGAAGCGGCCCGCGGTGGCAAGGCCGATGCTGACCGCCGGGTTCAGGTGGCAACCCGACACATGGCCGATTGCATACGCCATCGTCAGCACGGTCAGGCCGAACGCGAGCGAGACGCCGACAAAGCCGATGCCAAGCCCGTGCTCGGGACCGGCGAAGCTGGCCGCGAGGACGGCGCTGCCGCATCCGCCGAGGACCAGCCAGAAAGTGCCGAACAGTTCGGCGGCAAAACGTTTGAATAGATTCATCGTATGGGCTCCCTGGGAAATTTCGACGAACGGGAGCGCGCGAGCGCGACTGCATCAGCGATGCAATCGATGCGAGTCGATCAATGGATGCGCGGCCGGCTCGCTCCCGAGCGCGAAGTTTAGGCACGCCCGCGGAAATTGACTGTCAAGATTTGTCAGCGTCGCGCGGGGCGGGCTGGGCAGGCGCGCCGCCGGTGTTTCGCCGGCGACGCAAAGCGGAGGAAAGCGGGGGAACGCGGGGCGAAGCGGTAACGGGTGAAGCCGATCGATCAGGCCGGCAACCTGAAGGTCGAGATCGCGTCGCGCAGACCGCTCACCTGATCCTTCAGCGAATGCGCGGCCGCGGCGGCCTGTTCGACCAGCGCCGCGTTCTGTTGCGTCACCTGGTCCATCTCGCCGACCGCGCGATTCACCTGTTCGATGCCCGCGCTCTGCTCGCGTGACGCACGGCTGATCTCTTCGAGAATTTCGTTGACGCGCCGCACCGATTGCACGATCTCGCCCATCGTCGAGCCGGCGCTCGCGACGAGCGTTGCGCCCGCGTCGACACTGCCGGTCGAGGTTTCGATCAGCGCCTTGATCTCCTTGGCCGCGGTAGCCGAGCGTTGCGCGAGGCTGCGCACTTCGGCTGCGACGACCGCGAAGCCGCGGCCCTGTTCCCCCGCGCGCGCCGCTTCGACCGCCGCATTCAGCGCGAGAATATTGGTCTGGAACGCGATGCCGTCGATCACGCCGATGATGTCGCCGATCTGCCGCGAGCTGCTCGTGATGTCGCCCATCGTCCGTACTACGTCGTCGACCACCTGGCTGCCGCGCGATGCCACGTCGGCCGCCTGGCTCGCGAGCTGCGCGGCCTGTGCGGCGCTATCCGCGTTGTGCTTCACGTTGTTGGTCATCTGGTCCATGCTCGACGCAGTCTGCACGAGCGCGGCCGCCTGTTCCTCGGTGCGCTGCGACAGGTCGGTGTTGCCCGCGGCGATTTCCGTTGCGCCCACATCGATATTTTCAGTGCCCACACGCACCCGCGAGACGGTCGCGACGAGTCCTTGCTGCATCGAGCGCAGCGCATGCAGCAAGCTTGTATGGTCACCGTGCGCGGCCGGAACATCGCTCGCGAGGTCGCCGCCCGCCATCCGCTGCGCGGCGGCCACTGCCACTTCAAGATCGCCGCCGAGCGTGCGCCGCACACTGCGTAGTACGAGCACCATCACGACGGTCGCGAGCGCGCCGAGCGCGAACGTGATTGCGAGCCAGCGTGCGAGGTTCGCGATAAACGCACTGCGCACGTCGTCCATATACATGCCGGTCACGAGGTACCAGTCCCACGGCGCGAAGCGCAGCGAGAAGCTCGTCTTCGGCACCGGCGCTTCGCTGCCGGGCTTGGACCACAGATAGTCGACGAAGTCGCCGCCGGGCTTACGGTCGCCGGATTTCACGATCTCGATGAACACATGCGTGCCGGCCGGGTCGACGAACTGCGCGAGATCCTTGCCGTTCAGCGCGGGCTTGATCGGATGCATCAGCATTACCGGCTTCGAATCGTTGACCGAGAAGTAGCCATCGGCGCCATAGCGAATCGCACCGACCGCGGCAAGCGCCTGCTTTTTCGCGTCGTCTTCGCTGATCGCATGCTGTTGCGACAGCGTGTAGAAGTGGTTGACGATCGAATTGGCTTCCTGGCCAAGCGTCATCAGTTGCGCGCGCCGTTCTTCGATCATCGATGCGCGGGTTTGCCACGCGCCGAATGCGCCGATCAGGATCAGGCCGATCCACAGCACGGCGATCATCGAGCCGAGTTTTTTGTTGAGCGTCATGGTCTGCATGTCCGGATGTCTGGATGAAGCGAGCAAGGGTGTCCGGCGACATCGCGAGGTTCAGTCATTCACATCGCCGCGCGCGTTTCTTCGCCTGACGGCGTTAACGGTCGCGTCGACGCCGCGCCGCAGCAGGGGAAACCCGTAATCGGGCAGCCCATTTTTTCAGACTGCTTTCATCTGATAAATCAATGCGTTGATAGCGGATTTGAAAAGACGGTCAACGGCTTGCCGCAGATGTATTCGAGATGTTCAGCGAGTTGGGTGAGACCACTGGAAAATCCACATTTTTCAAACTAATTCCATTTATTGCCATAAACGCCCTATCAGAGCGGCGTGACGGTTCTATTTCCGATATAGTCGCCACCTTTGGTTGTCATGAAATAGCCCGTGTTCGATCCGGGCCGCCTATTCCGATTTGAATAAAAACCGCCTTTTTCAATTCGATATTTCCCTGGACGAGCAGGCGCGCAATGCGCTTTGCGGCACGCCTGCGCATGCGTATGTGCGAGCCGGCGGGGACCGCATTTCCGAAGATTTTTCCAACGACGTTGCGCGAGCAACAGATGACATTCAACCGCCACTTCAGCGGTCAGCAGGAGCCAGATAATGAATGCACGCGAGCCTTCTTTTTCCGTCATGTCCCGCAGCGCGCGGCTGCGTCAGATGCTGACGAGCAACGAACTTGAATTCCTGATGGAAGCGCATAACGGCCTGTCGGCGCGTATCGTGCGCGAAGCCGGTTTCAAGGCGATCTGGGGCTCGGGCCTGACGATTTCCGCGCAGTTCGGCGTGCGCGACAACAACGAGGCGAGCTGGACCCAGGTGGTCGATCAGCTCGAATTCATGGCCGACGCAAGCGACCTGCCTATCCTGCTTGACGGCGACACCGGTTACGGCAACTTCAACAATGTGCGACGCCTCGTGCGCAAGCTCGAACAGCGCGGCATCGCCGGCGTGTGCATCGAGGACAAACAGTTTCCGAAGACGAACAGCTTTATCAACGGCGAGCGCCAGCCGCTGGCGGACGTCGAAGAGTTTTGCGGCAAGATCAAGGCCGGCAAGGACTCGCAACTCGACGACAATTTTTCGATCGTCGCGCGGGTCGAGGCGCTGATTGCAGGCTGGGGCATGGAAGAAGCGCTGCGCCGCGCGGAAGCGTACCGGCTTGCCGGCGCGGACGCGATCCTGATGCACAGCAAACTGTCGAAGCCCGACGAGATTCTCGAGTTCGCGCGTGAATGGGCCGGCCGCAGCCCGATCGTGATCGTGCCGACCAAGTACTACAGCACGCCGACCGAAGTGTTCCGCAAGGCGGGCATCAGCGCAGTGATCTGGGCGAACCATCAGCTGCGCGCGGCGGTGTCCGCGATGCAGGCGGTGGTCAAGGACATCTATGAGCATCAGACGCTCGTCAACGTCGAGGATCGCGTGGCGACCGTCAACGAGATTTTCCGCCTGCAGGATGCGGACGAATATTCGGAAGCCGAAGAACGCTATCTGTCCGCGTCGCGCGCATCGGGCTCCGCGGTCGTGCTCGCGGCGAGCCGCGGCAAGGGTCTCGAAGCGGTGACCACCGATCGTCCGAAGGTGATGCTGCCGATCGCCGGCAAGCCGCTGTTGCGCTGGCTCGTCGATGCGTTCAAGAAGCAGGGCGTCAACGACATCACCGTGGTCGGCGGCTATCGTGCCGACGCGATCGACACCGCAGGCATCAAGCTTGTCGTCAATGACCAGCATGAAACGACCGGCGAACTCGCGTCGCTCGCGTGCGCGCTCGACCGCTTGCAGGGCGACACGGTGATCTCGTACGGCGATCTGCTGTTCCGCAGCTACATCGTGCGTGACCTCGTCGAAAGCGAAGCAGCGTTCAGCGTGGTGGTCGATTCGACCGATGCGTCGGAAACGCATGCGGCGAATCGCAGTGTGCGCGATTTCGCATGGTGCTCGGCGGGCGACGACCGCGATCTGTTCGGCAACAAGGTGCTGCTGCGCCGCGTATCCGGCAATGAAACCGATGCCCCGGCGGGCGCGGCGTCGAAGGCGCCGCAGGGCCGCTGGGTCGGCTTGATGAATGTGCGCGGCGCGGGCCTCGCGCGGCTGCAGGAAGTGATGTCGCAACTGCGCACGCGCGCCGATTTCGCGTCGCTCGATATGCCGGTGCTGCTGAACGCGCTGATCGAAGCCGGCGAAGAGGTCGAAGTGCAATACGTGCATGGTCATTGGCGCGGCGTGAACGATCTCGAAGACTTCCGTCGCGCGGGCGATTTCGCACACGCGCAAACGCCGCTCGCGCAAAGCGGCGGTGCCGATGAGGGCGCACGATGATCGAAGCAGCGCAGTTCGTCGAAGCGGCGCGCGAGCGCGGCTTCGACTGGTATGCGGGCGTGCCGTGCTCGTATCTGACGCCGTTTATCAACTATGTGCTGCAGGATCCGAATCTGCACTACGTGTCGGCGGCGAACGAAGGCGATGCGGTCGCGTTGATCGCCGGCGTGACGCTTGGTGCGCGACGCGGCGTCACGATGATGCAGAACTCGGGTCTCGGCAATGCGGTGAGCCCGCTGACGTCGCTGACCTGGACTTTCCGGCTGCCGCAGCTGCTGATCGTCACGTGGCGCGGGCAGCCCGGCGTGCCCGATGAACCGCAGCACGCGTTGATGGGTCCGATCACGCCGGCGATGCTCGATACGATGGAAATTCCATGGGAAACGTTCCCGACGGAAGCCGCGCAGATCGGCCCTGCGCTCGATCGTGCGATCAGGCATATGGACGATACGGGCCGGCCGTATGCGCTCGTGATGCAGAAGGGCAGTGTCAAGCCGTATGAATTGAACGCCGACGATGCGGCGCGACGCGAAGCGCGGCCGGCAGCGATTACGTCTGCGCGCGGCGTTGCGCCGGATGCACTGCCGACGCGCAACGAAGCGCTGCAGCGCGTGATCGCGCATACGCCGCTCGAATCGACGGTCGTGCTTGCATCGACGGGCTTTTGCGGCCGCGAGCTATACGCGCTCGACGACCGCGCGAATCAGTTGTACATGGTGGGCTCGATGGGCTGCCTCACGCCATTTGCGCTCGGCCTTGCGCTGGCGCGGCCGGACCTGCACGTGGTCGCGCTCGACGGCGACGGCGCCGCGCTGATGCGCATGGGCGTGTTCGCGACGCTCGGCGCCTACGGTCCCGCGAATCTGACGCATGTGCTGCTCGATAACGGCGCACACGATTCGACGGGTGGCCAGGCGACCGTGTCGACGCAAGTGTCGTTTGCGGGTGTCGCCGCGGCTTGCGGGTACGCATCGGCAGTGGAAAGCGATCAGTTGAGCGTGCTCGACGAGGTGCTCGCCGCGCCGCGCACCGGTGACGGCGCACGCTTTGTGCGGCTCGCGATTCGTCGCGGCACGCCAGACGCGCTGCCGCGTCCAACCATCACGCCGCCCGATGTGAAGACGCGCCTGATGCGCCACATTAGCGCGCTCGCGCGATAACGCAGGGCCGCGCAGGAAGTCTGGAAAGGATACGAAGGAGAACCCCGATGTTGCTGCTGAACCCCGGTCCGGTCACGCTGAGCGCGCGCGTGCGCAACAGCCTGTTGCAGACCGACCTGTGCCACCGCGAAAGCGAGTTCTTCGATTTGCAGGATGAAGCGCGCACGCGTCTGCTGCAAATCTATGGACTCGACCCCGCGCAATGGACCGCGGTGCTGATGACGGGTTCCGGCACGGCCGCGGTCGAAAGCATGGTGGCCGCGCTGGTGCCTGAGAACGGCAAGCTGCTGGTCGTCGAGAACGGCGTGTATGGCGAACGGATCACGCAGATCGCGATGCAATACCGGATCGCGCATACGGTTGTGAAGCATGATTGGATGCAGGCGCCGGACGTCGCGCGTATCGCGGCCGCGCTCGATCAGGATCGTTCGATTACGCATGTCGCGGCGATTCATCACGAAACGACGACCGGGCGCTTGAACGATTTGCGCGCGCTGGCCGCAGTATGCCGCGAGCGTGGCGTGCGGTTACTGATCGATGGCGTGAGCAGCTTCGGCGCCGAGGCGATCGACTTTGCGGATACGACGCTCGCGGCAGTTGCCGCGACCGCGAACAAGTGTCTGCACGGCGTGCCAGGCGCGGCGTTCGTGATCGTGCGGCGCGACGCGCTGGCCGTTGCGGCGAGCCGCACTTACTACCTCGATCTCGGGCGTCTCGCGCGTTTGCAGGATCAGCGCAACACGCCTTTTACGCCGTCCGTGCACGCGTATTACGCGCTTGTCGAAGCGCTGCGCGAATTGGCCGATGAGGGTGGCTGGACCGCGCGGCATGCGCGTTATGCGGCGCTCGCCGAGCAGGTATGGGCGGGCCTGGCGGCGCGGGGGATGGCGAGTGTGTTGCCGCGGGAGCAATCGTCGGTTGTATTGCGAGCGTACCGGTTGCCGGCTGGCGTCGCGTATCCGCAATTGCACGATGCGTTGAAGGCACGCGGGTTCGTGATCTATGCGGGGCAGGGGGGATTGTCCGCCGAACTGTTCCGGATCTCGACGATGGGCGACATTCATGCCGCCGATATCGAGCGGTTGCTGCAGAGCTTTGATGGGTTGACGAATTAACGGCGCGTCCCGGATCGGACCGCGACGCTCCACCCGATTCAGGTCCGGTAGAAGGCTGGAGGTCCTTGCTTCATAAGACTTCTGGCCTTCTTTATGTCCACTTAGGGCAACGATAAGAATGTCGTGCTCCCGGCTGCACGCGTGGGCGTAACGGTGACTGTTTGATGGTGTTTCGCTGCTACGCGACAAAATCGACGGTTTCGGTGACGCTGCGCGACAAATAGGGCGAGGCAACGTGAATTCTTTCGCTGGAATGCGACATCATCCTCGAAAACCGGAATGCGCTAAATCGCAGTTCTTCGCTGCTACGCGACAAAATCGACAGTTTCTGTGACGCCACGCGACAAATCCCGCAGTTCGGCGGCGTGTTCTTCGCTGGAACGCGACAGCCTGCCTGACTTAGCTAGTAAACGTGCTTTTTCGCTGCTGCGCGACAAAATCGGCAAATCTGGCGACGCTACGCGACAAATTGGGCCAATCACGCGATAAGATGTGACGCTACGCGACAAAGCCGCGTCCCTTACGCCCTTATCCCTATGTCCACGACCCTCGAGCCCGTCACGCAGGACGTCATCTTTGTCTCGCGCCTTTCCGCCGCGGAGCGCAGAAGGGTTCAGCGCCTTGCGGCGGGCGGTGCGCTGATCCGGGTGTCCAAGGGGGTGTACGTCAGCAACGAGGGCGGGGCAACGGAAATCGAACGGCGCGTGCGCGCGCACTGGATGGACATCGGCGGCATGCTGATTCCAGGCGGCGTCGTTTCTCACATCAGCGCGATTCGCGGTCAGCCGCAGGACCACGTGTGGACAGTCTCCCATCCGACGCTGGTTCGTAAGAAGCTCGAACTGCCAGGGCTCGCTTTTCAGCTCGTCGAAGGCCCGGGGCCGCTACCAGGGGACATGCCGCTTGGCCAAAGCGGCTTGTACTGGTCGAGCCAGGCTCGTGCGCTGCTGGAGAACCTGGGGCGCAAGGCGCCGCGCCGGGTTGGTCAGGAGGAGATCGAGGCCTGGCTTATCAAGCACCTGAACGCATCAGGGGAGAAGCTTCTCAACGAACTGCGGGATCGCGCGGCGTCGCTGGCCGAGCGGCTGAAAATGCCGGAGCAGCTTGAGGTCTTGCGCGGCATGATCGGCGAACTTCTCGGGACGCACGAGAAGGGCGAATTGAAGACGCAGGAGGGCATCCTCGTATCGAGGGGGAAATCGGTTGATTGGGAACGCATCGAGCGTTTTGGACTGCTGGCGGCTCATCTGAGAACTGCCGCGCTACCGCGCATCGAGGAAACGGTTCCGATGGGCGTCGCGCGACACAATCGTGCGTTTATCGAATCGTATTTTTCGAACTATGTCGAAGGCACGAGAACCTGTCCGCATTTTTGTGGGTGAGGCGGTTAAAGGAATCGTTAGCCGCGCGCCTGCGTGAATCGATCGCCAAACAGAATAGCAAACTGATT
>NZ_SORE01000032.1 GCF_004366595.1 Paraburkholderia rhizosphaerae
AAGCGCCCACACTTATCGGCTGTGTATTGTTAAAGATCACTTCACGACTGAAAGACCCTGACCACCCTACCACCGTCTTTCTGCGTGTCCGCTGCGCGTTGCAGCAGAGAAGCGAGATTATGCAGACTTCCACTCACATCGTCAACAGGTTTTTAACTTCTTCCAACCTGCTGCGTGTCGCGCAAACCCGCGCCATTGCTGGCACTCCCGCCTTCCGCACTTCACTCCATCACCCCTCACATCCGGGCCGCTTGAAGCGCGAAAGACCGAGATTCTAGTCACTCGCATCACGCGACGCAAGCGGTATTTTGAAAAGCATGTGGGCGTGTGAAGAACCTCACACGCCCACATGCAATGCGCCAATCTTCCGCGACACAACAGCAAGCGAGACAACAGCAACGCAGACACACTCAAGTCACCGCATGCTTCTCCATCACACGTTCGACCACACTCAAAAAGTGGCCGACATCCGGCGTCACCGCGCCTGCGACTTTCGCAAGATCATCCCATCGACGCAAGCGCAGCCCCTCTTGCGCATAAGGCTTGCGCAAAAACGCCTGCGCTTCGTCATGGCTAAAGATGCCGCCTTGCAGATTCAAACTGCGCACGGAATCCGGCGATAGCTTGCTGAAGTACGTATCGTCGATCGCGCACAGGCAGCGCTTCGCGTCGACATGCAGGCGGATCGGCTCGAGCACCGCGTCGGATAGCACGGGCCGCAAGAACGGCAACGCAAAGAACTGATGCAGATCATCGATACCGCGCGCGGTCGGCGTAGGACCGCGACGGTTCAGCAAATGCCCAATGTCATGCAGAAACGCCGCCGCTACGAGTTCATCGCCGGCGTTTTCCTGTTCAGCCAGCGCGCCGCACTGCAACGCATGCTCGAGTTGGCTCACCTGCTCACCGCCATAATTCAGACTGCCGTACTCTTCGAAAAGCGCACGGATGTCGCTTAGACTCAAAGCCAAGATGTCACTCCCACGGTAACGAAAACGTCTTGAGATTGGTGAAGCTCTTCATCGCCTCCTGCACGCCTTCCTTGTAGCCGAGCCCTGAATCCTTGATGCCGCCAAACGGCGTCAGCTCGACGCGATATCCGGGCACTTCCCACACGTTCACCGTGCCCACCCGCAATTCGTTGATAAAGCGCAGGATCGCGTCCTGCCGGTTCGTGCAGACGCCGCAAGACAACCCATACGGCGTGCCGTTGCTGAGACGGATCGCATCGTCAAGCGTATCGAACGCGACGATCGGCGAAACCGGACCAAACGTTTCCTCACGAATCAGCGTCATCGATGGCTCGACGCGGTCGACCACCGTCGGCGCGTATAACGCGCGATCGCGTTGATTGCCGGTCAGTAGCCGCGCGCCCTGCGCGACCGCCTCATTGACGCGCGCTTCGAACATGCGCGCCGCGGCCTCGTCGATCACCGTGCCCATCTGGTTTGACGGATTGAACGGATCGCCATACGACCACGCACGCGTCTTTTCGACGACCAGTTCCGTAAAGCGCGCGACCACGCTACGCTGCACGAGCATTCTTTTGACCGCGGTACACCGCTGCCCTGAGTTCTTATACGAGCCCTGCACGGCCAACTCGGCCGCGCGCTCGAGATCGGCATCTTCAAGCACGATCAGCGGATCGTTGCCGCCCAGTTCGAGCACAACCCGCCGATAACCGGCGCGCGCCGCAATATGCTTGCCGATCGCCACGCCACCGGTAAACGTCACAAGCTCCGCAAGCGGATGCGTGATCAGTTCATCGGCGATTTCGCGCGGATCGCCGGTCAGTACCTGCAGCATCGGCTCGGGCAACCCCGCTTCATACAACAGATCCGCGAGATAGTACGCAGACAGCGGCACCTTCTCCGACGGCTTCAGCAGCACGCGATTATTCGTCGCGATCGAAGGCGCGACCTTGTGCGCGACCTGGTTCATCGGGTGATTAAAAGGTGTGATCGCAACGATCACACCGGCAAGCGGCTCGCGCTGCGTAAACACGCGACGACGCTTGCCATGCGGCGTCAGATCGCACGAAAAACTCTGGCCGTCATCGCGCAGCGCCTCGATCGACGCAAACTTGAATACATCTGCAACACGGCCGATCTCGTACAGCGAGTCCTGCTTCGACAATCCGGACTCGAGCGAGATCAGATCCGATGCAGCATCCGCGCGCTCGCGCAGCAACGCCGCCGCACGTTCGAGAATCTGCGAGCGCTCGTAGCGCGTGAGTGTCGCCGGATACGCATGCGCATACTCGAACGCGGCCCGCACATCGTCGACCGACGCGAGCGGCACGCAACCCACGCGCAGCCCGCTATACGGATCGATCACATCGAGTGTGCGTTCGCGCTGCGCGCGCGCGCCCGCGAGACGCAACGCCTCGCTGCGAAACGCGAGATGATCGGCCGTACGATCAACCACTAGCGCGTTCATGGCGTCACCAGATGGTTGAGCGCGACATCGAACACGTCGAAGTTGCGCAGGCGCCGGTCAGCCGGCCAATCGACGACACGCCGGTTGAACACCAGCGGCACCTGCTGCTCGGACAATCCGCCATGCGAGCGCAACGGCACCGTCAGCCCGGACAGATCGTGCTCGGCGTGCCGCGTCCCCAACACGATGTCGCGCTTGCTGATCACAACGATGTCGCCGACGCGATCGTTCGGCAACTGAAAACGCTCGCACGCCGCACGATTGTCGAGCACGACTTCAACGCCCGGCAGTTCGGCAAGCCGCCCGATCACCGCTTCGATATCAGCCGAAGACGGCAGATATATCGTCGCGAACGAACCGAGCGCGCCGTGGTGCACCACATAAGGATCGGTAATCGGCAGAATCACACGGGCCGCGCGTGCGCCGAGCCAATCGTCGAGCACATCCTGCAGATAGATCACATTCGGCTCGCCCGTGATCGGATCGTGCTTCGCATTCATCCCGTGATCGGCGGTCAACGCGACCGCCCAGCCGAGTTCATGCAGTTGCGCGAGATAACGGTCCATCATCGCGTAGAAGTCGTTTGCGCCCGCGGTGCCGGGCGCGCATTTGTGCTGGATATAGTCGGTGGTCGACAAATACATCAGATCGAGCTTGCGAGTTTGCGCAAGCCGCACGCCGGCGGCAAACACGAACTCGGACAGCCCCGCGCTATAGACATCCGGCACCGGCAGACCGACCAGTTCCGGCACGTGCTCGATACCGTTTTCTTCGAGCGTCGCCGCATCCGCTTTCTCCGCGGAAAAGCAAATACCTTTCATCTGCCAGCCGAGCAACCGGCGCAATTTGTCCTTCGCGGTCACGACCGCGACCGCCGCGCCCGCCTGCGCCGCGGCAGCGAGCAAGGTTCCGGCGCGCAAATAGGCGGGGTCGTTCATCATCACTTCCGCGCCCGCGCCGCCATTTGCGTCCGGGTCCCAGAAGTAATTGCCGCAGATGCCGTGCACGGCCGGCGGCACACCGCATACGATCGACAGGTTGTTCGGGTTGGTGAACGAAGGGATCACGCAATCGCCCTTGAACGCAGCGCCGCCCGCAAGCAGCCGCGCGATGTACGGCGCGACGCCCGCCGCGGCCGCCGCTTCGAGATAGTCATATTCGCAGCCGTCGACGCATATAACGACGGTTGGCGTTGCCGGCAACCGGTAGGTGCGGCCATTGACCTCAATAGATCCGAGAGCTTGGCTAGTCATTGCATGCTTCCATTAATGCGAGCGCGATTTCCATATTTTCGGTCATTTTGACATTTTTTGCCACAAACATGGCCGTCAAAATCCATCTCGGAAAACCACGCAAAAAGTTTGGGAATGAACGCGGACTTCAGTCCGCGCGCCGCCTCGGCACGCGCGCGGCGATCAGCAGCAGCGCAGCAAGCGAGACCAGCAGAAGAATCAGCGCAAGCGCCGACGCCGGCAGGTAATACCCGCGTTCCACCTGGCCGACGACGACAATCGGCACCGTCGCAAAGCCCGGCGGATAAACCGTCAGCGTCGCGCCGAGTTCGCCGAGCGAAAGCGCAAAACCTAGCGCGAGGCTCGCACGAATCGCCGGTACCAGTTGCGGCAACACAACCGTGCGCAGCACCATCGACGGCGGCGCACCAAGGCTTGCGGCCGCCTCGCGCAACACCGTCAATTCCGGCCGCAGCGCCGCGGCAGCGCACCGATAGCAGAAGGGCAAAACCAGCGCGAGCTGCACGAACACCACAATAGCCGCTGAACTCGACAGATCGATCGGCCGCTTGTGATACGCAATCAGCACCGCAAGCCCGAGCACGACGCTAGGCACCCCATTGGGCATCATCGCGATCGTATCGACGATGGCGCCCAATCCACGCCGGTCGCGCCCTTCAAGCGCGAGTGCCAGCCACAGTCCGAGCGCGGTGCCCAACACCGCGACACCAAAACCGACTTCAAGACTGGTGGTCACCGCGTCGAAGTCGCTCGAACCCAGCCGCTCGAACCAGCGCATGCTGTAGCCATCGGGCAGGATCGTACCGGACCAATGCGCGGCGACGCTCGACAACCCGACGACGATCACCGGCAAAACGAATAACCAGAAGCACAACAGCGCAGCCAATGCGAGGCACGCACCGCCTGCGATGCGCACGACGAGACCGCGCTGCACCGGCCGCGCACGATGACGGATAGCGGGCAGCACGACCTGATCTTGCGGTGTGGCCATTACCGTCGCCCTCCTGCCGTGCGCCGGTTCACCTGCCGATACAGCGCATACAGCGACAACGACATCGCGAGCATCACGACCGCGCCCGCCGCCGCTGTCGGCAGATCGAGATCCACCGTTGCGGAACTGTAGATCGCGACCGGCAGCGTAATCAGATGCGCGCTGCCGAGCACAAGCAGAATGCCGAACTCATTGAGCGTGAGCAGAAAGCACAAAATCGTGCCGGCCGCGATGCCGGGCCACGCGAGTGGAAGAATCACGCGCCAGGCGACCATCCAGCCGTTCGCGCCAAGACTGCGCGCCGCTTCGATCAGCCGCATATCGAGCATTGCGAATGACGCGAGCGTCGGCCGCACGACGAACGGCGCATAGAACACCACTTCCGCGAGCACGACACCGCCGATACCGAACAGGAAATCGAGCGGCGGCGCCTGCAAATGAAACAGCCGCTGCAACCCGATACTGACCGACCCTTGCGAGCCATACAGAAAGATCAACGTGAACGCGACCAGAAACGACGGAAACGCGACGAAAAGTTCGAGAAACCGCGTGACTAGCCGCGCACCGGGAAACGGCCTGAAGAACAGCAGCGACGCCAGCGCGACGCCGAGCAGCGATGCGAGCCCCGCGCTCAGGAACAGAATCCACAGCGTCGTGCCGATCACACCGCTGGTTTCCGGATTGCCGAAGAACGCGGTATACGCATGCACGCTGATGCCGTGCGCGCCGGACAGACTCAGCAGCACGAGCCGCACGAGCGGATAGATCACGAGCGGGCCAAGCACGAAAACCGCAAGAAACAGCATATGCCACTGCGACGCGCGCGCACGGCGACGCCTCTGCGCGGCATGCAACGCGGCGCTCGCTGCCCGGCGAGCATCGGCGTCGCCGCCGTTGGCCGCCGCGCCGAGCGCGTCAGGGCTTGATAAGGACGACATCGTCTGCCTCGTAATGCAACGACACGCGTGCGCCCTTTTCCGGCGTCATGCTGCCCACGCGCTGCATCGTAACGAGCACAGGCTCGCCCGGCATCGCGTCGAGCGCGACCGACACAGACAGCACAGCGCCATACCATTCGACCGAAGCGATCGTGCCATGCAACTGCCCTTGCCCAAGCGGCACGATGCGCAGCGATTCCGGCCGCAAACATGCGACGCGCTCGCGCTCCGTATGACGCGCATCGCCGAGCGCGAACGCAACATTCGGCGGCAGCAGATTCGCCGCGCCGAGATAACGCGCGACGAACGCATCGTTCGGCGTGTCGTACAACTGCTGCGGCGTGCCAAGCTGCGCGATGCGGCCTTCGCGCATCAGCAGCGTACGATCGGACAGCACCAGCGCATCGTCCTGATCGTGCGTCACGCAGACAATCGTCAGATTCGGCAGCCGCTCATGCAGCGCCTTCAGTTCGGAGCGCACCGAAGCGCGCAGATTCGCATCGAGCGCGGACAACGGCTCGTCGAGCAGCAGTACGTCCGGTTCGATCACAAGCGCGCGCGCCAACGCGACACGCTGCTGCATGCCGCCCGACAATTGCGCGGGCATCACGTGCCCCGAATCGCCGAGTTGCACGAGCTTCAACGCATCGGCGACGCGCCGCGCAATTTCCTTCGATGTCACGCGCCGCGCCCTCAACCCGAACGCGACGTTATCGAATACCGACAGATGCGGAAACAGCGCATAGCTCTGGAACAGCAACCCGAGGTTGCGCTTGTGCGGCGGTACATGCGTGAGATCGTGCCCCGCCACCGTCAGCGCGCCCGCCAGACCGTCCGCCTCGATAAACCCGGCGATAAAACGCAGCAGCGTGGTCTTGCCACAGCCGCTACGTCCAAGCACGGTCAGCAATTCGCCACGTTCAATAGTCAGCGAAAGGTCGTCGAGCACCGTACGCGAGCCGAAGCGCACGGTCAGGTGCTCGATCTGCACGCCGCCCTGTGCCGCGGCGTGTGCGATACCCGGTGATGCGGGCGCACCGTCCAGCGCGCCGGGATGAGCAACACTCACAGAATTCACCGGGTTTGTCTCCAGCGTTTAGTGACGCAAAGCGTCGGCAGCAGAGCGAAAGGCGCTTATTTCGGCTTCACGACTTCAAGCTGCTTGCCCGAATTGCCGATCACGTCGTTCTTCCAGCGCGCGGTCCAGTCAGCCTTCTTCGCCATCACGTGGTTCCAGTCGACCGGGATCAGCTTCACGCCGGAAATCGCCTGCTTCACCGCAGCGCCGTTCTTGCCGGTCAACGCGACATCCGAGCGCGCCGGGATACCGAAGATGTCCGGCACCTTCGACTGCACTTCGCTCGACATCAGATAGTCGATCAGCTTCTTGCCGCCTGCCTGGTTCGGACCGTTCTTGATCAGGCCGATTGCGTACGGCAACTGGAACGTGGTCGGCTGCGCACCGGCGTCGGCTGCGAGGAAGATCGGCTTCAGCGAAAGGCCGCCGTTTGCGGCGTCGTCGAGGTCCATCTGCAGGTCGCCGTTCGCGACCGAAATTTCGTTACGCGACAGCAACACGTCGAGGTAACCCGTGCCCTTCGTGTGGAACTTCGCGCTCTCCTCGAGTTTCTTCAGGAAATCGAACGCCTTGTCTTCACCCATCAGAGACGTCGTCAGGATGATCACCGCCATCCCATCGCCGGCGGTCGCCGGGTTCGAGTACGCGATCTTGCCGCTGTAGTCGGGATGCAGCAGATCAGCGAACGTCTTCGGCTGGTTCTTCACGACCTCGGGATTGATCGCGAACGAGAAATAGTTGTTGACGAACGTCGCCCACGCGCCATCCGATGCCTTTGCGATGGCCGGCACGTTCTTGTAATTGACGCTCTGGTAGTTCTGCAGCAGGCCCGTTTGCGCGGCTTGCTGGATAAACGGCGGCAGCGTGACCAGCACGTCGGCCTTCGGCGAATCCTTTTCGACGGTCGCGCGGTTCACCACTTCACCGCTGCCCGCCGTCACGATATTGACCTTCACGCCTTCCTTCTTCTCGAAGGCCGGCAGCACGTCCCTGTAGAGGTTTTCGAGGCCGTCGGCCGTGTACAGCACGACTGCGTCTGCCGCGTGCGCGGACATCGCGCCTCCGAACGCGGCCGCGGCAACGAGCGCCGGCAGCAGCTTGCGGACAATGGCGGTAGCGCGAGGTTGATTCGTCGATCTCATGTCGTTTTCTCCAAGGGCGCAAAACCCGCGGCCGAACCCGGCGCATCGGGTTGCCCGAACCTGTTCTGATTGGCGCGCTGCAAGAGGCCGCACCGCTTGTGTTTGGCTCGCCTGACATCGCACAGATTGCCAACTCGAGAGGATGACAACCTGGCCGACCGCAGCCCGGCGAGGGCGGCTCATGATCTGACGAATCCGCCGCCTACCGTCTCGCGGCAGGCATCGGAAGAATCACAGGTTTCCGTGACAATTCCGTGACGATCTTCAAAAACTACACAACTTGACACAAATTGCCAATAAACTCCAACATGGCAATGCGCATAATCGCACGCCAAAATCTCGCGCAACATCGACGCGCGCACGGTGGATAAAAGGAGCCTCTGTGATTCTCGGAAACGACCCGATCCTGCTGACGCCAGGACCACTGACGACGTCGCCTGCGACCCGCGAAGCGATGCTGCGCGACTGGGGCTCATGGGACGCCGCCTTCAACCGGATCACGCAAAGCCTGTGCACCGACCTGGTCGGCATCGTGCATGGCGACGACCACTACGTGTGCGTGCCGTTGCAAGGCAGCGGCACGTTCGCGGTCGAAGCCGCGCTCGGCACGCTGGTGCCGCGCGACGGCTGCGTGCTGGTGCCGAACAACGGCGCATATTGCGCGCGCATCGTGCGGATCCTGCAGCGGCTACGTATCGACTGCGTCGAGCTGCCGCTGCGTGAAGACGAGCCCGTCACCGCGGGCGCGCTCGAACAGGCGTTCGTACGCGAGCCACGCATCACGCACGTCGCGCAGGTGCATCTGGAAACCAGTGCGGGATTGCTCAATCCGCTCGATGAAATCGCCGCGCTCTGCAAGCGGCACGGCAAAAGCCTGATCGTCGATGCGATGAGCTCGTTCGGCGCACTGCCGATCGACCTTCGCGCAGGCGGTATCGACGCGCTGGTGTCCGCCAGCGGCAAGTGTCTCGAAGGCGTGCCAGGGATGGGCTTTGTGATCGTTAAACGCAGCGTGCTCGACGCGTCCGCGGGCCGCTCGCCGTCGCTCGCGCTCGATCTGTACGACCAGTACGCGTATATGAAGAAGACGACGCAATGGCGCTTCACGCCGCCGACGCACGTCGTCGCGGCGCTGCGCTGCGCACTCGACCGCTTCGCGGCGGAAGGCGGACAGCGTGCACGCGGCGCGCGCTACGCACGCAACTGCGCGGCGCTGATCGACGGGATGCAGGCGCTTGGCTTCAGAACATTTTTGCGCGCCGACGTGCAGGCGCCCGTGATCGTCACGTTTCACGCGCCCAGCGATCCGAAGTGGAATTTCGCGGACTTCTTCGCGGCCGTGCGCGACGCGGGATACGTGCTGTATCCGGGCAAGCTCACGCAGGTGGAAACATTCCGCGTCGGATGCATCGGCGCGATCGACGCAAACGAGATGCACAACGCGGTCGCGGCAATCGGCAGGACCCTCGAGCGGCTGAATCTGCGGGTGCAATAACCACCGCCGGCGCTCATCGGTAATCAGGCGATCAGAATCTCCGCTCCGCGCGCGGTGATCGCCTTCGAAAGCGCGCGCTCCGGTGCGGCTTCGGTCACGACGTAACGCACACGCTCGAAACCGCCGATACGAACCGGCGTCATGCGGCCGAATTTCGAATTGTCCGCAACCACGATCACAATATTGCCCGCCTCGATCATCTTCGCGCGGACTTCGGCTGCCATGCGCGAGTAGTCGGACAGATAAGCATCCGGTGTAATGCCGCCCGCGCCGACGATCGCGAAGTCAGCGTGATACTGCGCAAGCTGGTGGATCGTATCGAGGCCGAACGCGGCGTCTTCGATATCGGACAACTCGCCGCCCAGCAGCGTCACGCGATTCTCGTTGCGCCGCCCGAGCACCAGCGCAATGCGCCAGTCGTTCGTGTAGACCGACAGCCGGTGGCGGATCATCAGCGCGCGCGCCACCGCGTTGGTTGTGCTGCCCGAATCGAGCACGAGCGACGCGCCGTCCGGCACCAGCTCCGCGGTGCGCTCGCCGATCGCGCGCTTCGCGGCGGCATTGGCGGCCTCGCGCACATCGAGATCGGGTTCGCGCCGTTCGCTCGATAGCGCCCCGCCGTGCGTCGTGACAATCAACCCGCGTTCGGCCAATGTGTTCAGATCGCGCCGGATCGTCTCGCGCGATACGTTCAGGTCGCGCACAAGCTCCGCCACAGACAGTGCGCCGTTCTTCGAAACCTGCAGCAGGATGTATTGGTAACGTTGTTCCGCGAGCATCGATCGATCGTCTTTCCGTTTCTGTCCGCTTTTTTCCGGTTTTCTTCGGTTTGTTCCGTTTTTCCCGCGTCTATACGCGCTGGTAGCCGCGCCACCAACGGCCCGCGCGAATTCAGGAGCCCGGCGTATTGTATTACGCGCCCTCAAACGGTGCGCCGGACAAACGCTGCGCGCCACGCCGCGAGCGGTATTCGCACGCTGACGGCAGCGCAACAGGCGCAGTGTAATCGGCCTGCCAGTGTGCGTGGCGCCGCATCCCTGCTAAGCTTGGCGCCCAATGCCGCGCACCGACCGTGCGCGCTGCCGACCGTTCAGCCGATGCCCTCTCTGTTTCGCCGCCTGCTTGTGCTGTTTTACGCGCTGCGTTTCGGCGCACGCCTCGTGTGGCTCGCCGCACCTGCGGACAACAAGGTGCACTGGATCATCACGCTGATCCAGCGCGTGCATGCGTCCGAGCGCGGCCGCTCAGGGCTGCACGGCATGCTGCCGCTGCTCGGTCCGCTGGCCGGAGGGTTTGCGCAAACGCTGTCGACGCGCCCCGAACTCGCCGCAGGCACGCTGCACGACGCGCTCGATTCGGTCAGCCATCTGCTCGAACCGTTGCCGCCGGAAGCCGCCGGCCATGCGCTGGCCGCCGCGTTCGGCAGGCCGCTGCCGACGCTGTTCGAATCGATCGACCTCGCTGCGGTCGAAAGCGGCTTCGCCCACCAGGTGCATCTCGCGCGGCTTGCACGGCCGATCGACGGTCATCGCGATGTCGAGATCAAGCTGCTGCGCGTCAAGCAGCGCACGCAGATCGCGGACGAAGCAGCGTTGCTGCGTTGGGCCGCACGCTGGCTCGAAAAGCTGTCGCGCGCAGCCCGACAGCTACGCGTGCGCGAACTCGCGGAGACGTTCACGCAGGAGATCATGCGACGCCTCGATCTGCGGACCGAAGCGGCCAACCAGAGTCAGACCGCGCATCTGTTCGCCGACGATTCGCGCGTCGCGGTGCCCGCGGTTATCTGGGACCTGTGCGGCGATGCTGTGCTGGTCATCGAGCACATCGATACCGTGCGCGCGACTGACTTCGCGGGTCTTGCCGCGCATCGCGTCAGCGTGCCGGCACTGGCGGCGCGCATCGTCGAGGTCATCACACATGAAGCGTTCGAGCATGGCTTCTTCCATGCCGCACTCGACGCGCGCCGCATCCGGGTCAGCATCGATGACCAAACGCATGGCAAGCTCGTCCTCGGCGACTTCGCGGTGATGTCGAACCTGTCCACGCAGGAACGCTCGTTCTTCGTGCATGGCGCGACCGCGCTGTTCGGTCAGGAATATGGGCGGCTTGCCGACCTGCATCGCAATGCTGGGCATGTTCCGCAACACGCACGCACCGAAAAGATCGAAGCGGAGTTGCGCACGCGCGCCGAAGCGCACTTCGTGGGCGCGTCCGACGAACGGAAGGCCGGTCCGCTATTCCACCATCTGCTGCACGCGGTGGCGCCATTCGACGGCTGCGTGCCACCGCGCCTCGTCGCCGCGCAACGTGCGTTCGAACAGGCCGAGGCGCTGGCGAATGCGCTCCATCCCGGCGTCGACAGCTGGGGCATCGCACGCCGTATGCTCGCGGACCTCGCACGGCGCGAGTTCGATCATCGCGGCTGGGCGAAGCACCTCGCGCAGGAACTGCCCCATCTCGCACACCTGATGCCGCGCGTGCCGCAACTTGCGATTCGCTATCTGCAGCATCGGCACAGCGTCGCCACGGCGCGACAGCATGCGCAACTGGTCGGCGAGGTCACGCGTGAATACCGCCGCACGCGCACGTTGCTGTGGGCCTGCACGATCTGCGGCGCGCTGCTCGGTGCGCTTGCGATTCTGCTGATGGTCTGAGCACCGCGCGCGCGGCCACCGCCGGCGCGACAGACGTGACAGACGCGATAGTGCAGCTTCGAACAAGACAACCGACATGCCGCTCGCGATACTGCGCGCAGTCCAATTTCCGCTGCCGTGCGCATCATGCTCGCTTCAATCGGTGCCGTCGTTTTCGTCGTCTTGTGGTCGACCGGGTTCGTCGTCGCGCGCGCGATCGCGCCGTACGCCGATCCCAACCTCTATCTGCTCGCGCGCTTTTCAGGCACCGCGCTGCTGTTCGCCTGCGTCGCGCTGATCGGTCGCGCGGTCTGGCCGACCGGCCGCGCACTCGGCAAGCACCTGCTGGCCGGCGCGCTGCTGCAGGGCGTCTATCTCGGCGCCGGTTACTGGGCCGTCGCGCAAGGGCTGTCCGCCGGCGTGATGGCGCTGCTCGGCGCGCTGCAGCCGCTGCTGACCGCAGCCGTCGCGGCGCCGCTGTTCGGCGAGCGGCTGTCGACGCGCGGCTGGGCCGGCATGGCGCTGGGGCTGGCCGGCGTCGCACTGGTGCTCGAACCGAAACTCGCGGCGGCCAGCCTGCCGGCCGCGCACGGACACGCACCGGCGTGGCTCGTCGTCACGGTCGCGATCGTCGCGGTCGTGTCGATTACCGCGGGCACGCTGTTCCAGAAGACGTCGCTCGCGAGCGCCGACCTGCGAAGCTCGAGCGCCGTGCAAAACTTCGGCGCGGCGCTGGTCGCCGGGCTGCTTGCGCTGATGCTGGGCGAACATCGCTGGATACCGTCGCCTACGCTATGGGTGTCGCTCGCGTGGGGCATCGTGATGCTGTCCGGCGTCGGCCTCACGCTGCTCGTATGGCTGGTCAGACGCGGCGATGCGTCGCGCGCGACCGCACTGCTGTTCCTCGTGCCGCCGCTCGCCGCGCTCGAAGGTTATCTGGGCTTTGGCGAAACGCTATTGCCGACTCAGATCGCCGGCTTCGTCGTCGCGCTGATCGGCGTGCTGCTGGCGAGATCGTGACCGACTCATAGTCGGCGATAAGTGACGACACCGTATCGCGTCAACACGCCGCGTGACACCGGCTGCGGTGATACGGGCTACGTTCAGTCTGCCGTGTCCGCGCCGGCCGGCACCTTCGCGCGCACCGCACTGCTCGGCGACGGCGACCACGCCGGCCGCGCGTTGCGCTCCGAATCGACGACGACGATATAGCGCCCCGACCATGGCGTTACCTGCCGGTCCGAATGCAGCACCCATAGCGCCCGGCCCGAGTCGACGAGGTTTTCGTATTCGGCATCGAGAATGCCGAAGTGATCGAGAAACACGTTGAGCGTCGCGGGAATCCGCACACAGCCCTTCGAATGTCGAATGCCAAGCAGCGGCTCAAGCCGGTCCGGGTCGGTCGCATGCATCTGGAAGCGCATTTCCGATAGGCCACCCTTGCCCCAGCCGCGCTCAGCCTGCGCCCAGCCGAGATCGAAGATCCGCATATCGTGCCGGCCGTAGCCACGAATGCCGTTCTGGTTCATCGTGCCTTCCGCGCGGAAGTCCATATTGTCCGGCGTGTGCTCGAACACGCCCAGGGGCGTGATGAAATGATCGAACTGCCCGGGCCGGCCAGTTGCAACCGGCGATGCACCGATCAGTTGCCAGCTGTCGGCCGGTACCGCGCGGAAATAGATAAACAGCGCCTGCACGTTCTGATTGCGGTCGACGAGCGCGACATACTCGCCCGACAGGTCGCCGAGTTCATTGCTGTCGAGCATCGCCTGCAGTCGCACGCCATACGCGCGCTGTTCGGCGAGCGGCACCTTGAGGCGGCGCGTGACCGCGTGCGCAAACACGTCGCGCATCAACAGCGCCTGACGCGGATCGGCGCCGCCGACCGCGTCACGCGCGGTCACCTGGGACACCAGCGCGGACCATGCCGACGACGTATGCGAAGTACCAGCCGCGAATGCACGCGTGCCGCAAGCGCACCAGCCGATTAAAGCGGCGATACCTATCACGAGACAAACGCGCCCAATATGACCGAAACAGCGCATGGCTTTAGTTGAATCGCATTCGTTATTGCCGCCCCCGGAATCCGGCGGATATTTCGCCGTCCGGTCAAGCTTATTGTTGTTCATCGCTATGTGTGCAAACCCGCATACCGTTGACCGCGCCGGCTCTTCCCGCGCGCGGAAAAGGCCCGCGCAAGGTTAAGCCCACGCAGGTCCTTCGACGAAGACGAAGACGAAGACGAAGACGAAGACGAAGACGACGTCGATCGTCGGGAATCAGAACACGAATATCCAGCATCAAATGGGCAAAACATCAGCCCAATTCGACCGATATCGCGACGGAGCGTCGCGCTAATGTACCGGCAATGCGTCAGGAAAATTAAGGCTTAAGCTGAACATAATCGACGACAGGCTGTCGACATTAAACCAGACTCTCTGCGAACACGCATCCCGCCACCTTGCAGCGTCCCATCTCGAGGAGCTCGCCGATGACCACCCACCCGCAAGACGAAAACCGCGTCGCGCGACAGCAGCGCATTGCGGCCGAATTGCATGTCGCCGCGTCGTTCGACGCCGCGCGGGAAATCGAACAACGCGTCGAATTTCTCGCGCACTATCTGCGCGCGAACGGACTCGCGACCTATGTGCTCGGCATCAGCGGTGGCGTTGATTCGACCACCGCGGGCCGTCTCGCACAGTTGGCGGTCGAGCGTCTGCGCGCCGCGCATCACGATGCGCGCTTCGTCGCGATGCGCCTGCCATACGGCGCGCAGCAGGACGAAGCAGACGCGCAGCAGTCACTTTCGTTCATTCGCGCGGACGAACTGCTGACGGTCGACGTGAAGCCTGCCGCGGACGCAATGCTCGCATCGCTCGACGCAAGCGGTTTGCGCTTCACGAATCACGAGCAACAGGACTTCGTGCACGGCAATATCAAGGCGCGCAGCCGCATGATCGCGCAATATGCGGTGGCAAGCGCGCGACGCGGCGTGGTGATCGGCACCGATCACGCGGCCGAGTCAGTGATGGGCTTTTTCACGAAGTTTGGCGACGGCGGGGCGGATGTGCTGCCGCTCGCGGGCCTGAACAAACGACGGGTGCGCGCGCTCGCGCAAGCACTCGGCGCACCGGATGCACTTGCCCACAAAGTGCCGACCGCCGACCTCGAGATGTTGCGCCCGCAACGTCCGGACGAGGACGCATACGGAATCCGCTACGACGATATCGACGACTTTCTCGAAGGCAAACCGGTCAGCGACGCGGTCTATCAAACGGTGATGCGCTTTTACGGGGCGAGCGCGCATAAACGCGCGCTGCCTTACACGCCGTTCGATTGGCAAGCGCCGGTACGTCGATCGTGAGTGTCGCGACTGCGGGCATTCACACAGGGGAGCGAAGGCTGGCGCAACCGCTGCGACGCGCCGAGACCGACAGCGCCGGTGCGCCGGCCGCTTACAGACGTTGCGGCGGCGGCGCAGGTTTTTCGTCGAAAGGCATCACGCTCGCCTGTAACGCAACGCCGCCCAACAACTTGCCATGCACCTGCTGCGCGATGACGTCGCCGACATAAGGCACGTCCGCATTTAGCTCGACATGCGCATACGCGTTCGACGTGCCCTGCTCGTGCACGATGACATTCTTCGCGTAATGGCCGAGTTCGTGCTGCAAAAACTCGCGGACTTCCTGTTCGGAACAGGTCTGCGGGATATTCCAGACGATCAGGTTCATAGGTACCCCGCGCAACGAAACCTATGCAGCGAGCGCGTCGCTGCCACGTGCAGGTCAGACGTCGTCATATCGCACACTCCGTTGAAGTGCCGCACACTCCCGCGGCATTGTCCCGTATGCGCAAGAACCGGCCCCGCTCGCGTCACAGGCCCGTGCGGCGCGCCGCGGAGGTCAGTCGTTCGCGGCGTTTGCCGGTTTTGCCGCACTCGCCTCGACGTGATCCGCGCTGACCCACCACGCCATCTTGTCACGCGGGCCGCGTACCAGCACCGCGGACGGATCGGCCACGCCGTCGTCCGCGATCTCGCAAACGTCGAGGCCATCCGGCAGATGCCTGACGGTGCCCGCTTCCTGGAACAACGCAAGCCGCTTCGCGGACAGCGGGTACAACTGGCTGTACACATCGTAGCTGATCGCCGCCGGCGCGTCGCCGCGAATCTGCAGCGCGTCGCCCGTGCGGCATTTCAGCGGCGCGCCCGCCGATGCGGATGCGCTGTTCATCATCAGGAAGCCGGACACCGCAGCAGCGGCCATCAAACTGAGCTTCAGCTTCGTCATGGGTATTCTCCAGATCCGGATTTGCGCGTCACGAACCGTCGTCGTCGGAATCGGTCGCCCTGCCGGGTTGATCGTCTTCGCACGACGCGCGGCGCAAGTGCGCGTATTGCGCGGGCCAGTCGCCCGCGATCGCCGCCTGCGCCGCGCTCAGGCTCATTTTTCCGGCGCAGACACAGCGCTTCAACTTCGCGGTCAGCAATTCCTTGCGGCGTTCGCCGCGATGCCCGCCCCACGGCAACAAATCGAAGTTTTCGAGCGCATCCGGCGAGCCGCCGAGCACGATCGGCACACGCCGGTCGAGCGCGTAGTCGGTGCTGTCATCGGCATCGATGCCGCGCTCGGCGAGTAACTGATTCTTGTGCGCCAGCATCTCGTCGAGCGGCGGTGACACGGTATCCGCGTAGCCCGGCTTGCAGATCGTGTCCGCCACCGACTGCTGCGTGACGCGCTCGTCAAGCATCGATTTGTGTTGCGCGAGGGCCGCGTTCCAATATGACGTGGTCCAGATGCATAACGCCGCTATCGCCGCGTTGCGCGCGGTTCGCGTCGGCCACGCGCGCCAGGACGCGCTCGCGGTGCGGCGATGAGGGGTTGACTCGATATGACTGATACGGTGCGCGTTTTCGCGCCTGTCTGACTTGCCTTCGTTCATGGGTTAGCGCGCCATCGAACGGCACGGAAGGGTCAATTCGCAGACCAATTAAAACATACTCGGCGTCGGCACTGCGAATTCTCCCGCATCGATGGTCTGAAAAACACGCATTCGAACCGCAAAAAGATTGCGTTCGCAACCTTTCAATCGGGCGCGAAAACCGCTGCGTGCGTTCACGCGCGGCAATGCCGCAAGCCGCAGAGGTCCGCTTGACTCAACGCGACGCGGCACCTTGACGCACAGCGCAATCAACGATGCCGTGAGCACAAACCGTCCGCTGATCACGGCATCGCAATGCCTATTGCGCAGGCTTCGCCTCCTTCTCCAGTTTGCGTGCCTGCAATGCGCGGATGCGACCGAGCGCCGCCGTGTTATTCACCGCGGAATCGTACATAGCCGCGAGATCGTGCTTGAGCGCGGTACGCGACCCGCCGTCGAGATACACCATGTGCCCCGATGGATAGAACCGCGCGGACAAATTCTCGCGCACCTGGTGGCTGACGAGCGGCATGCGCTGCAAGTCGATGATCGTCTGATAGAACGGCGTGACGAAATCGTAGAAACCGTTTGCGGATAGCACTTTAAGGTCCACATTCAGCGCCATCACGGCCGCGAGGTCGCCAGCGGTATAGAGCACGACGTTACCGTGCTGGTCGACTCCTTTCTGTGCGCCGGTCGGATCGATATGACCGAAGTCCCAGTTCTGGAACGCCTGATCGTTC
Source organism: Paraburkholderia rhizosphaerae (assembly GCF_004366595.1). Lineage (GTDB taxonomy): Bacteria > Pseudomonadota > Gammaproteobacteria > Burkholderiales > Burkholderiaceae > Paraburkholderia > Paraburkholderia rhizosphaerae. Next base: position 17,633 of record NZ_SORE01000032.1, read on the forward strand.
AGATCGGTGAACGCCGAATTCGACGTGAACTTCAATTGCTCGTTCAGGTACGTGTTCCACATGGTCGTATACACGCCCGATACAGCCGTCATCGTCGGGTCGTTGCCACCGGAGTTCGGGTCAATCTGTCCGGCAATACCGGTTTCGATCGCGGTGACGCGGCCGTCGTATGCGCCGAGCGCGAGGCCTTTCGATTTCAGCAGCGTCGTCAGGAACAGCGAGTTGCCGCGGCTATCGTAGGCCGCGATGTCGAGGCTCCAGGCGAGCAGCGTCGTCCTGTCGATGCCGGTGTATTCGCTGAGTTTTTCGACGATCGCATCGTCAGAGGCCGGGAACTTGCGCAGCACCGCGAGGTAATCGGTGCGAGCGAACTGGGCGACCTCTTCGACAAACGCGCCGAGATCGATTGGCGTCGGCGCGACACCGAGCTTCTTGTGAAACCACGCATCCGCCGCCGCGGTGGGCAGCGCGCCAACCGGATTGCCCGATTGCGTGTAGTCGAGAATCGACGATTGCAGCGTGACGCCGTTCAGATCGACGCCGTCCTCATGCAGCCGATACGCGAGCACGCAGCTGCGCGCGGTACCGTACGACTCGCCGAACAGGAACTTGGGTGAGTTCCAGCGATTGTTCTTCGTTAGGAATCGCTTGATGAACTGCTTGATCGAATCCGCGTCCTGGTCGACGCCCCAGAAATCGCGATTCTTATGCGGTGCGATTGCAGCCGAGTAGCCGGTGCCGACCGGGTTGATAAAGACGAGGTCGCTTTTGTCGAGCAAACTGTCGGGGTTATCTTCCATCTGATACGGCGCCGGCGGTGTGAAGTCCGGCATCGACGTTTTGATACGGCGCGGCGCGAACGAGCCGAGCAGCACGAATACGGACGACGATCCCGGCCCGCCGTTATAGAAGAACGTGAGCGGGCGCGCTTCCTCTTTCTGCCCGTCCTGCGTGAACGCGACGTAGAACATTTTCGCGTTCGGCTGCGAACTGCTCGGGTCGACCGTCACCAGGTGGCCGGCCGTCGCCGTGTAGTGAATCTTCTTGCCGCCGATCTCGATCGAATGCCGCGTGATGGCCGCGTTTTCACTCGAGTCGCTGACTGAATCGTCAGGACCGTTGCCGTATGCAACAGGGTCGAAGAACGGCTGGTCACCCGCGCGATGCGGCGCGCTCGAACGCGCGCCGTCAGATGACGGACCGGGGTTGTGAGACGATTGCAGACCGCCAGAAGCCGATTCGTTGTTTGTCATGATCGCTCCATAGAATGCGTGACCGTCAAAACCAGGCCACGTGGCCGTTTTCATCGACCGGTCGCGCGCGTGCCGCAAACGCACTGTGTGCGTACGTCAACCGCATCGCCCGACGATGTGAATTTCCCACCTAAAGCGCGGCCGCCACCTTCGCGCCATCGGGGCTGCCGAGACCGGTACATGCGTCCCACCCCGACACAGCCGCATAGCTGCCGTTATTGCCCTGCGTGATGTCATTGCATACGCGTGCCGCCTTATATAGCTTCGCGTTCACGAACCCCGCGCGCTGCCCCTTCGCCGCATTGATACGGGCAATCAGCGCAGCCCACAACGGCGCGACCGCGCTGGTGCCGCCGACCACCGTGTTCTGTCCGCCGATCAGCACGTCGTAGCCGGTGGCAGGCGACGCATCGGCCGCGACATCCGGCACGCCGCGCCGCGCAAGCGGCGTGTTGCCGCCATGCGAGCCGGCAGCGGACAAGCCGTCCTGCCACGCGGGCAACGCAAACGTGCCGCTGACGCCGCCGCCCGTCGCTCCGCCATTGGCGCCGTCGTTCCACACGACTTCGCGCGCAATCGACTGTCCGGACACTTCGACGCTCGTGCCGCCGCACGCGAGCACGTAAGGACTCGACGCAGGAAAATCGACGTGGTCGCGCCCGTCGCCGACGCCGTCGCCCGAGCCGCTGTCGCCCGCTGCCGCGCAGACGGTGATGCCGATCGCGACCGCCGATTGCAGCACGTCGTTGAACGCCCGCATCGATTGCCCGGTCCATGTGGATTCCGGCGCGCCCCAACTGATCGAGATAACCGACGGCTTATACGTAGGGTCGTGCACCGCGCGGCTCACCGCATCGACAAAGCCCGCGTCGCTGTTCGGCGCGAAGTACACGGCAAGCGTCGCGCCCGGTGCGATCGCGCCGGCGATTTCGATATCGAGCGTCACTTCGCCGTCCGGGCCGTTCGGGTCGCCAGTCGGGTCGTTGCTGGCCTGGTTGACGCCGATCGGCACGACCTTCGGCGCCTTCACACCGAGGCTGGAAAAATACGCGTTCAGGTCGGATGTCCGGTAGCCGCCGCCCAGCTCGACAATGCCGATGCATTCTCCACCGCCGTCGCCCTGCGGAAAACGGTACAGCGACGCGAGCTGCAACGGCGTGAACGACACCGCGGGTTCCGCCCGCGCGGGCCGGAACGGCGGACGGATGCGAAAGTGCGGACGCGCCTGTGGACGGTTGTCGAGCCCGAGCACCGCGGTCACCACACCGGCGAGATCGTCGGGTACGCTGATTGCGCCGGTGCGCCCGCGGTAACGGCCGATCGAATGATGCTCGTAATGCTGAAGTTCGACGTCGAACGCGCCCTGGAACTGCGCGATAGTGCCGCTCAGCACAACCGTGCGCGCAGCCCGATCCTCGCGCACTACGTTCAGCCCGTGCTGCGACGCGAACGCCTTCAGAGTCGCAATGTCGGCGGGCGACGCTCCGAAGCGCCTTTCCAGTTCATCGCGTGAAATGGGCGTGGCGCCGGGCGAGCCCGACTCGATGCCGCGCACCAGCTGTTCGAACTGCTGTTCGTCCTGGCGCCGCAGCATCACCACGGCCTCGATGGTTTCGGCCGGATCGCAGCGCCCGACACATGTCGACCCTTCCGTGACTGCCCGCTCGCTGCCCGGCAATGGATGCTTGCCCATCGTGTCCCTCCCGTCTTATGCGCGGCTCGTGACCGCGCGTTGTAGATGGCTGGCACACGCGCCGCTGTTGTACGCGACACGGCACGATGCCGTTCTCGATGCAGGGTTCTACGCCGTTCTGTCCGACAAAACGATTCCAACACAGTTCCTGGCCGAGGAACAGTCGGCCGAATGGCTATGCGCGGAGTCGGTCGCAGGAGTTATGATGCTGCGCGATGCATCCATCGAGCGCGCGCCGTGGTCACAGCAAGCGCTACGGTGTGGCACGCCAGAACGATTCACGGAGAAGATTTCATGACCATTTCGATGTATCAGGCATCGGTGCCGGCGCTGATCCGCGGCCTGACGAACCTTCAGACCATTCTGGGCAAGGGCCAGGCCCACGCGGCGGAAAAGCAGATCGACCCGTCGGTGCTGCCGGGCGCACGGCTCTTTCCCGATATGCTGCCGCTCGCGCGCCAGGTGCATATCGCCACCGATGGCGCAAAGGGCTGCGCCGCACGCCTCGCCGGCGTCGAGGCGCCCAAGTACGACGACGTCGAAGTCTCGTTCGACGAACTCGCCGCGCGCATTCAGAAAACCATCGCGTATCTGAAAGAATTTAAGCCGGAGCAGATCGACGGCAGCGAGACACGGCAGATCTCGCTCAAGATGCGCAGCGGTCCTGTCGAGTTTTCCGGCATCGACTACCTGCTCGCGTTCGTGCTGCCGAACTTCTATTTCCATTTGACGACCGCGTACAACATCCTGCGTCACAACGGCGTCGAACTCGGCAAGATGGATTTCCTCGGTAAGCAGAACAACGGCTGACCGGTCGAAGGATCAGCCGGCAGGCGGCCGGCCGGGTTGCGCGGAAAACGCAGCCCGGCCACGCCGCGTGTCGTCGCGATAGCGAGCAACAGGGTCTTCATGGCGGGAATGGATGATGCGCAGTCCACAGGTCTATCGTCTCTATTGAGACAATCACTTTGCGCGGCGCATCGATGCCATGCGACAGTCACAGTCCGATTGGCGATCCACCCCTTCCACCCTGTTTCGCGACCCGTTCCATGAGCGTCAAATCACCGTGCATCGACGTCTGCAAGTTCGACGGCAAGACGGGCTACTGCGTCGGCTGTCTTCGCACCCGCGATGAATGCAAGAGCTGGAAGAAGATGAAAGACAAGCACCGCCGGAAGATCATCGACGAAAAGTCCGAGCGGGCGACGATGCTGAAGAAATAACGCAGGCGCTCAGTCAAGCGACAGGCGCGCGGCAAAGGCAATCAATGCCGCGGAGAACGTCCAGCGCTGCACCGTTTGTGCAAGCGGATGCGCGCGCAGCCAGTTCGCGATGCGCGCGGCGCCGAACGTGTACACGGCGTCGAAAGCGCTGCAGACCGCCACCAGCACCACACCCAACACGACCATCTGCGCCCAGATCGGCCCCGCGTCGGGATGCACGAACTGGGGCAGCAATACCGAACAGAACAGCAACGCCTTCGGATTGAGCAGATTCGTGAACAAGCCCTTCACGAACGCGTTGCGCAGTGACTGATGTGCGGCAACGTGCGCGTTCGCATCATGCAGCGCAAACACCGGCGAGCGGAAGATTTGCACGGCAACCCACGCCAGATAAACGGCGCCCCCATACCGCACGATTTCAAAAAGCCATGGCGCGTTGCGTAGCAGCGCGGCCACACCACACGCGGACAGCGTGACATGCAGCGCGCGGGAAGTCGCGAGGCCGCAGGCGGCGGCAACGCCGTGCCGCGTGCCGCGCGCGATCGTGGTTTGCATCACGAGCGCCATATCGGGTCCCGGCAACGCGCAGACGACCGCCAGCGCCGCGATGAACAAAACCAGCAGATGAGCGGAAATCATGTCGGCCTCGATTCTTTCTTTGTCTTCAAGGCCATCATGTTGCATGCAATTCGCGAGTGGGTTCTGGCGTTTTTCGATCTTCGTCCTACTTATTTTGGAGCTTTGCCCTAAAATCAGTTGATCGACTAGATCCTTACTTCAACCCGATGAATGAACTCGACAAAATCGACCGCGCGCTACTTGCCGCGCTGCAAACGGACGGCCGCATGTCCAACGCCAGGCTTGCCGAAACGGTCGGCCTGAGCGAGACGCCGTGTGCGCGCCGGCTCAAGCGCCTCGAAAGCGACGGCTACATCGAGCGCTATCGGGCGGAGTTGTCGCGCCGGGCGCTGGGCTTGGGCGTCTTTGCGTTTGTCTACGTGCGCTTCGCGGTGCACGACAAGAACCTGGCTAATCGCTTCGAGCGCGAAATCCTGGCGATTCCGCGCATCCTGTCGTGCCACAACGTGTCGGGCACCGCGGACTACGTATTGCAAGTGGTCGCGCACGATCTGGACGACTACGGCACCTTCATGCGCGACCAGTTGCGCGGATTGCCGGGTGTCAGCGCCGTGGAGTCCGCGCTGTCGCTACGTGAAGTGAAGTCGCCGGGCGCTTTGCCGCTATAGTGAGCGCCGCGGCATGTTGCCGCGCATCGAACCATGGAGCATGCATGAACCCGGAGCAGGCAAGAGACGAAGAGGCACGCGCGATGGAACGCGTGCTGAGCGCGACGAAGCAGGTACAAACCGCCTTCGCCGCATTGCAGACACAGTTCCCGCCGGCCGGCAGCGGCCGCCCGTCGCAGATCGCGCTGCACACTTTCGACGCCGCGCTGCAGGAACTCGAAGACGCGCAAGCCGCCTTCGACAACATGCTCGGCGATCTGCTTGACGGTAACCGCTGAGCAGATAGGCTTGGCACCACTGCAAAGCGGGGTGTGTATTTCGCGCGCGGCGCTCACACCGAACAGAACTAACGCGATCCTCGCGGTTCCGCGCGCCAGGACGGTTCGGGATGGGACAGACCGTTAGTTGCATCCGAGGCGGTGACCCCATGGTGCTACCCGCCTTCAATTCAAGCGTTCCCCTTGTCCCGGAATGGCTTTCAAACATATCGCAAAAAAACGATATATGATTCGGCAACTGACGATGCAAATGCGGTAGTACTGAAAACCAGTGGTCCGTTATCCCGGTTACACGCTGACGACGACCTTGTTGAACCGAAGCAGTTCCAATGAACATCGATATCGACGCGATACACAAAGCGCTCGCCAACCCGGTGCGGCGCGAGATTCTCGCGAAGCTGCGCGACCCGGTCCGGCATTTCCCGGACCAGGAGCTGCCTCACGAGTACGGCGTGTGCGCGGGGAAAATCGATGAATGTTGCGGCCTCTCGCAATCGACTGTTTCCGCGCACCTCGCCGCCCTTCAGCGCGCGGGGCTCGTGACGTCGAAGCGCGTGGGCCAGTGGCACTTCTTCAAACGCAACGAGGAAGTCATCAAGGCGTTTATCGAGCAGATGAACGCGGACCTCTGACTTCACACCCACGCACCGCAACGCCAGCTTGTTCAAGCTCGACTCCCGCTGAATCTCTAGCCCACGGGCACCACCCACAAGACAAGGTGAAACGCATGCCGACACTTTTCGATCCGCTTAAGATTGGCGATCTCACGCTAAAGAACCGCATCATCATGGCGCCGCTCACGCGCCAACGCGCGGGCAATATCCGCGTGCCGAACGCACTGATGGCGCACTACTACACGGAACGCGCATCCGCCGGCATGATCCTGTCCGAAGCGACCTCGGTTACGCCGCAAGGCGTCGGCTATGCCGACACGCCGGGCATCTGGTCCGACGAGCAGGTTGAAGGCTGGAAGCTCGTCACCGACGCGGTGCACAAGGCCGGCGGCACGATGTTCCTGCAGTTGTGGCACGTGGGCCGCGTGTCGGACCCGTTCTTCCTGAACGGCGACCTGCCGGTCGCGCCGAGCGCGATTGCGCCGCAGGGCCACGTGAGCCTGCTGCGCCCGCAGCGTGAGTTCGTTACGCCGCGCGCGCTCGATATCTCCGAAATTCCGGGCATCGTCGCGGCATACCGCAGGGGCGCGGAAAACGCGAAGGCAGCCGGCTTCGATGGCGTGCAAGTGCACGGTGCCAATGGCTATCTGCTCGACCAGTTCTTGCAGGACACCACCAATCAGCGCACCGACGCATATGGCGGTTCGCTCGAAAAGCGTGCACGGCTGATGCTCGAAGTCGCCGACGCATGTATCGATGTGTGGGGCGCGAATCGTGTCGGCATGCACCTCGCACCGCGCGGCGACTCGCACACGATGGGCGACTCGAACCCGCTCGCGACCTTCGGCTATGTCGCGCGCGAGCTCGGCAAGCGCAAGATCGCGTTTATCGCGGCGCGCGAAGCGCTCGGCGACGGCCGCATCGGACCGCAACTGAAGGAAGCGTTCGGCGGCCCGTACATCGCGAACGAGAAGTTCACGAAGGAAACCGCGCAGCATGTGCTGGATGCCGGCGAAGCGGATGCGGTCGCGTGGGGCAAGCTCTTCATCGCGAATCCGGATCTGGTGCGCCGCTTCGAACTGAACGCGCCGCTCAACGAGCCGGATGCATCGACGTTCTACGCGGAAGGCGCGAAGGGTTATACGGACTACCCGTCGCTGGAAGCGGCCTGAATGGCTTAGTCGCCAGGTTGGTGTCCAGCCAGGCGACCTGCCTGGCGGCCCCCAACAATCTCATCAAGTAGCGCTTCGCTTATCGCGAGCCGCATCAAAAGAAAACGCGCCCGGACAGCATCCCGGGCGCGTTTTCCTTTACGAGCGTTACGAACGTCAATCCGGATTCGGCGAATACACCGGGGCGCGATTCTGGAAGTAGATCCCATGCGGCGAGCGCCCCACCGCAATCGTCGAGACCAGCTTGCGCGTGGGCAGATCGATCACGCCGACGTGCCGCGAAAAGCGGAACGTTACCCACAGGAACCGCCGGTCCGCGGACAGTTCCATATCGTCGGGCCCCGGCATCAGGTTGTCGATTTCGCCGGTGTTTTGCAGCGTCGTGTAGTCGAGAATGCTGATCGTGTTGGCCACCCGATTGGTCACCGCCACATGACGGCCGTCATCGAGATTGCGGAAGTTGTGCGCGCCGCGCCCCGTGTGGATCCGCTTCACCACCTGATGCGTATGCGGGTCCACCACGACCACGTCGTCCTCGCCGGTCATACCCACCAGCAGCGCGCGGTCGCCCGGCGTCATCCAGAGTCCCGCCGGATCGCGACCGACCGGTATCTTCCAGTCGACCGACTGCGTGGCCAGGTCGATCGCCGCGAGTTCACCCGAATCCTGCAACGTCACGTACACGGTGCGCCCGTCCGATGAGAACGTCAGATGGCTCGGCGTTTTCGCGAGCGCGATGCGCTTCGCGACCGAAAAATCACGTCCGTCGAAACGATAGATGTCGACCCGATCCAGCCGCAGCGCCGCCGTCACAAACCAGCGATGGTCCGGCGAAAACCCCAGTTGATAGGGATCGTCGATCCCTTGCAGCACGCGTTGGACCGCTGCATTCGCAGGGTCGACAAACATCAGGCTGTTCGACACCGAGTTCGCGATGATCAGCGACTTCTGGTCTGGCGTGATCATCAGGTGGTGCGGTTCCTTCCCGGTGCTCTCGGTACCGACGACCTGAAACGACTTCTCGTCGATCAGCGATAGGTCCGCCTCGGCGGAGTCGAGCACGATCACCTTGTTCGCGCCCGGCTGCGGTGGCTGCGGCGGTTGAGAAATTGCATGCGCCGCGCTCGCGAAAAACGCGACACCGAAAGCGCCGATACAGGTAGTGAAAATCTTCAAGGGGTGAATTCGAGCGGATGACAAACGCGTCACTATGCGCGAGCGCAAATCCGGATGCCAGCCTCGTTACACATATGATCTTTGGCTGACGAAGGCTTGCGCAAGCTTTCATCGCCCACGCGTGTGCAGTGGCTGCTCGACATCCGCACAACGTCTGCACAACATCCGCACGACGCCCGCGCGGCGGCTTGCGGCCGAGGCGTCGCGCCAACCGCGCGCCGCTATAATGGACCGTCCCGCGGCCGCGCCGCGAGAGCCGCTGTCCGATGCATTCGCATCGATCGACCGGAGACACTCCATGGCTTTGTCAGGTTTGCTCGTGTTTGCACTGGCGCTGGTCGTCGCAGCCGGCTCTCCCGGCCCGAGCATCGCCGCGCTGATTGCGCGCGTGATGACCAACGGGCTGCGCGACGTGCTGCCGTTTCTCGCGGCGATGTGGGTTGGCGAAGCGCTGTGGCTCGGTTTCGCGGTCGCCGGTCTGGTCGCGCTCGCGCATACGTTCGCCGCCGTCTTCATCGCGCTGAAATTCGCCGGCGTCGCCTATCTGATCTACCTCGCGGGGAAAATGTGGCGCGCGCCTGCCGACGTGCACGCCGGCACCCTGCCCGCCCATCGTTCACCGTGGCGCATGTTCGCCGCAGGCCTCGCGGTCACGCTCGGCAATCCGAAAATCATGGTCTTCTATCTCGCGCTGCTGCCGACGCTGATCGACCTGTCGCGTGTCGGCACGCTCGCGTGGCTCGAGCTGACGCTAACCATGTTGCTCGTACTCGCGACAGTCGACCTTGGCTGGGCGCTCGTCGCCGCCCGCGCGCGCAAATTGCTGACCAGCCGTCGCGCGGTGCGTATCGCGAACCGCACGAGCGCGACGATGATGGCGGGCGCCGCCGCGGCCATTGCCACGCGCTAACCGGCGGACGCCCTCGGACCGCCGCCCGATGAATCCCCTCAACTCGTTCGCACAACTATCCCGCTCGGCGATCTTCGCACTCGGGCGCGAGTTGGCCGCGTGGAAGCCGTCGCCGGAGCGCGCGCTGTTCGGCGCCGAAGCGGTGCTATCGGTCGTGCTGTCCGTCGCGCTCGCGCACATGCTGCAACTGACCAACACCTGGTGGGCCGCGATCAGCGGCTTTGCGGTGATGCAGACGAGTTTTCACAGCAGCGCCGAGCGCGCGACGTATCGCGTGCTCGGCACGCTGCTCGGCGCGCTGGTCGGGGTCGTCATCGGCCCGCTGATTGGCGACCGGCCGTGGCTGTTCATTCCGATGCTGGGTGTGATCGGCGGTATCTGCGTGTATTGCGGCAATGGCGCGGTCGCTTCTTACGCATGGGTGCTGGGCGGCATCACGTCGATGCTGGTCACCTACGAGGCGCACACCCTGATGTCGGTTGAGAAGACCGCGTCGTTCGCGGTGCTGCGCGTCGCGGAGGTGCTGGTCGGCGTGCTGTCGTGCGTCGTGGTCGCCGGCACGTTCCATCTGGTGATCGAGTGGTATCGACGCAGGCGCCCCGATGCCCATGTGCCGCCACCGCCGCCCGCGACGCCCACGCCGCCGTTGCGCCCGCTGCATGCCGCGCGGATGCTGCTGGGTCTTCAGACGGGCCTATCGATCGCGATCATCGCGTCGCTCACGTATACGCTCAGGTTGCCGGGCTTTGCGCAAGCGCTGGTCACGACCATTGCAGTGATGGTGTTGCCGACCGCTTCGCTGATGAGCCGCGATCAGCGGCCGGTCGTGCAAAAAATGGTGCAGCGCCTGACCGGCTGCCTGATCGCGGGCGCACTCGGCGTCGCGCTACTGCCGTTGATGAACGGCCACGTGATCGCATGCCTTTTCGCGTTGTCGTGCGGCGTGTGGGTCGGCTGCCATGTGCAAAGCGGCAGCCAGGGCGCAAGCTACGTCGGCCGGCAGTTCACGATCGCGTTCATCATGGTGTTCGTGCAGGACCACCATTGGTCGGCGAACCCGCTACCCGCGCTGATGCGCCTCGAGGGCATCCTGATCGGCATCGTCACGCTGGCCGCGACAATGTTCGCCACCTGGAACCTGCCGTTTCTGCCGTCGCCGGACGAAGCGAGTCCTTAACGGCGACGGCGACGGCGGCTCACGGCGCGCGGTTGTCCCGCGTTCGTTGCGTGAGATCGTGGCGAGACTACTTACCTTCCTTCGCGCGCGCCTCTTCCGCGGCCGCCTTGTAGTCGTACGTTGGATAGAACTCCGTGCGATATCCGCCCCATGCGGTTTCCTCGAGCACGCGGTTCACTTCGCGCAGCCGGTTAGCCGGCACGCGCAACGTAACGACCTGGCCAATGCCCATCATCACGTACCACGAGACCACCTCGATGCCCGGCGGGGGAAACGCCTTGTAGAACCCCTGCTTCGCAAGTTCCTTGTTGATCTCGGGCAGCGTCTTCGACTGATCGTGCTTCAGGAATACGGTCAGCAGGAACGTGCCATCGCCGGCCGGCGTCGCAACCGGCGCGCTGCCCGGCGCGGTTTGCGCGAACGCGGGCGCAGCGCACGCGAGCGCAACCAGCGCGGCCAGTAGGCCGAACGTCGCGATCAGCTTTCGAACTGGGTACATCGACTTCTCCTGGTAACGTGAATGGCGAGGGAATGAAGCAGCGGTCTTTATACCGGAATCGCGTGACCGTTGCCGCCCCGTTTTCACGCCCGCCGCATCAGGTTTTCCGGAAGCAGAAGTCGAAGTCTTCACAGCCGGGACAGCCCGGCGCCGGCCCGGGCGTGCGCCCTTTGTCGAGCGCCACCTGCTGCGCGAGAAACCGCTTCCAGCGCAGGCCATCGACATTGCGCGCAACGAGCTTCGGATAGTGGCGCGTAAGAATCTCCGTGACGTCGTCGCGGCCGTCGAGGCCGAGGTCTTTCCACAGGTGGTCGGGCCGCAGGCAAGCGTTCGCGATGATCGTCGCGAGGCACCATGCGTCGATCGCATTCGCGATCGGCGGCCGCTCGTGGCGCAGCAGCAGTTTGCGCAGATCGTCGACGAACGGTTGATGCTGCGTGGCAGCAGGATGTTCGGGAAAGGCCTCGAGCGGCAATGCGCCGATATGCACAGCCTCGGGAAAATGGCGGATACCGAGCGCGCCCAATGTGTCGCGCGGCAAGCCAAGATGCGTGAGTTCGCCGCTCGCGAGTTTCGCGCCGATCAGACGCGCGAACGTAACCGTGTCGGGCCGGGTACGGCTCACCGCATAGTCGAGCAGGCTTTGTACGCACGCGTCGCGCGGCGTAAGCGCGTCATCGTTCGGCAAGGTCATGGTTTGAATACCCCGAATACCCCGATATACCCGGAATCGGCCCGGACGTCGCACGCCGGAACTCGTCAGCACAATACGCCGAAAATGCCGTTACAGCGACTACTGTCTTAAAATTGCGTAAGCAACGCCGTGGGTTCGGGCAAACACTGACGTATGCGATTCAATGCAGATTAAATAATTGCGAATCTGCGTCGATAACTAGTAAAGGAGTGATTTACCGCGGAAACCGCCATGCCGAGCTCGTACAACCCTGCACTGGTCGTGCTCTCGATCGCCGTCGCGACCCTCGCGTCGTATACGGCACTGGATCTCGCGGGTCGCATCGCGCTGCTGGCCGGAGCGCGCCAGCGCCGCGCGTGGCTCGCCGGAGGCGCGGCGGCGATGGGCGTCGGCATCTGGTCGATGCACTTTATCGGCATGCTCGCGTTTTCGCTGCCGATCCCGCTCGGCTACGACCTGAAGATCACCGGCATATCGCTCGCGATCGCGTTCGTCGTGTCGTATTTCGCCCTCGCCGTAGTCACACGGCGCACGCTATCGCGCCGGCGTCTGTTCGCGGGCGGCGTGCTGATGGGCTTCGGCATCGCCGGCATGCACTACACCGGCATGGCGGCGATGCGCATGGAGCCGGGCATCCAGTATCGCCCGGCCCTCTTCGCCGCATCGCTCGTGATCGCGATCGCCGCTTCGATTGCCGCGCTGTGGATCGCGCACACGCTGCGCGATTCGAGCCTGCGCCGCATCATCGTGAAAAGGATCGGTGCGGCAGCGGTGATGGGCCTTGCGATCACCGGCATGCACTACACCGGCATGGCCGCCGCCGACTTTGTGCCTGGCGCGATCTGCGGCGCCGTGCAAGGCGCGAACGCGAGCGTCGCCGCCGGCGAGAACGCGCAATGGCTTGCGACCACGGTGATCCTCTTCACGTTCGCAATTCTGCTTGTCACGCTGCTGCTGTCGCGCTTCGATGCGCGCAACACGCTGCTCGCCGGCTCGGTGACGACACTGAACAACCAGATCGTGCACCTCGCGACGTATGACACGCTGACCGGCCTGTTGAACCGGAGCTCGCTGACCGAGCGCATTGGACGCGCAATCGACGTGTCGCGGGCGCGCAACAGACCGTTCGCGATCCTCTTTATGGACCTCGACGGGTTCAAGACGATCAACGATTCGCTAGGCCACGCATTCGGCGACGAAGTGCTGAAGGCGTTCGCGCAGCAATTGCTGCAGTGCGTGCGCGCGTCGGACACGGTCGCCCGGCTGGGTGGCGACGAGTTCGTGATCCTCGCCGAAGACCTCGCGTCGACGCAGGATGCCGCGCATATGGCCGACGGGCTGCTCGCGCGGATGCGCGAGGGCATCGTCGCCGAAGGCCAGCCGCTGCAGGTGATGCCGAGCATCGGCATCGCGCTCTTCCCGCAAGACGGCGACAGCGTCGATGCGCTGCTCAAGCACGCGGACGCCGCGATGTACGAAGCCAAACGCGAAGGACGCGGCATCTACCGCTTCTTCGAAGCGCGCATGAACGAGGCGGCGCTGCGCACCCTGAAAATCCAGCGCGCGCTGCACGAAGGCCTCGGCAAAAGCTATTTCTCGCTACATTTCCAGCCGAAATTCCGCGGCGACACCGGCGAAGTCGCCGGCGCCGAAGCGCTGCTGCGGCTTAATCACCCGGAGTTCGGCGAGCTCGCGCCGATCGACTTTATCCCGATCGCCGAACGTTCGGGCCAGATCGTGCAGATCGGCTATTGGGTCGTGCGCGAGACCTGCCGCCAGATCCGGCGTTGGCAAACCGCCGGGCTGCCGCCGATGAAAGTCGCGGTCAATCTGTCGCCGCGCCAGCTGACGCAGCCCGAACTTGTCGCGACCATTCTCGACATCACGAAAGCCGAACAGGTCGCGTGCCGGCAACTGATGTTTGAAATCACCGAAAGCGTCGCGATGCAGGACGCGCCGAAAACGATCGCGACCATCCATCAGTTCCAGAAGGCCGGCTTCGAAATCTCGATCGACGATTTCGGCACCGGCTATTCGAGCCTCGCGTATCTGCAGCGCTTTCGCGTGAAGCAGCTGAAAATCGACCGTTTCTTTACGAATGGCCTCGACGACAACGGCCATGAAGGCAAAGCGATCGTGTCGGCGATCATCGCGCTCGCGCACTCGCTCGAAATGGATGTGGTCGCCGAAGGTGTCGAAACGGAGTCGCAGTACGACAAGCTGAAAGACATGCAGTGCGACGAGATGCAGGGGTTCCTGCTTGGCCGGCCGCTCACCGCGGACGCGTTCGGCGCGCTGATGCACCAGCAGATGCGGACCACCACGGGCAAATCGGCGTTGCTGAACTGAGTTTCGCCCACTGTTCCGATTATTTTCGCTTGACTTCGGGCGTCAGCCGACTAATATACGCACCGCGTATATTCCCGACGACAATCATCGACCAAGGTGACCCGAATGAGCGTTCCGCAACAAGCCTTTTTGCGCGATGCGATGCGTCGCATGAACCTGACGCGCGACGGCTTCGCCAGCCGCATTGGCGTATCGCGCCGCGCGCTCGACACGTGGCTGCTACCCGATGATTCGCAAGAGTCGCGCGCGATGCCGGAAATCGTCGAGCGCTTCGTATCGGAGATCGTCGTCAATGGTGAGGCGACTGAAAAATATACGCAAAGCGTAGATTCGCAATCGCTCTCAAGCCAGATTCTCTTTGAAGGCAAACCGCAATTGCTGTCGGTCGACCAGTTCTCGCGCGATTCGGTCGAGGCGCTGTTTCGTGTCGCGGACATCATGCAGCCGATCGCACGGCGTCGCAAAATCTCGCGCGTGCTCGAAGGCGCGGTGCTCGGCAATCTGTTTTTCGAGGCGAGCACGCGCACGCGGGTCAGCTTCGGCGCCGCATTCTGCCGGCTCGGCGGGTCGGTCTGCGACACGACCGGCTTCACGTTTTCGTCGATGGCCAAGGGCGAATCGATCTACGACACCAGTCGCGTGATGAGCGGCTACGTCGATGCGCTGGTGATCCGCCACCCGGAGCAAGGCTCAGTGGCCGAGTTCGCGCGCGCGACCAATGTGCCGGTGATCAATGGCGGCGACGGTCCCGGTGAACACCCGAGCCAGGCGCTGCTCGACCTGTACACCATTCAGCGCGAGTTCTCGCGTCTGGGCAAGATTGTCGACGGCGCGCATATCGCGCTGGTCGGCGACCTGAAATACGGGCGCACCGTGCATTCGCTCGTGAAGCTGCTGGCCCTCTATCGCGGCATCAAGTTCACGCTGATCTCGCCGCCGATGCTTGAAATGCCCGCGTATATCGTCGAGCAGATTTCGCGTAACGGCCATGTGATCGAACAGACGCACGATCTGACGAACGGTTTGCGCGGCGCGGACGTGGTCTACGCGACGCGCATCCAGAAAGAGCGTTTCACCGACGAATCGTTCGAAGGCTATACGCCGGACTTCCAGATCAATCAGGCGCTCGTCGATGGCGTATGCGGGCCGGACACGCTGATCATGCACCCGCTGCCGCGCGACAGCCGGCCGGGCGCAAACGACCTGAGCACCGATCTGAACCACGATTCGCGGCTCGCCATCTTCCGTCAGACCGATAATGGCATTCCGGTGCGGATGGCGATTTTCGCGGTGCTGCTCGGTGTCGAGAAACTCGTCCAGCATTCGATGCGCGACGCCGCATGGCGCCCGCCCGCGTATCTGGGGCCCGACGATGCGGTGTTTCACGGCATCGATTGATCGCGGAGATTACCGCAACCTTTCGTTGCTCGCTGCAACATGAGCGCCGGCGCCGACCGGCGCTTGTGTTTTTGCTTTTGCTTTTGCTTGTCACGCGACATCGCACGCTTCGTTTGTGCGGTAAAGCTCGCCGTAACCCGTCATCGCGTCCACCGCGAAGTCGACGAATGACCGCACTTTCGGCGAAAGCTGCCGCAGCGTCGGATAGATGATGTGAATGCTGCGCTTCGGCGTGCCAAAACCTTCAAGCACGCGTTCGAGCCGGCCCGAACGCAGGTGCTCGGCCGCGACGTAGTTATGCACGTACACGATGCCCGAGTCCGCGAGCGCCGCATCGACCAGCGCATCGCAGTGGTCGACCACCTGGCGCGCGGCGTCGCCGACACGCACGGTCCACTCGCGGCTGCCCGACATGAAATGCCAGTCGCGGCACCGCCGCGTGTCCGATGCCATATACGCGACGCAATCGTGCGCGGCCAGATCGTCAGGAGTCCGTGGCCTGCCCCGCTCGTTCAGATAGTTCGGACTCGCGCATGCGATCCAGTGCGCGACACCCACTTCGCGTGCAATCAGCCGGCTCGAAGGCAGATCGCCAATCCGGATTGCGATATCGAACCCTTCTTCGATAATGTCCTGCAACACGTCCGAGAAACTGATCTCGACGGTGATGTCCGGAAACCGGCGCCTGAATTCGACCAGCGCGGGCACGAGAATCGACCGGCCGAACGTAATGGGCGCGGCAATTCGCAAGCGGCCGGACGGCACCTGCGCCGATTGTTGCAGCGCCGCTTCGGCATCCTTCAGACCCATCAGAATCTCACGGCATCGGTCGAAAAATACCGAGCCTTCAGCCGTCAGCCCGACACTTCTCGTCGAACGATGCAATAGCACGACGCCGGTTTGCGATTCGAGCCGGCTGACCGCCTTGCTGACGCCGGAAGCCGTCAACCCCATCTGTTTGGCTGCGCCGGTAAAACTTCTGGCCTCAGCGGCACGCACAAACGCCTCCACGGCAGACAAATCCATCTCATCCTCGACAAATCGGCGAAAACCATCGATTCATCATCAACAGGTTTCGGCATCGTTAACAGATTGCTGTGCTGATGCAGCCGGAATTCTACGTAACAAAGACGCGATAACAATACGGTCTCGATTCACGACAGAATTGACGTGCAGTCTCACACCCTTCATTTCTCTAAATCGCCGCTCAACCTCGTTTAGAGATTTAAGTGAAATTCACTTAGCAAGTATCGGCAGGCGGCAGTATGCTCAATGCAATAACGGTGATTCAGCGGGTGAATCGCGGCTCTTGCAGGAGGAACATCGATGGAGAGTGAGGTGAATGACGGAGTGCGAATGGTCGAAGACGAGCCGATCGTCTACGTGGTCGACGACAACGAATCGATGCGCGAGGCGGTCGAGATGCTGCTGCATTCGGTCGGCTTCAACGTGAAAACCTTCGCGAGCGCGGAAGACTTCCTCGCGCTGCAAATCGTCGACCGGCCGGCTTGCCTCGTGATCGACGTTCGTTTGAAAGGTCAAAGCGGGCTTGTCGTTCAGGAGCGTTACAGCGCTCAACAGGTTCCGATGCCCATTATTTTCATGACCGCGCACGGCGATATCGCAATGTCGGTCCGGGCGATGAAGGCCGGCGCGGCCGACTTCCTGACCAAACCGTTTCGCGACCAGGACATGCTCGACGCGGTCGCGTGCGCGCTCGAAAGCGACCGGCAACGGCGTGCCAAGGATCACTCGTTCGCCGGTCTGCGCCGCTGTTATGCAACCCTCACGCCGCGCGAACGCGAAGTGACGCGACTGATTCTCAAGGGCCTGCGCAACAAGCAGATTGCCGCCGAACTGCGTCTGAGCGAGATCACCGTGAAGATCCACCGCAACCAGGCGATGAAGAAGATGAATGCGCGGTCGCTTGCCGACTTCGTGCTCAAAGGGGGCGCGCTCAACATCGATGCCGGCCTTGGGCTCCCATTGCGACAGAAGCTGACGCACAAGTAACCGGTTCGTCACGGCGGGTTGCGCCATCGCGTGATCTTTAACCGGTTTCTTTGACTCGAGTGCTTTAATCGACATTTATTTCCCTATTCGACAGACGCAATTCCCGTCTTTATCGCCTTAATGAAATTGATTAGAACCATCTCGCACACGCAAGCATAGTGAATCTATTCGAATGGATATCTTGTTTAGCACTACGATTCCGGTTCGACGACAGTGCATTTTCACAACCTCGCTATTGCTGGCTTACAAAGCACTACGCGAAACTGACGGCCGACACACAACCCGGTATCCGCGCCCGCTCAAACCGTGAAGCGGCGCGGCGGCCCGGCTGGACCGCACGCGCGCTTGCAACGGTGTTTGCGTTTGGCGATACAAAACCGAGATACCCACGTGACGCGCACGCTGCGCTCAATGACCGCGATACAGGTTGTCCACCTGCGGCCGTACTCGCACGCCGTTGCCCGCATGCGAGACAGGCGGTGAGCCGGACGCGGAGCTACCGGATGTCTGCGCGCCATACGCATTCACCGTCGCGGCATCCGCACGCGCGTTGTTTGCCGCGTCTTGCGCATTCTTTTGCGCCGCCTTGTTCGCGACATAGACCGCGGACGGATTCCATTCGGGCTCCGGATAGTGCACCTTGCTGAGCGGAAACGAGCCGTGCTGTTCGGCCGAAATCAGGTCGGCGCGCACCTGGGCTCGCGTCAGCGGTGCACTGTAGGCCGCATGGCTGACGAGCGGCAGGACAACGAACGATGCGATAGCCAATGCCTGGCTCAAGCGTTTCATGGCAATCCCCTTCTGTTCAAATGAGATCCGTCGGCGACGGCATGACTGAACTTTAGGGGGTCACGCATCTGACGTGAATGGCGCGGCGGCTCATGAAACTGCTCAATCGGATCACCGCCCACGGCTCCATCCGGCTTGCGGCGGCACAGCCGGTCAGGTGCGTGTTATGCGATATGGCTAGCAATGGCCTCGCGGGTTCGAATTCTTTTCAGCTCTGTCAAGCGCGGCGGTCCAATAGGAGATTGGCCCAGCCGGTCCATAAGTGCGCATTGCAGCGCACCGCCCGTCCCTTGTACGCGATGCGTGAAGCGTCTTTTCCGCTTTCAGTAACGAGCATAAGCAAGTCATGCACGCTATGTGAACTTTATCTTTCAATGCGCAAGACTATGCCGTACCTATTTACTTTCCGGTCTGTTGAGCGCAACGTGCTGCGTTGAAACCCGTTTTGTCCTTTGCTTGCGCATTCGTCCATCCGCTTTCGTCCGTCGCGGTCTCCTTGCCGGTTGCACATCGCATCACGCGTCACCCGCCCGCATCGGCTTACGCCGCGCTTGACCTTCACCGGGCGCGGGGCATCGAAATTGCTGTTGTTCTTTTTGGCGCGCTCGCCGCGTGCAATGCGTGCAACGCGCGGAATCTGGTCACCCAGTCAGGTCACCCGGTTCAATCGCTGAAGCGCTCGCAACGTCCTTTCATTGGAGCAAGCAGAACATCATGTTGAAGGATCACGTACACGAAGATGCAGGCGACGACGTCGTTGAACCATCTCCCGCGAATACGTCGCGGCGCCGCTTCCTGCAATCCGCCGCGGCCGCCGCGACTGTCGGTGTCGCGCCGCATCTGCAGGCGCAGACGCCCGCCGCACAACCGGACGCGCCTGCTGCGCCACAATTCGCGCCTGCGCCCGCGCGTCCGGTCAAGCTGATGATCAACGGCCGCGAATACACGTTGCAACTCGAGCCGCGCGTCACGCTGCTCGATGCGTTGCGCGAATACGCCGGGCTCATGGGCACAAAGAAAGGTTGCGATCGCGGACAATGCGGTGCGTGCACGGTACTCACCAACGGCCGGCGCATCAATTCATGCCTGACGCTCGCGGTCATGCACGACGGGGAAACGATCACGACAGTCGAAGGTCTCGCGCAAGGCGACACGCTAAGCCCGATTCAGCGTGCTTTTATCGAGCACGATGCGTTTCAGTGCGGCTATTGCACGCCCGGCCAGCTATGTTCGGCCACCGCGCTGCTCGCCGAGTTCGGCGCGGGTACGGTGAGCACCGTCAGCGCGGACGTGCGGCGTCGCCCGGTGCAACTGACTGATGAGGAAATCCGCGAGCGCATGAGCGGCAATATCTGCCGCTGCGGTGCATACGCGAATATTGTCGCGGCCGTTCGCGCGGCGCACACCGGCGGCAACGCATAAAGGAGCGCTGCACATGGACTCGATCTCCTACGAACGCGCAGCCGACCTGAACGGCGCAGTGCGCTCCGCGCAGCAGCCCGGCTCGATGTATATCGGCGGCGGCACCAATCTGCTCGACCTGATGAAAGGCGGCGTCTCGCGGCCTGTCCGGTTGATCGACATCACTCGCATTGGCGGGCTCGACACGGTCGCGACACTGCCCGACGGCGGGCTACGCATTGGCGCGCTGGTGCGCAACAGCGACGCGGCAAATCACGCGCTGATACGCGAACGATACCCGTTGCTTTCGCAAGCATTTCTCGCCGGCGCGTCACCGCAACTGCGCAATATGGCGACCGTCGGCGGCAACCTGATGCAGCGCACGCGCTGCCCGTACTTCTACGACACCGCGTTCGCGCAATGCAACAAACGCTTGCCCGGCAGCGGATGCGCGGCGATCGGCGGGCTGAACCGCACGCACGCGATTTTCGGCGCGAGCCCGCAATGTATCGCGGTGAATCCGTCCGATATGAACGTCGCGCTCGCGGCGCTCGACGCAGTTGTGCGTGTGAGCGGCCCGAACGGCGAACGCGCGGTGCCAATCGGCGAGTTTCATCGTTTGCCCGGCGACCGTCCAGAGATCGACACCACGCTGCAAATGGCCGAGCTGATTACCGCGGTCGATCTACCGCCGCCGCTCTTTAGCGAGCATGCGCATTACCTGAAGGTGCGCGACCGCGCGAGTTATGCATTCGCGCTGGTGTCGGTCGCGGCCGCCCTGCAAATGGATGGCAACACCGTCAAGCATGCGCGGATCGCGCTCGGCGGCGTCGCGCACAAGCCATGGCGAGCCAGCACGGCGGAACAGATGCTGACCGGACATCCGCTAAGCGACGCGAACCTGCGCGAAGCCGCGAGCGCCGCGGTCAGCGACGCGCGTCCGCAGCGCGACAACGCGTTCAAAGTTGAACTGGCGCAACGCGCGATCGTGCGTGCGGTGCACCAGGCCGCGGGCCGCGGCGGAGATTTCGCATGAATATGATTGGCTATCCACTGGATCGCACTGACGGCATTTTGAAAGTCACCGGAAGAGCGCGCTATGCGGCCGAATTTCCGGAGGCAAGACTGGCGCATGCGGTGCTTGTCACCAGCACGATCGCGCACGGCACGATCACGTCGATCGACACGAGCCGCGCACAAGCGCTGCCGGGCGTGCTGCTCGTGATGACCTACCAGAATGCGCCGCGCCTGCCTCAAAACGGCCAGGCCGGCTTCGCGCCACCCGCTGGCCGTCGGCTTTCGCTGTTGCAAGACAATCAGGTGCATTACAACAACGAGCCAGTCGCGGTGGTTGTCGCGGACACACTCGAACATGCAACCGACGCAGCGCATCAGTTGCGCATCGCCTATCAAAGCCAGGCGGCAGCGCTCGACTTCACGCAGGCGAAAGCGCGCATGCACGCGCCGGATAATCCGCAAGGCCGCCAGACCGATACGCAGCGCGGCAATTTCGACGCGGGCCTGCGCGAAGGTGCGGTACGCGTTGACGCCGTGTACACGACGCCGATGGAAACCCACAATCCGATGGAGCCGCACGCGACGATGGCGGTGTGGGACGGCCCGCATCTGACGCTGTACGATTCGACGCAAGGCGTGAGCGGCGCGAAGGTCGCGGTCGCGAAGACATTCGGCATGCCGCCGGATAACGTGCGCGTGATTTCGCCGTTTATCGGCGGGGGCTTCGGCTGTAAAGGTTCATCGTGGTCGCATGTCACGCTGTGCGCGATGGCGGCGAAGCAAACCGGCCGCCCGGTGCGGCTATCGCTCGAGCGGCCACAGATGTTCGGGCCGGTCGGCGCCCGGCCGCGCACCGAACAGCACTTCGTGCTCGCGGCGAAACGGGACGGCACCTTAACGGCGATGCGCCATGACAGTATTTCGAACACGTCGATGATCGAAGACTGGACCGAGACCTGCTGCATGGTTTCGCGGATGCTGTACGCGGTGCCGAACCAGGTGACCACGCATCGTCTCGTGCAGTTGAACGTCGGCACGCCAACCTTCATGCGCGCGCCGGGCGAGACGACGGGTTCGTTCGCGCTCGAATCGGCAATGGACGAACTCGCGGTCGAGTTGAAAATGGACCCGCTCGAATTGCGACTGAAGAACTATGCGGAGGTCGACCCATCGGATAACAAACCGTGGTCGAGCAAAGCGCTGCGCAAGTGTTACCAGATCGGCGCCGAGCGCTTCGACTGGTCGCGCCGCAGCCCGGCGCCGCGCTCGATGCGCTCAGGCAATACATTGATCGGGATGGGCATGGCGACCGCGACTTATCCCGCCAATCGCAGCGACGCGGGCGCGATTGCACGCATCCTGCCGGACGGCACCGCGTTTGTCGCGTCCGGCACGCAGGACATCGGCACCGGCACGTACACGGTGATGACGCAGGTCGCTGCCGACGCGATGGGCTTCGAGACGCAGAATATCCGCTTTGCGCTAGGCGATTCGACGTTGCCGAACGCGCCCGGCTCGGGTGGCTCACGCTCGGCCGCGAGCGTGTCGCCGGCCGTGCACGACGCGGCGACGCAAGTGCGCAACAAATTGATCCAGCTAGCCCTTGCGGACCGCGCGTCGCCCGTGTTTGGCACCGATGTCGCCGATGTCACCGTCGAGAAAGGCTGGGTGGTCAGCCGCAAAGATTCCGCCAAACGCGACCCGGCCGCCGCAGTGCTCGCTCGCGCGGGCGGACAGCCGATCGAGGCGACGTCTAGCGTGAAATCCGGCGACGAGCGAAAGCGATATTCGTTTCACTCATTCGGCGCGGTGTTCGCGCAAGTGCATGTCGACGCGGATCTCGGCACGATACGTGTGGCGCGGGTCACCGGGGTGTACGACATCGGCCGCGTGCTCAATCAGAAGACCGCGCGCAGCCAGATGTTGGGCGGCATCGTCTGGGGCATTGGCGCGGCGCTCGAAGAAGAGACGGCGCTCGACCCGCGCTATGGCCGCATTACGAATGCGAATCTGGCCGAGTATCACGTGCCGGTCAATGCGGATATCAATGCGCTCGATGTGGTGATGCTCGATGAGCCCGATCCGTATATCAGTTCGCTGGGCGTACGGGGAATTGGCGAAATCGGCATTACGGGCGTGCCGGCCGCGATCGCGAATGCGGTTTATCACGCGACAGGTGTGCGCGTGCGGGATTTGCCGATTACGCTGGATAAAGTGATGCCGGGGGTGCAACGACGGTATGCGTAGCCGTGTTCCGTTGTCGTTCCGTCGAGGGCCGCAGTGAGGTGAGCTCCGGCCCTCGACGTGTTCGGTCTCGCGGGCCTTCTCACTACCGCGGCCCGCATCATCGAACGCCCCGCGCTTTGAACCTGCGAAGCCGGTACGCGCCTATCGCCGCGGATCATCCTCGATATCCATCGCTTCCGGCGCGGCTTCCGAAGCAGGTTGCTCGCACACATGCTCCGCCATGTCGCCGATCACACGCTTCACATGGTCATCGGCCGCCTCGTAGAAAACCTGCTTGCCACGCCGCTCCGCACGCAGCACGCGAGCGGCACGCAACAGGCGCAAGTGATGACTGACCAGCGGCTGAGACATCCCATATTTGGCAGCAATGTCCGACACGCACATCGGCGCGTCCAGACACGCGGCAATGATCTTTAGCCGGCTTGGGTCCCCCATTAACCGGAACATCTCAGCCAGTTCTATTACCCGGTCTTCAGTGAGTTCTCGTGCAGACACAAAAGTCCTCCGATATTTACATCAACGTATGTTTATATGTGTATATAATAAGCGAATTCTAGTTGTAGAGGACAATTCCCATGGCGCACACGCACGACCATCATGACGGTGACACTGGTCATCAGCATGGCGGCAGCCACGCCCATTCGCACGACGATCATGCGCATCCGAACCCTGGCCACGCGCACGCCCATGGCAAGCATGATCACGCGGGTCACAATCATCTTCATGGTGTCACTGACCAGCATCGGATCGGATGGGCATTCGTCATCATCGCCCTGTTCATGCTGATCGAGGTCGTCGGCGGCGTCATATCCGGGTCGCTCGCGTTGCTGGCCGACGCGGGTCACATGGTCAGCGACGCCGCGGCGTTGGCATTCAGCTGGGTCGCCATTCATTATGGCAAGCGCCCCGCTACGGCCCAACTGTCGTACGGGTACAAACGGCTGGAAATTCTCGCTGCGTTTGTGAACGGCTGCGCGCTGTTTGTCATCGCCGCATGGATTGTTTTCGAAGCGGCGCGCCGCTTTACCTCACCGGTTCCGGTCGCGGGCAAGACGATGTTGATCGTCGCGTTCGCCGGGCTCGTCGCCAACATTGCCGCGTTCGCGATACTCCACGGCGGCAATCGCGAAAACCTCAATCTTCGTGGCGCATGGCTGCATGTGCTGGGCGACATGCTCGGTTCGGTAGCGGCCATCATCGCGGCCATCGTGATTCTGCTGACAGGCTGGACGCCGATCGACCCGCTGCTGTCCATCTTTGTCGCTGTGGTGATCCTCAGGAGCGCGTGGGGCATCGTCAAATCGTCCGCGCATATCCTGCTTGAAGGCACGCCGGAAGGAATCCACGTCGCCGACATCAAGGTGGACCTCGAGCAGAATGTGCCGGAGGTGCACAACGCCCATCATATTCACGCGTGGTCGATCACCGGTGAGCAACATATGGTGACCCTGCACGTCCATCCGGCAGGCGACGCGAACGCACGCGATGTCGTTATAGCCGTTCAACGGCGCCTCGCAGTGCGCTTCAACATCGACCATGTGACAGTCCAGGTCGAGCAGCAGGAATGTTCCGATGTCCGTTCGTCGGAGGGCGGCGCTCGCCGCCATGCGGGAGATTGCTGAGCAGATGTCAGGTTGACCGTTAGCCGCTCCCTGCAATACCCCCTCTCCTTTTGTGGCGCAGGCGCTCATGAGCGCCTGTCGTCCGTCGCATGCCGCCCGCTGGCATCGTGGTTCCGTCGTTGCCGATAAAGCGCAGCCGACAGCAACGGCGCGTAACAGAAACGCGGCTCGGCCCAACATGACAGAAATCTCATCTTCGCGTCATGTTGGCACTGCGTCGGAAACTTAGCATTCCAGACATGCTAACTGCCGTTCGCCATCATGCTTGCACGCTACATCCCCGTCATCTCGCTCGCTATCGCGGCAAGTTCCGTCAGTGCACAGTCGCTCGCGCCCGCCGTCGGCACAGATAGTCGGCAATCGGTCGCGCCTAACCCGTCAACGGTGACGCGAACGAATTCACCGCTGACCCTCGAAGACATCCTGGGACTTGCGGCACAGTCAAACCCGGCGTTCAGAGGAGCCCGCGCGGACGCCGATGCGTCGACCGGAACATTCATTCAGGCCGGGGCACGTCCGAATCCGGAATTGTCGTTTCTGCAGGAAGGTTCGGGAAACACGGAGCGCACGACAACCGCGCTGCTCAATCAGACGATCGAGCTCGGCGGCAAGCGTCGCGCACGACTCGATGTCGCGTCATACGGACGCGAAGTCGCACTCGCGACGCTCGACGGCCGCGCCGCGGCACTTCGTTCACAAATCATCGCGGCGTTTTATGGATTGCTTGCCGCGCAGCGCCAGCAACAGGTGGCCGCGGAGACAGCGGCGATCGCGGCGCGCTCAGCCGACCTGGCCGACAAGCGTTCGCGCGCCGGCAAGGTTTCGCCGGTCGAAGCGACCCGCGCGAAGGTCGCCGCGAGCGGTGCACAGATCGAACTCGCCAATGCGACGACCCGTGTCTCCACGGCCGCCGAAAAGCTCGCGACGGCAACGGGCGATGCCGCTCTTCGAGAGCATGCGGTCATCGGCGATCTCGAGTCGATCCCTGCCGTTGAGCCGCTTTCACTGCTACTCGCGCGCATCGAAGATTCGCCTCTTTCCCGCGCGTCGAAAGCTGAAATGATGAGAAGCCATGCCGCGATCTCCGTCGAGCGTGCGAAAAGGATCCCGGATGTGACGGTCAGTGCCGGTATGAAACACGTCGTCACCGGAGGGGTGCCGTTTAACCAGGCGGTGATTGGCGTTTCCATTCCGTTGCCGATCTTCGATACGAACAAGGGTGCGCTGCTCGAGGCGGTTCATCGCGCGGAAAAAGCGAGCGCCGATTTCGACAATGAAAAAGCGGCGCTCAGGCTCGAATTGACCCAGACGTACGCGAGCTACAAAACGGCGAAACACGAAGCGGAACGCCTCAAATCAGAGGTCCTGCCGACCGCCCGCGACGCGCTCGACGCAACGTCGCGCGGCTATGAGCTCGGCAAGTTTGCTTTTCTCGACGTGCTGGACGCGCAACGCACGTTGTCCAGCGAGCAGTCGCGATATGTGCAGGCGTTAACCGACGCGCATCTTGCGTACGCGGACCTTGGGCGGCTAATGGGTACGCCGTTGCCGTCGCTCGCCTCCCCGATCAGCACTCAACGATAAAGGACACATCATGCGGTGGAAAAAAACCGTCCCCGTCATAGCGGCTGCGATCGCAGGAGCGTGCATCGCACTCGCCGCCTTTGCATTGACGCGCGGGTCATCGACAGATGCAGCGCTGGCCAGCGCGTCTATCGGATCTTCGGGCTCGTCGCAGCCGGCGCAGCATCGCGGAACGATATTGAATGCCGACGGCGTAACCGTCGAAATCGTGCTGTCCGAAAAGGCCGATGATGCGAGGCTGATCGTATATCCATCCGTCAACGGACAACCTGTGAATAGCGGCGTATCCGTCCGTGCGGTGTTGACGCGTTTCGACGGGACCACTGAGAACATCCCGTTTGTCGCGGCTGGCGACCGGTTCACGTCGACACAGCCGATTGCAAAGCCTCACGTGTTCGACGCAACGATCGAAGTAACCCGCAATGGGAAACCCGCGCGCTTCGCTTATTCCCGCGCCGACGGCACGGTGACGTTGAGTCCGCAACAAACCCAGGCAGCCGGCATCGAACTTCAGAAGGCCGGACCTGCCAACATCGCATCGACCGTTCAGATGCCCGGAGAGATTCGGTTCAACGAAGACCGGACCGCTCACGTGGTGCCGCGAGTCGCCGGCATTGTGGAACGGGTGGCGGTGTCGGTCGGTGAGAACGTGTCGAAGGGCCAGTTGCTAGCGGTAATCGCCAGCACCGACCTGGCTGATCGCAGAAGCGAGTTGCTGACAGCCGAACGCCGGCTCGCCGCCACGCAAACGCTATACGAGCGTGAACGCACGCTGTGGCAAGAGCGGATCTCCGCCGAACAGGATTATCTGCAAGCGCAAGTGCAACTGCGCGAGGCACAGATCGTTACGGAAAATGCGCGTCAGAAACTGTCGGCCCTCAATGCTGCCGTCAATCGCGGCCCGCTGAACCAGTACGAATTGCGCGCGCCGTTCGCCGGAACGATCGTCGCAAAACACGCGACCGCCGGTGAAGCGATCACCGCCGACGCGAATCTCTTCACCCTTTCCGATCTGTCGACCGTGTGGGCGGAGATCGCGGTGCCCGCACAGCATCTGAACGACGTTCGCGTCGGACGCGAAGCGACCGTCAACGCAACGGCGTTCGATTCGACTTCAGGAGGACAGATCGCGTACGTCGGTTCGCTACTCGGCGAGCAGACACGTTCCGCTCCGGCCAGGGTGGTGCTCCCGAACCCCGATCGCGTTTGGCGTCCCGGCATGTTCGTGAATGTGTCGGTCAATGCCGGCCAGCAGTCGGTGCCCGTCGCGATCAGCGACGATGCGGTGCAGGACATCAACGGCGTGCCGACCGTCTTTGTCGGATCGTCAAAGGGATTTGTCGCGCAGTCCGTCAAAACCGGCCGCAAGGATAACCGCGTGGTGGAGGTGCTAAGCGGACTACGCGCTGGCCAGCAGTATGTCGCGGCGAACAGCTTCGTGCTCAAGGCGGAACTCGGCAAAGGCAGTGCGGAGGAAGAATGAAGCAGCCGCACGTTTCAGCGCGCGCGATGCGCAGCACACCGCCAACGTTCAGAGGAACCTCCAATGTTTGAACGACTGATCCGCTTTGCGATAGCCCATCGCTGGCTCGTGATGCTGGCCACCCTCGCGATCGCGGCAGTGGGCGTTTTCAGCTACCAGAAGCTGCCTATCGATGCGGTACCGGACATCACGAATGTTCAGGTTCAGATCAACACCGCGGCGCCGGGCTACTCGCCACTGGAGGTTGAGCAACGCATTACCTACCCGATCGAGACGGCGATGGCGGGACTGCCCGATCTCGACCAGACGCGCTCGATTTCCCGGTATGGATTGTCTCAGGTAACCGTTATTTTCAAGGACGGCACCGACATTTACTTTGCGCGTCAGTTGGTCAACGAGCGCATTCAGCAGGCGAAGGAGAAGCTGCCGGACGGCATTGCGCCGGCGATGGGCCCGACGTCGACTGGCCTCGGCGAAATCTACCTGTGGACCGTCGAAGCCGACGCGTCGGCCCGCAAGCGTGACGGGACGTCCTACACACCGGCTGACCTGCGCGAACTGCAGGACTGGGTGATCAAACCTCAACTGCGCAACGTGCCGGGCGTCACCGAAGTCAATTCAATCGGCGGCTATGTGAAGGAATTCCGCATTGCGCCCGACCCGACAAAGCTGATGTCGTATGGACTGACGCTCGCCGATATCGTGCGCGCACTCGAACGCAACAACGACAGCGTCGGCGCAGGCTACATCGAAAAACACGGCGAACAGTACCTGGTTCGCGTGCCGGGACAGGCCAGCTCGATCGACGATCTGGCCAACGTCGTGCTGACGAACGCAGGCGGCATTCCAGTGCGGGTGCGCGACGTCGCGCAGGTCGACCTCGGACGGGAACTGCGCACCGGCGCGGCGACGTCTAACGGCGAGGAGGTCGTCCTCGGCACGGTGTTCATGCTGATGGGCGAAAACAGCCGCGCAGTCGCGAACGCCGTTGCGCTGAAGATGGACGACGTCAACCGGTCGCTGCCGGCGGGCATCAAGGCGGTGCCCGTTTACGACCGAACCGTGCTCGTCGAGAAAGCCGTCAATACGGTAAAGAAGAATTTGCTCGAGGGGGCGGTGCTGGTCATCGTCATCCTGTTTATTTTCCTCGGCAACATCCGCGCGGCCGTCATTACCGCGCTCGTCATTCCGCTTTCGATGCTGATGACCTTCACCGGCATGGTGAACGCCAAGGTCAGCGCGAACCTGATGAGCCTCGGCGCACTGGATTTCGGCATCATCGTCGATGGCGCGGTGGTGATCGTCGAAAACTGCGTGCGGCGGTTGTCTCATGCGCAAACCCTGCTCGGCCGTCCGCTTGCACGCGACGAGCGGTTCTCCGAGGTCTTCGAGGCATCGCGCGAAGCACGCCGCGCGCTGATCTTCGGCCAGCTGATCATCATGGTGGTCTATCTGCCGATATTTGCGCTAACCGGCGTCGAAGGAAAAATGTTTCATCCGATGGCCGTCACTGTGGTGATGGCGCTCGCGGCGGCGATGCTGCTCACCGTGACGTTTATACCTGCTGCCGTTGCGCTCTTTATCGGCGAGCGCGTCGAGGAAAAGGAAAACCGTCTGATGACATGGTCGCGCCGCGCGTATGACCCGGTGCTGACCCGGTTCATGCAGCAGCCGAAACGGGTACTGGCAGTCGCCGCGATCATTGTTGCGCTGACGATCGGCGTGGCTACCCGTCTCGGTAGCGAATTTATCCCGAGCCTCAACGAAGGCGACCTCGCAGTCGCGGCGCTGCGGATTCCCGGGACAAGCCTGTCCCAATCGCTCGACATGCAAAAGGCGATCGAGCGAACCCTCAAGCAGCGCATTCCGGAGATCGACCGGGTTTTTGCCCGTACCGGCACGGCGGAGATCGCGGCGGACCCGATGCCGCCGAATCTTTCCGACGGCTACGTGATGCTCAAACCCACTGCGCAATGGCCCGACCCAAACAAATCACGCGAAAAACTGATCACTGAAATAGAGGCCGTGCTGGCCGAACTGCCGGGAAACGCGTACGAATTTTCACAGCCGATCCAGTTACGCTTTAACGAGCTTATTTCCGGCGTACGCAGTGACGTCGCGATCAAAGTCTTCGGTGACGATATGACGACGCTTAACGACACCGCACAGAAGATCGCGTCGGTTCTGCAAAAGGTCACAGGCGCATCCGAGGTGAAGGTTGAGCAGACAACGGGATTACCGGTGCTGACAATCAATCTCGATCGGGAAAAACTGGCGCGCTACGGCATCGCGGTCATGGACGTCCAGGACGCAGTGGCCGCGGCGGTTGGCGGTCGAAGAGCGGGGACGCTGTTTCAGGGCGATCGCCGTTTCGATATCGTGGTTCGGCTACCCGATGAACTGCGCTCGGATATCGAAGCGATCAAGCGGTTGCCCATCGCGCTGCCAGTGGCGGCTTCAGCTTCAGCTTCAGCTTCTGTGGCTGTGGCTGCGGCCAATGGCGTGATCGCGCAGGCGCCGTACGTGCCTCTGTCAGAACTGGCAACGATTTCACTCGGACCGGGACCCAACCAGATCAGTCGCGAGGACGGCAAGCGCCGGGTCGTCGTCACTGCGAATGTGCGCGGCCGGGATGTCGGCTCGTTCGTCGCCGACGCGAGACAGTTGATCGAGCAGGACGTGCCGGTGCCGCCCGGCTACTGGGTGTCGTGGGGCGGTCAGTTCGAACAGCTGCAAAGCGCGACCGACCGCCTGCGTGTTGTCGTGCCGCTCGCTCTTTTTATGGTGTTCGTTCTGCTGTTCATCATGTTCAACAATTTGAAGGACGGTCTGCTTGTGTTCACGGGCATCCCGTTCGCATTGAGCGGAGGCGTGATGTCGTTGTGGCTGCGCGGCATCCCGCTATCCATCACGGCGGCCGTCGGCTTTATCGCGTTGTCCGGTGTCGCGGTCCTCAACGGACTCGTAATGATTTCGTTTATCAGAAGTTTGCGCGAGAATGGCGCTGAACTCGACGCCGCCGTGCGTGAAGGCGCGCTAACGCGGTTGAGACCCGTTCTGATGACCGCGCTTGTCGCATCGTTAGGCTTCCTGCCGATGGCATTCGCGACCGGCACAGGCGCCGAAGTACAGCGCCCTCTCGCGACGGTCGTGATCGGCGGCATTCTGTCGTCGACAGCGCTGACGCTGCTGGTCCTTCCCGTGCTTTACCGGCTCTGCCATGCGGCGCCGGTCACGCAAGGCTTTAGAACAAGTATCGGTAACCTGGTCCCACGTCGGGTCGCGCAACGGTTGGGCGTTGATCGAGGAAATGCGTAATGCGAATTCTGATTGTCGAAGATGAGCTCAAGACTGGCTCCTATCTACGCAAAGGACTGAAAGAGGCTGGCTACGTGGTCGACTGGGTCGAGGACGGCATTTCCGGCCAGCATCAGGCCGAAACCGAAGAGTACGACCTGGTGATACTCGATGTGATGCTGCCGGGTCAGAACGGATGGACGCTTCTGCAGAACCTTCGGCGCAAGAAGTCCACGCCGGTGCTGTTTCTTACCGCGCGCGATGATGTCGACGATCGCATCAAGGGGCTCGAGCTGGGCGCGGACGACTATCTCGCCAAGCCGTTCGATTTCGTCGAACTGACCGCGCGCGTGAAATCGATTCTGCGTCGTGGACGGCCACGGGAATCCGATACGCTGCGCGTGTCGGACCTCGAACTCGATCTGACGCGTCGCAAGGCCACCCGACAGGGCGACACGATCATCCTGACCGCGAAGGAATTTGCGCTTCTATGGCTGCTGATGCGGCGTGAGGGAGAAATCCTCCCGCGTGCGACGATCGCGTCCCATGTGTGGGACATGAACTTCAATAGCGACACTAACGTCGTCGATTCCGCAATCCGTCGGCTCAGGTCCAAAGTCGACGACGCGTACGAGCCCAAACTCATTCATACGGTCAGGGGTATGGGGTACGTGCTCGAAGAAAGACAAACGGAAAACGGATGCTAACCCGTTTCGCGCCGCGCACGTTGCACTCACGACTCACAGCGCTTATCACACTGTGCACGTCAATCGTCCTCGCCTTCAGCGGGTTTGCGTTGTTTCAGGCGTTGCAGGGACGGCTCGACACGAACGCCCGCGAGCAGATGATCAACACGATCGCCGCACTGCACGCGCATCTGGAGGTCATGAAGTCAACTGACGAGGTGCCGCGAAACGCCGAGTTATGGACCGACCTGTTGCACGGCCACCAGAATATGGACCTGGCGATTGACGACCGGTCGGGAAACGCCCTTTTCCGCTCAAGCGGATTCCGGCCGCTTCCATCCGGCGCCTGGGCGCGGGCAGGACATAAGCCGCTGTCCATTGCATCGCGCGAATCCGGGCTTCGTTACCTCGCCGCAACCGCGTCGCTCGATGGCGCCGAAGTGCGCGTGGCCGTTCAATACAACAGAAACGACGACCTGGCATTGTTGCGCACATACGCTTATACGATCGCGGTGATCCAGGTATCGGGCGTGTTGCTGGCGGCCGCGTTCGCTTACGGAATTGCGATGCTGGGACTGAGCCCGCTGCGACGACTGATCGCGCGCGCCGAGGAAATTTCATCAAGCCGGCTGACCCTTCCGCTGCTCACGCTCGATGCCGCGGGTGATCTGAAAGAGTTGCAGCACGCGTTCAATGGGATGCAACAACGATTGAACGAATCGTTCACCCGATTGAGCCAGTTTTCTTCGAATCTCGCGCACGATATGCGCACACCGCTCACCAACCTGCAGGCGGCAGCACAGGTCGCGCTGTCCCGACCGAGAGGCGCGGCGGAATACCGGGATGTGATCGAGTCGAGTATCGACGAGTACCAACGCCTGTCGAGAATGATTGAAGACATGCTGTTTATCGCGCGCGCGGAGCGTGCCGATGCCGTTCTGGCGATTCGCACACTGGATGCCGCCGAGGAGGCCGCACGCGTGGCCGGCTACTACGAGCCGATGGCAGACGATGCGGAAATCTCGATCAAGGTGTTGGGGCACGCGCAAATCACCGCGGATCTGCTGCTCTATCAGCGCGCATTGAGCAACCTGATTTCCAATGCACTTGCGCACGCGCCCAAAGGAAGCACGGTCAAGATCGAATGCAGAGAAACCGACGCGACGACGGTCGTGTCCGTTTCAGATTGCGGCCCTGGTATCGCGCCGGAGCACGTGAACCGCGTTTTCGAGCGCTTCTATCGGGTCGACCCATCACGCCATGACTCGGCCTCCGGCACGGGCCTGGGTCTGGCGATCGTCAAATCGATCATGGACAGTCATGGCGGCCAATGCAGCGTGGTAAGCCGCCCCGGCGTGATGACAACATTCTTCCTGCTATTCCCGTTTCAGCCGCCCGTAATCTGATCCGGCTTTTCTGTAAGAAAAATTATCCATCGCTCAATGGAATAGTTTCGCATTGGTTACGTTCATGCATGGCGACATCGGATCGCACTGACAAAGTCAGATCATGCATAACGCATCAATCACGAGACCGCTTTGATTCATACAACCATACAACCCGCATGGATTCGCATCACGCACTGGGTTAACGCGCTTGCAGTCGTACTGATGGTGACAAGCGGCTGGCAGATCTACGACGCATCGCCGATCTTTCCAGCTTTACAATTTCCTTCGTCGATCACATTGGGTGGCTGGCTCGGCGGCGCCTTGCAATGGCATTTCGCGATCATGTGGATGCTGGTCGCGAATTTTGTCATTTATGTCGGGCTGAATATCGCTTCTGGACGTCTGCGCCGCAAGCTGCTGCCGATCAGCTTCAAATCGATTATCACCGATCTCGCCGCCGCGCTACGCGGCAAACTCGGGCATCAGGATCTCGCGCGCTACAACGCGGTGCAGAAGTTCGCGTATCTCGTTGTGATCGTCGATATCGCACTGGTGATCCTGTCGGGACTGGCGATATGGAAGTCGGTGCAGTTTCCGCTGCTACGCACACTGATGGGAGGCTACGACAATGCGCGCGTCGTGCATTTCGTCGCAATGAGCGTGCTGGTCGCGTTCTTCGTCGTGCACGTCGTGATGGTTGCGCTGGTGCCGCGCTCGCTGTTTCTGATGATTCGCGGACGGTAGCCATGGGATTTCGAAACAAGGCTCGGAAGCCCGATGCGTTCCTTTTGTCGCACGCCGATTCGATCATCAACGATGCGCGTAATGAACTGAAAGATCCGGCCCGTCGTCTGCTCGGAAAGCGGATTCTCACGCTCGGCGGCATCGCGATGCTGTCAGGCTGCGAATTGACCAATGACAAATCGGTGAACACGATGCTGCGCAGAATGTCGTTCTTCAACGACAATGTGCAAGCGCTGCTGTTCGATCCGAACGAGATGGCGCCGACCTATCCGGAATCGATGATCACGCGGCCGTTTCCGTTCAACGCGTTCTACGATATCGACGATGTGCCCGAAGTCGACGCCGGCAGCTACCGGCTCCAGGTAGGCGGCCTCGCGACCGGCAAACGTACGTGGACACTCGACGAGTTGCGCGCATTGCCGCAGGAAAGCCAGATCACGCGTCATATCTGCATCGAAGGATGGA
The DNA here is from genome assembly GCF_004366595.1 of Paraburkholderia rhizosphaerae. Classification (GTDB taxonomy): domain Bacteria; phylum Pseudomonadota; class Gammaproteobacteria; order Burkholderiales; family Burkholderiaceae; genus Paraburkholderia; species Paraburkholderia rhizosphaerae. The sequence continues at coordinate 52,052 of NZ_SORE01000032.1, forward strand.
GTGCGATCGGCCGCTGGGGCGGCGTGCGCTTCTCCGATTTCCTGAAGCGTGCGGGCGCGGACACCACGGCGAAGTACGTGTCGCTGCATTGTGCGGACAACTACTGGACCAGCATCGACATGCCGACTGCGTTGCACGCGCAGACGCTGCTTACGCTGTCGTACGACGGCGAGGTGCTGCCGCCGAAATACGGCTTCCCGATGAAGCTGCGTATGCCGACCAAGCTCGGCTACAAGAATCCGAAGCATATCGTCTCGATCAGCGTGACGAACGAATATCCCGGTGGTTACTGGGAGAATCAGGGCTACAACTGGTTCGGCGGTTCCTGATGCGCATTAGTCCACTTGTAGGTCAACAGTCCTTTACGGAGCATTCATGTCTATCCGCTTGAAACTTGGCGTCACCGTCGCGACGCTGACTTTTGCCACTGTCGTGCTCGCTCAAACGCCGTCGACCAAACCGACGCGCATCCGCGGCGATATTGTGTCGCTCGACGGCGACGTCCTGAAGGTGCATCGCCGCAGCGGGGATACGGTCTCGATCGAGCTCAAGCCGGCCGTTGCGGTGTCGGCCGTCAAGGCGCTGCAGCTGTCGGACATCAAGCCAGGCTCTTTCGTCGGCACCGCCGCAACGACCGGCACGGACGGCAAGTTGACGGCCACCGAAGTGCTCGTCTTCCCCGAATCCGCACGCGGCACCGGCGAAGGTCATTACGCATGGGACCTCGGTCCGAACAGCACGATGACGAATGCGAACGTCGACACGATTGTTCAAGGCACCAGCGGCCGGAATCTGAAGCTGTCGTACAAAGGCGGGAACAATGAAGTGACGGTACCGACTAACGTACCGATCGTTACGTTCACGCCGGCCGCGCGCACCGACCTGACCGCGGGCAAGAAAGTGTTCGTCGTTGCAACGCCTGCGTCGCAGGGCACGTTTGTTGCACAGCGCGTGGTAGTCGAAAAAGATGGCGTCGCTCCGCCGATGTAATGGTTTGGCAGGCCACATTCTTCGACAATGAACACTGCCATTCAATGGCAAACCGAAAAGGAGAAAACCAAATGTCACGCTCCATCTCGCAACGCGCTCTCATGGTGTTCGGTGGCCTGGCCTTAGTGGGTACCCTCACTTTGGCGCAAGCCGCGCCGGTCTCGTTTGAAGTGCCGTTGACCGGCGCCCAGCAGGTTCCGCCGGTGCAGACGCAAGGCAGCGGCAAAGCCGACCTCACGTACGACGCAAGCACGCGGGTCGTTACCTGGAACGTCACCTTCAGCGGACTATCGGGCCCGGCCACGATGGCGCATTTCCACGGGCCCGCGCCGGCTGGAAAAAATGCCGGCGTGAAGGTCTGGATTTCGCAGAAGGGCAACATGTCGGCGACGAGCCCGATCACGGGTCAGGCAACGCTGTCGCCGGACGACGCCAGGATGTTCGAGGCGGGTGACATGTACATCAACGTGCATACCAAAGACCATCCGGACGGCGAGATCCGCGGCCAGGTGGTACCGCCGAAGGGCAACTGACGCAATTATCGAAGCGGCACATTGAAGTCAGGCTCGCGGCGAGTCCAAAGACTGGCCGCGAGCAGCATCGCCATGGCCGCGCCGCATCGCAGCTTCGTCAGTCTCATGCGTCGCGCGTCCATCGGTAAGCGGCTGGAACCGATACCGGCCCGCGACGAACATCCCCGCCGAAGCCGCCCCCCGCTTCCCTGCCGGACCTGCTTAAACGCCACTTGCCCAAGCGAGCTTCGCGGCAAGAACCTGGTGCAGCGCCCCCTTCAGCGCACGCGTGCCCGGAATAAATCCGTTCGTCGGGCGTTAGATGGAACGCAAGCCGGAACGCAACTACAAGACGTCGCAAAGCAAGCGATCGCGCATGCTGCCTCCGCGCGAACCCATCAGGTCTTTTCATCACGCAGGAACGTTATGACACAACCGTCGACCCTACCACGCGTCTCCACTCCGTCGCGGCGGCCGGGTCGAACGGCATCGCGGCTGCTTTTCATCGTTTGCTGGTTAAGCGCCATCATTTTCAGTGCTTATATCGTGGTGTTTTATGAAGGAGCGTTACTCACGCACACAATGCAGGACTGGAATGATGTATTGCCGCGCGTCTACCAGCCTGGCTCGATGCTCGCAACGGCCGCAATCGGCGCGCACTTCCTCGCGGGCGCAATCGTACTGATCCTCGGGCCCACACAACTGATCACGCCGCTCCGGGCTCGAGCGCCGGCGGTGCATCGCTGGGTAGGCCGCTCTTATGCCGCCGCCGCCCTCGCAACCGGCATCGGCGGGCTCATTTACATTGCGGTCGAAGGTACCGTCGGCGGCCCGGTCATGTCCACCGGCTTTGCTCTATACGGCGCATTGATGGTGCTGTGCGCGGTAAAAACCGTGCAGCACGCACGAGCTTGTCGCTTCGACGCACACCGTGCGTGGGCAATCCGCCTGTTCGCGCTGGGCCTCGGTTCGTGGCTGTTCCGCATCGACTATGGAATCTGGCTCAAGCTGGTGGGCGGCTTCGGCCACCATTCGCACACGTTCGACGGCCCGTTCGACAGGATCATGGTGTTCTTCTTCTACGTGCCTAACCTGTTCGTCGCGGAACTGATTATCCGGCGACGCGATGGCGTCCAGGCCGGAACCGCGCGCACGATAACGTCGCTATCGATTGGCGTAGTTGCGCTGCTTGTGCTCGTCGCCACCATTCTGTTCGGTCGCTCTTACTGGCTGCCTCACATCACGCAGCGACTGACTGATCTCGCCGAAATGCGCGCGCGCTAGCCACGCACTCGTGTAACGCTGCGCAGTCAAATCGCATCGGCGCGTCCACCCGCGATTTCCACCAGCAGTTCCGCGAGCACCGCCGGTTGCGTCAAAGCCGCGCCGTGGCTCGCGTCCAGACAGTGCACGAGAGTCGGCTGGTGTGGGAACCGCGCATCGGCGTCCTCGTACGACGGCTTGCGCATCGAAGCCGGCTGACGGGTGGAACTCGCTGACCCTCGGAGCCGCCGCACGATCACCAAATTGCGTTCAGTTGGGGGTTAGCGACGCGACTCACTTCAGCCGACTGTTCGAGGAAACCTTCGGCGTGTCACCGATCGCGTTTCGCCGCGCGCATCGCTTGCGGGACCGGCCATAGCCGATACCCCGACTTATGCCGCTTGCGTGGCACACCGGTTGCGCCGCACAATCGTGTTCATTCCCTTCTTCCGGTACCGCTCATGGCTTATGCGTCGCTCGCCACTGGCGTGCTGCTCGCCGCCGGCTACGGATCACGCTTCGATCCGGACGGCGTCCACAACAAACTCCTCGCCCGCCTCGCTGACGGCACGTCCGTCGCACATGAGTCCGCGCACCGTTTGCTGCGTGTAGTGCCGCGCGTGATCGCGGTGGTCCGCCCGGGCTCCGACCCGCTTGCGCGGGTTCTGAACGACGCCGGCTGCGACGTCGTCTTCTCAACCGACGCGCAACGCGGCATGGGCGCGAGCCTCGCCGCCGGCGTCGAAGCAAGCGACGACGCGCAAAGCTGGATCGTCGCCCTCGCCGATATGCCGCGCATCGCGATCGAAACGATCGAAGCGATTGCGCGCATGCTCGATGGCGGCGCATCGATCGTCGCGCCGGTCTATCGCGGGCAACGCGGCCACCCGGTCGGATTCGGCGCCGCGCATCGCGACGCGCTACTCGCGCTTGACGGCGACACCGGTGCGCGCGCGCTGTTCGCGCTACCCACGGTGACCCGCGTTGAAGTCGACGATGCCGGCATTCTCGCCGACATCGATACGCCTGAAGATTTGCGCAAACTGCAGAAATAATTTCCGGTCGGCCACTGCGCTGCGCGATCAGCCGCACAGGCACACGTATTGCACGCTCGAACCCGGCAGCACGCTCGGCGGGCATGAAATCCGACGCAGCGTCCCGCATTTGCGCCTAAGCTGGTGAAAGGCCAAAACCGTGCGTCAGCGCGCACTCATTCGCCCCGGCCCCCGGCAGGTCCCGCATTCACGAACCCTTTATGAGCGAAACCAATCCGCGTCTCTTTGTCGTATCCCCCCATTTCGATGACGCCGTTTTCAGTTGCGGCGCGCTGCTAGCCACCTCTCCCGATGCCGCGGTCTGCACAGTGTTCGCCGCACCGCCCGAGCACGACATGTGCACCGAATGGGACACAAAGGCCGGCTTCGCGGGCGCGTATGAGTCCGTGCATGCGCGCACCGTCGAAGACAACCACGCGCTCGCGGTGCTCGATGCGATACCCGTACGGCTGCCATTTCGCGACGGCCAGTATCTCGATTCACCGTCGATCGGCAAGCTCGCCGCCGCGCTCGAAGAAACGATCTACGGTTCGACTGCGAATACGCTGCTGATGCCGCTCGGGCTTTATCACGCCGACCACGCGCTGGTGTTCGACGCGTGTTGCGAAATCCTGCCGCGGCTGTCGCATCTGACGTGGTTCGCCTATGAGGAAGCGATCTACCGGCCGATGCCGGGCGTCGTGCAGGGGCGCCTCGTCGATCTCGCGAAGCGCGGCATCGTCGCGACGCCCGCCTATCCGGTCGTCGACCACCTGATCGACGTGGCGCGGCAAACGCTGATGAAGCGCGAAGCCGTCAGTGCGTATACGAGCCAGTTGCGCGCGTTCGGCCCGCACGGCTATGCGGACGTATTCGCAAACGAACGCTACTGGCGGCTCGATACTGCGCGCCGTTGCGCGGCGGCGCGTCACAACAGACTGTGAGCGGCGCCGCATGACAAAGCGCAAGCAGGCTCGCAGCGGATCGCCTACGCTATCTGTACCAGGGAAGCGGGCAAGCAGCGAAGCGCGGCGGCACTGCAGGATCCGGACGGCTTCGCTCCCGCTTCTCGCCATGCCCGCACGGGGCAAGCACGAGGTAATGCCATGATCAGCCGCATCCACACTGCGCCGATTCCCGAACCGCTCGCCGACCCGACGCGCGACCCCGAAGGCGACCCGCTGACGCCACCGTCGCCGGGCCATCACAACGACGAGCCGCAGCGGCCCGAGGGCCCGCCGGACAATAACCCGGTGTAGCCACGCCCGCGCGTCCGCTCACCGTGCGGGGCGCACCATCGGGATCATCGGCGGGCAGGTGCTTACCCGCAGCATCGCCTGCACTTCGAAACCATGCCGCTCGTAAAACGGCACGTTGCGCTGGTTGGACGACCACAGGTACGCAGGCAGATGCGCGGCGTCGCACTCGCCAAGGCGTGCCTTCATCAGCAGCGCGCCGCGCCCCTCGCTTTGCGCGACCGGATCGACGCCGAGCGCGGCCAGATACCAGTACGGTCCTTTCGGGCGATAGTGCTGCAGTTGCTCGACGACTCCGCCCAACTCCCCCAGCTTTTCCGGCGCGCAGCCCTCGCGGACGATCGCCGCGACCTCGCTGCCGTCGTGTTCCACGCCAGGCGGCTGCCAGCATGCGACCGCGCGGCCATCGTCGGTCCACTGGACACTTCCCGAGTGGAACGCATCGGTCGCGAGCACGCGATATAGCTGCGGCGCATACGTGAACACACGCCACGGGGTGTCGAAGATCCAGCGCATCACCGGGTCTTCGACGTTCGCGAGCACGAGCGCGGCAACGGCCGCATCGAGATCGTCTGACGCGTCGATCGTCACGACACGCGGGGATTCTGAAAGCATGTTCATTGCAACCTTTTGAGCAAGAACGACGGTGATGCATCGGCGTTAATCGAGACATTCGGGGTAGTGCGTTTATTCCTTCCTGTCTGCCGGCCATTACCGCACAGATATACTCCGGCTTTACCATCCGCGCATCCGCCATGCTTGCTCTGAAGCTCACGCTGGTTCCGTCGTTCCTGCTGATCGTTTCGATGTCGGGCAAATGGTGGGGACCGGCAATCGCCGGATGGCTCGCGGCGCTGCCCGTTGTCGCCGGGCCCATTCTCTACCTGCTCGTGCTACAGCACGGTTCAGCGTTCGGCGCACACGCGGCGACGCTGTCGCTCGCCGCGATCCTCGCGTCGGAAGCATTTAATTTCGGCTATGCATGGACCTGCCGCGTCGCAAGCTGGCGCGTCGCGCTCGCGGCGGGTCTCGCCGCGTGGTTCGCTTGCGCGAGCGCGCTGTCGCTGCTGCCGATCGAGAGCGCCGCTTCCGCGTCGGCGTCGGCGGCGTGGGCACTCGCCGCGGCGGCACTCGGTGTCGGTTTCGGCAACGCGTTTTTGCCACGCAGCGATGCGGTGGCCGCGGGCGCACCGCTCACGCGCGTCGACCTGCTTGCCCGCATGCTCTCGGGCATCGCGCTCACGCTCACGGTCACCGCGCTGTCGGGCCGGCTCGGCGCAGGCTGGAGCGGCCTGCTGGCCGTGTTCCCGCTGATGGCCACCGTGTTGTCGGTGTCATCGCACCGCGCACACGGCGCGGCCTTCGTGATCGCGCTGTTGCGCGGGATGGTGGCCGGCCGCTTTTCGTTCGGCGCGTTCTGCCTGATTCTATCGTTCGCACTGACGCGCGAGCCGGTGTTCGCCGCGTTTGCACAAGCGGCGGCGGTCGCGCTGCTCGTTCAGGCGCTGACCAGGCGGCTCACCACGCGGCTAACAAAGCCGCGCGCTACGACGGAACAGTCAGCACGGCACGCACCGGTCGCAGTATCACAAGCGTCGAACGGGCGCAGCGCAAACACCCGCGACTAGCCGGCGCAAATCCGCGTCATCAAGCTTCAAAACTGGTAGTTCAACGATATATCGCAGACGCCGTTCGTCTTCGTCTGGATCACCGGGCTGCCCGCGGCGCTGCCAAGCAGACGCTTGATCGCGCCGTCCGCCGTGACAAACCAGTGCTTGTTGACGAACCAGATCATCGTGACGCCGAACCCGGCCGACTTCAGGCCGGCGCTCGCATCGTACTGCCGCAGCCCGGACGCCGCCGACTGCGCGGGATTCACGCCGAACCAGCTGTTCATATACGTCGAATCGGCGAAGCTCACCGAAGGACCCGCGAACCAGTAGAACGATTCCGAACTGCCGGGTAACGGCATATACGCGCCGACATCCGCGATCCAGCCGTTCGAGCCGCCGATGCTGCGCGTAATCGCGGTCCGGAAGGTCAGCGGAAAATCCTTTGAGATCACGTATTCGGCGGCGAGCTTGATTTCCGGCGCCGGATTGATATTGCCAAGGCCGTTCAGGTGCTGCGGGTCGTCGTGGCCGCGCCGTCCGAGGTCATAGACCAACGCGACGCTCGTGCGCCAGTTTTCGCCCTGCAACACATTGACCCCGAGACCTTCACCGGTCGACAGGAACGCGAGGTCTTTGTACCGGATGTCGAGGCTCGGACCAGCGAGGATGTGGTAGCGCGACGAGCCGTCATAGCGCGGCTCGAACGTCATCCCGGCGCCGACGCGCGTTTCCCACGTCGTGCGTTCCGCCGGCGGAACGAACATCTTCTCGAGCGGCACGCCCGCCGAGTACTGCCATTCGCCGAGCGGCGACGGCGTTTGCGCAGACGCGCCCGGCGCGCCAAACACCGCAAGCGCGGCGCCGGCGGTAGCCCACAGCGCCGGGCTGCGGAATTTCAAGGTGCGTTTCTTTCCGGCCAGCTGCCCGGTGCGTTTCGTTGACGCCACAACGCCTCCCATATTCTGGTTGGTTCGGTCCGGGAGCCCGGTCGCCGGCTGCCGCCGGATCACCGGCGTCGGCCCGGCGTCTGAGCGGCCGGAGTTGGGTGAGCGAGTCTGTCAGCGTGTGTTCGCGCCGCATCGCGCGACCGTTTGCTACACACTGCACACAACACTGCTGCGCTTATTCGCAGCATGCATGCGCTAGCAAACGGTGTTCCAGCGGTGTTCCAGCATTGGATGCGCGTATCCGAACTTCGTTCGCATCGCGTTTCGCCGAAAAGCATTTGAGCCGGTTGCTCATTGTGTGCTCATTCGGCGCCACTAACCTTCCACCGTCAATCACGCGCAACGCGGGCGCCGATCCCGGCGCCACCGACGCGCATCGAGGAGAAGAAAAATGAACAGTTCATTGATGATGGTCAGCGCGTCCACACTCGTCTGCGCATTTGCGCTCGCAGGCTGCGCGACGCCCGCGGGTTCCGCCGACATCTACGGCGCCGCGCAGGCGCAGCGCGAAGAAACCGTGCGCGTCGGCACAGTCGAAAGCGTGCGCAACGTAACGATCGATGCGAGCAATGGTCGGCCAGGCGTGCTCGGCGCAGTCGGCGGCGGCCTGTTGGGGGGCGTTGCCGGCAGCGCATTCGGCCAGGGACACGGGTCGTTGCTGATGGGAATACTCGGCGGCGTGGCCGGCGCGGTCGCCGGCAGCGAAGTCCAGCATAAGCTCGCGCAGCAGCACGGCCAGCAGATCACCGTGCGCCTTGACGACGGCAGCTGGCGCGCGATTACGCAGAACACGAGCGACGGTCTGTTCCATCCGGGCGAACGCGTGCGTCTGCTGTCCAGCGATGGGGTCACGCGCGTGACGTACGACTAGCTTCAACGCGGGGCTCCCGACCCCGCCATTGCGCGGCGATCAAACGCCGCGCGCCACTCTGCACCTTCAGGCAAGCTGAAACACCGACACCGCACGCCGCAGCGAATGTGCCTGCTCGTCGAGCGCCGCGGCCGCGGCCGCGGCCTGCTCGACCAGCGCCGCATTCTGCTGCGATACCTCGTCCATCTGCGTCACCGCGCGATTGACCTGCTCGATGCCGTCGCGCTGCTCGTCGGAAGCCGCGGCGATTTCGTCCATGATTGAAGTCACATGCGCGATCGCCTGACGCAGTTCTTCCATCGTCTCGCCCGCGGTACCCACGAGGCGCGCGCCCGCATTGACGCGCTCGACCGAGTCGCCGATCAGTTCTTTAATCTCTTTCGCCGCGACGCCCGCGCGTTGCGCAAGCGAACGCACTTCGCCCGCGACGACCGCGAAGCCGCGGCCCTGGTCGCCGGCGCGCGCCGCTTCTACGGCCGCGTTCAGCGCAAGAATATTGGTCTGGAATGCGATGCTTTCGATCACGCCGGTGATGTCCGCGATTTTCTGCGAACTGCGGTCGATGCTGCCCATCGTCTCGACCACATCACCGACCACGGTCGCGCCGCGCCCCGCTATAACGTTTGCCTTGCCGGCCAGGTCCTGAGCCTGCCGCGCGTTATCGGCATTCTGTTTGACGGTCGCAGTCAGCTGCTCCATGCTCGCCGCGGTTTCCTCGAGCGAAGCCGCCTGCTCTTCGGTGCGTTGCGACAGGTCGCTGTTGCCCGCTGCGATCTGGCGAGTCGCGCTAACGATCGACTCCGAGCTGTGCGTGACCTGTCGAACCGTTTCGGATAGCCCGCCCTGCATCGTCTTCAGACCTTCGACCAGCTTGCCCATTTCGTCCTGCGAAAGCACCTCGAAGCGACCGGTCAGATCGCCGCTGGCAATACGCCGCAACTGCTCGAGCACGGTGACGAGCGGCTTCGAGATCGAGCGGTTCAGACCGCTTGCGCACGCAACGCACGCGCCGATGCCGACCACGATCAGTACCACCCCGATGATGCGCAGCGTTTTGAACTGCCCGCGCGCATCGTCGAACGCGCGCTTGCCGCTCGCGAGCTTCCATTGCTGCAGTGCGTCCCATGCCTTCGCGAGCGGCACCGTGTACTTCACGATCACATTCATCGCGATGTCGTCGGCCGCCTTCGCGTCGCCTTTCTTCAGTGCGTCCATCATCGGCCGCAGCGCCTGCTGGATGATCGCGTTACGCGCGATATTCGCGGCATCCGCGAGCGCCTGCTCGTCGGCTTCATGCGGCAGCGCGCTGTACTCCTGCCACGCGTGATCAGAGATCGCCATGTAGTCGCTCGCCTTTTCGAGCAGCTTCGGCACTTCCGGCGAATCCGGATGCAACATCGCGCGATCGAGCGTGGTGCGCACGATCGTCAGGTTGAGGTTCGACTTGCCGAGCGCGATCGACGAGGCCAGCTGGTTCGAGTACGCGTAGTCGAGATCGCCGCTCAGGTTCTGCATACCGAATTGCGCAAGCAGACCGATTGCGACGATCAGAACACCGAGAAGTGCAGTCGTTGCCCAAAGCCGGGCGGAAATCGAGAGGCGTGAAAACATGATTGGCCGTATGAGTTGTTTTTGGATTAACCGGTCATCGATTCGATGATCGAATCGATGGCTGGTCTATCGCTGATATCAACGGCCCCGGTGCGCCAAACTTGAGGCTTTCAGCGGAAAAACATTTGATTTACAGGCGCGTGCAACAGGCGTGCGCAGCAGGGGGCGCAGCGACGTAGCGACGCGCGCGAGCGCATGCACGATGGCATGCGCTCGCGCGTTCACAGCCTCTGCTGCTAGCGTCCCCGTACAGCAGCAGAATCGAATCCAGCTGCTTGGGGGACGCGCTCGCTATCGTCCGGATCGATGCGGCCATCGAGCACCGCCTTCGCGGTCACACGATCGAGCGCACCTTCCCAGCTAGCGACCGCAAGCGTCGCGACACCGTTGCCGATCAGGTTCGTCACCGCACGCGCTTCGTTCAGGAAGCGATCGACGCCGAGCAGCAGCACCAGACCCGTCACCGGGATCTGATGCATCGATGCCAGCGTCGCCGCGAGCGCGACAAAGCCGGCGCCCGCGACCCCCGCCGAACCCTTCGATGTAAACAGCAGCACACCGAGCACGATCAGTTGATCTTCCAGCGTGAGATGGATGTTCATCGCCTGCGCGACGAAAATCGCCGCCATCGTCAGATAGATCGACGTGCCGTCCGCGTTGAACGTATAACCGGTCGGCAGCACCATGCCGACCACCGACTTGCGGCAGCCCAGTTGCTCCATCTTCACGAGCATTTGCGGCAACACCGCCTCGGTGGACGCGGTACCGAACGTGATCAGGATTTCATCCTTGATATAGCGCAGGAACTTCCACAGCGACAACCCGCACATCCGCATGATCACGCCGAGAATCACGACAACGAACACGATCGACGTCAGATACACGCACAGCATCAGGGCGCCGAATTGTTTAAGCGTGCCGATGCCGTACTTGCCGACGGTAAACGCAATGCCGCCGAACGCGCCAATCGGCGCGACGTACATCACGATCCGCACGACGCCGAACATCCCATGCAGGAAGGTGTCGAGCGTGTCGACGAACGGCTCGGCGCGCTTGCCCATTCTCGCGAGCGCAACCGCAAACAGCACCGAGAAGAAAATGATCTGCAGCATGTCGCCGTTCGCGAATGAACCGACCACCGTGGATGGCACGATGCCCATCAAAAACGCAATCGCGCCATGTTCTTTCGCCGCGTGGGTGTAGGTGGCGATCGCCGCGCCGTCGATATGCGACGGATCGACGTTCATGCCGACGCCCGGCTTCATCAGGTTCACGACGACAAGACCGATCGCGAGCGCGAAGGTCGACACGATTTCAAAGTACAACAGCGCCTTGACGCCGACGCGCCCCGCTTCATGGATGTCGTTCATCCGGGCGATACCGACTACCACCGATGCAAAGATGATCGGTGCGAGCAGCATGCGGATCAGTTTGATGAACAGATCGCCGAGCGGCTTCATCTGCGCGCCGAGATCGGGATTGAAATGCCCGAGCAAAACACCGATCGCGATGCCGATCAGCACCTGCACGTACAGCTTGGAAAGGGTCTTTCTGATGCGAATCATCTGGGTCTCCTTCTTCCTGCTTCAGCGTTACGCCCCGAAAAAAAGCCGCAAGCGTACCGGTGGAACATGACAATGGGGAGCTCGCGCCCATCGTGTTTCCGTTGTCTTTCGAGTAATCCCCTTTGCAACGACGAAACCGCTTGTCCTCCGCTCTCCGTTGCAGAGGGACAGGCGGCCTGTTTTAAGCGGCGCGACTACGCCGACACTTCCTGCATGACTTTGATCAGATCGCTCTTGCCTTCGAAGCCAATACCCGGCAGGTCCGGCATCGTGATATAGCCGTTGTCGACCTTCACCCCATCCGGGAAACCGCCGAACGGCTGGAACAGATCCGGATACGACTCGTTGCCGCCGAGACCGAGACCCGCCGCGATATTCAGCGACATCTGATGGCCGCCGTGCGGAATGCAGCGCTTACGCGACCAGCCATGCTCGTGCAGCATGTCGAGCGTGCGCAGATATTCGACGAGGCCGTATGACAGCGCGCAGTCGAATTGCAGCCAGTCGCGGTCCGAACGCATACCGCCGTAGCGGATCAGGTTGCGCGCATCCTGCATCGAGAACAGGTCTTCGCCGGTCGCCATCGGGTTGTCGTAATAGTTGCGCAGTGTCGCCTGCAGTTCGAAGTCGAGCGGGTCGCCCGCCTCTTCGTACCAGAACAGGTCGTACTGCGACAAAGCCTTCGCATAGCGGATCGCGGTATCCAGATCGAAGCGGCCGTTCGCGTCGACTGCGAGCTTCTGGCCGTCCTGCAGCACCGACAGGATCGAGTCGATACGGCGCAGATCTTCATCGAGCGATGCGCCGCCAATCTTCTTCTTCACCACCGTATAGCCGCGGTCGATGTAGCTACGCATCTCGTCTTTCAGCTTGCTGTGGTCCTGGCCCGGGTAGTAGTAACCGCCAGCCGCGTACACGAATATCTTGCGATCCGGCACGCCGTTGCCGTAGCGGTCCGCAAGCAGCTGGAACAGCGGCTTGCCTTCGATCTTCGCGACCGCATCCCAGATCGCCATATCGATCGTGCCGATCGCAACCGAGCGCTCGCCGTGGCCGCCCGGCTTTTCATTCGTGAACATCGTCGCCCAGATCTTGTGCGGATCGAGGTTGGTGCCCTTGTCGTCGACCAGCGATGCAGGATCGGCCGCGGTGATGCGCGGAATGAAGCGCTCGCGCATCAGCGTGCCTTGCCCGTAACGGCCATTCGAATTGAAGCCGTAGCCGACCACCGGCTTGCCGTCGCGGATCACGTCGGTGATCACCGCGACGCAGCTCAGCGTCATCTTGCTGAAGTCGATATACGCATTACGGATCGGTGAGCTAATAGGGAAAGTCTTTTCGCGGATTTCAACGATCTTCATTCGGTCCTCCAAAACCTTGCGCGTTGCCGGTGCATCCGACGTTTGAAAGTCGCAAGGTTACGTCTTGCGAAGCGCGTTAGAATTCAGCGGCATTTAATTGATAATTCACTTTCGGTGAAAACTGATATCAGTTCCGATCTCGAGTTTTTCGTGCTGCTGGCGCGTCACGAAAGCCTGTCGGCGGCGGCGCGCGCGCTCGATCTGACGCCGCCCGCGGCCACCCGGCGCCTTTCGCAAATGGAAGAAAAGCTCGGCGTGCGGCTCGTGAACCGCACGACGCGCACGGTCAGCCTGACCGCGGAAGGTGAAATCTACCTGCAGCACGCGGCACGCATCCTCGCGCAAGTGCAAGAGATGGAAGACGCGGTGTCGAGTCATGGCGCCGCGCCGCGCGGGCTGCTACGCGTGAATGCGTCGCTCGGCTTCGGGCGTACGACAATCGCGCCAGTGGTGTCAAAGTTCGCGAAAGCTTTTCCGGACGTCGAAGTGCAGTTTGAAGTCACCGACCGGCCGGTGGACCTGATCGAAAACGGCATCGATGTCGCGATTCGCTTCGGCGAACTGCCGGATCAGCGTTTGAACGCGCGACGCATCATGTCGAACCGGCGCTTTCTGTGCGCATCGCCCGCGTATCTGCAAAGAAATGGCACACCGCAGAAGGTGGCCGATCTCGCGCATCACCGCTGCATCGTGCACCGTCAAAACGACGACGCTTATGGCATCTGGCGCTTCGTGCGCGAACAGCATAGCGAGGTCGTCAAGGTCCACGGCATGCTGTCGAGCAATGACGGCGACATCGTGCTCGGCTGGGCGCTCGACGGCCACGGCATCCTGATCCGCTCCGAGTGGGACCTCGAAAAGTATGTAAAAAGCGGCCGGCTGCGCGTCGTGCTGCCTGATTTCGTGCTGCCGGACGCCGATCTGTTCGTTTACTACCCGAGCCGGCAGAACCAGGCCGCACGCGTGCGCGCGTTTATCGACTTTCTGGTCGCGCAGTTCGAACCGCTCGCCCGCAATAAAGGCCGATAAGCGGTCAATCAGTGACCAATAAGCGGCCCATAAGTGGCCAATAAGTGGCCAATAAGCGTCGGCCGCGCTGTCCGCCGCCCAGCAAGCCTGGCAACCTCGCCTGCCTCGAAGCCGGCTTATTTCCAGCCCCACTGTCATTTCCGCTAACGCGCGCCGACTAGTGCGATGTATCACGGAATAACCAGCGGAAAACGGTGTTTGCCCAATGAAAGGCACCTGCTGAACGCACCGATATCGTCAGCCGAAAGGGGCATGGCGATGCGTCAGCAGGGAAGCGCCGGAGTCCCGCGCGCGCATCGCTCATTGAGGACATAAGAACATGATTGTGTTTCTGATTGCATGGTTAGGCGGCGTGCTGACAATCGTCAGCCCCTGCATCCTGCCGGTCCTGCCGTTCGTTTTCGCGCGCACCGGCAAGCCGTTTCTGCAAAGCGGCCTGCCTCTGCTGGCCGGCATGGCCGCGACTTTCAGCGCGGTCGGCGCACTGGCCGCGGTCGGCGGAGGCTGGGCCGTGGCCGCGAACCAGTATGGCCGTATCGTTGCACTGATCGTGATGGCCGCGTTTGCCCTGACACTGCTGTTGCCGAAACTATCGGATGCGATGACGCGACCGCTCGTCGCGCTCGGCGCGCGACTCTCTGAATCCGCGCAAGGTGCCGAGCGCGGCTCGGCCGTGTGGGCGTCACTGCTGCTCGGCGTAGCGACGGGCTTGCTGTGGGCGCCCTGCGCGGGTCCGATTCTCGGCCTGATCCTTACCGGCGCCGCGCTGCAAGGCGCAAGCGTGCACACGTCGTTGTTGCTGCTGTCGTATGCGGCGGGCGCGGCGACGTCGCTCGCGCTCGCGCTGGTGGTCGGCGGCAAGGTATTCGCCACGATGAAGAAGTCGCTGCACGCGAGCGAGTGGTTAAAGCGCGGACTGGGCGTCCTCGTGCTGGGCGGCGTTGTCGCGATCGCCGCGGGTGCGGACACCGGCTTTCTCACGCACCTGTCGCTTAGCGGCACGAACAACCTCGAGCAAAGCGTGCTGGACCGGCTCCATCCCGCAAAGAACGGGTCGCAAGGCGCAATGATGTCGGCCGCCGCGCAGTCGGAAGGCGCTGCTGCCGGTCATGCGGCTGCGTCGGCGAATGCGGGCGGGTCGCCGGCGACGGCCCAGGCCGCGCAATCCGGCAGCCCCGCGCCGTTGCCGGTCGAAGGCGTGATGCCGTCGCTCGATGGTGCGGTTCAATGGCTGAACTCGCCGCCGCTTACCGGCGCGCAACTGCGCGGCAAGGTCGTGCTGGTCGATTTCTGGACGTACTCATGCATCAACTGTTTGCGCACGCTGCCGTACGTGAAAGCGTGGGCCGCGAAGTACAAGGACGCGGGCCTCGTCGTGATCGGCGTGCACACGCCCGAGTTCGCATTCGAAAAGGATGTCGGCAATGTGAGCCGCGCGGTGAAGGACCTGAAGGTCGACTTCCCGGTCGCGATCGACGACAACTACAAGATCTGGCGTGCATTCAACAATCAGTACTGGCCGGCCGACTACTTCGTCGACGCGCAAGGCAGGATTCGCGCGCATCACTTCGGTGAAGGCGACTATGCAGGTTCCGAGCAGACGATCCGCCAACTGTTGACCGAAGCCGGCGCACACAACTTGCCGGGCGGATTCGTGAAGGACGACGGCACCGGCGCGCAAGCCGCACCGGAGATGGCCGACGTGCAGTCGCCGGAAACCTATGTCGGCTATGACCGCGCGACCAACTTCGCATCGCCGGGCGAGCCGGTGCTCGACAAGCCGCATCGCTATACGTTGGGCAATGGGCTCGGCCTGAACGACTGGGCGCTCGACGGCACGTGGACGCTGGGTGCCGAACATACCGATCTCGATCAGGCCGGTGGCGCGATCGCGTTCCGCTTCCACGCGCGCGATCTGCATCTGGTGCTCGGACCCTCGGCAAACGGGCAGCCGGTGCGCTTCCAGGTGACGATCGACGGCAAGCCGCCAGGCGCGAATCACGGCAGCGACACCGACGCGAACGGCAACGGCACGGTGACGGCCCAACGCTTGTACCAGTTGATTCGCCAGGACGGCACGATCACCGACCATACGTTTGAAATCCGCTTTCTTGATCCGGGCGTGCGCGCGTATGCGTTCACGTTCGGTTGATCCCTGCTTCATATGGAGACAGATATGAGCAACGTTGTCCCACGCAAACCTTCCCGGCCGGCCGCCGCGCGCGGTCTGCGCCGCCGGCTGCCGTTCCTCGCGCTGGTGGCCGCGGCTATCGCGGGCATCGGCATTACGCAGAAGCATGTGTTCGCTGATGAGGTGCATAGGGTGCCGGCGCCGACGGTCGATGAAACGGTCGCGAGTGCACCGTCATCGGAGACGGTCGTGCTCGCAGGCGGCTGCTTCTGGGGCGTGCAGGGTGTGTTCCAGCACGTGAAGGGCGTGACGAGCGCGGTGTCGGGTTATACCGGCGGCGCGCAGTCGGCGGCCGAGTATGAGACTGTCAGCACCGGTACGACGGGCCACGCGGAATCGGTGCGCGTCACGTTCGACCCGCATCAGATCAGCTATGGGCACATCTTGCAGATCTACTTTTCGGTCGCGCACGATCCGACTGAGTTGAACCGGCAAGGCCCGGATGTCGGCACGCAATACCGGTCGACGATTTTCCCGACGACGCCCGAACAGGCGCGCATCGCGAAGGCGTATATCGCGCAGCTCGGCAACGCGCATGTGTTTTCGGACAAGATCGTCACGACGATCGAGCCCGACCGTACGTTCTATCCAGCCGAGCAGTATCACCAGAACTATCTGACGTTGCATCCGGATCAGCCGTATATCGCGATCAACGATATTCCGAAGGTAGATGGGTTGAAGAAGCTGTTTCCGGGTGAGTATCAGGACAAGCCGGTGTTGGTGAAGACGACGTCGTAAGCGACGTCCGTAGCACTATTTGAATGAAGCAAAGGGGCTCATCCACAGCGATGCGCCCCTGCTCAATTGATGACCGGTATGCGATGGACCACGCTGCGCGTCGTCAAGTACCGTTCGCCGGCCAATCACTCAGGCAAGATTCGCGTGCCATCGATGTTAAGCAACTGGAACTGCGCGGGGGACTCCTCCATCGCATGCGTCTTCTCCAGGTCTGCAATCACACCGTCGAGATTCCGGTAGTCGAACTGCGCGCACCAGCGAGCCATTTTCGCGAGGCTGCGCGCGTAGTCCGCGGGCTCGTTACTTCGTGTGAGCTTGCGCAAACAATCGACGAACTGAGGATGAAATAACGTTGGCACGATAATGCGATGCAGTCCGGTACGGGAAAGTTCGGCGTTCATCACGAGCCGCGATACCCGGCCATTGCCATCGATGAACGGATGAATTTCCGCCACCAGGAACAGGTAGAAAATTGCGCGGGCGATACCCTCCGGAACGCTCATCGCCAATCGCGAGCCCTCATCAAACGTTCCACGCGTCTGTCCGGGATTGACGAAGCGGGTCGTGCCGGCGTAGTTGACCTCCGTCTTGATGCCACCCGGATTAGCCTCCGGCCGCGCGTGCAGCATTTTCGCGTGCCACTCTTGCAGAGTCGGCAGAAACTCCTCTCCTGACACAGGTGGACTATGCCGGTACGGCGCTTCGACCGCCAGTTGGAACACGCCCAGAATGTCGTGGGAGTCTTTCGGGCGAGTCGTCATCACCTTCTGATGCATGACGATGTCTCGCGCATCCTCGATCGGGAATTTCGTGCCTGGACCTATCCGTGATTTCGTGGGCGAGGCATATCATGAGCGATAAAAATCATGGATATGCCAATGAAGAAGAAACGCACGGTGGCGTCTCAGGC
>NZ_SORE01000033.1 GCF_004366595.1 Paraburkholderia rhizosphaerae
GGTGACGGTCGATATAAAGAAGCGTCGTGCCGTCGTCTTCGGTGTGGACCACGTGGCTGTTCCACAATTTGTCGTAGAGAGTCTGTGCCATGGTAAGGGGGATGGTTGTGACTACGGCTGCGGGCACAGGGAAGGCGAAGGACTTCCCGGCACAAAGCACATTGATGGTCGCTGCAATGCTTCGCAGATCGCCTCGGCATCGTTGCCATCAGCGACGTTGCCCCTCGTGAAGGCTTGACGAACTGTGGGCGGGCGAGTTTGCGACGTGACCTGCCTGCTAGCTTGAAGCAACCGCAAAAGAATAACGTCGCGTCAGGCGGCCCATATGTCGTAAATAAGGTGTTTTCAGGACGCGACGCGCAGGTCGATGGGAGAAGCGATATTCGCGAATCTGGAACGAATGCTTTCGACTACGTTCCGATCCGTTTTTGCCGGGAATGGTGCCTATGTTTATCGGACCTGTTAGAGCGTGACGACGATCCTTCCCACCTGGTTGCCGCCTTCCATATAACGATGAGCGTCCGCGATCTGGTCCACGGTGAACGTCCGGTCAATCAACGGACTCAGCGCATTTCCGGCGAGCGCGCGACTGATGAATTGCTTCGCGCCCTCAAGCGTCGGCGTTTCGCGTCAGTGCGATAGGCACTGCGCCAACGCTGTTTGCGATCTGGATCGCGGCAATACCGACGCTACTGGCCGCCGCGCCCAGCACGACGGCGTCCGCGGCGTTCAACCTGGCGAATGGGATCAACGCGCCGTAAGCGGTGGTGTAAGCCATCCACGTTGCGGCCCCTTGCCGCTGGAAAATCTATAGCACGTGGATGTCGGCGTTCGCTGCGTTTGAATAAGCAGCGAAGTCCGTGAACCCTATCTCGCCGTGTCGCGTGTAACTCAAACGTCGTTTGAGACCACCGGTTGCATTTCTTCCGGTGCGCGAATGCTTCTTTGCCAGCGCACCGTCGCGAGCACGGACGCAAACACGATAAGCCCGCCTCCGAACCAGGCCCACACCGTGATCTGTTCGCCGAGCCAAGCGTACGCGAATAGCGCGCCGAACGCCGGTTCGCTTCCCATCAGTAACGCGACGCGCGTCGGGCTGCTGCGCTTGACGGCGAAATTCTGTGCGAAGAACGCGAACAGCGTGCATGCAAGCACCAGATAAACGATGCTCGACCAGAAGACTCCGTGCGCAGCTAGCGACGGCAATGCATGCCACTGCTGTGACGGCAACATTAGCGCAACGATCACGCTGCCGAGCGCCACGGTGCCCGCCTGAATGGCGGTTACCGGCAGCGGCGCGAGGGCCGAGTCGCGCATCACGCGCTTGGTCACGCACACCATTAACGCGCGCAGCAGCGCTGCGAGAAGAATCAGCGCGTCGCCTGCGCGCGGGATGAACACGCCGCCACTCACGAGTGCGGCGCCCGCGAACGATAACGCGACAGCGATCCATTCAACGTTTGAAGGCTTTCTGCGCAGCAGCACCCATTCGACGAGCGGCGTTAGCACGACGCACAAACTGATTAAAAACGCTGCGTTAGACGCGCGTGTCAACGATATGCCGAACGTCTCGGCCAGCAGCACGCCTAGCAGCAATACACCGCACCCGAGCGCACCCGCCAGCGCGGATGCGTTGACCTGCCGTAGCGAGCGCAACGCCGGCGACAACACAACAAACGTCAGTCCAAAGCGCAGCACCAGCAGCCCCAACACCGGATAGAACGCGAGTGCTCCCTTGACGACCCCATAGCTGGTGCCCCACACGATCGCGACCGCGAGCAGCATCAGGTCGGATAGCCATAGCGCACGTTTTTCAGTCGACATCGCAGACCTTTCTCTATCTATTCGAATGGTCCAGATTGTCGAGCATTGCGCCCGAAACTATAATCGGGGCTCGCGGAACATCTTTTATGTCGCGGGCGCACAAATACCTGGGTCGATGCGAGCACGACAATGAATCCCACTGACCTTTTCGCATTGTTACCGGACATGGCGACTTTTGCCCGTGTCGTCGATGCGGGCAACTTCTCCGAGGCCGCGCGCCAACTGGGCACCACGCCTTCGACGATCAGCCGGCAAATCAAACGTCTTGAGCAATCGCTGGGCACGCGTTTGCTGGAGCGCTCGACACGCAGCGTGCGGGTCACCTATTCGGGCGCACAGGTCTATCGCTATTGCCGCGACATCGTCGGCGCCGCGTCCGGTGCGGTCGACGTCGCTGGGCAAGTGATCGGCGAGCCGCGCGGCAAAGTCAGCATCAGTGCGCCGATTGCCTTCGCGCGAACCGTGATCCACCCGCTGATCCCGGCATTTCTGCGCAGCTGGCCGGACGTCGACGTGCAACTGGTGTTCGCCGACCGTGAAATCGACCCGCTACGCGACGACGTCGATCTGGTGATCCGATTGACCCGCTCACCGCCATTGGGCCTGGCCGCGCGGTGCCTCGGATCGGTGAAATGGCTGCTTTGCGCGTCGCCTGCCTATCTCGAAGCGCGCGGAACACCGATCGAACCGCACGATCTTGCACGTCACGCGTGCCTGTATCTGGGAGAAACCGTCGACGATAATCGCTGGCATTTCCGGCGCGGCACCGAAACTCAATCGCTGGAGGTGAGGGGGCGTTATATCGCGAACCACGCGGGCGCCCGTCTCGATGCGGCGTTGCAAGACCTCGGCATTGCGAGCTTGCCCGACTTTGCCGCTGCGCACGCGTTACGGCAAGGTGACCTTGTGCAGGTTCTCGTCGACTGGGAGTTCGACGCGCGCGCCTATATGGGACCGATCTGGCTGCTGTATCCGCCGAACCGCTTCCTGCCATCCAGGGTGCGCGCGCTGATCGACTATCTTGCCGCGCAACTGCGCGACATACCGGATGATTGATTTCATGGCTGGCCAAAGATGACACCGATGGGAGACAGCAAGCCGGGCGGAGACGGCGATGAATAACCGTCGATGCTGACCGTCAGCAAGCCAACTGGTGACGATGTGAGTTGCCGTGCCGACAAGAAAGGTTGCACCAAAAACGACGAGCGTCATTTTCCATAACGGCAGATTGTGTAGGCATGTACTGGTCATCGCGCGTGCTCTCCGTACGGACGTCGCGTCCGGGTCTCGCAATATTGCCCAGGCAAACCGTTTTCTACCGTTCGGTGTGGGTCATTTCGAGTCGATTTTTCGCGGCGTGGCGCGCGTTCTTTTGCAAAAAGACGGAATCCGGCCAGATGGCGCAGATGAACCGTGTCGCGTCAAAATGTCCTGAAATAAGCGTATATCCGACATGCGAGATGCACCGGGATGATGCAATCTTTTTAGTCAAATGGACGTTCTGCGTCGATTTATGGATTATCTGATTGAAATAAGGATACCCAATAATCCTGTTTTGGGAAATTAATCAATGCGTGCGGCACATGTCATCCGTATTCGCGTCGTTTGCCACGCGTTCGGAATCGACGGGAATTGGCGGGGCGCATGTTCGATCATTACGCCTGCATGTCAGATTTCCAGAATTCTTTCGAATTCTGCGTAGCCCTTTTACCGAAATGAGTACTACGATGAGCAAATACCGTAAGCAGTTGCCGTTGCTGGAGGATCGTCCTTTCATGACGGATGGCGGACTCGAAACGTCCCTGATATTCCATCAAGGTGTCGAGTTGCCGTATTTCGCGTCATACGATCTACTCAAAACGGAGGCAGGTACCGCATTAATCGAAAGTCATTACGAGCGCTTCACTCAACTCGCCCGCCAGCATGAGGTTGGGATCGTGCTCGCGACACCGACCTGGCGTGCGAGCCGGGATTGGGGCATCAAGCTCGGCTATACGGATACCACGCTCGCCGCCGCGAACCGCCGCGCGGTCGATATGCTGGTTCAATTGCGGTCCAGATGGGAAACACCGTCGACGCCGATTGTCATCGTCGGCACGCTCGGACCGCGCGGCGACGGATATCAGTCGTGCATGCGGATGAACGCCGGCGACGCGCAGCGCTACCACGCGGAACAGATCAATACCTTCGCCGCGACGCAAGTCGATATGGTTGGCGGATTTACGTTGAACTACATCGATGAAGCGATCGGCATGATCCGCGCAGCCAAAGCGGCCGGCGTGCCCATCTCGATCTCGTTCACGTTGGAAACCGATGGCAGGCTGCCTTCCGGCGATTCATTGCGGTACGCGATCGAACACACCGATGCCGAAACGGACGGCTATGCGTCGTTCTTCATGATCAATTGCGCGCACGCATCGCATTTCGAAGAGATGCTGCGAAACGGAGGCGAGTGGCTTCAACGCATTCGCGGCGTTCGAGCGAATGCGTCACGACGCAGCCATGCCGAACTTGACGAGGCCGACGAACTTGACGACGGCGACCCGGTGGAATTCGGCCAGGATGCCGTGAGATTGCGCGGCTTTCTGACGGGCATGAACATCATCGGCGGATGTTGCGGTACCGATCATCGGCACGCCGATCAGGTATGGCGGGCGATCAAACTGGCTAGCGGACAGGCAACGTGAACTGAAACACCGCGCCGCGCGGCTCGTTCGCGCTCGCCCACAACCGGCCGCCGTGCGCATCGATGATCGAACGGCAGATCGACAGGCCCATGCCCAGACCGCTCGGCTTGGTCGAGTAGAAAGGCGCAAATAGATGTTCGGCGGACTCCGAGCCGAGGCCCGGCCCGGAATCGCGCACGCAGACGAGTATCGCGTCTGTCTCGGTGTTCTGATCGCAGACACACACTTCGCGCGGACCGTCGCCGGCGCTGCTCACCGCTTCGATCGCGTTGATGATCAGGTTCAGCAGCACCTGCTGCAGTTCAACCCGGTCGCCATCGATAAGCGGCAGGCCGTCCGCCAGTTGAGTCCGGATCGTGATGCCGTGCTTGATCGCTTCTCCATGGACCAGTTCGACCACTTCGTGAATGGCCCGGTTCATGTCGACGCGCTCCTTCGTCGGAGGGGCTTTCTTCAGTAATGCGCGGATTCGGCCGATCACCTGTTTGGTTCGATTCACTTCGTTGACGATCCGCGAAAGCGCCTGACGTACCTCGTCGAAGTCGGGCGGCTGGGCGTCCAGCCAACGTAGCGCCGCCTGCGCATTGGTCACGGTCGCGGCAATCGGCTGGTTCACTTCATGAGCGATCGATGCGGTCAGTTGCCCCATCGTTGCGACGCGGCTCGCGTGCGCGAGTTCGGATTGCATCTCGCGATAGCGCCGTTCACTGTCACGCGCTTCCCGTTCCGCCTGCTTGCGCGCGGTCAGATCCAGCACGAACGCAACCCCTTCTTTGCCGCCCGCGTCGAAACTGGCTGGGCCGATCATGATCGGCACCCGGCTGCCGTCTTTCCTGAGGTATTCCTTTTCATAGGGCTGTGCGCGCCCGTTGACCATGATATCCCGGGTCGCCTGTTCGTCGACGCTATGCCATTCCGCTGGCGTCAGGCTGGTCCAGCGCATTTTGCCGAGCATGACATCGTCGCGCGCATAGCCCAGCATCCGCAGAAACGCATCGTTGGCCTCCAGAATGTCGCCATCGATGTTCCACACGAAAATGCCGATGATGTCCGCATCGACGAGCCGCCGGATTCTCGCCTCGCGTTCCGCGACGTTGCGGTAAAGGCGGGCGTTTTCGAGCGCAATGGCCGCCTGCGACACAACCAGACTGAGCACGGTGATCCGGCCGGGTGTGAACGCGCGCGTGGTCAGGTTGTTTTCCAGATACAGCGCGCCCTTGAGCCTGCCCTGATTGACTAGCGGCAGACAGAGCACCGACCGGGCGCCGTGTTCGACGATGTAGTTATCCCGCGCAAACCGCGGGTGACTCGCGGCATCGTCGAGGATCACGGTCTCCTGCGTGCGCAGCACATAGTGCAGAACCGACTCCGGAAGCGCGAGCGGTTCGACGGGCTCATCACGCAGGTCGACGACGAACTTTTCGCTGTCGGTCGATGCTTCCGCAACGATCCTCAGTTCGCCGCCGTCCGGGAGAATCAGCAAACCTCGTTCGGCGCCTGCCTGTTCAATCGCGGTGCGCATGACCATCTCGATCAGCTTGTCGAGGACGATGTCGCCCGAGACCGCCTGCGACACCTTGATCACGGTCGCGAGGTCGAGATGTTCGACCGGTGCGCCGATCGTGCCGGTCGGGCCTGGCGCGAACGCTTCGGCACGTAGCTGGGGCGACTGCTCTTCGAGTTGTCGCACCTTGCCGTCGGCGCCCCAGCGCAGATAGAGGTAGCGCGCGTCCTGCAAGTACAGCCGCGCCACCTTCGCAAGACCACATGCTGCGTAGAATCGGGACGCGAGCTCGTTGGCTAGCGCCTCGTTATGCACGAAGCCGCTTTCCTGAGCGAAGTGGATCGCCTGTTCGTACAGGCGCATCGCGTCGCCTTCGCGCTGTTCGATGCGCGCGATTTCCGCGCCGACGAGCGCGGCGCGATCCGCGAAATTCTCCGGGCAGTGTTTCGCCCAGACCTCGAGCTGACGGTGATGCTCGACGACAGAAGACAGTACCTGCGGCTGCTCGCTTCGCGCAGCGCGGTCATACCAGGCTGCACGCGCGAGCGCGCCGTAAAAGTGATATTCGGCTTCCTCGAAGAAGGACGATGAGGTCCACAGCAGCGGTTGTGCGCGCGATGCGGCGTCCATTGCCGCTGCATGGTCGCCGGCCATATAACGGGCCTGCAGTTTGCGGATCCAGTACCAGCACGCGGCGATCGCCAAAGCCGGGTTACTCGATAAATGGCGCTCAGCGCGAGCTTCGCTGAATTGCCGGTCGTCCAGGCATCCGAATCGCTGCGTCGCGCCGCGCAGCGTGCGGACCAGCGACAGCTGCGTGTCGATAATGTCGATGACAAGGCCAAAGCGTGTCTTCTGCGCGAACGCGAGTCCGCTTTCGGCTTCGCGCTGCACGGCTTGCAGCGGTTCGCCCGCGAAAAGAAGGTCCGAATTCAGATTGTTGCATGCATAGGCGGCAGCGGTGAGGTCCCCAATCCGGTTTGCCGCTTCGAACGCGCGTTGCAATACATCGCGGCAAGCCCGCACGTGTTTCATCCAGCGCAATACGAACGCCGAGTAATACACGTACGTGCTGGCCTCCAAACGCCCGCCGCCGCGTTTGCCGACGAGTTCGTAGCCGAGCTGGCCGAACCGGAAGCCGGCGCGATAGTCGCCGAAACGCGACCCGGCAATTCTGCCAAGCATCACATACGTGGTACACGACGCATCGCAGTTGCCGCACTCGAGGCTGAGACTCACCGCCTTGCATGTCATCAGGCAGGCAAGATTCGGATCGGTGTGAAAGGCCGCCGGCCAGCACTTGATCAGCACGTTGACGGTGCCAAGCGATACCTGATCGTGCATCGGAGGAAGATGCACCAGATCTTCGATGGTCCGTTCGCCCAGCACGGACCAGATGTGCTCGTATTCGCGCCTGACTTCGTCGTCGGCCGGGTGGGCGGGCCATTCGATGCCGATCTGCCGCAGATAGTCGAGACAGACGGCGACCGCGCGGTCGGCGCTATCGAGCGTCGTGCACACGTCGATGCGCAAGCTGGCGACCTGTGCGACTTCGACGGGCGTCGCGGTGCGATCCGACAATGCGGCTAATCTCTCGTCGGCCTTCGCGAGCTTGCCGGTTAGAAACTCACACGCGGCCCGGTTCAGCTCCAGCGCGAAACGCTGCGCGTGCCGGCGTTTCCAGCCATCGTCGGATAGCAGTTCGGCACCGGTGTTCAGGTAGGTCAGTGCGGAGCCGTAAGCCGTCGCCGACCTGGCGCGCTGTCCGGCGATCAGATTCAGATCGGCGACGTGATCGCGTTCTTCCTGTTGCGTGATCAGCGCCGCGCCGCGGTTTAGCTGATGCACGATTTCGAAAATCATGTCCTCGAGCTTTTCCGGCGGAGTTTGCGCGGCGAGCAGCCGGCCGATCCGCAGATGCGCTTCGGCGCGCATAGCGGGGGGAATCAGCGAATAGGCGGCCTCCTGAATCCGGTCGTGAGCGAAACGGTATGTGCCGTCGAGACGCTCGACCAGTTCCTGACAAAGCGCTGTCCATAGCGCCGCGTGCACCTGCGCGTCCGGAATATCGAGCACGGTCGACAGCGTCTGGACAGCGGCGACATTGCCGAAGCACGCGAAATGCTGCAATGCCTGTTGCGTGTCGGCGGGCAGGCGGTTCAGCTTGCCGACCATCAGGTCGACCACATTGTCCGCGTAGCGCTTCGTATCGATACCTTCGAGTTCCCACGACCAGCACGCCGCGTGATGATCGAAGCGAAGCCGTCCCTCTTCCGCGAGCGCGAACAGAAACTGGATGACGAAAAAGGGATTGCCGCCGGTGTTCTCATCCACTCGCGCCGCGAGCGGCGCGATGCGTTCCCGATCGCTGCAAAGAGCGTCCGCGGTAAATTGCCGGATATGCTCCGGCGCCAGCGGCGCGAGCCGGATTTCCTCGATTCGGGCGCCCGATTTCCGGATCTCGTCAAGCTTGCCCGTGAGCGGATGCCGCGCGTCGACTTCATTTTCCCGATACGCGCCGATCAACAGCAGATATTGAACATCGGAGCCGGTCAGCAGCTCGGGCAACAGGTCGAGCGTGGCGGCGTCGAGCCACTGCAGATCGTCGAGAAACAGCGCGAGCGGGTGTTCACGACGCGCGAAGACGCCGAGAAAACGGCGGAATACCAGCTGAAAACGCCGTTGCGCCTGGTGGGGCTCGAGCTCGGGAACCGGCGGCGGGTCGCCGATGATCAGTTTCAGTTCGGGGATCAGGTCGGTGATCAGCCGCGCGTTAGGCTCGAGCGCGGCCAGCAGCGCGCGCCGCCAACTGTCGAGCTCGGCGTCGCGCTTGCCCAGCAGTGGCCACACCAACCCCTGAAAAGCCTGGACGACCGTGGAATATGGAATGTCGCGCTTGTACTGGTCAAGCTTGCCTGATGCGAACAAACCCCGCGGCGGAACCAGCACCCGCGGCAGTTCATTGACCACCGACGACTTACCGATGCCTGAATAGCCCGACACCAGCACGAGTTCCGGTGTACCGGTTCTGGCGAGACGGTCAAACGCCGCGAGCAGCCTGCCGACCTCGTGCTCGCGCCCATACAGCTTCTCGGGAATCACCAGACGATCGGGTTTGTCATGCTCGCCCAGCGTGAAATCATCGATCCGATGTTGACGCTCCCAGTCGGCAAGGCAGCGCTTCAGGTCGCGTTCGACACCTGCCGCTGTCTGGTAGCGCTCTTCCGCGGTCTTGGTCAGCAGCTTCATCACGATGCGCGAGAGCATCGGCGGCACATCGGCCGACCGCGCGTTCGGCGGCACCGGGTTGCGCGCGATATGGCAGTGCACCCATTCCATCGCGTCGGTTGCCGCGAAAGGCAGTACACCCGTGAGCATCTGATAGAGAATGACGCCCAGCGAATACAGGTCGCTGCGCGAATCGATCGAGCGGTTCATCCGGCCGGTCTGCTCGGGCGCCATGTACGCAAGCGTGCCGGAGATGGTCTCGGGTATCTGCGGCGCCTGGCGCTCGCGCGGCAGGCGGGAGCAGATGCCGAAGCCTGTGAGCCTCACCTGGCCGTCCGCGCAATGGACAAGAATGTTGGCCGGTTTCAGGTCCTTATGGATGAGACCGCGCCGATGAACGTTGCCTAGCGCGGCCGCGATACCCGCGGCAACGCTCAGGACCTTGCCGACGTCCATCGGCTCGCCGAGCAATCGCGCCAGCGGTTCACCGCCCGCATCCTCCAGCACGAGCACGTTCTGGCCGCCGTCGCTCGAAAGCGACAACGGTCGCGCGGCCCATGCGCCGTCGAGTTCGTCCTTCAGCCTTAATTCGTGCGCGAGGCGATCAAGGCTGGCGGGCGAGGGACGTTCGGCGGCCGGACGTGCGAGCAGCACGGTATCGTTGCCACCGCCGCGCGGGCGCGGCCCGCGGCACAAGATGCGCTCGCCGTCATCCCACAGCACCTGGAGATTGTTATTCATGGGCAGTCGAACCATGCGAATGGATCTTTTGCTGCGTTCAAGCCGGGCCGTGGATGGGGCAAGCGCTCAGGTTGGGATCGATACACCGGACTTGCGGGAATCAACGCGCAGGCATCCGGAAAGCATCGCATTTTGACGGCGAAGATGCCATCCGGATTGACCAAGGGGAGGGGGTGTTCTTACGCTGTCGCGGTGTCCGGAGATTGCAAACGCCCGTTCGTTATTCTTTACGTCGGACGAAACGATTGCACGGTTTGTGCCACAAGATAACTTAAAGCGCGCGTGAATAACGCATGCATATTGCGAGCTGTCAGCAGATTGTTTGGCAATACAGAACGGCGATAGACACGCGGATAGCAAAGCACAGATATCGACACGCGGCGCAGGTCGCTTGACCTTCAGCGGATAATTTCTGCCCAGTTGACCTGTTCGCGCCATTGCGACGTCAGAATTTTGACGCCCATGTCAAATGATGCGCTCCATCATTCATGATAGACAGGCGTGCCGCACACGATTGCCCGATGCTGCGACCGACCGTGATAGCGGCGACGCCCTGTGACGCGTTTTTACTTCACACCGGGCACGATCTTCGAGATTTTCCAGTTCTGGTTGGCGAGCACGTAGTCGCCGTTGATCCCGAGCCATTTCTGCCCCCGTCCTGCCGCGCTCAGGCTATGGTCCTGCGGCCGATCAATCACATAAATCCTGTCGCGGTAGTATGCAGGCACCAGCTGTCCGGTTTTCCAGTCCTTGCTTGGAATACTCGGCATCACCTGCTGACGGGGGAAGCCCTGGTCGCCGGCTGGCCCGGTCTGCGCGAACGCTGCAGGTGCAACGCCGACCAGTAGCGCAGCGATAATGGAAAGAACAAATTGGCTTTTCATGATCCGATCTCCCGAGGAAAGACGACGTTGATGTCACGCATAAGCAGCGGTTCCTTCGGCACTGGAACGTCCTGAAAGCAATGTCGCCCGACCGCGCAAACATGCTCTTCTAACATAGGCAATCGCTCAAGATAAAGAAAATTAAGCGTGTGCATTGCCAATCAATAGTATTAAATAGAACTCCGACTTCAAGAAGTTTTCGATCTACCGGCCTGTGAGAACGCGCAGTAATTCGCTGTGGATAATTGAAAACATTACCTGTCGGATTACCGCAGGGAGTTCAGGGGTAAAGCATTAAGCGTGCTTCGAGCCGGGGCCGCGCATCCAGGGGGACCGGAATCACAGTTTGAGTGAATATCGCCTGCGCCGATCAGACTCATGCGTGACGCGCCACCTCTGTGGAGCCTCGAGTGCCAGACTGCGAACTCAGACGCTATCGCCCCTGCTTGCTCGTCGTCGCGACGTCGTTGCTGCTCGCCGGCTTCGGATGTCGCGACCGGCAAGTCGCAAGCGCCGTCGCACCACCGCCGCCGAGCGTGCTGGTCGAAACGGTCGATGCGCAATCCATTCCACGGGTGGTCGAGCTACCCGGGCGCATCGAAGCGATCCGGACGGCGGAGGTTCGCGCGCGTGTCGATGGCATCGTCGAGCGGCGTCTCTATGAAGAGGGCACCGACGTCCGCGCCGGAACGCCGCTCTTTCTTATCGATCCACGCGATTACCAGGCTGCATTGCAGCAAGCGCAAGCGGCGCTGGATCGCGCGCAGGCGGTGCAGCGCAATGCGACTTCCGAGGTTGCGCGATTCAAGCCGCTGGTCGCGCGTCAGGTGGTCAGCGCTCAGGAATACGAGGCGGCACTGGCTGCGATGCAGCAGGCCGACGCGAACGTGTCCGACGCGCGCGCGGCGCTCACGCTGGCCCGCTTGAGGCTCGAGCGCTGCACGGTGCGTGCGCCGATCGCGGGACGGGTAGGGCGTGCGCTCGTCACCGAAGGTGCATTGGTCAGCGCAGCCGGCGCGACGTTGCTCACGCAGATCAACCAGCTGACACCGGTGAATGCGGTCTTTACGCAATCGAACCTTTCACTGCTGGAATTACGCAGACAGTTCAAGTCGGGCGCCATCGCGGCGCCTGCCGCGGACCGCGTGCAGGTCCGGCTGACGCTTGCGAACGGCGACGAATACAAGGAGCCGGGGGTGCTCGACTTCACCGATCTCGTCGTCGAACCGTCGACCGGCACGCAGGTTCTGCGTGCGCGCTTTGACAATGCGTCGCGCGTACTGCTGCCGGGACAGTTCGTGCGCGGGCGCATCGAGATCGGCACGATACCGAACGGCCTTGTCGTACCCGCGCGCGCCGTGCAATTCGACAACAATGCGACAAGCCTTTCGATTGTCGCTGACGATGGCACCGTGGTTCGCCGCAATGTCGTGCTGGGCCAGCAGCAAGCGGGACTATGGGTCGTCAAGGATGGGCTGGAGCCGGGCGAGCGTGTGATCGTCGACGGCTGGCAGCGCGTTCAGCCGGGACAGCGTGTGGACGCGCATCCGGTTCCAGCCGGCCACTCCTGACCGGCGTACCCATGAAGCAATTTTTCGTCTACCGGCCGGTGTTCGCGTGGGTGGTCGCGCTTTTTGTCACGCTGTTCGGGGCGATCGCGCTGATGCTGTTGCCGATCGAGCAGTACCCGGACGTTGCGCCGCCTTCGTTGACGATATCGGCGGTGTATAGCGGCGCGGACGCGCAAACGCTGGACCGCACCGTGACGTCGGTCATCGAGGACGAGATGAACGGCGTCGAGAATTTTCTGTACATGTCGTCGGCGAGCCGCTCGAACGGCACCGCGCAGATCACCGTTACGCTCAAGCCCGGCACCAACCTCGATGTTGCGTTGTCGCAGGTCCAGGATCGGGTAAGCCGTGTCGAACCGCGGCTTCCGCTCGCGGTCAGGCAGATCGGCGTGCGGGTCACGAAAGCATCCTCGGGCTTTCTGATGCTGGTTGCGCTGCAATCGGTCAGCAATTCGATACCGGCCGTCGAACTCGGCAACTTTGCCGCGAACAACATCATCAATGAACTGCGGCGCATTCCTGGCGTCGGCGACGCGCAGCTGTTCGGATCGTCGTATGCGATGCGCATCTGGATCGATCCAGAAAAACTCGGCGGATTTGGCTTGTCCGCGAATGAAGTGATGGCGGCGATCCAGGAACAGAACAGCCAGACCGCGGGCGGGGGACTCGGCGAGCAGCCGATTGCGCCGGGTGCGGAGCTCAGCGCGCAGATCATCACGCGGGGCCGCTTTTCGACGCCCGAGCAGTTTCGCGAAATCATCGTGCGATCGAACCCGGACGGCTCTACCGTGCGCCTGGGCGATGTCGCGCGTGTCGAGCTGGGCAACGATAGCTATGGCTTCAGCTTTCGGGTGAACGGCAAGGAGTCTGCGGGGATCGCGATCCAGCTCGCGAGCGGCGCGAATGCGCTTGCTGTTGCAACGGCAGTGCGCGAGCGTCTCACGCAACTGCAGTCGAGTTTTCCGCGCGGCGTTGGATGGGTGGTTCCGTTCGATACGACGCCGTTCATCACGACGTCGTTGAGTGGCGTGTTGCGCAGCATGGTCGAGGCGTTGCTGCTGGTCACGGTGGTGGTGTTCCTGTTCCTGCAGAAGCTGCGAGCAACGCTGATTCCGACCTTGGTCGTGCCGATCGCACTGGTTGGAGCCTGCGTTGGTATCTATCTGTTCGGACTCTCGATCAATCTGCTTTCGCTGTTTGGCATGGTTGTCGCGATCGGCATACTCAACGACGACGCGATCGTCGTGGTGGAAAGCGTCGAGCGCGTGATCCAGGACGAGGGCCTCGGTTCGCGGCGCGCAACCGTGAAGGCGATTGGACAGATCGCGGGCGCGGTAATCGCGAGCACGCTGGTGCTGGTCGCGGTGTTCGTTCCGATGGCTTTCTTTCCAGGCTCGACGGGCGCGATCTATCGGCAATTTTCGGTCACGCTAACGGTGTCGATCTTTCTGTCCACGGTGCTCGCGCTGACGCTGGGTGTGGCGATGTCGGCGACTCTGCTCGGCAACAAGGTGAAGCAAGACAACGGCGAACGCAAGCGTGCGGCGATGCGTTGGCCGGCTCGCATCCAGCAACGCATTTTCGATGGGTTCAACCGCGGCATGGAGTCTGCCACGGACCGCTACGTGCGCGCGGTGCAGGCGATGCTGCGTACGCCGATACGATGGCTCGTGGTTTTCGCGGTCGTCTGCGTAGCGACCGGGTGGCTCTTTACGCAATTGCCGCGCGGCTTTATTCCGAACGAAGACCAGGGATATTTCTTCATTGCGTATACGGCAGCGCCGGGCGCGACGTCGCAGCGCACGCAGCAGGTCGTCGATCAGGCCGAGGCTTTTCTCAGGCAGCAGCCGCAGGTGCGCAATATCGCATCGGTTACCGGTTTCAGCTTTTTCGGCCAGGGACAGTCGGCCGCGATGTCGTTTGTCGATCTGAAACCGTGGTCGGAGCGGCCTGGTACAGCGAACTCCGCGGCGACGCTGGTCGCGCGTGCGAACGCCGCGTTCCGGAACATCCCGCAGGCGCTCGTGTTCGCGCTCGATCCGCCGGCGATTCCGTCGCTCGGCAATGCGAGCGGCTTCACGATGAAAATCCTCGACCGCAGCGGCGTCGGCGGCGCGGCGTTGCAGCAGGCGAGCATGCGCATGCTCGCGGAAGCATCGCGCAGTCCGCTGCTGGTCGGTGTGCGTCCGGACGGCTTGCCGGCCGCGCCGCAACTGTATGTCGATATCGATCGCGTGAAAGCGCGCGCGCTTGGGCTGCAGATCGGCCAGGTGAATAGCGCGCTGTCACTCGCGTTCGGCTCGAACTATGTGAACGATTTCGTCTACGAAGGCAACGTGCTGCGCGTGCTGATGCAGGCCGATGCCGATCAGCGCATGCGTCCGGAGGATATCGGCGCGATCCGGCTGCGCAACGACGTCGGCGAGATGGTGCCGTTTTCTGCGTTCTCGAGCGTGCACTGGACCTCGGGGCCGCAGCAGGTCGAACGCTATAACGGCTTTCCGTCCGCGACGATCTCCGGCCAGGCGGCGCCAGGCCGATCGAGCGGTGCGGCGCTGGCGGAAATGGAGCGTATCGCGGGCACGGTGCTCTCGGGCAACCTGACCTATGAATGGACCGGCACGGCGTTCGAGGAGCAGCAGGCGGCCGGGCAGATCGGCGCGTTGCTGGTGCTGTCTTTCATCGTGGTTTTTCTGCTGCTGGCGGCGCTGTACGAGAGCTGGGCCATTCCAGTCGCGGTTTTGCTGATCATCCCGCTGGGCGTGTTGGGCGCTGTTCTGCTAACGACGGCCCGTCAGTTTTCCGCGGATATCTACTTCAATATCGGTCTCGTGACGATCATCGGCCTCGCTGCGAAGAACGCGATTCTGATTGTCGAATTCGCGATCAAGGAGGAAGCGGAAGGCCGCGATCCGGTGAGCGCCGCGGTGAACGGCGCTCGCCAGCGGCTGCGGCCTATTTTGATGACGAGCGTGACGTTCGTGCTCGGCATGCTGCCGCTGGTGCTCGCGACTGGCGCAGGCGCGGCGGGGCGGCAAGCGGTCGGTACCGGGATTATGGGCAGCATGCTCACGGCCACGTTGTTCGGCATTTTCTTTACGCCGCTGTTCTATGTGATCGCGCGCAAGTGGCTGAGCCGCAGGCGCGCGCAGGATGACGACGACGCGGACGAAGCGCAACTCGCTGGGGAACGCGATGGCTAAGCGTATCGCGGCCAACGCGGTTAATGCGGCCAACGCGCGCAACGTGGCCAATGCGGCCAATGCAGGCAATGCGGCCAATGTTGTCAACGCGATCAACGCGCTTATTGCGTGCATCGCCTGCATCGCGCTCGCGTCGTGCAATTTCGCGCCGCGCTACCAGCAGCCCGATCTGCCGATCGCGGGCAGCTATGAGAGCGCGGATATCGCGACGGCAGGCGGTGACCGGCTCGCTTCGGAAATTACATGGCAGATGTTCTTTCGCGATCCTACGCTCAAGCAGCTGATTGCGACCGCGTTGGAGCGCAATCGCGATCTGGCCGCTTCCGTCGCGCGCATCGAGCAGGCGCAGGCGCTTTATCGCGTGCAGCGCTCCGCACGGTTCCCGCAAGTGGTGGCCGGGGCGGACGCATCGCGCAGCAAAACGCCGCTTAACGTGATCGAACCCGAGGACTCGAACACCAACGCCTCGGTCCACTTCAACCAGTACAACGTGCAGGTGGCCGTCACGTCGTTCGAACTTGACTTCTGGGGACGCGTGGCGAATATGGCCGAGTCCGCGCGCCGGAATTACCTGGCGACGGTGCAGGCGAATCAGGCGTTTCGACTATCGCTGATCAGCAATGTGGCCGCGACCTACTACGCGATCCTGTCGGGCGACGAGGGCATTGCGCTTGCGCAACATACGCTCGCGACCCGCGAATATGCGCTTGAAGTGGCGACACTGCGTCTCGAAGCCGGCGCGATATCGCTTGTCGATTTCGAGCACGCGAGAATCCTGGTCACTCAGGCGCAGACGCAACTAGCCGAACTGCAAAGAATTACCGGGCAGCAGCGCGACCAGCTGGCGGTGCTGATCGGCGGGCCGCTACCCGTGGATATGCCCGAGCGGCATGAGGTGCGAGACGCCGATCAGTTCGCGACGCTCGACGCGGGTCTGCCGTCTTCGCTACTGACGTTGCGCCCCGATATCCGCGCCGCGGAACAATCGTTGCGAGCGGCCGACGCCGATATCGGCGCCGCGCGTGCCGACTACTTTCCGCGCATTTCGCTCACCGGCAATTTCGGTTACGTGTCGCCCGAGCTGAACGATCTGTTCGTGCCGGGCAAGCAGACATGGTTGATAGCCGGCTTCGTTACACTGCCGATCTTCGACGCGGGCCGTCGCAGCGCGCAAGTCGGTATCTCGGAAGCGCGTCGCAGCGAACTCGTCGCGAACTATCAGAGAACGGTTCAGGTCGCGTTTCGCGAAGTGTCCGACGCGCTGATCGCGCGTCAGCGGCTGAGGGAGCAGATCGAGGCTCAGGAGCGCGCAGTGGCCTCCGAACAGCGCCTCGCGGAGGCGGCGGAGCTTCGCTACCAGAACGGTATTTCGATCTATCTCGAAGTGGTCGACGCGAAGCGCAGCCTGTTTGCCGCGCAACAGCAGTTGATCCAGTTGCGCGCAGCCGCTTTGCAAAACGGCGCTTCGCTGTATATTGCGCTCGGCGGAGGCCAGGACGGGGAGAACGCTGACCAGTCCGCACGGCGATAGGCGCGATTGTTCGGCGGCGAGAAGCCTGAGTTCGTCGACGAGGGCTGAATGGCAAGACCGCCGGCATCGCGGCGCTCGACCCAAATGCGCTCGGCACGATATCCGCCATTGAGCATGGCGGCTCAAGCCGAAGGGCCATCCTGCCGATATATCTATCTCCATGCTTGCGCAAGCAACCGCGAGGCGGATGACGGGCGAGCATGCCTACGACGATTGACTACTGGGAGTGCAGGTTTTGATTGCGACGAAACAAAAAATCAGTGCATACGCGGCTGCATTTGCCGTTTCGGCGAGCCTTGTCGCCGGTCACGTTTGTGCGGCGACAACGCCTGACAGTTCGACACTCGACGCGGTGCCGCGCAGCACGGTATGCCGTAGCGCGACCCTACCGGCGAACATCGCGAAATCAGTGGAACTATGTGTCACACAAGGCTCGATGGCACACGACATCTATGAAGTGCGCATGGACGGCACGTCGGTCGTCAAGGGCATCGACGATGCGACATCGAGCGGGATTAACGGTGCCTATCATGGGCAGCCGGTCAGCCTGAAGTGCGAGCCCGTCCTGTCCGCTCCCGACAACGTCAGTGACGCGCAGATCGAAGGAATGCGCTTTATGAAGCCGGACGGTACGCGGGAAGAACTGAAGCAGCTGTATTTGAGCTTGCATACGACCGAAACTGGGCGTCAGTGTGCAATCAACGCGGACGCCAATCCGTTATTCACGGTCGACGTCCGTTTCAAATAAGCAGCGTCATGGTGGCCTGATACGCCGGTGTTTTCCGGAACACCGGGCGCTTCGCTTGCCGGATCTAACACGTCGTCGCCGCGAGCCGCTCGACCTCCAGTCCGAACAGCCGCCGCAGCCGTGTGCCCAGTACATTGCCGAAGAACGCGGCAACCAGCCAGACCCAGCCATGCAGGCTGCCCGACACGATGCCGCTGAAATACGCGCCGATATTGCAGCCGTATGCGAGCCGCGCGCCATATCCGAGCAGCAACCCGCCGACAACGGCCGCGACCAGCGAGCGCAGCGGTATGCGCCACACCGGCGCATAGCGGCCGGCCAGTGCGGCCGCTAGCATCGCGCCAATCACGATGCCGATGTCCATCACCGAGGTCACATCATGTGAGATCGGCGCGGCGAGCGCCGCGGCATTCGGCTTGCTCGTCCAGTAGGTCCAGCTTGCCACGTCGACCCCGAGCACCGAGGCGGCCTTCGCGCCCCACAGCGCGAACGCCGACGTGATACCCCAAGGCCGCCCGGATAGCGCGAGCGTCGCGAAGTTGAGCACCGCGAGGGCGATCGCGCCTGCCAGCAGCGGCCACGGGCCGTGCAGCCACGGCGACACATGCGCGGGCTGGATATGCGACGGAACCAGCCGGCCATGCCGGCGTTTTTCGATCACCACGGTCAGCGCCGCGATCAACGCGAACAGCGCCCAATTGGCAATTAGCGCGGGTGCCGCGCCAAATGTCGTGACGAGCGAAACGGGCGCCAAGGATGGAAGGGCGGTCCAGAACGGCATATGCGCGGTCGCGACCACCGAGCCGGCCACAAACCCGACGAGCGTGACGATCATGCGCGTACTGCCGCCGCCCACCGTGTACAGCGTGCCCGACGCGCAACCGCCGCCCAGCTGCATGCCAATGCCAAACAGAAATGCGCCGACGACGACCGACGTGCCGGCCGGCGACACAAAGCCCGCCACGGGCCTGCCGAACAGCGTCCCTGATGCGAGTGCGGGAAAGAACAGCGCGACGCCGACTGCGAGCATCAGCATCTGTGCGCGC
Source organism: Paraburkholderia rhizosphaerae (assembly GCF_004366595.1). Taxonomy (GTDB): domain Bacteria; phylum Pseudomonadota; class Gammaproteobacteria; order Burkholderiales; family Burkholderiaceae; genus Paraburkholderia; species Paraburkholderia rhizosphaerae. Next base: position 18,968 of record NZ_SORE01000033.1, read on the forward strand.
AGCCCGGCACCCCGGCCATCGGCGATGAATACACGCCACGCGGAAGTAAATCCGAACGCCGCGTGATACAGCGCGACGCCGAGCAGCGCACCGACCATATACAGCGCCGCCTGATTCGGGCTGACCGTTTGTGCGAGATACCACGCGCCAACGACGATCAGCAACAGCGCGACGCCGAGCGGAGTGGGGTCGATATCGGTGCGACGCTGAAGCGTTGAAGTGAGATCGGACATGTCGATACCTATGTGGGGGGTGATCAACAGTGCATTTTCTCGCGATTACGAAGATCTTGCTGAACGTCGCAGCGCCGTTGGCCAGTCAGCTCGCGACGTGCGACCGGAAAGGATCGCCGCGGTCTCTGAGCAATGTACATCACGTTATGATATATATATCCATCACACGCTATTGATCTTCAGTTGTCAGGGGAACTCATGAGCGAGCATAAAGGCGACTTCGCAACAGATGTCCGGCTCTTGCGCATCAGTGCAATTGCCGCGGTCAGTGGCGCACTGAGTACGGTCGCCGCCGATTTCCTTTTGCACCTCATCCGCTTCTTCACGAATCTGTTTTTCTTCCAGACGCTATCTACCGCGAATCATTCACCGTCGCAGAACACGCTCGGGCTTTTCGTTATCGCGGCCCCGGTGATTGGCGGCCTCGTGGTCGGACTGATCGCGCGATTCGGTTCCGAGCAGATTCGGGGCCACGGCATACCCGAGGCGATCGAAGCGATTCTGTTCGGCAAAAGCAAGATGTCGTCGAAGGTCGCGGTGCTCAAACCACTTGCGTCTGCCATCGCGATCGGCAGTGGCGGGCCATTTGGCGCGGAAGGCCCGATCATCATGACCGGCGGCGCGATCGGTTCGCTGGTCGCGCAATTCTTCCATCTGTCGAGTGCGGAGCGCAAAGCGTTACTGGTGTCGGGCGCGGTCGCCGGCATGACCGCCGTGTTTGGCACGCCGGTTGCGGCTGTGCTGCTTGCGATCGAGCTTCTGCTGTTCGAATTGCGGCCGCGCAGTCTGTTGCCGGCGGCTATCGCCTGCGCGGTAGCGGGCTTTATGCGGCCGCTGCTATTGGGAAGCGGGCCTCTGTTTCCGCTGCATACGGCAGACCTCGGCCCGCTTGGCATCGTGTCGTCGGGCATCGCGGGCGTAGTCGCCGGTGCGCTGTCCTGGGGATTATCGACATGGCTGTACAAGATGGAGGATCTGTTCCATAAGCTGCCGGTCCACTGGATGTGGTGGCCGGCATTGGGCGCCATCGCGGTCGGTATTGGCGGGTATTTTCAGCCGCGCACGCTCGGCGTCGGATACGACGTGATCGGAGACTTGCTGCAAAACCATCTGGTGCTGCACGCAGTGATTTTGATCGTGCTCGTGAAGGCGGTGATCTGGGTCATTGCACTCGCGTCGGGTACGTCGGGTGGCGTGCTCGCGCCGCTGCTGATGATGGGCGCGGGCGTCGGAGCGATTGCCGCACCGTATATGCCGGGAGGGGACCCCGCAGTCTGGCCGCTGGTGTTTATGGCCGCCACGCTTGGCGGCATGATGCGCGCGCCCGTGATGGCGGCCGTGTTCGCATTCGAACTGACCGGCGACGCGAATGCGTTGCTGCCGCTGCTATCGGCTGCCGCTGTGGCGTATGGCTTCACTGTCCTGATGATGCGCCGCTCCATTCTGACCGAGAAAGTGGCCCGCCGCGGGTTTCACATCTATCGCGAGTACAGCATCGACCCGCTCGAAAGGCATTACGTCGACGAGGTCATGACGCGCACAGTCGAGACGATCGATGCGAAAGCAACCGTTGCCGATGTGCTGCGCGACTACTTCGGGCCGCGGCAGAAATATCGCGCGTATCCGGTCGTCGCGTCCGGCGTGCTGGTCGGCATGACCGATCGCGCACTGCTGGATCGGATTTCCGCGGAGAAAGCCGATGTGCCGCTTGGCATGTTCTTCGCGGACACGCGACCTGAAATCGCGTTGCCGCGCGAGACTTGCAGAAGCGTCGCGGCGCGGCTTGCGATAACCGGATTCGACCGTGTGCCCGTGGTCGAAGATGAGAAATCCTATCGGCTACTCGGCATTGTTTCGCGGCACGACCTGGTGAAGCCATCGATGTCGGTGTTTACGGAAGAACTTGAAATGGAGCAATTCCGCCGCGTATGGGTTCCGCGGAGTACGCGCCTCGCGCCGACCAGCACGCAAGAAGATCTCAGAGTGGGGCAAAGCACGCGCGCGGAAGTGGATCAGTGAAGAACCGCAGGCTAATGCGCGAGGACCGGAAGGTAGCGCGTTGGTTTAGCGAAGTTCGCGCGGAGCGCTAAAGCCAATACAGCCAGACCAGCAGCGTGACGATCGAAAACAGCGTTGTCATTGAAATGGCGGCGCCCGTTGTGGCCTTTTCGACATCATATTCGGTCGCGAGCACGTACGCGCTTTTGGCTGTGGGTACGGCCGCGCAGATCACGGCGGCAAGGGTAAAGACCCGGTTCAGTCCGATGGCGACGCAAATGCCGTACACGACCAGCGGCATCACCACCAGTTTGAGCGCTGCCAGCAACGCGAAGCGGCTCAATTGCCCACGCAGGCGATTGATCGAAAGATCGAGGCCGATCGCGAACAAGGCGCATGGCGTGAGCGCTTCCCCTAGTAAGCCCAGGTATGTGACAACGGGCACGGGCAGTGTGAGTTCGCTAACCGACCAAAGCAAGCCCAGCACGGTGGCAAGGATCACCGGGTTCGTGCCGATTTGCCTGACTAGTGCGCCTGTGCGCATTTGTCGCGAACGGGTCTGTTGATTGATCTCCAGCAGAACGACCAGCACGGGAAACATCACAGCACCGACAAAAACCGTTGCGACCGCTGCTGCGAGGACGCCTTGTGGTCCCTGCAGCGCTCGCAGGATCGGCAGCGCGACGAAGCCGGTGTTGGTCATCGCAACGATCGCACCGAGCATCGCGCTCGTTCCCAGCGATGCGCGCGCGCCGATGCGTGCGGCGACCAGCACGGCGGTGAAGCAGATCAGCGAACCGCCGCCGAATGCGACGAGGAAGCGCCACTCCAGCAGCGACCCGAGCGGTTCCTTCGCAACCGTCAGAAACACCAGCGCCGGCATCGCGACATAGTAGGCAAACTGCATCAGCGGGCCGGCAAGGGCCGGCGCCACGTAGCCCGATGTACCGGCGACCCAGCCTGTCGCGATGATCGCGAAGATCGGGACTATCAGGCTGGCGATATGCACGATGCGGTCTCCGTGTGCAGATGAGAAGGCATCGGCTATCAGGGTCCCATCCGTGCGGTCGATGCTATACGGAGCCGGGCCTGCTGTCGAGGAACTGTGCCGCTAGAAGGACCAGTACAACGGCGCGATGAACACCACCACCGCCATCGACCACAATATGATCAGCAAGCCGATTTTCCAGTAGTCGCCGAACTCGTACGCGCCGGGACCATACGTGACGATGTTCACTGGCGTGCTCATCGGCGTCAGGTGGGCGGCGCCCGCGCCCAGCGCAACGGCGATCAGGAACGGCGTTGCGGATACGTCGAGTTCCCGCGCAGTCGCGACCGCGATCGGCACTGTCACGAGCGCGGACGAGTTGTTGGAGATCACCTGAGTCAGCACCGCGGCGACGACGAACAGCCCCGCCATCACCGCGCGCGGGCCGCCGGCGCCGACCATCTGGATCACATAGTCGCCAAGCAGATACGCCAGTCCGGTCTTCGACATCGCGGTCGCGAGTGGAATTAGCGCACCGACCAGTATGCAGGTATTCCAGTCGATGCTGTATAGCTGGTTCAGCTTGATCACCCGCATCACCACCATCGCCGTCACGCAGATCAACGTCGCCACCGCGGCGGGAACGACATTGGTCGCGAGCAGCACGACCAGCACCGCGAGGATGATCAGCGCTTCGCGGGCGCCGCGGCCGAGTGCAACCGTCTGACGCCGCACGACTTGCGGCGCATCGACCATCAGGATCTGCGGGTCGGAGAAGTGCTTGTCCAGCGCTTCCCACGTTCCTCTGAACAGCAGATGGTCGCCGGCGAGCAGTTGGGTCGATGGCGCTTTCACGTCTTCGCCGCCGCGCTGAACGGCGAGCACGATCAGATCGCCTTCGTGCGTCGCCATGCCGGGGAACACGCTTTGACCGATCAGCGCCGAGCGTTGCGGAATCACGACTTCCGCAAGCCCCGACGAACGGTTGAACAGCGCATTCGTCACCGCCTGCGATTCCGAAAGCGGTTCGCGAATCGCGAGGTGCTGGTCGTTGGCGAGCCGGGCGACGCCCTGAGCATCGCCGCGCACCAGCAGGTGTTGCCCTTCGGCCGCGGGCTGGTCCCCGAGTTCGGCATCCTGATCGTCGACGAGTGCGAGGAGCGCGACACCCGGATATTGCGACAGATCGATGTCGTGCGTTGTCTTGCCGATGAGCGGCGAGCCGGAGCGGATGCGCAGCCGGTGCACGCCGTCCGCGATACGGTACTGCTCGACGAGCGTATGCGCGTGCTGGCTGAAATCGGGCGGCAGCGCGTTCGAACTGCGTTTGGGCAACAACAGTGGCCCTAACACCAGGATGATGAATACGGCGCCGACAAACAAAGGCAGGCCGACAATCGACCATTCGAAGAAGCGGATCGGCGCGCTACCTGCCGAGTCGGCCGCGAGCGTCGCAATCACGTTCACGGGGCTGCCCAGCAGCGTGAGTTTCGCGCCGGTCAGGCATGCGATCGACACGGGCATCATCAGTTGGGAGGGTTCAAGCCGCGTCTGCACGCAGATGATGACCGCGATCGGCAGCATCGCGACTACCGCGCCGTTCATGCCGATCAGCGCGGTCGACACCGCGGACAACACCAGCAGCGACGCGATCAGCCGCTTCTGCGATGTGCCGGCATGGCGAATCAGCCATTGGCCCGCCCAGGTGCCGACACCCGTCGTTTCGAGGCCGATGCCGATGCCAAGCAGCGCTGCGATAAAGACGATCAGCGGATCGCCGAATCCGCCTAACGCCTCGTGCATCGTCAGCACGCCGGTCAGGTACAACGCGATCAACGACATCACGGCAACCACCGCGGCCGGCAGTTTGTTCCAGATGAACAGCGCCATCGTTACGAACAGGATCAGCGAGGTAACGATCATCGGGTTCATCGGTTCGACCTGTCTTATCGGTGTGAGGTCAGCGGCCGTTGTGTCGGCAACGGGCGCTAGTAGCCGAGCGCGGCGCCGTCTCCGCGCGGATCGGCGCCGCCTTCGTAAAAGCCCTGTTCCCGATCGATCCGGATCGCGTGCGCATGGCCCATGTTGTCGTTCCAGTGGGTGACCATCTGGACCGGCTGGCCGCGGCGCTTCAACTCGCGCACCACTTCGTCCGAGATGCGTCCTTCGAGCGACATGTTGCGCGTTTTCGTGCCCCATGTACGCCCCATCAGCCAGCGTGGCGCTTCGATGGCCTGCTGCACGTCGTAGCCGAAGTCGACGATTCTTGTGACGAGCGCGGCCTGCGTCTGCGGCTGCCCTTCGCCGCCCATCGAGCCGAACGCGAGATAGGGCTTGCCGTAGCGTGTCATCAGCGCGGGAATCAGCGTGTGGAACGTGCGCTTGCCTGGCTGCAGACTGTTCGGATGATGGTCGTCCAGCGAGAAGAACGCGCCACGGTTCTGCATGATGATGCCGGTGTCGCCGCCGATCACCCCGCTGCCGAAGTCGTGATAGATCGACTGGATCAGCGAGACAAGCATTCCATCCTTGTCTGCCGCGCAGAAGTAGCAGGTGTCGCCGTCCGGCGCGCGGCGCTCGTGCGGATGCTGGTACGCAATGCCGGCCGGCACGGTGGCGATATTCAACGCGCGCTCGGGGTCGATCAGCTTGCGGCGTTCTTCGCAGTACGCCTTCGAGATGAGCTTTTCAACAGGGATCGCGACGAAGCGCGGGTCGGTCAGCCACTCCTCGCGGTCGGCAAACGCGATCTTCACCGCTTCGGCGAGGTGATGGTAATAGTCCGCTGTGCCGTCGCCCCACGCGACGACGTCGTAGGCCTCGATCATGTTCAGGATCTGCAGCGGGGTGAAGCCCTGCGTGTTCGGCGGCAACTCGTAAATCGTACTGCCCCGGTAGGTCGTGCTGATCGGTGTGACCCATTCCGCGTGATAGGCGGCGAAGTCGCCGGGCTGCAGCGGCGAGCCCGCCGGCCCGATGCCGCTGCAGATTCGCGCGGCGAGATCGCCTTCGTAGAAAGCCGCGCGTGCACCGTGATCGGCGAGATGTTGCAGCGATCGCGCGAGCGCGGCCTGCTCGAGACGCTGCCCGTCCACCGGCACGCGACCGCCCGGCATAAAGATCGCGGCCGTCTCCGGATATTGCGTGAGGATCGGTTCGTCTTGGGCGGTCCAATCCGCGAGCGAGCGGCTGACCGGCACGCCGTCTTTCGCGTAGCCGATTGACGGCGCGAACAGTTCCGCCCACGACAGCCGGCCAAAGCGCTCGTGCGCAAGGCGCCAGCCGTCAATGGCGCCCGGCACGGTTAGCACGGCCTGCGGCCCGCGCGCAGCGATTTCGTCAGCGCCGGCGTTGCCCCGATAGCGAGCCAGCGTCGCGAGCTGCGCTGCAGGCCCGCTCGCGTTGATCGCGTGAACCTGATCGCTCTTGCCGTCGGCGATCAGCCAGAATCCGTCGCCGCCTAGTCCCGCCATATGCGGATAGGCGACGCATAGCACGGCGTTTGCCGCAATCGCGGCATCGACCGCGGTTCCGCCGCGTTGAAGCATTTCGACGCCGGCCTGGCTGGCCAGATAGTGCGGGGTCGACACCATGCCGTGCGGCGCGCGGGTGGGCGGGCGACCGGTGCGAGGACCGTTTGGATGACTCATGATCAATGAGCTCCCATGAGGTTAGTCCGCCACTTCGCTGGTTCGCGCCGCTGGTTCCTGCTTGTGGGAAAACCGGAAACGTCTGGCGGCAAAGCGGCGGGGTTCCAAAGAGGGACGCGAAGATCGCTACGATCGATCAGGAAGCCCGATCGTCGAACTCGACGCCCGCGTCCCTCACCTTGTCTTTCGAGTGATCCATGAAACGCGTGATGATCGGCAACACGCCGCCGGCAATCACGCAGAGCAGCCCGACGATCAGCAGGAACGCGTTGCCGTTGGTCGCACCGACGCTGGTGAGCGGAAAGGCCACGAACATCAGGATCAGCGCTAGCGTTTCCGCAACGAGCTTGTCCATGCGACGCACCTCACGCAAGTATGACGAGGGCGATCGTGCCTATGCCGGTCAGCACGGCCACGATGATCGTCCACGGGATGGCCAGTTTCATCACCGCGCCTTCCTGTCCCTTGATCCCGGTGATGCTGGTGCCGAGCACGATATTCGCCGGCCCGATCGCGTTGCCATATGCACTGCCGGCGGCCTGCGCGGCGATGATCGCCTCGATAGGCAGCGAATGCAGTTGCGCGACATCGCTCTGCAGCCCGCCGAATAGCACATTCGATGCGGTGCTGCTCGACGTCATGAACGCGCCCAGTGCGCCGATTACGCTTGCAATGCCCGCATAGACGAGCGGTGGCGATGCGTCGGCGATTCCGTGCGCCAGAACCATCGTCTGGCCGCTGTGGTCCAGGATGCGGCTGGTCACGAGAAACGCAATGACCGGCAGCGACGCGGGCACGCCGTCGACAATCAGCGATCGCCCGAGGCTCTCCTTGCCGTGACGTGACTGCCATGCGCCGTAGTAGCCGTTCGCGCGATAGACGATCCATACGATAATCGCGGCAATCAACAGCATCGTGCCGGGGTGGGTCAGTGGCGAGAATGGCGCATAGCGGGCGACTGCGGCGTTCGTCACGCCGAACCCGGTGGTCACCTCGGGAAACGGCAGACCGATCCGGAATTGCCGTAGCGTATTGTTCAGCGGGTCGATCAGCAAAATGCCCAGCGTGACGATGGTGAGCACCACGTAGGGCAGAAAGGCCATGCCGATGCTCATCACCGGCTCGCCGGTTTCTTCCTGCGCGCGTACCGCGGTTTCGTCCATCGCCGGGCGATCGGGCACGTCGGCTGCCGGAACGGGCTCGCTGAAACGACGCCAGCGGGACAGCGGATAGAGCGCGATCATCGCGACTGTCGCGGCGAGGAACGTCGAGAGTTCCGGACTCAGGAACGCGAAGATCAGCTGGCCGAAGCCGAGTATCGTGCCGAGAATCAGCACGAGCGGCCACGCATGACGCACCGCGGCCCAACGTCCGTATAGCCACACGATCAGCAGGCCACCGAAGTACGTCGGAATCAGCAGCAGCAGGCTGGATTCGAACGCGGCGCGTGTCACGTCCTGGATGTCGGCCACCTGAAGTGTCGCGAGCCAGCCGACGCCGAGTGTGCCGAAGAAGCGTGCCCATGCATGTGCAATGATCGAGATGGTGGCGGCATAGACGGGTCTTACACCGATTGCGAGCAGCAGCGGCGCCACGACAGCAATCGGTGCGCCAAATCCGGCAATGCCTTGCAGAAATGATGAAAATACCCAGCCAAGCCCAAGAATGACGAACAGCTCATTCCGGCTGAAGCGGGAAATACCATGCCGAAGCGCGTCATATCCGCCGGCCTGTTTGGTGATCTGATAGAGAAACAGCGCCGGCCACATCACATACAGAATGAATATTGCGTCCCACACACCCTTCGCGCTTGCGACCGTCAATGTCGTAATCGGAGTACGGAACGCAAACAGGGCGATCAGGCCGGCTACGAACATCGCGCCGGGGCCTGCCTCGGGTGCGCGCCATTTGAGTGGCACGAGAAAGACGAGTAGCGCGATGATCGAAAGTGTTGCCAGAATCCAATGAAGCAGGTCGATTGGAATGGTTGTCTCGCCCATCACGCTCCCTCATTCACATCGTTGAATTTTTGGTCTTATGTTGAGAGGCCCATTTATGAAAACGGTCAAACTGATGATAGGCTCTTTTTTTTATGCCGCAAGTTAAAAATCCTTGAAGCGTATTGCGTGATGCAGTATGAGTCGAGCAAGAAATTTGATTGGCATCATTCATTTATACGGTATTTCGTTATTTAACGTGAAATTCGGACGGATGCGCCGCCGCATCGTTATGCGCATTGATGGCAATGGCGTGCTTGCCAAGGCTTTTCCTTTCTGAAGCCTTCCAGATTTTCTGTTATTCCTGGCAACAAGGATTTCATCTACAACGTAGTGTTGCTGCCGCTCGTTTTCAGCGTGGCGTGTCGCCTCGTGTATTCGCCGCGTTGCGGATGTTTGCTATCGTCGAATCAATCGCGTTGGCTCGCATCGCGGCAATTGGCAAAGGAGGAAGTGTGAAGACAAACCGCATCAGCAAAGTCTTGAGTGCAACGTTAGCGGTGGCCATCTCGTGTTATGTGGCCCAGGCGAGCGCACAAACCAGTACCGCCCCGTCCGCGGACGTGTCCGCGCAACGGCGGCCAGCCCCGACACCACCGCATCAAACGAGGTCGGATGCCCAACTGGTTCGCGACGTTCGCCGTGCCTTTACGCGCACAACCGGCCTGAACTCTTCCGGCATTCACGTCACCGCGCGACACGGCATCGTGACTTTGACGGGCTGGGTATCACATCGACAGCAGGTCGATCGGGCCGGCAACGCGGCCAGGTCGGTACGCGGTGTGAGGTCGGTGCAGAACAGGTTGACGGTGCGAACACGACACGGCAGCGGCAGTGGCCGTTGAGCGACGGGTTCTATCGCGGGTTCGTTCGCACTCGTCGAGTCGCGGCGGTGATTACGCGCTGTCGGCGTGCGAGCGCGTTGCGGTGACCAGACGCGCGCAACAGGGCACCAGACAGAGCATCGCTGCTAACAGCCAGAATGCGCCTGGCAGACCCACCTGATTCGCGACGAAACCCACCGCAGCCGGGCCGGCGAGTATCCCCGCATAACCGGTGGTGGTGATCGCCGCGACTGCGAGCGCGGAGGGCATTGCGCGTTGCGAACCTGCGCGGCGAAATAACACCGGTACGATATTCGATGCGCCCAGGCCGATCAGCAGGAAGCCGGCCATCGCGATCGGGGCGATCGGCGCGGTCAGCAGCACGACGAAGCCGGCAGTCGCGAGCAGTCCGCCCCAGAACATCATCGACCGGTCACCGATGCGTGCGGTCAAAGCATCGCCGCCGAATCGGCCTGCCGTCATCGCAATTGAAAAGAGCATGTAGCCCAGTCCGCCCTGGGCTGCGACGACCAGTCCTTTGCCGGTGATGAGCAACGCGCTCCAGTCGAGCAATGCGCCTTCGACCAGAAAGGTGATCGCGGCGAGGGCGGCAAGCAATAGCACGATGCCGCGTGGCGCGACAAACAGCGGTCCGTCATGCTTCGCGGCCGTTTCGATCAGGCGCGAGCGTGCGATAGTGATCGCGCCAAGCATCAGTGCTGCGCATAGCAGCGTGCTCGCGAGCGTGTCGACATGTACCGACAGCAAAAAGGTCATGAGCGTCGAGCCGACAAATCCACCGACGCTGAATAGTGCATGAAACCCGGACATCAACGGCCGAGCCTCCGCGCGTTCGACTTCGACCGCATGAATATTCATCGCGACATCGAGTGAACCGAGCGATGCACCGAACGCGAGCAACGCGATGCCTAGTGTGAAGGGTGTGTTCGCAACGGTCAGCAACGGCAGGAACGCGGTCAGTCCCAAAGCGCCGGCGATGATGATCGGCTTGCTGCCGTATCGCGCGCTGAGCACACCGGTGACTGCCATCGCGACAACGGAACCGAGACCGATGCAAAGCAGCAGCATGCCGAGCACGCCGTCATCGACGCCGAGCCGCTGTTTGGCGAACGGCACAAGCGGTACCCAGCATGCGATGCCGAAACCGGCCACGAGGAACGCAAGGCGGGTCGCGAGCCGTGCGGCCGGGCGGTCGGACGTGACCGGATGTTCGTCGACGCGTGACGGACTATGCATTCAGTGCCCTCCTGGCGGATCGGCCTTCAGAACAGACGGGCCGGCTTTGGATAACGCCGCATAGTCCGCGCGCGGCAGATCGTGTTCGACGATCACGCAATCGATCGCCTTGATCGTCGCGACCCGGTGCGGCGCGCGAGTGTTGAATTTGTCGGTGATCGCAAGGACGACGCTGTGTTCGCTTGCGGTCAGCACGGCGCGTTTGAACGTAGCATCCGCGAGACCAAATGCGCTAACGCCGCCTTTTGCCGATATCGCGCACGAGCCGATGAAACAGCGGTCGATATTCAAATGCGCGACGTTTTGCAGCGCGCTCGCGTCCACGCATCCGCCCACGGGCAGGTCGACCGATCCGCCGATCACGATGAGTGGCAGATCGGCGCGGCGAAGTACGGCAGCGGCGATATCGATGGAATTGGTCGCGACGGTGAGGTCGCATTCTTCGGGCAACAGATCGACGAGCGCGAGATTGGTGCTGCCGCTATCGAGGAACAGCAGTTCGCCTCGTTGAATCAGCGGCAGCGCGGCGCGAGCCAACGCTGATTTGCGCTCCCGCGCGGCGTCCATCCGGTTCGACATCGGGGCGGACGCCGGCGTGATGGGCAGCGCGCCGCCATACACCCTGCGACACCGGCCCTCCGAGGCGAGCGCGCGGAGGTCGCGGCGGATCGCGTCTTCTGAAATGTTGAATTCGACTGCCAGCGCGGCCGCTACGACGGGCTGGCCCTGGTCGAGCCGATGCGCGATCTCGTCGCGCCGGGCGAGGGGAATTTCATCGTTCATGCCCGAATGTTATCGTGCATAAACAAGAATGTAAACGTGCAAGAACGTGCAGGGTGTGCTGCGGTGCGATGAACGACCGGAGCAGTGCGAGTTTAAATGCGAACGCCGAGCATGCCCGCTACCACGATCGCCGCCCAGATTGAACTCGCGGCAATCAGCAGCCAACAGATCCGGTCCGCTCTTTGCGCGTTGACGCCATGAGCCAGCATCACGGTGCGCAGGCCGCAAGCAATATGGCAAAGCACTAACCAGACGCCGAGTGAATAGTGGGGAATCAGTCGCACGTTCCACGCGTCGCCGATCAGGCCGGCTGGCGCACCAGTCGCCCACGCATAGTCGGTATCGGTGCCGAAGTACCGCGCGAGAATGAAGACGGAGTTGATATGCGATGCGATGAAAATGACAAGGTACGCACCTGATGCAGTCTGCAGCGTTTCAAGCACGCGTTGCTTGAGGCCAAGCTTCGGCATTAACAGCACGAGGCCGCTCACGATCTGAAAGAAAAAGAGCGTGATCACAATCGGCTCGATCCAACCCGCGCGATAGACGTGGCGAAGCGCAAGCATCAGCGTCTTGTGCACATCGGTGCCGAAAATGCCCACAGCGTGGTTGCCAAGATGGGGAAACAGGAAGACCGCAATAATGGCGACCGATGCCGCACCGTGAAGCACGCGGACTGGCCCCATGTTGCGGTTTGAGCGCGAGCGGGTCGGATCGCTTCGCTCTGTTGTCAACGTCAATACGGTTCCGACGACCACGGTCGCCCACAATGCGAGCCATACTTTGCCGTCCGCGCCATTTATCTTCATCAGGTAAAGCAGCACCCCGATGATGACAAACAGTGGCGGCGACGCAAACGTGAAGTGCGCAAGGCGTCGCAAGATAACGGCCTTTGCGTCGATGACATCGAGCCGGGCGAGCGACAGCAGGCTAACGAACGCGCTCGCCGGAACCACCCATACCAGTGCAATCGCGAACAGCGCGCCAAGCGTGTGGTGGTTGCCGGCCTCTTCATAAAATCGCGCGAGGTACCACGGATAGCCCAACGCCAGTGCGGTAGGCGTGAAGTGCCAGTAAAGCGGCAAGGTTCGATTTGCCTGAGCGACCGTAGAATGCATAGTCGTGGTTCCAGTTCTTCAAGTGCTCGCGAAGCGAATACTTCGCGTGAAAATAGCGTGAATAGCGATTTTATGTGTCGGCGACGCCGAGGGTGGGCCGAAATTGTCTGGATGAATTGGGCCGCAAGGACGACTCGTCTGACAATGTGGATGTTCACGGGAAGCGCGTATCAGGTAAGGAGACCGTGTGGAGGATCTTTTGATTCACCTGAGCGGAACGGGTCCGATTCAGCAGCAGGTGTACGAAGGTATTTACGCGGCCTTGCAAGACGGTCGCCTGGAACCGGGGCAACGCTTGCCCGCATCGCGGACGTGGGCACTGCAGCTGGGCGTATCGCGCAACACGATCAGGGATGCGACGGCCGCGTTGATCGCGGAAGGCTGGATCGAGGCGCGCGTCGGTTCCGGCTTATACGTGCGTGCAATACCGGTGCAGAATCGTTCTCCGGTTTCCGCTTCGTCTGCTTCGCTACGGATGTCCGAGTGGTCGGAGCGCCTTCCGCTCGAGACATTCGTATTGCCAAGCAAGGACGTCGATGTGGACTTTCGTCCAGGCGTCGTTTCCAGCGATGCGGAACAGGTCTTTCGACGCAAGCGCCTGGCCCGCTGGCCGACCGATACGTTGCCGGGGCCGCTCGCTGAATACGGCCAGCCAGAGGGAGATGCGCGATTGCGCGCGCGGCTTGCCGCCTACCTGCGGCAATCGCGTTCCGTTCGTTGCACAGACGCGGATATCGTCATTACCACGGGCACGCATCAGTCGCTGGATCTTTTGTCGAGACTGTTGCTCGGGCCGCGGACGTCGTTTGCGATGGAGGACCCGGGCTACCCGGTTGCCGCCGATATTGCGCGATTATCCGGCTGCCGGTTGCTGCCGCTTCCGGTTGATGAACATGGCGTGAAGGTAGAGGACATTCCACATGGAATCGCTGCGCTGTACTGCACGCCGAACCACCAGTTTCCACTAGGCGTTACGCTTTCCATGGAGCGGCGTAAGGCGCTGCTCGCACGCGCGGCGCGAGAAAATTTTGTGATCGTCGAAGATGACTACGACTGCGAGTTTTACGACGGTACGATGCCCTCGCCATGTCTGCAGTCCGTGGATACGGAACAACGTGTGATTTACCTCGGCTCGTTGTCAAAGACTTTTGCGCCCGCTTTCCGGCTAGGATTCGTTGTTTCCCCGCCCTGGCTCCTCGACACGCTTAGACGGGCTAAATGGGTAGTAGACAGGCAGACGTCCGCGCATGTCCAGAATACGTTGCTTCAGTTCATGGTAAGCGGTGACTTCGCGTCCCATCTGAGTAGCATGCGACAGGAGTACAAGAGGCGACGCGCTACGTTGCTGGACACAATTCGCAATCGTCTATCCAGATGGTTGACACCACTGGAGTCCAATTGCGGGCTGCAAATCTCGGCGCGCGTCAACGCCGGTTTCGATGTCGATGCGCTGTGTCGCATCGCGGACGAAGAGGGCGTGGGAATTTACAAAGGTGCGGTATTTTCAAGCGCGGGACGCGCGTCCGACATGCTGGTCTTCGGGTTTGGCGGAACGCCCGTGCAACAGATCACAAAGGGCCTCTGTCTGCTCGAATCGGCCTGGCAGAGCGAGGATCATTCGCTGCGTACCGGTCCGGTATGAGCATTGTTGCGCTTGCCAGACCAAACTGCGTGCGTACGCAACGAAGCGTACGCACGGGCTCGATCAGAAGTGCACGCGTAGTCCTGCGATGCCCACGACCTGATTATTGGTGGACGAAGCGCCGCCGGAATTGTAGATGAACGCGGTGAAGTTGTGTCCGCTGACGTGCTGGTAGACGCCTTCCAGATAGAGGTCGGTGCGCTTGGACAAGCTGTACACGGTTTGCAGGCCGACCTGGTTCCATTTGGGCGACGAGCCGAACGTCGAGGTGCCGTTCACATGGCCGCTGGTGAACACATATTCGGCGCCTACCGACAACTGCGGCAACACGAAGTACTTGCCGTTGAGTTCGTAGTTGTCAAAGTTCACCGAACTGCCGTTCGCGCCGAACGACGTCGAGCCCTCGAAGCGGGTATGCGTGTACACGAAGCCAACCTTCGTCTTGCCGAAGTCGTAGTTCACGCCCGCGCCCATGATGCGCTGCACGTCGGCGCCGAGCACGAAGCCGGCCGTGTTGTTGGCCTGCGACTCGTTGATATCGACCGCTCCGGCGCTGTTAATCGTCGAGTTCCTCGAGCCGTTGACCTGGAAGTACGCGATACCTGCACTCAACGGTCCGCCGCTGTAGGCGAGACCCGCGCTGTACGCACGGTTCACCGCGAAGTCCGTGCTGTTCGAGAACGCGTATTGCGCCTCGAATCTGAGGCCGCGGTACGCCGGGCTCACATACTTGGCGGTATTGCTCAGACGGAACGAGTGAATCATGTCATCGTTGTCAAACGGATGCGCGAATGCTGTATCACCAAAGCTCAGCGCGGTTGCCGAGAGCGGGATCAGCGTATCGGTCAGCGCGTCGTACTGGCGGCCGAACGTGAGCGCGCCGTAGCGTTCGCTGCTCAACCCGACGTACGCCTGGCGGCCGAACAGCCGTCCATCCTGTGCGGACTTGCCGTTATTGAGGCCGAAACCGCCCTCGAATACAAAGATGGAATGAAGGCCGCCGCCGAGATCCTCGCTGCCGCGCAGGCCGAAGCGGCTGCCGTTGATGTTTCCGCTCGTCTGGCGCACCAGCGATGCGCCCCCCGCGTTATTTGTGTATTGCAGACCAGCGTCGAGAATTCCGTACAGCGTTACCGAGCTTTGCGCGTGGGCGAACGGTGTTGCGCATAACGCGGAACAGGCAACAACAAAACTTTTCCTCATCACTCACTTGCCTCCATATCAGGGTCTGCAGAAAAACCTGTTTATTCTGATAACAGGCAGCGAGTGTACGAGGCAGGCTGACAATTTGGAAATGTATGTTCAGCAATTAGAAATTGCGCGAATTGAAACGCCGGGAATCGCCAGACCGGCATCACGTGCTCTTTTGAATTTCGCAAACTGAGAACATTGTTTTGTTGTAACCGAACGCTTTTCCCGGGCGAATTTATGAATAGACATAAGGGATCGGGAAGGCCCGATCAAACGAAGGCGAATGTCACGTGCTCGTGAGAATCGGCCTTTATTTCAGGCCTTGACGGCGCGACTGCCGGAAAGAAATGCATCGGTCGGATCAAGTAACCGGTATTCACGTGTTTTTAAACAAACGGAATTTGTTTCATGATAGTGTTGAGTGTGGGTTTATAATTAATACGTATATCTTAGTAATAATGTAAATAGAAGGTGATTTACGGACGTCGGCGGTGCGGCCACCGGTGACAGTGCGCCTGTCGCACTGAAGAGTCTGCAGGTGGATGCGGTCGTCATGCAAGCGAACGGTACGCCGGGACTTGCACTACAGGGCGGTCTGATTATCCCTTTGAACGGCGGCGCCGCAGGGTTCGTTTGAACGCGATAGGGATCTGCCCGGCGCGGGTGGCAGCGAACATGCACCCGCGGCCTTGGCTGAACGAGCGCCTATTACATTCGATGTAATTGGCGCGAGGAACCGCGGGTTCTATTCTTCGGCTGTCGCGTCGCCAATCTGGCTGCGCTCGTTGCTGAGGAGTTTTGATGTCCAGCTATCCCACTCGTACGACCAGTCCGCTCCCGCGCAATCGAAGCCGGTTCTCGGGCGATTGCGCGAGACGCACCGGCGAAACGGCCATCTTGCCCGCGATATTCGTAAATCGCGCCAAACGGCACGCGTCCGTATCCTGAATGCGTTGCGTTATATTAATTCTCCCTCTACCGGCGAAATCCGATGAACGCGACTCGTCCAGATCCGAATATGCCGCACGGCGAACTTGGGAAGCTGTTGCGCTACTGGCGCGATGTGCGCGGCGTGAGTCAGCTCGATCTGTCGTTCGACGCCGGGGTCTCGCAACGGCAGATCAGCTTTATCGAAAGCGGGCGCAGCGTGCCGGGGCGGGACACGTTGCTGGCGCTGGCTCAAACGCTGGAAGTGCCGATGCGCGAGCGCAATGCGTTGTTGCTCGCCGCGGGCTACGCGCCGGTGTATTCGGAGGCGCCGTGGAACGCGCAGGAAATGAGCAGTGTGATCCGCGCGCTCGAGCGGGTCGTTCGCCAGCACGAGCCGTTTCCGGCAATCGTCATGGACCGGTACTGGAACGTGCTGATGACCAATGACGCCGCGCCGCGCTTTTTCAACCAGTTCATCGATCTCGATTCGCGCGAAGCGCCACGTAACATGCTGCATCTGATGTTCGATCCGCAGGGGATGCGGCCGTATGTGGCGGACTGGGACGACGTCGCGCGAAGCTTGCTGCAACGGGTGTATCGCGAGTCGGTTGGGCACGTGCTTGACGATAGAACGACGCATCTGCTTGACGAACTACTGGCGTATCCCGACGTGCCGCACGACTGGAAGAGCCATCGCGAGCCTTCCACCGCGACCACAATGCCTGTCATTCCAATGGGATTTATCAGCGACGGGGTCGTGCTTCGTTATTTCTCGATGGTCACGACCGTGGGCGCGCCGCAAAACGTTGCCGCGCAGGAGCTGCGCCTCGAATGCATGTTTCCCGCTGACGACGAAACCGAAACCCATCACAACGCGTTACTCGCGGCACATTCGAAACGTCGATAACGAAAGACTGCAAGCACCTGCTTCGCGCACTGCGAACGTGCATCGCTCGACGCCGGGCATGAGTTTGCCGTCCGCACGCGCGGCGAACCGGGGGCGCGGGGCCGCTTCGTCGTAACTTTGTGCTGATTTCGCGCTGCTTTTTTGCTGACTTTAGTGCGCCGCCGCGGGCTTCATTCTGCCAATCGGGTCGCCAATCAACGCGAGCAACCGTCTACAGTCCCGTTCAATCGTCCGTTCGAGCACATTGGTCACACCCAGTAGCAGACCCGCGCGGCAGCGCGAAGCGTCGGCGAACCATGGTGAAAGTGGAGTGGGGCCAAGGCCCGCAGCGCGGGCCGACACGGTCAGTTGCTGATCATCGAAGCCGTTTGGAAGCGGCAGCATGACCGACAACCCCGCGGGTGATGCAGCGTCGATGCCGAACCGCGCTAGCGTGTCCAGCAAGCACTGTCTGCGTTCGGCGTAGAGCTTGCGCATGCGCCGCAAGTGGCGCAGGTAATGACCCTCGCGCAGCAGGCTTGCAAGCGCCAGTTGAATCGCCGCGTTCGGTGGCGCGCCCAGCCACGTGGCAACATCAATCAGACGACGCGCAAGCGGTAAAGGCGTGACAATAAAGCCAATGCCTAACGCCGGGCTGATCGTCTTGCTGAACGAGCCGAGATGAATCACCCGGTCGGCACCGCGCGCTGCCAGTGCATTGGCGGGCCGGCCCGATAAATGAAGCTCCGCGAGATAGTCGTCCTCGACAATCCATGATCCTGCTTCGACGGCCCATTGCAGCAGTTCGACGCGACGATGGTCGGCCAGCGTGACGCCGCTTGGCGCCTGTTGCCCCGGTGTCACGACGGCGAGCGCGGCTGCCGGCGCCAGTTCGCGCGCTCGCCTGACGTTGAATCCCGCCTCGTCGATCTGGACCGGCACCGGGTGCACGCGCGATAGCTCAAGTGCCAACCTCGTGACCGGATAGCACGGATCTTCCACCCAGGCTTGTCTTCCTGTGGCATCGATCGCGCGCAGCGCAATCGATAGTCCGCCGCGATATCCGGACGTCACGATGATCTGTTCGGGCGAGCACTCGATGCCGCGCGCGATCGCGACATGCGATGCGAGCGCGGACCTGAGTTCGATCAGGCCGCGCGGGTCGGCATAGCCGGTACGCGACGCGGTGAATTGCACCGCTTGCCGATAGAGCCGGGACCATAGCGTGGCCGGAAAGGCGTCGTGAGCCGGCACGCCCAACTGGAACACGAGCGCCTGATCGGAACGTTGAAGGAAGTTCTGCGGGACGAGGCGGTCCGCGTCCGTGATGACAGGTGCCCGTGTGATGCTCGCAGGCAAAGGACTTACGACGCGTGTTCCGGCGGAACCGGCGGTGACCAGCAGGTGTTTGTCGATCAGCTTTTCATACGCTGCTTTTACGGTGCCGCGTGCCACGCCAAGCTGTGCCGCAAGGTCTCGCCACGACGGCAGCCGTCCACCGGGCGGTAGCGATCCTTCCGCGATTGCCGCTTCGATCTGATGCGAAATCTGCTCCGCAAGCGACGCCGGGCCGACGCGATCAAGCGTCAGCCCGTCCATGTTTAGCGTCGTCGCGTGTTTCACCGGCTTACCCGTAGGGTTCGCGGCGGAAGTCGGCGCGCCATCCCAGTTCGTCTATTGCTTTGTCGATCGACACCGTGCTTTGCGGCTCCGCAATGTTGTATATGCCTGGCCTTCCGTGCTCGATAGCCAGGAAGGCCGCATGTGCTGCAGCGTCGACATGCACCGGCATCGCGCGATCGGGTTCGAGGGACCAGGTGCCTGGTCCATAGAATCTGCCATATCGGAGCACGATACCTTCAAAGTCGGATTGCTGCAGCACAGCGCTCTCGAGCGGCACGACGCCTTCGCTAATTGAAATGGCGCGTGTGCCCGTGGCGCCGACGTCTAGCGGGTCCGTTTCGACATACGGCGGTTCCTTCGACGCGTAAGCCCATGCGATGCTCTGCGCGATCATTCGTTTGACGCGCGCGGTACGTGCTGCGTGTACGAGGTTCGCGGTCCCCTCGCGGCGGATGCGCGCGTTGCGTTTTAGCGTTTCCTCCTGCGATGCGGGATCGAGACCGGCGGACAGATCGGTAAGCTGGTGGATGACGACATCCGGTGCGGCTGCGCTCACCGCGTGCTCGAGCGCATCTTTGTCGAAGATGTCCACGACAGCCACATCGATGCCCGATGTTTCTAGTCGGGCTCTTCCGTCGTTCGTTCTGGTCGTGCCCGTGACCTGATGACCCGCGTTGCGAAGCAGCGGAACAAGCGACCTGCCGATAACTCCCGAAGCGCCGGCCAGAAATATTCTCATCGCCATCCTCCTCGTGATCGGTGCTGTGGGTGTCTATTCTGCGCCAATCGTGTGGGTCTCGAGCGTTTCGAGCGTCGCAAGCAGAGTGCTTCGAGCCGTTGCGACCGCCTGCTGATCCCGGGACGCGGTGCCCTGCAGAGGTAGAAAATGCAGTGTCTTCAGTCCCACGCAACCGAGCGCGGCAGTCAGATAAGGTGTAAGAAAGTCCGGCTGGTTCGCCGCATCGCCGGAAAAGAAGCCGCCGGAAGCGATCGCGACAAATACCGGCCGATCTCGCAGCAATCCCACCTTGCCATTCGGCGTCGATACAAACGTCCTGCGGACGCGCAAGATTCGATCGATCCACGCCTTCAGCACCGACGGCACCGTGAAATTGTTCATCGGCGTGCCGATTACCACGCTACCCGCTGCTTCGAGCTCCTGAATCAACTGCTCGGACAGCCGCATCGCGTCTCCCTGCGAACCCGCTGCATGCGCTGCGGTTGACGCCAGCGTTGTCGCATAGTGTGCGTCCGCATGCGGTATCGGGTTGCGGCCGAGATCGCGGCGCGTGACGCTGCCATCGCGATCGCCGGTAAGCAGCCGGTCGACGATAGCGGACGACAGCGAGCGGCTGTGCGACTGCATTCGGGGGCTGCAATCGATGTGCAGGATATTCATAGTACGGCGTCCTCGCGCAATGGTTTGACAAAGCCGACGACCGCGTCGATCAGGCCTTCGCGCTTATAGAAGCGACGTGCATTCGCATTCACCGCCGCGGTATCCAGCACCAGCCGTCGGCAGTTTTCGTTGATGGCGACCGAAGTCAGTTCCGTGAGCAACGACGCGCCCAGGCCGCTGCCGCGATGACTGTGCGCGGTCACCAGATCGTCGACATAGAGAAAGCGCCCATGGATCAGGTTTTCCATCACCCGATACCCAGCGATGGCCAGCACCGTGTCGCCGCTCCATGCGGCGAGGACACGATAGCCTGCGGGCGCCATGGCGGTTGCACGATCTACCCATTCTGCCGCGTCCTTCAGGCGAGGGCGCAATTGGGTGACCACGGGAAAGCAGGCGGTCAGTTCGTCGCGACAGGTTGCATGTCGAAGGACGACGGGTTCCTTGACGGCTAGCGGTGCTGCTTGCTGGGTAGACACGTTGATTCCCTCGGGATTGGCATGTGGAGCGTTAAGTCAGTTTACGGGCGGGCTTTGGGCCCGTTAAGGCCCATGAATCTTCAGAATGAGTGGACCAAGATCGTGTTGAACGATCAGTGCGTGGCGAACCCGCTGCGAGAGCCGGGCTCACCCGTTGGACCGCAACCGGCTTGCAATTCGCTCAGCGTGGGAGTACCAAGTTGAATATGAAACCTGAATATGAAGCGTAAGGCCGGGTCGATGCGGCGCGACGCTGTATCGCGGGTTCGACCTGCGCACAGCATGAGGAGCGGTCATCATGAGCATCAATGCGGGCTTTGCCGGCAGTATCGGAAACACGCCACTGATTCGCCTCGCGAAGCTGAGCGAGGAAACGGGATGCGAGATTCTCGGCAAGGCCGAATTTATGAACCCGGGCGGCTCGGTCAAGGATCGCGCGGCGCTTTACATCATTCGGGACGCGGAGGAACGCGGTGTGCTCCAGGCGGGCGGCGCCGTCGTCGAGGGGACCGCCGGCAATACCGGCATCGGCCTCGCGCATATCTGCGCGGCTCGGGGTTACCGATGCGTGATCGTGATCCCGCAAACGCAGTCGCCAGAGAAGATGGTGCTGCTGCGTGCGCTTGGCGCCGAGGTGCGCGCGGTGCCCGCTGTTCCCTACAAGGACCCGGAGAACTTTCAGAAGGTAGCGGAGCGTCTTGCGCAGCAGTTACCTGACGCGATCTGGGCGAATCAGTTCGATAACGTCGCGAACCGGCGCGCGCATTTCGAAACCACGGGGCCGGAAATCTGGCGCGACACGGCGGGCAAGCTGGATGCGTTCGTCTGTGCGACAGGAACGGGGGGCACGCTGGGCGGCGTCGCACGATTTCTGAAGCAGCAAAAGCCGGCGGTGCGGACCGTGCTGGCCGACCCGCAAGGCAGCGGTCTCTACAGCTTCGTGAAGACCGGGCAAATTGTGGCGGAAGGGAGCTCGATTACCGAAGGCATTGGCACGAGCCGCGTGACGTCGAATCTCGAAGGCACGCCGATCGACGACGCGATACGTATCGATGACCAGCAGTGCGTGACGATGGTCTATCGGCTATTGCGTGAGGAGGGCCTGTTAGTAGGCGGTTCCAGCGGAATCAACGTTGCGGCCGCCGTCGAGCTGGCGAAACAGATGGGACCGGGGCACACGATCGTCACTTTGCTGTGTGATCGCGGAAACCTGTATTTCGCGCGGCTATTCAACGAGGATTGGCTTCGGGAGAAAGGGTTGTCGACGAGGTGATAAGGTAACCGAAGCAGGCATGAACGCCGGAATCGGCGTGGCGGATGCGATCCGCATTGCGCTTATGCGGCGCCGTCATCGCCCTGTTTCCTGTGTTTCGACACGATTCGCTCCTGCTGTGCGGGAAGTACCGGGTCATAGTGACTGAGCTGAATGCTGTAGTTGCCGTGTCCGCCGGCAATCGCATTCAGGCGCGATTGATAGTCGTTGAGCTCCGATAGCGGCACCTGTCCGACGACGACCACAGCATTGCCAGTGGCTGCGCGTGTGCCGTGCACCTGGCCGCGTCGCGCGGACAGATCGCCGATGATGTCGCCCATCGTGGTTTCCGGCGTCATCACTTCGATATCCACGATCGGCTCGAGCAGCACGGGCTGCGCTTTCATGACCGCATCGATAAACGCCTTGCGACCGGCGGACACGAATGCGACTTCCTTCGAGTCGACCGGGTGGCTCTTGCCGTCGAACACGGTGACACGCACGTCCTGCATCGGAAAGCCGCCAAGCGGTCCGCTGTCGATAACCTGCTGGACGCCTTTTTCCACCGCCGGAATGAACTGGCCCGGAATCGCGCCGCCCTTGACGACATCGACGAACTCAAAGCCTGTGCCGCGCGGCAGTGGCTCGATGCGTAGCATCACTTCGCCGAATTGTCCGGCGCCGCCAGTTTGTTTCTTGTGGCGGCAATGCCCTTCTGCCTTCGCGCCAATGGTTTCCCGATACGCGATGGTCGGCGGATGCGTGACGACTTCGAGCTTGTACTGGTCGGATAGCCGCTCGAGCATCAGGCGCAGGTGCAACTCGCCGAGGCCTCGCACGACTGTTTCGTTGGTGCCGACCGGGTGTTCGATCCGCAGACATGGGTCTTCCGCACTGAGCTTTTGCAGAATCTCCCAGAGGCGCTGTTCGTTGCCGCGGCGCGCGGGCTCGATCGCCAGACCGTAGATGGCCGTTGGGAAATGAAGCGGCGTCAGGTGAATGTTGCCGTCTTCGGGCGCGTCATGCAGCACGGTATCGAAGCCGATCTCGTCGACCTTCGCTGTCGCGCAGATGTCGCCCGGGCCGGCTTGCGTGACGTCGACGTGATCTTTGCCCTGCAGCATCATCAGATGCGCGACCCGGAATGGCTGGCGCCGGTCACCGATATATAGCTGGCTGTCGCGCCGGATTGTGCCCTGATGGATGCGAAACACGGCCATTTTGCCGATGTAAGGGTCCACGACGATTTTGAATGCGTGCGCCAATACATGCTTGTCGGTGACCGGTTCGGCGCGCACCACTTCCTTGCGACCGCCGTTGTCGCGATAGAACAGCGGTGGATTGCCTTCAGTGGGTGCGGGCAGGAGCCGGACGAACACGTCGAGCAATTCGGCGATGCCTGCGCCGTTGGCCGCCGATGTGAAACAGATTGGCACCAGGTGACCTTCGCGCAGCGCCCGTTCGAACGGCTCGTGCAATTGCTCCGGGCTGATTGCCTCGCCTTGCTCGAGGTACAGATCCATCAGCGCCGGGTCGATTTCGATCACCTGATCGACAAGGGTATTGTGCACCGCCGCAACCGACAGGCAATCGGCATCGCCGGCCGGGTTGAAAAAGCAGTCCACCACCTGACTGCCACCTTGCGCGGGCAGATTGATCGGCAGGCATCGCTTGCCGAAGGCAGTCTGGATTTGCGTGACGAGCCCCGTCAGGTCGACCTTTTCCCGATCGATGCCATTCACGATGATCATTCTGCAGAGCTTGCGTTCTTCGGCCCGAGTCATCATGTGGCGCGTCGTCATTTCAATGCCGTTTTGCGCATTGATGACGATCGCGGCAGTCTCCACCGCGGGCAGCGCGCTGATCGACTGGCCGGAAAAGTCCGGATATCCAGGCGTATCCAGCATATAGATGCGCGTGTTCCGGTAGTGCAGGTGGACAACGGCGGAATTCAGCGAGTGGTGATATTTGCGCTCGAGCGGATCGAAATCGCAGACTGTCGTGCCGCGCTCCACGCTGCCGGGCGTGTGTACCGCGCCGCCCCGATGCAGCAGCGCTTCGACAAGCGATGTTTTGCCGCATCCCGCATGCCCGAGGAGGGCAACGGTGCGAATGGCGTCGGGACCGTACTGCATGAGCGCCCCCATCCAGTGTTGTACGTAGGCCATTATTGGCGAAAAAGGGCGGGTGCGCCAGGCGTAATCGTGCGCTTCGTGGGCGTGTCCACGTTTATTCGAAACATGGGGCGATCGCGGCACGGGCCATGCGATGGCTGACGCGCATGCACAAGATGATCGATGAACAGCCGTTCGGGTCATGGACAAACTGGCCCGACCAATTTGCGTCATGCCGAACACGCAACCACCATACGCGACCAATGACAGTAGCGCGCTGGACCGCCAACCGCGGAGGCGCCGTTCGACAGAGACAAACCGATATGAAGATCAAGGCAGCGATTGAGAAATTCCCCGGCGGCATGATGGTCATCCCGTTGCTGTGGGGCAGCCTGCTTAACACCTATTTCCCGCACGTCCTTACAATCGGCAGCTTTTCGACATCGCTTGCCCATGGTGCGCTGCCTATCCTTGCGGTGTTCTTCGTTTGCATGGGCGCGGAAATTCAGTTGAAAACCGCACCGCGCGCGCTGAAGAACGGCGCTGCCATCACGATATCGAAGCTTGCAAGCGGTGTCGCGGTGGGCCTGCTCGTCAGCTATGTGTTCAAGGGCAAGCCCGTATTCGGGCTGTCGGGCATGGTGATCATCGCGGCGATGACCAATGCGAACATGGGACTTTACGCTGCGCTAACGAAACAGTTCGGCGATGAAGTGGACCGCGGGGCGCTCGCTGTACTGTCCATTCTGGAAGGTCCGTTCATCACGATGGTCGCGCTTGGCGTGTCTGGGCTTGCGAAGATCCCGTTTATCGAGTTGCTGGCGACGATCCTGCCGATTCTGATCGGCGTGGTGCTCGGCAACCTCGACCGCAATATGCGTACGTTTCTCAAGTCCGGAGGCGACCTGCTGATTCCGTTCTTCGCATTCGGCCTTGGTGCGCAGATCAACCTCCATGCGATTCTCGCGGCCGGCGCGTCGGGTATTGTGCTGGGCCTGATTACGCTGATATTCGGCGGCATTGTGAATGTAATCGCGTCCCGGCTTGCTGGTGGGTCCGGCGTTGCCGGCGTCGCGGTGTCGACCACGGCGGGAAATGCGGTTGCGACACCGACCGCGCTCGCGGCGGTGGATCCGCATCTCGCCTCGCTGATCGCGGTTGCGACACCTCAAATTGCGGCATCGACGATCGTGACATCGCTGCTTACCCCGCTGTTGACCGCGTTGTACGCGAAGAAATTTAAAGGGCGTCAAAAAGCGCAGGACGATAAGCAGGCGGTGCTACCGCTCGCCGAGCCCGCAGACGCTGTCTGAATCATCGCCAGTAGCGGCGCCGCTCACGCGTTCTTGCGGTAAACGACGTACGCTCGGACAATCGCTTCATCGCAGTAATGCCGCGTATGGTTCGCGGCTCTCCTACCCCCTCACCGAGGAACTGTTTCGATGAAAGCGATTACCTTGCGCCAACCTGCTGGTCTGGATCAACTCCAACGGGTCGAGCTTGCCGAGCCCGGCGAACCCGGACCCGGCGAAATCCGCGTGCGCATTCACGCGAGCTCGCTGAATTTCCATGATCTGGGCGTCGTCACCGGGCGGATGCACTGCGCCGATGGCCGCATTCCAATGTCGGATGGCGCGGGCGTCGTCGAAGCAATCGGCGAAGGCGTCGATGAATTCGCGGTCGGCGACGCGGTCGTATCCACCTTCTTTCCAACCTGGCTGGACGGCGGCCCGACGCTGTCGGACTTCGCGACCGTGCCGGGCGACGGCGTCGACGGCTATGCGCGCGAGCGCGTCGTTCGACCCGCACACTGGTTCACGCATGCGCCGCGCGGATACAGCCATGCGGAGGCGGCGACGCTGACAACAGCCGGACTGACCGCATGGCGCGCGCTTGTCGTCGACGCGCAGGTGAAGGCAGGCGATAGCGTGCTCGTGCTCGGCACCGGCGGCGTGTCGATCTTCGCGCTGCAGTTTGCGAAGCGGATGGGCGCGACGGTGATCGCGACGTCGTCGTCTGACGAGAAGATCGAGCGCGTTCGCGCACTGGGCGCCGATCATACGATCAACTACCGGCGCGATACGGACTGGGCTGCCACGGTGCGCGACTTCACGAATGGCCGTGGGGTCGATCTGGTCGTCGAAGTAGGCGGCCCCGACACGCTGCCGCAGTCGATCAGTGCGTGCCGCACGGGCGGTCATATCGCGCTGATCGGTGTGCTCACCGGGGTCGCAGGTCCGGTGCCCACGGCCGACTTCATGCGCAGACAGCAGACATTGCAAGGGTTGATCGTCGGTAGCCGCAGCCAGCAACGCGATATGGTGCGTGCGCTCGACGCGACGGGCATCAAGCCGGTGATCGATCGCACGTTCCCGCTCGATGAAATTGCCGATGCGTTTGCCCATCAGGCAGCGGGCAAGCATTTCGGCAAGCTGTGTCTGTCGATCTGATTGGCGGGGCCATCCGGCGATAAACGGCGCGCCTGCGGGTGCGCCGCGCACGCGCGTTATGCAAGCTTGCGGTAACGCGGGTGACGAGCGGGCAGACGAGCGCCGCTCGAAAATAGCTTTTCACGGTATGTGCCAAAAGGGCTCAACCGGTCGCGATGTCCGCAACCGGAAGCGTGAAATAAAAGCGCGCGCCACCATGAGCCGATCCCGCATCCGCGGCGATTTTCCCACCATGCCCTTCGATAATCGAACGGCAAATCGACAAGCCCATACCCATACCGCTTTGCTTAGTCGTGTAGAAGCGTTCGAACAGATGCTCGGCGTGTTCGGGAACGACGCCCGGGCCGCTATCCTCGACCGCGCAACTTACGGTCGTCGCGTTGGGCATCGCAGTCGAGATCGTGATCTTGCGCTGCGGACTGTCGGCCTGTTCTATCGCCTGCATCGCGTTGACCGCGAGATTGACGATTACCTGTTGCACCTGGACGCGGTCGGCCAACACTTTCGGCATGTCTGAAGCGAGCGGGTGGAACGCGCTAACGCCGCGCGACCGAAGTTCAGGTTCGAGAAACACAAGCGCCTCGTCGATCAGCGCGTCGAGCGATACGAGCGTTTGCTCAGGCGTCTGCCGAATCGCCATGCGGCGAATGCGGTCGATGATCTCCGCTGCGCGTTGCGCTTCAGCGAGCATGCGCGTGGTCGCGTCGCGCGCCTCAACCAAGTTCGGCGCCGGTTCGCCGAGCCAGCGCAGTTCGGCCTGCCCATTGATCGAGATCGCGGTGAGCGGCTGCTTCAACTCATGGGCGATCGACGCCGCGAGCTCGCCCAGCATCGAGATGCGCGCGGCGTGCGCAAAATCCGCCTCTGCGCGCCGCAGCGCTTCCTCCGCACGTTGACGGGCAGCGAGAATTGCCATTCCTGCATGGACCAGGCCCGCGACCACCAGCAGCATGCCAGCGGTGAAAAAGCGATTGGCCCAGTCGATCGTGATGATGGTTTGATTACCTGCAGGTCCACTTCGGATCGTCAGGATCACGACCGATAGCGCGGCGACCACCACCGCACCGCTCCACAGCCATCGGGTAGACCGGGTCCACGCGAGGACGATGACGACGAACAGATACAGCTTCGCGACGTTAAGCGGGACCGGCAGATAGCAGTCCAGTACGAAAGTGAAAAGCGTGAGCGCAGCGGCCAGGATCATCGCCTGCTTTGGCGAGACCTTCAAAACGTTCCACTTTTTTCGGAGTCCGCCGCCGAAACTGGACGCAAGCCCAATGCGTTCCGTGACCTGATGAATGCGAGCCCCTACCGTCTGATTCAGCACGGTTGTCGCTCCTTCCGATGAGACGGGCGCGCGACGCACCTCGAACGCTCCATAATACCCTTGTTCTAGCGCATTTTATGCCGCGTGAATCTAAACCTTGCGATCAAACTGCCGATATCCGATAGATTCACCTCCGTTCATAGCCACACCGACCGATGGTTTCGAATTCCAGTGCTGTGCTGTTTTTGACGGGCATCGTCGTGGTGCTGATCATGCCGGGTCCGACCAACACCTTGCTGGCAGCCGCTGGATTAAGGCTTGGTTTCAGGCGCGCCGCGCGGCTGACAGGCGCCGAACTCGCCGGCTACCTCGTGTCGATTACGCTGTGGGGTGTTTCTCTCGCGCAAGTCGCGCATGTCTCGGCGGTATGGCCGAAGCTTGTCCGCCTCGGCTGTTGCATTTACATCGCGTACCTTGCACTTCGAATGTGGCGCAGTGCGGTCGACCTTCCGTCGTCGTCGAAATGGACGATTGGCGTACGCACGATGTTTTGCACGACGCTGCTGAACCCGAAAGCGATTCTGTTCGCGGGCACGATCTTCCCCGCCGTCGCGTTTCAGCGCGTGCCCGCATACTTCGAAGCCATGGCTATATTCGCGACCGTACTCGTTCCAATCGGAATCGGATGGGTCGCGTTCGGCTCCGCGCTGGGTAGCGATCGGCCGATGTTTGTGAAGATCAAACCGGAGCGCGTGCAGCAGTGCGCGTCTGTCGTGCTCGCTACATTCTCCGTTCTGCTCGCGTATTCGCTGTTTCGCTAAGCGATGCGCTCTCGGTTTTTTGTTCCACGCTGAGTTAGAAACACGCCGCATAGAGTGAGTCCTTCACCGGCCGGCCGGTACATTACCGTGCATCGGGCGCAAGCCGGTGATATCGACGATGTATCAATTCCAGCGAATTCCATATTGGACGGATATTCCGTCACGAAGGATCATTTCATATATCGACAAAGCACTTTGACACAGCTGTTGATCATGACACTACAACACAGCGACACGCTAGAACGGGAACGGGTGACCCGATCAACGCCGGCAACGCCTGCATCGGCCACGACGAGCCGGAAAATCGAAGTGGGTACGCCCGCATTCGTGCGAACCAACTGTGCGCTGTTTGCCGCCGGCTTCGCGACTTTCGCATTGCTCTATTGCGTGCAGCCGCTGATGCCGCTGTTTTCGGAAAGCTTTCATGTCAATGCGGCGGGCGCCAGCCTCGCGCTATCGTTGACCACGGGTCTGCTGGCAGTGTCACTGCTGGTGGCCGGCGTGCTGTCCGAGACATGGGGCCGCAAACCGATGATGGTTGCGTCGCTGTTCCTGTCCGCGGTGCTCACGGGCTTGAGTGCGGTCCTGCCTCACTGGCATGCGTTTCTCGTCACGCGTGCGGTAATGGGTGTCGCGCTCAGCGGTTTGCCGGCGGTCGCGATGGCGTATGTCGGCGAAGAGATGGATGCGCGCTCGCTCGGCACCGCGATGGGGTTGTATGTGGGCGGCACCGGTCTGGGCGGCATGACCGGACGTTTGCTGACCGGCGTGATCACCGACCACTGGGGCTGGCGCGCGGCCGTGATGACGATGGCCGTGCTTGCGGTGCTGTCGGCCGTCATTCTGGCGCGCTGCTTGCCGGCATCGCGGCACTTCGTGCGTAGACCACCGCATTTCGGACCGCTCGCCAGAACGTATGCAGTCCAGTTGCGCGACAGCATGCTGCCGTGGCTGTTCGCGGAGGGCTTTGTGGTGGCGGGCTCGTTTGTCACCGTGTACAACTATGTCGGCTATCGGCTCGTCGCGCCGCCGTATTCGCTGAGCCAGACGCAAATCGGCCTGATTTTTGCGGTCTATTTATGTGGAATCGTCAGCTCGGCATGGATCGGCAGTCTGTCGGGATGGCTTGGCCGGCATAAGCTGCTACCCGCGACGCTTGGGCTGATGTTGCTCGGCACGCTTCTTACGCGTGCGGATTCGTTGCCCGTCATCATTCTCGGCGTCGCGGTGTTGACCGTCGGTTTCTTCGGCTCCCATTCGGTCGCAAGTGCGTGGGTGGGGGCGCGTGCGCAGGTCGGCAAGGCCCAGGCCTCGTCGATGTATCTGTTCGCGTACTACGCCGGGTCCAGCGTCGTGGGATCGTTGGGCGGTGTGTTCTGGAGCGCCGATGGATGGTCCGGCGTGACATGGATGACCAGTTCGCTGCTGGTGGTCGCGATTGTCATCGCGCTGCGCTTGCGCGCGACAGTATGAATCGATGCGCGCAGCCAGCGTTGAGTTCGTGAGCCAACCCTCATATACTGTTTCTGAGTATTGCCTCATATTCGAGGCGGCCACGTACTTTCACCGGAAACCATCATGTTGCAGAAAATCGACCCCGACACCACCGCGCTTGTCCTGATCGATCTTCAGCAAGGCATTCTGCCGTTCGGGAAAGCGCCGCGCTCGGGCGAATCGGTGGTGGCGACCTCGGCAACGCTTGCCACGCGCTTTCGTGAAGTGAATGCGCCGGTTGTGATGGTGCGGGTCGGCTGGGGCGCCGATTTCGCCGATGCGCTGAAGCAGCCCGTCGATCAGCCGACGGCGCACGGCGGCCTGCCGTCGAACTGGTGGGATTTCCCGGCCGAACTCGCGGTGAATGAGCGCGACATTCAAATCACGAAGCGCCAATGGGGTGCGTTCTATGGCACCGAGCTTGATCTTCAGTTGCGGCGCCGTGGCATCCGGACCATTGTGCTTGGCGGTATTTCGACGAACATCGGTGTCGAGTCGACGGCCCGCTCCGCGTACGAGCACGGTTACTCGCTGGTGCTGGTCGAGGACGCGATGAGCTGCGGCGCGCCGGAGCATCATCACGCGTCGCTGAATTTTGTTTTCCCGAGGCTCGGCCTCGTGCGGCAATCCAGCGAGGTGCTTGCTGCGCTCGCGGGCTGATTTTCAAAAGCGGTTATTCACAAGCGGATACTCACAAGCGGATACTCACAAGCGGATACTCACAAGCGAGCGGCTCGATGCATGCAACGCGTCGTCGCTCGATATCGACCTGCTTCACACTCGCGCTGCGGCTGCCGCGACACTAAAGGACTGACGATTGGCCGGTGTCCGCGGGCTAGAATGACGCGCATGTCACACACTCAACGGCAGATCGATGCAGTCGGTAAGAAACCAGGTTGTCCGTTCCCGGATGAAACCTTTTTGGGCGGCCGCTTACGTGTTGCTTTCAATATGGACCTTCTGGCCAGTGGCAAGCGTGGTGGCGGCCAATTCCGTCGCTGCCGCTTTTCATTGCCGCCTCAGTGAAGGTGGACCGTCGCCTTGCCATGCTTTCGGTTGGGATATCAGTCACCCACTGTACGTAATGGCCGTCGCTTTCTGGGCGTCGCTGACAACCTTACCCACCGGCATACCGCTAATCCTGCTCGTGGCGGCCGCGCATCTCTGCACGACATTGATGCGCCGGCGTCAATCCCGTCTGAACTCGCGCTGATGAACCGTGTGCTGATCGTTGCCGGCATTCTTTGCATCCTCGCTGGACTGGGATGGCGTTGGCTTGCTCGCATTCCGTTCGGTCGGCTGCCGGGCGATATTCATATCGTCCGCGAAGGATTCAGCTTCCATTTCCCGATTGTCACGTGCATTGTGATTTCAATCGTGATCTCAGCGGTGCTATGGCTATTGCGGCGTTAATCGCCGCTTCGCCCGGCAATGCACACGCATCGTGGCGCGGGTGCGAAACCCCTTACAATGGTCTTCATCGAAACCAGCGCTTCCCGAACGCGAGCCGACATGATGACCCGAGACGAAAAGTTGCAGATGCTTGCCGCTGAATTGGGCTTTCCGCTGGATGCGGAAATCAAGGTTGGCGGGAAGTACACGCCGATTCTGGTAGATGGCGACCTTGCGTATATCGCCGGTCAGATTCCGAGAGTCGGTGATCAGATTCGTTACATCGGCACAGCCGGAGAAACGATCACGCTGGAAGATGCACGGTCCGCAGCCGCGATCTCCGCGGTGCGCGCACTCGCTCTTGTCAGGAACGTTTGCAGTAGCCTCGATGCGATCGTCGCTACTCCCAGAATCAATGTGTTTGTACGCAGCGCGCCTGCTTTTACCGAGCAAAGCGAGGTCGCCGACGGCGCGTCCAATGTCCTTGCAACGGTCCTCGGCGACGCGGGCACGCATACGCGTACCTCAGTGGGCGTGTTGCAATTGCCAAAAGGCGCGGTGGTCGAGATCGATTTTTGCTTCCGGATTCGTGCGACCCGTTAGCGGCAATGCGTTTGAGTCTGACGGCTGCCTGATCACGCTTGTGCCTGAAAAACAAGGTTAAACGGCGTTTGCGTTGCGCGCCTGAAGCGGGTGAAGCCGCCCGCGGTCACAACTTCCCTGAGCCTCGCTTCACCGGCCTGAGCACCCAACGCCTTTCTGCCTTCCTGGGACAACGATGCGGGTGTGCAGACCATCGTGGATGCCGAGTAAAACACACGCCCAACCGGATTCAGATTGTCTTCGAGCCGGTCGTGCGCAAACGGTTCGACGATCATCCATGTGCCATTGGCCTTTAACGAACGCAGCACGTGCACGGCAGCGCCCGTCGGGTCGCCCATGTCATGCAGGCAATCGAAGAACGTGACGAGGTCGTAGTCTGCCCCAGGATATTGCTGTGCGCTGGCCACTTCGAATGTGACGCGATCGCCAACGCCGGCTTCATCAGCCAACTCCCGTGCTCGCTGGACAGACGGCTCGTGATAGTCGAAGCCGACAAACGTCGCGTGCGGATAGGCTTGCGCCATCAGAACCGTCGACGTGCCGTGCCCGCAGCCGACATCGGCCACTCTGGCGCCACGGTCTTTCAGTATCGATTCGACACCATCGAGCGCGGGAATCCATTCACTAATCAGATGCGCGGCATAGCCCGGACGAAAGAACCGCTCGGTGCCCCTGAATAGCGATTCATGATGTTGATGCCAGCCGACTCCAAGTCCAGTACGGAAAGCGGCTTCGAGTTTCGGCAATGCGCGAAACAGCGCTTCGGCGCAGTCGCAAAAGCCAGGGACGAAAGTCGGGCTTGTCTCGTCGGCAAAGCACATCGCCATTTCGTTTTCTAGCTGATAGCGGGCGGTCGGCGCGTCGTAACTGACGAAGCCTGATGCGGCTTGCGCGGCAAGCCATTCTCGAACGTAGCGCTCGGCGAGACCTGTGCGTTCGGCGAGCTGCGCGGAAGTCATCCAGCCCTGTTCGGCCATCGCCTTGTAGAGGCCGAGCCGGTCACCTAGAGCAATGAGCGGCGCCGACGCAACTGCGCCAAACTCTCCGACCATCCGCGCCATAAAATCCTGAACCCTCTGTTCGTCGTAGCGCATGGGTGATCTCCTTAACGAAAACAGATTTGATTGGACGAAAGGGGGTCTTGCGATGCTGGAATGTGTAGGCTTCCTATCGAGCCGGTTGAGACTCCATTCCTGAAGAGTATAGGTGACGCAAACGCGGGTGAAAGAAGATTGTCGGGTACTGATAGTGATGCCTGCGCGAATTCAATGGTGCGCGTTCGTTCATCATCGCGACTGCGTGCGACGTGATGGCCGTGGCGTCTCGGCGTTCGTCGCATTCCACATCCGCTCCTCGTCGGACGCACCGCCGCGTGTCGTGTTGCGATCTGCCGCATACTCACGCGGCGTCATGTCATAGCGTTTCTTGAATTCTCGACTAAAGTGGGCCGCGTCCGAAAAGCCGTATCGGCACGCAATCTCCTGAATCTTGCGGTGCGGTGTGCTCGCGAGCAGCCGCGCGGCATGCTCGATGCGCAATAACCACGCATAGCGCATCGCCGACATTCCATTGGCTTGCAGCGCGCGCGTCAGTGTTCTGGTCGACACGTTCAGTTCGGTTGCGATGCTCGCAACGCTGAGATCCGGGTCGCCAATCCTGCGTGCTATCAGCTGTTTCGCGCGCAGCGCCGTGATGCAAGCCGATTGGTTCGAGCCGGGTCGGTTGCCGTCCTCCAGCAGCGCGTTCATCAGATCCAGACACTGGTCGCCGAGCCGTGCGAGCAGCGCCTCGTCTACGCTACCGGCCTGCGAGGCCAAATAAAGCACGAACTCGCGGACCGCGCGGACATCGGGCGATGCGGGATCCGGGCGGCGGACTGCTGGAAAGCGGTCGCGAAGTCCGCGCTCGCGCAATGCCGACCTCTGGACATAGAGTACCGACAAACTCGCCGATTCACGAACTGACTCGTCGTAGCGAGTCAGTGGATCTATCAGCGCGATGTCTCCCGATTCGAGGCGCATCAATTGTCCGCATTGTTCGATCCAGATTGTGCCGCGGGTCACGATTTGCACATACAAATGCTCGTGATTCCAGGTGTTAGCATGTTTGAGTGGCGAGACGGTTTGCCACACCACATCCAGCTTCGCGATGTCAGTGCTGCCCGCAGGGGCGGTGTATTTCGTGGATTTGCCAAAGTGTGAGGGATCGAACCGGCACCTTAAGCCTTGCCTCGCCATCGCTTCAATCCACGCGTTCCGGCACATGGGCACGTTATTCCAGATATTTTCGCAAAACCGCTCGCTCACAGCCGTACATTCCCTTTTTCGAAACAGATGGTATGTCTACCTACGATATTGCGGTTTCGAACGGGAGTGAACCAAGCCCTTGCTGAGTTGCGCACATCGCTAGCCAGGCTTCCTCTACGGGTCCTTAACCATTTCTTTCCTGATTCTTAATGGCTGGTTACGGGCGCTCACGAAAGCGTCGCTTCGCATTGGAAACAATCTAACTATCAGCGATAGCGTAGCGAGATTCGTGTAACAGTGCAATTCTCATGGAAATGAGAAAGCGCTTTAGGACGGACGTCGCAACGACTGCGATCAAGCATCGCGTTCGTCGGTAGGTGAGGTTGGGTGATTTGCTCCGTCATGCTTACCGGCCGTCCCGGCACTTTGACAATCCGTTGGACTTTTGCCGTATTGCTTCTTGAAAGCCATGCTGAAGTGCACCGCACTAACAAACCCACATTGCCACGCGACATCGCTGATCCGAACGCGAGCACCACTACTAGTCAAAATTTTCTTCGCCCTTTCAAGCCGTGTCTGCAGCAGATGTCTCATGACCGAAGACCCATCGCGCTCAAAGAGCCTTGCGAGATAACGTCGTGAAATACCCGTCGCGCGGGCGATCATGTCCGGATCAAGGTCCTCGTTTCCGATGTTGCGCTCAATGAAGCGCTTGACCTTTCTTAGCATGACATCTGAGCTTAGCAGGCGCTTCGGTGCCGAAGCGTCGTCCGAAAGAATCTCCATCAGGTCCGTCAGATGATCGGCCACCAGTGTGCTGCAGTGCGGGCTGCAACGTTCGCCGTAAGCCGACGTCGCGGCCAGCAGCGATCTCAGCAACGTAACATCAGCCGAGGTCGAGGCTGGCAGGAACATCTCGTGACCGGACACTGCCTTTGCTCTACGCGCAAGGGAAGTTTTCGGCACACGCAAGATCACACCGCGAGAATGTCCAGGTGACGTCTGCGTATAAGGGATGCTGGCGTCCAGCAGAAGCAATGAGGATTCCGTAAGCTGAACCGATACCCCTTCCTGCTCAATTTCGACGATGCCACTCTCAATCAGGAAAATGACGATCGTGTTCCTCCGCCAACTATCGACTCCCGGCTCGGGTCTCCATATCCATCGCTGACGAGACA
Organism: Paraburkholderia rhizosphaerae; assembly: GCF_004366595.1. Classification (GTDB taxonomy): domain Bacteria; phylum Pseudomonadota; class Gammaproteobacteria; order Burkholderiales; family Burkholderiaceae; genus Paraburkholderia; species Paraburkholderia rhizosphaerae. Next base: position 54,783 of record NZ_SORE01000033.1, read on the forward strand.
GATCTAAGGCTTCAAACCTCAAATCGCCCATTAGCCATGAAGTCGTGAGCAGTTCCCGATCTTCGCCATGAGTGAACTCACACTCCATACTCCAGCTTCTACGTACCAGGTCACGCCACTCCTGCTCGGTCGTGGCACGCTTGTGTCTGAGGGCGTACGTCGCGAAATGCATAAAAAGGTGTGATTCGAAGTTACAGTAACAATTGCTCGTGTTCCAGAATCCTGAGTTTGGTCGGGAGAGAAACCTCCGCTATGCGAAACAACTTTCGTTGGCACATGACAGCACGTGACTCGTCGTCGATATAGCGTGTCCGCGGGCACGCGCTCGCGGTTCGCCATCCAGCAATGGGTATGCATCAATTCTTTCCAGGAAGTTTATGCGTCGTGCCGCGGATCATGTATGACCCGATGGTCATGCTTGTTGACCGGATAGGCGGAAGACCCCAACTATCCGGTACGGCACTTCAGGTTTCGTACCTACGGTGCTGTGAAGGTCAGCCTCGATCTTTGAATGCTTGTTCAAGGCATGTCCTTGCACTATCCAAATCAGACTGAGAACCCCAGACGGCGAGAACGGTCGCGCACCTGGCGACCTGCTGGCGATCGAAGCCATCACGTAGCGCTTTATCCCTCACGATTCGCCGTGCGATGCGTGTCGCCGCTGCTTGACAAGCCGTCTCGGCTTTTAGCTTGCCTAGAGTTTCCATGCAGTTAGCGATATGTTTCGGGCTAAGTCGGTCGCATAGCGAAGAATCTGCCGCGAGGCGTCTTGCTAAATGAACGGCTGCTTTTCGACATATTTCGTGTTCTCGCCAATGGCCTAAAGCGTGAAGGCAGACCGCTACATGCCTCGCATTGAGGTTATGTCTCAACGGACCGTCTTCCGATATCCGCGTCGCGAGTCTGAAGCCGGCTGCCCGGCATGGCTCGTCTTCGCTCCATTCTGCTAATGCGCCGATACAGCTTGCGAGACGCGAGCCATTGAGTTGCCGTACCAACGAGTCCTCTGTCGCGATGCGACGCGCCAGGTGCCTGCATACATCCAGACAGGATCGCTCTCTACGCCATTTTCCAAACGCGTTCATGCAACAAGCGACCTCATGCCCATTAAGACGGAGCAGAAATTTGGGATCGTCAAGGAGCAGCCTTGAAAATTGTGCGCCTGCTTGTTGGCACTCGATCTCTTCATGCCATCTGCCAAGTGCGTTTAGACACTCTGCAACGAGACCTTTACTCAGTTGACGCACGCTTAGCCGGTCACCGGCTATTCGGTTCGCGAGGCGCGTAACCGCGGCACGGCACACCGGTTCCTTATCCCACTTCGACAGCGCGCTCAGACAGTGGATGACATGTATGGCGCCGAGCGACTCGACCAGCAGACTATCGGCCACCAGTCGTGCAGCGAATAAAAGCGCTGTTTTGCGGCAGTTTTCCTCTTTCCCGCGTTGCGCAAGCGTCTGCAGACGCTCCGTCAAGTGCGCTCCGTCGAGGGCGTCACCAAGCGCTTTATCGACCTGCGGTTCTTCAAGAAGCGATGCGTCATGCGAAATACTGTTGCGGTTGTCGGGGTGCGTTAGCGGCGCAAGAACAGGTTCTTCATTATTCATTCCAGTCGCTCGATGATGTGCGCGGCGACCGTATCTTGCGGCAACGTCTTGAATGACGCTTCACTCCCAAACCACATTCTCTTATGTTAGCGGGCCATCACCGGCTTCAGCTCTTAACCAATGCGTGCTTTTGCCGTCAACGCGAATGAGGCGGCCGGCAATGAGTGATTGTCACGCCGATCTCGATACTTCGATGATTCCAAGATCAACGCGTCTAAGGAAACCCTATGCTTAGCATTAACACCAATGTGATGTCACTGGTCGCTCAGGAAAACCTGAATGATTCCGGCAATGCACTGTCGCAAGCGATCACCCGTCTGTCGTCGGGTAAGCGCATCAACAGCGCGGCGGACGACGCAGCTGGCCTCGCTATTTCGACTTCGTTGCAAACGCAGATTCTGGGTCTGGACCAGGGCGTGGCCAATGCCAACAACGGCGTGTCGCTGGTGCAAACGGCCAGCACGGCCCTTAACCAGATGACGGTCAGGCTGCAGCGCATTCGTCAGCTCGCCGGCGAGGCGGCGGGCGGCACGCTAACGACGGCCAACCAGGCAGCGCTGCAACAGGAAGTGGCGCAGCAGATTTCGGAGGTGAACCGTATTGCTTCGCAGACACAGTTCAACAGCATCAATTTGCTAACGGGGCAGGCCGGCCTCATTCAAGTTCAAGTTGGCGCGAACGTCGGGCAGACGGTTACGCTCGATCTGAGCCAAGGCGTCTCGGCGGCTTCGCTGGGCACCGGCTTCGTGCAGGCGGGCGATGTGCTCGGGTCGATCACCGGGCTGAACCTGAACGCGAACGGCACGGAAAACACGTCCGGCGGCACCGGCGTGATCAAGCAGATCAACGTTATGTCGAACGGAACGGGTGGCTTCACGTTTACCGACCAGAATGGCAACACCATCTCGACGGCGGCATCGGCGGCCTTGTTCACGATCACGACGACCAACGGTGTGTCGTCGCTGTCGCTGAGCAGTGGTGGTAACAGCGCGCTCGACCCGGCAAACCAGCTGGCCGCTATCGCGGCCGCTTTCAGCTCGGGTGCAGCTGACGGGACGGTATTCGGCACTATTTCGGGTATCAACGTCGACGCCGCAACGGGCTTGAACGCAACTGCAGGTACGGCGAATACGGTCACGTCGATCAGTGTCCAAGCCGACGGGAAAGGTAGTGTCAAATACATCGATCAGAACAACCAGCCGCTCAGTGCAACCGCTCAGGCAGCGCTGTTCGGCGCGACGAGCGCGACGGTTCCGGCCGCGTTTGCCACGGCGCCGACCAGCACGATCGGGTCAAGTGCGGCGGGCGCGCAGCCAGCAGGCAGCGTGCTGGCAACCGTTAACACGTTGAACGTGCCTACGTCGGTTGCGGAGATCGATATCAGCACGACACAAGGCGCGAATAACGCAATCGAGTCGATCGATAACGCTCTTTCCCAACTCAATAACATACAGGCGTCGCTCGGCGCCGCCCAAAACCGTTTCTCGGCGATTGCACAGTCGCAGCAGAACGAGTCGACCGATCTTTCGAGCGCCCAGTCGCAAATCACGGACGCCGACTTCGCACAGGAAACGGCGAACCTGAGCAAGGCGCAAGTGCTCCAGCAGGCCGGCATCTCGGTGGTCGCGCAAGCGAACGCGCAGCCGCAGCAAGTCCTCAAGCTGCTACAGTAAGTACGGAAGTCAACCCGGTAGCGGGTCGCGAACTGCTACCGGTTTTTGCTCGCTGATAGTGCCTGCGTGCCACCTGCGTATTGCAACGCTGAAAAGCGATCTTGCGCGAGGCTGCTGGCAGATCCAGTCAACAAGATTGACCACTGGGTCATACCTGAGCAGGCGCAGCGGAGGTAAATTTTGTCAACACGAGTGATGCAAGAGCGGGTCGGGCAGGGTTGTTCATCCAGCAATTTAGCGCCAGTTCGAGTTGCGCAAAAGCATGCTATTTGAAAGCGCACAGCGCTACATCCATGCACCCGGCCGGCCGGTTTGCTGTCTTGCATGTGATGTCGCGGCAAGGGATAGATTGCGATGAATGACGTTCTTTACGAGAACACCTGGAATGGCACACCGATGTGCGGTGACGCATGGATCGAAGCGATGTCATCGATCGGCCTGCAATACCGGTTCGACTCACCTCACCCTGGTGCATCAACAAACAACTGTGTGCACGTCGGCCAGAGCGCCATCGTGAAGCTCGACATCGCGTGGCAGTCGGCCGTGCCGATCCGGCATCACGGGGGCGGCGGGCATCTGTTTGTGCAAGTTGTGAGAAGCGGCACGAGATGGATAGAACAGCGTAGTGGGCAGATTATGCGGTTCGGACCCGGCGAGGTTGCCGTCGTCGACCCGGAGGTCTGGTACAAGGCTACAGTTCGCGAACGATCGTCGATGTCGGTACTGCGCATTCCGCGCGTAGCGTTGCAGGAGCGCGAACTTAACGACCACTTTCCATTGACCTGTCGCCCGGATCCGGCCTCTCCGGATGTCTGTGCGGTGCGAGACTTCGTGGTGTACGCCTGTTCGCAGGCAGGAAAGGTAAGCGAAGCGATGCTCGCCAAACTCATGGAACAGGTGCTCGATCTGATGGACGTACTAGTCAGCGACCGCCACAGTCCTGCGCCGGGGCGCTCGAACGCTGTTACGGTGCTGCGCGTAAAACAACTGATCGCGCGCCGCATCGGCGACCCGGGCCTGTCTGCGGCAAGCATCGCCGCCGAGTTGAACATGTCGACCCGTAGCCTCTCGCGCGTACTGCATGCCAGCGGGCTGTCTGCGATGCACTTTGCGTGGTCCCTGCGCCTTGAACATGCGGCCCAACTGCTCGTCGGCGTATCGCGAGGGGAGATTCAGACGATTGCATACCGGTGTGGGTTTGCGAGCCCGGCCCACTTCGCCCGCGCGTTCAAGGCACGCTACAACATGACGCCCCGTGACTATGCGGATAGCTACAACACGGTGTGCGGCGACGCGGCTCAACCAGCACCGCTACGCGATGTACCAGGCAAGACAACCTCGTGACATGCCAAGGTCCCTTTGACCGTTGCTTACTTCGTAATCCGGATGGATATGAGTGCCTGCGCCGAACGGGGGCGCAGGACTGTGTTCAACGCCTGCATGTCACGCATGAACGGATGGGTTGCAGCGCTAGCCGTTCGTCGATGAATGGGTGCTGGCAGTCGTGCGTGGCGGCATACAATCTTTCGCGTACTCGGCATTGAGCCGGTTTCGCGCCTCGCCGATATCCGGCGAATAGTTATCGAGCGCCGGACGATAGCCGAACGATTCCAGTTCCGCCAGCTCACGATGCACGTCCGCCGTCGTCGGTGAGCCGTTCGCGACTTTGAACGGGTAGCTATTGCACTCCTTCGGGGTGAGATGCATGGATGCAAAGGTGAGCGAACTTGCCGCCATCAACGCGAGCGGCATCACGCGCAGCACAACTGATTTCATGATTGTCTCCTTCCATAACATGTCATTGAGTCAGCCACGTGTCCTGTCGCCGACTGCCCTTCCAAACTACGCCGGGCGAAGTGTCTGGCGGTGATCAATCGAATTAACGTTTTGTCATCCGTGAGTGCATGGAATTAAACTTCAAGCTTCCAGGTGCTGCGTATCCAGATATGAATTTGCGGGCCAAGGAATTCCTGTCCTTTCCGCGACAACGGCCCGGGTTCTGGCTCGTTGTGATGGTGCTTTATCCGGTGCTGTCGGCGGACGCTATTTCTTTACCGGCGCAGCGTGGTGGCATTGACCGCTGCTTCGGCGCAAACACGCGTGCCCGAAGCGTTACGCGCGTGTCATCAAGTATTGCGGTGAGCCCGATAGAATGACCGGCCGCGGCAGTGCGATCGGCGCATAGTTTGGCTGTCGATTGAATATCACTGTCTTTCGTTCCGGCAATTTTCAATGAGGGTCGCTGCGTTCATGAACGAATACTGCATGTTCAAGGGCAGGCTGCTGCGCGCCGCGCCCTTCAAGGACGGCTATCCGGGTAGCCCGCATTACGTCATCACAGCGACCGGGAACGACAATGTGCCATTCAACATCGTCGTGAATTCGGCTTCGACCGAACCGGGTGAGGACGGGAGTGACGATGTCTACTTCCATGCCAATCAGAATTTTACCGATCCGCTAACGGACAAGTTGAACGCGCTCGATTTCGGCCTCTAGCATAACCGCGACTTCTGGGTGCCGACCGCGTCGAATGTCGTTGTATTCGGATTGGGTTTCCTGTTCTTGCCGAAGAAGGATGGCTTGCACGAAACGCATATGAATCCGTTGCCGGAGTTTATTCGCGGCAGCTAGCGGCGCGACGGTAGATGCGACGGCGACGCTCCCACTAAGAACATCACGCGATCTACACACGCGACGTTAAAAGCCGGATTCCGGCAACGCCGAATACGATCGCGAGACATCCTTCCATCGTGCGACGCATCCGCGAGTACATACGGCGAGCCGAGTCCGTCGAAAACAGCATTGCATAACCGCTAAAGACGATGCACCCGATGACCGCGCAACCGGAAATGACAGCACCTTGCGCAGATCCTGAACGGCTCGCTGACAGGGCGACAATTGAAATCCACACGAGGATGGCTTTCGGATTGGTGAGATGCAGCAAGGCTCCGCGAGCGTAAAAATGCTTCAATGAGCGTGTCTGCGGTGTGTTCGGTGTTGTTACGTCCACATGCGAGAGCGCGGTGCGTCCCGATTTGAACGCTAGCCACAGCAGATACAAGCCACCGAAAATCTTCACTGCGATGATGAACTGGGACCACGCGACAAGGGCTGCCGACACGCCTCGCGCTGCCACTGTCGCCCAGAACATTGAACCTGAAATGACACCAAGGGAAAAGGCCAAGGCGGCTTTCCGCCCATAATGAGCCGCTGTGGAGATGATCGCGAGATTGCTGGGTCCGGGGCTCGCGGTACCCACCAGATACGTGGCGTACGCCAGCAGCAGGTTTGCGGAAAAGAGGGTATTTCCAGTCATCTGGAATCTCAGGATGGCAGAAGTCCTGAGATTGCCGAAGGATGGGCGCCGCACGCCATAGACAATTGCCCGGCGTTTCGCCGGGCCGGTTGCATCCATAGTCGCCTAGATCATGTAAAGATCGACGTATTCATTCACCGGCATCGCTTCGAGCGTTGCCTGGTCCAGCGACACGTTGAGAATCGCCTGTTGTTGTTTCACCGGGAAACGCCG
>NZ_SORE01000034.1 GCF_004366595.1 Paraburkholderia rhizosphaerae
TGCCTGAGACGCCACCGTGCGTTTCTTCTTCATTGGCATATCCATGATTTTTATCGCTCATGATATGCCTCGCCCACGAAATCACGGATAGGTCCCCTCAGGGTCGATGACCCGTCGCGCGTGGACAGTTTTCAGCGCGCGAATATTACGAACCTCGTCATCACGCCCGAAGGAGAATTTCTCGTCTCAAACGTGAAGTTTGCTGCGCGTTTTGTACGTTCCGGGTAATGGCAACCAAACGACTGCTTTTGCGCGCTGATTCGATGTTCAGAAAGACGCATCGCCCGTCTGCGTTGGGTCGATGAGGGACGAAGTGCGGTCGTCAAGAATCGGCCACCTTCCGCCATTCGCCGGCGTGTCCCCAAGACACTCAAACGCCCGCTCCGGTAGCGGTAGCCGACATTCACGAGCATGTGGCAGGGCGCGCCGGTATGACGTCAAAGCCGTTCAACGGCTGCGGTTCATGGAAACATAGCAGGCACACTTGGAAGCGTGCCGCTGATTCATCGCACCTTGCTTCGTGCGTCTTGCCGATCCCTCTATAGCGGAAGGCTTTTTAATGTTCGATAACATTAGGACAACATAGAATTTGCGTCCCGATAGTTTCACGATGGGTCTCACGTCTCAATCACATATTCGCGCCCCGCTCCCCGTTGAAAGTGTCTATATTTGTTGGGAGATTTTTTGCCAGCTTTTCGAACTGTCGGTGGCATATCGCCGACGTCCCGCGCATTCCCGTTTCGACAGAAGTCGACCTGGCCTAAGGGGGAAATGGTGAAGCATAGGCAACTGAAAAGAATCCCGTTCGTACCGAGCAGGCGAATCCAATGCACAGCTTCGTCAGATATTCCAGTCCTATTGCCAATAACATCGTTCCTGAATGTCGCGATAAGGCAACCCGGCCAATTGCCGGGACTGGTTGCGCTGCCTCTCGCTACATGGCTTGCGCTGGAAGCCCCCCATTGCGCGCCCTCCTGCGATCTGGCTAGCCGACCTGGCCCGGCGCGCCGTGGCGGGCCGGCCACTCCAGGCCGGAGGCTTCACGCATCCGCGCTCATTCTGCTGAATCTCGCCGTGCTCGCCGCCCTGCAACCGTCGGAACGCGCGATGGCGCAGCCTCCCTGCCTTGACTCCACCGGCAACTTCGTTGCGGAGGAGGTCGATGGCTGCGGTGGCTATGGCGGCGGGGCCACGACGGGTAATACGCCGAGCACCGGCGGTGCCAGCAATCCGCTTGGAGCAGGCACGAACGGCGCTGGTGCTGCGACCACGAGCGGCGGTTCCAGCGGCGGAGGCGGCGCCGGCGCCGGAACCGCTGGTGGCACCGGTGGCGCCGGTGGCGGAACTGCCGGCGGTAGCGGCGGAAGCCAGGGTGCCATTGGCAGCAACGGCGGCCCCAACAGTGGTGGCGGCGGCGGCGGCGGCGGCGCCCATGGGGTCCTGCCGTCGTCACTGGAGAACCCCGCAGACGGCGTGATCGCCGGTGGTGCGGGCGGGAATGGTGGCAATGGTGGCGTGCCGAGCGGGACAGCGTCGATCGGCGGCGGTGGCGGTGGCGCCGGCGGCTATGGCGTCGTGATCAACAGTGGAGTCAGTTTCACCAACAATGGGCAGATCACCGGCGGAGCCGGCGGAGCCGGTGGGACCGGCGGGGTGACGGGAAGCGGCATTCAGGGTTCGGCTGGCGAGGGTGGCGACGGCGGTTTCGGTGTTTTCGTCAATCTCAACGCCACCGGAGTCGGGCTAACCAATACCGGCACGATCCAGGGAGGCCGCGGCGGAAACAGCGGAAACGGAAATTTTACGGAGGGCGGTAACGGCAGCGCCGGCATCAGGGCAACTGCGGTGAACGCCACCCCGATCAATACCTTCAGCATCGAGAACAGCGGCACGATTCGCGGCGGCAATGGCGGCGACGCATCCCTGCCGACGCCAGGCGCTATCACCATTGGCGGCAATGGCGGCGCTGGCATCAGCGGCTCCAGCCTCACCATCACCAACAACAGCGGCGGCACGATTCAAGGCGGCAATGGCGGCGCCACACTACGTGCCAGCAGCAGCGCCACAAGCAGCGGTGGAGTCGGGATCATCGGTGACAATCTGACAATCTATAACAGCGGGGACATTATTGGCGGGTTCACTGGCGGCAATCTGCCGGGCGGTATCAGTCCGTCGCAGGTTAATGCGATCACCTTTACCGGCGGCGCCAACTATCTCGAGCTGCGGCAGGGCTTCTCTATCGTGGGTAACGTCGTCGTCCAGTCGGGCGCATCAGGCACGCTGGCGCTCGGCGGCAGCGACAATGGAAGCTTCGGTGCGTCGAGCGTTGGCGCCCCTGCACAGTACCAGGGCTTCACTGAGTTCGTGAAAACTGGCTCCAGCGTCTGGACGCTTACCGGCACGCCTGTGCAGGCGGGGACACCGTGGACATTGCTCGGCGGTGAGCTGTCAGTCGCAAGCGGCGTTAGTCTCGGCACCCCAGCGAACAGCGGACTGACTTTCGACGGCGGCATCCTCCAGGTTACAGGCACAGGCTACATAGCGATCGAGCCTACGCGAGGGATTACCTGGGCCGCGAACGGTGGCGGGTTCGACGTCGCAGACGGTGCCAATGTATTCATGGTCTCCCAGAACCTCGAGAATGGCGGCCAGCTAACCAAGCTCGGCCCCGGCACACTGGTCTTGACCGGCAGCAACACCTATGTTGGCGATACGCTTCTTGGTGAAGGTACGATCAGCGTCGGCAACGACTCGGCGCTCGGCAATGCATCTCAGTCCACATTGAGGATGGCCAACGGGACGACGCTGTCCTTCACCAACGGCAACTTCACGGTCGGCAACCACATTGCTATCACCGGGACTGGCTACTTCACGCCACCCTCGGGCACAGTGCAGACGCTGTCAGGCACCATCTCCGACGGCGCCTCGGCTGGCACGCTCGCGATGCAGGCCACAGGTACGTTGGTGCTGGCTGCGGACAACAGCTACTCCGGTGGCACGACGATCTCCGCCGGCACGCTGCAGGTCGGCAATGGCGGGGCCGCCGGCACCATCGGCAGCGGACCGGTTCTCGACGATAGCGCGCTGGTCTTCCACCGCAGCGACGCCGTGATGGTTCCCAGCGCGATCACTGGCAGGGGAAGCCTCACGCAGGATGGGGTGAATGGCGGTACGGTGATACTGACTGGCGCGAACACCTACGCCGGTGGCACGACGATCGCCGCCGGCACGCTGCAGCTCGGCAATGGCGGAACCAGCGGAAGCATCGTGAACAATGTCACCGACAACGGCACGCTGGCCTTCAATCGCAGCGATACGGTGACCTTCCCCGGCGAGATTTCGGGCACGGGCGGTCTTTCGCAGACCGGCACCGGCACCACGATTCTGACCAACCGCAATCCCTACGGAGGCGGCACCACGGTCAGCGCCGGCACGCTCATCGTCGGCGACCCCGCACATCGGTCTGCAGCGCTGTCGGGAGGCGGGCCAATCACGGTGGCATCGGGCGCCACGCTGGGCGGCTTCGGCAGTGTCACGGGGGCGGTCACCAATGACGGTACGGTAGCGGCCGGCAACGGCACGCCAGGGTTTGGCACGTCACCGGCGGGCACCTTCACCGTCATCGGCAACCTGCTCAATCGAGGAACGGTCAACCTGGCTTCGGATCCGATCGTCGGCAACGTACTGGCAGTGTCGAATGGCAACTATGCCGGGGCTGGCGGTAGGATGAACATCAATACGGTGCTCGCGGGCGATAATTCTCCGTCGGACAAGTTGGTGATCATAGGTGGCAGCGCGACCGGCAATACGCTGGTGCATGTCACCAACGCCGGCGGCGCCGGTGCGCTGACCGTCGCGAACGGCATTCCGGTGGTGGAGGCGATCGATGGGGGAACCACCGCGGCCGGGGCCTTCGCGCTAGCTGGCGAGGTGCGCGGCGGGGCCTTTACCTACGATCTGTTCCGGGGCGGCCATCAGGGCAGCAACCCCTATGACTGGTTCCTGCGCTCGTCGTTCGAAGTCGGGCCGGAGCCGGAGCCACCTGTCGTCCACGAGGACGACATTTTCCCGATCGATCCGCCCCCGTCCGTGCTGCCTCCGGGCGAGTACCCGATCATCGGGCCGGAACTTGCTACCTACTCGGTGGTGCAGCCGCTAGCAAGGCAACTGGGCCTCACCATGCTCGGCACGATGCACGAGCGCATCGGCGACACGCTTACCGACGCGGGGGGCGGCACCGGCAGCGCAGGCATAGCCAAATCGACTTGGGTGCGGGTGTTCGGACAGCAGATCGACAATCACTACCAGACCTACACCGATGCGCGCGCCAATGGCCGGATGGTCGGCGTACAGGCTGGCGTCGATCTCTGGCGCGGCAGCTTTCTGCCCGGCCATCGCGATGCTGCCGGTGTCTATTTCGCGTACGGCAACAGCAATGTCGATGTAGACGGCCTGACCACCAATGCGGAGGCGAGCGCGTATGTATTGAGCCACACCGGTACGGTAAACCTCAACGCGTATTCGGGCGGTGCGTACTGGACTCACTATGGCCCCGGCGGATGGTATATCGACGCGATCCTGCAGGGCACCCACTACGACGGCGATGCGACGACACAGTTTGCACAGTTGCCAATTTCCGGTTCAGGGTTTGCGACGTCGCTGGAAGTAGGTTATCCGTTTCACCTGCCGCTTGGACCGGGCTTCGTGCTCGAGCCTCAGGCGCAGGTCATCTGGCAGCATGTCGGGTTGAGCGAGAATGATGACGGGCTGGGTTCGGTCGATCCTGGTTCGACATCAGGGGTGACTGGGCGGCTCGGGGTTCGTGGGCAGTGGAGCATCGAGCGCGCGAATGGGGAAGTGTGGCAGCCGTACGTGCGCGCCAATATCTGGCGGGACTGGGGCGCGCAGGCGAGCACGACTTACTCTGGGGTCGAGCAGGTACCACTCGCGCAGCAATTCACGCGGATGGACTTTGCCGCCGGCGTTACCGCGAAGCTCGACGCACGCATGAGCCTGTATGGCCAGTTCGGCTATCAGTTCTCGGTCAACAGTTCGGCGACCGGCAGCCGCAAGGGGGTTTGGGGCGACATTGGGCTGCGGTACCTGTGGTAACGCATTCTTCGCCAATTCTCAGAATGGGCAGCGATATACGCAGTGAGCTGAAAATCGCAATGCTCGGTACGTGCGGTTCGGTTTCGGACCGTCGATAATTCACTCGGGCAATTCCGCCGATCGGTCGCTGCGGGGTGTGTTGGCCGTGTTGGCCGCGTGGGCCGCGTCGGATGGCTGGCCACTGCCGTTCACATTAGCTTTCAATGGGGATTCCAATAACCGCTTCGCACCACAAAACCGATGCTCGCGCTCAGCGAGGTGGATGCCCGCAATGGGTCGCTTGTTGCCGATCACGACTCACGAGGTTGCAGGCGCGCATGCAAGGTGCAGGAGGCCGTACCCGGCCATTAAGAGACGCTCGACGCTATCCGTTTCACCTGCCACTTGGCCCGGCCTTCGTACTCGAACCCCAAGCGCAGGTCATCTGGCAGCATGTTGGCTTCAGCGAGGAAAACGACGGGCTGGGGTTGGTCGATCCGGGCGCCACGTCGGGTGTCACCGGGCGGCTCGGTGTGCGCGCCCAGCGGACCATCGAGGGCGCCAACGGACAGGTGTGGCAGCCGTACGTTCGCGCGAATCTCTGGCGGGATTGGGGCGCACGGGCGACGACGGTGTACTCGGGATCCGACCATGTCCCGCTCAGACAACAATTCACGCGAATGGACTTCGCCGCCGGGGTGACCGCGAAGGTCGCGGCGCGCCTGAGCCTCTACGGACAGCTCGGCTACGGTTTCACGATCACTGACTCCGTGAGCGGGAGCCGCAAGGGCGTCTGGGGCGACGTCGGCGCACGCTATGCCTCGCGACGGTCACCGGAGTTCCATTGGTCGTCGCGCGGCAGCTTTCGCTATAGCCACTCGAGATTCCACGTGTCAATCTGTTTGCGACAGACGCGCGCCTGCGCAAACCGCGCCATCCGTTGACGCATCGGCACTTGCGTTCTCGACGGTGCCTGGACTCGCCTCGATCGAGCAACGCTTGCTTTGGCCTTAATTGCTGCCGGCAGTCGCTGCGCTGGACCGGTAGCGCAGCAGATGATCCGTGCCGGACTCGGACAGCCAGACCTCTCCCGGCCGACCCATCATCTGACGTACGTTCGCGTGTGGCCGCGGCAGCGCAAATGTCTCGAATCGTTCGGTCCGTGGGTCAAAGCGCACCAGCGCATTGGCGCTCCATTCGCTGAGCCAGACGATATCCTTGTCGTCAACGAATATCGCATACGCATGCGGCTCGGAGCCCGGGAGTTTCCATTCGCGCCACCGGTGGGTCGCCGGGTCGAACGCTGCAACCTTTCCTGCGTTCCACTCGCTGACCCAGATGCGTCCTTTTGAATCGGACCATACCCGGCGCGCTCCCTGTCCCGGAGTGGGCGGCTCGATGACCTCCGCCGCGCCGCTCACCGGATCGATGCGGCCGAGGTAACTGCCGGCCAGCGAAGCGAAGTACAAGCTGCCGTCAACGGTGGCACAGATTCCATAGGCGCCCGGCCCGCGCGGTGCATTGAACACGCGCATGCTGCCGGTGCGCGGGTCAAGCTCACCGTAGATTCCGCCTTGCCCGGTAAACCAAAGGTGCCCGCGTTTATCGAAGACCGCCGTGTTCAGGTTGGCGTTCGGTCGGTCTTTGGGCAACGGGAAGCGCGCGACTGCGAGTGTTGTCGGATCGACGCGTACGATCGCGTTCAGCCCGCTATCGGTGATCCATGCTGCTCCATCGGGACCGATGATCACGCCGTGCGGTGCCGATCCCTTGCCGAGTGGGACCCGTTCGGTCTTGCCGGTGCGCGGGTCCAGCCTTCCGATTGCGCCTTGCGCCTGCGCCGTGTACCAGACTGGGCCGCCCGGGGCCGGCGCGACATCGTGTGGTGCGGTGCCGGCGGGCACAGCGAATGAGTCGAACGAAGCGGACTGAGCCTGCACCGAACCTACTACGGATGTCATACCAACAAGAACCGACACAAAATACCGGAAGAACCGGGATGCAATAACACCGCTCACCGTCGACAAAACCGCTGTATTTGCGATGTGAACCACGTTAGCCTCCGTGACAGCTCCACCGAGCTGTTTCCGGTGCAAGCCAGTTTGACGCAACGCAAATACTGTTCCGGTTCGTCTGAGCCAAGGGCCCGGCAACGTGCGCCAGCCATTGTATGAATGGCGAGCGCGAGGCCTCGATCACTTTCAGACTGAATCGATCAGATCAGGTTTCCTTAAGGTGTTGGCGTTACGCTGCGGCAGCATACGCGATGCCCGCGCAGCCCAACTGGATCCATTCTCACATGGTTGCCATATGCGCTTGTCTTCGTGCACGGTTAGCGCCGCGTTAAACCGTCCGGTTAATCGGAAGGAACATTTATCGCGGCAGGATGCTGCGCTGCGCCGAACCGTCGCCGAACTCGGTGCACGCCAGATGAGCGGGCCATGGACAAACGGTGTCGCCGACAACTACTGAAACTCCCGGAGCCCCCGGCACATCCGGCTGGCGAAAGCCGCGGTGGCCTCGCCAGGGTGCGCCGGGATTTTTTGCGCATGACGGCAAATTCTCTCGGCGTATCGATGGTGACGGCACTGCTTCCGCCTTGGGTCCGCGAAGCGCTCGCGATTCCCGCAAACAGATCGACCGGTACGATCGACGATGTCCAGCATATCGTGATCTTTACGCAGGAGAATCGCTCATTCGACCACTATTTCGGCAAACTGCGCGGCGTGCGCGGATTTAACGACCGGACCGCAATCAGATTGCCCAACGGTGACCCGGTATGGAAGCAGCCGACGGGCCGGAGCTACATCCTGCCATTCCATATAAGCACGTCGACCACTAGCGCGACCTGCGCGAAAGCGCCGTCGATGAGCTATCTGACCGACATCGCGATGTGGAACAAGGGACGTTGCAACGCGTGGAATACGGCGCGCTTGCCAGGACTCGGCATGAGTTACTTTTCACGCGACGATTTACGGTTCTACTATGCACTGGCCGACGCCTTCACGATTTGCGACCAGTACTATGCGTCGACGTTGACACCGACCAACCCGAACAGATTGTACCTGGTCAGTGGCAGTAGCGGTCTTTCCGCAGGCTTCGAACCAGCGCTCGACAATGCGGAACCGACCCGAGGGTACCAGTGGCAAACCGTCGGCGAAATGCTCGAGTCGGCCGGTGTAAGTTGGCGCGTGTATCAGCAACCCGACAACTTCGACGACAACGCCCTCGCGTTATTCCATAACTTCAAGTCGGCTCCGCCGGCCAGTGCGCTTTACAGGAAGGGCATGGCCACGGTCGACGATATCGCACAGGCCTTTGCATCTGATGCGAAGTCGGGCAGGCTACCGCAGGTCTCGTGGATTGTCGCGCCGGCGGCGTTGTCCGAGCACGCGAACTACCATCCGCAGGCTGGAGAGGACCTGAGCGCAAGATTGCTGGCCGCCCTGGCGGCAAACCCCGAGGTCTGGTCGCGGTCTGTGTTCCTTCTGAACTACGACGAGCCAGGAGGCTTCTTCGATCATGTGCCGCCGCCCACGCCGCCCGGGGGCGACGCGGAGGGAAAAACCACGGTCGCGACGGCTGGCGAGATCTATGACGGCCTACCGATCGGACTCGGATTTCGTGTCCCGATGACGGTGATATCACCATGGTCGAGAGGAGGCTACGTCTGTTCGGAAGTGTTCGATCACACGTCGGTCATCCGGTTTATCGAGCGACGGTTCCGGCTTCATTGCAAGAACATTAGCGCTTGGCGCCGTTCGATTTGCGGCGATCTGACGTCCGCGTTCAACTTCAATAAGCCTGAACCAGGCTGGCCCGCGTTACCCGACACGCGTGCCTATGTGGCGCGTGCCAATCTGCAATGCAGTTCACTGCCGACTCCCATGGTTCCAGCAGTCCAGTCCATGCCGAAACAGGAACCTGGCACGCGGCCTTCGCGGGCATTGCCGTATGAGTTTCATGCGAACGCGAGCGTGGATGCGGATACGGGTACGTTCACGCTTTCGCTAATCAACAGCGGAAAGACGGGGGCAGTGTTTTTCGCTTACGATCTCGAACCGGGCAGCCATTCACCGCGTCGCTATGCCCTCGATCCCGGCACGCAGCTTTCTGATAGTTGGACACAAGCTCAGCTGAACGACACGAAGTATTCGATCGCGTTGCATGGTGCGAATGGTTTCTTGCGGATCTTTCGCGGCGATTTCGCTGGAAAAAGGACCGTAAGGCCCGAAATCACAGTGACTTACGACGTCGCGAATAATGCGGTCTGCGTGACCATGCGCAATTCCGGCCAGGCAGGGTGCCGGTTTGCGGTCCGATCGAATGCCTATCGCACCGGTCAAAGCCAGTGGATGTTTTCGGTACCGGCGGGTGGCAACGTCAGCAAGAGTTGGCTCGTAGCCGCAAATGGAAACTGGTACGACTTCAGCGTGACGGTCGATACTCAGCCAGCGTTTCTGCGTCGCTTTGCCGGGCGCATCGAAAACGGACACGACCTCATTAGCGACCCGGCGGCAACATAGGCTTATGGAGGCGATCGTTCCTCTTTAACTGCCCATCAACCTGCGCGAGCGGTCTTGGTTGCAAGATAGATGCAGTGTCGGTAGGCGCGCTCGAGATTCTCCTCGTTCACCCAAGGGTAGCGCTCGACGAATAACTCATCAAAGCGCCCTTGCACCGAAGGAAGATCCATCGTCCCGCACAGTTGCAATGCTGTCTGCTGCCCAAAACGAACGGCCTCGATACAGACTTCATTTAACCTCTGAAGGTTCTGCTCGTCCAGCGATGGATGACGAGTCTTGAGCCGGCCCTGTATCGGGTTTAGCCAGTTATCGAAATCGAGCGCGATATCGAGCGCGCTGTTGAGCAGCGCATTCTGATTTTCGTTTCGATCTTGTCGATGCCAGAAAGAGCCGAAAATCTTCATGAAATCTCCTTCACAGACGCCGCGCCGCTGTCCGGCGTTATAGTTTCCGGCTTCCCCGCCGAGCTACGCGTTTCAACGGCGAGGGCGTGCGAGGCAGCGCGCGAGCACATCATCGAGCGCTGCGTTCGACTCCGGAAGCGAAATCCCGAACGAATCCCGCAGTACGGCTCGCAACTCGCCGACCTCAGTCAGTTGGCTGTGCGTGGGCTCGGGTGTGTAGGTGCTGAACTCGCCGTTGAACAACGAATATCGGGCGCCGCGGACAGCGCGCGACGCAAGCAGGTTATTCACAAAAAGCGAATCCCGATGGAAATTCACATAGAAATTGCCCAGTGTGTCGTCGGCGCTGAGCTGCGCGGTCAAGTCGAACTGGATGACCGGTGCCCATCTGTCGCGGAGGTCCGCCTGCAGCAAGAAGCCCCCTTCCTCCATGACATCGATCCGGAACCGTTCGTGCGGCGTCTGCTGCGCTTCGCGCACATCGAGCCGTAGCGGAGCCGTTAAAGTGAGGGTGCCGAAGCCGACATCGGCAATCCAGCGTTCTTGATCGATTTCCACCAGCGTCAGCGTATGCAGCCGTGCCGGCAGGACCGCGTTGGCCCATACGACCCGAGCTCCGAGTGCTCGCGTCTTGAAGCCAAGCGCATCGAGCACCGCCTTGAATACGGTGTTGTGCTCAAAACAGTATCCGCCTCGCCCTGCATTGACCAGCTTGCTTTGCGACGAGTTCAGATCGATCAGAACCTCCTCGCCAAGCAGTACCGACAGGTTCTCAAACGGGATCGCGTCGGGATGGAGCGCGTGCAATGCGTGAAGCGTTTCGAGCGTGGCCGTGCGAGGACCGGTGTATCCAATGCGTGAAAATAGGCGTCGAGATTGATCGTCATGGCGGCTGTCTGTCCGATTCATGTGAGTGCGGGAAACGGGAGCAACCGCGGTCACTTGAGGTCAACCGGGTGGTTGATGATCCCGCCGCCGGCGAAATCGGCGCTCGTGAAGATCGCTACTGTCGCGCTAGATAGATGCAGTCGGTATCCAACAAATGACCATGGTCGGGTTGCACTGTTTTGCTCGGCCAATTCTGAACGTTCGATGACGTGAATATAAGAATCAAGATCTCCGACTTTTGTGTGCACCAAGCCGTATTACGTGGTCTCGCGCGAAAGCGAGACACGCTTACCGAAGCCTGCGGCGCACACGCTAACGGCGCGCTTCCATTGCCATCCGAAGGGCCAGGCCCGTCAACACCGTTCCCATCATCCAGCGCTGCATCGCCAACCATCTGGGCCGGCGCGCAAGAAATCCGGCGATCGAACCCGCAGTCATCGCGATTAATGCGTTCACGGTGATACTCACAGCAATCTGTACGGAGCCGAGTGCAAGAGACTGGCCCAGCACGCTACCGTGCCGCGGATCGATAAACTGCGGCAGCAGCGAAAGATAAAGCACCGCGATTTTCGGATTCAACAGATTGGTCACGAAGCCCATCGTGAACAGCTTGCGCGGGCTGTCGGCGGGCAGGTCGCGCACCTGGAAAGCCGACCGTCCGCCCGGCTTCACCGCTTGCCACGCGAGCCACAGCAGATAAAGCGCACCGCCGAAGCGCAATGCGTCGTACGCAAACGGCACCGTCAGTAGCAGCGCGGTGATGCCAAGCGCCGCACACAACATATAGACGACGAAGCCGAGTGCGACGCCGCCGAGCGAGATCAACCCGGCGGTACGCCCTTGGCAAATCGAACGTGAGACCAGGTAAATCATGTTCGGGCCCGGCGTCAGCGCGATGCCCAGTGCGATAAGGCCGAAGGCAAGAAGAGACGTGTGTTCAGACATTGAATGACTCCATGACAACAAGATCGCGGTAATGCCCGCGCGCGCCGGCGGATCGAGGCTCCGGCCGACCGAAACCGACGTAAAGCGCGGTTCACGTTCTCTGATGGCGGTCCATCTCGCCGCGCCAGTTGTGCGAACCCGTTGATGCGCGTCGCGTCAATGCGGTGCCGGGCGAGACTGGATGAGTGATGCGATGCGCGCCCGGTAACGCGGCTTACTCGACTGGCGGAAAGTCGACGTCGGTGCCGTTGATACGGTTGAAGGTATTGGTGAAGATGCCGAGCGCCATGGTCAACGAGATTTCCGCCAATTGCGCATCGGTGTAGCCGGCCGCGCGGATGCTTTTAAACTCGTCGTCGCTGATCGTGCCGCGCGTGGTATGCAGGTGGGACACGAAGCGCACCAACGCATCGCGTTTGGCGTCGCCGGTGGGCTGCCCCGCGCGAACGGCACGCAACACATCGACCGGCAAACCTACCAGTTTGCCCACGAAGCTGTGCGCGGCGACACAAACGTCGCAACCGGTCTTCTCACTGACTAACAGCTTGATGATTTCGTGCTCCTGCCGGTTCAAGCCGCCCGAGTTCAAGGTGCCCTGGGCGTCGAGCACCGCACCCAGAGACGCCGGAACAAGGTAGCCCAACGCGGCGTACGTATTGGGGACGCGGTTACCGGAAATCTTCTTGACCCGCGCGTAGATATCAGCAGTGGCGCCGGTGGCGGACGTGACGTCGGGAATAGCGATACGGCTCATGGTGAAACCCTTCAAATAATGTGGCCGGGACTCATGAAAACGGACGCAGTGTCAGCTCGAGGCCCAGGACCACGAGGAAGAGGAGGAAGCAACGGCGGAAGGTTTTTGGACTGATCTTCTGCCGCACGATCGAGCCCAGCCACATTCCGATAAGCGCGGGGATGACAGCCAGCAGCGACAGACCGATCTGGTGAAGCCGGAACGCGCCATGGGCCAGCAGCCCTCCGGCGAGCGCAACCGTGGAGACGGTGAATGAAAGGCCAAGAGCCTGCACCACTTCGTCTTTCTGAAAACCCAGCGACTGCAAATAGGGCACCGCAGGAATCACGAACACGCCGGTGGCGCCGGTCACCACCCCGGTAACCATCCCGATTACGGGAGAAAGCCAGGGCTCGAGCCGGTTCGGGATCGAGACAGCCGGCGAGAACAGCGCATAGGCTGCATAGGCGATCAGCGCAAGTCCCAGCGTACGTCCGGACCACACTGGGTCGACGATGACCAGCAGTCGCGCGCCCAGAACGGTACCGATCACGATGCAGAGCATCATCGGCCATAGCCGCCGCATCAGGCGGAGCTTGTCTGGCCCGGCCAGCATTTGCCATACGTTGGTCGTGAGCGACGGGACTATCAGGATCGCTGCCGCCGCGACCGGCGATATGGCAGTTCCAAGCACGCCCATCGCAACTGTGGGCAGGCCCATTCCCGTCACGCCCTTAACCAGACCGGCTCCGAGAAACGTGGCAAGGAGCAGGCAGGACAATTCGATGGTTAGAGTGGTCATGCACGGTATTACGCCCGCAAGCGCAAAGCGGCACAATGCGGTTTTTCCGATATCACCTTCGGGTTGCCCGAAGGTAATCGGTCAGCGCCTCGGCTACACAGTCTGCGGTCCACCACCGAGATGCGTGAGCAGGCTTTGCATCGGCGCAGACAGTGTGTTCCATTGCTGGAAGCACAGGGAGAGGTGTCGGCGTGCCCAGTTGTCGCTGAGCGTGATCGTTCTGAACGGATATCTTCGCCGAAGGCGCTTCGCGACCGCCAGTGGAATAATCGCTACCCCCACTCCATGCGACACCATCTGGCACGATCCCTCGAAGGTCTTCATACGGATACGGAGTTTTAGCCTCTTGTGCAGATCGGCAGCGTGCTGGTTGATATGGTCCTGAAGCGCGCTGCCGGCCTCGAGGCCAATAAACCGCTCATCCGTGACATCGGCAAAGCAGACAGCCTTCGCTTCCGCGAGTCTGTGCGCAACAGGAACAATCAGGACGAGAGGGTCGCTAGCGACAGGCTGGATGGTGAGCCCTGTGGGCTTGACCGCATCCGATACCACACCCGCTTCGGCGAGGCCCGCGCCGATCATCTTCACAATCTCGGCACTCGTACGCTCTCTCAGATCGATGCTCAGGCGCGGACGCTGAGCCAGCCACGGCGCGAGTTTCTGTGGCAGGAGGCCCATCAACGCCGCCGTATTCGCGTACAGCAGCAACGTACCTCGCGCACCGGCGCCAAAGTCGCGCAGTTCTCCCTGCAACAGGCTGTGCTGTCGGAGTATCAGACGCGCATGGTGCGCTAACGCCTCGCCGGCCTCGGTGGTGACCACCCCGCTGCGGCTTCTTTCAAGCAGAACGACGCCGGCATCCGACTCGATGTTACTGATCCGCTCGCTTGCCGACGCCAGCGCGAGATTGGCCTGCCGGGCTCCGGCGGTAATGCTGCCGGCATCGACCACACACACGAACAGGCGCAGGTCTGCGAGATCGAATCTCATACATTCACCAGGACGGGTTCCTTCGGAAGACCCGAAGGAATGATCGGGAAAACCGCATTGTGCCGCTTTCTGGTGAGATATGTAATACCCACTATGAATACTCTGGCCATCGTCCCATGCATACTCCGACCATTGGTTTGATCGTCTTGCTCTTTGCTACGTTTCTTGGAGCCGGTGTTGTCAAAGGTGTGACTGGCATGGGCTTGCCGACGGTTGCCACGGGCCTGCTTGGGGTTGTCATGTCGCCGCTTACTGCTGCGGCGATTCTGATCATTCCGTCGTTCGTGACGAATGTTTGGCAAATACTGGTTGGGCCGGACAAATTCCGCCTGATGCGACGGCTGTGGCTCATGATGCTCTGCATCGTGATCAGTACCGTTCTGGGGACGCGACTGCTGGTCGTCGTCGATCCCGTCTTGTCGAGCCGTGCGTTGGGAATCGCGTTGATTGCCTACGCGGCCTATGCACTGTTTTCGCCGACGGTCTCAATCCCGAAACGGCTCGAGCCGTGGTTTTCGCCGATCGTCGGCGTTGTGAGCGGAGTGGTGACCGGCGCTACCGGCGTCTTCGTGATTCCGGCGGTGCCTTATTTGCAGTCGATAGGTCTTCAGAAAGATGAACTCGTGCAGGCGCTTGGTCTTTCGTTCACCGTGTCCACGATTGCGCTCGCGGGAGGGCTGCTGGCGCATGGCGCGTTTCGACTCGACCAGCTCGGCGTGTCGGTGCTGTCTGTCATTCCCGCTCTCGCGGGAATGTGGTTGGGCTCGATCGTGCGGCAGCGGATCAGTCCGAAAACCTTCCGCCGTTGCTTTCTCCTGATACTCATCGTGCTGGGTCTCGAACTCACGCTGCATCTGTTCTCCTGAGTTATCCATTGAGCTCACCCATTATTGACGAGCTAGACGGGCGTCGAACCCGTCGACTCGCAGACGTGCGGTACGCGACCCGAATCGCTTTCGATCACTGCCGCATCATTTTCACGATGGTCAGCGTGCCGTCCACATTCTCGACGTGAACTTTCACGTTATCGCCATCCTTGACGCTGTTGACCATCGCCGCGTCTTTTGCCTTGAAGGCCATCGTCATGGCCGGCATGCCGACGTTGGCGAGCGCGCCGTGCTTCAGCGTCACCATGCCGTTCGCCGCATCGACATGCTTGACCACTGCATCGGTCAGCGCCTCGTCGCGGGCGGTAGGCGCGTGGCTCATCGCGCCGTCGCGCATCTTCATGCCTGACATATCGTCGGCCAAAGCAGTGCCGCTTACAGCGGCCGTTGCGACCCACATGGCGGTCAGAATCATCGATTTTTTCATGGTGTTTCTCCAGTCTGGGTGTGTGGCACGGATGTGCCGATAGGGGACGATGGCACTCGCGTGCCGGTCGGGACTGCAAACGCTTTGGGTACTTCACGATGACGCGGCAAATGGCGGCGCTGCAGCAGCAACCATGCGGCCGGAATCACGAACATCGACAGCAGCGGGGCGGTGATCATCCCGCCGACCATCGGCGCGGCAATCCGTTGCATCACTTCGGAGCCGGCGCCATGTCCGACCATGATCGGAATCAGGCCGGCTAGCACGACCGCAACGGTCATCGCCTTGGGCCGCACGCGCAGCACCGCGCCCTCGCGGATCGCGTCGATCAACAAGGCTTCGGTGAGCGGCTCGCCCGCTCTTAGCCGGCGATTCAGCGCCTCCTTCAGGTACAGCAGCATCACCACGCCAAATTCGGCCGCGACACCGGCCAATGCGATAAAGCCCACCGCGGTCGCGACCGATATCGCATGGCCGAGCATCCAGATCAGCCAGAATCCGCCGACCAGTGCGAACGGTACCGTCGACATCAGCATCAATGCGTCGGCCGCCGAGTTGAACGTGAGAAACAGCAGCACGAAGATCACAACGAGCGTGACCGGAATCACCATGCGCAATCTGGCCGCCGCGCGCTCGAGATATTCGAATTGCCCAGACCACGCAATCGAATAGCCGGGCGGCAGCGTGACCTTCTGCGCGACTGCCTGCTGCATGGTCTTTACCGCTGTTTCGAGATCGACATTGCGGATATCGATGTAGACGTAGCCGGAAAGCCGCGCGTTCTCACTGCGAATCATCGGCGGCCCGTCCTCGATCGACAGATGCGCGACATCGCCGAGCGTGATCTGCGCGCCACGGTCGGTGACGACTGGCAACTCGCGCAGTTTTTCGATCGAGTCGCGCACTTCGCGCGGATAGCGGATGTTGATCGGAAAACGCTCGCGACCTGCGATCACTTCACCGATGTCGTCTCCGCCCACGGCGGTCGACACGACATCCTGGATATCGCCGACCGCGAGGCCGTAGCGCGCGGCGGCTTGCCGGTCGATGTCGACGTCGATATAGCGCCCGCCGTTCAGCCGTTCCGCGAGCGCCGACGTGACGCCCGGCACGTCTTTCACCGCTGCCTCGACCTGCGCGGCGACCTGGTCGATGGTGGTCAGGTCCGGGCCGGAAATCTTCACGCCGACGGGCGTTTTGATGCCGGTCGACAGCATGTCGAGACGGTTGCGGATCGGCGGCACCCACACGTTCGAGAGGCCGGGCACCTGCACTGTGCGGTCCAGTTCGTCGACCAGTTTTTGCGGCGTCATGCCGGGCCGCCACTCGCTGCGCGGCTTGAACTGGATCGTCGTCTCGAACATCTCGAGCGGGGCCGGGTCCGTGGCCGTATCGGCGCGGCCCGACTTGCCGAATACCGTCTCAACCTCCGGTACCGTCCTGATCAGCCGGTCGGTCTGCTGCAGCAGTTCGGATGCCTTCGACGCCGAGATGCCGGGCAGGGCGGTCGGCATGTACAGCAGGTCGCCTTCGTCGAGCGGTGGCATGAATTCGCCGCCCAGATGCGAGACTGGAATGACGGTGAGCGCGAGCGCGACGGCTGCAAGCGCGATCACGAACCAGGGGCGCCGCAACGTCCCGTTGAGCAGCGGACGGTACAGCTTCACCAGCACGCGGTTGAGCGGATTGCTGGATTCGTGCGGAATACGGCCGCGAATCAGATAGCCCATCAATACCGGCACGAGCGTGACCGACAGGCCCGCCGCCGCCGCGATCGTGTAGGTCTTCGTGAACGCCAGCGGCGAAAACAGCTTGCCTTCCTGGCCTTCGAGCGAAAACACCGGAATGAACGACAGCGTGATGATCAGCAGCGAAAAGAACAGTGCGGGGCCCACTTCGGCGGCTGCGGTCGCGATGACTTCCCAACGCTGCGCGGCATCGATCGGCTCGCCCGGATGATGATGCTCGTACGCTTCCAGATGCTTGTGCGCGTTCTCGATCATTACGATCGCTGCGTCAATCATCGCGCCGATCGCAATCGCGATGCCGCCGAGCGACATCAGGTTCGCGTTGACGCCCTGATAGCGCATCACGATAAACGCGGCGAGCACGCCCAGCGGCAGCGACAGGATCGCGACGAACGCGCTGCGCAGATGGAACAGAAACACCGCGCAGACTAGCCCGACGATGATGAATTCCTCGATCAGCTTGTCCTTCAGGTTGTCCACCGCGCGTTCGATCAGTTGCGAGCGGTCGTACGTCGTGACGATTTCGACGCCCGGCGGCAGCGATCGCTTGAGCTCCGCAAGCTTCGCCTTGACGCCTTCGATCGTGGTCAATGCGTTCTTGCCGGAGCGCATCACGATCACGCCACCGGTCACCTCGCCTTGTCCATTGAGCTCAGCGATGCCGCGGCGCATTTCGGGGCCGATCTGGATGCGCGCGACGTCGCCGAGCAAAACGGGTGTGCCCGCATCGTTGGTGCGCAGCACGACGTTGCGGAAGTCGTCGAGCGAATGCAGGTAGCCCGATGAGCGCACCATGTATTCCGACTCCGCGAGTTCGACCACCGAGCCACCTGACTCCTGGTTCGCCTTCTTCAACGCATCGGCGACCTGTTGCTCGGTGATACCGTAAGCGCGCAGCCTGTCCGGATCCAGCACGACCTGATACTGCCGCACCATGCCGCCGATGCTCGCGACCTCCGACACATCCGGCACCGCCTTCAGCTCGAACTTCAGAAACCAGTCGTTGAGCGCACGCAGCTGGCCGAGGTCATGATGGCCGGTCCGATCGACGAGCGCGTACTCGTACACCCAGCCGACGCCGGTCGCGTCCGGTCCGAGCGACACGGTCGCGCCCGGCGGCAGACGGCTTTGCACCTGGTTCAGATACTCGAGTACGCGCGAGCGCGCCCAGTACTGGTCGGTCTTGTCATCGAACAACACATAGACGAACGCATCGCCGAACGACGAGTAGGCGCGGATCGTCTTCGCGCCGGGCACGCCGAGCAAGGTGGTGGTGAGCGGATACGTCACCTGATCTTCAATCACCTGCGGCGCCTTGCCCGGATACGACGCCTTGATGATCACCTGCGTGTCCGACAGATCGGGCAGCGCGTCGAGCGGTGTTTCATGCAGCGAAACCACGCCCCATGCGACGACGAGCACCGTGGCCAGCAGCACGAGAAAGCGGTTCTGTATCGACCATCGAATGATGCGCGCGATCATTTGGCGCCTCCTGCCGGTTCGACCTTCGTGAGCTGGTAACCGTCATCCGACTGTTTGAAGACGAAATGCACGGTGTCGCCGACTTTTACGCGCGCGAACGCGTTCGGCGCGGGCTTGTTGAACGACATCGTCATCGCGGGCCAGCCGAGCGCGGGAACCGGCTGATGCGAGAACGTCATGCCGGTGGGCGTGATCTGCTCGACCTTGCCGATCGTGTCGTAGGTGGGAGCGGCGGCAGTGGCGGATGCCGAAGCCGCACCGGAGGCGGTCGCGGCGTCTGCCGCGGTGCCGGTCATTGAACCCATTGCGCCCGACGCACTCATTGCACGCGCTGCCGACGCACCTTCAATTCGCGGCAGCACTGACTTGAGACTCGCTTCCGAGTCGATCAGGAACTGGCCCGATGCGACCACGCTGTCACCGTCGTTGAGGCCGCTCAGTACTTCGGTTTCGTTGCCGACGTCGTGGCCGATCGTGACCGTGGCAGGCTGCAGCCGTCCGTCGCTGTTCCTGACGATCACGAGCGAGCGCTTGCCGGTGGTGATCACCGCTTCAGACGGCACGAGCAGGCGCGGTACCGCTGTCGCGCCGCTCACATGGACGCGCATCAGCATGCCGGGTGTGAGCCTGCCATCGGCGTTGTCGATCTCGAGCCGCGCCTGTAGCGTGCGGCTCGTCGTGCTGATGCCCGGCAGGATTTCGCGGATGCGGCCCGTGAAGTGCCGCGTCGGATCTCCGCTAAACGTTGCATCGACGCGCATGCCGGGCCGCGCGTCGAGCGCGAGCGACTCGGGAATCTCGACGATCAGCCATAACGTCGACAGGCCCGCGATTTTCGCGAGCGTCTGTCCGGGCGTCACCATTGCGCCATCGCGTACGTTCAACTCGCTGACGACGCCGTTTTCCGGCGACGTCAGCACGATATGCGTCTGTGCGTGGCCGGTGCGATCGAGACTTGCGATTACGCCATCGGGAATCGACATCGCACGCATGCGCGCGCGTGACGCCTGCAGCAGCGCGTCGTCCATCCCTCCGTGCTTGAGCGACAGATATTCCTCCTGCGGCGCGAGCCAGTCGGGCACGAACAGCGACGCGATCGGCGCGCCCCTCGCGATGCGCTGCATCGGCGCGCTGGCATACAGGCGGTCGATATAGCCGTTGACGCGCGACTGCACGACGTCGGCCTGCGATTCATCGAACTGCGTGGTGCCGATCGCATCGAATCCTTCCGCCGTGTCGCGCCGGTGCACGGTCGCGTAGCGGATGCCGAGATCCTGCTGCAGGCCCGGATCGATGTGTACGCCGTTGTTGTTGCCGCCTTCGTCCGCGTAGACAGGTTGCAACTGCATGTCCATAAAAGGCGATTTGCCCGGTTTGTCGAAGTGCTGGTTCGGCACCATCGGGTCGTGCCAGTAAAGCACCTTGCGGCCGCTCCGCGGGCCGGCCTTGTCGCCCGGCGCGGTAGTGGACGTGGTAGCTGCCATCGACGCAGGCGCAACGGCGTGATGCGTGCCGATGACATACCCCGCTGCCAGCAGGGTCGCGCTCACAAACATGCAGGCGACAGTCTGTACGAGTCGTTTTGTGTTCATGTTTATCCTTATTGGCCAGCGGACGCGATCACTTCCGGCGGCAGTACCTGATATTCAAGCCCGGCCCAGACAAGCGAAACCTGTCGCTCGAGCGTGAGCACCTGAAGCTGCGTTTCGAGCTGCCTGTGCCGTGCGTCGAACGCATCGGCGAGCGTGCCTGTTCCGGACCGATAGGCGGCGTTGGCCAGTTGCACTTGCTGTTCGGCGGCGGGTAGCACGGTCTGCCGCAGGTTGGCCAGCCGCTCGCGGCCGCTCGAAAGCCTGGTTGCGAGAGTCTGGATACCGGCCATGACCTGCCGCTCGAGGTCTTCGTAGTTGAGCCGCGCCTGTGTGCCCATCTGCGATTTCTGCTCGACGTCGCGGTCTTCGAGATTTTTCCGGTTGATCGGCAATGGAATCGACACGCCGAACGACACGTAGTCGGAGAAATTTCCGCCGCGTTTGAAATAGGTGAGCCCCCACGTCCAGTTGGGATTTCTGTCGCTGCGGGCCACGTCGGTCGCCGCATCGGCAACGGAGATCGCCGCGCGTGCGGCAATCAGGGACGGCTGTACCTGATCGAGCTGCTCTGCGCTCATGCCCGACACGGGCGACTCGAGCGGCGGTATCGCGTCGGCGACTTCGAGCACATTGCCGGCCGCAGTCCAGCGCGACAGATCGATCAATGCGGCCTTTTCATCCTGCTGCGCGTCGATCAGCGCATCGCGCGCATTGCCGAGCGTCACGCGCGCCTGCGCGATATCCGTTGCGCTTCCTTGCGCGCCGCGGTACGACGCCTGCCGCGCCGCGAGTTCGTCGTTCAGGTGATCGACGAGCGCCTGGTTCAGCGCAACGGCCTTCTTCGCGTAGACGGCGTTGAGCCACGCGATCGCAGTCTGCTGACGGACTTCGGCGAGCTTCTCCAGATAAGTCGTCCGGTCCTGGTCGACGGTGCGATTGGCAAGCGCCGTGCGTAGGCGACGCTTTGATGACGATACCCACTCCTGCTCGATGCCGATGCCGCGCATCGTGAAGTCGTCCTGGCCGATTGTGAATGCCTTTGATCCGTTGATCGGCAGATCCTCGACGCTCAGCTTCAAGGTCGGATTGGGTAGCTGTCCCGCCTTGACGACGACAGCCGAATCACCGCGAACGGCGGCCTGGGTGGCCTCGATCGACGAAGAGCGGTCCTGCGCGACCTGCAGCGCCTCATTAAGTGTCATGCCCGTGCCCTGCGCCCATGCGGCAGGTGTGGCGAACATGACGAATGCCGCGAGTGCGACAACGCGCAACGCGACGCGCCGGCTGCGCGGCGGCGAAAATGGGAAAAGCATGTGAACCCCGAATGGTCGAGCCTACGCCGTGCGCGAGCAGGCGTAGCGGCTCACGTCCTGAGTCAGGACGAACGTCACCGCTTTGGGGCGGTGTGCCAGAGGATCGGAGTTACAGGGACCGAGGAGGTCGCCAGAGTCCATCCGGCGCGCGGATGGAAAGCGACTGCGAGTAATGGAAGACCATGCGATTGTCCGGCGCCGCGGGGCGTACGACGGTTTCGCTGGCGCTGGGATAGTAGAGACTGCCGAACTGGCACTGAGCCGTCATCTTGCAGAATCCGGCCTTTGATGACTTGCTGTGCGGTGACGGCTTCATCGAATCGCAACCCGGCATTGCATCGGACATGCTGCTGTCATCCTGCGTCGCGACAGACCGCTGCATCGGGCACTCGCCGGTCAGGCCGGTCGCTGCCAGCCCCGTGATGGGCAGCATCGCGCACAGCAACAACAGGAAGAGCGTCCGGATGAATTTCATGGCGGCAGTCGAGCGACGGGACATTCTAGCGGGTTTGCAAAATCTGCGCGTCGCTCGATCGCAGGATCCCATGCGTTGTTCTCATTGGCCAGCCCTGGCTCACCCCTCGGGGCAGGGAACTGGCCGCGTCAGCAGATCCACGTAAAAATTGAAGAAGCGCGTGTTGTCGAAGCGCTTGACCACGGTTGCACGCTGCAGACCTGGCCGCGGATTGGCGTAGCCGGTGGAATGCCCAACGTTTGCACCAGAGCTCGAATCGATATCGATCCAACATTGAACCGTGTCGGTCGCGAACGTCGGGTCCACGAGATACGCGAGTGTCAACGTATCCCAGACGCACTCCGAGTATTCCGGATCGGTCTCAAAGCCATGCTTCCCATCGGATCCATAGCCGTTCAGTTGCCTGAATAAGTGCGTGATGATCGTCTGCTTGTTCTGATCGTGCGCGATGCGATCGTAGACACGCTTGTCCATCTTGACAGTATCCGTTGCGTCGAGAGGAATGACCACGTGGTCGATCGGCAAACGCAGGACCGCTTGCGCGGCTTGCGGGTCGAACCACCAGTTGAATTCCGCCGTCGCTGTCGTATTTCCCGGTACGTCTATCGCTCCACCCATATAAATAACCCGCTTGATCAGCGGCACGATCTCCGGGTGTTGACGAGTCGCAAGCGCCAGGTTGGTAAGCGGGCCTACCGCGAGGATGGTTATCTGGCCAGCATGTCGATGAACGGAATCGGCGATGAATTCAACGGCGCTTTTGCTTTGCACCTGGACGCTAGTCGCGAAGCCATCGGGCGGTGCGATCAGGTCATGATCTGATTTCGGCTCGGGCGATGTCCATGCGCCAAGCCATCCGTTGCCACCAGGATAGGTTTGCCGCTCCTCCTGGACGGCCGGGAAATCGTGAGACAGCGGCAGATTCGCTCCGGCGTACACCCCGATGCGATCCGCCATTCCGACGCGTTCGACTGACTTTAACGCGTCCGCGACACCTTGCTTGAGCCACTGATTGCCTGACACGACGGTGATACCGAGCAAATTGATCGAGCCTTGAGCGTGCAGCTGACAAGCCATCACGCCAAGTTGTCCGTCGTCGCCCAACGTGGTGTAGTCGCTATCGATGATGACTTTGGGGATCGTATCTGTCTGCATGGTGTTGCTTGCGCAGGTTGTGAGGGCACGGGATATGCCCGGCAGAGTTTAGAAGAAAGTGACCGTCACGCGCGAGCAGAGCGTCAATCGACCGCATTGAACTGGCCATGCTTTTGGTATACAGAAACGCCGGAGTCTTGGTTCTTATATTTGTGTGATCGAAGGATCAAAATTCAGCGATCAAGACAGTGCTACCCGACCACGTTCCTTCGTCCAATCCTGACCGCACGTCACGCAAAAATAGCTGCATTTCGCGCAATGGTAGCGATTTTTCACGAGCGTTGGTTTCGCCTGCGCATGACTGTAGTGAAGTCGTGAAGCGGAAGTTTTGAACAACCGGTTCCAGATCGGCCCGGCAAACCACTTGTCGCGGTTGAAAGCGAGTATCGGCCAAGGGCTGCCTTGCTACGTCGCGCGAAGTCTCCTTCCCGAAGTTGATCTTCCCTGTTTGCGCCCGCGTGTTACCGGGCTTCGCCGAGGCAAAGGTCGACGATGGTGACGTACACATGTACCGCGTAGTGGAAGGCGGTACGAATCGCCCCGCGCGAGGCGTCCGGTAACTCCGAACGCGAGCAAACGGAATTTACTGCCGTGTTGGCGCTTTTCTTTTTTGACAGCGCCGACAAGGACCGACCACGTCGATCAAGCAAACGTTTAGCGATTTCGCGATCTGACGCAGCGCGCGCGGAGTTCGTCACCGCCCGCATACAGGGAGCACATCGAGGGGAACACGTCGCGGAAACACGTCGCGGAAACACGTCGGGCGCCAGATCTGAGCAGGAGCTCGACCCGCCCGGTTGCTACTCGATCGGCGACGCAATAGTGCGCAACACGTTTCAATTGATACGGAGATGTTCGAATGACTGCTGAGACTATCGCTTCGAGCCTGCGAATCTTGCTCCCACGCCTTTGGTCATTCGCTTTCCGTTTATCTGGCACGTCCGGTCTTGCTGAGAATCTGACGGGTCGCACATTGATCCGCCTCGCGGGTCTGGCGGACATATCGTCAAACGAGAGGATTACGCCAGCCCTGGCTTTGCGGGAAATGTACGCCGCATGGAAATGCGACCTGGGAGGCACTTGCTTCCAGGCTTGCGAGCAGGAATCTTTGCCCGATGTGGCAAACGTCGACGCGGACCACAAAGAACTTGTCAATGCGGTGCTGTCTTTGTCAGGTCTGGAGCGCGCTGTCGTCCTGCTGGTACACCTTGAGCAACTGAGCCTGTGGGATATCGCGTCGATCACGAACGAACCCGTCAGCCGTGTGTTGAATGCACTGTCCATGGCGCACTTCAAGGTCAGCCGGTACGTGAATGCCAGACGCAGGGGCGACCGGCGCCGCGACAGGAACCACCACGTAAGACCGTCCGTTCTCGGTGAAATTGAGGATGCGCTGAGTAACGGCCTTCGTCCAAGCGAGCTTGCGAACCGCGAGAAAGATGGCAGCATCCGGTGATGGGCCGAACAGAATGTTGATTTTTCGGTTCACGCGAAAAGCCCGGAAGCGTTGCCAGGACATGTCCCTGGGCGCCTCCGGGCCTGGCACTACGTTCGCATCGGGTGAATCCTTCCAGCCACCGGAGAGGGTCGATGCGAACCGATAGCGTTCAGATCGAGCCCGCTGGCGCAACAGCGGGAAAGTCCTTCTCGGGATCGAATACGTTGTTGAAGAAGTTCGTCAGCGAATACATGGCCACCAGCGAAATGATCTCCATGATGTTCGCGTCGGTGTGGCCTGCATCACGGACCGTCTTCAGATCGGCGTCACTGACCTTGCCACGCGTCTCGATCACCTTGCGCGCAAACTGGACGGCGGCGTCGCGCTTCGGGTCGGTAGCATGTCCCTTCCGGGCGAGAATGATTTCATCTGCCGGCAGCTTCGCCATGTGCTCGGCGGTAAAGCTGTGCACCGTCAGGCAGTAGTTGCAGCCATTCACTTCGGAGACTGCGAGGCCGATACTGTCACGCGTCTTCACGTCGAGCGCTTTGCTTAACGAGCCAAGCAGAGTCGCCCATGCGTTGAACGCGATCGGGCTTTGCGCGAAGGTCGCCATCATATTCGGCGTGAACCCGATATTTTTGGTGAACGCGTCGAGCGTCGGTTTGGATTCGGCCGGTACGTGGTCCGGTTTTACAGTCGTAGTGGTCGACATTTCAATCTCCGTAAGTAACAGATTTCACTGCTTGGGGAGGTTCATGCGGGAACCCCCTCGGGTTACTTCGCGCCCCGGAAACCGGGTCGAAGGGGAGGCATCCAGGTGAGAGGTCTTTGCGGTTGACTCCCACTTTGAGGCTGCCTGGTTGCTCAAGGCCATCGCTACCGCGGAGCACTTAGACGAGATCCAGCACTTCGTCTACCGGACGGCGCGGCTTCTGTGCCCAGTTTCCCGGACGCTCCGCGCCGACCGACAACAGCAGCACCGGCACTTCGTTCTCGCGCAGGCCGAACTCGCGTTGCACGGCTTCGGCATCGAAACCGATCATCGGCGTCGAGCCCAGGCCCAGCGAGCGGGCCGCATAAATCATCGCGGCCGCGCCGAAAGTGGCGGTGCGAACCGCCTCGTCGCGCCGGCGCTGCGGGTACGCCATATACAGATTGCGTGCGGGGATTTCCCACTCCGGTACCATCTCGGCCGGCATGACCCCCGCTTTCACCAGCGGCGCCAGGCGATCCGGTATGACGCTGGAATCGGCCAGCTGGCCGACGATGATGAAGGTCACGGCCGCATCGGTGATCGCCGGCTGGCTCCACGCAATCGGACTTAGACGGGCTTTGGCTTCTGCTGTGCGCACGGCAATGAAGCGCCAGTTCTGCATGTGAAACGAGGTCGGCGCGGACGTGCCGATTTGCACGAGATTGCGAATTTCGTCGTCGCTCAACGTGGCGTTACGGTCGTAGTACTTCGCGGCGCTGCGGCTCAGGATGTTTTCGATAACGACGTTAGAGGTGATGTTTTCGCGCTTCATGGTGTTCCTCGGTGTAAAGGGAGGGATTCGGTACTTGAGCTCTCGCTCGATGCAGAGTCGCTGTCGTTCAACGGGCCGGGCGAGACCTGAATGGGTGATGCGATGCACGCCCGGCAATGCGACTTACTCGACAGCCGGAAAATCGACGTCGGTGCCGTTGATACGATTGAAGGTATTGGTGAAGATGCCGAGCGCCATGGTCAACGCGATCTCTGCCAATTGCGCATCGGTGTAGCCGGCCGCGCGGATCGCGTTAAACTCGTCGTCGCTGATCGTGCCGCGTGTGGTATGCAGGTGGGACACGAAGCGCACCAACGCATCGCGTTTGGCGTCGCCGGTGGGCTGCTCCGCGCGAACGGCACGCAACACATCTACTGGCAGACCTACGAGTTTGCCCACGAAGCTGTGCGCGGCGACACAAACGTCGCAACCGGTCTTCTCACTGACTAACAGCTTGATGATTTCGTGCTCCTGCCGGCTCAAGCCGCCCGAGTTCAAGGTGCCCTGGGCGTCGAGCACCGCACCCAGAGACGCCGGAACAAGGTAGCCCAACGCGGCGTACGTATTGGGGACGCGGTTACCGGAGATCTTCTTGACCCGCGCGTAGATATCAGCAGTGGCGCCGGTGGCGGACGTGACATCGGGAATCGTGATTCGGCTCATGGTGGAACTCTTCATCAGTGGCGTGGAGTCCCCACTTTAGGCCTACCCGGTATCAAGTTCGAGACTGAATCTGCTCAACAAATATCGCAAAAGGATCAAAACGACGCCGGCAATCGGTCGGTCTTTTGCGAGTAGAAACGGCCGTTTCGCGTGCACTCCGCTGACATTTCACCGATGCTTGACACCGGAAGCGAAGCGATTAACTAGTCGCTACGGCTTTCGCGCGCCAGACGGCGCCATCGGCCCGGTCTCATTCCCGTCCACTCGGCAAACACGCGTCCAAAGGCCGAAACGGATCGATAACCCACGAACTCGGCCACTGCCTCGGTGGTCACCCCCGGCTTCTTTAGCTCGTTGGCGGCGAGGCTCATCCGGATGTCAGTCAGCAGTTCGACGGCCGAGAACCCCAACTT
This sequence comes from Paraburkholderia rhizosphaerae, assembly GCF_004366595.1. Lineage (GTDB taxonomy): Bacteria > Pseudomonadota > Gammaproteobacteria > Burkholderiales > Burkholderiaceae > Paraburkholderia > Paraburkholderia rhizosphaerae. Next base: position 27,502 of record NZ_SORE01000034.1, read on the forward strand.
GTCCTGAAAGTGGCGCATGAAGGTGGCGCGTGACATGCTGCATAAGTCGGCCAGTTCAGGCAGGTTCCAGGGCCGCGCGGGATCGGCGAACATCGCTGATATGGCCGGCGCGAGTCTTGGATTGCCGACGAGCGCCAACAAGCCCGCCGGGGCCTCTTCGGATTCGCTCGCCGCGCGCAGGACCAGCGTAAACAGCGCGGAGGAAAGGGCGTTGAGAATCGCGTATCCGCCCAGTTTGTCGCTAGTAAATTCCTCGCGCATCAACCCGACGAAACTGGCCAGATGGTTCGAAGCAGACCCGCTACCGGTTTCATGATGGCCTTTCATCGTCCGTACCACGAGATTCGTGGGCAGGTAATTGTGAATCAGCCGATCATGAGGCGGCCCGATGAGAAATCGCCCGCACAGCATGTCCAGGTGCTCGCCCTGACCGTCGTTCTCGCTGAACGTCAATCCGGCAGGATCCTGGCGTTCTTGAGTCGGTCCAGGCGTATGTCCGCTGCCATCGTGCAGCACATGCGCCGACCCGTGAGGCAGCAGCACGATATCGCCCTCTATCAGTTCCCTGGCCGTCTCGGTCTTCGGATCCTCGATAATCGCCCGACCCTTGAGCACGACGTGATACGGAATCTCGTGCGCCCCCGACTGAGGCCAGGTCACCCGCCAGGGCGCCCCGTACGTGCAGCGGATCTCCGGTCGGCCAGTGATGGCGATCATTTGCACGAGATGGCTTAGCCAGTCGGATCCAGACATAGGTCTAAAGGAGCGCGAAACGCTCAAGCATCGTGTTGATGTGCATACGGTCGTACGCGTTTCTTCGCTCCGGGGCCGGGGTGCCGGGACACGTGGCGCGCACTCGCCCGGAAAACGGGACGGCAAACGGTTCCGTTGCGCTCGCGGCGCCGTCAAGGAGGCTGCTTGCCGGTCGGGCTACGCTGGGCAGCCCTCCATCACGGTCTATCCACGATCGCGGAGCATAGCGATGTGCAGCGTCGAGGCCAGCGCGCGGACCGTACCCGCGCGTCAGTCAAATCGTTTCCAGTAGTGGATGAAACCGGAGCGATCGGCGACGCGGTCGTAAAGTTGCCTCGCGTTATGGTTAGATTCCTGCGTCAGCCAGTACACACGGAACGCTCCGCGACGTCTTGCATCCTCATAGACGTGATCGATCAACGCGCGCCCGATGCCGCTCCCACGTGCATCCGGCGCGACAAACAGGTCGTGAAGATAACAGTCGTCGGCCGTGGCCCAGGTGGATCGATGGTAGATCGTATGCGCAAGCCCTAATGCCTGTTCGCCCACCATCGCAAGCGCTGCATGCATCGGCTGGACCGGGTCCAGCAAGCGCGCCCAGGTCTCGAGCGTCACGGACTCCGGCAGGTCCACTTTATAAAATCGCTGATAGTTTTTCCACAGCGAAAACCACGCATCAAAATCGCTGCGATCAATGACCTTGATCTCCACGGACTGCATAGCATTCTCCAGAAACACGTAACCTGCTGACGTCAACGCACTACGACTTCTTTTCCTGCGGCTCCTTGACCATAAGCCACGATCCCCTCACGGATGCGCCGAGCAGACACAGTGAAGCCGCAAGCAAAACGAGATCTTTAAGAAGAAACTGGCCGGGCGCAGCTGAAATTGCCGGAAATCCACCTGCCGTCGGCTCTGCCACACCCGGCGTGGTCAAGAAGAAGCTCAGCGTGAAGAAATAGGTCATCGCGGACATCGCCGCGCCCAACGCGGAAAAGAACGGCTTGAATGCCCCGATAATGAGCGCAGCCGCAGTCGATAACTCAAGCACGCCGATGACTCTACTCGCGCCCCTGACGCCGAACGCGGCATGGAGCCAACTCATGAACGGGCTGTGTGCGATGAACGGAGCGATACCATTCGCTTCATACGAGGTGAATTTCATTCCCCCAAACCACAGAAAGATAACCACCAGCGCCCACCTGAGCAGACCGAGCATATACAGAGATCCAGCACTCCTTTCCGCAATCTGCAGGCGAAGATGATTCGTACTATTGGTCATTCGCGATTCCTCATCCAGGTAAACCATATATGCCTCTCTTAATAAAAAACGTCATGCCTTGAAAGCCTTGATCTGTTTTCTCATCGATCTATCGGATTACCCGGGGGGATGGGTAAGGGCCTCGCCACCGGTATCAACAAAGAACATCGCAAGCAGCTTCGCCGTTTCCGTCTTGCTCGCGTTGCGGCTAACACGATGAAGAGCGCCAGGCTCCCCAAAAAAGCCTTCCCCCGCTTGATAGACCCGCTTCGGCCCATCCTTCACTTGCGACTCGATAGCGCCCGATACGACGTGGGCGTAGATGAATGTCGAGTTCGCATTCTCATGAGGTGGCGAGTCGCCACCGGGCGCATAGTCGATGACCACGACGGTCAACGACTTGCCGGGAATGTTGGGGAAAAACAATTTCATGCGTCGATAGCCTGAAAGAGTTTGTCGAACGTTTTCGCCTAAAGTCGTATTCCTCGTCGTCCGACATGGAAGCGACAATGTCGCGCTGAACGACCCGCTACCGTTGCGAAGACCGCCAGATCGCCGGGTATTGGCCGAAGGCGACTCTGCACGATGCATCGAAGGACACCGGCAAGGCCGTTCGCGCACGTCAGCACGATCGGATTGTGGTCAGGCGCTTGCTCATCGGCTTACTCCTTGACGCACAACATTACCTGGTTGGAGTGGTCAGCGTCTTGTCTTCAGTATCCACCACGAACACCGCGAGCAGCTTCGCGGGTTTCGTCTTGCTCGCATTGCGGCTAACACGGTGAACCGAACCAGGCTCCTCGAGGAAACTTTCGCCTGCGTGATACACCCGCGCCGGGCCGTCGTTGACCTGCGACTCGACAGCACCCGATACGACGTACGCATAGATGAAGGCGGACTTTGCATGCACGTGCGACGGCGATGTGCCGCCTGGCGCGTAGTCAACCACTACGGCAATCAACGATTTGCCGGGAATGTTGGGAATAGCGTGATTAAAAGTAGGCGTGACCGTTTGGCCGGAGCCGTCCGCCATGGCCGGCAACGCCGCGCTGAGCGCAACGGCCGTAAGGGAAGCACGGATGACAGACCTCATGTTCATGAGCATGTTTCTCCTTTAAACCCCGTATTAGTGATTTTTGGCTCGCAAGCGGACTCGGCCGGTCCGATCGACACGCCGCAAATGTCTCGCGGGCGCGCCTAAACGATTGCCCCGCTCAACGAACTCAAGTCCGTATCGCCGCACCGGAAACCTGACCAGCCCGTAGAAGCGTTCAGACTGATTGGCATGATCCCGACCACGTTCTGCGGAAATCTGACTTGCTTGTCAACGCGTCGAGCGTCGATTGCGAGGCGACCAGCACTGCGTCGCCTCGCGGTGGTGATACGGATCATTTGCGGTCTCCGGTTAACCTTCGACGTGGGGCCCGCACAATCGATTTTAAGATACAGACGACCGTTATTCACGGCGCAGGAAGTACATAGTTGCTATACCTCCGTATGTGCGGCAACGCGTTGAAAAAGGCGAACCTTGGGCCCAGCGGCCGCGTGTCCATCTTGAGCGAGCATCCGCCGCGCGATGAACCTTGATGGTGAACCGGCTGTCCGCCCGCGAAGAACTACAGACGATCAGTCCGTACAGCACAAACTTTGCCAGTCGCTGTCGCCTCTTACGCGCTCCTATCGCTGACATTCCACGGAATGCGGTAAGGTATCCATCGTATTTAGACCATCCGGACGGATTCAACTGTATGCGCGCTTCATCTTCGTCGAATATCCCCGGTTTAAACGTATTGCGTTCATATACCAATGGAACGTTGACCGCAATTCTCATATCTCATTTAATCAAGTCGTCTTAACGATGGCTGTCGGTCACGTCAAAAATACAATCACCAGGAGATAGTGCAGAAATATGAACTTCCGCGTGCTGTCTCGCTCTGGTTAGTCCTGTTCAAGCAGGTGGCGACCGGACCCATTAGCCATGCATATACGTTCCCTGACCTGTTCTTCATGATAAGGATACCGACGGATTACTTCCGGCCAGACGCGTCCTGTCGGGTCCGCTGGGGCAACCTGGGTAACTTCCGGTGACCTTGGCACTCGATGTCGAGCGGACCCATCCCTTCGACGTTTCCTGAGAAGCGAGCGAAATCACTCGCGTACGTGAATCTGCCTTTACGAATAGGAATACGTATGAAAAGCGAAGTTCCGATGACCAACGCCGTCATCGAATGTATTCTGAGTCGTACCGCAGCCAAGTACTACGATCCGTCTGCCACCTTGAGCGACGACGAGATCCGCGATCTCGTGCGAATCGGTACCACTGCGCCGACATCCTTCCATCTGCAGAACTGGCGCTTCATCGCCGTACGCACACCTGAGGCCAAAGCGCGGCTGCTGCCGATCGCCTGGAACCAGCCGTCGATCACGGATGCCGCGGTTACTTTTATCGTCTGCGGCCAGCTGGCCGATTCCAGCGTGATACCGGATCGCCTCGCGCCGCTGGTGAAAGCGGGTGTGATGCCGGCAGCGATGGTGCCGGAATGGGAAATCCCCGCACGCGATCTGTATATGGCGTACCCGCAGCGGCAGCGCGACGAAGCTGTGCGTACCGCTACCTTCGGTGCGGCGGCGATGATTTATGCGGCGCGCTCGCTAGGCATGGGTTCGACGCCAATGATCGGTTTCGATGCCGAAGCCGTGCACCGCGAGTTCGGGCTGGGGGAGAACGAAGTGCCGGTCTTGCTGTTGGCCGTGGGACCGGAACGTCCAGGAAACTGGGCGCAGAAACCGCGCCGTCCGGTGGCCGAAGTGCTGGATCTCGTATAGATGCATCGTTGCGACAGCGGTAGCGTCGAATGACGAGGCTGCAACGCGGGAGGCGATCGCAAGATACCTCCCGCCTGAAGGCCTGGGCCGGTTTCGATGAGCGAGACATACACGATCGTCGATACACGGGTCACGCGCAGAATTAACCGTATCGTTGCGCGTCCGGCATAAGCGGCGAATTCAAACGGATTGCGGCTTCCGTCTCGAGCATTGACGCGCACATTCAGCGTTCCTGCTGCGACACGTGTCGTATCCTCAACCTGTCAACGCGCCGCGGATCGATCCGGCCTACCGCGCTCTCTCCACCGCCTCCGGTCATGCATGATTCGACAGCCGAAGCCAGGATCATTCGATTCCCGTTGAATGGCACCTTGTAGTGAATGAGCGCCGGTTTGAAGACGGCATCGCCCGGTTGAATGTCGAGACCTGTAGCCGCGCAGTGCGAGTAGCGACTGGCCCGCGATATACGCCATGTCTGCTCGCCATAGACACCGGATCGCGAGTCGCTCCAGCGCACCGCTATTGTGCTAAGGGTCAGTCTGTCGACAATCTCTGCGTTAAGCTTTGTCGTATGCGCGCGGGGCCTATCGGCCTCGTCGAGCAGTGCGCCGCACGCGTGGATCTTCGCCCACTTCCTGTGGAGCCGCGCGCGGATTTCCTCGACAGTCTGCGCCGGTCGAACAACCAGGTCCACGAGCGCTCGCTCGATGAGTTCGTCTTTGCTCATCCGGCCCATGCTTCCCTCCTGTGATAGTCACCTCAAGTTTCCGCCGGCCTCGCAGGAAGTCATGTCGAGCGACTCATTCTCTACTTCTATGATTATTCGTTACCGTACCTACGTGCATCGTTTGATCTCGACGGACGGCCAGGAGCCTTGTCGTCCATTACGCCACGATCACTCGACATAGACAACCAAACGAACGTATTGATTTCCATCCGGCGGTATGTTCTTCCAGGAACGTCGCGGCGGGTTTTCCTGCCGATTGCCAGCGTGTTGAGCAACGCGACCGCAAAGCGCACGAATCGGACAAAATCTCTTCGCAGATGGCGAGAGATTCAATAACTGAGAAGCCTTCGTATAGTGATTCATCTAAACAACGAACGAAAAGGTTCTCATCACTTCGAATCGGGTCATATATTCGATCTCTCGCTCATTCCATATCGGTTGATTGGTGAATTTTGCATATAGACGTACACTTGATATCGGATTTATTCGGTAACGCATATTCAAAATACCGTGAATGCGCTTATACCGGTGCCCGATTAAATGGCAACTAAAAATCGATACGAATGTATAAGCTCGGTCCGCTATGTGTGGAGTACTATCGTATTAGCCTCGCGTCCCTATTCCCACACGTCAATTGGCGACGGAGGCCTGCGGAACACGATTAACCAACGCGAGCCTTGCATCGCTGTTCAAGCACGTCCCGCCTCCTGTTCTCTAGAGCGCAAGATGATCGTAGTCATAGACGACGACACGTCAGTTCGCGAGGCCGTTGAAAATCTCATCGCCTCGCTGGGCTTACCAGTCAGGAGTTATAGTTCTGCGGAGCAATTCCTCGCGGCAAGCGATCTTGATTCAGTTGATTGCGTGGTGACCGATATCCAGATGCAGGGAATGAGCGGCATGCAATTGCAGAATTATCTGTGTGCGATTCGGTGCCGGGCGCCTGTTATTCTGATGACTGCCTATTTCGACGAGAACGCGCGGCGCGAGGCGATGGCCCGTGGCGCGGCGGCGTACCTGGGGAAGCCCTTCAACAGCGCTGAGCTGATCGGACATATCGAAAGGGTGTTGTCATCGCGCGAATCGCCGTGATTTCCGCTGGAACGGCTCACCTATGCTGTCGCCACTTTGTCCCGTCTTCACTAACCGCAGACCGGATATCCAATCCTGATAGTTATTTGGGCGTACGTAGGTTGATAACAAAAAACCAGAGGCCATAAGGCAGAGTTCCGCTAAGTGCATCATTTCTGCCTTGTCCGGTTTAATCGACAAACGTATTTAACTGCCACGGCGCGGCATTCAAAACAGAATTCTCAGTTATTTACAATGAATCGAATCGACACGATTTAAAATCGGACGAATGGCGACTCTATTGGGACTTTCTGATTCGAGGCGCCCTATAAACTCGTTTCATCATCCATCGCCGCTTCTCCGCTGATGTGCTTCCGCACAGGTGCGCACGGGGTGGTGAGGTGCTCTGCACACTGTCGTATAGGAGGCAAGCGTGGCAGCATCTGCGATCGGATCGGGCGATCAGCTTGCTCCGATAGTTTTTGTTATCGACGACGACGATTCGGTTCGAGAAGCGCTTCAGGAGTTGTTATTGTCGGTGGGCCTTCGTTCGAAGGCTTTTGCGAATGCCGAGGAATTTCTCGAATTCGACGGGAGCGACACGGGCGGGCAGTTAAGCTGTCTGATCGTCGATGTCCGCATGCCCGGGATCAGCGGTCTTGACCTGCAAAGCCGCCTCGTGGAAAAGAACCGCGCACGGCAGATCATTTTCATGTCGGCGTTCGGCGATGTGGCAATGACAGCGCGGGCGATGAAGGCGGGCGCGAGGGACTTCCTGCAGAAGCCATTTCGCGATCAGGACATGCTCGACGCGGTAGTCGGCGCGCTGGAATACGACCGACGGATGCGCGCGATCGAGGAATCGCGCGACACTGTGCAAGAACTTTATCGTTCTCTATCTCCTCGCGAGCGAACGGTGTTGCGAATGTTAGGCGATGGACTCACGAACAAGCAGATTGCAGCGAAACTTTGCGTGAGCGAAATCACGGTCAGGGTCGGCCGCCGGACTCTGATGCAAAAGATGAAAGCGCGCAACTTCGCGCAACTGATCAAGGTGGAGAGTCTCACGAGGGGATTGGTGGGCCAGACAATCCCAACCTCATACGATGGAGGCGCAAGCGAAGTGTCTAATGGTTTTTTGCCAGGATTCGTACGTTTCTTGCGCGACCACCCGGAGTGACACCAAGCTTGGCTAGCGCATGTGTGCGCTGATGAACGGTCTATCGTCGGCGCGTGAGGATTGGATAATTGAAATGCGCGCGCTGAATTTCAGGCCGCGTAGAGATTCACGCCATTCGATTTTGGGCGACACGCTTTGACGATGAACGAACGCATTATGCCGATGCGGCGACCTGCGGGAAGCGGGTCGGCTACTCGCCGAAGGTTTCGGGGTTCGGTCCGAGGCGCTGGTCGCGATTCAACGTCGCGATTGACGCCATGTCATCCGCGTCCAACGTGAAGTCGAACACATCCAGATTGCTTCGAATGCGGCTCGGCGTCACGGACTTCGGGATGACCACGAACTGATTGTCGAGATGCCAGCGAATAATGACCTGTGCTGTCGTTTTATCGTGCTTTTCAGCGATTCGCTTGATCTCGGCATCGGCGAGCGCGAGGTTCTGTGCCAGCGGGCTCCATGCCTCGGTGAGAATGCCGAGCCGGTTGTGGGTCTCGCGCATCTCGCGTTGCTGCATGTACGGATGGAGCTCAATCTGGTTGATGACAGGCGGGACGCCGGTCTCATCAACCATACGTTGCAGATGCGCCGTGGCAAAGTTGGAGACACCGATTGAGCGTGCCAATCCCTCACGCCGCAGCTCGATCATCGCTTGCCAGGTTTCGACAAACTGGTTTTTCTGGGGAATCGGCCAATGGATGAGCAGAAGGTCTACGTTATCCAGCTTCAGTCGCTGAAGGCTTTTCTGAAGCGCTGGCCGAACGTTGTCTTTCCCGTGCGCGTCGCTCCATATTTTTGTCGTGACGAAGACGAGATCGCGCGGCACGCCGCTCTCGCGGAGCCCAGCGCCCACGCCTTCTTCGTTCCCGTATATGGAAGCGGTATCGACGTGACGATAGCCCGCCAGGAGCGCCTCGCGCACCGCCACCACCGTATCCTGAGGGCTCGCGCGCCAGACACCGAGGCCAAGCTGCGGAATGGTATGGCCATCGTTCAAAATGAGCTTATGTGAACTGTTCACGGTATTTCCCTTTGCGATTAATTTCAATGCGGCATTGCGCAGTGTCGATGCCGCCTAAGATGGCGCAATCAAGCTTGCTTCCGCGCGTTGCGTAACCACGCGTCCAGATTAAGGTGGCCGAGTCGCGCGCCGTCTGATGGCACGAGCGATTTGTCATCCAGTCGGCCGCCGAAATATCGCGCGTCGGGATCGTCCACGACCTGCCGCGGGTCGCCAATAGACTTCAAATACCGCGCGATCATTTCGCTGAACGGCGCTCGTTCCGGGCCCGCGATCTCGACGATTCCGTTTCGCGGGTGGGCGAAGGCCAGCTCAGCGACCGCGGCAGCAACGTCATCGGCCGCGACAGGCTGAAACCGGCTCGCCGAGAGCCTGACGACGCTTCCATCCGTGCTCGCATCGGCGATGCCGCCGAGGAATTCGAAGAACTGTGTCGCGCGGACGATGGTGTACGGAATTCCGGAAGCCTCGATCAGTTTCTCCTGGGCGATCTTCGCTCGGAAGTAGGCCTGGTCCGGTACGCGGTCGGTGCCGACGATGGATAGCGCGATATGGTGCCGAACGCGCGCTGCGGCCTCGGCCGCGAGCAGGTTGCGTCCGGACGTCACGAAGAATTCCATCACCGCGTCGCGGTCTGGTGACGGCGCGTTGGAGACGTCGATCACTGTTTGCGCGCCGGTCATGGCTTCGCTGAGTCCTTCGCGGGTCATGGTGTTGACGCCACATTTGGGCGACGCTGCGACTACATCGTGCATGCCGCTCTGGCGCAAAATCGCGACAGTCTTCGCGCCAATCAGGCCCGTGCCGCCGATTACGACGATTTTCATGGTTTGCCTCCTTCGTCAGTTGCCGTCACTAACAGCCCGCGCTGCACGGCGGGACGCGCGAGACCGCGACCGAACCACGTCTGCACATGAAGAAAGTTGTCGAAGCCGACGAGCTCCCGCGCTTCGTAGAAGCCGATCAGGTTACGCACCCAGCCGAGCAGTGAGATGTCGGCGATGCTGTAGTCCGCGCCCATGACCCATTCATGGTCCGCGAGCCGTTGGTCGAGAACGCCGAGCAGCCGTGCCGATTCACGCACGTATCGGTCGAGCGGCCGCTTGTCCTCATAGTCTTTGCCGGCGAATTTGTTGAAGAAGCCGACCTGACCGAACATAGGCCCGACTCCGCCCATTTGCCACATCAGCCACTGGATCGTTTCATACCGCGTGTTGGGATCGCTCGACAGGAACCGGCCGCTCTTGTCGGCGAGATAGATCAGGATGGCTCCCGATTCGAACAACGCCAGCGGTCGGCCGCCTGGCCCGTCGGGATCGTAGATCGCCGGAATCTTGCCATTCGGATTGAGCGCGAGGAAGGCCGCGTCATGGTTCTCGTTCGCCATGATGTCGATGCGGTGCGGCTCGTACTCGAGGCCTGTCTCCTCGAGCATGATGCCGACCTTCACTCCGTTAGGCGTCGGCAATGAAAAGAGCTGGAGCCGATCCGGCTGCCGCGCCGGCCAGCGCGTGAAAATGGGATGATTGAGTGTCACTGTCTTCCTCGTGGACTTTTCGGCTCATGCAAAAAGCCCGGAAGCGTTGCCAGGACATGTCCCTGGGCGCCTCCGGGCTTGGCGTTACGTTCGCATCACATCAGAGCGCCTGGAAACCGCGAGATGAGCGATGCGACCGGAAAGAGCTCAGATTGATCCGGCTGGCGTAACGGAGGGAAAGTCCTTTTCGGGATCGAACACGTTATTGAAAAAGTTCGTCATCGAGTACTGCGCCACCAGCGCGATGATTTCCATGATGTTTGCGTCGGTGTGACCCGCATCGCGGACCGCTTTCAGGTCGGCGTCACTGACCTTGCCGCGCGTCTCGATGACCTTGCGCGCAAACTGGACCGCGGCATCGCGCTTCGGGTCGGTCGCATGACCCTTGCGGGCGAGAATGATTTCATCGGCCGGCAGCCTCGCCATGTGCTCCGCCGTGTAGCTGTGAACCGTCAGGCAGTAGTTGCAGCCATTCACTTCAGAGACGGCGAGACCGATACTGTCACGCGTTTTCACGTCGAGCGCCTTACTCAAGGAGCCGAGCAGCGTGGCCCATGAGTTGAACGCAATCGGGCTCTTCGCGAAGGCCGCCATCATGTTCGGCGTGAACCCGATGTTTTTGGTGAATGCATCGAGTGTCGGTTTCGATTCGGCCGGCACCTGGTCCGGCGTGGGCAGCGCTATTCTGGGCATCGTATTCTCCGTAAGTTACAGGTTCCACAAATCGGGGGGAGTGCATATGGGAGCCTTCCCCCGGGTTACCTGGACGCGCCCCGCTCATCGGTGAAAGCGGGTCGGGCCTTCAGTTGGGAGGAGCCTCGCGAGTGCTCGCGCTTCCACCAACTGGTGGTTAAGCGCGGCACCGCCGCAGCGATGCATCTACACGAGATCCAGCACTTCGGCCACCGGACGGCGCGGTTTCTGCGCCCAGTTTCCCGAGCGCACGGCACCGACCGCCAACAACAGCGCTGGTATTTCGTGCTTACCCAGTCCGAACTCGCGGTGCACCGCTTCGGCATCGAAACCGATCATCGGCGTCGAACCCAGTCCTAGCGAGCGGGCCGCATAGATCATCGCCGCCGCGCCGAAGGTCGCGGAGCGTAGTGCCTCGTCGCGCTGGCGCTGCGGGAACGCCATATACATATCGCGTGCGGGGATTTCCCATTCCGGCACCGTCGCTGCCGGCATCACGCCCGCTTTCACCAGCGGCGCAAGACGATCCGGTATCACGCTGGAATCGGCCAGTTGACCGCAGACGATGAAGGTAACGGCCGCATCCGTGATCGACGGCTGGTTCCAGGCGATTGGACGCAGCCGTGCTTTGGCCTCAGGTGTACGCACGGCGATGAAGCGCCAGTTCTGCAAGTGGAAGGATGTCGGCGCGGTGGTGCCGATTTGCACCAGCTGGCGGATTTCGTCGTCGCTCAAAGTGGCGGCAGGATCGTAGTATTTGACGGACGTGCGGCTCAGGATGCATTCGATGACCGCGTTGGTCAGGGTGATTTCGTTTTTCATGCGGAGTCCTCCGTGTAAATGGATAGGTTCAGATACACGACTAAGTGGTTCACGGACGGATGCGGATGATCGTCTTTCCGCTGACCCGCTTGGGTGCGTTGAAGGTCGCGACGGCTTCGTCGAGGTTCGACACGTTGCCGATATGCGTCCTCAGCCGTCCGTCGCGTACCCGCTGAACGATCTGACCTAGCTGTGCACGATCGGACTCGACAACGAAGTCAACCGTCAGGCCTTCGGCAGGCCGTGCCTCGGTCGGCCCAGCGATAGTGACCAGCGTGCCTCCGGTTCGAATCAGGCCGGCAGACCGCTTCACGATGTCACCGCCAAACACATCGAAAACCAGATCGACGCCACCGACGTCTTCCAACGCATCGTTCTCGAGGCCGATGAACTCCTGCGCGCCGAAGTCGAGCGCTGCCTGCCGTTGCGCGGCGCGTCCGGTACCGATGACGTACGCGCCGAACTCACGTGCAAGCTGGGTTGCCATCGACCCGACTACGCCTGCCGCACCGTGCACGAGCACGCTCTGCCCCGCCCGCAGGCGACCGTGGTCGAACAGCCCCTGCCATGCAGTGAGGCCCGGCATCGGCAGGCTCGCGCCCACCGTGAAGTCGACGTCGCCCGGCAGCGGCGCGAGATTGCGAGCCTCGACGGCCGCGTACTCGGCCAGTGTGCCGTCACGAGTCCAGTCGGTCAGACCGAATACGCGTTGCCCGACTGACAGCCCCGTCGTGCCATAGCCGAGCGCGGTCACCACGCCCGCCAGTTCGTGCCCGGGAATCGACGGTGTCCGGTCGCGGTTCTGGCGATCGGTCCAGGTCGGAGGCCACGTCAGCTCATCCCAGGTGAATCCCGCCGCATGAATCTGAACGATGACATCGTTTATCGCTGCCTCCGGCTCGGGCCGCTCCTTCAGCTGCATCCCGGCGGTTCCAGCGGTCTGGTCCGTCACAATGATCGCCTTCATGAAAATGTTCTCCTTGGTGAAATGTTGCAGCATTGAAATGCCGATGCGGCATCTCATGCCAAGGGGCACAGGCAGCTTCCGGACGCGAAGGTGAAGTAGCCCTTTGCCGGTGTCGACGTGACCTCGCTTGCCGGATCGCTTATTGCCGGGCTACAGCGATCGTCGACACAGCGTCGACGCTATGCGTCGCTTGTCGATTCAGGGGCACGATAGACGCGCGTTGGGATTCGCTCCAAAACCCGTCTCATGGAAGGAAGCCAACGGTTCCATTCAATATGACGAGCGAGGCGTAGATATCGTATGTATCACTAGCTATTGCGGTTTGATAGGGTTGTGCATCCCCTTCGATCCCGCACCGTCGTTTGCAACAAACGCCTCAATGCGACGAGGCTGACAAGTGGTTCAGGGCACTGACGATACTCATGGCACTGTTCCTGACATCCAAGGCGACGGACCAACCACACCGCACATCAGGCAGACGCCCGCATCTCTGCGCCATCGCTCGATCTACCGATCCTTCGGTGTTCACGCAAATCGCTCGTACGTTTCGATTAAATGAAATCTCAGGATGCCGGTCAACGTTCCATAGGTATATGGACTCAATACGAGAGCGTTTCTAACGGGATTTAACGCGTGGATAAAATGCGTCAGAAGGGTGCCCGAACGCGGTCTCGCGCCGGAAGGCGGCGCATCACGTCACGGTTGCGTGAGGAAGTCTGGCGGTACGAGTACCGCCTGGTTGCTTTATTGAGGTCGCAGTCATTGCAGCCTCCGATTAGAACAAATTGTCCGCTAAAGCGCGATTCCATTCGTGAAAAGGAAGAGGAAGAGGAAAGTGACATGACAGAGTCCCCCGAAATCGGCGACAGGATCACCGACAAATCAGCGCCGCCCGATGAGCGCACCATCCGCGACTGGATCGGCGCGGCGGCGTTCAAGCATTGGACCGAGCTGCAGAGCTGGATCGAGACATCCTACCCGGGTGTTTTCGAACCGGATTGGCTCTATGGCGGAAAGAAGCGCGGGTGGTCACTGCGCTACAAGAAGACCAAGGCATTCTGCACGTTGATGCCGGCATACAGGTCGTTTTCGGTTCTGGTGGTGCTGGGGCAAGCAGAGCGGACGAAGTTCGAGGAGCGGCGTTACGTATGGAGCCCTCAACTGGTCAAGCTCTACGATGAAGCCCGAGCCTATCCTGACGGGAAATGGTTGACGGTTCCGATCTCATCCGCAGCCGATCGCCGTGAAGTGATCGAGCTTGTGAGTATGAAGCGCCCTCCGTCATCAGTCGATTGAATGTCGCTGAAGGACCAGGACGCGCGCCGGACGGGTACGACTACAGTCGTTCGATTTCCGTATATTCGGAAGGGTCCATGTTGTACACCTTCCGGAATGCCCGAAGGAAACTGCTGCGACCCGAATAGCCGACGTTAGACGCAATCTGATCGATCGAGAGTTGGTCGTTCGAAGCGAGCATCGTCGCCGCCTGTCGCATGCGTAATTGACGCAATACGGCGATCGGCGACTCGCCGATCAGTTCGGCAAAGCGCATCATGAACGACGATCGGCCTAGGCCGGCCAGCTGCGCGAGCGAACGGATCGAATGGGGCGCGCAGGGCCGATTGACCATCTCCGAGAATGCGCGTGCGATCTGAGGGTCGCTTAGCATTGAGAAACGCTCGCTTAACACCCTTGTCGATGTGAGCGAACGCCTTAGCAACATGACAAGCACTTGCTTGAGCAACGTCGTCGTCATCGCGCTGGCGCCGACCTGCTGCCGCGCGAGTTCTCCAAGGACGGATTTCAGCTTCTGGTCGAGTCGGTCTTCGACACCGAATTGTTCGACGATAGGCGATGTCAGTCCCGAGAACAGTCCGATTGTTATCCCATAGATCGCCTGAAAATAGCCGCATACAAGCATCACTTCCGGCGTGTCGCTTTCCGCCGCGTAGTGCTCCCGTTCACCGGCTTCGCCAGGCTGCAAGTCCATCACTTTTCGCATCGGCATGTGGCCCGCCGGATCGGAAGCAGTAATGTGAAATGGACACTCCGCCGGCGCGATAATCAGCATGTGCGATGAGAAGCGGATTGGCGCATTGCCGCTCACCACGAGTTCACCGGTACCGCCGAGGTTGTAAAGCATGACGGGCATCCTCGACGGACTAAACGTGAGGCGCCAGCCGCGATTTACGTGACATTCGGCAAGGTCAAAAACTTTGACATCCAGTTGCGTGAGCAGGCTGTCCAGATCGGTCGCGGAGATTCTGGAGAGCTGCATCATTGCGACGTCCTGCCTTTCCTCCACGCGGTGTTTGGTCCGGAACCGGCGGGCTTCGGCATAACCAGTAGCCCGCACAGCAGCGTGCTGATCGACTGCACCATTCCTGATTCATCCATTGTGTAGAACAGCAAAATCAATGCGATCGCGATCGTCGCATCGGCAGTCCCGGCGACGCCGGAAGCAGTGATAAAGCCGCGCGTGACGAACAATCCGTTTGAAATGCCGAGATAAAAAGCGGCGAGATCGATTCGAAGCCGTCCCGACCGCGCCACGCGCTATTTCCGAGGCTGCTGAGACGACCCGTGCTTGCGCTGTCAAATCCGGAATCCGTGGTTTAGCAATTCCGTTTCGCGAATTCGCCAGGGCGATGCGCGGCGGAGCCTACACCGTGAAGATCGCCACTGTCACGTAAAGTGAAGACGGAATCAGACGACTGATCATGATCGGATTGCACGGCCTTGACCGGTGAATTTTGAGCATTCGACGGTGCAAATATAAGAACCAAGATCCTTCATTTTTATGTATACCAAGGATATGGACTCACACCTGCAAATTCATGTCGACCGGACCGCGAAGCTGTCCGCCGGCTCAAGCGTCCATATTCCGCGCAGCGCGATGCGGTTTTCGAGCAGCTGGGAATGCACGACGCTCAATGAATCAGGGCAGGTCTGGCGATACTGCTCAGGCTCCCGGACGGCGCGCCCGACGTGCAGATTGCGTGGGATGCGATGGCACTACCGCTATTGCTAGCGCGCAGTTAGAGGCGTTACTTGGGCGCACGAAGAATATCGTGCAGCGCGAGCGCGCCAACGCGTGCGCGCACGGCAGCACTACAGCACCAACTCGAACGACTTCACCAGTGCGCCCGGTAATTGCACTCCGCCGGTTGCGCGCTGTCCCCATGTCGAATTGGACAGCATCAGCTCAGTCCGCGCGCCGAGTGCTTCGAGCCGATCGCCAAGCAGGCCATACAGGGTGTCGTCGAAGCGCATCGCGGGAATCGGCGCGACAATCTCGCCGCCTTCCACCCAGAACGTCGCGAAGCGCGTCATACCGGTCAGCCGGCAATTCATGCGATCCGACAAGTTCACATACCACAGGTTGCCGATATAAAGCCCGGTATCGAGCCGCGCGAGCACATCGTCCTGCGCGAGGTCGCCACCCGCCATCGCAAGCGAGGTCGGCATTTCCTGCGGTAACGCGCCATTGGGTTCGAGCCCATACTCGCGCGCCGAACGCGCACTTGTGAGCCGACCCACGCTTTGGCCCGCGCTGATCAGCGGCACGCTCGCGCGCAGATAGCCATCGTCGTTGAACGCCGGCGAAATGCCGAGTTCGAGCGATTCCGCCAGTGACACACGTGCGTCGAATGTCGCAGCCCCGGTATTGAGTTTGTAGAGCGGACTCGTCGAAGACGTCTGGGCGCGCGTCGAAAAGCCGTCCGATGCGGCTGACTGCAAGAGTTCCGTGAGCGCCGCGGGCGCGAGCCAGGCGCGATAGCCACCGGGCTTCAGTACGCGAGGCGTTCGCAATAGAACCGGTAGACGCGCGGCTGCCTCGCGCAGCTTGTGTGCAAATACGGCGTCGTCCCAGGCGTCGCCCGCGTAGGTCGTCTTGATCGCCAGTCCGTTCGGTTGATACAACGACCAGCTGAAGTTGAAATTCTCGACCTCGTACCAGCCGCGGCTGCCGGTGGTCGACGCGAAGCCGCGCGAAAGCGCGCCGCCTGCGTAAAAGCCCACGAAATCCAGCCCCTGCGCCGAGCGCGCGACGAGTTCGACGAGCGCCTGCGGATCGGGCAATTTGCCGTCGCGGCGGGTGCTGCTCGTCCACGCACGAGTGTCGAACAGCAGGTGCGGGTCGTCGGGTGCGTCAAGCAGACTCTCGCGCAGTACGGCGAGCGCGTCGGACACGTCGCTCAGGTCGGTGTGCGCGTTGCCGCTGAGATCAAGGGTGGAGTATGCCTGGCGCGCATCCTGCACGAGCCGGAGCGTAAGACGCCCCTGTTCGACCTGGCCGCTCTGACGCACCTTGCCCGCGTTGAAGCGGATGAAATCGGACTGCTCGCCCGCAAACACACTCAGCACCGTTTCGCCGGGCCGGCGCATGCGTTCGATCGCGTCGGCGAGCAGCGTGAAGTGCGCGTGCCAGTCGAACGCGTCGACGCCGCGCACAATAACGGCCAGCTCGACGCCGTGCGCAATAAACATCTCATCCATCACACGCCTCCAAACACTTCGACATCCGAAAACACGCACGCGGGAGACGCGTGGCCCACGCGGATCACCTGCCCGGGTTCGCCCTTGCCGCACATCGTCGTGCCGTAGACTTTGCGCGTGGAGGCATCGCCGACCGCCGCGAGACTGCGCCAGAAGCTCGCGGAAATGCCGCGGTAGCCCGGTCGCTTGACGACGTGCGTGAGCTTGCCCTGCTCAATCAGCTGGCCGAACTCGCAGCCGAACTGAAACTTGTTGCGATGATCGTCGATCGACCACGAGGTGTTCGTCTTCATCAGGATGCCGTGCTCGATGCCCGCGATCATCGAGTCGATCGACTGGTCACCCGGTTCGATGTTGAGGTTCGCCATGCGATCGATCGGTGGCCGGTTCCAGCCCGCTGCGCGCGAGTTCGCGACGCCCGGCAGGCCCGCGCGCTGCTGCGAGAGCGCGCTGCCGAGTGCGCGCTCGAGTACGCCCGCACGAATCAGATATTGCTTGCTGGCTGTATTGCCATCATCGTCGAATGCATAGGCGGCGGCCTCTTCACGCAGCTCCGGATCGAAAGTGACATTCAGCAGCGCGGAGCCGTACTGGTAGTGGCCGAACATCTCGGGCTTCACGAAGCTCCATCCGGCGAAGTTGCGCTCGTCGCCCAGAATGCGGTCGAGTTCGAGCGGATGACCGATCGACTCATGAATCTGCAGCGCCATCTGGTCGGGCATCAGCAGCAGGTCGCGCCGCCCGGTCGGGCAGTTCGGCGCGGTGAGCAGTTGCAGTGCTTCGTCGGCGACGCGCGCGCCCGCACCGTCGAAGCCATAACGCGCCAGAACTTCGATGCCACCCTGCGCGAGCGCGCCGAAGTTTCCGTTGAGCGTGCGCTGCTGGGTATCGTCGTCATCGTGCGCGACCGCGGACAGACTCGGCATCAGAAAGCGGAACTGTTGTTCGATGCGTACGCCGTCGCTGCTCAGGTAAAGCTGGTCGCTTTGTGTGACCTGCACGCCCGCGACCCGCTCGACGATGCGCGCATCGACATGGGCCGCTGCACATTCGTGCGCAAGACGCTCGAGCCACTCACGTCGTGACGGCAGCGCCGCCCGCGCGTTCGGTGACTCATAACTGCCGCTGTGCGCGGGCCGCGCTATCTCGCGATGATCGATCAGCGCGTGCGCGGCGCACGCCCGAGCCCGCGCGATGGCGATGTCCAGCGCGCGTTGTACGCCGTCCGCCGATAGATTGGCTGTCGCTGCGTAGCCGGCGCCGGCGCCAACCCAGGCCGTGACCATCGCTCCGCGCTCGCGTACGTGACGCGACGGCAGCGCTATATCGTTGCGCACGCTGTGGTCGTCCGTGCGTTCGTCCACGAAACGCACTGACCAGAAATCGGCCGCGCCGCGCAACCCGCGCGCGGCCAGGGTCCAGTGTTCTTCGATCATGCGAAGTTCTCCTCGCGTGTAGCCGGACGCCGCGGCACCGAGGCCGCGAGCACGACTGTGTAAGAAAAGTGCAGGACACGCGTTAACCGCCACGATAAACGCAAGCGTAAACGTAAGAACGGGTGACACGCGACACCGCTTCCATAAGTCGTTGAAGAACGCTCCAATCAGGCAGGATATTCCGGCTCATTGTCTGTAGCCGAAATTCTGAATTGCATGCGTGACGGAGCGTTAGTTCGAACTGAACGCGATAGCACACGGAGTGCCCCGAACCGTCTCATCATCGTCGAAAATTTCCGTGGAAAGTATCAGGTTCATATACCAATGGAACTTGACCGGTCTTCGGAGATTTCATTTAATCAACGCTTCATGACGTCAGCGTTGCGTGACGACTCGTCTTGCGACGGCTCGACCCACACGCCGACATCTGAAATCATCACCGAACGTAACCGGTTCACCCAGTGCGAACCGGTTCTCAATGCCGCCAATGGCTTCGTGAAGCGGCCGGAGACAGTCGTATGAATATCCTGCACATCGATTGCAGTCCGCGACCGGAGTCGCACAGTCGACAACTGTCGGCAGCGGTCGTCGAAAAGCTTCTTACGATCCTCCCCGACGCGCGTGTTATTCGCCGGGATCTGGGATATGAACCGATTCCTCATGCGGGCGCCGCGTATGCCGCCGCGCTTGCCACGCCCGCGTCGTTGGCCGCCGCGGGGCGGTCCGCCGACGAATTACGTCTGGCCGAGCAACTCATTGAGGAGGTCGAGCGCGCCGATGCCGTTGTGATCGGCACGCCGATGAACAACTTCACAGTACCGTCCGTCCTGAAGGCGTGGATCGACCAGGTGCTCCGTGTCGACCGCACGATGAAATCAACACCAGCCGGCAAGGTCGGATTGCTTCAGGACCGTCCGGTATTCATCGGGATTACGTCAGGTGGTGTGTTCGCGGGTGACGGAGCCAATCAGCCCGATTTTCTGACTCCGTATCTGACCGCCATATTCCGCTGCATCGGTCTCAATACAGTCCATTACGTGACGATGCAAGCCACAGCGTTTATCGACGAAGCTCGGGCAAATGAAGTTCGCGTTTCACTCGTCAAGACGCTCGAGCCGGCGATGGTCGGCCTCGTGCAGAGCCTCGTTTGAGTATTCGTGCGCCGACAATCGGCATTGAGGCGAAACAACATTGATAGGGGGTGAAGCATGAGCAGATCACGGAAGGTCGTTGTCGTCACGGGTGCGTCGCAAGGCATCGGCGCGAAAGTCGTAGAGGCCTTCCGGCGGCTCGACTACTGCATTGTCGCAACCTCACGGTCAATCAAGCCGTCTAACGACGAGAACGTCCTGAACATTGCCGGTGACATCGGCGACCCCGCAACTGCACAGCGTGTCATTTCGGAGGGCGTCGCACGATTTGGCCGGATCGATACGCTGGTGAACAACGCCGGCATCTACATCGGAAAGCCTTTTACCGAACACACCGAAGAAGACTACGCGGCTGTGATGAATGTGAACCTGTCGGGCTTCTATCACATCACGCAGCGCGCGATCGCCGAGATGGAAAAGCAGTCGGGCGGCCATGTGGTGAGCGTCACGGCCAGCGTTGACCAGGTCGCAATGAGTGGGGTCTACACGGTTCTCGCCGCGATGACGAAGGGCGGTATCAATGCCGCCACGAGGTCGTTGGCAATCGAGTACGCGAAGAAGGGCATTCGCGTGAACGCCGTCGCTCCGGGGCACATCAAGACGCCGATGTACCCGCCCGAAATTCACGAAGCGTTAGCCGCGTTCAACCCTAACGGACGCCTGGGTGAAACCAGCGATATCGCCGACGCGATCCTCTTTCTCGATTCCGCACCGTTCATCACGGGCGAGATCCTGCACGTCGACGGCGGGCAAAGTGCTGGCCACTAGCCGGCGATCGCAATGATCGCCATGATCGATCGGTTTCGGTATTGGGGCGCGCGTTGATGGACTGGCACGCGCGCGGTGGTTTCGCTGCGTGAACGTGGTTGAGAGTTCAATGTCACGAACCTATCACTACAAGGGCTTCTCGCTGGAAGTCGCGATCGAGTCGAGTTTCAGTTGGACGGAAAAGATTGCGCACACGCGGGCACCGGCGTATGGCTATGGGCACGCAGGCGCATGCCGACATGCACTAGTCGAAGCGACCGTTCCTGGTGCTTATCCGTAGGACGTAGTTCGTCCACAATCGAACCACCGTTGATCGTACCGCCCGGCGCCGCGCAAACACGTCGTGTCCGGTTCGATCAGCAGCGCTCGTATCGTTTTCCATGCCAACTCCCGCCTGATCGATTAGTCATTTCCGGCGGAGAGACACGCGTGGCTGGATCGATACGCGGCCGTCACGACGGCGCTTCGCGGGCATCGGCGTCGAAGCGCTTAGGCGGGTCCGACGATCTTCCAATCCCGGTAACCTAAGTAGCGCAAGCATGACGGAAGTCGCGATAGCCCCGTGGTGCGAGAGCGTCGATTCTTTTCCTCCAACCAGTCACCGATGAAAGTGCGCATGAACTGCATCCCCTCCGGCACCTGGCGCGTCGGCTATCCGTCCCCCGCCGATTTCAATTTTGACTTCTCGCGGCTACTACGCGATACGCGGCACGCCGGTATCGCGAAGAATGCACGGCCCGACTTGCGCGTCGCGATCGTCGGCGCGGGCATCGCCGGGCTAACCGCTGCTCACGAACTGTTCCGTTGCGGGGTGACAAACCTCGACATTTACGAGGCGTCCGAGCGCATCGGCGGACGGTTGCGTTCGGAACCGGTGGAGGGGCAGCATACCGTCTTCGAACTCGGTGCGATGCGCATTCCGATGTTCACGCAACCAACTGGCCCGGCGGCGGTCTTCGCGCAATACACGCAAAGATTTGGTGTGACCTCGCAGCCGTTTCCGACAGCCGATACCGCCGATGTTTCGTTTGGCGTCTACTCGGAGCGCGCTACGGCGTTCAACCTGAAGGCGGGCGGCGGCATCTTGCCGGTCGCGCCGGAGGTGGAAAGCGTGCGGCAAAAATGGGAGCTTTTCGCGTCGCGCGTCGTGACGGCGGTGCGGGCCTCGTTCGGCACGCCGCAGTGGCCAGCCTTCTGGCACGCATTCGAGCAACGCTACTGGCGCGACAGCTTTCGCAATGTGATGCTGACGCCGGCACGCGCGCAGGACGATCGCGGTGCAACGGGCAAGCTCGGCGGTGCCGGCATGAGTGAAGATGAGCTTTGCGTTCTAGAGCGAGCGGGTATTGGCGAAGGACCATGGGCCGCCTATCTCGACTTTTCCGCGATGCTCGTCTTCCGGATGCTTTTCTTCGGCTTCTTCGATGATCTGCAACTCATTCAAGGCCGCTTCGACGCGGATGGCGACCACGCCGGTGGACCGCATGCCGGTGACACATCGCTCACGGATAGCCTCGGAAATTCGCTAGCCGCGCCACGATATCTTGGCGTGCAATCGGTCGCTGAAGCGATGCTGTACTTTCCGGTGGAAAGTGAGCATATCGGGCCGATCTCCGTATATGACGCGTCGCGTGACGACCGATACCGTGTACGGCTATATACGCGCAGCGCCGTTCAATCGATCATGCGCGTCGAAGACGAGGTGCGTATCGAGTGCTCCTCGCATCAGCGCTATTACGATGCGGTGCTACTGACGGCACCGATGGCCGGCAACCGGTGTGGCATCCGGATGATCGGATTCACCGACGGCGAGTTGCCGCCAGACGTCGTCGGCGGCGATCGCATGTCCGAGTGGCTCGCCAGTTCGAAGGTGTACGTCGCGTTGAAGGCTCGTTACTGGGAGAAATCGAACATTCCACAACTGATTGCGGCCGACAATTTTCTCGAAGCAACCTACGGGTACGCGGTCAGGACACCTCGTATTTCCGATCCAGGTGTGCTGTTGCTGAGCTACACGTGGGACAAGCTGTCCGAAAGCCTGCTAAGCGAAGCCAATGACACCGCGCTCGTATCGCGCTGCATCGCCATGCTCGATCAGATGCTCAGGCAAAGCGGCATCGGCGGCAAGATGTCGGATTACGTCGATGAAGGACAGTCCGCGGTGATCCACTGGTTTCGGCAACCGACGATACGTGGAGCAGGGCGCATGTACCGAGCGGGGTTTGCGCAGCCGAATCACGCGCTCCTTCGCTATAACGAGGCGCACAGCGCGATGTCGAAACTGTATCTTGCCGGAGAAGCCTATGCGATCGACGGTGGCTGGGTCGAATCGGCGATGCGGATGTCGCTCGATGCAGTATTGCATCTGCTGCGAAACCACGACGCCGCGTTTTCCGCGCCGTTCACATTCGACTCGGCGTATCCGCAACGTAGTACAGAACGCTTTACGTTGTGACGGCAGGACACCGAAAAAATTGAAAAATACAAAAGTATAAAGTCCTATATCAAGCCTCTACCCCGATGTCTTTAAAGCATATTGCGTACGAGGGTCGATTGACCTGTAATGTCATGAGTTGTGCATCAGTCGACATCGCATGCAAAAGCAGACGAATCGCTGCTGCCCGTTCGTGATTTGACTGGCGCTACGGATACTGCCGCGAGGCAGACGCTGACGCAGAATTCTGACTTGCATCATGGGTCATCTTAAGACTGACATTGCACTCGGCGTGGCTGTATTTATTCTGGACTTCGCCGCGTGGCGTATTCTGGGGAGCAGGTTCGAGCGCACACGTTTGTTGGTCCGGTTCGCGTCATTCGTCACGCTCACCGCGGTGTTGCTGGGCGCAAATCTGAACCCGTTCGAGCCTGCGCCTCCAGGTCCTCGGTTCGTCTATTTCTTTTCCCGGTTTGTTGAGCTGCTCTGGTGGTTTCACCTTGCCATCGTGGCATCGTCGACTCTCGCGAGCAGGGCGTTACCGCGCGCATGGATCCGCGAACAACTGATCCGCGACATCATCCGGGCGGTGATTTTCGTTGGTGCCGGGGTTGCGGCGATTGCGCACGTGCTGGAACTGCCGGTGCGAGGCCTGCTTGCCACGTCGGGCGCGGTGGCGGTCGTGCTGGGCCTCGCCGTACAGAGTACGTTGAGCGACGTCTTCTCAGGCGTCGTGCTGAACGCGACGGAACCGTTCGAGATAGGCGATTGGGTATTCATTGGCGAGATTGAGGGAGAGGTTATCGAAAGCAATTGGCGGGCAACCACGCTGATGAATCCGCACGGCAATACCGTGGTGATTCCGAATAGCGTGGCGGCAAAAGCGAACATCGTGAACCAGAGCCGCCCGGCGCGTGTACACGGTTTGTCGCTATTGCTTGAGATCGCACCTGACGAGCATGCTGGCCGGATTGTCGAAGCACTGACGCACAGCGCGATCGGTGCCACCTGCATTCTCGCATCTCCGGAACCCCGCGTTAAAGCACTGCGTGCGACACCGCACTCGATCCAGTACGAACTGGTCGCGTTCGTCGACGATCGTTCAACCAAGAGTCATGCGCGCAATGTGCTGCTCGATCTTGCGCAGCGTCATCTCGAAGCGGCGGGTATCAGGCTACGTCCGCTGGTCGGTGAGGCATCGCGTGTCAACGATACCGACTCCACGATGCGTCTTTTGCGTCGTGTGGAGATGCTCGACACACTCGGCGATGGACAACTGATGGAGCTCGCGAAAAGCCTTGAGGTACGCGACTTTCAAGCAGGCCAGGTCGTTCTGAGTTGCGACGGCGAGTGTATGGAGTTGCACCAGGCGCTGCAGATCGTTGCGAAGGGCGTGACTTCGGTGACCGCCACGCGGGACGGAAGGGAAGTGGAAGTGCGCCGGATGTCGCCGGGCGATTCGATCGGTCAATCGGGCATCCTGGTCGGCACGAAGATCGACGGGACGATCCGGGCATTGACGGCCGTCACGATGCTGTTGTTGAGCAAGGAGACGTTGACGCCGGTTCTTCAGGAGCATCCCGAGATTGCGAGACGAATGTGTGGCCTGCTGGCGAGACAGATGGCGGTTGACGAATCGATTTTCGGCAGCCCGCCGGCGATGCCGCGACCATCGGGCGATTTCACGGACTGGCTGCTGGAAAGATTGCAGCTATTGCACGACTTCATCATTCGGGACCGGTGAAGTCCGCTATTGGAAGAGGTGGAAGATGAAGACTGACTGCTTTCGTTGCATGGTCGCCATCGCGGGAATCGCGGCGGCAGTCATGTTTCTCGATCAGATGCGAAGCACCGCACCCGTGATTTCAACGCCAGACATCAATGCGCAAGCCCCGATGAACGCAAGATACACGCGAACATCGTGTGCGCCAGGCAAGGCTGGCGCAACGTGCGGATGCAGGTATCAAGCGCAAATAGCAGCATCCCGTCGAACGCTTAGTTCGATCCGGGGATACGAGCGATAACCTTGATTTCGAAGTCGAAACCGGAAAGGAAGGTTACGCCGACGGCAGTCCAGTTCGGCAAAGGTCCGTTGCCGAACGCGTTGATGCGAATGGGCTGCACGGCCTCGAACTGCGCCTTCAGGTCTGTGTGGAACGTGGTGACGTCGACGACATCGTCGAGCGTACAACCCGCCGCCGCGAGCACGGCAACGAGATTGTCGAAGGCAAGCTGAACCTGTTTGGCGAAATGGGGCTCGGGCGAGCCGTCCTCGAGGCTGCCTACCTGCCCGGACACAAACAGCAGATCGCCTGCACGGATAGCCGGCGAATAGCTATGGTCTTTGTAAAGAGCTTGCCGGGCGTTCGGGGAAATGACTTGTCGGCTGGTCATGATTTGCTCCGTGAAAAGTGAGGCGGCGGTTGACCATCAGCCACCGCAGTGAAAATGCCTGACCTAACGATCTGGCTCGACAACCTTTGGCCTTGCGGGTTTTGGGGCACTGAGCACATCTAATGTGTTCGTGCCTGTAAAAGATAACGTCGGGAATGGTCACTCAATTCTAGGACCACGATGACCGTTGTCCACGGCGTTGAAGTACACCGTTGCTATACGTCGGTATGGACGAATTCCGGGCAAGTGTTGCTGCGTGCGATCAGCACGCGTGCCACAGCGATAGAAAAGATATACCCGTTGAGTTTTGTATGTCCGGGACCGAACACATACTATTGTCCGGCAGAGCAGCCCCCCACCGCTACCGCATTAGCCAACGACAAATCCACGTGACCAATCGCGGGTGTGATCTATCGCACGTCCGTATTACGTTGGTCTACACCGAACGTGGAGCCTTGCCGCGAGAATCCGCGCGGCCTCAAGCGTTTAACCGTACTTCAACTTAGGGTGGTGGGTGGCGAGCCATCTCCGGGGTTTGCGCCGGAGTGTTGCGTCCCGCTGCCGTTCATCGGAACACCATGGAGATTCTGTAATGGAAAGACGTCAGTCGAGTTCTCTGTTCTGGTTTCGCGGTGCGATCATCACGTTCGCTCTCTTTGCAACAATGGATAACGCAGCACATGCGGACTCCGAGACCGAATCTAGCGGTGCTGTCTATGTTTTATCTAACCAGCCCTCCGGGAACTCCGTTCTAGTCTACTCACGGTCCGCAAGCGGCAACCTCAAATTCGAGGCTTCCTACCCGACCGGCGGCAAAGGGGCGGGCACGGGAACCGATCCTTTGGGCTCGCAGGGTTCTTTGACGCTTGGCTCGGGCTACCTTTTCGCCGTGAATGCGGGAAGCAACGATGTGTCGATGTTTGCGGTCGACGGAACGCGGTTGACGCTGCTCGACCGGGAGCCTTCCGGTGGGCAAATGCCCGTAAGCGTCGCCGTAAAGGGATTCGACGCATACGTGGTGAACGCCGCCGGCCGTGAACCGAATATCAATGGCTATCTGATCGATGCGTTCAGAAGGCGTCTCGTACCGCTGCCGAACTCGAGGCGAGCTCTAGCGGGTGGCGCTAATGCTCAACCGGCGCAGGTCGGTTTCACCGCGGACGGCGACGAGATACTCGTCACTGAGAAAGGAACGCAGCTCATCGATACGTTCAAGGTCGGCGTGCCCGGTTATACGACGGGCCCGCGGAAGCATCCATCAAACGGCGTGACACCCTTCGGGTTCTCTGTCACTAATCGCGGCTATGACATCGTCGCTGAAGCGGGTTCAGGAACAGTGTCTTCCTATGAAGTCGAAGACAACGGGCACCTCACGACGATCAGCAGGTCTGTCCCGTTGGGACAAAATGCGCCATGCTGGCTTGTTACCACGGGCGATGGCCGCTTTGGCTACACGGCAAACGCCGGCAGCCAAACGATTAGCAGTCTGAAGATCGGTGCGGATGGTACAACCCGCGTGCTGAACGCGACAGCCGCAGCGCTGACTGCGCCGTTTGATCTCGCGCTCACCAAAAACAGCAAGTTCCTGTATGTGCGCGAAGGAAACGGCGCCATCACCGGCTTTCGCGTTTCCGCTGACGGTACGCTCAGCCCAATTGGGTCTGTGACTGGACTACCCGCGGGTGCGCAAGGAATCGCCGCGCGCTGAGGTTGACTGTGCGAAGGGGCCGTCGATAGCCCCGCAACGGTTCCGGGCCGCCGCTGCCGAGAGTTCCACCTCGCCCTGCGGATACGGGGCCGACTACCCGTAGAAGAACCCGTAGGGCCGCACCTGATCCGCGACCTTTGAAGCCGGCGCACGTGCAAGCAGCACCGGCCCGCCACGCCCCGTTCGCGTGGCGTCCGGGTTGCCTGATCGTCGCGCTGGCGTTGTCCAGCTCGAGCGGGTGACGAATTCAATACGGCCTACGTTACATCACGCTTGCATCGTCGGACGCGACCGATCCAATCAAAACGACGGGCGCACGACTGACAGCGAATAACGACCCATGTTCATCTCGGCCATTTGATGCGGCAACAGGCCGGTCCGCTTGGCATCGTTTATCGCGGCTTGTGTCTGAACGGCTTGATCCGGATATCGATAGGTCATCTGCTGTTGTGTCATCTGTGCCCTTACGTCGTCGTTGATCGATGGCGGCGTGGACTGCGCGAACGCAAAGGCAGACGGAATGGCCAGCAAGCTTGCGACGATGATCTGCGGGATTTTCATGACTTTCTCTCCGGAAGGATCTGCTGCGTTCGATCTCGTATGCATCTGACGATTGAGTGTAGTCGTTCCGTTGCTCGAGAATGAGCATCGCTGGCGAGATTCATTGTTGCGGGTTCCTGCTCACGTGCGTTAGACGACACTGGCTCGCCCGTCTCCACGCTCAGCGTTTTCATCACCGGCGGCGGGAAGCCGCGCAGATCGAAGCCCGTTCCCCGGATTGCGCAATAGGGGTGCCTTTAATCCGGATACACCGGATTCGACAGGGTGCCTGCTCGCTTAAAACGGAAGAAAAATGAAGGTAACGTCCACCACCGACGCCATCCAGATCATTCCCGTCTGCTAACTGTCAGATGACAAAACAGACGGAAATATGACGCGACAATGTCATTGAAGACGTGCACCACTCACCTGCACCGAAAATGGCCTTCGAACACCACACGGAGTGCTTCGATATACGAACGGAATATTGACCGCCGTTCCAAGGTTTAATCTAATTAAGACTGGGAAACCGCGAATGTCGACGACGGGCGATGTGTGGATTGGGCGCGACTATCTCGTTGTGAGCCCTGATCGCCTTGTTTTCGTCATAGCGTATTGCAGACGACGCCATTTATTGATTCTCACCATATGTCAGCCTCCGGATGTTTA
Source organism: Paraburkholderia rhizosphaerae (assembly GCF_004366595.1). Taxonomy (GTDB): domain Bacteria; phylum Pseudomonadota; class Gammaproteobacteria; order Burkholderiales; family Burkholderiaceae; genus Paraburkholderia; species Paraburkholderia rhizosphaerae. The sequence continues at coordinate 55,957 of NZ_SORE01000034.1, forward strand.
TTCTCGCATTGGCTCTTTCGCTTGCTAATCTGCCGTTCGTCACTAATAGGGCTTTCGGCATTGTTCCGCTTCGGCAAGGTAAGCGGTTCTGGGTCTACATAACCGAATCCGCTTTGACTTATGCAGTTCTTGCCGTGATTGCTTACTCGCTTGAGGCCCGGCTGGGTGTCGTATTTGTCCAGAACTGGCAATTCTACGCCATCACGGTATCGCTGCTCACCGTGTTCTCGTTTCCGGGTTTCGTGTGGCGGTTCCTTTTGTGACGTCGGTATTGCGCAACCACTATCGACTGATCTTCATAAGACGCTCGACTCTCTCGACCTCGACACCTCCGATTGCGCCCATCTGATTGAGATCGTCCAGCGGATGCCGGATGGCTGTCGCCACTTTCAATTCGCTCGCGCGGATCAGCGGGAAGGCAATTACTCTCGTGCGTCCCGGCGCTCGCACCCCCATTTGCCCGATGTCTGAACGGGCGAGCGCTGCTGATTGCTGCGCTCTCGTCCGCGCGAAGGTATTCCCCTGCCCAAGGGCTCCGCAGCCATGCAGGAAGCACGGACCGCATCGTCTGGTTGATCCTTTTCGGCGTCTTATTGAGTAAGGCTAGCCTCGAAATCGAGGCAGAGGAGGCTTAAAGTGGAAGCTCTTAAACCCCTGACGAAAGAGGCATAACTTGAGCCGCTTCGTGCGCAGACGTTGACTTCTTGCCCGTCGAGTAAGCCGTTTTGCCGGGCCCGCATCGCATCACACACTCTGATGTTGCAACGCACCTCATAAACGTTCACGACAATACGAGAGTATCGACTTATGACTGCACAAACCTTCGAATTTCACGGAGCGCGAGGCGACCGGCTTGAGGGCAAACTGGATTTGCCGGACGGCCAGCCGCAAGGTTGGGCCATACTTGCCCACTGCTTTACGTACGGCAATGACAGTCGGGCTGCCAATCGCCTGGCAAGCGCGTTGGCCGCTCGTGGTATCGGCGTGTTGCGCTTTCATTTTGCCGGATTGGTAAATAGTGGACGAAGCTTTACCGACACGACTTTCGCCGCCGATGTGGAAGACCTGGTAGCGGCCGGCGACGCGATGACCAGAGACGGCAAGTCACCCTCCATTCTCATCGGCCACAGCCTCGGTGGCGCGGCCGTCTTGATGGCCGCGGGCGAGATGCCGGGCATTCTTGCGGCGGCCACGCTGGGTGCGCCCTTTGATGTCCGCCATGTTCTGCAACAGCTTGAGCTTCAAAGCTCTCACACTGTTGATACACGTGGCGATGCGGAGGTACTGCTGGCCGACCGACCGCTCGCAGTGCGACAGAGTTTTTTCGGCGATCTGACGCGTCGCGAAATGGCATCGCGGATCGCCCGGTTGCGAATTCCGCTGCTGGTGCTGCATTCGCCGCTAGACGAAGTGGTGGATATCGAGAATGCCGCGCACATTTTTACGGTCGCGATGCACCCTAAGAGCTTTATTTCTCTCGACAACGCTGACCACTTTCTCTCGGGCCGAGCAGATGCAGACTATGCTGCAGCGAGGATATCCATATGGGCCAGCCGGTGTCGGGATGCAGAACGTTAAATGACGGCTGCCGGGCGTAAACAGAAAGCGCCGATGTACCGCATCCGTCGCGTTCCTTAAGCGTCATGCGGTTGCGAAGGGTATGGATATGCCAGGTGGAGTATGCCGTCATGCGGCAGAGGACGACGCACGTGAGAGCGTGCGCGTCCGCCGTGCGACAGTGGCATGCGGCCGGCGTGCGATACCGATCACAATCAGCGTCTTACACCGGTTCGACGGGTTGCGATTGTTTTGGCGGCCGCGATTTCATTCCTGCAGCGATGACAAGCCAGCACAAAACAAGCCCCGAACACGCGTAAAACACCGCGCTCGATCCATCGATTTTCAGCAGCCAGCCACCGATCACACCACCAAGCGCGAGTCCGATCGACTGCGTGGTGTTGTAGACGCCCATCGCAGCCCCCTTGCGGGTGCCGGGCGCGAGCTTCGACACCATCGACGGCTGCGACGCCTCGAGAATGTTGAAGCCCAGAAAATAGACGAACAGGATCGCCGCGACGATCGCTATGGTATGCGGTGCAGCGCCCAACAGTAACTGGCCGATCAGGATAAGCGCAATCGCACTGACCAGTACCGTTTTCATCTTGCCGCGCTTTTCGGCCACGATGATCGCGGGAACCATCATCACGAACGACAGCGCCATCACCGGTAGATACACCATCCAGTGCGAACGCACCGGCAGGCCGTTCGCTTCGAGAATGCGCGGCACGACCAGAAAGAGCGCGGTCTGCGTCGCATGCAGCACCAGCACGCCGAAATTGAGCCGCAGCAACTCGACGTTGTGCAGCACCTCGGCGAACGGCGCGCGCACATGCACCGGCTTCGGCGTGTCGGGCACGCCCCACAGCACGACGCCGACCGCCAGCACGGAAAACACGCCGATCAGCGCGAACAGGCCGCTCATGCCGACCCAGTGAAACACAATCGGCGCGCCGATAATCGCGACCGCGAACGAGATGCCGATACTGCCGCCCACCATCGCCATCGCTTTGGTGCGATGTTCCTCGGAAGTCAGGTCCGCGATAAACGCGATCACCGCGGACGACACCGCGCCCATCCCCTGGATCACCCGGCCGACGATGATCCACGTCATGTCATGCGCGAGCGCGGCAACGAAGCTGCCGAGCGCGAAAATCAGCAGGCCGGTCGCGATGACGGGCTTGCGGCCCACCTTGTCCGACACCCAGCCATAAAAGATATACAGCAGCGATTGTGTGACGCCATACGCGCCGAGCGCGATACCAACGAGCAGCACGTTGTCGCCGCCGGGGATCGTCTTCGCGTAGACCGAGAACACCGGCATGATCATGAACAGCCCGAGCATGCGCAACGCGAAGATCGACGCAAGCGCCATGGTCGCGCGCAACTCGGACGCGCTCATGCGTGGGGAAGTGACAGACGGATTACGCACTAGCGGTTTGACTAAGTGGGTGCGCGGTGCGGACACAAGGGGGGCGCAGCGCAGGTTACGAACGAAGCAGGTACGCATCAACTGTGTCGTCGGCACATTGCAGTAAGCCGGCCGCGCACGATCACGTAGCAGCGGTAAAAAACACAGGGGCATTCTAGTTCAAGTTTTCTCGCGGAGCTTGTATGAGGCTGGAATCGCAGGCGTGCCGGTGTTCTGAAGCGAGCCATGCAGTGCACGGGCATGCGAACTTGCCCTGTGTCACGTTGATGTTTGGCGAGATCGCATCGTTGTGAAGGCGATTTTCTGCAGGCCAAAATGCATGGATCGCCCGCGTCGATTACGATCGGAAACAGCACAGAGTTCGCAGGCGAGGTGTCGGATGCGTGAGGTTACGAGGCTGGTGTATCGTTGTCGTTCATCCGGCCGGGCAAAGTGATCAGCCGACGCGGCTGCTCTTTCTCGCTTGGGCTTGCGCCGGATTTTCCTTTTGACGAACGATAGTCCGCAGCCCAGATGGCATGCGGCGCACCTGGACCTGATGACAGATTCAACTTTCGACGCGACGGCTGTGCGCAGCTGGCTGCGGGACCTGCAAACCCGTATCGCCGATGCGCT
>NZ_SORE01000035.1 GCF_004366595.1 Paraburkholderia rhizosphaerae
TGCCTGAGACGCCACCGTGCGTTTCTTCTTCATTGGCATATCCATGATTTTTATCGCTCATGATATGCCTCGCCCACGAAATCACGGATAGGTCCGGTCATCCCGTTCTTTGCCTATCCGCCTGAAGTACGCAAAATCATCTACACGACCAACGCGATCGAAAGCATGCACATGCAGTTGCGCAAGATCGTCAAGAACCGTGGTCACTTCCCGAGCGATGAAGCGGCCAGCAAGCTGCTTTATCTGGCCTTGCGCAACATTGAAAAGGACTGGAAGATGCCGCCTATTACCTGGCGGCAGGCAGTCAATCAGTTCGCCATTCTGTTCGGCGAGCGGTTCACGAACGCCATGAGCTGAGATTTTTTAAACCGACCTCGACACACAAAATTCCTGATACCTCCGCATCCTTGTTCTTCATCTTCGGTTTGCAACCGCCGTCGCCGGCATCCGCGATAGCGCCTCGCGGCGCACACGTCGCGCCTGTGCGGGGCAGCACCTACTTTTCTTTGCAGCGGCAAAGAAAAGTAGGCAAAAGAAAGCCGCTCGGGTCCTAAGCGGGTACCCCGCACAGCCGCGTCATGGGTGCGCGGACCATCCGACTCGTCGCACCTCCCGCGCGAGTGACAAAGGACTCATCCATCCCGCTCCGCGCTGTGCGCGCGTCTCGGTCCGGCATATCACCTTCTGCTTGCGCTTGCGGCCGTTCAGGCGTCTGTCTTACGTCATCCTGCTGAATCTTGCCCCCGCGCGGTTTTAACCAGTTCGGTTGAACTCTCAGAAAACACGCTCCTATACTCACCGAGCCGTCGAAACAGCGACGGCCGGGTTTAGCAGCCTGACTTCGACGCATCCCACGTACGCCGGCCTCGGCAGGCTGTGCGTTCGTCTCGGCGTCTGCTCTTCATGGGCGGGCCGTGACAGGGGAGCCGTAAGGCTCGCCGGGTTTTGGGAGCGTACTCGGTCTGCTAACCCTGTCATCGTGCCCGCTCACCCTCCCCAAACGGGCGCTTCGGGCCTTGCTCCAATGGAGGTGCACCATGTCCCAACCCATCACGCTCGAAGCGCTTCAATCTCTGATGCACGATCAGCTTGCAAGACGTCTGGATCCTGCTCAACCGTGTGAGCGCGACGGCGATGCAAAACGCCGAGCGATTCAGCGACGAAGCCGCGAAAATTGCCGCGCTCGCGCGTGCTATCCGGCGCTCAGGCGTGTCGCTGATCGATCGAGTCGCGATGCTCGAAACCGTCGAACAACTCGCGACGCACGCTGAATCAGAAGCCGCACTCGATAGACAATGCATCGAATATTTCTGCGCATGCCCACCCCACGAGTGGGACAACCCGGAAGCGCAATTCGCCGATGCACTGAGCGCCCCCACGATGCACTAATCAATCGCGCTCATTGCCCGATATGCAGAAGGGCGCATCGCAGTCGAAAACGCGATGCGCCCTTGGCAGCGTGCCCACGGACGTATTACGTCACGCTACCGTTAGGCCATGCAATAACGCTTACGTCACGCCGCCGTCACACACCGTTCATCACCGTGTATGCATTCACGCCATACGGCTGTGGCGTTGCGACACCGCTATTCATCAGCCGGGCGGGTTGCGCTTCGCGATTCGAGTAGTCGACCGGCGTCGGCTGAATGCCGACCTCGCTCTTTTCAACGAGGCGCCCGTCCGGCAGCGTCACGTAGCGATCGTCGGACGGCGACTGTTGCTGCGCGAAGTCTTTCCACTGCGCGTATTCGCTCTTCGACACCAATCGACCATCCGGCAGCGCGACGTACCCATCGGGAAGACCGGCGCTCGGGTTCCAGTCCGGATTCGGCTGAGGCTGCGGTTGCACATCAGGCTGCGGTTGCGGGCCGCTCGGCGTCGGTGCATCGGCCGTCACGATCGTCGCACCTTCCGGCCCGTAGATCGTGCCGCCGGTATTGTCGATCGAACCGGCAAATCCGCCCACCGACTTGCCCGCAGTGATCGAACCGTCACGATTCGACAGCGGGCCACGCGTATTGATTGCAACGTTGTTCGACGCACTGATCACGCCGTTGTCGTTATCAAGCGTACCGGTCGTCAGCGCGACCAGATCGCCGGACGAGATCCGTCCGCCGCTGTTTTCCAGCGCACCGGAGACAGTGGCCATCACCCGGCCGTGGTCCGCGTTAATCGCGCCGCCCGCACGGTTGTCGAGCGACGCCGCGTTGATTTCTAGCGTCTGGCCTGCGTTGATCGTGCCGCCAACATTGCGAACCGCATTCCACGCGGTCACCCTGCCATTCCCGACCGCGGAAATCTCGCCGCCACTCGTATCAAGATCGGCCACGTTGATATCAACATTGCCGCCGGACACGATGCGGCCGCGCGTATTAACGATCGCAGGCGCATAAGCGGTCAACGAGCCGCGGTCCGTTTGTAGCGTGCCGTCCGTGTTGTCCAGTTGACCGGTCACGCTCAGCCCGCCTCCCGCGACGATCGAGCCGCCGGCGTTCTTCACATCGCCATACGCGTTGACCGTGGCGCTCGAATCTGCCGCGATCGCACCTTTGGTGTTATCGACATGCTGCGCGTCGATCGCGACCAGGTTTGCTTTCACGAGACCCGCTGCATTGGACAGCCCGTCGGCGAGTTGCACGTTCAGCATGCCGTTGCCCGCATCGATCTTGCCGCCTGCATTGTCGAGCGAGTCACCCGCGACCATCAGACTACCGTTCGCGACGATCGTACCGTTCGCGTTCGTCAAGACACGATTCGCACGGATTGTCGAATCGGCGCCTGCGGACAGCACGCCATTCGTGTTATCGAAGTTGTCGACAGCCACGTTCATCGCGCCATTCGAGCTCAGCGTGCCATTGCGGTTCGACACATCCCCACCGCTCACGTTGAGCAGGCCACCGCTTTTCACCGTACCGCCATCGAGTGCGATGTGATTGCCGCCCATCGTGCCGCCTTCACTGCCTGACACGGTTCCGCGATTGGTCAGCGCCTGCACGCCGACGGCGCTGAAATTCGTCGAATCGATCTTGCCGCTATTCGTCAGCGTGTTATCCGCAAACAGGCTAACGCCTTGTGCATCAAGCGCGCCCTGATTCGCGATATTCGCGCCGCGCACGGACAGATCGCCGCCGGCCTGCATCGTCGCCGGCGCGCCGATCGTCACATCGCCGTTCGCCGAGACATTGATATTGCCGGTCAACGACGTGATCCTGCCGTTATCACGCACGCCAACACCCGCTTCGGTACCGATCAGTCGCACCGCGCCATTGCCATACATGCTGCCAAGCGCCTGCACGTCGATCGCGACGGCCGGCTTCTCGTCCGTGCTCTGTAGCGCACGCGTGACACTGCTGGTTGCATAGTCGACACGGTTCGCACCGGCGATCGCATCGATCGACCGACCTTGCACCTGGCCGTTGATCGTCATCGCTCGTGCAATCAGATCAACCGCGCTATTCGATGCGGACAAGCCTGCGCCGTTCACCGAAATGCGGCCCTGCGTAACGTCGAAGCCCGCAAGCGAACCGTCCGCGTTGAAGTTCGGCGTGCCGGTCGCGAGTGTCACGCGCGGCGCGTTCAGAAAGCCGCAGCCGGAACACGAAATGCCGGCCGGGTTCGCCAGCACGAAGTTCGCACCCTGACCCGCGATTTCAGTCTTGCCAAGCAGTTGCGACGGCGCGCCCGACGTCACCTGAAACAGCACGAGATTCGCGCCTTGCTTGCCGAGCATCGCGTTGCCTTGCACCGCGCCACCGATCTGCGTTTGCGCGCCTTGTACGCTGTTGTTGACGATCACGCCCGCCGTGCCGACGTTGAACTGATCGAACCGGTTGTTCGATACGCCCCGCGCATTCGGCGCGACGATATTGACGACCGGCACACCCGCCGCGGACGTGCCGACAGTAGGACCGGCACCGGCCATCGGCGCGATCGGCAACGCGGCCTGCGCGCTCGCGACAAGCGGCTGCATGCCGAATGCGCATAACGCGGCAAACGCGCTTGCGCGCGCGGCGAACCACAGCGGCGTTTGCTCCGTCCGCGCGTGATCGTGATGATTAGCTTGCTGACTCATGGTTTTTCATCCTTGTAGTAATGCGTCACGGTTGATTGCCGGAAGGGAAGGCCGGACTAGATCAGCGCGCTGACCTGGACCAGCATCGTGGGCGAGCGGTTTGGAAAGCCCGCCGGCTTGTAGAGCGGCCAGCCGAGCGATACGTCATAGTTGACGCTCGTGCCGAACACGTTCTTCGGCGCGAGCGTGCCTTTCACGCCCGCCACCATCCCGACCAGCGTGTTACCCGCCAGGTACGGTGCGGTCGGTCCGCGCACACGTCCGGCGTCGACGCCCGTATAGAGCGCCTGCACGCCGACGGACGTCGGCACGTACCAGTCGAGTTCGTTCGATAAGGCCCAGCCGCTTTCAGCCGCGAGTGTCGACTGCTGGTCGAAACCGCGCACCGCGTAGCGTGTGCCGATCATGAAATAGTCCGGCGCCCACAACGGCGTGCGAGCGTTCTGCATCGACCAGCCAAACTGATACGAGAACGCCTGATTGCCGATGCGAAACGGCGCAAGCACCGAAAGGCTGGCGGTCTCCACCTCAGTGTGACCATCGAATGGCGAGTCGCTGACCGCGTAGCCGGTGTCGCGTGAAATGCCGGGCAGCGATGCCCGCCAGCCGACCGAGCCGTCTACCTGCACGTTGCCGAAGTAGTGGCGGTGCGCAATGCCGAGTTCATAGCCGTAGATGTCGCGACCTTGCACCTCGATCGGAATATCGTCGAAGTTGTTCTGGTTGATCGCGCGAAAAAGCCGCGCGCGCAGTTCGGTGCGCGAATGCGCGTCACGCTGGACGACACCCGACAGTTTGATACCCGCGTTCGTCTGGACCCCGGAGTATTCGATCGGGCCATACCAGGTCGCGCTGGTTTGCAGATAATGCGAGCGGCTCGCGTCGACACCGAGCATCGCGTAGCCGAGCGGCAGGCTATACGAAAGCGCCGCGAAGTGGGTCCCTTGATCGCGTGCGCCCGCATTCGCGTTCACCATCCCGGACAACTGCAACTGATCGTACAGATGCAACGGCGAATCGAACGTGAACGTACCTGACAGTCTGTTTTTGCCAGTCGTATCGAGTCCTGCGTTGTCGTAGCCGATTGCCGCGTGCCATCGTCTTCCGGTGCCGGGATGCAGCACGATGTCGGACTCGCCGGGTTGCGCGCCGGGCACGATATCGAAGCTCGCGTCGGCTTGCGACGGCAGGCGACGCACGTTTTCGAGCGCCTGGTCGATGTCGCGCTGGTTGAGCAGTGCGCCGTCGTGAGTCGGCAGTGCCGCGGGCAGCCAACCGGCTGCTGCGCCGTCGGTGCGCGCTTCACCGGTACGTCCGGCGACCACTTGCAGCGTGAGTGTGCCGTCGGTGAGCGACTGCGGCGGAATCTGCACCCGCGCAGTGATATAACCGCGCGTGATCAGCGCGTTGACAGCGGCATCCTGGATGACCTTCAGGCCGTTCGGGCCGACGCATTGATCGGCTATCGGCTCAAGCAACGACGCGAGCCAGTCGAACGGATTGCCGTCGAGCACAATCTTGCGAATTTCGAAGCAACGCGCTTCGGCTGGCAGGTGCGCAAGGTCCGGCGCCGCGGGCGCGAGATCGCCAGGCCGCAGCGCGTTGCCGAGCGTCGCGGAACTCGTGGCCGCATCGATTTGCTGTTGCTGCATGCGCTGCACGTCTGAACCGGGCAGCGGCACAACAACAGGCTCGCTCTGAGCGAACGATGCAGTGCCGGTGAACGACAGATATGCCGCCGTCGCAAATGTGGTCTTGCTAAAGTACCGCACGTCACAAGGTCGGAAAATGGCGAAACGGCGCACCTTACGTACGCTTTACGGGCAACGCAATCACGTGACGGGAAATGTGACGACAAATGCCGCTTCTGTTTGTGCAAACGGCGGTTCTGTAAAGATCTGGTCTGGGGTATCGCAGGTGACACGGTTGATAAGGACTGCGCGCTGCATCGATCTTCGTCATAGGGCGACGGTTTCATGCAGCGCGCGCGAGTAGCGAAATCGCATCGGGGGGCGCATGGAAGTATCGGGCTGGGATCAACTGGTCCGGCTATGGGAGTTGATCGTGCTGGTGTGCAAGTTCCTCTGGGGAGTGCTGCGCCTGCTGGGTGGCGGGTGAATGCAGCGCGTCATGCATTGTTCGACGAACTCGGGTAACGTGGGATTCCCGCAATGAACCGACCCGAACGATGCCGACCTTCGCCAATTCCACGCAGCGCTTTTCCGACCGTGTGGGCGACTATGTGAAGTTTCGCCCGACCTATCCGCGCGAGGTCGTCGCGTTCCTGCACGATACGTGCGGCGTCGAACTGGGCGCACGCGTTGCGGACATCGGCGCCGGCACCGGCATCTCGGCGAAACTCTTTCTCGATGCCGGTCATCCGGTCGTGGCAGTCGAGCCGAACGATGCGATGCGTGCATCAGCCGATGCGTGGCTCGCGTCTTTTGATCGGTTTTCAAGCGTCGCGGGCACCGCGGAGGCGACTACGCTAGACGGCGCCAGTGTCGACCTCGTGATTGCCGCGCAAGCCTTTCACTGGTTCGACCCCGTCACCGCGCGCCGCGAATTCGCACGCATCCTGAAGCCGCGCGGACTCGTCGCGCTGATGTGGAATAGCCGATTGCTCGAAGGCTCGCCGTTTCTGTCCGGCTATGAAACGCTGCTCCGACACTACAGTACCGACTATCAGGCGGTCGCCGAACGTTACGGCGACGACGCATCGATGGCCGCGTGGTTCGGCGATGGGTTCGCGCATAAAGGCGCGTTCCCGAACGCCCAGTTGCTGGATTTCGATGGTCTCAAAGGAAGGCTGATGTCGTCGTCGTATGCGCCGAAGGCCGGGCACCCGAACCATGAGCCGATGCTGGCCGCGCTGCGCGAACTTTTCGATCGCACCGCGTGCGACGGCATGGTCGAGTTCACGTATCAGACACGCGTGTACGTCGGCCATGCGACTGCGTAAGACTGCGTAACGCCAGTCCGTCTCGCCAATTGGTTCGCGGATGAAAAAAGCCCCATCGAATATCGATGGGGCGCAATAGCTTCCCGTGCATCAGCAGCACGGACGATAACCGCTGCGCCGCTCAGGTGTCGTTCCAGCCACCTGAATCGTCACTACCCATATCGACATCGCCGCCGCCGCCACTGCCGTCGTCCCAGTCGTTCGACCCCTGACCGAAATCGACCGACGAGTTGTCGCCACCACCGCGGCGCCGCTCATCGTCGTCGACGATGACGTCGCGTTCGATCACGCGGTCACGTCCCGAATTCAGCGCTTCGCCGAGCAATACGCCCGTCAGCAGACCGCCCATGCCGCCACCGAATCCGCCGCCTTGCTGAATGACAACCGGAGGCTGCTGCTGCGGCGGATACGGGTAGGGCGCTTGCTGCCCTGGCGGCACCTGCCGGCCAAAATTCGCATCGGCCTCACGTGCAAACGTTGACTCGTTTGAATAGTTCGGTGCTGCGGCGGCATTCGGGTCAGGGCGGCCTTCCGCGCGTGCCTTCAAACTCGCGACCTGCCGTTCGAGTTCGTCGAGCTGATACGGCGGTACCGGATTCTTGCGATCCGACAAGCCTTCGACCAGTTCGCGCAACTGCGCTTCCGCACCTTCGACTTCCTTTTCAAGCTGCTCGTGGCCCGGTGCGGTCGACAGCTTCACGTCGAGCTTCAACGAGCGCACGTTATTCAGCAGTTCGGTCGCGCGCTTCAGCTGCACGCGACGTTCTTCATCCGCGTTCGTGTCGCTTTGCGAACGCGCACGCCGCAAAGTCCAGCGCAGCACCAGCGCAATCGCGCCGATGACGATCACAATACCGATCCACATGCCCATAGAAGGTCCATGATGTTGTGGCGCTTCCGACGCAAACGCCGATTGCTGATCCCCGCCGGTCGACTGCTGTACGAATGGATTGTGCGTGGTGTTGCTTTGTGTCGCGCCCGCGCGTGCCGCATCGCTACGAATGCGCGCCTCGGTTTGCGCGAAGCGGTCCGGATCGGTGAAGCGCACTTGAGGGTCGAGCGTTTTGGCCTGCTGTATCTGATTCAGTGCTTCGTTATAGCGGCCTTGCTGATCGAGCACCTGTCCGTACAGATAATGTGCACGCGCGTTGTCCGGATGCGCTTGCAAGACCTGCTGCAATTCGCTGCCGGCTTTCTGCCAGTTCTGCTGTTGAATCGCCGTTTCGACCTGCGTCGCGCTCGGCACCGCGGCGGCGATTGCACTGCCCGATACGAGTGCCAGCGAAACAAACGCGGCGGCGAGAATAGTGGTGAAAGATTTCTTCATGATGCAAGCCGGGCGTCTTGACACCCGTCTCCATGTCGATCGGGTTGCCGCGCCGCGCGGCGGCAAATCGCCGCGCGGTGCATGTGGCCTGCCGTGACCATCTTGACCATCGTAACTGCGGTAACTGCGGCAACTACTCGGCAGGCGTGTTCAACTGCTTTTTCAATGCAGCGAGACGATCGTCGACCGACGGGCCGCGGTTGAGTTCGGCGAGTTTGTCGTCCAGCGCCTTGCCGCTCTTCACGTCGGCCGAGTTCAGCCGCGCATCGGAGCGCGCGTTCGACAACGCGACTTTGTCTTCGAGCTTCTGGAAGTCTTCGGACAGGTTCTTGCCGCCGATACCGCCCAGCGCGGTAGCCGCCGTGTCCTTCGCCTGCGCGATCTGCTGCTTCGCTTGCAGGATGTTCGAACGGGCGGACAGATCGTTGCGACGTTGACGCATATCGTCGATCTGCTGCTTCAGTTGTTCGACCGACGGCTCGAGCGTGGTTAGCTCCCGCGCCAATGCGTCGCGTTCGGTCTCGGCGTTCGCCTGCGCGGCCAGCGCTTCACGCGCGAGGCCTTCGTCTCCGCCTTGCAACGCGCGCTTCGCGCCGTCTTCGTATTTCTTCGCCTTGTCCGCAGCGACGTCGCGCTTGCTCTGTTGCGTGGCGACTTGCGCCTGGATCTCGATCAGCGAGTTCTCCGCCTTTGCGATGCTCTCGTCGAGTTCGCGCACGATCTGGCGCGCATCACGCGACGGGTCCTGCACTGAATCGGCTGCGTCGTTCAGCAGACCTTTGAGTGTCCGCGAGATGCTGTCAAAAAGCGACATGAAAGTTCTCCGTTGATTGAAACCGGCGCTGAATTTCCGGCGCGCTGACCCGTGTACCTGCTAGTTTACGCCGCTGCGCTGCGTACTGCGCATCTGGCGCGACCGAACATCGGGGCGCACCGCTGCATTGCAAGAGCGCTGTGCCAATCGGTTACATCGACAAGCGGTTACGACGCTCGACGCGATGCGCAAACGTGCTCGATAGCTCGCGGATATTACACCACCGGGTCTCTTAAAAAGGGCTTAAACATTAACGCGGCGAACGCGCGCAAACCGTGTAGCGACAACGTTTTCGCGTGCTGCACGAGTCGCTCATCGAAGCGTCGCGCAGCGGCTGCGTCGCGATGAATATAGAAGGGGATCCGGTGCGTAGACGACGCAGCAAATCATGGTTCGCGCGAACCACGCTGCATGTTCGATAGCATGTGCTGCGCCAAATTGTTCGCGCATCGGCGAGCGATGCTTTCGGACCGCTGACGCGCGTGCGCACGGGCCGCGTCCTGCTCCTCCGGTGCGCGACACGTTCGTCAGCTGCGGTTCACGCAAACCGGCCCGTGCCTTCGGTAGGGTCGATGAAAGGACTATCGTCGCGTGCTGCTGCGTCGGCCATGCTTTTTGCCTTTGCCTTCAGCGCCGCCGCTTTCGCGGTCGCCACGCGGGCCGCGGCATCGGCCGCCGCTTGCGCGTCGGCTGCCTGCGCGTGTTCAGGTAGCGCGTCCGCGGTGACTGCATTGGATAAGGCCTGCAGCGCCGCGACGGGCGCTTGCGTCACGCTGGTTGCGTCGCGCGCCGAACTGTCGCGACCTGGCTCGACGGTGGCCTCGTGCGCGCATTGGACCGATGCATCGGCTGACGCAAGCGCCGCCGGCAACGCTTCGCGATGACGCTTCGTCGCACGCGCGACGCGCAATAACGCTTCATTTAACGCATCCGGTTCGCGCGGCGCGCGCAGCCGGTCGACGATGCTCGCCGCTTTGACCTGTTCGCTGGTCGCACCGAAATTGAGCACGGCGCGCCGCATCAGTTCGCTGATGCTGATCCCGAGTTCTTCGGCCGTTGCGGTAATCGCGCGCTTCTGAGCGGGCGACACAAAGACGACGATGCGTTCGCTAGGCTTGTTCATGAGGCGGCTCGTGTAATTGTTGGAACAGCGGGTTGTCCCGAGCGGGTATGCGCCGGCATGGCGCATGCGGTCCATCATAAAACGACTGGTCCGGATGCGAAACCGGGCGCAGGGTGAATCTACCGTGACATCAATGATTTGTATGTTTTAGACGGGCATTGTCCACAGGTCTTTCAACAAGTTCTGTTGATAACCGCACGGCCGCGTGTGATTGCCGCTTCGACGCGCATTTTTGGGGCGGCACTTCGGGTTTTCAGCCTGTTTTTCCGTTCTTTTTGCTCGTCGGTACCTGATCGTGAGGGAATTCTTACAAAAAAATCCGCTAGTATGCGGGTGGACTTCTTTAGAATGCGCTATTACGTTGCGCCAGACGCCGTTCGGGCGGTTCGGGCGCGCATGGTGTACCGCTGTATGCCGCCGCTGTATGCGGCCATTGCATGCCTCGATCGCGTGCGTTCATGCATGTGTTGAGGTCGGCCGGGGGCCTTGCAGGCGAGCGGTGCACCCAGACACGATTCATTCGCGTACGAAAGCACGCGTATAGACGGCGGGAAGCGACGCGCCGACATTACCATTCATGCCTATCATCAAACGACCGCCTTCTTCGAACTCTTCGGACCATCCGGATGACCGGGGCCGCGATCCGGACAGGTCCGATAACCCGTATCACCGCTATGACGAAGCACCGCCCGCGCGCCGCGCGTCGCTTGCGACGCGTCTCGTGTTGTGGTTCTTCGGGCTGATCGCCGCGCTTGGCGTGGTCGGCGTGCTGATCATCGGCTATGCGCTGATCGTGATGGGTCCGCAGTTGCCGTCGCTCGAAGTGCTGACCGATTACCGCCCGAAGGTGCCGCTGCGCGTCTATACCGCGGACCACGTGCTGATCGGCGAATTCGGCGAGGAGCGCCGCAGCCTCGTGCACTTTCAGGACATCCCCGATCAAATGAAAAAAGCGGTGCTCGCGATCGAAGACTATCGCTTTTACGAGCACGGCGGTGTCGATTTCATCGGTATCCTGCGCGCCGGTTTTGCCGATCTCGCGCATGGCGGTGCGTCGCAGGGTGCGAGCACGATCACGATGCAGGTTGCGCGCAATTTCTTCCTGTCGAGCGAGAAAACGTATACGCGCAAGGTCTACGAAATGCTGCTTGCGTACAAGATCGAGCGTGCACTGTCGAAAGACCAGATTCTCGAGTTGTACATGAATCAGATCTACCTCGGCGAGCGCGCGTATGGTTTCGCGGCCGCCGCGCGCGTGTATTTCGGCAAGGATCTGAAAGACCTGACACTCGCTGAATGCGCGATGCTCGCGGGCTTGCCGAAGGCGCCGTCCGCGTATAACCCGGTGGTCAACCCGAAACGCGCGAAGATCCGTCAGGAATACATCCTGAAGCGCATGCTCGATCTGCGCTACATCACGCAGGATCAATACAACCAGGCGCTGACGGAAGACATTCACGCGAAGCTGACCGGCAACGAATACAGCGTGCACGCGGAATACATCGCCGAAATGGTCCGGCAGATGATGTACGCGCAATACAAGGACGAAGCCTATACGCGCGGGCTGAACGTCGTGACGACCATCGATTCGGCCGATCAGGACGCCGCGTACAACGCGGTGCGCAAGGGCGTGATGGACTACGAGCGGCGGCACGGCTACCGCGGTCCGGAAGGTTTTATCGAACTGCCGGCCGGCGGCGACGAGCGCGAGGAAGCGATCGAGGACGCGCTGGCGGAGCATCCGGATAACGGCGAAATCGTGTCGGCGGTGGTCACCGCGGCAAGCCCGAAGGAAGTGTCCGTGCAGATGCAGGATGGCACGGTCGCGACCGTGAAGGGCGATGGCCTGCGTTTCGTGGCGGCGGCGTTGTCGGCGCGCGCCTCGCAAGCGCAGCGCATTCGTGCGGGCTCGATCGTGCGCGTCGTCGCGGATGCGAACGGCAACTGGCAGATCACGCAGTTGCCGCAAGTGGAAGGCGCGCTGGTATCGCTGACGCCGCAGGACGGCGCGATTCGCGCGTTGATCGGCGGCTTCGATTTCAACAAGAACAAGTTCAACCACGTGACGCAGGCATGGCGGCAGCCGGGCTCGAGCTTCAAGCCGTTCATCTATTCGGCGGCGCTGGACAAGGGCCTTGGACCGGCGACGATCATCAACGACGCGCCGCTGTACTTCCCGCCGTCCACGCCGGGCGGCGACCCGTGGGAGCCGCACGACGACGATCAGCCGGACGGTCCGATGTCGATGCGCGTCGGCCTCGAGAAGTCGAAGAACCTGGTGTCGATCCGTATCCTGTCGTATATCGGCACGAAGTACGCGCAGGATTATGTGACGCAGCGCTTCGGTTTCGACGCGGACAAGACGCCGCCGTATCTGCCGATGGCGCTGGGCGCGGGGCTGGTTACGCCGCTGCAATCGGCAAGTGCGTATTCGGTGTTCGCGAATGGCGGTTACCGCGTCAATCCGTATCTGATCTCGGAAGTGACCGACGCGCGCGGTGTCGTGCTGTCGCGCGCACAGCCGCTGGTCGCGGGCCGCGATGCGCCGCGCACGATCGATCCGCGTAACGCGTACATCATGAACAGCCTGCTGCATTCGGTTGCGACGGCCGGTACCGGCGCGGCGTCGAACGCGCTGCATCGCTCGGACCTGCAGGGCAAGACGGGTACGACGAACGACGCAAAGGACGGCTGGTTCGCCGGCTACCAGCAATCGCTGGTAGCGGTCGCGTGGATGGGGTATGACCAGCCGAAGAGCCTCGGCAGCCGCGAATTCGGCGCGCAACTCGCACTGCCGATCTGGATGGACTACATGGGTCGCGCGCTACGTGGCGTGCCGCAGGCGGAACCGCCGATGCCCGCGGGCGTCGCGTCCGTCGACGGCGAACTGTTCTACGCGGACAGGGAACCTGGCAGCGGCTTTGTCGCGAGCATCGGCATGGACAGCGCGAACCCGCTCGCGGCCGCAAGCGATGTGCAGGGTGGCGTCGGCCCGGCATCGATGACGCCGCAGCAGCAGGTTCAACCGCAGCCTACCGTTTCGTCGTCCGAGAAAAAGCAGATTATGGATCTGTTCGAATCGAACAAGCCATAATGCGCGCTTGATAACAGCTGAAAAAAAGAACGCGTTCGCGGCATCATGCCCGAACGCGTTTTTTATTGGTGTTCGCGGTGCGCCGCATCGGCTGGTTCTGCACAACTGATGTCGATACTGCCGCATCACATCAGGCGGAGTTTCACTGGTGTAATGGTCATCAGCATGGTCGCGGGAGCTTGCCCAGCGACATGCGCAATCCGATCGACGTACACCAGGGAGGGCGAATGGGCATACACATCGGCGAGGCCGGCGGCGGTTATCACGACACACCTGTCTATCACGGCGAACAGGGTCCATCGAATTCGAATCACGGTCAGACAGGTTCGTCGGACCGGCTCGGCACCGCGCAAACCAGCATACTTTCGAATGTACATTCAGCCGGCGGCGCGACGCGAAACGGACTCAATCGCACGCGCAATTCGACGCGAGGCGCACCGACGAGCGGTGCCGCATTACCCGAGCGATACATCGCGAAACCCGACGGCGAATTGCGATCCGATCCGGGCAACATGGGTATCTTCATTGACAGAAAAGGACAGCAATATCTGCAAAACGACGGGAAGTGGTACGGTGTGTCGCGAGACAACGCAAACGGGACATGGCGTCTCGCGCAGCAGGGCGATCCCGCCAAGCCTGGCATTCCTGTCGATCTGGGCGCGAATGGAAGCTGGACCATTCACGACGATGTGGGCCTGAAAGGCGGCATGTTGAGTGGAGATCCGGCGAAAGCACAGGGCATTGCGGAAGCGCAACGCAAGGTTGACGATCTGACGCGGGAGCACCAGGCATTGACCGGTGAACAGGATCGCCTGACGCGGGAAATCAACGACGCACATGCGGCCGCGTTAGGGTATCGAACGAAAGCCGACGATGCGCGTCGAGGTCTCGCCGACGCCACACGACGCGCGGATCAGGCGCGGCGTGAAATGGAAACCACGCAGCGTGTGCTGGACAATCCGTCTCAGGCATCCGACGACGCCAAGCGCGCTGCTCAGGTGGCACGTGATCAGTTGCGCACCGCTGAGTCCGATGCGCAGCGCGAGCAGTACAAACTCGACGAAGCCGAGCGGAATGTGGCCGAAACGCATGGCCGGATCGATACCAGGCGTGGCGAGTTGTCGGCGGTGCTGCGCAGGCTGGACGCGGTGGTCGCGGATCAGTTCAGAGCCGACGCCCGGTTGTCCCGCCTGCAGCGTGAATGATGTCGTCGTTCACGCATCTTCGTGATCAGCACAGGGGCGTTTGGGTTGACAGCTTGCTCATCGTCCGCTGACCCGCGGGATTGCCGGAGCCGGCGGCGGATTGCCCATCGCCTGGAAAAGCGCCGCCGTATCCGCAAGCCGTGCTCCGGTGTAGCGGATCTCGTCGAGCCGCGCATTGCGATACTGCTGTTCGCTCGCGCGCGCGGCGGTCACCGGCACGGCGCCGAGCCTGTAGCGTGCCGACGTTTCTTCGAACCCGCGCTGTGCGGCAAGCGCCGCCGCATTGGCCGCATCGAGCGACTGCGCATCGTGTTCAAGTGCCGCGAGCGTATCGGCGACGTTCTGAAACGCGCTCAGCACAGTCTGTTTGTACTGTGACGCGGTGGCATCGTACGTATCGAGCGCTGCGCGTCGCTGCGCGACCAGCGCACCGCCATGGAAGATCGGCTGTGACAGCGACGCGCCAATGCTCCACAGCGCACCCGCGCCGGACACCGCGGCCGGCCAGCTAAAGCCGCCTTGCCCCATCGACGCATTGAGCGTCAGACTCGGGAACATCTGCGCGGTGGCGACGCCGACGTCGGCCGCGGCGGCCTGCAATGCGGCTTCGGCCGCGAGAATATCGGGCCGGGCGCGCAACAGCTCGGACGGCACGACCACCGGCACTTCGTCCGGTAGATGCAATTGCGTGAGATCGAGCGTTGGCGGCGCCGCGTCCGGCGTGCGGCCTAGCAGCACCGCGAGCGCATGGCGCGTCGCAAGCGCCTGCTGACGCAGCACGGGCAGCCCGGCGGCGAGACTCGCCGCCGATTGTTGCGCACTCAACATGTCGCTGTGCGAGACCGCGCCGAGCGCATAGCGCCGTTGCGTATCGCCTGCCTGTTCGTTCGCGAGCGCGACGAGCCGCTCGGTGGTCGCGACCTGCGCGTCGAGCATCGCCGCATTGATCGCCGCCGACACAATATTGGCCGCGAGCGCACGGCGCGCCGCATCGAATTGATATGCCTGCAGATCGACACGTTTCGCGAGCGACGCATTCGCGTAGCGCACCGCGCCGAACAGATCGAACGTGTACTGTGCCTGCACCTGTCCGACGAACACGTTGTACAGAAACGTATTCGGGCCGATCTCCGGAATCGCCAGCGCGCGTTGCCGCGACACCTGTCCACCGGCATCGATCGTCGGCAACAGCGAACTGCCCATTTGTGCGCGCAATTGCTCGCGCGCGGCCGCAAGGTGTTTGTCCGCGGCGTCGAGCGTCGGACTGTTGCGCAGCCCTTCGTCGACCAGCGCGTCGAGCGCGTCCGACTGATAGAGCCGCCACCATTGCGGCACCGGTTGCGCACCAGCCACAAACCGCTGTGTGACACCCTGTGCGGCTACCGTGTGCTCGGGCTGCGCCTGCGCACCGTAATGTGAGGGTTCAGGCATTGCGGGCGGCGTACCGGTCGGTCCGAACGAGCACGCGGCAAGCAGCAGCATCGCGGCGCCGCCGCCCAGCGAAAGCGCGTTGCGCGTGATAGCGAGCGGGCGAACTTTCATCGTCAATTCCCCGTATGAGCGGAAGCATCGGTGCGCGGATCGCGCTCGTCGCCATGCACGCGGAACCAGATCGAGTACAGCGCGGGCACATAGAACAGCGTGAGCACCGTTGCGCTCGTGATGCCGCCCATCAGCGCGGTCGCCATCGGCCCGAAGAAGTTCGAGCGCAGCAGCGGAATCAGCGCGAGCACCGCGGCGGCCGCGGTCAGCGTGATCGGCCGGAAGCGCCGCACGGTTGCGCCGACGATTGCATCGAAACGCTTATGCCCGGCCGCGATGTCCTGCTCGATCTGATCGACGAGAATCACCGAGTTGCGCATGATGATGCCGAACATCGCGATCACGCCGAGCATCGCGACAAAGCCGAACGGCTTGCCGAACATCAGCAGCGCGACCACCACGCCGATCAGTCCGAGCGGCGCGGTCAGCACGACCAGCAGCACGCGCGCGAAACTCTGCAGCTGGATCATCAGCAGCGTGAGCACGGCGACGATCATCACCGGCATTTGTGCGTTGATCGACGTTTGCCCCTTCGCGCTTTCTTCCACCGATCCGCCGATCTCGATCCGATAGCCGACCGGCAACGATGCGCGCACATTCGCAAGCCGCCGGTCGACGCTTTTCGTAACATCGATGCCTTGTGCGTTCGCGCGCACGTCCGATTGCACGGTAATCGTCGGTTGCCGGTCGCGTTCCCAGATCACACCGTATTCGAGGTCGTTGCGCATCTGCCCGAGCGTGCCGAGCGGCACCGGCCCGTTCGGCGTCGGCATCGCGAGCGACATCAGGCGCGCGGGATCGACGCGTTCGTCGCGCGGCGCGCGCAGGTCGACGCCGATCAGTTTGTCGCGTTCGCGGTACTGCGTGACCGTATAGCCGGACAAGGTCATCGCGAGAAAGCTCGAGATGTCCGCCGACGAGACGCCGAGTTCGCGCGCACGTTTCTGGCTGACCTCGAAACGCATCGAACGCTCGGCGGGTTCGTCCCAGTCGAAATGCACATTCGATGCGCGCGAGTCCGCGCGCATCGTCGCCGCGACGCGCTCGGCGATCGAACGCACCGTCGCGATATCGCCGCCGCTCACGCGGAACTGCACCGGATAGCCGACCGGCGGTCCGTTCTCGAGCCGGGATAGCCGGGTGCGGATCGCGGGGAAACGATCGCGCAGCATCGGCTCGAGCCAGCCCGCAAGCTGCTCGCGTGCCTTCACGCTTTTTGCGGTGATCACGAACTGCGCGAAGTCAGGTTGCTGCAGTTGCTGATCAAGCGGCAGATAAAAGCGCGGTGCGCCGGTGCCGACGAAGTTGATCAGGTGATCGATTTCCGGCCGGCCTTCGAGGGCTTTTTCGAGCTGCTGTGCCACGCGCAGCGTCGCGGCGAACGAAGCTCCTTCGGACAGCCGAACGTCGACCAGCAATTCGGGGCGGTCGGAACTCGGGAAGAATTGCTGCGGAACAAGCGTAAAACCCGCGAGCGATACGGCGAACAGCACGACGGTAATCGCTAGCACGATAAAGCGCCGCTCGATGCACCAGCCGACCCAGCCGCGCAGACGCCGGTAGAAACGCGTGTCGTAAATATCATGCTCGTGATCGTCGGGCTCGTGCGCGGCGCGCTTTCTTTCGGGCAGCAGGTGATAGCCGAGTAGCGGAATCAGCACGACCGCCGCGAACCATGACGCAATCAGCGCGATCGCCGACACCTCGAAGATCGATCGCGTGTATTCGCCGGTGCTCGACTTCGCGAGTGCGATCGGCAAAAAGCCCGATACCGTGACGAGCGTGCCGGTGAGCATCGGAAATGCGGTGCTGGTGTACGCGAATGCCGCGGCGCGCGTGCGGTTCCAGCCTTGCTCGAGCTTGACCGCCATCATCTCCACCGCAATGATCGCGTCGTCGACCAGCAGCCCGAGCGCGAGCACCAGCGTGCCGAGCGATACCTTGTGCAGGCCGATGCCGAACAGATACATGCAAAGCGCGGTGACCGCGAGCACGACGGGAATCGAAATGACCACCACCATGCCGGTGCGTAGGCCGAGTGACACGAGGCTCACGACCAGCACGATCGCCACCGCTTCGGCGACGGCTTCGAGAAAGTCGTCGACGGAACGGGATACCGCGCGCGGCATGCTCGACACTTCGACCAGCTTCAGGCCCGCGGGCAGATGTGCGCGCAGGTCGGCGGTCTTCGCATCGAGCGCGTTACCCAGGCGAATGACATCGCCATCCGGCTGCATCGTGATGCCGATGCCGAGCACGGCCTGGCCGCGAAAGCGCATCTGCGTGACGGGCGGGTCGTCGTAGCCGCGCTTGATCGTCGCGATATCGCCGAGTCGAAACGACCGGTTGTTCACGCGGATCAGCGTGTCGGCGAGCGCGGCGACATCGGTGAACTGGCCGCTCGGGCGCACGAATACACGGTCGTGATAGGTGGTCAGCGTGCCCGACGCCGATACGCTGTTTTGCGAATCGATCGCCTGCGCAATCTGCTGCGGCGAAATGTTCAGGCGCGTGAGCTGCGTATTCGAAATTTCGACGTAGATATGCTGATCCGGGTCGCCGAAGTAGTCGACCTTCGCGACACCCGGCACGCGCAGCAGCACCGTGCGCAGTTCGTCCGCGTAGTCATGCAGTTGCGCGGCCGAAAAACCGTCGCCTTCAAGCGTATAGATGTTCGTGTAGACATCGCCGAACTCGTCGTTGAAGTAAGGGCCTTGCACGCCGCGCGGCAGCGTGCCGGCGATATCGCCGACTTTCTTGCGCACCTGGTACCACGTGTCGGGCACGCTGGACGCCGGAGCCGAGTCCTTCATGTTGAAGAAGATCAGCGATTCGCCGGGCCGCGAGTAACTGCGCAGAAAATCGATCGACGGGGTTTCCTGCAGCTTGCGGCCGATGCGGTCGGTGACCTGCTCCTGGACCTGACGGGCGGTCGCGCCCGGCCAGAACGTGCGGACCACCATCACGCGGAACGTGAATGGCGGGTCTTCCGATTGCGCGAGACGCGAGTACGCGAGGATGCCGAAAAGCGTCGCGAGCGTGATGATGAAAACAACCAGCGCCTGATGGCGCAACGCCCACGCGGACAGGTTGAAGCGGCCTTCGCCTGCGTCGTGCGAGCCGCTCATGAAGCGAAGTCCTCGGGGTGCAGCGGCGCGACCGGACGCACCCGCTCGCCGGCCGTTACCGTATGCACGCCTTGCAGCACGACGCGCTCGCCGTCTTTCAATCCGCCGGACACCTCGATCGTGCGTTCGTCGTAGCGCGCGACTTGCACGCGGCGCAATTCGAGTACGTCGTTGCCGCTTTTTACTACCCATACAGCCGGCGCGTTGCCGTCGTGGAAGAGGGCGGTGACCGGTAATGTGAATGAAACGGCTTCGCCGGTCTGACCGGCGGCGCCGTCACGGATGAACGACACGTTGGCGGTCATGCCGAGCCGCACCTCGGTCCCGGCTTGCTCGAGCGTCAGCTTTGCGCGCCATGTGCGGCTTTGCGCATCGGCGGCCGGCGACAGCTCGCGCACGCGCGCGGTGAACGTGCGGCCAGGTAGCGCGCCGAGCGTCACGCGCGCGACGTGGCCGACGCGCAGTGCGGCCAGATTGCTTTCCGGCACATCACAGACGACATCGACATCGCCGCTCCACGCGAGGCTATAGACCGCTTGCCCGGCGGACACGTTTTGCCCGGTGTCCGCCTGCTCGGCGGTGATCACGCCCGCATGATTCGCGACGAGCGTCGCGTATTGCAGTTGATTGTTCGCGAGCGCCGCCTGTTGCGCGGCCTGTTCGCGCTGTGCGGCAGCGGACGCGTACGCGTCTTCGGTTTGCTCGAGTTGCGCCTGCGCGATCAGGTTCTCGCGCGCTTGCGCGCGGTCGCGATCCAGCTGCTGCTTCGCGTAGACGAGCCGATGCTGCGCGGCATCGAGTTGCGCGGCGGCGCTGGTCGCGTTCTTCTGCACATCGGCGGGGTCCAGCTGCGCGACGATCTGACCGTTGTGCACGGTATCGCCGAGGCGTACGCGGCGCTCGATGATCTTGCCACCGATCCGGAACGACAGCGGGGTCGTATAGCGCGCCTGTACCTCGCCGGGCAGCGTCGCGGCGAACGCCTGCCCGTCGGCGCGCACCGCGCGTGCGACGACCGGTCTCGGCGATGGCGCGGAGGCTTCCTGCTGGTGACAGCCGCTCAACACGATGACGCCTGCGAACCCGAGCGCGCACGCCACACGATGCGCGGCCGCGGCCGGGGTCCCGACAAATTGACGAACGGGAAAGCCGCCGAAGAGTCCGTTGAGGAACCGGGCAACGTCACCCGGGACCCCGCGATGACCGAAGCGGAAACAGCACGGCTCGCGCGCCTCGGGCGGCCTGCGACAACCGGAACGATTCATGATGACCCCACGCTGGAAAGGGCGAAGCTCGGCTCGCAGCGGCCCGTCAACCGCGCCCGCAAGGACGTGTTACCAGGGCACACCACCATTGCCTGGGATGTTGGGGCGAATTCTAATACAGAGGTGTATCTGAGTGCAAAGCTGAATCGAAAACTTCGATGCTAGACTGCCGCCCATGAAACGCAAACGGTTGACACGTGAACAGAGCAGGGACCAGACGCGCCAGCGTCTGCTGGACGCTGCGCAGGTCATTTTCATGAAGAAAGGCTTCGTCGGCGCGAGCGTCGAGGACATCGCCGAGGCGGCGGGCTACACGCGCGGCGCGTTCTATTCGAACTTTCGCAGCAAGCCGGAGTTGTTCCTTGAACTGCTGCGGCGCGATCACGAGGCGATGCAGGCCGACCTGCAGAGCATCTTTCGCGAAGGCGCCACGCGCGATGAAATGGAAGCGAGCGTGCTGCAGTATTACAGCCGCCTGCCGTTTCGCAACGAATGCTTTCTGTTATGGGCCGAAGCGAAATTGCTTGCCGCGCGCGATGCGCGCTTTCGTGTGCGCTTTAACGCATTCATGCATGAAAAGCGCGAAGAGTTGACGGCCTACATCAGCGAATTTTCAGCGCGCGTCGGCACGCCGTTGGCGCTGCCGGCGGCGACGCTTGCGATGGGCTTCATGGGGCTCGTCGATGGCGTGCAGTTCCTGTACACGACCGATCCGCAGCACGTGACCGCGGAGGTCGCGGAGTCGGTGCTCGCGGGATTCTTTGCGAGAGTGGTGTTCGGTCGCGAACCGGGAAAAGAGGCGTAGGCGCCGCCCCGACCCGCGGGCGCCCGCGTCGCGCGCGGCGCCGTTTTCCGTCACTACATTGCGCCAACCCTTCTTGATCTAATGAAGCCTCGATCGCACACAGGAGGGACCGCAAATGCCCGGTACGCACATTGGTGGATCATTCAGCGGCAGGTTTCATCCGACGGACATGGTGCCTCGGGAACCGCATTCGTCAGGTTCCGAGGTTGCCAACGCCGGATCGTCACGCATGGCCGATGTGGCACGATCTGACACGTCGCGTGAGGATCCAGGCGGTTTCAATCAGGTGCGACGCGCAGGCCAGGCCCATGCCGGTTCGACGGCTGCTCCCGTCCTGCGGTTGCGTGGCGGCGGGAACCTTCATCCATCGGGCGACAAGCGGGGCGACCGCGAGCGTCTGTTGCCCGACGAGCCCGGTTCCAGCAATCAACGCATGTATCACGGAACGCGCAGCGGAACAGAAGCGCAACGCGCGGCAAACGACGCGAAACGCTATGACCTGCAGAGCCGGCTAGACCACGCAAAGCGCGAAATGGACGGCGCCCGGCAGAAATATGACGGCGCGCTCGCCGATCTCGGCAGAATCTCCGAGGCTGTCAAACGGCTTGACGATGAGAGCCGGCAAAGCGGCCTGGATACGGCTCGGCGAGACGAACTCGGTAACCTGCAGCGGACGGCTCGCGACGACTTCTGGCGGCAGACCCGCGAAATAGAAGCATGCCGTGACGCGCTGCGAAAATCCGACGACAAGTGTCGTGATCTTGAGCGCAAGCTCGACAAGCTCCGATGGACCTGAGCCGGTCACCGACCGCCAGCGCTACAGTCCGAGCCCCGGCCCGAAATTACTGCCGATCAGTTTCGTGACCGCCGCGATGTCCGCGTAATCCTGCTCGGGCAAGCCGTCGAGCATCGCCAGCACCTCGTTGCTTGCGCCCGCGTCGCGCGCGGCATCGACGAGTGCATCTTTATTGGCGGGGTACGTCGCCGCCCGCAATACATCGGTGATCTGCAGGTCGATCGATTCGCCAGGTATGCTGCGTGACGCCGGTCGGGTCATGAGTCTGATCCTCGCACTGAAGGGTTCGGGCGGGTAACGCGGTGCAGCGGCAGCGAACGGTCGCAGTGCATTATCGGCCGTTCAACTGCGCCGGAAACGAAAAAACGCGAAAAACGCGGTTACGTCTGCGGATGCTCGTTGCGCGCCGCGAAGCCGCGTTCGAGATGCCGCGATTTGGGCAGCGTGATGTGCTGCCAGCGGTCCGGCCGGATATCGGACTGCGCGGCGACATCAGGCGCCGGTGGCGCGACCGGCGCCGCGTTTGCGCGTTGTGCGGCGATGTCGGAAAGGCCGTCGCGTGCGGTGTGAACCGGCGCGGCAAAGCATGAGGCCGACAACGTTACCATGGTCAACAGTGTCGAGGTTCTCATCACCCGACCTCCTTTCCTAAGCCAGCGCTGGAACTCTCGCAAGCGCTATGCCATTTGCGAGCCGCAAAACGGGCGCTCGCCTGGCGCGACTGTGCGTCGTCAGCACCACGCCGATATTCCCATCTTAGACGGTAATTTTTTCAAGCGCCTTGATCACCCGCGGACCCGCGCCGGCGTTCGCAAGCCGCCCGGAATGGAAGAAAAAAGCAGATGCGGGCGCCGCGTCGGCGCCCACGCCAACGTCACGCCAGCGCCTCGCCAATGCAATGCGGCGGCGCTGAGCGATGCACCCGGCTAGCGTTACGGATGGAGGACGGCTGGTTGCTGTGCCGCAGCAACGCGCCTAGCGCAGTACTGCGAAGCGGGTCCACGGCCACGACGGCCGGTCGCGCATATACCCGTTCAGCCAGTTCCACTGCGGATGCCGCTTCATAAACGCTTGCGCATCGAATGCGCGGCCGCACGGATGGCCCCAGCGCGCGTAAAACGCCATGTCGCGCGCCATTTCACTATCGACGACCTTGCCGTCGTTCGCGCCCCACGGATTGAACGGCCCATGGTCGGTGCCGCCAAAGCGCGCGTCATCGAGTTCGAGATGACCGCAGATCGTGCGCGAGCACGGATTGTCGTCGCGATCGAGATACACGTCGTGGTGGTCGGCGATCATCTGTTTTGCAAGCTCGATATCGATCTTGCCGTGATGCATTTCCTCGAGCTGCATGAAGCGCAGCCGCCGCGCGCCGTTCTTGCGCACGTCGGTATAGTCCTCGCCTTCGCCCGCGCATTCCTGATTACGGATTTTCAGATCCGACGCGGTGTTGTAGCCGCTATAGAAGCCGTTCCTTGTGCTTTCGAACCCGGCATAGCGCAGTCCGAGCTCGTAGCGCGCAATCTCTCCGGTCTTGGTATCGCCGAGCAGCCAGCTATTCGCATAGCCGCCATTGTTCGCGACCGCGAACATATCGCACCACTCGCGGATGTTGCTTGCGTACTGCGCCGCGTGCCGCGACCGGTAGAACTCCGGCGCGCCGGCCGGGTTGTAGCCGGCGAAGCTGGAGATCGTCGTTTCGGTGATCATCAGGCCGGCGGACGTGAGCCAGAAGTCGGTGAGACTCGAGATGCAGCCGGGCAAGCCTTGCATCAGAATGCGGTGCCCGGCGTCCGGCACGATGTCGAACACGACGTTGAACGCGTCGCCGGCCGCATAACGGTCCCACGAGTTATGCGCCATCACGATGCGGCCGTCGTGCGTCGCGTTGCCGGTCGCGATGAACGCGCTGCAATGATGGCCGCGGCGTCCGCGCCATGGCTTGAGCCCCAGCCGCGGATGCTGCGCCGCGGCGAAACTCGGCCACCAGCTTTGCAGCAGGTCCATATAGCCGTTCCACGCCAGCACTTCGGCGAACGGCAGCTTCGCGCCATCGGCGATGCCCTGGATTTCGTCGGCGAATTCGGTATCGAGGCGCGGCGCGAACTGCGCGACCGCGGCGTTGATGAAGGTGTCGAAGTCTTCGCCGGTATCCCACTTCGCGAGGTAGCGGGCGGTCTGGATGGCATTGCGGATTTCGGCGGCCAGCAACTGTCCGTGCTGCTCACCGCGGTCGTACGGTTCGCCTTCGATATGCACGAAAATCCAGCCCGCGTGATCGCGGCGCACGGCATCGATGGACGGTTCGTTCATCTTCGCTCCCGGTCGAAGGGCACCGCGCCTTTCCCAACGAAAGCGCCGCGCGTCCGGCGCAGCGACGGTCGCTTTCTGGTCAATCCATTTTAGAGAAATTGCTGCGCTTTGCACGCCGCAGGTTGTGACCGTTGGTATCAGCGGGTGGGGTTCATGCGGAAGTACGCGTCGAGCAGCGACGACTTGTAGACGACGCCGGTCAGTTTCGGTCTGGCGAGGCTTTCGATGACCGGCAGCCGCTCGCCCTGATGGGCAAGAAAGTGCTGCAGTGCGACGCCCAGCGTCATATCGGGTGTCAGCACGTCGAAGTGCGGCTGCAGGTAGTCCGCCGCGGTGCGGGTCGACGTGTCGCGCCGGTCGATCAGATCCGACGTGATGTCCTTCAACGCGACCACGCCGAGAAAGCAGCCGGTTTCATCGGTCACGTACAGGTACTTGACCGGATACTCGAGGAACACGCGCGTCATATCCTGAACCGTCGCGTTCGGCGGCACGACCGTCTGCGGCGGGCGGATCAGCTCGCGCATCTGCGTCGAGCGCGCGCGCATGCGTTCCTGTTCCTCGCGGTTGCGATGCAGCGTAATGTCGTACATCGACGTCTTGCCGATCGCGCGCGCGACAAAATACGCGACCACGCACGACAGCATCAGCGGCAGCACGACCTGATAGCTGAGCGTCATTTCGAAGATCAGCATGATCGCCATCAACGGCGCCTGGGTCGCGCCCGCGAGGAACGCCCCCATGCCGACCATCGCATACGCATAGGCGCCGGAAATGCCGTTCGGCCACAGCGTATGCATGCCGAGGCCGTACAGGCAGCCGAGCACCGCGCCGACGAATAGCGTCGGCGTAAACACGCCGCCGATCGCGCCGGAGCCGACGGTCGCCGCGGTCGCGATGATCTTGAACACGAGCACCATCACCAGCGCGGTCCAGGTCCACGGCGAGTGCAGGATCGAGTTGACGACGCTATAGCCGTTGCCCCACACCTCAGGCGTCCACACCGAAATGACGCCAACCACGAGACCGCCGAGCGCGAGCCGGAACGGCAACGGCACCTTGATGCGCCGGAAGGTGTTCTTCGACAGCTCGATAAGGCGCAGGAATTGCGGCGCGACAGCGCCGCACAGCAAGCCGAGCCCGACGAACAGCAGCACTTCGACGCCGGCGATTGCCGGGAAGGCCGGCATTTCGTACGGCGCCTTGTAGCCGGCGAACTCGCGCATCGTGATGTTCGCGACCACCGACGCGACGACGACCGGGCCGAAGGTTTCCATTGCAATCGAGCCGAGCACGATTTCGGTGACGAAGAACGCACCGGCGATCGGCGCGCTGTACGCGGACGTAATGCCCGCCGCCGCGCCGCACGCAACCAGCAGACGCAGCCGCGGCGGATCGAAGTTGATCACGCGGCCGATCAGCGACCCGCACAACGCGGCCAGCTGCACCATCGGCCCTTCGCGGCCGATCGAGCCGCCGCTCGAAATCGAGAACAGCGACGACACGGTGCGCCAAAGGCTCGCCTGCACCGGCACGATGCCATCGCCGATCACGACCGCTTCCATGTAATCGGTGCTGGCCTTCTTGTCCTGACCGCGGCGCGCAAGCACCAGCATCACGCCGGCGATCAGGCCGCCCGCGGCCGGCAGCCAGATGCGCGTGGTCCACGGCAGACCGCGCGCCATTTCGACGAAGCTGCCTTCGGTGCCGGCAAAGGTACGCTGCAGCAACGCGATGCCTTCGCGAAACGCGGCCGTCGCGAGTGCGCCCGCGATACCGACGATCACCGACCAGACGAGCATCGTATGCGCGTCGGACAGCCGGAAGAGTCGTGCGGCGCGAGTGCGCAGCCTCAGCAGGAACGAGAGCACGGCGTACGTGGTGGGTTCGTGGGTATCGCGCGCAAGGATAGCATCGTGCGGCGCCGGCGCGGCATCGTCCGTGGACACAGGACGCGCTGTGCGACCGGGCGGCGCATCGCGATCCGCGTCGGTGCTCGCATCGGTACGGGTCGATGCGCCGGGTGTGATGTCGTTGCTGTTGTCGGGCTGCGAGCGTTCGGTCATCGGTGTAAGCGTTAGCGGGTGTCCTTGTCGAGTTCCGGGTAGTGCCGGAACACACACGATTCGTTATGCGCAATGCGCCGGTCGGACTCGAGATACGCGGCGATCCGCGGCCGTTCGAGCACCGCGTCGTGCAACGCGGCCAAACGCGGATAGCGCTTCGGAAACGTCTTCATCGCGCGCGGAAACGCGTAGTACAGACCGTCGATCAGCTGGAACATCGAAAGGTCGACGTAAGTCAGCGCGTCGCTGACCAGGTATGCGTCGCCAGCCGGGTTCTGCTTCATCACACGTTCGAAGTAGCCCATGAACTTCGGGATGCGGTGCTCGATGAAGTCGGTCGCGCGTACCTTCGCCGCGTCTTTCTGATCCTCGTAGTACAGGTTGCTCGCGAGCGGATGGTGCGTATCGTGCGCTTCGGTCACCATGTCCGCGATCGTCAGCTGCAGCCCGTTCACCACATAGCGCAAGCTGTCGACGCCCGGCACGAGGCCATGCCGCGGCCCGAGATAGAGCAGGATGTTCGCGGTTTGCGCGATCAGCAGGTCGCCGTCTTTCAGGAACGGCGGCGCGAAGGGCGGATAGGGCTCGGACTTGCTGTCCATCGTCGCCATCATCGCGCCGGTGCCGAGTCCGTCATGCTCGTCGCCACGCGCGACTTCGATGTATTCGGCGCCGGCTTCCTCGAGCGCGAGCCGCACGAATTCGCCGCGTCCTTGCAAACCGTCCCAGTAGTAGAGCTCGTAAGTCATCGAGCGATCCTCATTCAGGGGTTACCTGGGCCACGCGTCGCGGATGCGTCGCGTACATGCCGAGTATGCGCGACGGCACATGCATGTTGCGGACCTGAATGGGCTGCGCGCCGCCACGGCGTGGCCGGCTTACCCGAACAGCCGCTGCACTGCCCACGTGATCCCGAGACCGCCAACGAACAGCCACGCATACAGCACGAGACCCGTCAGCAACGCACGAGGACCGGCTTCGCGAATTTGCGCAACCCGCGTTTCCATGCCGAGCGCGGTCATCGCCATCGTCAGCGCGAACGTGTCGAGCAGGTTTAGCGTATGCGTCGCGGCGGCCGGCAGCACGTGCACCGAGTTCAGACCGACGCACAGCAGAAAGCCGAGTGCGAACCACGGCACCGCAAGCTTGCGCGGTGCGGTGCGATGGGCGCCGCTGTGTGCATCGCGGTGTGCGCCGGCCGCCGCGGCGGCGTTCAGCGCCGAGCGGTTGACCCACACGCCGACCGCGAGCAGCACCGGCACGAGCAGCATCACGCGCGTCATCTTGACGATCGTCGCGATATGCGTCGCTTCGGGGCTCACGTTGCTCGCCGCGCCGACTACCTGCGCGACTTCATGAATCGTGCCACCGAAGAACAGGCCCGCACCGACTGTATCGAGATGCAGCCAGCCGGCGCGCACCAGCGCCGGGTACAGAAACATCGACAGCGTGCCGAACAGCACGACGCTGCCAACTGCCATCGCGCTCTTATGCGGCTTCGACTGCAGCGTCGATTCGAACGCAAGCACTGCGGCAGCGCCGCAGATGGCGCTGCCCGCGGCGGTAAGCAGCGCCGTGTCGCGATCGAGCTTCATCAGCTTGATGCCGGCCCACGTGCCGAGCACGAGTGTGCTGACGACGATCAGCAGCGATTCGGCCAGCCCCGGCAGACCGACTTGCGCGATTTCCTGCAAGCTCACACGCAGACCGAAGAACGCGACCGCGATGCGCAGCAGCTTGCGTGCCGAAAAATTCACGCCTGCTGCCCAACTGGCGGGCATGCCGTCGCGCAGTACGTTGCCGTAGATTGCGCCGGCGACGATGCCGACAATCAGCGGACTCAGGCCGAGCGCGGCGACGCTCGGCAGTGACGCGATGCTCGTGACGGCGCCGGCGAACAGCGCGACGAACAGGATGCCGTTGATCTGGCCGCGGGTCGAAGGCGCGGCGGCCGGAGCGGCATGAAGGGGGACGGTAGACATATCACGACCTGCAAGGATGGAAGCTCAACGAGCTCTGAGCAATGGCCCAATCCTAATTTGAATATATCGATATGAAAAATCGTGATTTGTCACGTAAAATATTGGCTGAACCGATATTTCTTCCCAATGACCCCCGATCAGCTTATAACTTTCGCCGCCGTCGCCGAGCACCGCAACATCAGCCGCGCGTCGGTTGCGCTCCATCTGTCGCAGCCGGCGGTGTCCGGCCAGCTGCGGCAGTTACAGGACGAATTCGGCGAGCCGTTGTATCTGCGCGACGGGCGCGGCGTGCGTCTGACGCCGGCCGGCGAGCAACTGGCGAATTACGCGGCGCGGCTGCGCGATACGTGGCGCCAGGCGCACGCATACCGTGACGCGCTGCGCGGCATGGAGCGCGGCACGCTGCGCATCGGCGCCAGCACGACGCCGGCGAGTTACCTGCTGCCGTATCTGATTGCCACGTTCCAGAAACGCTACCCGGACGTCACGCTGCATACGGCGGGCGGCAATACGTCGGAAATCGTCGGCGGCCTCGGCTCGCTCGATATCGCGTTGATCGAAGGCGTCGCCGGCCCGGATCTGCCGCCGGATACCGCCGTCCATGCATGGCGCGAGGACGAGATCGTTGCGATCATGCCGCGCACGCATCCGCTCGCGGCGCGCGGCTGCGAGCGCGGCGTGTCGCTCGCGCAGCTCAGCGCCGAGCCGCTGGTGTTGCGCGAGGCGGGCTCGGGCGTGCGGCAACTGGTCGAGCGCGCGTTTGCGGATGCCGGTTCGCCGATGCGCGTGGTGCTTGAAATTGCCGGCGTCGAAGGCGTGAAGGAGGCGGTGCGCGCGGGAATGGGTATCGGCTTCGTGTCGGCGATGTCGATGCGTCACGAGAACGACGCGCTGTGTCGTTGCTCATTCATCCCGCAGCTCGCACGTCGCTTTTCGATTCTCGTGCCGCACGCGAGCGCGCCGTCGCGGCTGGTTGGCGGTTTTCTCGCGCTGTGTCTCGCGCAGGCCTGAGCCGTTGCGATGTGGCGCGGTCTGAGCGATCGAAGCGCCGCCGGCCGCACGGGTGGCTTTGACCCGGCGGAGCATCGGCACTGCTTTATGGCGTGGTTCGATGTCGGCGTTTTGGCGCACCAGGCTCGCCTGCGGCATCCTACGTGTTCTTGAGCGCATCCGCCGTCACAATGGTTTCGATGACGCTCGTTGTCACACTGCGGCCTCGCGCACTCTCTCGTTCGCCGCCGCCGATGTCATGAGTTTTCGTGAAATTTCAATCGATGGTCAAGCGGCCGCCGGCCGCGCGTCATTCAATCCCCGCGCTGGAAGACGGGTTTCCCGGAGCCAATGCCGATGAACAGCAGGATCGTCGTATACAAACCGGTGCCGGACGATGTGCTTGCGTATCTGCGCGAGCACGCCGAGGTCGTTGAAGTCGATGGGGCGAACCACGACGCGTTCGTCGCCGCGCTGAAGGACGCCGACGGCGCGATCGGGTCGACTGTCAGGATCACGCCTGCGATGCTCGACGGCGCATCGCGTCTGAAGGCGCTGTCGACGATCTCGGTCGGTTACGACGCGTTCGACGTGGCCGATCTGACGCGGCGTCGCATCGTGCTCGCGCATACGCCGGATGTGCTGACGGAGTCGACCGCGGATACCGTGTTCGCGCTGATTCTCGCGACCGCGCGTCGCGTCGTCGAACTGGCCGACTGGGTGAAGGCCGGGCAGTGGACGCATAGCGTCGGGCCCGCGCAGTTCGGCGTCGACGTGCAGGGCAAGACGCTCGGTATCGTCGGGTTGGGGCGCATTGGCGCAGCCGTTGCGCGCCGCGCGGCGCACGGCTTCAACATGAACGTGCTCTATACGAACCGCTCGGCGAATCCGGACGCGGAGCGTCAATATGGCGCGCGGCGTGTCGCGTTGCCTGCGCTGCTCGAAGCGTCGGATTTCGTCTGTCTGCAAATGCCGCTTTCAGACGAGACCCGTCATATGATCGGCGCGCCGGAACTCAACGCGATGAAGAAAAGCGCCATTCTGATCAATGCGGCGCGCGGACCGGTCGTCGATGAAGCCGCGCTCGTCGACGCGTTGCGAGCCGGGACGATTCTCGCCGCCGGCCTCGATGTGTTCGAACAGGAGCCGCTTGCCGCGAATTCTCCACTGCTCGCGATGCGCAACGTGGTCGCGCTGCCCCACATCGGCTCGGCAACGCACGAAACAAGGCACGCGATGGCGCGTTGCGCGGCGGAGAACCTGATCGGCGCATTGCAGCGCACGCTCGCGCGCAATATCGTCAACCGCGAGGTGCTGGTGGGATGAGCTTGGCATCCGGTCCGGTGTCCGATGTGCTGCTCGCGAGGGGCCGCGCATCACGATGATTGTCCGGCCGGCACGCACCAGCGGTTATCGCGCGGTTCCGGTTTTAGCGTGAGCGGATTGCGAGCGGCAGCAATACAGCCGCGCTCGACCGCCTGGTGCCCGGCGACTTGACCGCGCGCGCGTCGATTTCGCGCTGATCTGCGATCATTCGGGCTGCGGCGCGCGACCGGCACGCGCCAACCGTTCTGGCGTCATTCGTGCGCCAGCCGGCGCCAAACCCCGACTTTCATAAGGAAACTCATGCCCGTTGCACCGTTTACGCTCGCCTGCCTGATTGTCGCGACGCTGTTTATGGCCGCGTTGCCGATCGTTCTCTATCTCCGGGTGCGCAAGCCGCTCGGTCTCGACCGGCGCCCGGCGATTCTCGGCATCGGCGTATTCGCACTGTTTGCGATGCTGATCGAGCGTGGCTTGAACGACTTGCTGCTAAGGGTGAATCCGACGCTTGCCGGCTGGCTGACCCATCCCACGGTCTTCGTGATTGTCGGCGTCTTGTCGATCGGCATCTGTCAGGAGGTCGGGCGTTTTCTCGCGATGCGTTGGCTATTCGCGCGCAGGTCCGCGAAGGAAAGCGCCACGGGGGCGTCGACGCGCGACCCGGTCGCGCTCGCTTACGGCCTGGGCCAGGGCGGCGCCGAACTGTGGTTCACCGGCGTGCTGGTGCAGGTGCAGTGGATCGTGTTCGCATGGCTCGAGAACGAGGGCAAGCTCGGCAACGCGCTGTCCGGGTTGCCGATCGATGCGCTGATGCGAATTCATCTGCTGGTGGTGAGTCTGACGCCGGCCGCCGCGGGCGTGTTTATCCTCGAGCGCGGCGCGGCACTGGTATTTCAGATCGGCTTGTCGGTGCTGATGTGGCGCGGCGTGCGCGCCGGTTCGGTCGCGGTGTTGCCGCTCGCGATCGCCGCGCATGCGCTGCTCGAAGTGCCGGCTGCGTTGTCGCAAACGCAGGCGCTGCCGCTGGTGGTTGTCGATACGATCTATGTGCTGATTGCGGTGCCGCTCGCGATTGGTCTCATCCGGCTGTTTCGCCGCGAGGCGCAGACGATGTCTGCCGCGCAGGTGGGCTAGGCACCGCATCACGCCGTTTCTCAATCATTCCGTTACGACATGGACTACCAATACGAGTGCGCAAGCGCGGAAATCGAACAACTGGCGCGCGTGATCAGCGATCTGTTTCCCGAGCAGACGCGTTTTGCCGAGCAGCCCGCGGAAGAAGGGCGTGCGCCGGTTCTTGCGGTGCAGTGGGTCGCGATGCGCTTCGGGGCGACGGCGCGCCGGATCACGATGAGCATCGTAATCGCGCCGGCTGCATTCGCGCGTTACCGCGCGTTGCCACCGCGCGCGCGAGCACGCAGCTTCGCGGTGTTGTGCGCGTATGTCGAAGCGTCGCTCGGCTCGCTTGAAGAGCAGTATGCGAACGGCGAGGCCGTGCCGCGCGAAGTTACGGTCGAACTGGGCGACGAGTTTGCCTGAGGTGTTTGCCTGAAATGTTTGCCTGAAGTGCCGCGCGCGGCGCGCTGAGCGCTGTGCGTACTCAGGCTAAAGCTAAGGCGCGCTCCGATAGACCTTCGCGAAGCGCGCGGCCTGCACGACGCCGTAATCGCCAGGCGCGTATTGCATCACCCAGTCGCCGGCCGTGCCGTGCAGTACGTCCCCGCCCGCCGCGGTGCGGGCGAGCGAGAACGCGTCATTCATTTGCTTCGCGAGCACGACTGCCGGTCGATTGCGATACGCGCCATGCGTGCCGTGCGGCATCGACGCATCCACCGGCGCGTATTTCGCGTCGAAGCGGCCGCGCGACACGACCCAGCGTTCGCCCGTGGCACCGGTGATCAGCGCGTCGCCCGCTTGATAGCGATTCGGTCCTTCGAGACTCATCAACGCGCCGTCGCCGCCGGCGAATTCGACAGTAACCGTCTCGTCTTTCACGACGCGTTGCGCGAGCGGGTCGGTGCGTAAATCGAGGTTTTTCAGTTCGATCATGACAGGCGTTCCAGCGGAGTAGGCAAGGGCGCCGGCGTCGCGAACAGCACGCCGCGGCAGGACCGGAATGATGCCAGATTACGGCGCATGGACCGCCTGAAACGTAAAACGCCTGCCGTTCGAGGCAGGCGTTCGGTGTGGCGCGGCGCGCGGCGGTGATGTCCCGCACGCCTGCGCGATGTGCGGTGGCCCGCGTTAAGGCTTGACCGTCGAATCGTTCGACGGCGCGGCCTTCTTGCCGCTGCTTCGCGAACGATGGCCACCTTGCGGCGGCGCTTCGCGGAATGTCACGTCGGCAAGCTTCTTCTGTTCAGCCGGCATGCTGTCGTACAGCGGCTGGAATGCATCGACCAGCTTCTTCGTACCATCCGCGTGGGCCTGTGCGATCTCCGCGTATTGCTTCATGTCGTCGAGCGCGGAGATGTTCTTGTTTGCGTGGCGTTGTTCGAAGAGCTCCGACATCGTCGCACCGTTGCCGCGCATCACGTCAGCGAACGCATTCCATTGCGTTTCCTGTTGTGGTGTGATCTTGAGTGCCTGATGCAGATAGGCAATGCGCTGTTCGACACGCTCTTCGCGGCGAGCAGACTTGTCCGCGCCGGACGCGGCCGACATGGCGGGCGCAGCGGACGGCGCCGCGGTTTGCGCGAATGCGCCGCCACTGATCGAGAGTGCTGAAACGAGCAAAACGAGCGTTTTTTTCATCGAGACTCCTGACATCTGTTGGTATCGGGGTATGGCGGGAAAATGTAATCCGGAGGCGAAATCGCGCAACGGGCTGCGCGGTGTGTGAGCGCGCCGCAGCCGTTGAATTGGGTTGAATTTCGCGAGAGCCCCGCGATTAGCCACGCGTATTAATACCACGATATCGCTGCAGTGCGACGCGATTGCGACAACTGCTTACAACCGAAACGAACGGTAAGTGCGCGCGAATGCAATCGTCAGCTTGCGGCGTGCGAACACGCGCACGACTGCTAGCGGCGCGCATGTCACGCGTCAGTGACTGATGCTCTGGATGTCGCGCAAGGCCGCGCGTTCGCCGTGCAATCCGTTGAAGATCAGATTCAGCACGACTGCGCAAGCCGCGGCCAGCAGAATGCCGCTATGCAGGAGCGGCGACAGTGCCGGCGGCAGCTTCGCGAAGAATTGCGGCGAGACTACCGGCACGAGTCCCAGCCCGATGCTCACCGCGACGATGAACAGGTTGTGATGATTCTTCGAAAAGTCGACGCCCGACAGCACCTTGATGCCGTTTGCCGCGACCATGCCGAACATCACGATGCCGGCGCCGCCGAGCACGAATGCCGGAATCGACGCGACCACCTGCGCGAGTTTCGGCACCAGTCCGAGCACGATCAGAATCGCGCCGCTCGTCGCGCACACGAAGCGGCTTTTGACACCGGTCACGCCAACCAGCCCGACATTCTGCGAGAACGACGTGTACGGGAACGCATTGAAGATGCCGCCGATCAGTGTGCCCAGACCGTCGACGCGCAGGCCGCGCACGAGCGCTTTCTGATCGACCGGGCGGCCGACCATGTCGCCGACCGCAAGGAACATCCCGGTCGATTCGATGAACGTGACGAACATCACCACTGTCATCGTCGCGATCGACACCGCGTCGAAGCGCGGCATGCCGAACCGGAACGGCACCACTGCGCCGAACCATTGAGCACCCGCGACGCCGTCGAGGTTCACGCGGCCGATCAGCGCGGCGATCGCGAAGCCCGCGACGATGCCGAGCAAAACGGAGATGCTCGCGATAAAGCCCTTGCCGAAGCGGTTGATCAGCAAGATCAGCAGCAGCACCGCGAGCGACACCCCGAGAAAAACAGGATTACCGTATTGCGGATTTCCGACACCGCCCGCTGCCCAGTTGATGCCGACTTCCATCAGCGAAAGGCCGATCACCGCAATCACGGTGCCGACCACGACCGGTGGAAAGAGCCGCAGCAGCTTGCCGATGGCCGGCGCAGCGAGAATGCCGATCACGCCGGATGCGATCGTCGAGCCGAAGATATCGAGGATGCCGAGGTTCGGATTCGAGCCGATCGCGATCATCGGGCC
The DNA here is from genome assembly GCF_004366595.1 of Paraburkholderia rhizosphaerae. GTDB lineage: Bacteria > Pseudomonadota > Gammaproteobacteria > Burkholderiales > Burkholderiaceae > Paraburkholderia > Paraburkholderia rhizosphaerae. The sequence goes on from NZ_SORE01000035.1 coordinate 34,924, forward strand.
GACCGCCGTGAACGTGCAGCCCATGATGATCGGCAGCCGGATGCCGAAGATGCCGATGCCGAGCGTCTGGATCAACGTGGCGATGCCGCATGCGAACAGATCGGCGCTGATCAGGAACGCGATCTGGTCCTTCGGCAGTTGCAGCGCGCTGCCGACGATCAGCGGGACCGCGATCGCGCCCGCGTACATCACCAGCACGTGCTGGAATCCGAGCGTCAGCAGCCGGCCCGCGGGCAGCGGCTCGTCGCACGGGTGGACCGTGGTCGCGTGCATACTTTTTCCTCGTCAAGGTGGTGGGGCGGCGTCGCGCGCGTCCGATGCGCGCGGCAGCGCCGATACAACACTTGCTGGTCCCGGATATTCCCCGCTGGAATGCGAAATCGCGCTTGCTCGCTTCGCGGTGCCGCGCCGCGGCGAAGCGAGCGGCGGCTTTTCTGCTGCACGCGCCGCGTGCGCCGTGCGTTAGAAGCTTACGCCGATTGACCGGCCGCGGGCGTGGCGCCGTCGCCCTGCCGCCGCCTCAGCGTGCGATTGCATCGGACACCGATACACCCCGAGGTCTCCCGATACATCATCACGCAGCGATCGGTGTCAGAGACGAAATGCAACTGACATGCAGGTTTAATGTGAAAGCGACGTAGTCCGGAAAAAGTTTAATGAAATTGCGTCGTGGACAGTCGTTTTGCCAATGCGATGCACGTTTTGCGTGATGCGTTGCCGGATGCGCGGTTGCCCCGGCATCGCGACGCGCACGGGCGCGCCAATGACGAAGCAATGCGCCACGGCGCTTTGCCGCACTGCAAACCCACAGAGGAATCATGTTGGCGAATACGACGGAACTGGCCGGAATGCTTCCGGACCTGCTGCCGAGGCTATGGGCATTCGCCTGTCGAATGACCGGCGATCGGCTCGATGCCCAGGCGCTCACGCAAAAGACCTGCTTGCAGGCGCGGCAACGTGTCGGGTCGACGCTGCAAGGCATACGGCCGCTGTGCAGTATCTATGCGATTGCATATCGGATCTGGATCGACGAATTGCGCACTCCGGACGTGCGCGCCCGTATGCGGCGTGCGCGGCCACTGCGATGGATGCAAAGCGCCGACCCACAGGCGGCGCTCGATCACGCGCGCGCCGCGCAAAACCAGCTGATCGTCACCGCCGTCGATCAGCTGCCGCATGCACAACGCATTGCGATGCTGCTTGTTGCGATCGAAGCACTCAGTTACGCCGAGGCGGCGCACGTGCTTGGCGTGCCGGTCAATACGGTAATGAGCCGGGTCGTGCGCGCGCGCCAGACGATCGGCAGGCAGTTCGCGGCGGTTGCGGATCCGTGCGGGAAAAGTGCTGCTCGCTAGTAGCCCGGGTCGCGTGGTTAGCGTGCAGGGTCAGTTGGTTTAAAAGCGCGGATTTAAAAGCACAGATTCAAAAATACAGAATTAAAGCCGCGCTTTTGAATCCGCGCTTGCGTGTGCTTGATTGCGCGCAGCTAAACGCAGCACATAAAAGCGGTATGCGCAGGTATCGGGAACACGGGCATAATCGGCGAACCCCGGGGACCTGAACGGACCTCCCGACTTCCCGGTCAACCCGACACACCGATTTCAATGAGACCACCGCGCCTCGATCAACTCGACGAACTCGACCGCAACCTCGTTGCGTTGCTGCAGAACAATGCGCGCGAAAGCGTCGCGAATCTCGCGCGCCAGCTTGGCGTCGCGCGCACGACGGTGATTGCGCGCATCGCGCGGCTCGAAAAGACCAACGTGATTGCCGGCTATGGCGTGCGGCTCGGTCAGGACGTGATCGATGCGAGCATTTTTGCGTATGTCGGCATCATCATCGCGCCGAAGTACGGACCGGACGTACAGAAGCGGCTCGCCAGGATGCCCGAGGTGCAACTGCTGTGCGCGGTGAGCGGCGAGTTCGACTATGTCGCGTGGCTGCGCGCCGATTCTCCGGACCGGCTCAACGAACTGCTCGATCAGATTGGCGGCCTCGCGGGCGTCGAACGCACGACCACATCGATCATCCTCGCGCGCAAGATCGACCGCGGGATGATCGGCGGCGAGCGCGGCTAGGGGCACGCCGCGCGCCATCGCAAAGGCCATTTCACGCTGGGCCTGCTCACCCGCATTTACGCCGTTTTTACGCGTTTTCGTCAAATCGGCTGCTGATGTCGTCGAAATGTCGAAAATCATGGTCAATACGCAGCGTTCTGTGCGTAGGATCTGCTCGTCCATCTCCTTAAACTTTGTGTAGGGCTTGCCCGCCGGGCGCCGCGCGTGCAGAGGCTAGCTCACGTGGCGCGCGATTCCGCTCACGACACTCACAAAAAAGGAGAAGCGCATGAAAGTTGCCATCGTTGGTGCAGGTCTGATCGGCCACACGATCGCTCACATGCTGCGCGAGACCGGCGACTACGATGTGGTCGCGCTCGATCGCGACCCGCACGCGCTCGACAAACTCGCGGCTCAGGGCATTCCGACCCGCCGCGTCGAATCCGCCGATGCGGCCGCGCTGCGCGCCGCCGTGCATGACGTCGATGTGCTGATCAATGCATTGCCGTATTACCTTGCCGTCAATGTCGCGTCGGCGGCGAAGGGCGCGGGCGTCCACTACTTCGATCTGACCGAGGATGTGCGCGCCACTCACGCCATTCGCGCGATCGCGGACGGCGCGGACCACGCGTTCATGCCGCAATGCGGTCTTGCGCCAGGTTTTATCGGTATCGCCGCGCACGAGCTCGCGAACCGTTTCAGCGAAATCCGCGACGTCAAAATGCGCGTCGGCGCGCTGCCGGAATTTCCGACCAACGCGCTGAAGTACAACCTGACCTGGAGCGTCGACGGTCTGATCAACGAATACTGCCAGCCCTGCGAAGCGATTCGCGACGGCCGCACACAATGGGTTCAGCCGCTCGAGGGGCTCGAGCATTTTTCGCTCGACGGTATTGAGTACGAGGCGTTCAACACGTCGGGTGGCCTGGGCACGTTGTGCGAAACGCTGGCCGGCCGCGTCGAATCGCTCGACTACAAGTCGGTGCGTTACCCGGGACATCGCGCATTGATGCAGTTTCTGCTCGAAGATCTGCGCCTGTCGAGCGACCGCGATACGCTGAAGTCGATCATGCGCCGCGCGGTGCCGTCGACCGCGCAGGATGTCGTGCTGGTGTTCATCACGGTGACCGGCATGCGCGACGGTCAGCTGGTGCAGGAAGTCTTCACCCGCAAGATCTTCGCGAAGACGGTGTGCGGAATGCCGATGAGCGCAATCCAGATCACGACCGCGGGCGCAATGTGCGCGGTGCTGGATCTGTTCCGCGAACGGCGTTTGCCGCAAAGCGGGTTCGTGCGGCAGGAGCAGGTGTCGCTGCGCGACTTTCTCGGCAACCGGTTCGGCCAGCTGTATGAGGGCCAGCCGCTCGATGCGATGGCGACGGTTTGAGCCTGGAGTTTCGCGCCTGGCTGAGCCAGGCGCTGACCTGAAGTGACGTGCTCGTCTGACGCGCTCACATCGAGCGCTTCCCACACGGCTTACGCGTGTGCGGCATCGCAGGAAACAGCGAGCCTGTCATGCGCGGTGTGGCTCGACAAGTTGCTGAAGCAGCATGTCGTAGCCGGCCGCGTCCGGCGCGGTGTTGTCGAATAACACCACGCCGTCTCGCTGACTATCGGTTAGCTCAGTCCACGTGAAACGGCGTTGCCGGTAGGCGTGCCAGTGCGCGAGCTTGTATGCATCGGCCGGGTCGCCGCGCGCGGCGATCCGCTTTCTCGCGACGTCTTCCCGCGTCTGGACCCAGACGACGCGAATCTCGACGTCCATTCCGACTCCCAGCCACTCACGATCGAACAGCCGCCGCTCGCGTACTTCGCGCGATAACGGCGCGACGGCCAGTACGCTGACACCAAGCGCAAGATTGTCTCGCGCGGTATCGACGAGCCCGCGGTACTCGGGGTCGCGCAAATGCTGAAGGAAGAGCGGACTGTCGCGGTCGTGCGGGTCGCCGGTGAGCGCGCGCATCATCGCCGCGCCAGTGTGTCCGTATAGCGTGTCCTTGTCGAGCAGGCAGAACGGTGAGCCGCTTGCCTGCATCAACGGCTTGAGCATGCACCGCGCGAGCGTTGTCTTGCCGGTGCCCGCATGGCCGCAAAAAAACACGAGATAGGTCACGGCGCGCCAATTAGCGGGAGCCGTTCATCGCGGCGTTTGCGCTGCGTTTTTCGGCCCACACGCATCGCGCGCGAGCTTGCCGTTCGCTTCGAGCCACATCACGTTGATGATGCCAAAGCCCAATGCGAGCCCGATGCCGAGAATCCAGCTGAAGTACCACATTGACGCCTCCGCGCACAAGATGCCGATCGGACGACTTTCGCAGTGCGATCCACCTATGGCTTACTGATGGGCATGCGAAGCCGGCTTGCCGCACGCAGCAGTCGCGGCTTGTTGAGCTGCGCCGATCATGACCCGGAAGGCCGCGGCGTGCAAGTTCGCGGCGGCGCGCAGTCGTCTTTTTCTTTTACAACTTATCAGGAGGTGATAGCATTGATATCATGTCAAGTTCTGGGGGAACCTATCATGCCCAATCTGCTAGTTCGAGGCCTCACGGAGGCCCTTGTGCAACGGCTGCGTACGCAGGCGGCGGCAAACGGCCGGAGCGTTGAAGCCGAGCATCGGGAAATTCTGGCGCAGGCGCTGCACCACCCGAAAAAGCTCAGCTTTACCGAGCTGCTGATGAGCATGCCCGATGTCGGCGCGGACGCCGATTTCGCGCGCGTCAACCATGATGATGAAGGTGAGGGCAAACATGTATTTGATTGACACAAACGTGATCAGCGAGATTCGCAAGCGCAATGGCGCTCACCCCGGCGTGCAGGAATTCTTCAGCCGCGCGGCGAAGGAACAACTCAAGCTGTATCTGTCGGTCATCACGATCGGTGAATTGCGGCGCGGCGTCGACTTGATGCGTCATCGGGGCGACGTCGAGCAGGCCGCGCGTCTGGAAGAGTGGTTGAATACGCTGCTCAAGTCGTTTGCGGATCACATCCTGACAGTCGGAGATGATGTTGCTCAAACGTGGGGGCGCCTGCGTGTCCCGCATGCGGAGCATTCACTCGACAAGCTGATCGCCGCGACGGCGTTGATCTACAACCTCACGGTCGTCACGCGTAACACGAACGACTTTGCTGCGACGGGCGCGCGCGTGGTAAATCCGTTTGACGCATAACGGATAGGTGCGGCGCGGCGGCGCGAGACCCGGCGCCGCCGGTATCATCAACATGACGATACATCGGCGGGCCACGCCTTTCGCGAGTGGAAGCAAGCAGCGGACACACAAGCACGACGAGTGCTACACGCAAACAGAAAGAACAAACAAAAAGCAGTCAACGGAGACGACGGATGCAGCCACCGCGGCATGCGGTCCATCAACGCAGTCGTCACGCACCGGAGCGTGCGTCACGACAAGCAACAAAAATCGCAAAGACGACCTTCGCCCGTGTCGCGTTGGCCGTCGCCACGATTTCTGTTGCAGCATGCGGCGCAACGCCTGCCGAACGGGTGCCGTTCAGGGCGGTGCCCGCCGAGCGCATCGTCAAGGCGGGCTACACGGAGCCGGGTGGCGGCAAGATCGCGGTCGATGTCCGGCGAGAGCGGACCGACAACGTCGTTGTCCGTTTTCGGGATGTGCTGGTCTATGTCGACGGCGAGCGCGTCACCGATCTGATGAACGGTGAATACGTCGTGTTCTTTCTGAGTCCCGGCGTGCACCGGCTTGCCGTGTCCACGCAGTTCGATCCGGTACGCGAATTGCAATTTCTCGTCACGGCCGACCCTCGCTATACAAACCGCGCGAGCGTCACGTTCAAGCCTGACCACCGCGTCGAACTTCGGCGCGTTGCGCAATAGCCGCCGGCAGTCCGACAATTCAACCATTCAACATCCAATGCCGATTTGTTCTCAAGGGTTCCGATCATGCTGATCAACTGTGCGGCGTACCAGGATGGCCGGAAGCTCGCCGACATTGAAATCGACGACATCAGCGTCTATGTCGCGAAGCCCGAGTGTTTCGTCTGGGTTGCGCTGAAAGACCCCGGTCCCGGTGAACTGGACGTAATGAAGCACGAGTTCGGGCTGCATGAGCTGGCGGTCGAAGACGTGCGCAACGGCCATCAACGGCCGAAAATCGAAGAGTACGGCGAGTCGCTGTTCGCGGTGCTGCACACGCTCGAGATGGACGACGAAGGCGAGATCCTGATCGGCGAAGTCGACGTGTTCGTCGGCAGCAACTATGTGCTCACGGTGCGCAATCGCACGCGGCACGGCTTCCAGGAGGTGCGCGCGCGCTGCGAGCGCGAGCCGCAACTGCTCCGGCAAGGCGCGGCGTTCGTACTGTACGCGCTCGCGGACAACATCGTCGATCGCTACTTCCCGATTCTCGAGGCGCTCGGCACCGAGATCGAACAGATCGAAGACCGCATCTTCGACAAGCACAGTCTTGCCGCGTCACGCGCGATCATCCAGGACTTGTACTCGTTAAAGCGCCGGCTGGTCACGCTCGAGCATCACATCGCGCCGCTGCTGGAGGCGATCAGCAAGTTCACCGGCGGGCGCATCCCGGTGGTCTGCTCGGGCATGCAGGCGTACTTCCGCGACGTCTACGATCATCTCGACCGGATCGTCCGAACCATCGACGGCCGACGTGAAATGATCGTCACCGCGATCCAGGTGAACCTCGGCATGATCTCGCTCGCGGAAAACGAGGTGACCAAGCGTCTCGGTTCGTTCGCCGCGCTATTCGCGGTGCCGACGATGATTGCCGGCATCTACGGGATGAACTTCGAAAGGATCCCCGAATTGCACTTCCGCTTCGGCTACCCGATCTGCATTGGCGTGATGGTGCTGATCGACGTCGTGTTGTGGTGGCGCTTCAAGCGGGCCGGCTGGCTCTGAACGGTGGTCGTTGGCGTGCCTCGCCTCCACGTGCCGCGCCGGTCATGCACCCGTGTGCAACCTCTCGCACAGACCCCTCGACCAGGCCTTTCGACCAAACCTCTCGACCAAACCTCTCATCCTGGCACGCGTCGATGCATGGCAAGGCCAAAGCACGACACTGTGCGGCGCAGCACCTTCGGTCGTTGACACAGCTGTAGAGCTCCGTCGAGAATAGGCTCCGCAAACGTTTGCGGACCTGAATAAATAAGGCTTTCTGGTTGAGCCTGCGAACAACAGGAGATCACGCATGACCCAACGTATCCGCCGCCGCATCCTTGCCGCCGGCCTCGCCATCACTGCCGCCGCCGCGTTACCCGCGTTGCCGGCGCACGCGCAGGCCGCGAAAAAACCCAAAGTTGCGCTCGTCATGAAGTCGCTCGCGAACGAGTTCTTCCTGACCATGGAAAACGGCGCGAAGGAATATCAACGCCACAACTCGGGCACCTTCGACCTGATCACAAACGGCATCAAGGACGAAACCGACACCGCGGGCCAGATCCGCATCGTCGAGCAGATGATCGTGTCGAAGGTCGATGCGATCGTACTCGCGCCGGCCGATTCGAAGGCGCTGGTGCCGGTCGTCAAGAAAGCGGTCGATGCCGGCATCATCGTTGTCAATATTGACAACCGGCTCGACCCGGATGTGCTGAAGTCGAAGGATCTGAACGTCCCGTTCGTCGGTCCTGACAACCGCAAGGGCGCGCAGAAAGTCGGCGACTATCTCGCGCAGCGGCTGAAGGCGGGCGACGAAGTCGGCATCATCGAAGGCGTATCGACGACCACCAACGCGCAGCAGCGCACTGCGGGCTTCAAGGATGCGATGCAGAAGGTCGGCGCGAAGGTCGTGTCGGTGCAATCGGGCGAGTGGGAAATCGACAAGGGCAATGCGGTCGCATCGGCGATGCTCAACGAATACCCGAATCTGCGGGCGCTGCTGTGCGGCAATGACAATATGGCGATCGGCGCGGTGTCGGCGGTGCGCGCGGCGGGCCGGCAGGGCAAGGTGTATGTGGTTGGCTATGACAACATCAATGCGATCAGGCCGATGCTCAAGGATGGCCGTGTGCTCGCGACCGCCGACCAGTTCGCGGCGAAGCAGGCGGTATTCGGCATCGATACGGCGCTGAAAGCGCTGAGCGAGCACAAGAAGCAATCGCAGTTGTCCGGCGTGATCGAGACGCCGGTGGAACTCGTGACAAAGTAGACGCAGATCGGCTGGATGAACTGCGTGGGTGGCGCAAGCGAAACGCAACCCGTGAGAAAGCCAACGGCAAAAGAGCGGCGCCGCGCACTAGCGAACCGGCGCGACGCGCGCCTCGAAGCATGGAAGTTGCGCCGTACTTTTTCGCAATCGCCGCATCGTCTTGCGCCAATTCAACAATTGCTAAAGAAATCCGCTGTGCGGCCGATATCGGGTTAAGCGTCATGACGGCTGGCGGGGCATAGCAATGCCTCGCGTAATCCGCAAACGAAATCCGCGCAGCATGGCGACATGACATGCGTGGCTGCCCGGCGCCGCAACGCCCGTCGTACAACGGCGGACGAAACCCGACGCGGCGGCCCGGAACCTTGATCACAATGGATTCGACCGACCACGACGCATTGACTGCCGTGTTGTCAGTCACCGGAATCGGCAAGACCTATGCCGAACCGGTGCTTTCCGATGTCGCGCTTACGCTGCGCGCCGGCGAAGTGCTGGCGTTAACCGGCGAAAACGGCGCGGGCAAAAGCACGCTGTCGAAGATCATCGGCGGACTGGTCGCGCCCACTGCCGGCGCAATGCGGCTCGCCGGCGCGCCGTACGCACCGGCCAGTCGAACCGACGCGGAAGCGCTCGGCGTCCGCATGGTGATGCAGGAGCTGAATCTGCTGCCGACGCTGTCGGTTGCCGAGAACCTGTTTCTGAACCGCTTGCCGAAGCGTGGCGGCATTCCGCTCGGCTGGATCGACCGGCGTCGTCTGCACGACGATGCGCGCGATGCGATGGCGCAAGTCGGGCTCGAAGCGATCGACCCGGACACGCTGGTCGGCGAGCTGGGCATCGGTCATCAGCAGATGGTCGAGATCGCGCGCAACCTGATCGGCGATTGCCGCGTGCTCATTCTGGACGAACCGACCGCGATGCTGACGGCTCGCGAAGTCGACCTGCTGTTCGAACAGATCGACCGGCTGAAGGCGCGCGGCGTCGCGCTCGTCTATATCTCGCACCGGCTCGAGGAACTCGCGCGGGTCGCCGAACGTGTCGCGGTGCTGCGCGACGGCAGGCTCGTGTGCGTCGACGCGATGGCGAACCTGACGAGCGACCAGATCGTCACGCTGATGGTCGGCCGCGAGCTTGGCGAGCGGATCGATCTTGGCGAACGCCGGATCGGCGCGCCGCTGCTGAAGGTCGATGGACTCGGTCGAGCCGATGTGGTGCGCGACGTCACGTTCGACGTGCGCGCAGGCGAAATTTTTGGCATCAGCGGGCTGATCGGCGCGGGCCGCACCGAACTGATGCGCCTGATTTACGGCGCCGATGCGAAGGATCGCGGCACGGTGTCGTTGTCCGCCGCGCCGGGCATGGCGCCCGCGCCGGTGCGGATCGCGTCGCCGGCCGATGCGGTGCGCCACGGCATTGCGCTGATCACCGAAGACCGCAAGGGCGAAGGATTGTTGCTGCCGCAACCAGTGGCCGCGAACATCTCGCTCGGTAACATCGGCAGCGTCGCGCCGCATGGCGTCGTTGACCCGAAGCGCGAAAACGCGCTCGCGAACCGGCAGATCGACACACTGCGGATTCGCACGTCCGGGCCCGCGCAGCCGGTCGGCGAGTTGTCCGGCGGCAACCAGCAGAAGGTCGTGATCGGCCGCTGGCTCGCGCGCGATTGCACGGTGCTGCTGTTCGACGAGCCGACGCGCGGCATCGACGTTGGCGCGAAGTTCGATATTTACGGTTTGATGGGAGCGCTCGCACGCGAGGGGCGCGCGCTAGTCGTCGTGTCGAGCGATCTGCGCGAGCTGATGCTGATCTGCGACCGGATCGGCGTGATGTCGGCGGGCCGGATGACGGGCATTTTCGAGCGCGATGCATGGTCGCAGGACGCGCTGCTGGCGGCGGCGTTCGCCGGTTATCGAAGCCGCGATGCGCTGCTCGCGACGCACCCTGCGGGAGCGCTGTCGTGATCGAATCGCCGCGCGTCCCGATGAGCGAGGAGCCACGCGCAGGCGGCAGCGGTGCGCCGGCAACCGGCACGCGCGGCGCGGCGCCTTCCGCGTCGCCCGTCGCGCACGACCCGTCCGCGCCGCTCGCGAGCGGCAAGCCGGCGGGCACGCGCCTCGGGTTCTCGAATTACCTCGGGCTGGCTGGCGCGCTCGCCGCGATGATCGTGCTGTTTTCGTTGCTGAGCTCGCATTTTCTGACCTACGACACGTTCAGCACGATCGCGAACCAGATTCCCGATCTCGTCGTGATGGCCGTCGGCATGACCTTCGTGCTGATCATCGCGGGGATCGATCTGTCGGTCGGCTCGGTACTCGCGCTAGGCGCATCGGTGGTGAGCGTCGCGACGCTGAAGTGGGGTTGGGGGCCGCTACCGGCGGCCGTGCTCGGTCTGGCGGCCGCCGCGCTAACCGGCACGCTGACCGGCGCGGTCACGGTTGGCTGGCGGATTCCGTCGTTTATCGTGTCGCTGGGTGTGCTCGAAGCGGCGCGAGGAGTTGCGTACCAGATCACGAACTCGCGCACCGCATACATCGGCGACGCGTTCGATTTCCTGTCGAACCCGATCGCGGTCGGCATCTCGCCGGCGTTCCTGATCGCGGTCGCGGTGATGGTCGTCGCGCAACTGGTGCTCACGCGCACCGTGTTCGGCCGCTATCTTGTCGGCATCGGCACGAACGAGGAAGCGGTGCGTCTCGCGGGCGTGAATCCGCGTCCGTACAAGGTGATTGTATTTGCGTTGATGGGCGCGCTGTCCGGGCTCGCGGCGCTATTCCAGATCTCGCGGCTCGAGGCCGCCGACCCGAACGCGGGCGTCGGTCTCGAACTGCAGGTGATCGCGGCCGTCGTGATCGGCGGCACGAGCCTGATGGGCGGGCGCGGTTCGGTGATCAGCACGTTTTTTGGCGTGTTGATCATCTCGGTTCTGGCCGCGGGACTCGCGCAAATTGGCGCAAATGAGCCAACCAAGCGCATCATTACGGGTGCGGTGATTGTCGTGGCGGTTGTGCTCGACACGTATCGCAGCCGCCGCAAACGGGCGTGACGGGTGGACGTGGCACATGGGAAAACGCGTGCGGCGGGTACGTGAGGCGTTACGCGGGCGGACGGCCGCGCCGCGGACCGGCCGCATCGATGAGCAGTGAAAACAGGCAGGGGAGCAACAGGTTATGGCGACGATCAAGGATGTAGCGGCAGCGGCAGGCGTGTCGTTCACGACGGTGTCGCATGTCGTGAACAATTCGCGGCCGGTATCGGCGGATGTGCGCGCGAAGGTTGAACGCGCGATCCACCAGCTGAACTACGTGCCGTCGGCAGTCGCGCGCTCGCTGAAGGCGCGCTCGACCGCGACGATCGGCCTCGTGGTGCCGAACAGCACGAATCCGTACTTCGCGGAGCTTGCGCGCGGCATCGAGGACGGTTGCGCGCGCAACGGCTACTGCGTGTTCTTCTGCAACTCGGACGACGATCCGTCGAAGCAGCGCAGCTACTTGCGCGTGCTACAGGAAAAGCGCATCGACGGGCTGATCGTCGCGTCCGCCGGCGACGACGCAGTGCTGGCGAAGACGCTGGCCGATTCGCGCGAACCGCTCGTGATTGTCGATCGGAACATCGAAGGGGTGAACGCGGACCTCGTGCAGATCGATCACGAGAAGGGCGCGTATCTGGCGACGCGCCATCTATTGCAGCTTGGCCACGTGAAGATCGGCTGTATTACCGGACCGGTCGAGACCGCGGTCAGCGCGATGCGCGTACATGGCTTTATTCGCGCGATGGCCGAGCGGGGCATCGAAATCGCGCCGGATGCGATCGTCGAAAGCGATTTTTCCGGCATGGGCGGCCACTGGGCCGCGAGCCGGCTGTTCGACACCGTGCAACCGTCGGCGATTTTCGCGTGCAACGACATGATGGGTATCGGCGCGCTGCGCGCCGCGGCCGAGCGCGGTATCGACGTGCCGCGCGACTGCTCGGTCATCGGTTTCGACGACATCGAGCTTGGCAGTTTCACGTACCCGGCACTGTCGACGGTCGGGCAATCGGTGCGTGCGCTCGGCGATATGGCCGCGCAGACGCTGATCGAACGGATCACCGGCAGCGTGACGAGCGCGCCTGGCCGGCGTCGCGTGATTGCGCCGCGTCTCGTGCTGCGCGAATCGACCGCGGCCTGGGGCGGCGCACGCCGTAGTGGCGTCGCCGCGTAAGCATTACCGCCGCGCGGTCTGAGCGCATCGGTCAGCGGGACGGCGCTGGGGCAGTGCAACCGGCAACGCAGGGACAAAGCGGCAAAACAGCGCGGCAAAACAGCGCGGCAAAACAGCGCGGCAAAACAGCGCGGCAAAACAGCGCGGCAACGAACGGAAGACAACGCTGGAAACAACGTAGGGGACAAGCTTGGCGGTGAATCAAACGAATGCGCGCGTGGCGGTGGTCGGCAGCCTGAACATGGATCTCGTCGCGCGCGCGCCGCGCATGCCGCAGCCGGGCGAGACGCTCGCCGGGCGAACCTTCGCGCAGGTACCGGGTGGCAAGGGCGGCAACCAGGCGGTCGCGGCCGCGCGTCTCGGCGCGCAGGTCGCGATGCTCGGCTGCGTCGGCGCCGACGCGAATGGCGCGCAACTGCGCGCGGGACTCGAGGCAGAGCGGATCGATTGCGCGGCGCTCGAGACCAGCACGACCGCGCCGACTGGGGTCGCGCTGATTATCGTCGACGACGGCTCGCAGAATTCGATCGTGATCGTCGCTGGCAGCAACGGTGAAGTCACACCGGCGACCATCGCACGCCACGACGCGGTGCTGGCCGCCGCCGAGGTCGTGATCTGCCAGCTCGAAACCCCGCCCGATACCGTGCATGCGGCACTGACCGCTGCGCATCGGCACGGCAAGACGGTGGTACTGAATCCGGCGCCGGCTGCCGGACCGCTGCCCGCAGCGTGGCTTGCGCTTGTCGATTACCTGATTCCGAACGAACTCGAGGCCGCGACGCTGACCGGGCTACCCGTGCGCACGCCGGATGAAGCCGCAGCGGCCGCTGCGGCGTTGCGCGACGCGGGCGCCCGCAATGTGATCGTTACGCTCGGCGCGCAAGGCGTGCTCGCCGCGCTCGGCGATGCCGCGCCGGTGCATTTTGCCGCGCCGCGCGTGGCCGCCGTGGATACGACCGCGGCAGGCGACACGTTTATCGGCGGCTTCGCCGCGCAACTCGCGCAACGCGCGCCGCTCGACGATGCGATCCGCTTCGCGCAGCGGGCCGCGGCGCTGTCGGTGACGCGCGCCGGCGCGCAGCCGTCCATTCCGACGCGCGTGGAAGTCGACGCACGCTGACGGAGCGCCGCCGCGCCGGTGGCGTCTCGTGTCCTTTCTTCCGGTACCTCCCTTCCTCCTCGATCGCTTTCTCGCGAGCCAACCCGTCGCTTGTCCGGCGATGGACCGATTTGCGTATCAGGTATTGCCAATACTACAAATTGATGACGAAATCTTGCAACAATTACAATTTACCGACTTGTAATCTTCAGACCATATAAAAATTTCAAGATTTTTAGGCCTCCTGTCGTAAACAACCTCAAGAGCGCCTCATCCCGGTTCCGGATCAAGGCGCCGAGGATCGTCATTGGCAAGCAGTCACCCCACGCCACGCACGGGACTGCGTACGCAGCCATCACTCTCGACAGGGCAGATAAAAAACATGGGCAAGGGCATTACGATCAACGCGCGGATTGGCGTCGCAATGGCATTTCTGGCGGTACTCCTCGCGGCGACGAGCGCGCTGGGAATGATAGGCATGAGCCGCTCGAACCATGCGCTGGAAGACACCTTCAACGGCAACATGCCGGCGGCGGTCGCGATCGACAAGATGGAGATGTACGCGGCCCGTGAACGCCTCGCGCTCGACCGCGCCGCATTCCTGCTTGGCACGCCGGAGGTCGCCGCGACGCTCGAGCGCGCCCGCACGATGCGTTCGTCGGCGCATGACGGATGGAAACGCTATCTCGACATTCCGCACGATGCCAACGAGGACCGCCTCGCGCAGGTCGTGTCGGCCAGGCGCGACGCGCTGTATCAGGCGATGGACGCATTTGTCGCGATCGTCACCGCGAACGACCGGGACAAACTGGTCGACGGCGCCAAACGCCTGCAAGCGACTTACAACGAGATGGCCAATGCGGCGGCCGAACTGCGCAAATTCCAGTTCGAATCGTCGAAACAGGATTACGACGCGTCCGAGTCGACCTTCAATACGTTTCGCATCGTCGGTATCGTGACGCTAGCCACCGGCCTGATCGCGGCCTTCCTTGCCTGGCTGACGCTGCGCCGTGCAATCGCGCGGCCCCTCGCCGACGCGCTTGGCCACTTCGACGCAATCGCCGCAGGCGATCTGCGGCGCCCGGTGGTCGCGCATTCGCGCGACGAAATGGGCCAGATCATCGATGGCATCGCGAAGATGCAGCGCAGCCTCGTCGCGACCGTGCAATCGGTGCGCAGCGGCAGCGACTCGATCGCGACCGCCACCCGCGAAATCGCCGCCGGCAATATCGACTTGTCGTCGCGAACCGAGGAGCAGGCGTCCGCACTGCAGCAAACCGCCGCGAGCATGGAAGAACTCACCGGCACGGTGAAACAGAACGCCGAGAATGCACGCCAGGCGAGCGCGCTGGCCGCGAATGCGTCGGACATCGCGAACAAGGGCAGCTCGGTAGTCGGACAGGTGGTCGGCACGATGGGCGAGATCAATCAGAGTTCGGCGAAGATCGCCGACATCATCACGATCATCGAAGGCATCGCATTCCAGACCAATATCCTCGCGCTGAACGCGGCGGTCGAGGCGGCGCGCGCAGGCGAGGAGGGCCGTGGCTTTGCGGTGGTCGCCGGTGAAGTGCGCAGTCTCGCGCAGCGCTCGTCGGCGGCGGCGAAGGAGATCAAGGAATTGATCGACACCTCTGTCGAACGTGTGCAGTCGGGCTCGGCGCTAGTCGACGAAGCGGGCCGTACGATGACCGAAATCATCGGTGCGGTGCAGCGCGTCACCGACATCATGGGTGAGATCGCCGCGGCGTCGTCGGAGCAGAGCGGCGGCATCGACCAGGTCGCGCGCGCGGTCGCGCAAATGGACGAAGCGACCCAGCAGAATGCCGCGCTCGTCGAGCAGGCAGCGGCTGCCGCGCAATCGCTCGAAGACCAGGCGCAGAAACTGCGCACCGCGGTGGCCGTGTTCGACGTCGAAGATGCCGCAATCGCTGCGGATCCATCGCCCGGCAGGACGAGCGCTGCGGTCGCGTCGTTGCGCCGGCCCGCGGCGCCGGCCGTCGCGCAGCGCGCGCCGCAGCAGAGTTTGCAGAAAGCGGCATACGAGGGCGGGCATAAGCGCGCGCAAAGCGGCGTGCAATCTGCAGTGCATCACGAAAGCCGCGGCGCGCCGCCGTCGTCCGCTGCACCCGTTCCTGCGCCAGCGGGGCTGTCGGCCAGCGCCACCGACCAGGATTGGGAAACATTCTGAACCCAGCGCCGGTCGCCATTCTGGCCGGCTGATCACCCGCGGCGGCGCGGCCGCCGCTCGGATTCGCCCAGATTGCCGGCGCGCCACGCTTCTGCAAGGCCGCCGGCATCGCTGGCGATTCGCTGCTGCAATCCTTTTCGCATTCTCTACACTCGAATTGACCCGCCGTATCTTTGTTCCGGTACATTGGCGGGCAGGCTGTCGAGTGTCGCTGTCCGATATGTGGACGAGGCGTCCGCTATCGCGGCGCTTTTATGTCTGAAAGCGTACGGAATGCTGCAAATCAGCGTCGAAAAATGGCTGAAATCCCGCCTGAACCGGTGGCGTTTCATCTTTGCACGATTTCGGCGCATACCGACCTCCGCCAGCCCCGAGCGCACGTTGTTTTTGCCGTTGTTTTTGCATCCGTATCCGTTCAACGCGCCGTTCAACACGACAGCCAGAAAGGAACGACATGACGCAACCCGACCTCGCGCAGCGCCTGATCTCGGCACGCCGCCAGCACCGTGCAATCGAATCGCTACCGTCCGGCTGCCTGCCGCCCGACGCGGCGACCGCGTATGCGATCCAGCAGGCGGTGATCGCGGGCCTTGGCTGCGTGACCGGTGCGTGGAAAATCGGTGCCCGTTCGCCGGGCGGCGACGCGTCGGGCGCGCCGATTCCGGCGCCGCTGACGTTCGCGTCGCCGGCGCGCGTCGAGCGACAGTCGTTTTTTCGTGTGCTGATCGAACTTGAAATTGCGTTCCGTTTTGCCGAACCGGTTGCGCCGCGCGCGCAGTCCTACGCGCGCGACGAAGTGCTGACGCTGGTCGGCACCGTGCTGCCGACGCTTGAAATCGTCGATAGCCGCTTCGCCGAATGGCCG
Source organism: Paraburkholderia rhizosphaerae (assembly GCF_004366595.1). GTDB lineage: Bacteria > Pseudomonadota > Gammaproteobacteria > Burkholderiales > Burkholderiaceae > Paraburkholderia > Paraburkholderia rhizosphaerae. Next base: position 51,472 of record NZ_SORE01000035.1, read on the forward strand.
AATATCACGCCGCTCGCGCAACTCGCCGACGCGCAGAACAATGGCGCGCTCGTGACCGGTCGTCCGGTCAGCTACGCGAGCCTTGCGCGCAGTTTCGACTTCGTGTCGCCAGAACTGGAACTGGCGTTCAACGGTGCATCGCTCGTGCCCGAAGCGCCGGGCAATCCGGCGGGCGATCCGCGTGAGCTGCTCGTCTGGTTCGTCAATCATTGCGCGGCGATGGGCATCACCATCGAACCCACGTGGACGATTACAACCGGTTCCTATGTCGGCGCGCATTCGATCGCCGAACCGGGCATGGTGCGCGGTCATATCGACGGCCTCGGCGAAGTCGAAGTCGAACTTGTCTGAACGGCTGGCCCATCAGGGGCGCCCCATTAGGGATGGCTGATTACGGCTGGCCGATTCCGGGCTCACCTGAACCGTTGCCGCACACGCGTGCGTCGTGCAGGTGCGCGATGTCACGCGCGATCGCGTGCGCCGCGCATCGCTTGCCGAATGCGGCCATCGCACCGGGTCGTCGCACATCCCACATCCGCTACGCGCAGGTACGCTCATTGATAGCAATGAGCCGCGCATACCGTGTATCTACTGATTCAGATGCGGCTCCGACGAACCGTCATACAGCCAGGGACGCGAGAAAAACGGACGTCGCCAGCGGTTGCCTCGCGGGTGGCTTACTGGCGGGTGCGCAAAGACGCGCACCGCTGAACGCTGTCGCGAACTTCACGCGCCGACCCTGCGGACGACGCGGTTTTCCGCACCTGTCGCGCACAGTGTGTTGCGCATGTTTCAGATGCAATGTTGTCAGTCGATGTTGAACGAAATCAGGTATGCGGGGACGAATAGCCGGGTACGCACAAACGTGTAACAGCGCGTTGCAATGTCGTCGTTTGCCGCGTGGCGCACGTTAAGGTAAATAGCGGCTCGAACGCGAGTGGATGGGAGCGCCAGGCCGCATTGCGAGACGGATCGCACGCTTACGGTGCGGCGCAATGTGGGGCACCACACCGCATGTCGCCGATGACTTTGCGAAGGTGCCGGAAAAGACGACACGGCGCAGGTGTATCAGACCGTTGCAGAAGCAGCGAACGTAGCGGCGCTGAAACGGACTGAAACGGATGATGGAAGCACTTGCTGCGCGCGATCGCGCACGCAATCGCAGTTTGAGGTACGTTCGATGCAACGCTGCGATCAGTCGAGCGGTTGCATGAGTGAATGCGCAGCCGGGTGCACAGGTTGCGAGTGGTTGAAAAGGCAAGGAAGGCGTCGCCGCATTGATTCGCGCTTTGATCGTCGCGAGCGGCCGGAGATTGTAGGTGACCGAAACGGCGTCTTCAAGTGAAGCTTGCCCGCATTCGCTGTGAGGCGATTTCTTAACGTAGTTCGTGAAAAAAAATTTAAAAGGGTTTAGGATGAATTCGAACGATGACGCTTCCTGATGGCGCGCCGCGCACGGCATCGTTCCAGACTTCGGCGAGGAGGTAGCATGGATATCTACAGCAGTTTCGCGACCCGCTTCGAGAAAACGAGAGAGGAGGAATTTTCGCTCGAAGAGTACCTCGCGCTCTGCAAAGACAATCCCGCCGCGTACGCCACTGCTGGCGAGCGCATGTTGACGGCAATCGGAGAGCCTGAACAGATCGATACGCGTAACGACCCGCGCATGTCGCGGATCTTCGCGAACAAGGTCATCAAGGTTTACCCCGCGTTCCGTGAGTTCTACGGAATGGAAGATGTGATCGAGCAGGTCGTTGCGTACTTCAGGCACGCCGCTCAGGGGCTCGAAGAAAAGAAACAGATTCTCTATCTGTTGGGGCCGGTGGGCGGTGGCAAGTCTTCAATTGCAGAGCGCCTCAAGCAACTGATGGAACGCGTGCCGTTCTATTCGATCAAGGGTTCACCCGTCAATGAATCGCCACTGGGTCTGTTCGACTACGACGAAGACGGTCCGATACTCGAAGAGCAATACGGCATTCCGCGCCGTTACCTGAAGAGCATCCTGAGTCCGTGGGCGGTCAAGCGCCTGCATGAGTACAACGGCGATATCCGCAAGTTCCGCGTGGTGCGCCGCTATCCGTCCATTCTGCGGCAGATCGGTATTGCGAAGACCGAGCCTGGCGATGAAAACAACCAGGACATTTCATCGCTGGTCGGCAAGGTCGATATCCGCAAGCTCGAGCAATATGCGCAGGACGATGCCGACGCATACAGCTATTCGGGCGGCCTGTGTCTCGCGAATCAGGGCTTGCTCGAGTTCGTCGAAATGTTCAAGGCGCCAATCAAGGTGCTGCACCCGCTGCTTACCGCAACCCAGGAAGGCAACTTCAAGGGCACGGAAGGGTTCGGCGCGATTCCCTTCGACGGCGTGATTCTCGCGCACTCGAACGAGTCCGAGTGGAAGGCATTCCGTAACAATCGCAACAACGAGGCGCTGCTCGACCGGATCTTCGTCGTGAAGGTGCCGTACTGCCTGCGCTACTCGGAAGAAATGAAAATTTATGAGAAGTTGCTGCGCAACTCGTCGCTCGCGAATGCGGTGTGTGCGCCCGGCACGCTGAAAATGATGGCGCAGATGTCGGTGCTCACGCGTTTGCAGGAGCCCGAGAACTCGAGCCTCTTCTCGAAGATGCAGGTGTATGACGGCGAGAATCTGAAGGACACGGACCCGAAAGCGAAGTCATACCAGGAATATCGTGACTTCGCAGGTGTTGATGAGGGGATGACGGGCGTCTCGACGCGGTTCGCGTTCAAGATCTTGTCACGTGTGTTCAACTTCGATACGACGGAAGTCGCGGCGAATCCGGTGCATCTGATGTATGTGCTCGAACAGCAGATCGAGCGTGAGCAGTTCCCGCCGGAAACCGAACAGAAGTATCTGTCGTTCATCAAGGATGTGCTCGCGTCACGCTATGCGGAATTTATCGGCAAGGAGATTCAGACCGCGTATCTGGAGTCGTATTCCGAGTATGGTCAAAACATCTTTGACCGCTATGTCACCTATGCGGACTTCTGGATACAAGACCAGGAATTCCGCGATCATGACACCGGCGAGAGCTTCGACCGTGCCGCGTTGAACGCGGAACTGGAGAAGATCGAGAAGCCCGCGGGCATCAGCAATCCGAAGGACTTCCGCAACGAGATCGTCAACTTTGTGCTGCGCGCACGTGCGGCGAACGGCGGCAAGAATCCCGCGTGGATCAGCTATGAAAAGCTGCGCGTCGTGATTGAAAAGAAGATGTTCTCGAACACGGAAGAACTTTTGCCGGTCATTTCGTTCAATGCGAAAGGGTCGGCGGAGGAGCAGCGCAAGCACGAGGACTTCGTCAACCGGATGGTCACGAAAGGCTACACGCCGAAGCAGGTACGGCTCTTGTGTGACTGGTACCTGCGCGTGCGCAAGTCGTCATGACACGCGACACGCACAGCCCGCGCGGCGCGGGTTTATCGAACCGCGCCGCGCGGGCCCCTTGCAAGTCGCAAGCGGCATCGACCTGAGGTTGCATGCACAACTTGCGTCTTGCGTGTTCGACATCGAAGCGGGAGACCGGGTGTGCTTCATCAAATCATCGACCGCAGGCTGGCAGGCAAGAACAAGAGCATTGCAAATCGCGAACGCTTCTTGCGTCGCGTAAAGAGTTACATTCGGCGCGCCGTGTCCGATGCGGTGCGCGACCGCAGCATCAAAGACATTCAAAGCACGCAGAGCATCACGATTCCGCGCAAGGACATCGCTGAACCGTCGTTCCGGCATGGCCCGGGCGGCCGGCGCGAACTGGTCCATCCCGGCAACTCCGACTATATCCGCGGCGACAAGATTGCGCGCCCGCAGGGCGGTGGCGGCGGCGGGGGCGGCGGCAACGCGAGCAACGAAGGCGAAGGGCAGGACGACTTCGTGTTCGAGCTGTCGCGTGAAGAGTTCATGCAGTACTTTTTCGACGACCTCGAACTGCCGCGCCTGGTCAAAACCCATCTGCTCGCGGTGCCCACATGGAAGAGCATTCGCGCGGGATGGGCTGCGGAAGGCACGCCGAACAACATCGACGTCGTGCGCTCGCTGCGCAGCGCGCTGGGCCGGCGCATCGCGCTCGGTGCGCCGCTCGTCAATGAACTGCACGAGCTCGAGCAGCAGCTCGAAGAGATGAAGGCCGACCCGGCCGATCGACGCGACGAAATCAAGCTGCTCGAAGAACAGATTCACCATCTGCGCGGCCGCATCTGGCGCATACCTTTTATCGATCCGTTCGATCTGCGCTACGTGAACCGCGTGAAGCAGCCGCAGCCGTCGAGCCAGGCGGTGATGTTTTGTCTAATGGATGTGTCGGGCTCGATGGACGAGCAACGCAAGGACCTCGCGAAGCGCTTTTTCATTCTGCTGTATCTGTTTCTGAAGCGGAACTACGAGCGCATCGAGGTCGTCTTCATCCGCCATCACACGCGTGCGGAGGAAGTCGATGAAGACACGTTCTTTCATTCGACCGAAAGCGGCGGCACGGTCGTATCGAGCGCGCTCGAGTTGATGCAGAAAATCCTCGACGAGCGCTATTCCCCCACTGAATGGAATATTTACGGCGCGCAAGCGTCGGACGGTGACAATTGGACCGACGATTCGCCAAAGTGCCGCAAGATCCTTGCAGATGACATCCTCGAGAAGGTGCGGTATTTTGCCTATATTCAGGTGACGCCCGAAGAGCAGAATCTGTGGCTCGAATATGCGCAACTTGCGCAAACGGTCCCTCATCTGGCGATGAAGAAGGTCGAAACAGCCGCGGATATTTATCCGGTGTTCCGTGAACTGTTCGAGAAACATGTGGAAGTATGACGACGCGACATTTGCATAACGAAGCGCGCGGCTATGAGCCGCAGCGAAAGAAAGGCGTGCAGACGGGCAGCAACGCGGAGCATGCCGATACCGGCGTACACAAGGTCTACGAGCCCGATGCTGGAAAGGGCGGACCACGCGAAGCCGCTCACGCACAGGGACAAACCGGGGCGCCCACCGATGGGCAAAGGGAAGTCCGTATGAACGTTGCCGACAGACGGCCGTTGCCGTGCCCGTCCGACTGGACCTTCGAGCTGATCGAAGAATACGACACACACATCTCGCATGTTGCGGAGCAATATGAACTCGATGTGTATCCGATCCAGCTCGAGCTGATCAGCTCAGAGCAGATGATGGATGCTTACGCATCGGTCGGCATGCCGGTCAACTACCGTCACTGGTCGTTCGGCAAGCACTTCCTGTCGACCGAGAAGAGCTACCGGCGCGGGCAGATGGGTCTCGCGTACGAGATCGTGATCAACTCGAACCCGTGTATCGCGTATCTGATGGAAGAGAACACGATGACGATGCAAGCGCTCGTCATCGCGCACGCGGCGTACGGTCACAACTCGTTCTTCAAGGGCAACTACCTGTTCCGCTTGTGGACCGATGCGCACGCGATTATCGACTACCTCGTCTATGCGAAGAACTACATCGCCGATTGCGAGGAGCGCTATGGGCTCGATCGGGTCGAAGAATTACTCGACTCGTGCCACGCGCTGATGAATTACGGTGTGGACCGCTACAAGCGCCCGCAGAAACTGTCGCTGCATAAAGAGCTCGAAGCGCGCCGCGAGCGCGAAGCGTATCTGCAGTCGCAAGTGAACGAATTGTGGCGCACGCTGCCGAGCAGGCATGTGGCGCTGCCCGAGGAAGTGGAAGAGCGCTATCCGCCGGAACCGCAGGAAAACCTGCTGTATTTCGCGGAGAAGAACGCGCCGCTGCTCGAGCCGTGGGAACGCGAAGTGATCCGCATCGTGCGCAAGATCGGCCAGTACTTCTACCCGCAGCGGCAAACGCAGGTGATGAACGAAGGCTGGGCGACGTTCTGGCATTACACGCTGCTCAACACGCTGTACAACGAGGGCAAGCTCGAAGACGGCTTCATGATGGAGTTCCTGCACTCGCACAGCAACGTCGTCTATCAGCCGCCAGTGACGAAACCGTACTACAGCGGTATCAACCCGTATGCGCTCGGCTTTTCGATGATGAGCGACATCCGCCGCATCTGCGAGAACCCGACCGAGGAAGATCGCCGCTGGTTCCCGGAGCTGGCGGGCAGTCCGTGGCTGCCGGCCTTGCATTACGCGATGCGCAACTTCAAGGACGAGAGTTTCATTGCGCAATATCTGTCGCCGCATCTGATCCGCGAAATGCGCCTGTTCTCGGTGCTGGACGACGATATGCGCGACGCGCTCGAAGTTTCCGCGATTCACGACGACAGCGGCTATCAATACGTGCGTCAGGCGCTGTCGCGACAGTACGACATGCATCATCGCGAGCCGAACATTCAGGTGTGGTCGGTGAACACGCGCGGCGACCGCAGTCTGACGCTGCGGCATTTCATGAGCGACAACCGGCACCTGTCGAACGACAGCGACGAAGTGTTGAAGCACATGGCGCGGCTGTGGCAATTCGACGTGTTTCTCGAGAGCGTCGATGAGAACGGGACGGTGCGCAAACGCTATGAATGCCGTTACACCGCGCCAACAATCAGAATTTGATCGCCTTACCGAACATTACGGCGGTTAAGGCGAAGATTGATCGAGGCCAGTCCGATTCGGGCTGGCTTTTTTATTTGCCCCAGAGATGTCGCGCGTGGATCCGCACGCGTTTGCGCGGAATGCCATTCGCTTCGATGGCACCGCGAAACTGTCCCCGATTTGGCCGGTTTTGGGCCGTTTCTCATTCCAATAGCGTGATTTCGCCACTTCGTGAGCCGATATCCGCTAACATACGGACCCTGCGCAATCTTTCATTTATATGAACGATGTGCGGGGGCAATAGAGAAACTGAAAGCGGCGAAACGACCGCTCAATCCATTCCAATCAGGACAGACAAAGCCATGGTCGACCAGACTGTATTCACTTCATCGGCTCAGGACACGCGCAGGCGTATCTTCGCGATCGTCGGCGCCTCATCGGGCAATCTCGTCGAGTGGTTCGATTTTTACGTCTACTCGTTCTGCGCGCTGTATTTCGCACCGGCCTTTTTCCCCAAGGGCGACACCACCACACAGCTGCTCAACACCGCCGGCGTGTTTGCCGCGGGCTTCCTGATGCGCCCGATCGGCGGCTGGTTCTTCGGCCGTCTGGCCGACAA
>NZ_SORE01000036.1 GCF_004366595.1 Paraburkholderia rhizosphaerae
CTGCCTTCGCGTTCGAGCAGCGCCTCGAGCCCTTCGACAATCGACAGGCCCGCGGTCAGCAACGCGAGCAGTTCCTCGCTGAACAGCACCAGCGATAGCTTGCCGCGCGATGCGGCCGGCCGACGCAGCGAACGCAGCGGCGCGAGTTCAGTCGCGTGCAGCCCCTGTGCCTCGACCTGGCGCCGTGCGTCGTTTTCGTCCTGCGCATCGACGGTCAACGCGACGATGCGGTTGTCCCGTGACAGCGCTCTGACTTCATATTGCATTTTTGTGTGACCAGCTTTTTGATACCCCGTTGCCGCGCGCCCAGCTGGCGCCGCAGCGCAACCTGCTTGCCCCGCTACTCGTTGGTGATGGCCGCTTCGTCGCCGGACTGTTTGTTATCCGGACCATTCGAGATCACCGCATAATCGCTCTTCGCACCGGGGATCTTGTAGATGTACGGATGACCCCAAGGGTCGAGCGGCACTTCCTTTTTCAGATACGGGCCGGCCCATTTGTCCGCGTTGGCCGGTTTGACGACCAGCGCATTCAGACCTTCGTCTGCTGTCGGATAACGGCCGACATCAAGCCGGAAATTGTCGATGGCCTTCGTGAACACGTCGATCTGCGCACGCGCCACGGTCACCTGCGACTTGCCGAGCTGCGCGAAATAGCGCGGCCCGACCAGTGCCGCCAGCATGCCGATAATCACCAGCACCACCAGCAATTCGAGCAGCGTGAAGCCGCGTTGCTTCGCTGCCTGAGTGTGCCGCGCTCTGCGCCGGCCTGCCGGCAGGCATCCTGTGTCGAACCCCATCGTTGCTCTCCTCGTTGCGCGCATGCGTAAGGCACACGGCGCGCGTTTGTAAACTGACCCGGCTGGCCCTCAGGCCAGCCGTTGATACGTATTGCGTAGCAATTACCAGCCGATGCCCAGCACCATGTGCTCCGGCTGCGTGGCGACGATCGACGAACTGCCGTTCGACACGTCGTCATAGGCGAAGCCGTAAGCGAGGCCGCTGACGCTGTGGTCATGGAAGAAGCGTGCGTACTCGTTGGTCGGCGCGTTGCTCCACCACGCCGTCGGCTGCGCCCACTTGCTCACGTCTTCCACCACGTGACGGTTAAACGCCGCGCACATCTGCGCTTCGATCTGCAAGGTGGTCGAATCGCCGGTGGCAAGCGTGCCCGCCCCCAGCAGAACGTCCTGCGTGGACGGCTTGTTGACGGTGAACGTGCCGCCGACGAACCCACCGTTGTGCAGATCGACTTCGGTGAACACGAACTGGTCACCCTGCACCTTGCCGACGAACTGCCGGTTGCCGAACAGGTTCAGCACCAGGTTCTGGCTGGCGTACGTCTGCCACATCTGGTTCACGTAGTCGTCGAAGAAGTTGCCGTTCGGCTGTCCCGCGGCGAAGCTGGCCTTGGCCGGCGCCATGATGCGCAGCTTCGACGGCTGCATCGCCTGGAACGGCGCGGACACTTCCTTTGCGTACGCCGCGAAAATATCGGCGCTGCTCATCGTGATGCCGGTGCGCTGGTGGAACGTGTGATTGCTGCCGTAGATATCCTCGACCAGCGGAATACCGAACTCGTCAACCTGGGTCGTGTTGATAAACAGCGTGTTGCCGCCGTAGTCAAACTCGATCCAGTCGAACGGAACTTTCACATTCGGATCCGTCGGGTTCTGCGGATTGGGCCCCGCAAAACCGACCTGTCCGTTCGCATCGGCCAGAATCTTGATGAACAGCGGGCTGCCGAGCGACACGAACATGCGGCCCGATGAAATGTGCGGCAACTGCATCTTCTTCGCCTGCGCAAGCGTGAAGAAGTAATTGCTGTAGTTCTGTCCATCCGGTCCGGTCAGGTGATTCGGCGCGTCGTTATCCGCGATGGCCGCCGGCGTAACGGTGCCGTCCGGCTTGAGCCACGCGAACTGGTTGTTGTTCGCCGGATCGCGCGCGATCACCGCGATATACACCTGGTCGTCGGTGAACGCGCCGTTCGTGTTGTTCGCCAGATCGACGCCGATGAAACCCGGCGTAACCGGGTAATTCGGAATCGTGCTGTCGACACTCAGCTGCGCATCGCTCGACGTCGACGGACCATTCGGGCCGGTCACCACGACGCTGAACACCGCGCCGTTGTCCGCCGCGGTGGTCGCCGCGGTGTCGTAGGTTCGCGCGGTCGCGCCGGTGATCGGCGTGCCGTTGCGGCGCCACTGGTACGTGAACGGACCCGCGCCCGCCGCGAGCACCGCGAAGTGCCCGTTCTGGCCGAGCGGCACCGTCTGCGTGGCGGGCTGCTCGATCAGGCTGGTGGCCTGCGGTGTCGTCGACGCTCCCGCGCCGCTGTTGAACACCTGGAACTCGAACAACGAGTAACCGTACGGCGTCGAACGCTGCGTGCCGAACATCCGCACATAACGTGCGGTTGCGGGTGCCTGCAGCTTCAGATCTTCGATGCCACCCTGGCTGTTGGTCTGGTTATAGACCGTCGTCCAGTTGGTGTTGTCGTCGGACGTTTGAATCTGATAGGCAATCGCGTGTGCGTTCTCCCAGCTCAGCACGACGCGGTCGAAGGTCGTCTGCGCGCCGAAATCGACCGTGATAAACGACGGGTCTACGTGTGCCGACGCCCAGCGCGTGGTCGGATCGCCGTCCACCGCTGCCGCGGCCGGGTTGCCGCCGTTCGGGTCCTCGAGGCCGCTAGTCGTCACCGCCTTATGCAACGCGAGGTTCACGGTTGCAGCGAGCGGCACGAAGCTCACGCTGATGCTGTGCGGCGTCGTGACGTCGTTGAACGTGTAGCTCGACTGCATGCCCACGTCCTGGCCATCCACCGTCAGCGTGCCCACGCCAAAACCAGCTGCCGGCACCGCGGTGAACGTTTGGGAACCGGCCTGGTTCACGCTCACCGCTCCCGACGGACTGATCGAACCGTTGGCGCCGCTGCTTGCCGTGATCGCGAGCTTCGGCGTCGCGGCCGAGTTATAGATTTCGAACTCGAACAGCGAATAACCGAATTGCGTCGCGCGCTGCACCCCTTGCATGCGCACATAGCGCGCGGTGGTGGCGGGCACCGAAATGTCTTCCGTGCCGCCGGCACCCGCGTTTTGCGTGAAGATCGGCGTCCACGTCTGCTTGTCGTTCGATGCTTCCAGCACGTACGCCTTGCCGAACGCCGCTTCCCAACGCAGTACCACGCGGTCGAACAGCTTCGGCTGACCGAGGTCGACCGTCATCGATGCATCGTCGGCGAAGTTCGACGACCAGCGCGAGCCGAGGTTGCCGTCGACTGCGTTGGACGCCGGGTCGCCGTCGTCCTGCTGGCCGGTCGAGTCGACCGGCATGCCCAGCGCCAGGTTCGGGCTGGACGGTGCGGCCGCGCTACTGTTGTTGCCCGTGCCCGTGCTGCCGGTGCTGCCGCCATCGCCGGTGCCGGTGCCAGTACTGCTGCTGCCGGTGCCGTCGCCACTGCTGGTGCCACTGCTCGTGCCCGTACTGCTGCCGTCACCACTGCCGACCGGCGCGGTGACGCTCAGTGTCGCCCCCGCGCTGGGCTGCGTCGTGCCCGCCGCGTTGCTGACGATCACGCTGAAGGTTGCGCCGCTGTCGGACGCCACCGTCGGCGGCGTCGTGTAGGTCGGCACCGTCGTGGTCGCGACCGGCTGGCCGTTCTTCAGCCACTGGTACGTGAGCGGCGGGGTGCCGCTCGCCACCACCGAGAACTGCGCGGTGGCGCCCTGCGTCACCGACACCGTCGCCGGCGGCGTCGTAATTGCCGGCGCTACGGGCACGTTGAACACCTGGAACTCGAATAGCGAGTAACCAAAACCCGTGTTGCGTTTCGTGCCGACCATCTGCACGTACTGCGCGCTCACCGGATCGAAGTCGATCTGCTCGACACCGCCCGGGCTATTCGTCCGGTTGGCCACGACCGTCCAGTTGACCTTATCGGTGGACGTCTGGATCTGATAGTCCGTCGCATGGGCGTCCTGCCAGAACAGCACGACACGATCGAACGTCTTGACCGACTTCAGGTCCAGCGTAATGGTCTGCGGGTCCGAGAACGCCGACGACCAGCGCGAAGTCAGATCGCCGTCCACCACGTTCGATGCAGGGAATGCATCGCTTTCCAGCCCACCCGAGGTGGACGTGCCGGCGCCGAGCGCGAGGTTCACCGCGGCCGAAGCCGGCGCGAACGTCACGTTGATCGTATGCGGACCTTCCACATCCGGGAACGTGTAGCTATTGGCCATGCCGATGTTGACACCGTCGACCAGCACATCGGTAACCGCAAAACCATCCGCCGGCGTGAACGTGTACGTCTGCGGGCCGCCCTGCAACACCGATGTGACGCCCGCCGGCGTGATCGTGCCGTTGCCGGTGACCGTCGCCGTAATCGGGTACTGCGGGGTAGCGGCCGTGTTGTACACGCCGAACTCGAACATCGAGTAGCCGAACTGCGTCGCGCGCTGCGTGCCGGTAAAGCGCACGAATTGAGCGGTCCGCGCGGCAAAGCGCAGATCTTCCTGACCGCCCTTGCCGTTCGTCTGCGTGAACGCGTTCTGCCAGTTCTGGTTGTCGGTCGACGTGTCGATCGTATAAGCCACGCCGAACGAGTTCTCCCAATCGATCACGACGCGATCGACCGTCTGCGGCGAACCGAGATCGACCTCGAGCGTCTGCGGATCGGTGAAGGCCGACGACCAGCGCGTGCCCTGATTGCCGTCCACTGCCTGTGAAGCCAGGAAGTTGTCGCTTTCAACGCCGCTTGCCGTCACGGTCTTGCCGAGCGCGAGGTCGGCGCTGGGGCCGGTAGGCGCGGCGCCACCACCACCGCCGCCGCCACCACCCGTTGTGCCGCCACCGTCGCCGGTACCGCCGCCGTTGCCGGTGCCGCCGCCACCCGTGCCGACGTCACCGATCGTCAGCGTAGCCGGCTGGCTCTGCACCGTGCCGCCGCCATTGCTGATGCTGACCGTAAACACGGCACCGCTGTCCTGCGCCGTCACCGGCGCAGTCGTAAAGCTATTGGTCGTCGTAATACCGACCAGCTTGCCGTTCTCGCTCCATTCGAAACGGAACGGGCCGGTCCCGGCGACACCCACCGCAAACGTAGCCGTCTGGCCCACGCTGACGGTCTGATTCGCCGGCTGCGCGTTGATGGTCGGCACGCCAAGCGTCGGACCCGATACGCACAGTGCAGCGACCGGCGTGTTGTCGATGATCTGCGAAACCGATTCACCGACCGAGCTCACCGTGAACGCACGATCCGCCTGACCCGGATCGGCCGTGGTCGTCCACGTGGTCCACGGACCCGGGAACGCACACGACGAGAAGTTCGCGCCCGCTACCGTCAGCGCTTCATTCTGCGTCGGCACACGCATGTTCACCGATGCGCAGTATTGCTTCGCGATCACCTGCGTGAACTGCGCGCCTTGCCCCGGGAATGTCGTCGCCAGCTGCTGCCACGTCAGACCACTCACGTTGTCCTTCACGGTCGGCACGAACGGACCCGACGGCAAACCGGCGATGGTCGACTGATACGTGCCCGGCTGCGCCGCGATCGGCGTGTAACGTTCCGTTGCCGGTCCGCACTGCGGCGTATCGAACACCTCGAACTCGAACATCGAATAACCGAAGTTCGTCGCACGCTGCTCGCCCTGCATACGGATGAATTGAGCCGTCGTACTCGGGAAGTGGGTCGTTTCCGTGTGGCCCTGGCCATTTATCTCCGCAATGTCCGTCCACGTCTGGCCATCGTTCGACCACTGCAGCTTGTAGAGCTTCGCGAACGCGTTTTCCCACACGATCGTCACTTCGTCGAAGGTCTTCGGCGTATGAAAATCGAGTTGGATAAACGCGTTGTCGTCCTGCTGCGACGACCAGCGCGTGGTCGTCGTGTTGCCGTCGTTCGCGAAACTGGCCGCGAGCCCGTCGTTCTCCGGCGGGCTGGAACTCGCCGTCGCGCCAAGCGCGAGGTTCGTGTTGTCGCCGCCGCTGACAGCCAGCGTGAACGGCGTCGTGCTGACCGAGCCGGCCGCATTGCTGACCGTCACGATGTAGTCGCCCGAATCGCTGTTCGACGCCGACGGAATGATCAGCTGCGGCGAATTCGTGCCGACCGCGACACCGCTCTTCGTCCACTGATACGTCAGCGGATCCGAACCGCTCGCGACCACGTTGAACGTCACGCTCTGCCCCACCGGCACGCTCGTACCGTTCGGCTGCGACACGATCTTCGGCGGCGTGGCCGCGCCCACCGACAGCGTAGCGGTGCCCGAAGTCGTCGTGCCCGCGCTGTTGGTGACGACGACGCTATACATCGAGCTGTTGTCGTCGGTCGTCGCGGGCGGCGTGTTGTACACCGGCTGCGTCGCGCCCTGGATCGGTTGACCGTTCTTCAGCCACTGATAGGTCAACGTCGGCGAGCCGGTCGCGACCACCGAGAAGGTGGCATTCTGGCCGGCCTGCACGCTTTGCGCCGCGGGCTGCGTCTGGATCTGCGGAGCCGCCGGAGCGACCACGTGCAGCGTCGCGGCTTGTGACGGAATGCTGCCGCTCGCGTTGCTCACCGTCACGGCGATGGCCGCGTTGTCGTCGCCCGCCACGGTCGCCGGCGTCGTGTAGCTGAAGCTGTTCGCACCGCTGATCGGCTGGCCGTTGCGGGTCCACTGGAATTGCGGCGAAGCGCCGGCTGCCAGCACGGTAAACGTGGCCGTTTGTCCGACCGTCACGGTCTGGTCGAGCGGCTGCGTGATGATTTGCAAGCCGGCCTGCTGCTGCGCACCGATCACCAGGTCCTTGCCGTCGAACGTCTGCTGGCTGATCACCGGCAACACGTCGAACGACGTGCTGCCGCTGCCGAGACCGTCCGCGCTCGCGGTGACGTGTACGGTACCCGGCACGAACGTCGTCTTCACGACCACCCGCGTCATGCCGCCTTCCGCGAACACCTTCGGATCGCCCGGTGCATGGAAGCCCAGGTCGGTCGTGCCATCGCTCTTGCGCGTCACATAGTGGTCGGAACCGCCGCGGTACTCGCCCGCGACATCCGCGCTCGGCACGTTGAAGGTAATTTCCTGAGCCGCATCCGGCACCAGGTTACCGGCCTGGTCGACCACGCGTGCGGTGATCACCGCCGCATCCGTGCCGTTGGCGCGCAGATCGAACTGCGTGCCATCGGGCTTCGGCGTTTCCGGCTCGACCGTCAGCACGATATGGTCGGCGGGCCCTGCGGTGACCTGCACGTCCTGCGCGACAGTCTGGCCAGAGGCATCCAGACACAGCGCCTTCAGCGTACCGGGTACCCACTGCACGTTGTCCCAATGCACCTGGCCCGGCAGCAGCGTCGTGCTCTGGGTCAGGTTGGCACTCGAGTCGGAGGTGGTCGGATTCGGCGTCTGGTCCGGGCCGACCGGCTGGTCGTTGAGCAACAGCCGTACCGACGGGCAGTTACTGAACGCATTGACGGTCACCGGGCCCGAACGGTTCCAGTGATACGCGAGCTTGACCACCGGCTTGCGCTGGAACGACGTCCAGATCGCTTCGTAGATGTAGTAAATCAGGCGCGGCAGACGGTGTTCGTCCATCATCGACGCGCCGTTGCTGCGCACGCTGGTATTCAGTGTGCCGTCGGTCTGCGTGTTGATTTCGCCCGGCGTGTCCGCCAGGTACCAGTGTGCGATACCCATCGATTTGATGAGTACGCTGTGCACCCAGTTGTTCACGTAAGACGCGGCGAACTGGATCTCGAAGTCGTACTTCGCGCGGCCCACGCCGTCGCCCCAGTATTCGGAACCGACCGAAGGCGAATCCGGGAACTGGTTCTTGACGCCGATATCGCAACCGTTGCCGCTGCAACCAAGCAGATCGCCGTTGTTCGGATTCGGCGTGCGGTCGGCCTGGGCACGTGTATTGATCGGATCCCACTGCTGCGAAATCACTTTCAACGCTTGCGCGATCGGCGTTGCGGTCGCGCCGTTGTCGGCTTCCCATGCGAGCACCGACGGATGGTTGCGATCGTGGATGATCATATCCCGATGCAACTCCTGCTTGAGCGTCCAGTTGTTCGGCGATGCGCAATTCTGCTGCACGGTGTCCGTGCAGAATGCGCTAAAGCCGTTTTCGCCGTCGCCGCTAGGCTGCATCACCATGATGCCGTATTCGTCCGCCGCGTCGAGGAACACCGGACCTTCGGACGAGTGACCCGGCCGCCACAAGCTGCCGCCTGCCTGCGCGAGCAGATACAGGTCATTCCACTTCAGGTTGTCCGGCACGGCGGAGCCGAGCGCCGGGTAGTCATAGCGACCCGAAGCGCCCCACAGGTAATGCGGCGTACCGTTGAAGTACGGAAAATTCTGGTCCCAGGTGATCGTGCGGATACCGAGCGGCGACTCTTTCGAGTCCACCACGGTGCCGTTCACGCTGACCGTGTGGATCACGTGGTACATGTACGGCTTGCCCGACAGCACCGGGCTATTGTTCGGATACCAGAGAATCGGGTTCTGCACCGTCATCACCTGGTCGAACAACGTCGGCGTAAGAGCCGGGCCGGCGTTGGACGGCACCGTTTTGACGTCCTGCGCGGTCGACACGACATTGCCCTGCTGGTCGACGATCTGCGTGGTCAGCGTCACCTGCCGATCGGCCTGCCCGACCGGGTTCTCATTCAGCACGTTGGTCTGCACGCGGATCGTCGCCGACGAAGGACTTGCCGCCACCGTCGCGACGTAGGTGCCCCACGTCTGCAGAACCGAAAAGGTGTTCTCGGGAATGTGCACCTTGTCGGTGATGTGCATCCACACATGGCGGTACAGGCCCGAATCGTCCTGGCCGAAGCGGAACGCACCGCTAAAGCTTGGCGTTTCGAACCAGTTCGCGTTGCGCGCGGTTTCCACCGCGATCACATTGTCCGACCCGTCGAACTTCACGAGACTGGTCGCGTCGATTTCGAACGGCACGAACCCCTGCACGTGCGTGGCGCCCGCATCGGTCGGAACGGCGCTGTTGCCCTTGATGAACGTTCCGTTGACGAACACCCGCGCCCCCGTGTTCGCGCCTTCGAACTCGATCAGGATCTTGCGGTTCGCGTAGGACGGATCAAGCGTGAAGTGCTTGCGATACCAGATGATGTTGCCGGTCAGCTGGCCTTCGCCGCCGCCGGACTCGAGGTTCAGGAACGTGTCGTTATCGGACGGCGACTGCGGCACCCCCTTCGACTGCCAGCCCGAATCGTCGATTCCCGGCTGGGAGAAGGTGTCGTCGTCGACATCCTTCTTGTATTTCCATGGTGTTTGACCGAGGTCGATATCGACACGATTGGATGGAGGTAGTCCATCGCTCGTGGCAGCCTGGGCAGCGGCGAAGCCGAATATCACCCATAGCAATACAAACCAGCCCGCAAGCTGCCCCGTAAGATGCCTGGCGCGATCGCGCATTCTGAGTATCCCTTGTTCAGGTTTTAGTACGTGGTTTTAATTACGTCGTTTTAATACCCGCGGCCTCGCGTCGATTCCGTTTGCATGCAAAGCGGTCGATAGCGAACTCCGTCAATCATTGAATGCACATGGCGCACTCAATGAATGAGGGGCGGATTATCGAGGGTCCGTAAATTCTACGGAATAGGCCAAACACGAAGAAACAGGTGGAAGAACGAAGCGGACTTCGGAGCGGCGCGGTGCGTGAACGGCAAACGTTTGCTCAGCATGGCTGAGCGCGTTTCTGACGGATCGATTACGACGACAACATTTGTGAGAGTTTAACGTTGACAACGTCGAATATAACTTCCAATTGTCTTTCTTAAATATAAGAAAACAATTTCATCGTATTTCAAATTAAAAATGAAAGCAGAATTGATGTATTTTGACAGTTTCGCCGGCCGTGAGTGGTCCGGGGCCGGTCGGCCGTGGCGCGAACCGCAACATGGGCCTCGCTGTGCGGCCTATACGAGCGGCTACTCCAGCCCCAAACCGAACGGTTCTGTCCGACGGCGGCGGTCAGAAACGCGAGAAATCACGCAGACGCTTTCGTGCGACTTCTGTCTCTTGACGGACAGTTTTCACGTCCAATGCGCGTTATTGACATTCCCGCGCCGTGAGTCCGATCTATCGTAATATTACTTGCCATTATAAATGGCATGCTTTTTCCGAGTCTGACCCGATAATCTGGCAACGTGAAAGGTAGAATTTAAATCGTAATCACGCGTGATATTTATTTTTTGAAATTATCAAAAGCGCATTTTCGGGGCATGAAAAAAGCGCGTTCATCGAACGGATTACGCGATTTGCTTTGTTCGGCGGCTTATCGTCACCCGACGGGAGTTTTAAATGCACATCGGCGTCCAGCGCGCGTGCGCAGGTTTATCCAGCCAGAATTTTTATTCATCGCTTTAGCGTCGCTTTAAATGCCCGCGCGTCTTGAGCGTCGTGAATTCTTTCGCAGCAGGTGTGACCTCAGTTGATGCCCGGTAATTTGCAGGCTAAAGGAAGTCCACGTTCACGCCGTCGCTAGCCGATACGCGAGCCAGGTTTCGCGCGATCAACTGCACATCAGGACGCGCTAATCCCGGTGACGCCGGCCCCTTGCCGCGGCCGCGTTGCTTCATCGAGACTAAGTACCGACTGCGCGATCGCCTCGGTCGTGGCCAGCGTGTTGATCGCGCCGGTGCGCAACGCACCCAGCACCGCGGTGGTCTTGGTTATCTCGCTGGCAACCGCGATCACATTGGGGATACGGACGAGATCTTCAAACGACAGCCCGATCACACGGTCCGCAAATGGCGTGCGGGCCGGCTGGCCGGTGAGATCGATGAAGTCGTAGCCCATCATGTCGCCGACCGCGCCGAGTTGTCGCACAGCGACAATCTCCTCGGGCGTGAACCACCCCATGCGCACCATGTTGCTGTCTTCATTGATGTCGCCGATACCGATCAGCGCGAGCTGCGCGCGCCGCGCGTGGTCGAGCGTCTGCTTGACCGTATCGTTCTGCAGCAGCGCCGCGCGAGCCTGAGGATCGACCACCAGCGCCGGCGCATACAGTGTCTCGCTCTCGCCGCCGAAGCGCGCCGCGAGCCGCCGGCAGATATGGTCGGCATTCATCGCTTCGCCGCCGCGATACGCGCCGCCGATCGCGCAGACGAACTGGCACGAACGGCGCGTCGACGAGATCGCATGCTGCGAAATCGAACTGATGTTACGACCCATGCCCACTGCGACGATCATGCCGTCCGACAGAATCCGGTCGAGATGACTCGCGACCAGTCCGGCCAGCAACTCGCGCTGCTTGTCCTGATCCTTGTGGTTGATCGAGACGATTGCGCGCTCAAGTCTGAAACGCGTCACGAGCTGCTGTTCGAGCTCGCTCGTGTCGCGCGGATGATGCCGGACGCGAATTTCGACGATGCCCTCTTCTTGCGCCCGCTTGAGCAACCGCCCGACCTTGGCCCGTGAAATCGAAAACGTTCTGGACAGGTCTTCCTGAGTGAGGCCGTCGACATAGTAAAGCGTCGCAAGGCGTGTCAGTTCGTCGGTTTCCATCAGGCCATCCTTAGAAATGAAATCGGGCTGCAATAATCGCAAGGATACCCAACAGTGCCCGCCGCAATGCGCGTTGCCCGCGCATTAGCCCGAGATGGGGTCGCCGCCCGCGGCGCGCTCTTCTTCTTTCGCATGGAGCTCGGTCTCGTATTGCCGGATACGTTGCACCTTGGGCGCCGAGCGACCGCCGTCGAACTGCGCGGCAAGGAACGTATCGACAATGGCCTTCGCCAGTTCCGGGCCCACCACCCGCGCGCCGATCGTCACGATCTGCGCGTCGTTACTGCGGCTCGCGCGTTCGGCCGAGTACGTATCGTGACACTGCGCCGCGCGAATGCCCGGCACCTTGTTGGCCGAAATGGCCATGCCGATGCCCGTCCCGCACAGCAAAACAGCGCGCTTGTATTCACCGGTCACGACGCGCTCGGCCACGGTGAACGCGATATCGGGGTAGATAACCGGCTGCGCATTATAGGTGCCGAAATCCGTCACGTCGACGCCTCGTTCCTTCAGATGCGCGAGCAGGATCTCTTTTAACTCGTAGGCGGCCTCGTCACTGCCGATCGCAATTTTCATTCAGTCACTCCAGGCGCAATTTCGCACAGACGTGCGCGTAAGTTCGCAGTTTCAGCATTGTGAAATTGAACATTTGATTAGTCAAGAGCAAATTCTCGGCGCATTTTCGCAGCGACACTCGGGTGTTTCTCGGCTTTCGTGGGATAAACGCCTGTTCATGCCGCCATCAGGGCGATACAAACGCTCTATCGTGATCAAATGTCACCATGCAATCCAATGCCCACGGAAGGTCTACTTGATGATCCCGATCTTCTTGCGGTCGATCGTGACGAACACCGCGGCGATCAGGACGACGCCTTTTACGATGTTCTGCAGGTACGGGTCGACGCCCGCCATGTTCATGCCGTTCGACAGGATCGTGATGATCAGCACGCCGAGTATCGTCCCCTGAACACTGCCGAGGCCGCCGGTCAGCGGCGTGCCGCCGACCACGACCGCGGCGATCACGTCGAGTTCGAGGCCTTCGCCCAGCTGTGAGGTGGCGGCCATTGCGCGCGCGCTTTGCAGCAGGCCGGCAATGCCGCACAGCAGACCGAGCAACGTGAACATCACGATCTTGACCCGATCGATGCGGATGCCGGTCAGCCGCGCCACACGCTCGCCGCCGCCCGTCGCCTTCAGCTCTCGCGCGAATACTGTGAAGCGCAACGCCACCCAGCCGAGCAGCACGACGCAGAGCGCGATCCATACAGCGTTCGGCACGGCAAGGAAGCGGCCCGAGTAGAAGTCGAGAAAGCTTTCGCTCTCGATCGAAACCGGCGCGCCACGCGTGAAATACAGCACGATGCCGCGAAACACGACCATCGTGCCCAGCGTGACGATGAACGATGGCACCTTCCCCTTGGCGACCACCACGCCATTGACGAAACCGCATGCGAGTCCGACGAGCGCAGCCGGCGCGATCGCGAACACGCCAAGCGAATTCGAACTTGCGGCGGCGGCCAGCGCGGCCAGCGCCACGATCGAGCCGACCGACAGGTCGATCGAACCGGCGATCACGACGAAGGTCATGCCCAGTGCGGCGACGGCCAGCACGACCGCCTGCTGCAGCACGATCAGCGCATTGCCGGGCGTGAGAAAGCGTGGCGAACTGACAGAGAAGGCAATGCACAGCACGGCCAGCAACAGCACCGGAAACAGGCGTCTGAGCCGTTCGGGCCGATCGCGGGCCGCGCTCGCATCAACGGGACGGTCGGCGTGCTTGCGCCGGCCGGAAAACAGCGAGGAAGACAAGCGGTTCATGGTCGTCTCAAGTCATGTGCCGGACGATAGTGGTCTCGTCCGGCGTGTCGCCGGCGGCAAAGGTGTGTTCAACGCGCCCGCCGCGCATCACGGCGAGCCGGTCCGACAGGCCGATCAGTTCAGGCAGGTCGTCGCTGACGAGCAGCACGGCGACGCCCTCGTCCGCGAGCGAGCGGATCACCCGGTAAATCTCGATCCGCGCGCCGATGTCCACCCCGCGCGTCGGATTGTTGAGCAGCAGCAGCCGCGGCGCGACGTGCAGGCACTTGGCCAGCACGACCTTCTGCAGGTTGCCGCCGCTCAGCGTGCGGCATGCGATGTCCGGATGCGCGGCCTTGATCTTCAGCCGCGCGCCGAGGTGAGCCGCGTTGCGACGCGCCTCGCGTGCATCGAACCAGCCGATGCGGCGTGGCGGCCGCGCCATCACGACGTTGTCCAGCACGCTGAAATCGCTGATCAACCCTTCGCCGGTGCGATCGCCCGGCAGATACGCGACGCCGGCGCGCCACGCCGCGGCGGGATGCTTCGGTGCGTAGGCGCTCGCGCCGAGCGTCAGCGTGCCGCGCTGCGGCGCGACCACGCCCATCGCAAGTTCGAGCAGTGCCTCGCCGCCGCTTCCCTTGAGCCCGGCAATGCCGACGATCTCGCCGCCATGCACGTTCAGACACACCTCGTCGAGACGGCCGGCGACGCTCACGTCTTGCACGCCCAGCACGACCGCAGCCGGCGGCCGTTGCGCCTTCGGCGGAAACACATGGCCGGAGATATCGCGGCCGACCATGCGCGCATGAATTTCCGCGGATGAGATATCCGCAACGTTCGCGCTGCCGGCGAGGCCGCCGTCCTTGAGAATCGTCAGGCGATCGGCCACCTCCGTCACCTCACTCAGGTGATGCGACACGAATGCTACCGACAGCCCGCGCGCCTTGAGCGTGTGAATCGCTTTGAGCAACGCGTCGACCTCGCGGTGGCCGAGAAAGGCTGTCGCTTCGTCGAGAAACAGGATGCGTGGTTCATGCGACAGCGCCCGCGCAATCTCGATGCACTTCCATTGCCCGAGATCGAGCCGGCCGAGCCCAGCCGATGCCTGAATGCCCGCGTCGAAGCTGTCGAGGACCTGTTGCGCGGCCCGCTCGAGCGCCTTGCGCTGCATGAAGCCGTAACGGGTGAAGCGGCCAAGCCGATCGATAAAGATGTTTTCCGCCACTGTCAAAGACGGATTGATTGTGATTTCCTGATGAACGAGCGCGACGCCGTGCCGCTCGGCTTCGCGCGTGTCGTGTGGCGCGTATTGCGCATCGGCGAGCCGCATCGCGCCATCATCGGGCTGCTCGGCTCCCGCGAGGATTCTGAGCAGCGTCGACTTGCCGGCGCCGTTCTCGCCGACCAGTGCGTGCACCTCGTTCGGTGCGAGCGCGATCGATACGTCGCGCAGCGCGACGGTGCTGCCAAACCGTTTGTTGATGTGCTCGGCGATCAAGGTCATGTGCGGATCCGGTCGGGGGGGTGGGCCGAAAACCTCGCGCAAGATGCCGAATGCCTAGCTATACGTCATCGCGAACGACGCCGCAGGCGCATCTGGCGTATAGAAGCGCGAGTGCTTGCGGAAGTCGTACGGGGGGATGCCGTGCGGGAAGTCCTTTTCGAACTGGGGCACCTGCTCGCGCGTGAGCGGCAGCAGATGGAGTTTGACCGTGTCGTCCTGCCTGCTCACCGGCTTGCCCTTGATCTGGTCGAACAGCATCACGAGTGCGAAGCCGCCCTGCAGCCAGTGGCCGCCGATGTCGAACAGCAGTTCGCCGCGCTTCACGGCTTCGACGTTTTCGGGGTTCAGGTCCATCGCAACCACGTAGACATCCTTGCCGGGCACCTTGCCGGCATTTCTGAGCGCAGCCATCACGCCGGTCGCCGTTCCGCCGTTCGCAGCCCAGACGCCCTTGATGTCGGGATGCCCTTGATACAGCGATTCGAACGCGGTCTGCGACGTGTCGCGCACGAAGTTGCCGTCGACCTCGCCGGCAACGACAACTTCGGGATGCTCTTTCAGCGCGCGCCCGAGACCCTTGCGCCGGTCGATCGCAACCGAAGTGCCGGCCGTGCCGTTGACCACGCCGATCACCTTCTTTCCACCGGCGCCGGGCGGCACTGCGGAAAACAGTTTGATCGCCATCTGATAGCCGGCCTCTTCGTCGCTCGGCCCGTGAACGCGATGTAGTTCGGAAAGCGCGGCGTCTGCGGGCTGAAGTCCGGATAGGAGTCGGTGAGGATGACCGGGATGCCGGCATTCCTCGCGAGCGTAAGGCCGGCCACCGCCGTCGACCAGTACGGCGTGAAGATGATGCCGTCCACCTTCTGCGCGGTCAGATCCTCGAGACTGCTCACCATACGGTCAGGCTTGTTGTCCGCGTTGAGCACGATCAGATCGACGCCGAGCTGACGCGCGCCCTGCTTCATGAAGTCGATGTAGTTGTTCCAGAACTGCGCGTCGAGCGTCGGCACGACCACGCCGATTCTGATTTTCTGCTGCTGCGCGGCGCGCACGCTGGCCGCAAGCGGCAGCAGCGCAATACTCGTCAGGTATTTCAAGGACCGCCGTTTGCTGGACTGCATATTCGTCTCCTTGAGGTTGTTCTGTGGCTCCGCCGTCGTTCCGTTGTGCCATTGCGCGCCCGCATCGTTCAGATGGACGGGTCTCCTCGCGCGAATACATGGACGCATGCGCGCCCCTCAGCGCCTTTTCAGCGCTTATTCGTTGCTTATTCATCGCCCGTTCAGGCGGGGTGTTTCTCCGTCTGCACCGGCCTGATGCCGCTGGCAGCGGAACCTTCCAGCAACGCGCGAAGCGATTCGCTAATGCTGCGCAGGATCAGGAAGCACGAACAGGCACCCGCATCGAGCACACCGATCGAGCGATCGCCAAGACGGCTGGCACGGCCGACACGCGCGCGCAGTTCGCGCGTGGAGTTCATGCCGGCCTCGGCGGCCACCGTCATCGCATCGAGGCACTCGCGGAACGAACGGTTGTCGTTGAGTGCCGCATCGTATGCGGCACGCGCCGGCTCAAGCGTGTCGATCAGCGTCTTGTCGCCCACTTTCGCGTCGCCGATCGCCTGAACCGCGTCGATGCCGGCCGACAACGCGCGATAGAACAGGTGCTTGTCGAGCAGCGCGTGCCCTTCGAGCACGCTGCCCATATCGAGGAAGAACGAGCCATAAAGCGGGCCCATCGAACCGCCGATGCCGCCCATCAGCGCATCGGACAGATCGGCAAGTGCGACGGGCAGTGGCGGCGGCGCCGCGCGTTTGGCGAGGCGTTCGCCGCACTGCGAGAAGCCCTTGCTCATGTTGATGCCGTGATCGCCGTCGCCGATCGCCCCGTCGATTTCGCTCAGATAAGTACGGTTCGTATTGATCACGCCGATCAGATTGGCCACCACGATGCCTGCGGTGGTCATGTCGATAGTGTCAGTCACGCTGCGTCTCCGACGGTAATGCCGATGCTTCGGCACGGATGGTGAAGCGCACGCGAAAGCCGCTCGTCGAGCCGCGTCAGCGTGACAGTCACGCCCATCATCTCGAGAGATGTGAAAAGGTTGCCGACGCGCGAAAAGCCGATTTCGATGCCGGCCTCCCGAAGACAGTCGGCCACCTCGCCGTACAGGATGTACTGCTCCATCAGAGGCGTCGCACCCAGCCCCGAGACCAGCAACGCAACCTTGTCGCCGCGCGCGAAAGGCAGATCGGGCAGCAGCGTATCGAGCATCCGCTTCGCCATATCCTTCGCCGGCACGGTACGCTGCACTTCGATTCCCGGCTCGCCGTGATGGCCGATGCCGACTTCCATGTCGCCGTCCTTGATCGTGAAGTTGGCCTTGCCCACCGCCGGAATCGTGCACGCCGACAGACCGATGCCGATCGAGCGTGTCGATTCGATCGCATGGCGCGCGGCCGACACCACTTCGTCGAGCGATGCGCCTTGAGCGGCGCAAGCGCCCGCGACCTTCCACATGACGATCTCGCCGGCCACGCCGCGGCGTTTGGCGATTTCCTCCGGCGGCGCCGATGCCGCGTCGTCGTTGGCGACGACCGGCACCACGCGGATACCATCGCGCTCGGCCATGCGCATCGCCATCTTCACGTTCATGTTGTCGCCGGCGTAGTTGCCGTACAGGCACGCCACACCCGCGCCGCCGTCGGCGGCCTTAAAGGCGTCGGCAAACGACTTCGCGGTTGGCGACGAAAATATCTCGCCGACCGCGACCGCATCGACGAGGTGCTCGCCCACGTAACCGATAAAGGCCGGTTCATGGCCCGACCCGCCTCCGGTGACGATTCCCACCCGACCCTTCTGACCGGCGTTGACATGCGAGACCACGCGCGGGTTGTCGGCCGCCGCGCGCAGTTCGGGGTGCGCGGCGAGAATGCCGCGCAGCATGTCCTCGACAACCAGATCCGGATTGTTGATGACGCGATTCATAAGCTTTCCTCGAACTCCCTGATTGCGTTTGTTGAGCGGATTGATTGAGCGGCATATTGAGCCGCTTGTTGCACGGCTTATTGCACGGCTCATTGAGCGGCTTATTGAGCGGTATATCCGCCATCGATCACGATGTTCTCGCCGTTCACCATCGCGGCCGCATCGCTCGCGAGATAGAGAATCAGCGCACCGATTTCGTCCGGACGCGCAAAACGGCCGGCCGGAATCTTCGCCTTCATCGCTTCGCCGACCGCGCCCGCCCACGCCTTGCGACCCAGTTCGGTTTCGACCACGGTCGGGGAGACCGCATTGACCGTGATGCCGTGCTTCGCCCACTCGAGCGCGAGCACTTTCGTCATGCCGACGATCGCGGCCTTGCTCGCGCAGTACGCGACATGACGCTCGAGCGCGATCACGCTCGCCTGCGACGCGAGATTCACAATGCGACCGTACCCGCGCCGGATCATCTCGCGCCCGGCCGCCTGCGCAAGCAGAAACGGCGCCTTCAGGTTGAGCGCCATGGTGCGGTCCCACGCGTCTTCGCTGAGGGTCTGCGCCGCCTCGAGCAGCGCCACCCCGGCATTATTGACAAGAATGTCAAGCTGACCGCACTGACCGGTGACGTCGCGCACCGCCGCCTCGGCAGCGCCGGGCACGACCAGATCGGCCACCACCGCGACGTGGCGTCCGGCGCTACCCGGCAGTGCCGCGGCGACCTCGCGCACGGCCGGGTTGATGTCGAGCAGCGCGAGCCTCGCGCCTGCCGCCGCGAGGCTTTCGGCGGCCGCGAGGCCGATGCCGCTCGCCGCGCCGGTAACGAGCGCCACGCGGCCGCTCAGATCGAAAAGGTTGCCTGCTTGCTGCGCCATGGGTCCACTCCGGTCGGTGACGTGCTGTTTACTGTTGCGAGACTTCGCGAACCTTCTTGAGAATGGCGTCCGCGTTCGCTTCGGTGACCTGCGTCCACGGCACCGTGTACTCCTTGGCGGTGCCGCCGTTCCACGGCATCTTTGCGCCGTACTCGGTCCAGATTTCCGATTGCGGCTGGTACGACGGGCCGACCACCGCACGCATCGCGAGGTCGAGCGCACCTTGCGATTGCGCCTTCGCATCCTAGAAGAACGTCGTCATTTCGCCGCGTTTGGCGGCCTGGATGCCATCGGCAATGCCGTCGATGCCGGCCACCGGAATCTTCTTCGGGTCGAGCCCCTTGGACTTCATCGCCTGGATCGCGCCGAGCGCTTCCTCGTCGTTCTCGGCGATGACGCCGTTGATCTGCCCAGGATGCGAAGTCAGCCAGTCCTCGACCAGCGCAAGCGCTTCGGCGCGCGACCAGTTGGCGGTCTTGTTTTCCAGCACCTTCACATCCTTGTGCTGGGCGAGCACCTCGGCAATGCCTTTCGAGCGGTCGATCTGCGCGGACTGGCCGATCGGCCCCTCGATGATCACGACGTTGCCCTTGCCGCCGATCGCCTTGACGATCGCCTCAGCCTCGAGCCGGCCCGCGACGACGTCGTCGTTGCCGACATACGAAGTCAACTGGTTTCCGGAAACGTGCGTATTGGAGCCGATCACCGGGATATGCGCGGCCACCGCCTTCGCAACCGCAGCCGAGCCGGCATTCCGGTCGATCGGCGCGAAGATGATCGCGTCGTACTTCTGCGTGATCATCGTGTCGAACTGGTTGCTCTGCGTGAGCGCGTCGTAGTTGCCGTCGAACACGACGATCTGCACCGAGCCGTTCTTGACCGCCGGGTCCTGCTTGACGGCGTTGGTCCACATCTGCATGAACTCGGCTTTGAGTCCGTACGGCATGACGCCGATGCGCACCGGCTTGGCCGCTTGCGCAACGCTGATCGTCATCGAGGCGACGAGGGCCGCCAGTACTGCCTGATTCCGTAGCTTCATTGATCGTCTCCTGGGTTTGTTGTTAAGTCCGATCCTCGGTGGAGGTCACTGCTTCTTGCGCGATACATCGAGCAGAACGGCGCCGACGATGATCACGCCTTTCACAACCTGCTGGTAATAGGACGACACGCCCAGCAGATTCAAACCGTTGTTGATCACGCCGATCAGCAGCGCGCCGACCACCGTGCCGCCGAGCGAGCCCGAGCCGCCCGACAGGCTCGTGCCACCGATCACCACCGCGGCGATCGCGTCGAGCTCATACGACAGGCCAGCCTGCGGCAACGCCGACGTGGTGCGCGCGGCCAGCACGATGCCGGCAAGTCCGGCAAGCAGCCCGCCGATCACGTACACCGAAAAGATGATCTTGCCGGTCGAGATACCGCTCGTTTTCGCGCTCTTCACGTTGCCGCCGACCGCATACACGTAGCGGCCGTAGGTCGTGTAACGCAGCACGAACCAGAACAGCAGCACCACCAGCGCAAATACGATGACCGGCACCGGCACGCCGGCGAACGACCCGGTACCCGCGCGCAGGAAACCGTCGGGCAGATCGGCGATCGGCATCCCGTCGTTGTAGATGAAGGTGAGCCCACGCGCGACGCTGAGCATCCCGAGCGTCGCGACGAACGACGGCACCGCGAGCCGCGCGACGACGATGCCGTTGACCGCGCCGACTGCCGCGCCGACCAGCAGACCCGCCAGCAGCCCCAGCACGACGCCGTGAGGATGCGCGCCGGTCACGACGCTTGCGCTCACCATGCCGGCCAGTGCGAGTGTCGAGCCGACCGACAGATCGATGCCGCCGGTCAGCACGACGTAGGTCATGCCGACCGCAAGAATCCCGTTGATCGAGCTCTGCCTGAGGACGTCGGCGATGTTGCCCCACGTCAGGAAGTACTGGTTCGCGAAAGACAGCACGACGCACAGAAGCACCAGCACCGCGAGGATGCCGTAACGCCGGTAGAAGCGATGGATCTGCGCGGCGCGGCTCGGTTGCGCGGGAACGCTGATGGACGGTGAGAGTGGTGTATTCATGACGCGAGGTGCAGTAGGTCTTCCTGGCTGGAGAGATGGCCGTCGATCACGGAGACCAACTGCCCGGACTTGAAGATCGCGATGCGATCGCTGACGTCGAGTACTTCCTGCGCTTCCGACGACACGACGATCGCCGCGCCGCCCTGCGCGACGAAATCGTCGAGCAACTGATAGATCTCCCGCTTCGCGCCTTCGTCGATACCGCGCGTCGGCTCGTCGCACAGCAGGCAGACCGGGCTGGTCGACAGGCAGCGCGCCAGCACGACCTTCTGCTGGTTGCCGCCGCTCATCGACGAGACCGGCAGCGCGGCCGAAGCAGTCTTGATGCGCATGCGATCGATCATCGAGCGCACGAGCGCCTTGATCTTGCGCCCGTCGATCAGCGAAAAGCGCGACAGCGACGCATAGGCGGACAGCGAGATGTTGTCGCGCACCGATGACGACAGGATCAGGCCGGTTTCCTTGCGATCCTCGGTGACGAGCGCGAGACCGGCACGAATCGCCTTGCGCGGGCTGCCCGGCGCAAGCGAGCGCCCCTTGAATTTCACTTCGCCATCCTGCGCACGCGTGAGTCCGTACAGGCAGTTCAGATACTCGCTGCGGCCGGAGCCCATCAATCCGTAGATACCGAGCACTTCGCCGGCTTTGACCGACAGTGAAATATTCTCGAACTCCGAGGGACGTGACAGGCCAGTGCTTTCGAGGACGGTCTGCCCGGTGGGCCGGCGCTTTCTCTCGGTCTGGTTCAGCTTGCGGCCGACGATGGTGCTGACGAGATACGAGCGGTCGATTTCGGCAATCTTGCCGCTATCGACAAAGCGACCGTCGCGAAACACCGTATATCGATCTGCAATCCGGAATATTTCAGAAAGCCGGTGAGTCACGTAAATGATGCCGGTTCCCTGGGCCGTCACGCTGCGGATCGCGTCGAACAACACCTCGGTTTCCGATTCCCCGATCGCGGAGGTCGGCTCATCCATGATCATCACATCGCATTCGCGGCTAAACGCCTTGGCGATCTCGACGAGCTGGATTTGTGCAAGGCTCAGCGACTCGACTGTTGCGCGCGCATCGATCGCGAAGCCGAGCCGGTCGAGCAGTTGCTGCGCCTTGCGCGCGAGTGCGTTGAATTTGACCAGCACCCCTGCCCGGCGCGGCTCGCGTCCGAGGTAGAGGTTCTCCGCGACCGTCATGCCGCGGATCGGCGTGAGCTCCTGCGTGATGATGGCGATCCGGCTGGCGAGCGCATCGGCAGGCGACCGGAAATGAACCTCTCGCCCGTTGAGCAGAACCTTGCCGGCATCCCGCTCGATGATGCCCATGAGGATGCTCAGGAAAGTCGACTTGCCGGCGCCGTTGCCGCCGCACAGCGCGTGGACACTTCCGCGGTGCAAGCTCAAGCGACCGTCCGCGAGCGCGGGAACGCCGTCGAAAGACTTTTGCAGACCGCTCGCATCGAGCAGGAGATCGCTCACTTTCTCTCCACCATTTGCTCACCAATGAACAATTGATCAATCGAGCGCTATCGTAGAGGGCGAGGAAAAGGGTGTCAATCTTCCGTGCCCGATGGTAAACCCGCAGCGACGGTCGCGCCCAGTGGGCGTCTGCAGCCATGCGATCTTGGACGCCTGGCCGTCAGGCCACAGCGCCGACAAATCAGGCTAATCAAGTAAGGTTGTTTTTCGGCTTAAAGCAATGAGAATTTGATCCATAACGATCATATGATCGATGCGCGCAGCCCATTCACTGCTGACTGCCGACATATCAGCTTGTCATACTAGTCGGCAAATGCCGGGCACGCTTGCGGCAATGGCAATGTCATCGCATCGAGAAAATCGACGCATCGGTGTCGCGGTCTGGACGGGTTGCGCGGACACTCCGATCCACCGTATCCGGACCGGAAACGTGTCACATGGCGGAAAATCTCGTTGCAGCAGAAAGGAACTGTTTGATGGGAATCCGTTTGTTCACGCGGCACAAATGGAATTCATTTGAATGAAACTCTCGCTCGCATTATTGATAATGCGCTGCCGTCTATTCGACCGGGCTTTAAACGGAATACCGGTGCAGCGAAGACAGTAAATAGCTTCTTCGCGGATTTCCGGTAACGTCGGTTGCCGGAGCCATCATAGACATCCGTCATGCCCCTCATCGCAAAG
Organism: Paraburkholderia rhizosphaerae; assembly: GCF_004366595.1. Lineage (GTDB taxonomy): Bacteria > Pseudomonadota > Gammaproteobacteria > Burkholderiales > Burkholderiaceae > Paraburkholderia > Paraburkholderia rhizosphaerae. The sequence continues at coordinate 22,925 of NZ_SORE01000036.1, forward strand.
AGCCGTTTAAAGCGGCCAAACCGGGTCTTGTGCAAAACATGACCTGTGAGAAACGCGATCGCGCTCGCGCGCCCTGCGAAGGTGGCCGCGCTGTCCGATTACTTCGCTGAGCATCTGTCCGAGCCGTCATGGCGATGGCCGAAGTAATGCGTGCGCCGAGTTGAACGGCGTGAACAATGCCTCCACGGACGTCGATGCCGCATTGCGCGACCAACCGCGGCTCCTCATTTTCTTGCGGACACTGGTCGTGTTTCGCTCCGAGGTCATTCACCCACCACTGGCGCTCGCCAGCACCCCTGCTGTGTCTTTTCTGCCCCGCGATGCGCCCATCACGAGCGGGCACGCGATCGCCCGGATGGGCAACAGGCGCAGCCGCCGCCGCGACGCAGCCTGTCGATTCAGGCTCGCTCTGCTGCCGCCTGTTCGGGATACCACGACGTAAACTTCACGGCCGCGTAGAGCGCCGCAATTGTCGCGATGACACCCGTCGAATGCGGCAATGCCGGGACGTAAGCCATCACGATGTCAGCAAGCACCAGGACGCCGAACACGACGGCCCACACCGTGCTGATGACATGGTTGACGCGCACGAATTGCGGGCTCTCCCAATGCTCGCGGTCGACGGCCTCGCGCGCGTACTGCAGCGTGAACGGCTGCCGCAACGCAATAGACGCCAGCACGATCAGCATCAACCCCGCATCGACGCGCAGGCGCACCGCGGCGATTGACCATTGCACATCGTTCGTGAACGCATAGACTGCGAGTGCGCCAAACAGCAGCGCCGTGCCAACCTCCAGCAGCTTGATGCGGCGGCCCGGCGTCACCAGATCGCGCACCAGAAGAGCAATTGCCAGGAGCGTGCCGACTGCGAGTCCCGGCTGTACACCGGCCAGATGCTCGACCACCGCGAAGGCGATAAACGGCGCAAACGCTAAAAGAAGTTTCATCTCCAACTCCAAAGTGTCCAGTCGTCCACACGCCAGTGTGAGTTATCTCGCCGCGATCTCGCTAACATGAAAACTGCTCGGTACACGGTGAGTAATTTCGACCGTTGCGAGCAGCCCGCCAACAGATGCAGCGCGTCGAACAACAACGGATCGCCACGCGAATACCTCCCGCGGAAAGGATGTTGATTTCGAAGGTTCCGACGGCCAATCAGTCTTCACGGCTATTAGCCTTCCAGAGCCGGATATTCCTCAACGTATTCTTCATTCCGGCACCCGTAGTACGTTACGGTGCGTTCCAGCAGGTCGACCTCGTAACGGACTACGCCCGCACGCCACGACGCCGCCAGAAACTCTGCAAATGAGCTCTCTCCTGCCTGATCGACCCGCAGAGCCGTCACAAGAGCCGGCTGGTCGAACTGCGGCACATCAACGGCACCCGACACAAGCGGTGCGCCCTGCACGACGACCGGCCCATCCTCCGTGAGGTAAAGGCTCTCGCACGCAGGCAGGAACCACACATTGCGCGTCACCCCAGCTCGCCGAAGGGTGTCGGCCAGGTAAGGAAATCCGCCCACTTTCGGGCGGTTGGTCAGCGCACGTTGCTGCGCAGCCTTCAGATTCTCTATCGCTTTGCTCACTGCCACTCCTCATCGTGGAAATGCTGCTGCGTTCGGTGTGGAAAGTGTCGTACCTCAATCCACGGGGATGTTGTGCATTTGATGGGTATCGGCCAGCTTCTTCAGCAACTTTCGAAGCGTAGCGCGTTCATTCGCACCCAGAGCGCCGAAAAAATGCTCATCGTTGCCGTCAGCGACGGTTGTTAGCTCCGGCAACGCCCGTTTTCCCTGTTGAGTCAGCGCAAGTAGTTGCACGCGGCTGTCTTCTTTACTCGTCGCCCGCGAAATCAATCCTTTGGATTGCAATTTGTCGAGCACTTTCGAGATGGCCCCGCGGGTCATGTCCATTGCGTCGGCGAGGCCAGCGGGAGTCGAAGCTGCCGCCTGCGAGATTTGATTCAGTGCGACCCATTCGGCGACCGACAAGCCGCGCTCCTGCAATTCTCGAGCGAACGCGCCGGATACGTGATTTGAAACGAGTCTCACCCAGTAGCCCAAATGCGTTTGGAGAACGGGCGCCGGTTGTATCGAAGTCGCACGCGGCACGGCAAATTTCCCTTCACATAATTACCATGGAAACTATTATGGTTTCCATGGAAACCATTGTCAAGAAAATCGGCATGGAATGGTGAAATCAGCCACCCGCGTGCGGAGCGATGGGTTGAAAAACGTTGCCAACGAAACAAGAGTAACGAACGAAAAATGCGGGGGCGTCACACCAGACAAGGCTACCGGAGCAGAACGCTACCCTGCCCTGCATACGGTTAGCAGAGTGCGGAAGCACGCATCGCTGAATGCATCTGGTCGGCAACGTCGCGCCAAAGCATGAAGTGCGTGTCGATCAGATTCTCGTCCATGTCGACATATTTCATGAATTTTTCGGCATCGTCCGCATGCTCGAGCTCTGTCGTCTTGTGCATCGTGGAATGAATGACCTTGCGCGGATCGGAGCAACTCAGAAAGAGCGCTTCCTGATGCACGAAGAATCGGGGAGCCAGCGATTCCACGACATACATCATGTGCAAACCGTCGCTGACGGAACGCACCGACTCTCTGATCGTATTCGCGAGTCTCTGATTCGCCGTTCCGCGGATCCAGTCTTCCCGTAGTGTCTTTTGTGCAAGTCCGGTGCATGCCTGCACCTGGGCGGCGAACAGGTCGTGATGCATACATTGCGGCTGGTCGCATCCGTGGCCCAGTTCGTCGACAGTCGGCGGGAACATGTGACGCAAGATCGCCTTGAGGCGTTTCTCTTCCGCGGTATTTGAACCCTCGAGTGCGAGCTTTCCGATCCGTTCGCAGACCGTGCTCGTGAGCGCCGGCAAGCCGACGATGAAATTCACCTGGATTGGCCAGAACACCAGTGCGTACTGCTTCAGTTGCTCCGGGTTGGCTTGGATTGTCGAAAATAGAGGAGACTGAAAAAAAAGCTCCATGGATGCGCGCTGATTCATAATGGTGCCTCGTTCGCTAGCCTGCGATGTGGATGGATTGCCAACAGGGTTCGAGTTGGCTATTCAAGGAAGAACACGCTGTCAAACACGACCTTGTCGCCAAACTTGATGAGCCCGGTTCTAAAAATCAGGTCGAGGTGATGGCTGCCGAGTTGGCCGCCACCAAGACCGAGGTGCAATCCCGGGTGGCGCTCCTCGAATCCGGCGTTGCGCCCGTACAGACCCTTGACACCCAGGTTCGTGCCGATGCCGAACTCCTGCACGTGGCGGTTGTTCGGATGAGCATTCAGGTATGCGTCAAAGTCCCTGCAAAACCCGAGGTCCGCGCATTCAAAGCCTGTGACGCGACTCTGGTCGATTTGAAGCGTAAGAAAGCGTTCATCGACGACCCCGTACTTTGACGCAAATGGAATGGTGCTCAGAAAGGTGCCGTCAAAAACGGCTGTTCCGCTGAGATCCCCGATATGTGTCGCGATTTCTCCGGGTACCAGATCGAGATTGCCCATGCCGTCGACGCTCGTCCAACGCTGGTTTCCGGAGAGCGTTCCGACAAGGCAATTAGCCAAGCCATCCTCGAAGCGCACTTCCGATGATGCATTCGCGACATCAATCAGACGGGCGTTGCGAGCGGCAATCTCGTGTAACGGCTCGGAAAAGGCCTCCTCCAGATGTATGCCATAGTCCTTGAACAAGACAGACTTTTTCCAGTGCCGGACAATGGCCGATCGAATGGGATCGAGAAACGCAGGGCCCTCAGGTTTCGGGCATGGCAGCGTGGACGAGGCGTAAAGCAAAATGAAGATATCCGAACCGTCAATGCGGTCAGTCAATATTCCGGCGTCGACGTGTTCCAGCGGCAGCATGTCCGGGACGAACGGCGATGGCAGATCGGCGAGGCTCGCAAACGCAGTTTCGCGGTTGAGATCGTCATAGCCGATCACCGTTCGGACCCGCTGTGCGTTCGCAACCTTCTCGCGAACCGCTGGGTGAAAGCCCAATGCGTGATGAAGATTTTTCATTGCCAGGATCCATGCGAGCATTCAGGTTGCCGTGAATGCTCGCTTTGGTTCTGCTAATCGAATTTAAACAGCCCAGAGCGCGGTACCAAAAGGTACGATGCTGTCGTCCTGCATCATTTCAACCGCTTCCGGGTGAGTAGCCTGATCGAACCATTCGGTCAGTTCAATTTGCGTTTCTTGCATGGCGTTTCCTTGAGAAGAGTTGGACACATATCGTCGTCGTGACTTGCAATACTGGCAGTCGACTGACCACCTGCCAGACCACGGACATCGACTCCCGTTTCAATATGAGGCGGGTTGGCGCAACGTCGGTCCTGCAGGGAAGATGCGCCGCATGTCGATGGTGAATCGTATCGAGTGTTAATGAGGCCAGAATGAGGCGGGGTTCGTGGGAATCGCCGCGAATACCTTGATTTTTGGCAACGGCTCGGCCGTCGGCCTCGAACGGGGTACGACTGGCCGAATGCAGCCGTAGCACCTGCGTTCGACTCGCTAGCCACTAGCCCAGCAGGGATTCGAGTGCTTTGGCATACGAACAGATTCACTTCCTGGCACGCCCGCGCGAGGATCTCAGCGATCGCCTGGGAGCGGCACATCTGTCTCTTGAGGGTTGAGGTCTATCCAGCAGCGCCTGGTCGTGAACCCAGTTGTCAGGCGAGATGCGAGTCCTGTCGGAGACGCCGTCGGTGTACTGGAAGTCGTTGCGGCGCTCGCCGCCGCCGATGAAAACGCACGCCAGTGAGCCATTTAAGGGGCCGCAGAATGGAGTCTCCCGCATAGTTGGACAGCGCGATTTAAACCTTGGCACTGTGCGAGCAGTCCGTTGGGCCATATGCGCCAAAGTGTGCGATACGTTCGCCTGCGCGAGGTCTGCAACCACACGCGCAGGGTGCTTGACGTCGGAGCCTACCAACCAGACGTTCGACTCCAACGCCAAACCGCACGGAGTGCGACTGCGTGCAATGTGAGCAAGGCTCCGGCGCGTGGAGACCGGAGTCAGTTTCGCGAGCCGCGGCGAACGGTCACGTTGCGATGACGTTTAAACGTTCAGCGATTCATCTGCGCCGCGGCCAGCCAGTCCAACAGCGCCTTGTGAAACGCCTGCGGATCCTGCAGCTGCGGTGCGTGGCCGAGCGTGGGGAATTCAACCAGCGTCGCGCGCGGAATCGCTTTCGCCGCCGCCTTGCCGAGTTCCGGGTAATGCCCCAGTTGCGCGCGCACGTCAGGCGGCGCGGCGTCCTTGCCGATCGCCGTGTTGTCCTTGTCGCCGATCATCAGCAGCGTCGGCACCTTCAATAGCCTCAGCTCGTAGTAGACCGGCTGTGTGTAAATCATGTCGTACAGCAGTGCGGAATTCCACGCGACCTGCTGCTTGCCGGGCCCGCGATACATGCCCGCCAGCATTTGCACCCATGGCTCGTATGCGTCGCTCCATTGGCCCGCGTAATAAGTCGCCTGCTCGTACCGGCGAATGCCGTCGGCGGTGGTCTTCAGTTCGCGCGCATACCACTGGTCGACCGACAGCGACGGCACGCCCTTCGCCTTCCAGTCCTCGAGGCCGATCGGGTCGACCAGCACCAGTTGCTCGGTCGCGTCCGGATACATCAATGCATAGCGGATCGCGAGCATGCCGCCGGTCGAATGGCCGATCATCGTCGCGCGTTCGACGCCCAGCGACTCGAGCAGCGCACGCGTGTTACGCGCGAGTTGCTGGAACGTGAACTGGTAGCGTTCCGGCTTGCTCGATTTGCAAAAGCCGATCTGGTCCGGTGCGATCACGCGATAGCCAGCGTCGCTGAGCTGATGAATCGTCGCGACCCATGTCGCGCCGCAAAAATTCTTGCCGTGCAGCAGCACCGCGGTGCGGCCGTTCGGATGGGCCGGTGCGACGTCCATGTAAGCCATATGCAACGGCTCGCCTTGCGATGTGAAGGTGAACTGGCGCACCGGGAACGGGTAATCGAAGCCTTCGAGTTCCGGGCCGTATGCGGGACCGGCATTGCCCGCGGCGGACGCACGGGTATCGGCGGTGCTGGCGGCGGCCCGGCTCATCGGACCGGCCCCCTGGGTGGTCGGGCTCGGTGCAACCGCGGCGCCCGTCGACGCCGCGCCCGCGCTTTGAGCCGCATCGGCGGCCGGCGCACCCGAAACCGCCAGCGCCAGCGCGGACACGGGGGCCAACAGCGCAGACGAAACCCGGCCAAACGACAGCCAAGACCCAATCGAAGCAAGGTAGCGCGAACTCATAGGCTTGTTTTTGATCAAGTGCAAGGTCATACGTGCCGCACATCGCAGTGTGCGGGGCAGCAATAACCCCGACTTGAATGGACGTAAATGGGAGCGGATGATTCTAGCTGGCGCAGACCGAACGTGCTGGTGGGTGCGCAACCTCGAGCAACGCGGCACGCGCCTTGCAACATCCGATGTGCGCCGCGCGTCGCACGCACCGTCCGAATCGATCCGGCGCAGTCCATCACGAACAACAACAAACAACAACAAGAGTCCGAAGCACGCTAGCTTGTCCGTCCGGGGTCCACTAACGACGCTGCATCGCTCCAGCAACCTGGAGCCAATGCACCATGGGAGGAGACACAGATGGATACGCCGGCAAGCCTGAACGATCTGCAACACACCACGCTCGCAATCGTGCTCGCGGGCGGCCGCGGCACCCGCCTCGGGCCGCTCACCAACAAGCGCGTCAAACCGGCCGTCCACTTCGGCGGCAAATACCGCATCATCGATTTCGCGCTGTCCAACTGCCTGAATTCAGGCATCCGCCGCATCGCCGTCGTCACCCAGTACAAGGCCCATTCGCTGCTGCGTCACGTGCAGCGCGGCTGGGGCTTCCTGCGCGGCGAGTTCAACGAGTTCATCGACCTGTGGCCCGCGCAGCAGCGCGTCGAGGGCGCGCACTGGTATCGCGGCACCGCCGACGCGGTGTTCCAGAACCTCGACATCATCCGTTCGATCGGGCCGAAGTACATCGTCGTGCTGGCGGGCGACCATATCTACAAGATGGACTACACGCGGATGGTGATGGACCACGTCGAAAGCGGCGCCGATTGCACGGTCGGCTGCATCGAGGTGCCGCGCATGGAGGCGGTCGCATTCGGCGTGATGGCGGTCGACGAACAGCGCCACGTGACAGGCTTCGTCGAAAAGCCGGCCGATCCACCGGCGATGCCGGGCCGCCCCGACATCGCGCTCGCCAGCATGGGCATCTACGTGTTCAGCGCGGACTACCTGTACCACCTGCTCGAGGAAAACATCACCAGCGTCGCGACCGATCACGACTTCGGCAAGGACATCATTCCGCGCGTCGTCACGTCGGGCCACGCGATCGCGCATCCTTTCAGCATGTCGTGCGTGTCGTCGCACCCGGACGTCGAACCGTACTGGCGCGATGTCGGCACGATCGACGCGTACTGGGCAGCGAACCTCGATCTCGCGTCGACAATCCCGACGCTCGACCTGTACGACCGCAACTGGCCGATCTGGACGCATCTCGAGCAGTTGCCGCCCGCCAAGTTCGTGCGCGATCTGAACGGGCTGCAGGGCTCGGCGACCAATCTGATCGTCTGTGCGGGCTGCGTGATCTCCGGCTCGCAGATTTCCCGTTCGGTGCTGTCGACTAATGTCGTCGTGAATTCGTTCTGTAACATCAATGAGGCAGTCTTATTGCCGCAGGTCTCGATCGGCGCCAGTTGCCGGTTGCGCAAGGTCGTGATCGACCGCGGCTGCCAGATTCCGGACGGCACGGTGATCGGCGAGGACCCGGCACGCGACGCCGAACGGTTCTACCGAACCGAGAGCGGCGTCGTGCTGGTGACGTCGGAGGCGCTGAAGCGTCAGGCTTCACGCTGAGTGGTACACGCGCGCGGGCGACGGCACGTAATGCGTGCCGTCTCGCGAGCGTGACAGCCCGCAGCCAGCCGTCCCGAGGCCACTTTGATGTGCCGCCGGCACCATCGCGCTGTAGCATCGCTTTACCCACGTTTTTGCTACGTTTATGCAGACGCTTGCCGGCCGCACGTCGCCCGTGAGCGGCGGCTGATCGAACCCGTACTGCGAGGACACGTCCATGACGATTCGCGCGCTGCACGTCGCCAGCGAGCTGTACCCTCTTCTGAAAACAGGCGGCCTCGCCGATGTCACCGGCGCGCTGCCGCCCGCGCTGATCGAACTCGGCGCCGACGTGCGCGTGCTGCTGCCGGGCTTTCCGTCGGTGCTCGCGGGGCTCGCGGACCTGAAGCCGGTCGCGCCGCTTGCGCGCGGCTTCGGCGCGCCACATGCGTCGCTCGAACAGGGCACGCTCGCCGCGTGTGGCGTGGTGGTCTACGTGGTTCGCGCCGACGCGTTCTACGAGCGCCCCGGCAACCCGTATCTCGATGTGCAGCACGTGCCGTACGGCGACAACGCGCAGCGTTTCGCGCTGCTCGGCTGGAGCGCCGCGCAGCTTGCACAACATATCGACCCCGCATGGGCGCCGCAAATCGTCCACGCGCACGACTGGCACGCGGGCCTCGCGCCCGCGTATCTGAAGGCGGCCGAACGCGAGCAGAACCGGCGGCTCGCGCGCAGCGTGTTCACCGTGCACAACCTCGCGTATCAGGGCATCTTTCCCGCGCAACAGTTCGGCATGCTCGGGCTGCCGCCGGACTTTTTCGGCATCAACGGCATCGAGTTCTATGGGCAGATGTCGTTCCTGAAGGCCGGCCTGTACTTCTCGGACCGGCTGACCACCGTCAGCCCGACCTATGCCCGCGAAATCCAGACGCTCGCGCAAGGCGGCGGCCTCGACGGGCTGCTGCGGCAGCGCACGCACGACCTGTCGGGGATCCTCAACGGTGTCGACTACGCGGTGTGGAAGCCGTCGACCGACACGCTGCTGCCCGCCCGCTATACCGAGACCCGCCTCGCCGGCAAACGCGTCTGCAAGACATCGCTGCAGGCGCGCTTCGGTCTGCCGCAGAAAAGCGACGTGCTGCTGTTCGGTGTCGTCAGCCGCCTGACCGAGCAGAAAGGCCTCGATCTGCTGCTCGCGTCGCTACCGGAGATCGTCAGACGCGGCGGCCAGCTGGTCGTGTTCGGCACCGGCGACCCGGCGCTCGAAACCGGCTTGCAGCGCGTGGCGCAAACCCATCCGGAGTCGGTTGCGGTCGAGCTCGGCTTCGACGAAACCCTCGCGCACGCGATCATCGCCGGTAGCGATGTGGTCGCGGTGCCGTCGCGTTTCGAGCCATGCGGGCTCACTCAGCTGTACGCGCTCGCGTATGGTTCGCTGCCGCTCGTGCATCGGGTCGGCGGGTTGGCCGACACGGTCGTCGACGCATCGCTCGAAAATCTCGCTGACGAAACCGCCACCGGCTTCGTGTTCGACCGCTTCGACCCGGAGTCGCTGGCCGCCGCGATCCGCCGCGCGTTTGCGCTGTATGCGCGGCGCAGCGAATGGAAGGCTGCGCAGCAGCGCGCGATGCGCGAAGATTTCGGTTGGGGCGCGTCGGCGGAACGCTATCTGGCGTTGTATCGCGAGCTCGTCTGAGCCACGCCGCGGCCCGCCGACCCGCACCGCGATGATGGTTCGGCGCAACAACCGGCCGCGCGGCCGGCCCGAACCCGCGCGCGGATCGTTGCACGGCACAAAAACTCATGTATTGTTCGTTCAGACACATTGCGTGCACGTAAGCCACACGATGCACAGCCAATGTGCATAGACAGTGGGCACATCGGGCGGCAGGCCCGACCCATCGACGCAACCAGCGAACCACTCGCGAGAAAACAATGCGCATGTCCCCGCGCCGTTCGTCATGAAAAACGTTCTGAGCATCCAGTCGCACGTCGTCTTCGGGCACGCGGGCAATAGCGCCGCGGAATTCCCGATGCGGCGTCTGGGCGTCAACGTGTGGCCGCTCAATACGGTGCAATTCTCGAATCACACGCAGTACGGCCATTGGGCCGGCAGCGCGATCGACGCGAAGCAGATGCAGGAACTCGTCGAAGGCATCGGCGCAATCGGCATGCTGCCGCGTTGCGACGCGGTGCTGTCCGGCTACCTCGGCACGCCCGAGCAGGCACAGGCGGTGATCGAAATCGTCCGCGCGGTGAAGGCGGTGAACCCGCATGCCCGCTATTTCTGCGACCCGGTGATGGGCACCGCGACCGGCTGCCGCGTCGAGCCCGGCATCCAGGAGTTTCTCGTCAAATCGATGCCGGAAGTCTGCGACGCGATCATGCCGAATCACAGCGAGCTGCAACGCCTCGTCGGACGCATGATCGAGACCGTCGAGGAAGCGGTTACCGCGTGCCGCGAGGTAATGCAGCGCGGACCGAAGCTCGTGCTCGTCAAGCATCTGCTCGATCGCAACAGTCCAGCGGACCGCTTCAACATGCTGGTCGTCACCGAGCGCGAAAGCTGGGTCGGGCAGCGTCCGCTGTATCCGTTCGCGCGACAGCCGGTCGGCGTCGGCGACCTGACCAGCGCGGTGTTCGTCGCGCGCACGCTGCTCGGCGACCCGCTACGCGCGGCGTTCGAGCATACGCTCGCCGCGGTCAACGGCGTGATGCGCGCGACCTACGACGCGGGCCGCTACGAGCTCGAATTGATCGCCGCGCAGAATGATATCGCGCACCCGCGCGAGTGGTTCGATGCGTGGGTGGTCGAATCGGCCTGATATTTCGGGTGAAAGCCGCGCCGCGCTACTCGTCGCCGAGGAAATGCAGGATCGCGAAGTTGAACGCGTCCGGGTCCTGCAGAAACGCGAAGTGGCTGGTATTCGGCAGGATCTGCAGCCCCGCGCCCGGAATCGTCGCGGCGATATATTCGGTGTGACTGCGTTTGATCGCTTCGTCGTGGTCGCCGTCCAACACCAGCACCGGCGCGCGGATCGCCTTCAGCTGATCGTCGGTCCAGTTCGGCTGCGATGCCCACATATGGCTGATCTGCCCGACGAACGCATCGTATTCGTTCGGCGTCGGCGATAGCCGCCGGTATTCATGCCCGGCACGTTCGATAAACCGCGCGAACGTCGGATTCTTTTCGACGCCGTCGATCACCCCTTCCGTCTTCGTATTCGCCGCAAACGCGACCACCTTGCCGACGCGGTCCGGATGGCGGATCGCCAGATCGAGCCCGATGATCGCGCCGTCGCTCCAGCCGACCACATCGGCCTTGCGCAGATGCAACTTGTCCATCAGCGCGACCACGTCATCGGCCATCAGATCGTAGCCGAAGGGGCGAGCGTCGCGCGAACTGCGGCCGTGGCCGCGACTATCGACCAGCACCACCTTGTGATGTTTGATCAGCGCACGGACCTGATTGCCGAAGTAATCTGAATTCGACAGACCTCCGTGCAGCAGGATGACCGGCGAGCCGCGCCCGATCGTTGCATAGTAAAGGCGGATGCCGTTGACGTCGGCGATGCCCGTTTGCTCGCCCGCCACGGGCGCCGGCGTGGGCGGCAAGGTTTGCCAGCGCGCTTCGGCGTGCGCAAGCTGTACCGCGAATGCCGCGCACGCGCAGATCAGCAGGCGCTGTGCACGTAGCCAGCGCGACCAATTCGATGTTCCCGACATGGATGTTGTTCTCCTTGAGCAACACAAGTTTAAAAAGGCGTTGCAACGCGCGACGGATAATAACCAATAGCGATGGTTTATTCCTTGCAAAAGCCTTGAGCTTAAGGACGGCGTCCTATAATGCGTGCCGCGCGATGGCGATGATCCACGCGGTTTTCCACTTCGTTAAAGAGCAAAGAGGTTTTCGATGGACGGCGACATTCGCAGTGAACGCGAAGAGCAATTCGAGGCGTTGTGTATCAGCGTCGACTCAGATGAAACGCACGAGCAGGAGGCGATCGAATTCTTCGAGGCGCAGTTCGGCGAGGACGGCTTCGATGCGGCGCAATGGCTCGATATCGCGCTGTACTACTCGCCGGCGGTCGCGCGCGGCATCATCGACATGGTCACGCCGGATGACCGGTCGCGCAGCAATATCGCGTTCGTGATTGCCGATAGCCTCGACATTTCGTATGGCGAAGACGAGTGCCGGCAATTCGCCGAAACGCTGCACTTCGCGCTGGCGAACGGCGTGCCGGTCGATCTCGATATCGTGCTCGACGGCTGCCAGAACGCACTCGACGACCTCGAAACGTGGGCCGACGACGAAACCCGCGAACCGCTGTTGCGACTGCGCGATGAACTGCTGCGACTGCAGGAAGAACACTAACGCACGCGTGCCAAAGAGGCGCGTCATGTTCTAGCGGTAACGCGCCTTTCGGCCTTCACGTTTGTTCATCCTGTCTTACGGCAAGCCGGCCATGCGCGGGCACGCCGCCCGCCTGTGCAAGCACCATCGCTTTTTTTCTGACTTATTTATTTCCGCACTGCTGTGGTTGCTGGCTGCGTGCCGTTTTGCGCGCGGATACCGGATAAGCATCGAAAGAAATTTAAACGTCGGGTAAATATCACGCGGCCTTCACTTGGCGCACCTATCGTCATCTCCCGGACAGAAGCACGTAACAGTTCCTCAACCCAGTCCCGGGAGCGCATCACCATGGCACGTTTCACCCCCTACGCATCATTCCGTCTCAAAGCCCTCGTCGCCGCCGCGCTGTTCGGCGTCGTGTCGCTCGGCGCGCAAGCACAGACCGCGGCCGTTGCATCGCAGATCCCCAACCCGACTACCGAGATCACGCAAAGCGGCTACTCGCCGGTGTATCTGGGCGTCGATACCGAAACGGCCACCGTGCCGTCAAACCCGGCGACGGCCGGTGGCGCACCGACGATCAGCCGTGCATACGTGATGCGGATCGACCTGTTCGCCCCCGGCGTGTCGCTGGAGACAACCGGGCACAGCGGCCCGTTGAACACGACGGCCGAAACGATTTCGCAATTCGCGGCGCGCACCGGCGTACGCGCCGCGATCAACGGCAACTTTTTCGCGCCGTGCTGCAACCCGCAACCGGAACCGAAGACGGTGATCGGCCTGCTCGTTTCGAACGGCAATGTGGTGAGCCCGCTGACGAACGATCCGACGCAAAGCGAAGCCGTGCTCGCGATCACGCGGCAGAACCGCGCTTTCATCGCGCAAGCGCCGGACATCACGGCCCCACAACTGAAGCTGATCCAGACCGCGGTGGCCGGCTCGGCGATCCTGCTGAAAAACGGCCAGGACGTCAGCGCGCAAAGCCCGAACGAAGGCGACCCGTTGAACCCGAATCCGCGTACGCTGGTCGGCTTGTCGGATAATGGCCGCTTCCTGTACATGGTCGTGATCGACGGCCGTCTGCCCGGCTATTCGACCGGCACGACCAACGCGCAGTCCGCGCAACTGATGCAGGCGATCGGCGCAACCGATGCGATCAATCTCGACGGCGGCGGTTCGACCGAGCTCGTGCGTGCGGACCAGATCGGCAAGCCGTTTATCGTCGATACACCGAGCGGCGGCGCAGAGCGGTTCGATGCGGTCGGCTTCGGCGTGCACGCGTTGCCGCTGCCGCGGCTGCCGTTCTGAACGATTGGCTATGAAGCTTACGACCGCGCCGATGTTGTGATGGTTTGACGTGCTGGCCGCTACGCGTGTGCATGCGCTTTGCGCTTGCGCTTCGTTGCGGCCGCAACTATCAATATTGGTGCGAGTCTGCGTCGTGCTCGCTGCTGCGCTCGAGCTTGCTAACGCGGCTCGATTTGCGTGCCGCCAGTACCGAACCATGTCACCGCCTCGCACTCGTTCCCGGCGAGCGCGTCACGTGGCGAGAGTCCGTAGCGTTCCCTGAACGCGCGGCTAAAGTGCGCAGGCGTCGAAAATCCGCAGCGATACGCGATATCGCCGATCTGCACGTGTGCCTTATCGCTGCGCTTGATGATATCCGCCGCGAGCGCGAGACGGCTTGCCCACACGTAGCGCATTACCGATTCGCCTTCGGCCCTGAATAGACGGCTCAGATGCGCATCCGACACGCACACCGCGGACGCGATCAACGGCACCGTCAGACCCGGACTGCGCAGATTCTGCGCGATAAAGCGCTTCGCGCGGAACAGCGTCGCGTCACCGCTGCGTGCGCGCATCAGCGCGGCCGGGTCGTCGATCAACAGGTCGATCAGGTCGAGCAGTTGATCGCCCTGGCGACGCCGCAGGCTCGCGCTGGTCGCGCCGTGCTGCGTCGCGATAGACGTCACGAAGTCCGCAATCGCGCGCGCGTCGGCGGACGACATGTCCGGCGTGATGAAATTACGCAGATCGTGCCGCAAGCCACGCTCTTTTAGCGCGCTTGCCGGAAATCGCAATGCGATCAGACCGGTCGGCTCGTCGAATGTCTGACGGTAAGGCTGGCTCGACTCCACCAGCACGATCTCGCCGGGCCCGATACGCCGCGCCTGCGTGCCCTGTTCGATATTCATCGCGCCGTGCGTGACGAGCTTCAGATAAAGCCACGTATCGCCACCATCGGCAAGCGGCGCCAATGACAGGTGCGCGAAACGCCCGTCCAGCATGTCGAGCCGACCGAGATTCCACGCATCGACGTTGCTGCCGGTCGACTCTCCCAGACCGAACTCGCAGTCCAACCGGAACGCACTCATACTGCCGTGTCTCCAGATATCCTTACCGTCCGGTTCGTCGGTTATCTCAAGGCGAATAAGATCGTTCAGCATGTCGTAATAACGTCGTCATCAAGAGCGGCTTGAAAGCTGATACAGGGTCACCGCCATTCCCAACAAACAGGGTTCCGCGAACACTTATACCACGCGCTCTAGCCCAAACGCTGCGAAAAACCCGATAGCTGGGCATCTCGCAGCGAACGCGCGTTTCAGCCAAAACTTACGCGGCTCACGGAACACTTCCTTTCACGCCGCTTCCTTACGCTTGCAGACCTGCCTGCTCGAGCACTTTCTCACCGGCATTGAGCATCCCTACATTTTCCTTCAAGGAGCGCATATGCAGCCCTTTCAAACGAATTTCTGGAACTGGGAATCCCACCCCGCAGCGGATCAGGCGGTCCGGCCATTGCGCATCGTGCACGGCGACGGCTGTTACCTGCACGACGAGCAAGGCAATGAACTGGTGGACGGCTCATCGGGTCTCTGGAACGTCACCGTCGGACACAACCGTCGCGAAGTCAAGGAAGCGATTGCCGCGCAGCTCGACGAACTCGAATACTCGACCCTGTTCGGCGGCGCGATCTCGCACCCGCGCGCAGAAGAACTTTCCGCGCGCCTGATCGGAATGCTGGAGCCCGAAGGCATGCGCCGCGTATTCTTCAGTCAAGGCGGCTCGGACGCGGTCGAGACCGCGCTGAAACTCGCTCGCCAATACTGGAAAGTCGAACGGCAACCGGAGCGAACCAAGTTCATCGCACTGCAGATGGCCTATCACGGCACGCATTTCGGCTCCGGGGCGGTGAATGGCTTTAACGCATTCCGACGCAATTACGAACCCACGTTGCCGGGTGTATTTCATGTCGAACCGCCGTGGGTGTACCGCAATCCATTCACTCAGGACCCGGAAGAACTCGGTAAGCTGTGCGCGACGTTACTCGAGCGGGAAATCGTGTTCCAGGGGGCGGACACCGTCGCCGCGTTTATCGCCGAGCCGATTCAGGGCGCGGGCGGTGTAATTATTCCGCCCGCCAACTACTGGCCGTTGGTACGCGAAGTGTGCGACCGTCACGGCGTATTGCTGATCGCGGACGAAGTGGTGACCGGCTTCGGGCGCGCCGGCGAACTGTTCGGCTGCCGCATGTGGGGTGTAAAGCCGGACATCATGTGCTTCGCGAAAGGCATCTCATCGGGTTATGCGCCATTGGCCGCCACCGTTGTCAATGAACGTATCGAGCGCGCGTTTCACGGCAATGGCGACTTCACCGGCGCGATCATGCACGGCTACACGAATTCCGGCCACCCGATCTCCTGCGCGGCCGCGCTCGCGAGCATCGACATCGTGGTTCGGGACAACCTCGCCGCGCATGCGGCCGAACAAGGCGACTATTTACTGCGTGCGCTGCAACCGTTCGCCGAGCGCTTCGATCGCGTCGGCGATGTGCGCGGCAAAGGACTGCTGGTCGCGCTCGACCTCGTCACCGACAAGTCGACTCGCGAGTCCGTCGACCTGATGTCGAGCTATCCGGCGAGCGTGTGCAGCATCGCGCGCGCACACGGCGCACTGGTGCGGCCAATGGGTTCGATGATTATCGCCGCGCCGCCGCTCGTCGCGAGCCGGAAAGAACTCGACGTGATTGTCGCGGCGCTCGCCGCCGGTCTCGAGCAGGCGTCGCTGCAATAGAGCGATACGCGCGATACATCGATACCGCGCGTCCGGTACCCGGTATCGGGCGCGTATCGATTGCATTGCAGGAATACGGGCCACGCCACACAGCTTTGTTCCGTCGTCCTCCCGTTTCCCCCGTTACTCGCAGCCCGCTTCAAAGTTCCGCGACTGTGCCGAAATGCGCATCGCCGATGCCGTGTTCTGCCAAGACGGCCATAAATTGGTTTTCTATATTCGCGCCAGGTGCCAGGCAGAGCACGGATACCACGCGCGCATCGCGACGATCTTCACCCGCCCCGCCCGCACGCAGTTCGTGTTTTCCTGCATTGCCTCGCGCCATGTGTCATTCGTAATCTCGTGCATCTCCACGCTGCGAGGAGGTCCATCGTCATCTAGCCATCACCGCGCCATCCGGCGAGCCGCGCCGCGACGTATTCGCGTCATACCGCGCGCGCCAGCCTTCCTGTTGATCCCTGTGCTGACGTAAGGAGTAACCATGAGCTTGAGCAAAACATTAAAACCCTTTGCGCTGTTGCTGGGAGCCGTGTTCGCGATCACTCCGCCCGGCGCGTTTGCGGACGATCTGACGGTAAAAGTCGGCTTTTCCGCACCGTTGACCGGCGCGAATGCGGGTTACGGCAAGGATCTGCAAAACGGCGTACAGATGGCGATCGACGAGGCCAACGCGCAGAAGATCAAGATCGGCAAACAGGTCGCGCATTTCGTGCTGGTCGCCGAAGACGATCAGGCGGACCCGCGCATCGGCGTGCAGGCGGCACAAAAGCTTGCCGACGCGAACGTCGCGGTGGTGGTGGGCCACTTCAACTCGGGCACGACGATCCCCGCCTCCCAGGTCTACGAATCGGCAGGTATCCCGATGATCGACCCGGCGGCAACCAACCCGACCATCACCAATCGCGGCTTCGCGAACACCTTTATGGTGATTTCGACCGATGCGCAGAATGCGGGCAACGCGGGTACTTACGCGGTGCAGGTGACCAAAGCGAAGCGCATCGCAATCATCGACGACCGCACCGCATTCGGCCAGGGCGAAGCCGACGAGTTTGAAAAGGCGGTCAAGGCCGCGGGCGGCAATATCGTTACGCGCGAGTACACGGACAATCACGCCGTCGACTTCAGCACGCAACTGACCAGGATCAAGGCAACCAACGCGGACCTGATTTTCTTCGGCGGCCTCGATACGCAGGCCGCGGCGATTGCGAAGAAGATGAAACAGCTCGGCATGAACGCGCAACTGCTCGGCGGCGGTGGCGTGCAAGACCCCGAGTTCATCAAGCTCGCCGGCGATACCGCGGAAGGCGCGATGGCATGGGAATATGGCCGGCCACTCGCGCAGATGCCCGCAGGCAAGGAGTTCGCGCGGAAATTCAAGGCGAAGTTCGGCGAGGACATCCTGTCGTACGCGCCGTTCGGCTACGACGCGACGTGGGCTGCGATCAAGGCGATGCAGGCGGCCGGGTCCGCGTCGCCATCCGCGTATAGGCCCAAGCTCAAGAGCATCAACTTCGAAGGCGTGACCGGCACGATTTCGTTCGACAGCACCGGCGCATTGAAGAGCGGCGCATCGACGCTCTATCAGGTGAAGGACGGCGAATGGCATCCGGTGGTGACAAAGACCGGGACATAAGCGATAGCGTGCCGCAACAGGCGTGCGCCCGCAGTGGGCTTCATGATCTCGGTCTCGCTGCGGTTGTTACTGTGTCTCGCTGCGCGCCAGCGGCTTTTTCAGCCCCGCGCGCACGACGATCTGCGACAACGCATCGCGTTCAATCCTGACAAGCGACGCACGTGCAGCCTGGAATTCTTCAGCGCTGCACATCTGGTGACCGAAGCGCGTGGTGAGCCGCCGTGTGATCTGCACGATGCGCGTATCCGGGTCGAACACATAGTGCGACGAGAACTCGAAGAACGGATCGTGCACCTGCGCGTCCTGCGGCAAATCGGTCACGCGCACGTTATCGGGCAGCGTGATCTGCGACGTCTCGTCGAAGTCGCCGTCGATACACGCCCACGGCTGCGTGCGGCGCGGCTCCGTGAGCCACGTCTGCACCTGACTCGCGATGCCACCCGACAAGCTCGTCAGCGCGGGCAACGCGGTCGTGCCGTCAGGCCAGCTCACGTGCTCGAGCGTTCCTTGCATCGTCGTCGCGAACGGGCCCGTGGTGGTGGTCAGTTCGCCCGGCTGCATGCGCGCAACGCCGGACAGGCCGGTCTGCCGCAACCGCTCGGCGGCAATCTGCTGCCAGCGCTGCCGCGTCGCGCGACGAAATACGTTGCGTTCGAGTTCGGCCGGCGCGCCGATATCCTGCACGCGATAGCTGAAACGGCCGGTCCCGCTGTTGTCCACATCGATCTGCAGACGCGCCACGCGCGCACGCTGCTGTACGCCGGGCGTGCGCGCCAGCACGCCTTCATCGACGAGCAGCACCGGCCGGTCCATCACGCTTGCCGGCAAGTAGCCAAAACCCGTCCCGCCCGCAGTCGTATCCGCGAACAGCGATAGCGACGGAATCCACGTGATCACATGGTTGATCGCGCTTGCGCCATAGCCCGGCACCTGCGGTAGCGTATAGACGGACCCGAGGTTCAGTAGCACCGGCTCGCTATCGATGCCGACCGCGGCGAGCAGCGCACCGTATAGCGCGACGTGATCCTTGCAATCGCCATAGCGATTGCGCAGCACATCGACCGCCTTGTGCGGCACCGCAGCTGTCTCGCCGAGAAAGAGCGCGACATAGCGGATATTGAAGCGCACCCAGTCATACAGAATCCGCGCCTTTTCGCGCGGATCGTTGGTCTGTGCGGTCAATTGCTGCGCAAGGCGGACGATGGCCGGGTCACCGGTCGTCGAGTCGACGGCCGCGTCGCGATAGCGCCCGGCGAAGGTCGCGTAGTCGGGCGTCGTCGTCACCATCAGCCGGTCGCCCCATGTCGCATAGCCGACTGCGCCGGACTCGAGCGGCGCGTACGGCCCGTGCTGATAGTCGAACGTGTAGCGCGTGCGGCCGTTTTCGGTCACTGGCGGCTCGGCCACATAACCGCGTGCGTCCGTATACAGCGGCACGTCCGCCGGCAGATCGAAGATCAGCTTCTGCATCTCGACCGGGCCGCGCGTCGGCTCGACAAAATACGCGAACGTGCCTGCCTGCAGCGGTACTGTGCGCACCTTGCGAAACGCCAGATGCACGCGCGAGCCCGGTTCGACGCCCGGGAAAATCACCGTGCGCAACACGCCGTCCTGGAAGGTCGGCGCCCCCGCGGAACGCGGTTCCTGCACGTCGCGAATACCGTCCGCGCCAACCGGATGCGCGACCCCATCGCGATCGACCGTTTCCGCGGCAAGCAGTTGCACCTGCTCGATGTCCTTGTTGAACCATACGTAGCGCTGCGCGATCTCGTCGACGCCGCTCGTGGTGTTCGCGCGCAATACCGTGTCGTCGTGCTCTTCGACCGAACCGTCCTTCTGCACGATAAACAGATGCACGTCGCGTTCGACCGTCGAAGGCGGCAAGTCGCCGGGCAATGCCGCATCGTCGGCCCATGCGCGCGGCACGCCATACACGCCGATCAGCAGTTGCAGCACGGCCAACGCAAGCCGGCCGCGCACGCGCCTGCCCAACGTGCGTCGGCCTCGCGCGCGCGTGCGTGGTGTGCCGCCGTTCATCCGCGTGGCGCGCCGGCCGGCGTCCGTGCGTGCCGCGCGCGCCAGCTGCGCGGGCTCATGCCGAATTCCGCGCGAAACGCGTGATTGAAATTCGACAGATCGTTGAAGCCGCAACCAAATGCGATATCGACGACACGTTCATGCGAGGCGTCGGTATCGACCAGTTGCAGCGCAGCCTGCCGCAGGCGCGCGCGCAGCAGGTATTGATGCGGTGTCACGCCGGCCACCCGCTCGAAGCTGCGCAGGAAATGGAAATCGCTGAGGCCGCATGCCTGCGCGAGGGTGTGCAGTGTGTGCGGCGCTTCCGGTGCATGGTCGATCAGGCGCGCCGCTTGCGCGACGCGCGACCACGCGGCCGCGCCTGGCGCACGTTCGCGCCGATGCGTGCGGGCGTGCGCGCCAGCCGCTTGCAGCGCCGCAACGGCAAACTCGACTGCGAGTTCGTCCCAGGCGAGCGACGCACCCGGCACGATTCCCGTGCAGGCGCTCGCAATAAGCGGTGACAACGCGCGCAACGGCGCAACGCTCGCGCATGCGAACCGCGTGACGCCGCTTGTTATGCCCGCATCGGCCGCAAGCGATTCGAAATAGTCAGGCTGGTAGCGAAACGAAATGCACCGGTCGCCGGCGCCGTGACGATGACCGCATTCGAAACAGGCGCCGTCGTTGCCGAGCAGCAACGCGCCAGGGGTCAGCAGCGCGTGGCCGTCCGCGCTGCGGTAAGCGAACGATCCGGCCACCACCGCGGCGATGCAGACGCCATCGTGGCGTTCGCCGAACGCAGCGTCGCGCGGGCCCAACGTACACAGCATGTCGGTCACCGACCAGCCGTCGCCCGCCGCGAGCGGTCGCGCGGCGAGCATGCCTCGCGCGCCCGCGGCAGCGCGCTCGCGCAGCGCGTCGTTCAGTTGCGCGGCAATTTTCCCCAAGATTTCACCCCTCGAACGCCGTATCGTTGTTTTATCACATCGGCGCGCCGCGTGAGCGCGAGCCGCACCGCTTGCGCTGTGAACTCCGCTGTGAACTTTTCTCGCTGCCCTTTTCTCAACCCGACGGGAGCATCCGTAAATGAACGCACACGGCCTGCACGAACCTCTGCTCGACGCACACCCGCTTCTCACCGCGCTCAGCGCGCCGAGCCGCGCCGCCGATATCGACGAGGCAGACGACGTCTATGGCTGGCTCGTCGGCAGCTGGCGCATGCAGGTGCTGCACTACCGCGACGACCTGCGCGCCGCGCCGCTGCAAGGCGAAATTCAGTTTGGCTGGGTACTCGAAGGCCGCGCGGTGCAAGACGTCTGGATCATGCCGCCACGCGAACAACGCACGGGCGCGCACGCTGCAGCGCACGATATGTATGGCACGACGTTGCGCGTCTGGGACCCCGCGGTGCGCGCGTGGCGGGTTACCTATCTGAATCCGGCAACCGGGCAGCGCGACGAACTGATCGGTAGACGCATCGGCAACGCGATCGTGCAGATCGGCACGCACGCGAACGGCACGCCGATCCGCTGGAACTTCACGGACATCGGCCGCGACTCGTTTCATTGGACCGGTGTCGCGCTCGCGCCGGACGGCATCACGTGGGTACTCGAAGCGGAGTTCGCCGCGCAACGCGTACGTGGTTGATCGAATCGATGTCAGCGCTGCCGCAATTCGTTGCCTTCTTCGTGCGACAGCCTGACGAAAAACAGCAGCGAACACAGCGTGAGCGCGCCGACCACGAAGAACGCCGGAGAAAAATCGCGCGCGCTCAATTGTGCGGCGCTGCCGCCATACAGGTACGCAGTCACCGCGAGTAGCGACGCCGCAAACGCGACGCCGACACTGATCGACAGTTGCTGCGCCATGCTCGCCAATGCGGTCGCGCGGCTCATTTGCGGCCTCGGCATATCGGAATAGCCGAGCGTATTGAGCGTCACCATCGCGAGCGAATTGAACAGACCGCCGAACAGCAGCACGACGAAGATCAACGCGTGCGGCGTGGACGGGCTAAACAGCCCGTAGCTCGCGTAAAAGCAGCCCGTCACCAGCGTCGAGCCGATCAGCAGCCGGCGAAAGCCGATGTGGCGAATCGCAGGCCCCATCAGCGCGCGCACCGACAGCGACCCGACCGCGGTCGCCACGCTGATCGAACCGGACTGCAGCGGCGTAAGGCCAAAACCGAGTTGCAGCATCAGCGGCAGCAGAAACGGCGACGCGCCGAGCGCGATGCGCAGCGGCATGCCGCCGACGACCGCGGTACGGTACGCGTGAAAGCGAAACAGGCCCGGGTCGATGATCGGTTCCGTGTGACGCCGCGTGTAGAACCAGTACGCAACGAGCGCGAGCGCGCCGGCGCCGAGCAGCGTGAAAGTCACCGGCTGTGCGACCAGCCCGCGACCGGCCGTGTCGAAGCCGCCGACCAGGCCGACCAGGCCGGTCGACAGCAACAGGAAGCCTGGCAGATCGAAGCGCGCATCGTGCGGCTCCTGCGAATCTTCGATAAAGGCTAGCGCGCACAGCACACCGACCATGCCGAACGGCACGTTCAGCAGAAAGATCCAGCGCCACGACGCCACGGTCACAACGAAACCGCCGAGCAGCGGACCGGCTAGCCGCCCCACCGCGCCGGGCACGGTGAACCAGACCATCGCGGCGACCATGCGCG
Organism: Paraburkholderia rhizosphaerae; assembly: GCF_004366595.1. Lineage (GTDB taxonomy): Bacteria > Pseudomonadota > Gammaproteobacteria > Burkholderiales > Burkholderiaceae > Paraburkholderia > Paraburkholderia rhizosphaerae. Next base: position 45,556 of record NZ_SORE01000036.1, read on the forward strand.
CGGGCGGCACGCTGCGCAGCAGAATCAGCCGGCCCACCGGCACCATCATCGCGCCGCCCATGCCTTGTATCACGCGAAACAGCACGAGTTGCGGCAGCGACATCGCGAGTCCGCACAGCGCCGAGCCGACCGAAAACAACACGATTGCCGCACAAAACACGCGGCGTGTGCCGAAACGGTCCGCAAGCCAGCCGCTGGCAGGCAGGAACACCGCAAGACTCAGCAGATACGAGGTGATCGCGAGATTCAGATGCAGCGGCTCGACACCTAGCGAGCGTGCTATCGACGGCAACGCGGTTGCCATGATCGACGTGTCGAGGTTTTGCAGCAACAGCGGGCAGGCAACGATGATCGGAATAAGTCGGGCGCGGTCGGTCATGCATTCTTTTACCGCAAAATGCGCGGCACGACGAGACCTCAGAGCGTGCCGACTGTTACTGCGCGTTTCGCGCGACCCCGTGCATCAAGCAATGTTTCCCGATAAGACGGTTCGGGCAGCGAGTATCGTTGCACGCGCATCGATCACTCGACCGGGTCGTGCGATTCATTCGTTTTCACCGAGAGCCGCGAGCAGTTCGTACAGCTTTTCGACATGCCGGATCAACAGATGCCGATGCTTTTCAATCTGTTCGAGTCGGCCCGCGAGGTCCGCATGCACGTTTTCATCGAGATCGACCGCGCCCATCACGTCTTCGACTTTTGCGCGCAGCGCGCCAATGTCGACGGGCGGATGCGTGAGGTGCCGCTCGAAGCGCCGCACGTCCTGCGCCGCGAGGTCGCGCACCTTGCGCAAATACGCGTGCCTGCGATGTGTCTGCGCATCTTTTGTCTCGTCGTCGTGCTTCTTCGGCGGCGTTTGCCCGAAGATCGGCTCGGGTGGCCGCAGCACCACTTTCTTGCGCACCGGATGCGCGGTGCCGCGAAAACGGGCGAGCGGAGCTTCGTTGTCGATGGCGGCCCGCGCGTTGTCCGGCACGTCGTGTGCGTCGTGCGGCGCGTCCATCCAGCCGGCCGGCAGGCCGGCTACCGCCTCGACGCCGCGCACGAACTCTTCGCTGAAGTCGCGCTGGCCGGTGAGCATCAGCTTCAGATATGACTCGGAGAAGGTCATCATCCGCGCGAGCCGCGTCGCCGCGCCGACCTCGTGCGTCAATACCAGCAAATTGGCTCGCCAGACCGGCAGCAGCGTTTCGTCGGAATATTCCGTCACTGAGTCTTCCTTTCGATCTCCGTTCCCGGCGGCAACCCGGCGCAATGTGCGCAAGCGGCGCAGCCGCGCGCGAGGGTTCCCGTCAAAGATTAGTCGTTCCGTGATGCCGCGCGCAAGCCCGTCGCCGCCGCCGATGCGGTGCAACGGCAACAATGGCGCGGCGTTGCGCGGATTCAGAAAGGATTGACTGCGACAGACGTGCCATGTTCCTTGGCACATGATTTGCGAGCGAAGGCGACGGGTGATGCAGGACGAATCGCACCAGCGCTAAACCGGACGCACATCGGCTTGCCGCATAGCACACGGCCATTCGCGGGCGGCCGCCTCCGCGGCTCGCTCACCTGCTTCGCGCGCCTCGACGCGAATTCGGCTACACGCGCATCGGCAACGCGTGTCAGCGCGTCACTTCAGCAGTTCGGCGAGCGCGGCGCGGTACTGCGCGTAGGCGGGTTCTTCGTCGCGATGCCGGCGATCTTCGACCACTTTGTCGCCGCCTGCGTAGACGTCCCGCACCGGCGAATCGCCATGCTCGCAAAACACCGCACCCGATAGCCATGCATCGCATGGCAGTTCCGCCACGGCCGGGTGCGCGGCATCGAGCACGAGCCAGTCGGCTCGCATGCCGGCCGCGAGCGCGCCGGTCGCGCGGCCGGTCGCCCGTGCCCCGCCGGCGAGCGCAGCCGCGAACAATCGGTCCGCAACATGCGTTGCATCCGCCGCGGCAAGCACGTTGCGTTGCCGCCTCACCAGACGCTGGCCGTATTCCAGCAAACGCAGTTCCGCGCGCCAGTCGACTGCGATATGACTATCCGAGCCGACGCCGAATCGACCTTGCGCATCCAGATACGCTTGCGCCGGAAACAGGCCGTCGCCGAGGTTCGCTTCGGTGGTCGGGCACAAGCCGGCAACCGCGCCGCTAGTTGCGAGCGCAACGGTCTCGCGAGCCTCGATGTGCGTCGCATGCACGAGACACCAGCGTGCATTCACATCGAACTGGTCGAGCAGCCATTGCACGGGCCGCGCCCCCTGCGTGTCGATACACGCGTCGACTTCGGCGGTCTGTTCGGCAATATGGATATGAACCGGTGCATCGGGTAGCAGCGCATCCAGTCCGTCGAGCAACGCATGCAATGAGGCCGGCGACACCGCGCGTAACGAATGTGGCGCAACGCCATAGCGCCGCGCGCCGTGCTCCGGCCGCGCACGGCGCAGATCGTCGAGGTTGCGCAACAGGCCGTCGGGCGTATCGATAAAGCGCCGCTGATCGTCACGCGGCGCCGCATCATTGAAGCCGCTGTACTGATAGAGCACCGGCAACATCGTGATGCCGATGCCGCTCGCGCTCGCCGCATCGACGACGCGCTGCGCCATTTCCGCGCCGTGCGCATAGCGGCTGCCGTCCGGTGCGTGATGGATATAGTGGAATTCGCAAACCGACGTGTACCCTGCCTTCAGCATCTCGATGTACAGCCAGCGTGCGATCGCCGCGAGGCCTTCCGGTGTGATGCGCGCGGCAAAACGGTACATCAGGTCGCGCCAACTCCAGAACGTGTCGGTCGCGTTCGCGCGATATTCGGTGAGCCCCGCCATCGCGCGCTGAAATGCGTGCGAATGAAGATTCGGCATGCCGGGCAACAGCGGACCCGCCGCTCTCGCGATGCCGGCATTTGCGTGCGCATCGGGTATCACCGCGGTCAACGTGCCCGCTTCATCCCATTGCAGCAGCACGTTGCGGCGCCATCCATCGGGCAGCCATGCGTGCCCGGCAAAAAGCGTTCGACTGGTTTCGCTCATGTTCGGCTCAATTCCATCGTTGCTGGATCGTCTTGCCGTTGCGCTCAGGTCCGGCTCGCATAGACCGTCTCCCCGCCGCGCACGACCCGCGCGCACAAGCGTCGGCCCATCCAGTAGGGCAGTTCGGCAAGCGAGTCGACGGACCACACGGCAAAGTCCGCCGCGCGGCCTACCGCGAGCGCGCCGTGCACGTCCGGTTTTCCGAGCGCCTGCGCCGCATGGAGCGTCACCGCTTGCAGTATTTCCGGCACGGTCATCCGGAACAGCGTGGCCGCCATGTTCATCATCAGCAGCAGCGAAGTCGCAGGCGATGTGCCCGGATTGCTGTCAGTCGAGATCGCGATCGGCACCGCATGGCGGCGCAACAATTCGAGCGGCGGCAGTTGTGTCTCGCGGATAAAGTAATACGCGCCCGGCAACAGCACCGCGACGGTACCCGCTTCTTTCATCGCGACGACCCCCGCTTCGTCGAGGAATTCGAGGTGGTCCGCGGATAGCGCGCGATAGCGCGCGGCGAGCGCCGCGCCGCCGCTGTTCGATAGCTGTTCCGCGTGCATCTTGACCGGCAGATTGCGACGCGCGGCCGCTTCGAATACGCGCTCGCTCTGCGCCAGCGAAAAACCGATGCGCTCGCAAAACACGTCGACCGCGTCGACGAGGCCTTCGTCGGCGAGCGCCGGCAGCATCCGCGAACACACTTCGTCGATGTAGTCGTCGGCACGGTCCGTGAATTCAGGCGGTAACGCATGCGCGCCGAGAAACGTCGTGTACACCGCTACCGGATAGCGTTCGCCGAGCTGCCGGGCGACGCGCAGTATCTTGCGCTCGTTCGGCAAGTCGAGCCCATAGCCGGATTTGATTTCGATCGCGGTGACGCCTTCGGCGATCAGCGGTTCGAGCCGCGCCGCCGCCGCGCACAACAACGTGTTTTCATCGGCTTCGCGGGTCGCGCGCACCGTCGACACAATGCCGCCGCCGCGCCGCGCGATCTCTTCGTAGCTGACGCCCGCCAGACGCTGCGCGAATTCGTCCGCGCGCTGACCGCCGTAGACGAGATGCGTATGGCACTCGACGAGCCCCGGCGTCACCCATGCACCATCGAGATCCTCGCGCGCCCAGTCGCGGTACGCGATGGGCAGCTCATGCGCGGCGCCGAGCCATTCGATGCGTCCGTTTTGCACCGCGATCGCGGCGTCGCCGATCGTGTCGTGCGGATCGCCGTGCGCACAGAGTTTCAGGTGATGCCAGACGGTTTGCTTCATCGTAAGCTCGCTGGAGGAATAGGCGGTTCGCTCAGACCGGTTGTCGGGAATCCGCATGAAGGATCGACACGGCAAGCACGGTGCCCGTGCCACGCAGCGTGCAGTGCCATGCTTGCGCGTCAGCGATGCGCATCGTGTCGTTCGTTGCGAGCGCAACGGGCTCGCCGGCGCTCGGCACGACATCGACCGAACCGGCTGCGCAAAATAGCAGTACGGTGTCCGCGGACACGGTATGCGCGCTGCCGGCGCGCCATACCTCGATGTTGCCGCTCGCCACACCGCGCCGGACCATCAGGTTGAAGTCGCGCGTCGCGCCTTCGACGAGCCGCGCATCGATCGCCGTTTCGCCGGCAAAACGGGCGATGTCGAACGGTTGCGTCAACGCATGCGTGCGCCCTTGCCCTTCGTCGAGCAGCATGCCGGCACCCGAAATCAGCACAAGTGTCCGGTCGATGCCGGCAAAGCGCGAGAACGGCCCGGCTTGCTCGACGTCGGCAACACTCACGCGCCAGACAAACGTATCAAATTCCGCTGCGGCCGGATACACGGCAATCTCGCGCGTGATACCGCCGCCGTTTTTCCAGCGCGTCGCGTGCAAGTCCGCGCCGCGAATCAGCGTGACTTGCGCCGTCTGTGAGCGGTTGCCCGGCATTGCAGTCACCGGCCCAGCATCGGCAGCTTGAGGCCTGCGTCGACCGCTGTTTTGCGCGCAAGGTCATAGCCCGCATCCGCATGGCGCATCACCCCGCTTGCCGGGTCGTTGAACAGCACGCGACCGAGGCGCGCATGCGCGGCATCGGTGCCGTCCGCGACGATCACGACACCCGCATGCTGGCTATACCCCATGCCGACCCCGCCGCCGTGATGCAGCGACACCCAGGTCGCACCGCCCGCGGTGTTCAGCATCGCATTGAGCAGCGGCCAGTCGCTGACCGCATCCGAGCCGTCGAGCATCGCTTCCGTTTCGCGATTCGGGCTCGCGACCGAACCGGTGTCCAGATGGTCGCGGCCGATCACGATCGGCGCTTTCAGCTCACCTGTGCGGACCATTTCGTTGAACGCCTGGCCGAGGCGATAGCGGTCTTTCACGCCGACCCAGCAGATCCGTGCAGGCAACCCCTGGAACGCGATCCGTTCGCGCGCCATATCGAGCCAGTTGTGCAGATGCGCATCGTCCGGGATCAGTTCCTTGACCTTCGCATCGGTCTTGTAGATATCTTCCGGATCGCCCGACAGCGCGACCCATCGGAACGGACCTTTGCCTTCGCAAAACAGCGGCCGCACATAGGCGGGCACGAAGCCGGGGAAGTCGAATGCATTTTCGACACCCATGTCGAGCGCCATCTGCCGGATGTTGTTGCCGTAATCGAGCGTCGCGGCGCCACGTTGCTGCAGCGTCAGCATTGCGCGCACCTGGTTGGCCATCGACTGCTTCGCCGGTGTCACGATGCTTTGCGGGTCGGTCTTCTGACGTTCGCGCCAGTCGGTGACCTGCCAGCCTTGCGGCAAATAGCCATGTATCGGATCGTGCGCGCTCGTCTGATCGGTCACGCAGTCCGGCGTGACGTTGCGTTTGACGAGTTCGGCGAACACATCCGCCGCGTTGCCGAGCAGGCCGATGGACACCGGCTTGCCGCTCGCCTTCGCTGCGTCGATCATCGCGAGCGCTTCGTCGAGCGTCTTCGCTTTTTTGTCGACGTAGCGCGTTTTCAGGCGGAAGTCGATGCGGGTCTCATCGCATTCGACTGCGATCATCGAAAATCCCGCCATCGTCGCCGCAAGCGGTTGCGCGCCGCCCATGCCGCCGAGGCCGCCGGTCAGAATCCAGCGACCCTGCGGCTTGCCGCCGAAATGCTGGTTCGCAACCGAGAAGAACGTTTCGTATGTGCCCTGCACGATGCCCTGGCTGCCGATATAGATCCAGCTGCCCGCGGTCATCTGGCCGTACATCATCAGTCCCTTGCGGTCGAGTTCGTGAAAGTGGTCCCACGTCGCCCAGTGCGGCACGAGGTTCGAGTTCGCAAGCAGCACGCGCGGCGCATCCGGATGCGTGCGAAACACGCCGACTGGCTTGCCCGATTGAATCAGTAGCGTCTCGTCGTCGTTCAGGTCCTTCAGCGAAGCGAGAATCTGATCGAAGCAATCCCAGTTGCGCGCCGCGCGACCGATGCCGCCATACACGACGAGCGCATGCGGATGCTCGGCCACTTCCGCGTCGAGGTTGTTCTGGATCATCCGGTAGGCGGCTTCGGTGAGCCAGCTTTTGCAGACCTTCTCGCTGCCGCGCGGCGCGCGAATCGTGCGCGACGGGTCCAAACGCGGATCGATGTGTTTCGGATCGTTCATGGTAGTGAGCCTTCAGGGTGCGCAGGGTGCGCAAGGTACGCAAGGTACGCAAGGTACGAATAACAGCGGGCTAAAAACCGCGGCCACGACAAGGAAACGGCAGCAAGCAATCAGAAATGCCCGGTAAAGCGGTAGCGGCTGCCTGGGTGCCACAGGTTGGCCACCGAAGCGACCACGCCTTGCGACCACGTGCGCCGATGCAACACGAGGCACGGCTCGACGTCGTCCATCGATAGCAGCGCGCGCGTGCCGTCGTCGGGTGCGAGCGCTTCGATCCGGTACTCGACGCGCTGCAACGGCGCAACGCGCACGAGGTACTGGTTCGGCGTCGTGTTGGTAAAGTCCTGGAGCGCATAGTCGGGCGCGACCGATGGGTTGACCCAGCGCTCTTCCAGTTGCACCGGCTCATCGTTCTCGAAGTGCAGCACGCGCGAATGGAAAATGGCGTGTCCCGCTTTCAGCTGCATCTCGTCGGCGAGTTCGGCATCGGCGATCGCGTCGCCGATATGCAGCACATTCGCGTGATAGCGATGACCGCGCGCGATGATTTCGTCCGAGATGCTGCGAATCGCGACCAGCGTCGATTCGTACTTCGGCCGCGCGACGAAGGTGCCCGAGCCCTGCACGCGCGTCAGCACCTGTTCGGCCGTCAGCTCGCGCAGCGCGCGGTTGACCGTCATCCGCGCGACGTTGAATTCGCGCGCGAGCTCATTCTCCGAGGGCACCTGGTCGCCCTCCGCCCATTCGCCTGCGTGAATGCGGGCGAGGATGAAGTCCTTGATTCCCTGATAAGCGGGCGAGTTCATATCAACCGCGCTCGGATACGAATTCGAAGGGGCTGTGCGCGGCGATCGTGCCGTTTTGCACGAGACGCGTGATCGCGGCGATATCGGGTGCGAAGTAGCGGTCGAGCTCGTAGCGCGGGACTTCATTGCGCACGACGGTCATCACGCGCTGCAATGCGGGGCTGGTGTGATGCGGCGCGCGCAGATCGACGCCTTGCGCGGCGGCAAGCAGTTCGATCGCGAGGATATTCGCGGTGTTCTCCGCGATGTCGGCCAGCTTGCGTGCGGCGAAGGTCGCCATCGATACGTGGTCTTCCTGGTTTGCGGAAGTCGGCAGCGAATCGACCGATGCCGGATGCGCGAGCGTCTTGTTTTCGGATGCGAGTGCCGCGGCCGTGACGTGCGCGATCATGAAACCGGAGTTGACGCCGCCATCCTTCACGAGAAACGGCGGCAGGCCGGACAGCGTGGCGTCGATCAGCAGCGCGATGCGGCGCTCGGCGAGCGCGCCGATTTCGGCAGCGGCGAGCGCAAGATTGTCCGCGGCGAATGCGACCGGCTCTGCATGGAAGTTGCCGCCGGACAGCACTTCGCCGGTGTCCGGGAAGATCAGCGGATTGTCGGAGACCGCGTTCGCTTCGATTAGCAGCACGTCGGCCGCGTGGCGCATCTGATCGAGACAGGCGCCCATCACCTGCGGCTGGCAACGCAGGCTGTATGGGTCTTGCACCTTGCCGCAGTCGCGATGCGACAGGTTGATTGCCGAGCCTTCCAGCAGCGAACGGAACGCGGACGCTGCGTCGATCTGGCCTTGATGGCCGCGCAAGTCATGAATGCGCGCGTCGAATGGCTTGACCGAACCGGCGGCGGCGTCGACCGAAAGCGCGCCTACGACGAGCCCGGTGCGATACAGGTCTTCGATCGCGAACATGTTGTAAAGCGCCAGCGCGGCGGAGGCCTGCGTACCGTTTAACAGCGCGAGACCTTCTTTCGCTTCGAGCGTGAGCGGCTTCAAGCCGACGAGGCGCAGGCCTTCGACGGCCGACATGCGCTCGCCCTTGTTAAACACCTCGCCGACGCCGAGCAGCACCGCAGACATATGCGCGAGCGGCGCGAGATCGCCGGACGCACCGACTGAGCCTTTGCACGGAATGACCGGCAAAACGTCGGCGTTGAACAGCGCGATCAATGCGTTGATCACTTCGCGGCGAATGCCCGAATGGCCGCGGCCGAGGCTTGACAGCTTCAACGCCATCAACAGACGCACGACCGGACGCGACATCGGCTCGCCGACGCCGACCGCGTGCGACAGCACCAGATTGCGTTGCAGCAGTTCGAGCTGATCGTGCGGGATGTGCGTGCTGGCGAGACGCCCGAAGCCGGTGTTGATCCCATACGCGGGCTCGCCTTTCGCCGCGATGTCGCGGACCGTTTTCGCGCACGCGTCGATTGCGGCAAAGCTGGCGGGGTCGAGTTCGAGCGTGACCTGCTCGCGTGCGATCTGGCGGAGTTGCGGCAGCGTCAGGCAGCCGGGCGTGAGGATCATGGTCGTGCGTTCCTGTATAGACAAGTTACGGTGGAGTCTAGCTGGTGCGAGTTGTATATACAAGTTGTTTTTGGGTTTGGTTGGGTTAGGGGATTCCACTACGGCGGGGGGTTGGGGCCGCTTCGTACGCATATTTCAGAAGAGGAATAGACGCGGGCACGTTCGGACTTTTCGGCGATTTTTTGGTTGTGTGTGCATTTATCGTGATGGCGTTTAAGCGGGTAATAAACACACAAACGACAGAGAAAAATTCGAATGGGCCTTTGCTCTTTTTCGCCGCGTCGGCTTTCGACGCGCGCGCTACGACTGCTGCTACTGCTAGCGGCACTTCTGCCGGCTATCACCGCTCACGCTGAAGGCGGCGATGCGATCTGCTACTCCCTTTACGCGAAGTCGCGTGGGGTACCCGGAACCAAGGGATGTGCGATCAGCGTCGCGGGCGGGACGCCGGTCGGCATGGGGACGTACTTTTGTACGGCCAACGCCGATCGCATCGATCGGTACTGCAATGCGCCGGAGCCCGTCGCGCCTGAAGCGAGTTGTCCTGTTGCGGATCCGGTTTATCCGGGCACGGGCGTCAACACGCAGACCGAGGTCGACTTTGTCAGTGGTGGCGATACGCCCGTAGCGTTTCGCCGCACTTATCGTTCGGCACCTCATCTTCACCCGGACGCCACTGTCGGTGCGGGCTGGTTTCATAACTGGCAACGTCAACTGGATCTGGCCAATGCGCGTGTGAGTTCTGCGCAAGTCATTGCATATCGCGAAGACGGAGAGCCTGTCACGTTCGCCAAGGCGAACGGAGCGTGGCGTGCAGTGGGCACTGCTGCGTTCGCGCTGCGCGACGATGTGGCAGGCTGGACGCTGACCGACCTGACCACTGACACGGCAGAGTCGTATTCGAGTCAGGGCGTACTGCTATCGGTCAGCACACACGATGGCCGCGTCACCACACTCACCTATAGCGATGCGAATACGCCGTCGAACGTAGCACCCGCGAGCGGTCTTCTCATTTCCGTTACCGAGCACGCAGCCGATACAAGCACGTACTTCGACCTTGTGCTGCGGTTCACCTACGATGCGAAATACCGCATCACGCAGCTGACTGATCCGACGGGCGCAATCACGCGGTATGGCTATGACTCGCACAACAACCTGGTCTCGGTGACGTGGCCCGATGGTTATGTGCGGCGCTATCTGTTTGAGGACGTTCGCTTCTGGTCGGCGATGACCGGCGTGATCGACGAAGCGGGCTCACGCGTGGCGACGTGGTCGTATGACGCGAAGGGGCGCGCCGTTGCCGCTAGCCATCCGGATACCACGCGCAACGTTCAGTTTGCGTACGGCAGCGGTAGCACGACGGTGACGGACAGTCGCCGGAGCACGACGTTGAACTTCTCGTCGGTCGCCGGTTTGCAGAGGCCCACTGGAAGCAGTTCATCGTCGGGCAACGCGTCAACGACGTGGGATACCAAGGGAAATCTGCTCACCGATCGCACGGCGGATGGCAACAGCACCGAATACAGCTACGACGATATCGGCCGCCCGGTGCGCGTTACACGACGGAGTTCGACAGGCGTGTCGATCACATCGGTAAGGTACGCCGATGCGACGACTTTGCATCCGTCGCTGATCGCGATGCCTCGTGTGATGCGTAGCTTTGCTTATGACGATCGGGGCAACCTCGTCGCGCTTGGCGAACTAACGACCGATGATGCGACAGGCGCGAACGGCTTTGATGCGAAGTCGACCGGACAGCAACGGACATCTGGCTTTGTCTACGACAGCCGGAATCGACTGTTATCGATGTTGACGAAGGTCAACGGTCAAACGGTCGAAGACTGGCATCAGAACTATGACGGGAGCGCCAACCGACGGATCGCGATGTCCGTCGTAAATGGTCACTCGGTCGGGATCATGTTGCGGGACGCGGCGCATCGACCGTTGCAACTGATGGCCGATGGCATGTATGCGTACGTGAATTATGACGTGCGTGGACGAGTTACGCGGTTTATCTACAGGGAGGATGCAGCGCCGGCGAACGGGAATGTGGAACGTACGCTGACCGTCGATTATGGGTATTCGCCGGAAGGGCGCGTTGTGTCCCGTACGGGGACGGTTAAGCCTGAGGGTGGGAAGGCTACTGCGATTGGTAGTGAGGAGATTGATGAGTGGCTGGATAACTACGAGTCCGGTATAACTCCGGCGGGACCATCAACAAGTCGCAACAAGCTCTCAAGCCTGCTGTGGTTTTCCCCTGAACCCGGCTTGGAAACGATATGCGTCGAGTGCGCATTTATCTTTCCGAACCTGTCCGCATTTTTGTGGGTGAGGCGGTTAAAGGAATCGTTAGCCGCGCGCCTGCGTGAATCGATCGCCAAACAGAATAGCAAACTGATTC
>NZ_SORE01000037.1 GCF_004366595.1 Paraburkholderia rhizosphaerae
GAAGGACATCCAGACTGGCGAGTACGCGAAGAGCTTCATCATCGAAAACCGCGCGGGTGCGCCGACGCTGCAGTCGCGCCGTCGCCTGACGGCCGGGCACCAGATCGAACAGGTCGGTGGGAAGCTGCGCGCGATGATGCCGTGGATCGCGAAGAACAAGCTGGTCGACCAGTCGAAGAACTAGCGAATGAACGATCTCCGCGAAAACGGATGAGAAGAAAACTTGAGGGCAGTGACGTAAAGCGCGAGGACGTAAAGCGGATCAGACGAGCCGGCGACGGATGGCCGCCTAAGGGATAAGCAGATTCGGGATGGTAAAACGATGACGAGATCGCGAGTACTGACGATCGATGACGACCCGAAAGCAGGCGTTGAAATCGTCGCGGAGCTGAAAAATTACGGATTCTCTGTCGACTGGGTCGGCGATGGACGTGAAGCGTTAGCGCGCGCAATCGGCGGCGGTTACGACGCCATCACGCTCGAACGCATGTTGCCCGGCATCGACGGGATGAGCATCCTGGCCGCGATGCGCACTGTCGGGGTGCAAACGCCGGTTCTGATGCTCAACGTTCCCGGTGACGTCGACGAACGAATGCGCGGCCTGCGGGCGCTAGGCGACGACTATCTGACGCGGCCGTACAACCCGGAAGAGTTGATGGCACGTCTCAAGGAGTTGATTCGTCGCAGCCAGGAGCCCGGCATCGGTGCTACCGCGCGCGCGAAATCGCTGCTACGAGCCGGGCCGCTTGCGCTTGATCTCGCGGCGCGCAGGGTAACGCGCAATGGCGCTGAGATCCCACTACTGCCGACCGAATGCCGCGTACTCGAATTCATGATGCGTCACGTCGGACAGACGGTGACCCGCATGATGCTGTTCGAAGCGGTCTGGAGCTATCACTTTGATCCGGGTACGAACCTGATTGAGGTGCATATGAGCAAACTGCGCAGGAAGATCGATGTGCCGGGTGAAGAGTCGGTGTTGAAGACGGTGCGCGGTGCCGGATATGTGCTGGCGTTATGAATGAGTCTTGCAGTCGTGATTGATCGGCCGATGCAATAAAGGCTGGTAATTCAGATTGCCCGGCTTTAAAGGGCGTGACAGGTATTTCAGGCGGATTTTCGCTTTATGATTTTTTCCGGACTTAAGTGAAGCAACGCATGAATGTTGCGCATGAATTGAAAGTGATTGAAAGCGAGTTGCTTTGCGCGACCCTGCGGATGTCGGACTTTTCGTATCAATTTGTAATGCATTTCGTTAGGCGATGAAGTTGCTTCTCCTTAAACGAATGATGTTCGGTTGCCGTAAACATGCGCTTTGGTTAAGGTCACGTCTGAATGGGAAGACCGGCATGCTGCAAGGTTTTTCCGCAGATGCGTCGACGCAAGGCGGGTACTGGGCTGACAAACTGCAGGCCGGGTGCAATGTGCAAAAACATGTGTCGCAAGGATATCGAAACGATGTAGGGGTGGGCGCGTGGATACGGTTCGTTGACGGCACAAATACGAATGGTGTTAGGCAAACCGGACACATTTCGCGACACCCTGGAGACGCTGCTGGCGGTGCTTCGGCGGGTTTATTTACCGCACGATCATGCAAGCGGCTTGTGCTCCGTGCGTCCAATAGGGAACCAGCGTTTTCTGTCACGACAACCCGGTAATTGGCTTGCAATCGGACTGGTGATCAACAATGACTGCCTTCGTTTCTTTTTCTAATTGCGTTAGTCAGGATCGGAAAGGATGCAACAGCAAACGTTTGCGATCGACGCTAAACTTCGTTTGCCGCCGACTGCTGCAAAGCTGCGCAGAGTCGACAGAACAGAAACGTCACGCGAGGAATTACGCCGATGAGCGTCGCAGATTTTCCCAGCATCCTTCCAGAATTGCTGCCGAGGTTGTGGGCGTTCGCGCTACGCATCTCTCGAGATCAGCACGATGCGGAAGATCTGGTGCAACGCGCGTGCTTGCGCGCACTCGAGCGGGCACATCAGTTGAAGCCGGATACATCGCCGTTGAGCTGGATGTATTCGATCGTTCACACGACATGGATCAACGAATTGCGCGCGCGCAGCGTGCGCAGCAGGACAAGTGCGGAGTGGGACGACAGCTACCTGGAGACTGTCGCGGATCCTTCCGCGCCGGATCCCGAGGCGGATGCGCTTAACCGGCAGATCGTCCGCGCAGTCGAGCGATTGCCCGATGCGCAACGCACCGTTATGCTGTTGGTAGTCGTCGAAGGGCTGAGTTATCAGGAGGCGGCCCAGGTTCTCGGTGTTCCGGTAGGCACCATCATGAGCCGTCTGTCGCGCGCGCGGCAGGCCGTTGGGAGTCAGTTCGGCACGCGACAAGATCAAAAAGTGAAAGACAGCATCAAAGGGTAAGGAGACGGGGAATGAAGATTGACGACGTCCTGTTGTTGTCGTACGTCGACGGTATGCTGCCGTCCGACCAGAAGCAACAGGTTGAAGAGGGGATCGGGTCGTCGGCTGAACTCGCGGAACGTGTCGCACTGCTTCGGGCGTCTCGGCTGCCTTATCAGAACGCGTTCGCGCATCAGAAGCTGCCGGAGGTGCCCGAACGCCTGGTGGCGCTCGTCGGTCGTATCGCGCGCGGTGAAGTGCACGCGCAGTTCGACGATGACACCGACGCACCGGCCGGCGAGATACACCTTGGCGCGAATTCCGCGGGTCCGCCTCCGGTTACCGCTGGCGTGCCGCCTGCGTGGCAGTTGCCGCGTGGGGGAGCGTTCCGCATTGCACCCGCGTGGCTTGCGGTCGCGTTCGTCGCCGGCGCGTTCTGCTGGGGCGCCGTGTTCAGACTAGCCGCGGATGCACGCTCAGGCTCGGGCATGTTCGACAACACGCCGCTTGCATCGCTTGCGGGCGGCGCGTCGCCATGGGTCGTCGCGGCTGCGGGATACCAGCAGCTCTACGCGCACGAAACGCTTGCCGAAGTGCAGCCGGATATGGTGCAGTCCGCGCGTATCGTCGACGAAATCCGGCACGAGGACGGACTCGATGTGCATGTGCCCGACCTGACCTCGTCTGGCCTGACGTTCAAGCGGGTGCAGCGCTTGCGCTTCCATGGCCGGCCGCTCGTGCAGATTGTCTATCTGCCGGCAACGGGATCGGGCGCGCCGGTCGCGCTATGCGTGACGAAAGAAGCGAAGCCGGACCATCCGATCGCCGAGCAAAGCATCGACGACATGAGCGTGATCACGTGGAGACGCGCGCAGCTCGGCTATGCGCTGATCGGCAAACGCGACGGCGTTGCATTGCCCGACCTCGGCAAGATGCTGGCGGAAGATCGCAGCGGCCAGCTATTCGGTAAGGCATTCCTCGATTCCGTGCTTGCGAGCATGACCTGATACTTCGCATCCGTCTATCGAACTGCGTGGCCGACCTTCAGTATGGAGTCGGCCGCTGGCGCGAGCACCGTATGCAGCGGCTCCCGTCCGCTCGCCGCGCGTGCACGATGTCGCGCACGTCGTGCATTTCAGGCTACGACGGCTGCAACTCGAGTAGCGCCAACGCCAATAGAACTTACCCAAAAGTGTAGCGGAACAGAGTTTGAGCGGATTCTCAATTTCCGTAGATACTTTCTCGCCGGAAGAACGGTGTGCGATTTGCCCGCCGAGCGGTGCGGGTGCGTGACGTTCAGCTCATCGATTGCACGGCATGCCGCGCGTGCGCGATCACGCCAGGTTCGCGGCCGCATTGAACGGCAGGCTTCTACCCGGTTTGCGACCGCCCTGCATCCATTCGCGTACAGAAGCGGTCATCGCTTCGACCACACCGAATGTGTCTTCATGGTCGACGCTGAACTCAAGCATCAGGCCGTTCGGATCCTTGATGTACAGCGACGTGCAGAAACCATGCTGCAGCATCAGCGGCTCGAAACCGGCGCGCGTCAGACGCTGCTCGACTTCATCCTGAGTCGCGGCTTCGACGAGCAGCGAGATGTGCACAAAGAGCGACTGCTCTTTTTCTTTCCATGCCGCCTGTTTTTCAGGGTCGTCGAATGTGAAGAACGCGAGTGTGCTGCCATCGCCTAATTCGTAAAACGCATAGCCGAGATCGACGCATGTATCGCCGATGCGCTCGCGTTCGACTTCATAAGCGACGAGCGGCAAACCAAGAACGTGTTCGTAAAAGTGGCGAGTCCGCTGGTGGTTGTCCGTCGTAAAGGCATGGTGATGCAGACGCATCGGAAGCTTCTTCAACGGTCGC
The DNA here is from genome assembly GCF_004366595.1 of Paraburkholderia rhizosphaerae. GTDB lineage: Bacteria > Pseudomonadota > Gammaproteobacteria > Burkholderiales > Burkholderiaceae > Paraburkholderia > Paraburkholderia rhizosphaerae. The sequence goes on from NZ_SORE01000037.1 coordinate 4,227, forward strand.
ACGGGCTTGTCTTTCACCGACTGATTCATCATTGCTTCAACTCCTTTGCTGCTGGATATAAACACAAGGTGGCGCGTCTTGCGCCTCGCAGCCTTGCCGGCACGCAACTGGCCGAACTCCCTGTGACGCTCCGATTCTGCTCGACGTCAAAATGCACGCTGCTCAGCTAAAACAACTGGAGTAGACGATTATTCCTGGGCAAATACGCATGGCGGAGCGCGCCCATCGATGCATAGGAAGCGCACCGTTTGGTACGTGTCAAATCGACGTATACCGCTGGGAAGATCGGTAAGACATCTACGTTTCCGATACGGAATTGCAGGGCTTCATACGCGCGTCATTCATCGCGAGGGGGTGACATACGCATTACATCGAGGAAACAGAATCGTAGCGGACGCAACTATCCTGTTGCATCCGTTGCAGACGCGCGCGTCCGTTGCAGTGCGGCATTGGGCGCGCGGGCGGATCGGCCCGTGACGTTAGGGCCGCGCACGTAGCGCTACATCATCGGCATCGACGACGTCATCACGCTTTGCACATCGATACGTCCGTACACGCCGTTCGTTTCATCGTTCGGTCCCGCGGCAAAGAACAGCGTATTGGTAGGCTGATTGTCGAGGCCATTGCCGAACGCGATTCCCCACAGTCCGCCCTGCACGAACGCGCTACCGTTCGCAGTGTTGAGCGTCCGCATGAACAGACCGCTCGACTGATCGAATGCATTGATCTTGCCATCGCCGAAGTTGCCGATCAGCACCGCGTTGCTGAGCGAGCCGAAATTCGACGGCGCCTGCGTGATGCCCCATGGCGCGTTAAGCGGACCGCCTGATACGAAGCGCTGTTGGAAATTGCCTGCGGTGTCGAAAACATCGACGAAGCCGAGTCCGGCGCCTGCGACGTCGTCGTGCGCAGCGGCATCCTGCTGCGCATAGGTGACGAACAATCTCGAGCCGATTGCCTGAATACCGAACGGTGCAAAGCCGGCGGGTAGCGATGGATCGTGGAAATTGCCAGGCATCGTCACCTTCGTGAAGGTTCTGTCGAACACGTCGATCTTGTTGTTGTGAAAGTCAGTCGCGTACAGAAAGTTGTTGCCGTTATTGGACGCGAGCGCAAGTCCCTTATAGACCGCGCCGCCCGGGCCGTCATCGTGTTCGATCAGCGCGGCGGTGGGCTGGACTGCAGGCGCCCACGCGGTGATGGTGCCGCCCTCGCCAGCAAAGATAAAGGCCGCCACGCCGCTCTTGCCGCCCTGGCTGATCATGAAGTCGGCCGTGCCGTTGAATACGATGCCGGTCGGATTCGTCGGCCCATTCATACCATCCGGAATGCTGACGACAAGCGGCTGCGGCACACCATTGCCGTCATAGAGCGTCGCGACATTGGTCGCGTTGTCGGCGACCCACGCGAACCCTTTTGGATTGAACGCGACGCCCCATGCATTCTTCAGGTTGGGGTCCGTATGTGCGGCGGGGACCGCGCCATCCGAAACCAGCAGGGTTTCGGCGAACGTTTGCATGGTGCTGCTGCCCGACCCGGAACCGCTGCCGCCGCACGCAACGAGCATCGACAAAGACGCACCGCCGACGACGGTGCCCAACACCTTAAGCACAGACTTCATGGCCGCACTCCTCGGATAACCGGGTGGTCGTTACGGAACACTGAACGAAGTTCAGACGCGCTTTATTCCTGCTACGACGAGACTATTTGCAATGCATGGCCGGGTGAGGCCCATGCTCCGATCGCCGCGGCATGGCACCGTCGCATCGCGAGCGATATGACCGGCGCTCGAACAGGAGCGGCTGGTGGATCGTTTGACGGCGATGGAAACCTTGGTCAGCGTGATAGAGGCCGACTCATTGTCCGACGGTGTGCATCTGCTGGATGTCGGGCAGCCAGCCGCGTCGAGGTCGATTGTGCAACTGGAGGAGCGTCTCGGCGAAACGCCCGGACGCTTTGCGCCGATCGTACGATGGCATCCGCGTAGGCCTTGCACCTGCGTGACGATGGCGCTCGCCGAATGCTGCTCCCACGCATCAGTACGCCCGCGACCTGCGCGGTGAAAGCATCTTGCAAGATAGAGCGCTTACGCGCTGTATCGCCATGCGAACGCGTCCCCGTTGCGCGTCACCCGTCCAACAGACGACTCCGGGAAGTGCGCGGTAAACAGCTGTGCGCCTCGCTCGGCCGCGTAATCGAGAAGCCAGCGTCGTGAACTGCGTGCGCGTGCTTTGTCGAGCGCGAAGTTCGAGCACCAGTCGGGCCGGTACACCTGCAGCGGGTTGTGCATCACGTCGCCGCAAAAGAGCGCTTCGTCGCCGTTCGAGCGCACGGAGATGGCCATATGCGCGATGCTGTGTCCGGGCGTCGGGTGGAATTCAATGCCGTCGAGAAATTCTCCGCCCGTTTCGGGAATCAGCGTGGCCTGATTCGCTTCGACGACCGGCAACACGCTGTCTTCGAACACCATCCTGCGGCTCTCCCCCGCGCGTGTCGCGAAGAACTCCATTTCAGCGCGCGGAAACACATACTTTGCGCGCGGGAACGTCGGCATCCACCGGCCGTCGGAGAACTGCGTGTTCCAGCCGACGTGGTCCGCATGCAGATGCGTGAGCAGCACATAGTCGACATCGGCAGGCTGCACGCCTGCGAGCGCGAGTCGGTCGATAAACGACGTTTGCAACTGGTCGAAGCGCGCATTGAACGGGCGATACTTGCCGTTGCCGATGCCGGTGTCGATCAGCAGCGTGTGTCCACCGGTACGGACCACCCATGTATGCACGCTCAGTATCACTTCCTCCTGCCGCACGTCGAGCGTGGCCGGCGACAGCAGACGGCCCAGTTCCGGGCAGCAGATCGTGCGCCAGTTCGGATACAGGAACGACAGCGGCAACGTATACGCGGTTTCAGTGACACGCGTAATGGATACGCGGCCAATCTGATGATTCACAGTTCTCAATGCCAATTTTTTGCCTCGACACGACAGGCCTCGACGTGCGGCGATTCCGCGCGGGATCTCGATCAGCGGCGCGGCGCCGGCGTGTGCCGTGGCCGTGGAAAAAGCACAATTGTTGGCGTTTGGCTTGTGTATGTCTTGCGGATTCGCACAGCGTTTGTTGGATACGCAACGACTCGACGTATCCGCACGGATATAGGGAATGGCCGCGTCCTAAGCGCGGCGGCTACGCCACAGATCGCGCACGTAGCGCATCCCGCGCGACCACGGCGGGTCTGCGAACAATACGAATGCACCGGCCGCGAGGCAGCCGCAAGCGAGAAAAGTGCCGCGATAGCCGATACCGGCGACCAGCAATCCGGACAGCACGCCGGACAGAATCGAGCCGACTCGCGACGCGTTAAAGAACAGTGCAGTCGCGGCACCCGGTTTGGTCGGCATCAGGTCCTGCACATAAGTCATGCCGAGGCACGAGGTGACCGCGACGACAAACGCGCTGAGGCTCTGCATCGGAATGAGCACGTTGACCGAACCGGCGGCCGCCATCGCGATGAAGTAGATCACGTGCACGACGCTACAGGCCGCCAGCCAGCGCAGCTTGTTGAGCCTCCCGCCGCGCGCGCCGAGCGCGAGCATCATCGGGATTTCGAGGAAGGCGCCAAGGCCGAGCATGATCGATACGTCGATGCGGGTGCCATGTAGTCCACGCACGATGTAAAGCGGCAGCACGATCATCGTCGCGTTCGCGGCGAGGCCGATTAGCGTCAACGCAAGCACCGAGCGCCAGATCTGCCGCATCGGCGCGGTTGCGTGCGTGTAGTCCGGCTGCAGCGGGACTTCCGGCTCAGGCGTCGTGACTTCGAGCGACGAGGCCGGATCGCCGGCCACATGATTGGGCGCGCTATGCAGGTCGCCGCCGGGCACTTCGTGCATGCGCCAGATGATCGCTGCACAGCCGGCAAAGCTTGCTGCCGCGAACAGGAAGAGCCCATGAAAGCCCGCCGCCGCGAGCACCAGCGCACCCAGCGACGGCCCGAAAACCCATGCGACCGATAGCAGCGTACGCAGCGTCGCCGCGGCGAACGCGCGCTCGCCTTCGTCGCGCACCGGCAAAGCGGCGCGGCCGAATGCGAACACGAGAGACAGCGCCGACCCGCTCGAGCCAAGAAACACCACGCCGATCACGAGCAGCGCCCGGTAATCGCGCACGAAGCAGATCAGCAGATAGCCGAGCGCGGCGAGCACCAATGCGCCAAGCAGCAGCGACCGATGATGACCGTGCCGGTCGGTCCACTTGCCCGCCCATGCGCTGGTCACCACGCCGCTTGCCGCGATTAGTGTCATGAAGATGCCGAGCATCAGCGGCGTCATGCCGGCCTGCTCGACTCCGAACAGCGATAGATACGGCGCCGTGAACGACATCGCGACGCCAAGCATCAGCGTCGCGGCCGCGAGCGGCATAAAGAACGGAATGCGGGCGAGTTCGGCGAGTCGGGCGTTCATTGATTGAAGGGGCAGGGCGCTACGCGGAACGTGCGCCGAGCGAGATGGTAACGCGCAATGTGACGGGCGGTGGGCGCGGCGTCTGTTGCTCGATGCATGCCGCATCGCGCGCGAGTCCGCATACGGCGGAACGACGCGCCGCACGCGTAAAAAAGCGCTCGCCCTCGGGTGGTTGCGGTGGGGTCTTTCCTTTTTTATCCCTTCGTCGCGCCGAACGTCAGGCCCGTGACGAAGTGTTTCTGCATCGCGAAGAACATCAGCACCGACGGCAGCGCCGCGAGCACCGACCCGGCCGACACAAGGTTCCACGCAGTCGTCCACTGGCCGCGCAACGCGGCGACGCCGACCGTGATCGGCGCGGCGTCGTCGCCTTGCGTGAGGCACAACGCCCAGAAGTAGTCGTTCCACACGAAGGTGAACACGAGAATGCCGAGCGCGGCGAGCGCCGGACGCACGAGCGGCAACACGATGCGCGCGTAGACGGCCCATTCGCTCGCGCCTTCGACGCGTGCGGCTTCGATCAGTTCGTACGGCAACTGGCGGATGAAATTGCGCAGGAACAGCGTGCAAAAACCGGTCTGGAATGCGATGTGAAAGAGGACCAGCCCCCAGACCGTGTTATAGAGGCCAAAGTCGAGCGTCAGCTGCCGGACCGGAATCATCAGGATCTGCACCGGCACGAAGTTACCGGCGACGAATATCGCGAGCAGCACCATATTGCCGCGAAACCGGTAATTCGCTAGCGCATGGCCAGCCATCGACGCGAGAAAGATCGCCACCGCAACCGACGGCAGCGTGATCAGCACGCTGTTCAGGAAGTAATGCAGCATCGGCGTCTCGGTGAGCGCGACGCGGTAGTTCTCGACCAGCGCGAACTGCTTCGGCCAGCCCCAGTAATTGCCGGCGGAGAGCTCATCGCTTGAGCGGATCGAGGTGGTCAACACCGCCAGCAACGGCAGCAGCCATAGCAGCAGCGCGCAGGGCAGCGATATCTTGTACAGCAGGCGGCTGCCGGGGCGCCAACGCGAAACGGGCATCGGATACATCGTGGTTCCTCAGGATTCGCTGCGCACAAGCCGGCGCAGCTGCCAGACGATAAAGGCGAGCATGATCAGAAACAGGACCACCGCGATCGATGCCGAATAGCCTTCGCGGTAGTACTTGATCGCCTGGTCGTACATGTAATAGGCGAGCACGGTGGAGCTATCGAATGGCCCGCCGCCGCTCATCACCGAAATCAGATCGAAGCTGCGCAGCGCGCCGATCACGGTCAGCACGAACGCCATGAACGTGGCGGGTCGCAGTTGCGGCAGGATCACATGCCACAGCAGCCGGAAGCCTTTCGCGCCTTCCATGCGCGCGGCCTCGATCACCTCGCTATTGATGCCGGTGAGGCCGGTCAGATACAGAATCATGCAGAACGGAATTTGCGGCCATAGCGCCGCGAAGATGATGCCGTAGGTCACGTAGCGAGGGTCGCCGAGCACCGGAATGCCGTACCCGATAATGAGCTTGAGCAGACCGAAGGTCGGATCGTAGAACCAGCTGAACACGAGCCCGACAACGACACCCGGCAGCACGAACGGCGCGAAGAAAAGCGACTTCACGAGCCGGATACCACGCACGCTCTGATTCAGATAGAGCGCGAACGCGAGGCCGATGGGCGGCGCGAGCAGAAAGAGCACGAGCCACAGCACGTTGTTTCTCAACGCGACGTAGAACGTGTCGGAGCGCAGCAGCTCCGCGTAGTTCGCGAGGCCGATGAAGGTGCGCGGTGTCATGCCGTCCCAGTTGTAGAAGCTGAGCACGATGCTGCTCAGCACCGGGTAGACCACATAGAGCGCGAAGATCAGCGCGCCGGGCAGCAGAAACAGCAGCGCCGCGCGATTGCGCCGCCGGCTCAGCGGCGCACGGCGCTTGCGCGGCGGGCGGCTCGCGCCGGCGGCAGGTTCGGACAGGGTCGTGGACATTCGGTTTCCTCGCGCGAGACAACTGCGCAGGGCACAACTGGACGTGGCGCGTGTTCGGGCGTTCCGGCCAGCTCTGGCCCGAGTTCAAGCGGGTTGGGACATAGACGAAAAAAGTAGCTGAGCCGTTCGGCTCACGCAACCTTTGAACGGTCGTCTTAATATGTGGGTAGCGTGCTCGATGTACTCGATGCATTGGGTGCCGTTGTGACGGCGCGCTGGCGGCGATCAGCGTGCACGTATTGTTCAGGTTGTTTGGCAATGCTGACGATAATGAATCGGCTTTGCTGACAAGCTTCTCAGGTTCGCGGCCACGGGCATGCGATACCTTCATTCACGTTGAGATTTTTTAATGGAAGAACGGGGAAAACTGAGGCGTTATTGAAGTGTCGATGCCCGCGCGATGTACGGTGCCGCGGACGCGGATGAAGAAAATTGCGTGCCCGGCTATCGACAGGACAGTGTTTCACTTAACGCACGGAATTTCTCATGAAGGCTAGCATTACGACGTTGACCGCAATCATCACCCTCGCTTCGAGCATGGCCGTTCGCGCGCAAACGAACGTCGAAGCGCCATCGCAACCGCAGAACATCACACCGGCGCAAGCGTCGCAAATGTCGCAGTCGCCCGCGCCGACCACCACGAACCTCACGAGCATGGAAAAGACCCGCGCGCAGGTCTATCGGGAACTGGTACAGGCGCAGCGTGACGGACAGATCGCGAGGTTGAACCGTACCGTGTACGCCCACCATTGAACCTGGTGAACAGATAGGACCTCCAGCCGCATCGTCTGAATAGAATCGGGCTATCCGTTCATTCAAGTCAAAGGTGGCCGTGTGGGAGTTTCGTCTATTGGCGCTGGGGGCGCGGCGTCGTCCGGAGCTGTCAATGAGAGTCCGGAAGTGACCCGGGCGAGGCAGGAAGTGGCGGCGAACAACGCAAAAAACAGGGCACCGGGAGGGCCGGTGCAAAAGCAAGCGGCTAGCGCGGTGACCAGCGGACCGGCCCAGCGCAATGGGTCGCCGCACGCCGAAGATCCCGGCGACACGCGTGCACGTGCACCGGGGGGGTACCACGGTACGTGGTTGACCGTGGGCGGGTTGGCGCTGCCTGGTGTGTACGAGCGTACGGCGCAAAGCCCGGTGCCCGAAAATTACGCTAACCTGGCCAACCAATCGACGATGACAGGTCTTGAGTACGCGATGTGGGCTAGTCGCGACGCCTTCAGCTGGCCCGCCTACGCCGCGGGGATGACGCTTGGAGCCGGTGTCGGGATGGGCCTTGGGGTAGACGACATGGTCAAGACGGGCCAGAAGATGGGCGCGAATCCGGATTCTGAACAGGCTAAATGGGATTTCGCAAACGCGTCTGTCCATACGCTCGCGAACGGAGTCGCGATGGCATTGGCGCCGCTTTCGCCCGCCGTCGCATTTGTGCCGCTCATGCTACCCGAAGTCGGCGACGCATATCGGGCCTGGGGACTAGCGAATCAGCAAAACGCCCTACAGCAAGAAGGTAAGGATACTGAAGCGGCAGCAGTGCAACAGAGCCATACGCTTGCATCGCTCAATGCAACGCCCGTCATTAACTGGTTCGCGCCGTTTTACGAAAAAGCACTGACTCCCGCGATCGAAAAATTCGAAATCGCGCATGGAAACTGCGGAGGTCAACCTGCGCCATCGGAATTGCCGCCCGGAACAGCAACCAATCCCGTTGTCGTCGACTACTACGGAAATGCGATGAACGAGCGCGCGCAGTGGCTTGCGGGAAACATGCTGCCGTTCATGCAGCAGAGGTTTAACGAAGAAAAGGCCCGATCTCCGGACACGGACACGGTCACGATTGTCGCGCGTTGGCCGCAGACCTTTAACTGGCCTTCGAGCGTACCGGCTCAGCCAATGCGTAAATTCGACCGCGCGATCGCGCTGACCTATTCGGAGAAAGCGGGCAACGTCGTGGCGACTTACTTTGGCCGGGACGTCGATGGGACATATCGCTTGCCGCCTTCCAACCACGACATTGCGCTACGTCCCGATGCCCGGCATCGGATCTTCTACTCGCAGATGTTCACGCCCGGCCAGTCGACACCTGTGTTCCCGGATCACGACTCGCCAATGGTCAGACAGTCGTGATCGATCGGGGCCTCAGAATATCGTGCGCAAGCCTGTCGCAAGAATATAGTTCGTCGACTGAAAGCCATTGAATGCCGCGCCGTTGAACTTCGAGAACATGTAGCCGGCGTACACATCGGTGCGTCGCGTGAAGTGATAGTCGGCGAGCACCGAGTATTGCCACTGGTTGCCGCCCGCCACGCCTTGCGACTGTTCGGTCTGCGTGTCGTAGATACCCGCGGCGACGTCAAAGCTCGGCGTGAACTGATAGTCGCCGCCGAAGAAGTAGACGTTAGTCGAGGTGGTCGTCGTCGTGTTGACTAGCGTACCCGAGAAGCCGAAATAATCGGCGATCGTACCGGCCGGCGCCGGATCTGACGGCGGCTTGATCACGAAGCGCTCATAGCCGCCCTTGATCGTCGCGTTGGCGAATTTGTACTTCGCCGCGATCATATAGTCGTAGTCGTTGTCCAGCGATAGCGTACCGACGTTCTGGCCGATCAGCGGGCTGTCGATCGCATTGGCGCCGACTAGCAAGCCCGAATGGACGATATCGCGCGCCTGGTAGTAAGTTGCCTGAATACCGAACGAGTTGTTCTGATAACCGGCTACCGCACCGAACGTCGAGCCGTCGCCGAAGTGTCCCGCGACGCCGCCCAAACTATAGGAAACACCGAAGTTGAAGTCGCCGATCTGATTCGTGTACTTGATGTTGTTATCGGTTCGTGATCCTTCCGTAATGCCGCCGGCCGAATACGATCCCGAGAAACCGAGCGGTGAGAACAACTGCGACTGGAACAACGGGTCGTACGACGTAATCACGTCATAGCCGAATGTGGTCGAGCGGCCGAATGCGATGGAACCAAACTTATCGTCTCGCAGTCCGACGTAAGCGGCGCGATTGAAGAACTGACCGTTCAGAGCGGATGCGGCCCCAACCGTGTTTTTCGGACCCGCAAGCGAAGCGGCGGCGTTATTCAACTGTCCACTAGGCAAATTGAAGCCCGATTCGAGGTCGAAGAACGCATGCAATCCGCCGCCGAGATTCTCGTTACCGCGTATCCCCCAGCGCGGATCCGAAATACCGCCGTTGAAGAGCCCAAAGACAGGCTTCTGAAATTGTGTGCTGACCTTACTGACAGGATTGACCGTGGTCGGAAACGCAGCACTCGCATTCGGGTTATGTTCGACCACCCCCACCGCGACGTCCAATACCCCATAAAGCGTCACACTATTGCCGTCGTCCGCATGCGCGATGTCGAACAGCGAACCCAGCACCAAGGCGGCGACCCAATGCCGTCTTCTCATACGCGTCTCCTCAATGTCACCCGTGAAAAACCAGTTGTCCGCGCCGTTGCGGCGCGTGCGGCGCTATGCCGCCCAAATATTTCCCGGCGAAATATAGCAATGCCACATAGTTGGATGCGCGCAATGCAGTTTTGCGAAAAGCTGAATTACCGGGTAGCCTCTTACTGGCGCTGGGTGCCGCCCGAAGATGAAAAATTATTCATCTAATTGCAACGGTTCAGATGGATAGCGTCACGTAAGCTGACAGTAACGAATGGGGGCGAACGCTAGACGGACCGCATCGGTTGGAGAGAATGCCGTGACGACGCGCGAGGCGATTGAATCACTATGTTGAGAGTGCTCACGATCGAAGACGACGAAATCGCAGCTGGCGAGATCGTCAACGAACTCAGCCGGAGAGGCTTCTCCGTGCATTGGATCGACAATGGCAAAGAGGGTATGGTTAATGCGCTTAACGATAACTACGACGTGATCACGCTCGACCGGATGCTGCCGGGCATGGACGGGCTGACTATTTTGACAACCATGCGCAGCATCGGCGTGATGACGCCGGTGCTGATGCTAAGCGCGCTCGGCGATGTCGATGAACGGGTGCGAGGCCTGCGCGCGGGCGGCGACGATTACCTGACCAAACCGTTCGATCCCGAGGAAATGGTCGCGCGGCTCGAGGTGCTGCTGCGCAGACGCAATGCACCGATGCCGCAATCGGACGCGATGTTGTCGGTGGGGCCGATCGAACTCGATCTGGTCTCACGCAAGGTGCGTCGCGACGGCGAGGAAATCGCGCTGCTGCCGACCGAATACCGCGTGCTCGAATACATGATGCGTCACGCGGGTCGCACCATTACGCGCACGATGCTGTTCGAGGCGGTCTGGGGCTACCACTTCGATCCGGGCACCAACCTGATCGACGTGCATATGGGCCGCCTGCGCAAGAAGATCGATCCGCCCGGTGTGCACGCGGTGATCCAGACGGTGCGTGGGTCCGGCTACATGTTCGGCTAGGGGGCAATATTTGAGCACGTTGTCCTCTCAAGGGTCTCGTGGCATGACGCCTGATGTCGGCCGGCGCTGGCACACCACGACGTTCCGGCTCCTGCTGATGTATGGTGCGATTTTCGCCGTATCGGTGGTGCTGCTGCTTGGCTTCATGAGCTGGGTCGTCACCGGCGAGATGGAGCGGCAGAGCGATGTCGTGATGGACTGGCAGCTGAGGTACTTCGATGCGATACCGCGCGCGCAGCTTGCCGAAACCATCGGGCACCGGCTTGAGCGCGAGCGGATGCATGCCGCGTATTACGGCCTGTTCGGCGCTAACGGCGAGCATCTCGCCGGCGATGTGACGCACCTGCCGCCCGGTATACCGACCGATCGCACGGGCGTCACGCTCGAGAACACGCTGCCGGTGAGCAGTCCGCAGGGCGCGCCGGTCGTGCGCGCCATGGCCGATCGGCGTCGCGACGGCGCAGTGATGCTGGTCGCGCGCGACCTGACGCACATCATCCTGATTCGCGACACGATCCTCAACGCGCTGTTTGTCAGTAGCGGCCTTTGTCTCGCGGCGGGTGTCGCGGGCGGACTGGTGCTGGCGATGCGGCAGATGCGGCGCGTGCGCGAAATCCGTCGCGTCACGCAACTGATCGCGCAAGGCGATCTGAACCAGCGTTTGCCGGTCGGCGGCCGCGACGAACTCGACCTGCTGTCGCACCTCGTCAATCACATGCTCGACGAAGTCGAACGACTGATGACCGAAGTCAAAGGAGCATGCGACGGCATTGCGCACGATTTGCGCACGCCGCTTGCCCATGTCCGCACGCTGCTCGCGCATATCGACGAAAGCGCGCGCGAGGACACGACCCTCGCGTGGCTGCCGATGCTCACTCGCGCGCGTACGGAAACGGATCATCTGCTGGAGCGCTTTCGCGCGATGCTGCGCATTTCGGAAATCGGCACGCTGAAACGGCGTGGCGGATTTGCGGAAATCCAGCTCGACGAGCTGGTGCGCGATGTCTGCGAGTTATACGAACCGCTTGCCGAAAGCCAGTCGATCACGCTCACCGTCAACGCGGCGTCGGTTCCGGTCGTGCATGGCGACCGCGCGTTGCTATTCGAGGCATTGAGCAATCTGCTCGACAACGCGCTGAAGTTCACGCCCGCTGGCGGTGCGGTGCGTGTAAACCTCGAGCAAACCCGCGATGGCCCGCAAGTGGAGGTCATCGATAACGGACCCGGTATTCCGGCCGAAGAACGCCATGCGGTGATGCAGCGTTTCTATCGCGGTGAACAGACCCGGCATATCGCCGGATCGGGACTGGGCCTCGGTATCGTCTCGGCGGTCCTGCGAGTTCACGATTTTTCCGCCCGTATCGGCAGCGCCGAGCCCGGCACGTGTGTGACGGTCGAATGCTGGCCGCACACGCTGGCGTAGCGAGGTAGCGACGGTAGCGGCGCCGGACCCATCCAATCGAACTTCGTCACTGACTGCATGCGAATTCTTCTTGTTTCCCCGGAGCATCCGGAAGCCACATGGCTTCATAAGGCCTTTCGCGAAAGCGCGCACAGCGTGCAGCGTGCGGACGACATCCGCGATGGGGTGTTTCTCGCCACGCACGATCCGTTCGACGCGATTGTCGCGCTCGCGATGGAGCCGGCGTCGCAGGCCGAACTACTGCACGCGCTGCCCGCGCTATCGAGCGTGGACGAAGCGCCGGTGATCATCGCGCTGGTGCGCGGGCTGCCCGCGGCGGAGCGGGTCCGTTTGCTGCGCGCGGGTGCGGATGTGTGCCTGACTCCGCCTTACTCGTTTGTCGAAATTCACGAGCGCATCGTTGCGATGCAACGGATCACCGTCGCATTGCCGGCCGAACCGGTCAGCAGCGCGGCGCAGATCACCGTGCAACTCGATGCGGCCACCCGCGAGCTGGTCGCGGGCGCGGGTCGCGTTGCGCTGACGAGGCGTGAGTACCAGTTGCTCGAATGCCTGCTGCGGCGCTTCGATGCGCCGGTGCCGCGCGATCAGTTGATTCGCTACGCGTGGTCGGAGAAGGAAGAGGTCGATCCGGCATGTGTGAACCTTGTCGTATCGCGGCTGCGCCGCAAGCTCGCCGGGCGCTGTCCTCAGGTGCGCATCGAGACGGTCAGCCGCTACGGCTATCAGCTGTCCGCCGAAGCTTGAGCGTAGCGCGCGCCCGATCTCATCGCGCGCATCTTGCGTGCTCAACCGTGCGAGTACAGCGTCTGGTTCAGATACTGATACTGCCCGTCCTTTTCCGCGTGCACGAGATCCTGATACACCTGTGCTCGAGTCAGGCCGGTCACGGGCTGACCATACGGCGGCGTCCATTGTCCGGCCTGCGACACAGACGATGACGGTGCGGCGGGTGCAGTCGCGCCGTTTGCGGCCGGGGTCGCCGGCGCGGCGGTCTGGGCGAACACCGGGCTGCACAGCGCGGCGCCGGCTAATGCGCAGATGGCAAGGGCGAGTTTCATCGAAAGTTCCTCGTAAAGTTGAAAGAAGGGGACCGCGTCGATCAATGCGAGTACATCGGCAGCGGTCAGAGTTAGTGTAAGAAGGAGCCCGTAGCGGTTCGGCCGTATGACGATGAAAACTCGTTCATTTAGCGGCTTTCGGCGCGCTGTGCTATGTCGGATGCGCGTCCTGCGCAACAGGGGTGCTGTGCGCATCGCCGTTTTAGTATTGCCAGCCGCCACCGAGCGCCTGGATCAGACCGACCGATGACGTCAGCCTGCGTGCGTGCACATCCGACGATGCGATCCGCGCGTCGGCAGTGGTTTGCGCGGTCACCCCATCGAAATAGCTGACCATGCCGTCCTTGTAACGCGACATCGCGAGGTCCAGCGTGCGTTGCGCGGCGTCTAGCGCATCGTTGTCGTGCACCGATTCGTCGCCGAAATGATGCAGCAGCGCGAGATTGTCTTCGAGCTGCTGAAACGCGAGCAGCCCTTCGCGCGCGACGCCGCCGACGGCGGCGTTCACGAAGGTCGACTGATCGCCCATCGTCACGAGCCGGGCAAGCGCTCCCTGATCACGGTTCAGCAACGAGGCAAGGGCAGGGGGAAGTGAGATGTCGCGTGCGAGCGACGAGTCTGAACGCGACGACCATCGCGCGCTTACCCTAGCAGGTAACCGGAGCCGCGAACGGTGCGGATCAACGGCGGGTCGCCATCCGCTTCGAGCTTTTTGCGCAGGCGGCCTATATGCACGTCGATCAGGTTCGTGCCCGGGTCGAAGCGGCCGCCCCACACGCCCTCGAAAATCATCGTGCGCGTCATCACCTGGCCCGCGTGGCGCATCATGAATTCGAGCAAGCGGAATTCGGTCGGCTGCAGGCTGATGATGCGTTCGCGCGCGGTGATGCGTCTGCGCATCCGGTCGAGTTCGAGTGGGCCGACCCGCAGCACCACTGGTTCCGGCTCGCTGCGCGGACGGCGGCGTAACAGCACTTCGACGCGCGCGGACATTTCATCGGCGGAAAACGGCTTGATCAGATAGTCGTCGCTGCCGGCGCGCAAACCTTCGATGCGCTGTTCGACGCCATCCAGCGCGCTCATCACGAGCACCGGCGTGTCGATGCCGGCGCCGCGCATCGTCGATACGATCTTCAGACCGTCGAGGTCCGGCAGCACGCGGTCGACGGTGATCACGTCGTAAGCGTCGGACATCGCCTTGACGAGGCCTTCGCGGCCGGTGCGCGCAACATCAACCGCGAGCCCGGTGGCGCTCAATGCGCGCACGATGTCGTCGACTATCCATTCGTCGTCTTCGATGGTGAGGATTCTGGCCATACGCGTCTGCTTTCCGTCGGGTTCGAGCGGCGTTATGCGACTGCGCGCAACGAGGTTTTCCGTTCATCGGAGCGGAAACGTGTGACGGCGAACTCGACGAACGCGCGTACTTTGGCGGTGAGATGATTGCGGCCCGAATAGATAATCGAAAAGCGCCGCGCGCCGTCGTTCAGTGGAAACCGCTCGAGTACTTGCGACAGCGTGCCGCTTGCAAGTTCTCGCGCGACCGCCGGTGCAGGCAACAAGGCGATGCCCATATGATTGAGCGCGGCGGCGCGCAGCATCGCGGTGTCGGTGGCGCGCAGGCTGTAGCGCACCGGCACGCGATACGCGCCGTGCGCGTCGGTGAACTCCCATGCGCGCGCAGCGCCGGTCGTGGGGCCGAGCAGCGTGTGCGTATTGAGCGCCGACGGAGTGACTGGCATGCCGCGCTGCGCGAGGTACGCCGGTGACGCAACCAGCACACTGCGGTACTGCAGCAGCATGCGGCCGACCACCGAGGTGCCGACGAGACGATCGTCGTCGGTGAAGCCGACGTCGAAGCCGCCTTCGATCAGATCGATTCCCGCTTCGAACGTGGTGACATCGAAGTCGACGCCGGGCTCGGCTGCGCGATAGTCAGCGAGCAGCGCGACAAGTTCGGTGCTCGCGAATGTCGTCGATGCGGCGATGCGCACCGTGCCATGCGGCGAGTGCGCGGTGCGCGTGAGATTCGCATCCATTTCATCGATGTTCGCGACGATCGCGCGGCAACTGTCAAGGTAGCGCCCGCCCGCTTCGGTCAGCGACAAGCTGCGCGTCGAGCGATTGATCAGACGCGTATTCAGATGCGCTTCAAGCGTATTGACGCTGCGTGTGACCGCCGCGGCCGACATGCCGAGCTGGCGTGCGGCAACCGAGAAACTGTTCAGTTCGACGACACGCATGAAAACGCGCATGGATTGGAGTTGGTTCATATCGGCAAGCCCTGATCGTTGGACGTTGCGAATGATCGTTCAGCTCGATTAACAGCGGATCGCCTCCAATGTGAACGATTGTTTATGATTCGGATTGCTTGTGGTTCGACGCGAAGAGGTGCCTGAAAAATGCGAACGCCAACGCGCAGGCGACGGCTTCGAGCCGTGCCTGCGCGTTGTGCGAGCGGGTATTGAATCGGGACGCACGCGCGGGACGCGCGCATGCGGGAGGCGTGTCAGCGGTGCTGATCAGTTCGGCATGCTGTACGTTTCCTGGCACTCGTCGACATGCTGGGACAGCGCATCGATCAGTTTGATGAGGCTTTCCTTCGGTACCGCGAAACCGGTCCAGTTAAAGCCGGTGTGCCGGAAGAACATCACCGCGCCTTCGAATATCGCGTTCTTCTCGGTGTACCAGCACGGGTCGATTTCGATCACGTACTTATGTTGACGGGATACCTGCTGCGGAATTTCCGGGT
The DNA here is from genome assembly GCF_004366595.1 of Paraburkholderia rhizosphaerae. Taxonomy (GTDB): domain Bacteria; phylum Pseudomonadota; class Gammaproteobacteria; order Burkholderiales; family Burkholderiaceae; genus Paraburkholderia; species Paraburkholderia rhizosphaerae. The sequence continues at coordinate 20,314 of NZ_SORE01000037.1, forward strand.
GCATCTTCGCGCGCAACAGCGCGAGATGTTCGATCAATGCATCGAGATCGGGTGCGTCGAGCATTGCGACACTGCGGTCGATCGACACACGCAGCGCCTGACCACTGTAGTCATTGACGAGTTCCACTTGCATGGGGTGATGCATATCGTTCGCTCCTGACGTGCGCTAAACGGAAAAAGTATGCGCGTGAAGGGGCGCGCCGCAAGTGGAAGAGGCGCAGTGAAATGATGAAACTTCTTTCATCGAGACCACGCGTCGCAACCTGCAAAACGCAGACTAAAAAAAAGTTCATCCGTTTCATGGTGGTTCGATACGTCAAGCGCCCCATCCTTGCATCGTCACAACAAGGCGCAAGGAGCGCATGACATGAAAACTCTCTGGATCAAAACCACCGTGGCGGTTTGCGTGCTGCTGGCTAGCGGCGTGGCGTCGGCAAGCAGCAAGCTGACACCGAACGAATGCAACGACTATCCTTTCAAGCCGTTGCATGGGCCGGTTACGCACGCGCAATTGATGCAGGAACTGAGTGAGCTGGAATCCGTCGGCTACGATCCGTCTTCGGGCGACGACAACTACTATCCGTCGACTATTCAGGAGGCGCAAGCGCGGCTCAGGCTCAAATATCGCGCCGACTGTCTGGGGGAGAGCGTGAAGGTGCCGACCTCGCGCATTATCTACGGCAGCGCGGATGGCTTCTATTGATCGTGAGTTGCGGCCGCGCGGGTCGGTCGCAAACGGCGCGCGCCGTTTCGCGCAGTGATCGTTCCCGTCGTGACGGGATGCGCGAAACGGCTTGCCTGTATTCGTGTAGTGACTGCGACGGGTTATCGCGTCGTGTGATCAGATAACGCCGCGTTGCGTGCGCACGAACTTCGCACGGGCCGGTTTCAGCACGAATAGTGCAAGCAGCGCCGTGACGATGTCGAGCGTGATCGCGCACGCGAATACCGGAATCCAGCTGCCCGTATGCTGATGCAGCAGTGCGGCGAGCGGACCGCCGAAAATCGAACCGACGCCGAACGAGATATACAGCCATCCATAGTTCGCGGTGGCGAAGCGCGCGCCGAAGGTATCGGTCAGCGTCGACGGGAACAGCGAGAAGATCTCGCCCCAGCCGAAGAACACGACGCCCGACAGCAGCACGAATAGCACCGCATCGTCGCGCGTGAGCAGCCACAGCGTCATCGCAATGCCTTCCAGGGCGAACGCGAAGCCCATCGTGTTTTCGCGGCCGAACTTGTCCGAGACCCAGCCGAACAGCGGGCGCGTCAAGCCATTCGTAAAGCGGTCGATCGTCAACGCTAGCGGCAACGCGGCGAAGCCGAACACCAGCACCTTGCTGACACCGAAGTCGGCGGCGAAGCTGGCCATTTGCGAGGTAACCATCAGGCCGGACGTCGACATCATCGTCATCATCGCGAACATCAGCCAGAAAATCGGCGTCTTTAGCATTTCCGACGGACGGAATTCACGCGCGACCGGCAACGACGTCCGCACACCGGTTACGGTGGTCGTAGCCGCAGGCGGCACACGCAGCCCTTGCGATGCGATAAAGCCGACGATCGCGAAGATCATCCCGTACAGCCACAGCGTCGACTCGATCCCATGCGCGGCGAGCGACGCGGAAATCGGAAACGTCGTGACGATCGCGCCCATTCCGTAGCCGGCGGCCACCGCGCCGGCCGCCATGCCGCGGCGATCCGGGAACCAGCGGACCATCAGGCCGACTACGCCGACATAGACGATGCCGGTGCCAAGACCGCCCAGGCCGCCATATGTCAGATACAGCATCGTCGTGCTCGACGCGTGCGATGCGAACATCCAGCTGACGCCCGCGAGCAGCGTACCGATCGAGATCAGCTTGCGCGGCCCGAAACGGTCGATCAGCGCGCCCTGAAACGGCGAAAAGAAGGCCTGCAGAAACACCAGAATAGAGAACGTGACCTGCACTTCCGGCAGCGAGATGCCAAGCTTCGCCATCAGCGGCTTGGTCATCAGCGTCCATACATATTGCGGGCTCGAGATTGTCATCATGCAGATCAGACCGAGCGCGAGCTGCAGCCATCGTGTGGAGGCCGCGGTCCGTACGCCGGACGACGCGGCTTGATCGAGCGACTGCACAGGGGTGTTCATCAATAGTTCTCCGTTGCGAGGTTGCGTGTGGCGCGGTTTGTCTTGCGCTTTGTAGGCGCTGTGTAGTCCGTTTGTTATTCGGGTCCTGGACAAGCGTGTCAACGTGAGCGAGAAACATGCCAGTGCGATCGCGCGGCGCGGTGCACCGGCGAGTTCAGTAAACGACATGCGGATTGACGCGCGAATTGCGGTTCGCGCGGATTGACTGTGCGGCACGCGTGAAATGCGTCGCCGCGTAGCAGAAGAACAGACGCAATGATTGCGCGCGGTGCGTAGGCCCCGTTATGGTGCGTTCAGCGCAGTGCTACGTTCACTGTTGATGTGCGTGCTGTAACGGCGATGCAAGGCTCGCGTCGTGCGATGCGTCGAACACGAGCTGCGCGCCTTCTATGTGTGCATGCGCGCCGTAGGTCCATGCGTGATTTTGCGCAGCGTGTCCGACCGGCAAGCCGGCGAAGATCGGAACATCGAACGGCGCAAGCAGATCGACCAATATATCGTGCAACGTATAGTTCGCGTTCTCGGGCAGCGGGCAACGCACGAACTCGCCGAGCACGAACGCTCGCGCGCCGTCGAATGTGCCGCTTTCTTTTAGCAGCGTGATGCTGCGGTCGAGCCGGTAAGCAAGTTCGGTGATGTCTTCGAGCAGCACGATCGCGTCGGTGCAATCCGCTTGCCACTGCGTGCCGGCGACGCTGGCGAGCGTGGTGATGTTGCCGCCGTGCAGCCGGCCGCTCACCTTGTGATGCGGGCCGTGCAGGCGCTGCAGCGCAATGGCCGGCGCGACCCCGCCGGACAGCGCGGTCAGTACGCTTTGCCGCGATGCGTCGTCGACATGCGCGGCGAGGCTACCCAGCGATGGCCCGTGAATCAGCCGCGCGTCACGCATGCCGTGCATTGCGCAAAACAGCGACGTCGCATCGGAAAAGCCGATGACGGTTTTCGCGCGCGGCAGCGTTGCCGGAATGGCGGGCAGACAATGCACGCAGCCATAGCCGCCGCGCGCAATCCAGACGATGTCGATCGAAGGGTCGGTGAGCGCCCATGCCAGATCGGCTCGGCGGTTTTCATGCGTGCCGGCGAAATAGCGGAAACGGTCGGTGACGTGCGCACCGACGCGCACCTCGAGCCCCCAGCTCTCGAGCAGCGCGATGCCGCGCGCGACGTTGTCCCTATCCGGTACGCCGGCCGGCGCGATCACACCGACAGTCTTTCCTTTCAGATGCATACGCGTGTTCCTTCGCGGAGTCGTCCTTCAGCTCTTCACTATTGTGCCGGATAGCGGCAGCCCGCTGACAGGCGTGTCAACGATGCGCGGGATGCGCGGGGATGTGCGCGCTCGAAGAACGACGACGCGCGCCGCCGCCGATAACTGGCGCCCGCCGCGGATCAGGCAGCAATCGGAGAGGAAACGCGACGCGAACAAAAAAGCGGCGCCTGCAAGGACGCCGCCCGGTTTGCGCCGCGAAGCGCTCAGTTCCGCTCAATCCCGCGCGATCAGATCACCGACCTGTGCGCGGCCGGTTACGAAGCAACCGGACTTGAACGCTTCGCCCTGGTTGCTCGCCGCCGCATCGGAAAAGCCTCGACTCAGTGCGTCGAGCCGCACGAGGTCCGCGCCGGCCGCGCAACTGATGGATCCTTGCTCGTGCGCCTCTACGCGCATCATGGCCCGGTCAGCAATCAGAAAGCCAACCAGCACGACGACTGCAATATTGAAAGCTCGTCTCATTCGGGTGTCTCCTCCCTTGCGACAGCCTAACGCGATCACAGTGCATTCCGTGCCAGGGATTTCCCGTTTTTTTCTGATTTTATTCGTAGCCGATCGGCTCAATCGCGTGGCAATTCGACGACACTTATGCGCGACAAAAAGTCTCGCCACTGCCTAAAGATTTTGCAACGCGCGGCCGTGCAATTTCGCCAAAGCGTTGTCCGTTGTGCGGAGCACAAGAGCGATCACTCTGACAACCCCCACCCATGGCAATGACTCGTTGCGTGGTTCGCTGTTTTTTGGTGCGCTGCAAAAGGTTGAGTTAACAGGTATGCTCGTTAACCCTACGGGCTTATTCGATAGCGCCCGCCAGTTTTTTCTGCCTTCTCAAACTACTTCCGCAATCCATTTGTAATTCATTCACTTACGGTTGCGACAATCGCTGTCGCTGTGTTTAAAAGTCCCCAGTCAATCTCATGCAATTCCCTCCGCTTCTCAGCCTGCTGATCTGGATTCCGATCGTCGCCGGCATCGTCGTGCTGCGCGCTGGTTCCGACCGCGCGCTGAATCGTACTCGCTGGATCGCACTCGTCGGCGCGCTGATCAGTGCCGTGCCGGCCATTCCGCTCGTCCAGGGCTTTCGCAACAACGTCGTGGCGATGCAGTTCGTCGAGAACAAGGCGTGGCTGCCGTCGTTCGGCATCGCGTGGCATCTCGGCGTCGACGGTATTTCGCTGTGGTTCACGGTGCTGACCGCGGTCACGACCGTGATTGTCGTGATCGCGTCGTGGGAGTCGATCACGAAGCGCACCGCGCAGTACTTCGGCGCGTTCCTGCTGCTGTCGGGCTTCATGCAGGGCGTGTTCACCGCGCAGGACGGCATGCTGTTCTTCGTATTCTTCGAAGCAACGCTGATCCCGCTGTATCTGCTGATCGGCACCTGGGGGCAATCGAATCGCGCGCATGCGGCACTGCGCTTCTTTCTTTTCTCGCTGACCGGCTCGCTCGCGATGCTCGCGGCGATGCTTTACCTGTACTCGCAGTCGCATAGCTTCGACCTCGCGCAATGGCGCTCGCTGCAGCTCGACTTCATGCCGCAGGTGCTGATCTTCCTGTGCTTCTTCGCGGCGTTCTCGGTGAAGGTGCCGATGTGGCCGGTGCATACGTGGCTGCCGGACGTGCACCTCGAAGGCCCGACCGCGGCCGCCGTGCTGCTCGGCATGCTGAAGATCGGCGGCTACGGTCTGCTGCGCTTTGCGCTGCCGATCGTGCCGCAAGCGAGCCATTTCTTTGCGCCGGCGGTCATTACGCTGTCGCTCGTCGCGGTGATTTACGCGAGCCTCGTCGCACTGGTGCAAACCGATATCCGCAAGCTGCTTGCGTATTCGGCCATCGCGCATATGGGTCTCGTGACGCTGGGCCTGTTCGTGTTCACGCGCATCTCGATGGAAGGCGCGGTGGTGCAGATGCTTTCTTACGGCATCGTGTCCGGCGCGATGCTGCTGTGCTCCGGCATGCTGTACGACCGCACGCAAAGCAGTTCGATCGACGCGTATGGCGGCGTGGTGAATACGATGCCGCGCTTCGCGGTGTTCATGATGCTGTTTTCGATGGCTAATGTCGGCTTGCCGGGCACGTCCGGTTTCGTCGGCGAGTTTATGGTGCTGATGGGCGCGATCCAGTTCAACTTCTGGGTGGGCGCGGCAGCCGCGCTGATTCTGATCCTGAGTGCCGCATACACGCTGTGGATGGCCAAGCGCGTAATCTTCGGCGCGGTCGCGAACGCACGGGTGGCGAAGCTCGCCGACGTCAGCAAGCGCGAGTTCGTGCTGCTGGGTGCGATGGCCATGCTTGTGCTGGCAATCGGCATTGATCCGAAGCCGTTTACCGATGCGATCGATGCGACGGCCGGCGAAGTGCTCGCGCAGGCTGAGGGCACGGTGGCGAACGGCGCGACGCGCGTCGCCGATAGCCGCGTTGCGCCCGACGCGCACCTCGCGCCGGCGACTTCTTCGACGCGTAGCAGCGTCGTCGCCGAGCGCGACCCGCGCGGCTAACCTGACTCGCGTCATACGGCAGCGCGCGGCGCGACGCCCGCACGCTGCCGCCCGCCGCGCCGGCGACAATCGCGGTGCTGCTTTGCTGACCGATTCACATGGTCGCCAACTGCTTCGCGCATCGGCATTTAAGCTGCGCTGATCCAGGTGGTCCGACCACCGGGCGCCGCCTGGCGCCTATCCCCGTTGTCCGCAGCTTTCATCCGCGAGACAAGGGTTTCCCTCTACAAATCCTCCACGCGTTCCGGTCGTTATACGGAACGGGTAACGTCGCGCTCGCGTTGACTCATGCGTTTGCGCCGCGACAGGCACCGGCTCATCCGCGAAAGCGATATGCGCTATTCAAGAAGTGCGGCTCGATTCACCATAAATAAACAAGGAGACGCAGGAATGCAGAAGCTGGGTTTCGCGCAAAAGCTGTGGTTGCCGCTGGTCGTCAGCCTGATCGCGCTGTTGCTGGTGTCCGTGTCGGCGGCATGGCTTTCGCGGCAGACGCGGATCGACGAACGCAAGCATGACCTGAACAATGTCGCGCACGTTGGTTTATCGATTGTCGGCGAGTATGCAGCGCTTGCGAAAAGCGGCGCGCTGTCTGACGCCGACGCGCGCAAGGAGGCGCTCGCGCGGCTGCGCGACATCCGCTATGGTGAGGACGGTTATCTGCTCGTGATCGATTCGACGCCGCGCATGGTGATGCATCCGATCAAGCCGGAGTCGAATGGCAAGATGCTGGCGGGCACCGCGGACGCCGACGGCCGCCATCACTATGTGACGTTCGCGAAGGTCGCGCAGTCGCCGCAAGGCGGTTTCGTCGACTATGTGTTCCCGCATCCGCATTCGACCGAGGCGGTCGGCAAGATCGGTTACGTGGTGCGGTACGCGCCGTGGGACTGGATCATCGCGACCGGCGCTTACGTCGACGATATCGACGCGGCATTCATGAAGTCGCTGTATGTGGTCGGCGGCGTGTTTATCGTGCTGGCGGTTGTGCTTGCGTCGCTTGTCTGGCTGATCAACCGCAGTATTTTGCGCACGATCGGCGGCGACCCGCGTTACGCGGCGCAAGTGGCCAATGCGATTTCGCACGGCGATCTGACCGTCGCGATCGAGATGCGCGGGCAGGGCGCAGGCCGCGGCGATGAGACCGACAGCCTGCTGCATGTGATGCAGCGGATGCGCGACGCGCTGACCGGCACCGTGCGTCAAATCGGTGCAGCCGCCGATAGCGTCGCGACCGGTGCGCGCGAGATCGCGACCGGCAGCGCCGATCTGTCGACGCGCACTGAAAACCAGGCGGCGTCGCTGGAGGAAACGGCGGCCAGCATGGAGGAGGTGACGTCGATGGTCCGTCAAACGGCGGAGCACGCGCGAACGGCGAGCCAGCTGGCGGTACAGGCCGAGCAGATCGCCGTCGATGGCGGCACGATGGTCGCCGATGCGGTCACGACGATGCGCGACATTTCGGCGGCGTCGCAGCGGATGGTCGAAATCATCGCGGTGATCGAAGGCATCGCATTCCAGACCAACATCCTCGCGCTGAATGCCGCGGTCGAGGCGGCGCGTGCCGGCGAGGATGGGCGGGGCTTCGCGGTGGTCGCCGCGGAAGTGCGCTCGCTGGCGCACCGCAGCGCGACAGCGGCAAAGGAAGTGCGCGAGCTGATCAGCAACGCGGTCAGCAAGGTGGGCAGCGGCGCGCAACTGGTCGAAAACGCCGGCGGCACGATCGACGAGGCGCGCACCGCGATCGCGAAGGTGACCGGCTTGATCCGCGAAATCGCCGCCGCGGCGGCCGAGCAGAGTTCGGGCATCGAACAGGTGAACCTCGCGGTCACGCACATGGATACGTTGACGCAGGAAAACGCGGCGCTCGTCGAAGAAGCGGCGGCCGCCGCGCATTCGCTGACCGAGCAGGCTGTGATTCTGCAAAACGCGCTGCAAGCATTTCGTCTGCGGGAAGACGACGGGCGGGAGCTGCGCAGTCCGAAGGGCCGCCCGACGGGCGCGGCGCGTCGCGCGGACGCGAACGGCTACACGGCGCTGGCCTGACCCGCCGCACGGCGGCGCCGGCCTGGCGGCGCTGTGACGCACGCGCGGGAATAAACGCGGCAAAGATCATGTTAATAGGGCAAGCAGTGCCAACGACGTCGACGGCCCACGCTGCTGCCTCGCACCGCTAATCAAGCGGTGTGGGCGGCGTCATAATCGTCTGTCATTTTTTCGCGCTTTCTGCGACTGACGGAGCGTGACTTGCCGATTCTCAACGGCGGTGCCACAGTCTGCACAGCGCCCGCGCGCTGTGCTGCTTTGTGTCCTCACTCTTCTTTGCCGAACCATCATGATTCCCGCCATCGCCGCCTATCAGCCTGGCAGGCAGTTGCTGCCGTTTCGTGAATCGCTGCTTGCGATGCTCGGCATTGCGTTCGTCGCGATGCTGGTCGCGCTCGATCAGACCATCGTCGGCACCGCGCTGCCGCGTATCGTCGCAGACCTGAAGGGTTTCGATCTGTACGCATGGGTCGCGACGTCATACATGCTTGCATCGGTCATTACGATTCCAATCTTCGGACGTCTCGGCGATCTGTTCGGCCGCAAACCGTTTCTGGTTGCCGCGATCACGCTGTTCACCGGCGCGTCCGTGTTGTGCGGCATCGCGACGAACATGCTGTTTCTGGTGATCGCGCGTGGCTTGCAAGGCATCGGCGGCGGCATTCTGATCGGCACCGTGTTTGCGACGGTGGCCGACCTGTTTCCCGATCCGAAGCTGCGGCTGCGCTGGCTGGTGTTCGTCACGTCCGCGTTCGGGCTCGCGAATATCGTTGGGCCGACGCTCGGCGGGATGCTGACGCAATCGGCTAGCTGGCGCTTCGTGTTCTTTGTCAACGTGCCGGTCGGCGTCGCTTCGCTGCTGTTCGTGCTGCGTTTCGTGCCGCCGCTGAAGCATCTGCGTAAGGCGGGGCCGGTGCAGCTCGACTGGCTCGGCGCGTTTGTCGTCGCTGCGACGTTCGGCGCATTGCAACTGCTGATCGAACTGCTGCCAAAGGAAGGCGTGAGCACGTTGACGGCCGCGCTGTTCGCGATCACCGTCGCGTGCGGCTGCACGCTGTGGTTCTGGGAAAAGCGGATGGGTTACCCGGTGGTGCCGGTCGATATGCTGCTCGACCGGCGTCTGGCCGCGCTGTTTGCGATGTCCGCACTCGGCGGTTTTGCGCTGTTTTCACTGGTGTTTTATGTGCCGTTGCTGTTCCAGGGCGGCTATGCGATGTCGCCGCACGATTCCGGCATGCTGATCACGCCGCTGCTACTGGGGACGACGGTCGGCAGCGTGCTGAATAACCGGATCGTCACGCGTCTGCGCCGTGCGAACGCGCTGATGTATATCGGTTTTGCGCTGTTTGCGGTGTCATGCCTCACGCTGGTCGGGATTACCGGGCATCAGCCGCATTACGTGTGGATGTCGTGCATGGCGCTCAGCGGCCTTGGCCTCGGTCTTGTCGCGACGAATCTGACGATCTGCTCGCAGCAGATCGTCGCGCGCGATCATCTCGGCGCGGTGACCGCGTTGCTGCAGTCGCTGCGGATTGTCGGCGGCATGCTGGGGACAGCGATGACCGGCGCGCTATTGAGCCATCTTTATGTGCGTGGCGTACACCGTTCGCTCGATTCATATCAGGCGACACAATGGCTGCAGTCGTTCGCGAGCCCCGATTTGCGTGTTGATCAGTCGCAGCAGGCCGCGCTGATCGAGCACCTGATCATGGCGGGTCATGCGAGTGGGCCGATGATGGAGGCGGCGCGTCGCACGCTGATTGAGTCGATTCACGTGGGCTTGTCGCTTGCGGCGGCGGCTGCGGTGATTGGGTTGTGCCTTGCGTGGTTTGTGCCGTCGGTGCGGGTTGAGTATGGGGAAGAAACGGCGGAAGGGGCGTCGGCGTTGGCTGGGCCGCCCGAAGGCGCGATGCGGCCGCCTGCTAAAGGAGCGGCGCAGGCGGAGTGATCGCACCGCCGGATCGATTCGGGTTCAGGTGTCGCCATTCTGAACATCAACCGCCGTAAGTGCGGGTGCGCCCCGCCATGGGACACACCCGCACCGTTACGTCGCACGCTCCACGGTTCAACGGAAGCTCAGGACATCGAGTACGGGCCGGCGCGGCTTCGACGGCCAGTTCCCCTGCCGCATCGGGCCGACCGCGAGAAGCATCACGGGGATCTCGTTGTTCTTGAGACCGTATTCCGTTCTCACCGCGGCGGCGTCAAAACCGATCATCGGCGTCGAACCCCAACCCATCGACCGGGCGGCGTAAATGATCGCCGCCGCGCCGAATGTAGCGCTACGGACCGCCTCGTCCCGCTGCTGCTGCGGATTGTCGTCGTAAATGCCGCGGGCACCTTTTTCCGCTTCGGGAATATGGTCCGCCGCCATGTAGCCCGCTTCCACCATCGGGCGAAACACCGTGGGTACAGTGCTCGCATCAGCGAGCTGACCGATGATGACGAATGTCACGGCCGCTTCGTAACTGATCGCCTGGTTCCAGGCGATCGGGCGTAGCCGCTGCTTCGCCTCGCGCGAACGCACGGCAATGAATCGCCAGTTCTGCAGGTTGAACGAAGTCGGCGCCGACGTGCCGATTTCGACAAGAGCGGCAATCTGTTCGTCGGTCAGCGTTGCGTTGGCGTCGTAATACTTCGTAGCGCTGCGACTCAGCATGGTTCTGATGACTGCATTGGTCATGACGAGACCTTCGGAAGCATTGCGGGTGCGAGCGTTTTCGAAGATGGCGGTGCTCATAACTGTCCTTTCATTCAAGTGTTGGGATGGGTTTAGATTACGGCCAGGCAGCAGTTGTATCGAGACGGAATCAGCTCAATTAATTCTTCGATAAGCTCAAGTGGCTTCGAACCGACGATGCGCTTCCCATCCGTGCTGCATGGCACAGTTCTAGACACGCGGTTCGTGCCTCATGCGTTACGGAGATCAAACTGTCGTAAATGAGGCCTTCTCTATCGTTTGCAGCAAACGCGTCGGCTAGGCTCGATTCGCATCTAATGCTCGGTGCCTGCGATCTGGTTCCGCAGATCAGGTCTGATTGGAGCAGCGGCCGACATGATGATCGAGCTACGGGCGTGCGACCAGAAACGGCTTGACAATAAGAGCATATGCTTCTACATTGGTTTAAATGGAGCATATGCTCTTAAATTAACCGGAGTGAAGCGATGAATCAGGCCGAAATACTGGTAAGCGGTGCAACTGGACGGACCGGAGGCGCCGCTATCGATGAACTGCTCAAGATGGGCAAGAGCGTGCGGGCCTATGTGCGAACAGATGACGATCGGGCGGCAGCCCTGAGGCAGCGCGGAGTCGATATTGCCATCGGGGACTTCACCGACATCGATGACATTCGCGCGGCCATGGAAGGCATCAGATCGGCGTATTTTCTCCATCCGATCGCGCCAGGAATTGTCGGGGCTTCCGCCTATTTCGCGCAGGCGGCGAAGGAGGCCGGCGTTACGGCGATCGTCAATATGTCGCAGATTTCCGCGCGTCGGGAGTCCAGCAGCCACGCGGCGCAGGATCACTGGGTTTCCGAGCAGGTGTTTGACTGGTCGGGCGTTCCGACAACGCATCTGCGTCCCACCTTCTTTGCCGAATGGCTCGTCTATCCGCATTTTGCGAAGGAGATCTGGGCCACGAAGAAGATCGAATTCCCGTTTGGCGACGGCCGTCACGCACCCATCGCCAGCGATGACCAGGGGCGGGTGATCGCCCACGTCCTCGCCAGGCCCGAAGGCCACGAAGGCAAGATCTACACACTCCATGGTCCTGTCGAAATGGACCACACCGAAATCGCCGGCGCGATGAGCGAGGTTCTTGGAGCGCGGATCGACTATGCGCCAATTTCCATCGACGAGTTTCGGACCAGGATGGAGAATCTGTACAAGTTTCCGCCGTTTCTCACGCAGCATCTGGTCGAGGTCGCGCAGAACTATCGTGATGGCATCTTCTCGGGAACCAATGATGTCATCGAGAAAATTACCGGAATGCCACCACTGTCGGTCCAGCAGTTCGTCGCTCGGAACCGTGATGTATTTGCGTGAGCACCACCCGAAACCCGTCGAGGTATGAAAAATGTCACCCGCTCAAGATGAGCGTCACCCATTTCTTGACGATCTGACTGCCGACGCCGAGTTGGTCAGCACGGTGTTGCGTGGCCCCGTCACAGGGCGCGACGAAATCCGGCTAGTGGTCAACGCCGTCGGCGCGTTCTACGCGTCGCAGACGCCCACGTTTGTCGAGACTGTCGGTTCGCGGCTTATTCTCGAGTACGAGGCCGTTCTGACGAGCGGCGAGAACCTGAGCGCGGCCGTTGTAATCGACCACAATGCGGACGGCTCGGTGCCGCGCGTTAGCGTGCGGATGAGCCCGCTTGGCGCGGTGCTGACGCTTGCCGCTCAACTGCGGCAGGTGCTTTCAAAGCAGTTTCCGGAAAACCTTTTCTTTGAACCACGAACTCGCAGGCCCGCGGCGGAAGTTGCCCCCAACAGAGGCGCGCGGCTTTAAAAAAGGAGCTTGTCATGGATGTCAAGAACGCCACCGTCTTTATCACCGGCGCCAATCGCGGCCTGGGCCTCGCTTTTGCGCGAGAAGCACGTCGCCGCGGCGCGACGAAGGTCTACGCGGGCATGCGTAACACGAAGGGCTTTGAAGAGCCGGGCATTGTGCCGGTCCAGATCGACGTTACCGATTCGGCATCGATTGCCGCCGCCGCGAAACTGGCGGCAGATACGAATGTGCTGGTGAACAACGCCGGCATTGCTGCGTTGATCGACGGGCCGCTGGCGGCCGACATCGAATTGCAATCCGCGCGCATGCTGGACACCAACTACTACGGGGTAGTGCGCGTCACAAAGGCCTTCGAGCCGATATTGGTGACGAGGCCGAATGCCGCGATTATCAACGTGCTTTCCGACATCGTTTGGCTTCCACGGCCGTATTTGACACCATATGCGGTATCAAAGGCAGCAGCATGGAGTTATACGAATCAGCTTCGCTTTCATCTGCAGGAGCAAGGTGTCCAGGTTCTAGGCCTGCACGTCGGGTTCGTGGATACCGACCTGACCAACGGCATCGATGTGCCCAAAGCCAGCGCGGACGACGTGGTGCGACAGACCTATGACGCTCTCGCCGCCGGCAAGAGCGAAATTATGGCGGACAAGGGAACGGTGCTGCTGAAGAACACGCTTGCGGCTGAAACACCCGGCTACATCACGCCGCCGGCGGGGCTTTGAACGCGATCGCGGGAGTCGGCGATGAAGCGCGCAGATCGCAGCGAACCCAGCGCTTCCGGTGCTCACCGTTTATCGGAAGAGGCTACCGTACGTTCATGCGTGCGCATAGCATGCTGACAATCAACTGAAAGCAGGAGTGGAAACAGATGTTGGCGTCCGATCAACCACTTGGAATCGATCAATGCAATTGCTTCGCGGTCAGGAAGGCAAGCAGGCAGATATCCCGCTTCTACGACAGCCGTCTCGAGCCGACGGGTCTGCGCATCACGCAATTCCTCACTTTGGCCGCACTACGCGAAGCAGGAAGCGCAGCGGTCAACGCCCTTGCCGAACGGCTCGATATCGAACGGACGGCGATGGGGAAGATGGTTGGCTTTCTTGAGCGTGACGGCTTCGTCACGATCAGGCCGTCGCCGGCGGACGGCCGAAGCCGCCTGATCGAGCTAACTGAAGAGGGGCGGCGTCTGCATGAGAGAGCGGCACCGCTCTGGCAGCAAGCGCAGCGTGAGTTCGAGCAATTAAATGGAGTAGAGCATGTCGCCGCGCTGCGGCAGGGCCTGAGAGACGTGGTCGTCGGCGACGTGACGGTAGGCTCTGACGTGGACTAACGCTGCGCGCGTATCGCCAGAGCTGCCGGACAAGCACCCGGTGCGGCGTCGATCCGATAAACAGTATGTCCCATCTGGCTATTCGTATCGTCATGACCGCGCAGGATTGGGACCAGCGCAAAAGCACATGATGTGATCGGGGCTGGAACACGCGCTTATTTCTTCGGGCTTATTTCTTCGACATATCTTCCGCGCTCAGCGCATCGCGCACTGCCCATACAACCTTATTCCAGTCGCCCAGCGCCGGTTGCCTGAACAATCGCGCGCTTGGGTACCATGGACTGTCGTCTCGATCAAGCAACCATCGCCAGCACGTGTCGAAACGATTCATGATCCACACCGGCTTGCCCATTGCACCCGCCAGGTGCGCGACGGCGGTATCAACGGTGATCACCAGATCCAGAGTGTCGACGAACGCAGCGGTGTCCGCGAAGTCCTCAAACTCGTCCGTATGATCGACGACGCATGCGGCCAGATCCGGGCGCTCGCGCAATTGCTGTGCGGCGGGTCCCTTTTGCAGGCTATAGAAGCGAGCGTGCGGCACATCGAGGATCGGCTTTAGCGTATCGAGCGCCATTGAGCGCCGCGCATCGGCCTTCCGAAACTCCGCGACGTGCGGACGGTTGCCTCCCGCCCAGACGAGGCCTACCTTCGGCATGCGCGCGTCGGTGCTCGCGAGCCGCGCGGCCCAGCGTTGCGCACGAGCAGGGTCCGCGAAGAGATAAGGTGTCGCGCACGGTATGTTCGCGAGTTCAGTCCCGAACGCGAGCGGCAAACTCAGCAGTGGAGTGTGGCAGTCAAACGGTGGCAACGGTTGGCCTGCTTCGACAAGGTCGGCGACGCCATCGAGTGTTGCGAGCAGCCGTATCAGTTCGCCAGGCGCTTCGAGAATCACTTTCGCGCCCATCGCAGCAACGAGCGGCGCATAGCGGCAAAACTGCAGCGTGTCGCCAAGCCCTTGCTCGGCGTGCAGCAGGATCGTCTTGCCCGCGAGCGGAAATTCGCCGAGCCACAACGGTTGAGCAAAGCCGCGCCGGGAAGCCCGCGTCCTTTCGCGCTGCCAACGCCATTCGTATTCTGGCCAGCCCTCTTCAAGCCGCCCCATTTGCAGCAGACACAGCGAGTAGTTCCAATGCGCCTCCGCTGCATCCGGTACCAGCGCGAGCGCGCGCTGGTACGACTGCAGCGCTTCGTCGTGATGCTTCATGTCGACTAGCGTGACGCCGAGGTTGTTCCATGCGTCGACGAGCCCGGGCGCAAGTTCGAGCGCGCGCTGATAACTCGCTTGCGCGTCCAGCGGACGGTTCATATCGCTCAGGGCATTTGCGCGATTGCTCCACGCATCGGCATAGCGGGACTGCAACGCGATGGCCTGATCGCAGCTTGCCAGCGCATCGGCAGGACGTCCGAGGTCCCTCAACACACAGGCCCGGTTATTCCATGCTTGCGCGAACCCGGGCTGCAGCGCGAGCGCTTTATCAAAGCTTGCAAGCGCTTCGGTTGCGCGGTTGAGTCCGGCAAGGGCGTTGCCGCGATTGTTCAGTGCGTCGGCAAAACCCGCTTCCAGCGCCAGCGCCCGATTCGCGCTGGCCAGTCCATCGTTGAAGCGGCGCTGTGTGTTGTACGCGTATGCGAGGTTCGAATGAAGCGGCGCTAATTTGCCATTGATCGATACGGCCTTTTTCAGCAGCTCGATGCCTTCATCGATGCGCCCCGTCTGCAATGACAGGGCGCCGAGCAACTGGATTGCATCGATGTGCATCGGGCGCAGGGCCAGTATCTGCCGATAGATCTCCTCCGCTTCGGTATGCGCGCCGTTTTGCTGCATGGCTACGGCCTGATGCAGCATTGCATCGAGTTGACGGGGTTGGACTTTGTGATGGCTCATAGGCGATCCGTGATCAACGCTGTAATGCCGATCGTCTCCAGGACTGACAAGATCCGATTGATACGATCACGCATGCCGAAAATGGCTGTCGGCCAGCAACGGGCATCGAAATTATCCCTGATGTCGATCGGATCGTGTGAACGGACGCTTACCGAAGCCGCAAACGTCAGATGCCTTGTCCGCCCGACACTTCGATTCTCTGCGCAGTGACCCAGCGATTGTCCGCACCGAGCAGACTGGCGATCATCGGGCCGATATCGTCCGCCACGCCGACGCGCGTCATCGCCGTGATTCCCGCAAAAAATTGATTGAACTCGGGCGTATCGCGCACAGCTCCGCCGAAGAAGTCGGTCTCGATGGCGCCCGGCGCAACGACGTTGACGGCAATCTTACGGCTCCCCAGCTCCTTTGCCATGTACACCGTCAGAACTTCGACTGCCCCCTTGACCGCTGCATACGCGGACCATCCCGGTGCGGACATGCGAGTGAGTCCGGAAGACAGGTTCACGATCCGTCCGCCATCTTCGATCAGCGGCAGCAACGCCTGCGTCAAAAAGAAGACCCCCTTGAAATGGACATCGACCAGCTTGTCGAACTGGGCTTCTGTCGTGTCCGCGATCGCTGCGAAATCGCCGTGTCCGGCGTTGTTCACAAGGTGATCAAATGCGGATCGCCGCCAGTTCGTACGCAATGCGTCGCGCAAACGGCCGGCGAAATCCGCGAAGGTGGATACGCGGCCGGTATCGAGTTGCAGCGCAATCGCCTTGCGGCCCAGCGCCTCGATTTCGGCGACGACTTCGGCGGCGGCGTTCTGGTTGTCGAGATAGGTCAGCACGACGTCGCCGCCCTTGCGCGCAATGTTCAGCGCGGTGTTTCGGCCAAGGCCGCGGCTCGCGCCGGTGACGACCGAGAGGGTGTTCATTTGCAGGCCCCAGTTGTGGTGAAAGTGGAGCCATTGTGTCGACGGCTAACGTCGTCGAGTAGTGCGTTGCCGGATGTTTGACTGGCAACCGTCGGTTACCAATCAGCGTCGACTCCCGTTTAGCTTCGCCATTTTTCTTAACGCGCTCACTGGCACGTGGAACTCGCCCGTGACACCTAACCGATCGATCGAGAAGTCGATGAAACGGCGCACGCGGCGCGGCATGTTGGTCCGTTGCGCGTAGTACATATAGAGCCCCATGCGTTCGCTCGTCGACCCGACGAGCAGCGGCACCAGCTGTCCCGCACGTAACGGCGCGGCCGCGTTGACGCTATCGATTTGCCCGATTCCCACACCCGCCAATACGGCTTGCATCTCCGCCTCCGGGTCACTGCAGCACACGACGGGCGACATAGTTTTGAACACGGTCTCGCCGCCCACATGGAACTCCCATGGCATCGGTTGTCCAGTGCCGGGTTGGCGATAGCCCACGCAACGATGCTCCGCGAGATCGTCGATGCGCGCAGGCGCATTGCGCGTTGACAGATAGCCGGGAGACGCGCACACGACGAGCTGAATGGGAAACAACCGACGCGACACGACCTGCGAGACCGGCGCATTGCCTGCCTTGAAACCGACATCGATGCGCTCGGTGACCGCGTCGGTCAGGCGATCTTCAAGCAGCAGGTCGAAGGTGACCGCCGGATAGAGCGCGCTGAATTCGGCGATGACCGGCATCAATACTTTGCGGCCGACCGCGCCGGCCGCACTGATGCGAATCGGCCCCTCGTCCTCGTAAGCCGCGCTGCGCACGCGGCTCATCGCGGCGCGCACGCCCTCCATGCTGTCGCGCACGGATTCCAGCAGCCGCGCTCCGTCATCGGTCAATGCGCTCTTGCGCGTCGTGCGGTGAAAGAGCCGCACGCCGAGATGTTCTTCGAGCTGACGGATCGCCTTGCTAACTGCCTGCGGTGTGCTGCCCTGCGCGTGCGCGGCCCGGTTGAAACTGCCCAGTTCCGCAGCGCGGATAAAGGTGGAAATCGCTCGAAGTTCGTCCACGGCGGCTCTCTGATGGGCGGAGCCGTTAGCTTAGCAAACGCGCACGCAGTCGGTCACGCAGCCCGTGCAAGGAGGTGGGCGAGGCGGAGGCGGACAAACGCACGTTGCGTCACCAGGGATCGCGACTTCCCGGTTCATCAGCTTCGCGAATGAATGGCAATGATTTCCTGCAGATCGAGGTCGCGCTCCAGCGCGTGTAAAAGCTCGTCATGGATCTGCCCGGCGCGATGAAGCCGGAGCAACTCCGCACGTCCGGCCGCGATCGCGGAGAGCACAATGTCGTAATGCGCGTGGCGAGCTTCAGTCGGAAAGGCCTCCATGCCCTCGAAGCGCGTCGTGAGCTCGGCGCGGTATGTGTACTGCTCCAGCAAGCGTGGATGGATCACTTCGCCATTCGCGTCGCGCACGAGCGGCTGAATCGCTGCGAGCTGCGCCGCCTCCAGGCGCGCCCACGCCTGCGGCTCGCTCAAATGGCCTGACTGGCGCTCGTGGCCGCGCTGCAGTGAAAGCCACGCGATCAGCGGGCCGATCGTCGCGCCCTGCAGCAGCACGGTGACGAGAATCACCGCAAATCCCGCGAACAGGATGAGATCGCGGCCCGGCATCGTCTCCGGCAGGGACAGCGCGACCGCCAACGTGACCACGCCGCGCATGCCGGCCCAGCTGACGACCGTCGCGGCGGCCCAGTCTGCGGCGGCGGGTTCGCCGTTACCGGTAGTCTTGCGTCGCGACACGGTCCACGCGATCCACTTCAGCGATTCAATGCCGAACACCCAGACGAAGCGCGACAGGATTACGACGGCAATTACCGCGAGCGTCGCGGGGCCGAGCAGCGAGAACGCGTCGCCCATACCGCCGAGACGCACCGCGATGCCCCGCAACGACAGCCCGATCAGCACAAAGACGAGCGCCTCCAGCACGAACACAACGACTTGCCAGAACGCGGTGCCGCGCATGCGCTGCGAGGCCGTGAGCGCCTCGTGCTGATGCCAGCCGACGACCATGCCGCACGCGACGGTCGCGATAACGCTCGATACGCCGAGCATCTCTCCCGCGACATAGCTGACCCAGGACGTGAGTATCGATGTGGTGATGACGAGGTAATCGTCTTCGAGCGCGTGCATCAGCTTGACGGCAACGAAGCCCGCGACGCCCCCAACGACGACGCCACCGAGCGCTAGCCCAGCGAAGCTCGCGACCGCGTGCGGCGCGCTAAACACGCCGCTCAACGCTGCCGTCAGCGCGAAGCGGAACAGGACGATGCCGGCCGCGTCGTTGAGCAGACTTTCTCCTTCGAGCAGCACCATTAGACGGCGCGGCAGCGCGACGCGCTGGAGCACCGCCTTGGCCGCGACGGCATCGGGAGGCGAAACCACCGCACCGAGCGCGAAGCATGCGGCCCACGGCAGATCCGGCACGACGAAATGCACGGCGACGCCGACCACCAGCGTGGTGAAGCCCACCGCGCCGATCGCGAGCAGCAGGATGCCGCTCAGGTTGCGCTTGAAGTCGTCCCATACGAAGAAGTAAGCGCCGTACATCAGCAGCGGTGGCAGGAACACGACGAGCACGAGTTCCGGGTCCAGGTCGAACTGCGGCAACCCGGGCACGAAAGCCATCGCTACGCCGCCGACAAGCAGTGCGGCAGCGGGCGGCAGGCCCACGCGCTTCGCGAGCACTTCAAGCGCGATAATCGCGATCAGCAAGACGAGCATCAGATTGAATGCGGTGACAGCGTGCATGAAGTGTCCTTGTTATCGTGGTGCGCATTCTTGTACCGCGATGTTCGATCGCCAGGTTGCTGTCGCATCGCAAGCCGTCTTGGCCGCAATGACAAACTGCCGCTATCGCGCAGGCAGCGCTGACGAGCGCATGAAGATTACTCAATGACCGGCGATCTGGCCACCATCAACATGCAGAATTCCGTCCGCCACGAATGACGCCGAATCCAGATACAGGATCGCTTCGACAATCTCGCTCATTTCTCCCATGCGGGCCAGCGGGTGCAATGCGCCGGATTTCGCGTACAGGCTGCTGATCGAAGGCGCACGTTCATGCGATCAGATCACCAAAGTCCAACGGCAACGCCTCGAAGCCATCGATCGTCAGATCGCGGATCTGCAGCGGCGCCGCATGAGGCTCATCAAGACCTTGTCGGAAGGCGCGTTCCCACCGGTCGACTGAGACGGACCGGCGGTTTGACAACGTTCAGGTTCAGCTCGATTCGGCCAACGCGACAGCGTCGGCGCCAGCGGCAATGCGGACCGGACACGATGGGTCGTTCACCGCGCGCCACACCGCTTCCGCTACATCTCGCGCCCGCGTCACCGGCGAAGGCTGTCCCATTCTCGCGAAGATACTTTGTGCGAAGGCCGCGTACGCGTCAGGGGAATTGCCTTGCATGCGGGAGCGCGCGTTTTCGCCGAACGAAGTGTCCGGCGCCCGGCCAGGCAGCACCAGGCTTACGCGCACGTTGAACGGTTGCAGTTCCAGCGCCAGAGACTCGGTGAACGCATTGATCGCCGCTTTGCTCGCGGTATACACCGACAGCAGAGGGAGCGACTTCAACGTCACACTTGACGTGATGTTCACGACCACGCCTGCGTTGCGTTGCCGGAACTGAGGCAGCACCGCCTGCGTCATCGCGATGGTCCCGAATGTATTCGTCTCGAAGACCTCGCGGGCAATTTGCATCGAGGTGCCTTCGAGCGCGGCCAGCATACCGATTCCCGCGTTGTTGATCAACGCGTCGATCGGCCCTGCGGCCAGCACGGCGTTGCGGATGCTGTCCGGGTCGGTCACGTCGAGGGCGAGTACACGCAGGCGTTCGGAACGCGGCATGAGATCCTCGCGCGGCGTACGCATCGTGGCGATGACCTGCCAGTCGCGATCGAGGAAATACCGGGCGGTTTCGAGGCCGAAGCCGGACGAGCATCCGGTGATGAGGACGGTTTTCATTAGGACACCCTGCAGGTGGATTGCGGAACCGAAACGATAAGCCGCCACAGCTGGACTTGCTACAATCGAAAGTCCACATTTCATTTGCGAGAGTCCGGTCATGACCGATCCTCTGGCCGAGGTCGTCACGTTGCTCCAACCTGGCGCGCGATTCTCGAAAGTCGTCAACGGCGCGGGGTCCTGGGGCGTGCGCCGCTCGGAAGTCGGGCAGCCCTTTTACTGCGTGATCCTCGAAGGTTCCTGCCGCCTCGCGGTAGACACCCAAAAGGCAATCGCCCTCGAGGAAGGCGACTTTGTGCTGATTCCCGCGGCGAATGACTTCACGATGTCGAGCCTCGTGCCGGTGAAGTTGAAGGACTTCGATACCGCTCCGGTTGCGTTGTCCCCAGGCGAATTCAGAGTCGGTGTTCAAAGCGGCCCGCCTGATGTTCGATTGCTGGTGGGCCACTTCGCATTCGGCTCGCCCGACGCGGACTTGCTCGTTTCGCTGCTCCCGCAATTGGTGCACGTTCGCGCACAGAAGAGGCTGGCCACGCTCGTGCAACTAGTGGGCGACGAATCTCGCGCACAACGGCCCGCGCGGGATGTCGTGCTGGCACGACTGCTGGAGGTGCTACTGATCGAAGCCCTGCGATCCACCGCGGGCACGGCGGCGTCGCCTGGCCTGTTGCGCGGGCTCGCCGATGAGCGCCTCGCGGTAGCCATACGTCGCATGCATGAAAACCCGACCGAGCCCTGGACCGTTGCGCAACTGGCGAAAGAGGCGGCACTGTCGCGCTCGGCGTTCTTCGAGCGATTCAGCCGTGCGGTGGGCGTCGCGCCGATCGAGTACCTGCTCGCGTGGCGCATGGCGATGGCGAGGCAATTGCTGCGGCGTAACGAATGCAGTGTTGCGGAGGTGGCGCAACGCGTCGGCTACAGTTCCGGGAGCACCTTTAGCGTTGCATTCACCCGCCACGTCGGGCTGTCGCCGACGCGGTATGCCCAGGAGCAAAGCCGAGCTTCGTCGTTGTAGTCGAAGTCGCATGAGCGGGCGTTGGACCTGTCGAGCATGCCCAGCCACACCCAGCTGCGCGCGGTGCGCACCTCACAGTGTGCCACCGCAAATCCGATCACAGAATTAATTGGCTCTCCGGACTGGACGCGGCTATTGAGAATGGTGAATGTCGCTTCCGGATCAAATGCGCGGACAGTCAGCTCCCGCTGTCTTCATTCTGCGATGCGCTTGAAGCTCGCATAGTAATCGTCGGTGTAATAGCAGTCATTGGTCTGCTTGCGCGGTCCGCCGCATACGATCCTGCGCTGCCCCCGATCTGTCGAGCCGGGCGTACGAACCGTATACGCATGGTAGTAGCCGCGTGGATGCTCGGGCAGCAAAAGCGCACTGTTCCGGAACAGGACGCCGTCCTCGCTGAACGGGTAGGGGCCGCCCGCTTTGATCAGCCGCAGTGTTTCGGCTGCTTCCGCGGGCAACTGTGCATGGGTGACGGTGCCCAGCGCGCCCGTTTGTTTCGCGCCTGACGCCGCGGGCGTATCGCTCGCGCCCTGTGCCGGTGCCTCGCTCGCGGACGCCGCGGATGCCGCCGATGCGTCGGTGCCGTTTCGCGATCCTTCCTTGCTGCATCCTCCGAGGAGCGCGCTCATGACGACGATGCAGGGGAAAACCCACACTCTTTTCACGAAACGGTTCCTCCTTTTGTTGACCAGAAGTGGACGACCAGGATCGATGTAAAGGTATCGCTAATGGCTAAGTGAATCAATGTTCGACCGGACACTCGCCTCGCAGAGTCGTCAGAGATGAAGAGGTCATCATTTTTCGACATCGGGAACGGCGAGTCGTAGTATTCTTGAGCGGCTCTCATTGCTCCGCAATGAGAGCCGCAGCTTCGCAGTGTCACTTCAAATGCTGCGTGGTTCTAAAAGAATCATGCTGGACCGATAGCCTGCTTGTCTGTCGCCTGAATTCCCGGCAGAGGCGGTATTCACCCCAGCTATCCAGCACCCGCCATATCTTCGGAAGCGTGAATCAGATCGCAAACAAGCGACGCCCGGCAACTCCCTGCGGGTGACCTGATCTCGCATAGACGGACCATTTTCTGCGAGGGCATCCATGAAAGCGCTGTTCCTGCAGGCACCTTCGTTTGACGGCTTCGACGGCGGAGCGGGCTCACGCTTCCAGACGAAGCGCGAGATTCGATCATTCTGGTATCCAACGTGGCTTGCCCAGCCCGCTGCGCTGGTCGAGGATAGCCGCGTGCTGGATGCTCCCGCAGATGGGCTGTCTCTGGAGGCGTCTCTTGACATTGCGCAGCAGTACGAGTTGGTCATCATTCATACAAGCTCACCGTCATTCGCGAGCGATGCCCGATTCGCGGAGCATTTAAAACGACGTCGACCCACTATCCTCGTCGGGATGGTCGGGGCAAAAGTCGCCGTCGATCCTCAGGGCTCGCTGACCGCGAGCGAGGCGATCGACTTCGTGTGCCGTGAAGAATTCGATTTCACCTGTCGAGACATCGCGCAGGGGCTCCCGTTTGAGTCGATTCTCGGTCTCAGCTATCGTCGGCCCGACGGCGAAATCGTGCACAACGAAGCCCGGCCCATTCTCGAAGACATGGACCAGTTGCCGTTCGTCGCGCCGGTCTACAAGCGCGACCTGACGACCAAAAATTACTTCAGCGGCTACCTCAAGCATCCGTATGTGTCGCTCTACACGGGGCGAGGCTGCAAATCCCGGTGCACGTTTTGTCTCTGGCCGCATACGGTCGGGGGGCATCGCTATCGCACGCGTTCGGTCGAGAACGTTCTTGAAGAGGTGAAGTGGATCAGGGACAACATGCCCGAGATCAAGGAGATCATGTTCGACGACGATACCTTTACCGACCTGAGACCGAGAGCCGAAGAGATCGCTCGCGGTCTCGGCAAACTAGGCGTGACGTGGTCGTGCAACGCGAAAGCGAATGTGCCTTATTCGACCCTCAAGGTGATGAAAGATAACGGCTTGCGGCTCTTGCTCGTGGGCTACGAATCCGGCGACGACCAGATTTTGGTAAATGTCAAAAAGGGGTTGCGGACCGATATGGCGCGCAAGTTCAGTGACGATTGCCGCAAGCTCGGCATCAAGATCCACGGCACCTTCATTCTCGGGCTTCCCGGCGAGACCCACGAAACGATCAAGAAGACGATCCAGTTTGCAAAAGAGATCAATCCCCACACGATCCAGGTGTCACTCGCTGCGCCCTATCCGGGCACGGTCCTTCATAAACAGGCGGTCGAGAATGGCTGGCTGAGCGAAAGCAAGGTCATCGCCCTTGTCAATTCTTCCAACGGGACGCAGCTTTCAACGATCGGCTACCCGCATCTGTCGCGCGAAGAGATCTATCTAGGCGTGGAGGATTTCTACAAACGCTTCTATTTCAGGCCGACGAAGATCTGGGAAATCGTCCGCGAGATGCTGGTCAGCTGGGAGATGATGAAACGACGCTTGCAAGAAGGCGCGCAGTTCTTCAAATTTCTCAGGGAACACAAGGCATGAGCCACTATGCTCCGAGGCACAGCGCTAACGGCGGCGTGACCGCATGTCGACCGCCGGTTCCGCATCGGTGCGGCTTAGCCTGGACGCGTAGGGCGCGTGGCAAGCCAGTTCGATGATTCGGCACGCTGCCACGCAAGAAGTCCAGGAATGTAAATCAGCAGGTCGCGAATCCGTCTCGCGCCCGCGAGCGCGAGACATGTCGAAGGATCGAGGCCAAGGGCGCCGCCAATCAGAATGAAGCCACCCTCCTGCACACCCAGGCCGCCGGGCACGAAAAACGCCGCGCTGCTCACCGCCTGGATCAGCGATTCGATGACCACCGCTTCGACGAGGCTGACCCGCGCACCGAGAAAGTAGAGCGCGAGCCAGATTTCCAGCGAAGTCAGCACGCATTGAAGCGGCTGCCAGAAGAACAGGTAACGCAACACGACACCTCGCCGACGCCAGATCAGCTTGATCGTCTGATCGATTTGCGCCGATCGCCCGATCAGCGCGGCGAGCTTGCCGCTAGTTATCCGGTTGAGCACGCGCGTGATCCGTTCGAACGGACTCGCATGCTGAACCAGAGCGAACAGCACCAGTAGCGGCGCGAGGAGCGCCACCCCCCACGCCAGTTGACCGGCGAACCGCGCCGCGCCAGATTGCGCATTGGTGAGCAGAAAACCGATCCCGAACATCGTGAAAAGCAAATGGCTGATCACTGTCAACTGCATATCGACGATCAGGCTGGCTGCGGCAGTCGACGACCGTACGCCTCGCAGCCGCAGCATCCGGAATGAGACCACCTCGCCGCCGACGCGCGCGACCGGCAGCATGCAATTTACCGATTCGCGTACCCACACCAGATGCAGCATCGTCAGCATGGAGGGACGATGCCCGCGGCGGATCAGTGTGCGCCAATCGATAGCGTTGACGAGCATCGGCAGCACGTGCACCAGCGCCGCCAGCAACAAGCCGGCGCCAGCAGTTTGCAGCGCGTGGAGCACGGCGGCGGGATTGTCGCGCAAAACGAGCCACAGCGACGCGATCAGGCCGACGAGCGCCGCGATGCGGCCAAAATGCTTCATCATGCCAGTGCCCATGAGAGGTGCTGCACAGCGCGGCTCGTGCGCGCAAATCGCTTTTGCTTCATCAGCCGATTACCTGTTTGTCCTGAACGGCCGACAACAGGCCGTCACGGTCGACTTCGAAACGCAAGCCGCGCCACGTCACACGAGATGACCCAGAAACTCGCGACGAATGTCGCAAATCAGACTATATCGCACAGGGGCGACAGCCAGAGTTCGCAATGTCCCTGACGTTGCGTGTTCCTGCTGCCGGTCGGTGCCGCGCACGAACTGTTCCGTTGCGGGGTGACGAACCTCGACATTTACGAGGCGTCCGAGCGCATCGGTGGACGGTTGCGCTCACAACCGGTCGACGGACAGCACACCGTTTTCGCACTCGGCGCGATGCGTATTCCGATGTTCCCGCAAGCCACCGGCCCGGCAGCAGCCGCTGCACAACCACGATGCCTCGTTTTCCAGCCCCTTCAATTTCAAGTCAGCCTATCCGCAGCGCTATACCGAATGCTTTACCGTGTGACGAGCGGCGCACTGGCCGTGTCAACAGGCGAGGGGCGCGACAATCCGCGCCTCCAGCGGCGAGCCAAGCGTCTCCAGAAGACGAAGCAGGGCGCCCAAAAGCCTATCGTTTAATGGGGTGGAATAGATCCCTCGTAGCCCGGAAACCGACGATTCACGTGGTAACCGCTAGAATTGCGACTTTAGCCCGGAATACACGAATGCCTTTTGCCTCGCTTGGCCTGATCGATCCCTTGCTGCGTAATGTGCACGATCTCAATTACCAGAGGCCTACACCAGTGCAGGCCAAGGCGATTCCTGCTGTGCTGAGTGGCAAGGACGTCATGGCGGCCGCACAGACCGGCACAGGCAAAACGGCAGGTTTTGCGTTACCGCTGTTGCAACGGCTTGTGCAACACGGCCCCGCGGTGTCCAGCAACCGCGCGCGTGTTCTGGTACTGGTGCCCACGCGTGAGCTGGCCGAACAAGTGCTGCAAAGCTTTATCAAATATGGCAAAGGCCTCGACTTGCGCTTTCTTGCCGCCTACGGCGGTGTGAGTATCAACCCGCAGATGATGACGTTGCGCAAAGGCGTGGACGTGCTCGTTGCCACGCCGGGCCGTTTGCTAGATCTCAATCGCCAGAACGCCGTACAGTTTGATCAGGTACAGACGCTGGTGCTGGATGAAGCCGACCGCATGCTGGATCTGGGCTTTGCGCGCGAACTCAACACCGTCTTTGCTGCCTTACCCGATCGGCGCCAGACCCTGCTGTTCTCCGCGACGTTTACCGATGATATCCGCGCGATGGCGGCTGGTGTTTTACGATCCCCGGTCAATATCAGCGTCAGCCCGCCCAATGGCACGGCCAGCAAGATCAAGCAGTGGGTGGTGCCGGTGGATAAAAGGAACAAGCCAGACCTCTTCATGCATCTTGTGGCTGAGAACAACTGGGAGCACGCGCTTGTGTTTGTCAAAACCCGCAATGGCGTAGATTACCTGGCGGCCATGCTGGATGAAGCGGGTTATGCGGTCGACACCATCCACGGCGATAAACCGCAACCCGCGCGCCTGCGTGCGCTGGAGCGCTTCAAGACGGGTGAAGTACAAATGCTGGTAGCCACCGACGTGGCTGCGCGTGGGCTGGATATCGACGACCTACCGCTGGTGATCAACGTTGATCTGCCGATCGTGGCGCAAGACTATGTGCACCGTATTGGCCGTACCGGCCGCGCGGGCGCCAGCGGCGTGGCGGTGTCCCTGGTGTGTGCCGACGAAGCGCCGCAACTGGCCGCGATTGAAGCGCTGATCCGGCGAACGCTGCCCCGTGAAGAACAGCCGGGTTTTGAAGCCGAACACCGCGTGCCGCAAACTAGCGCGACGGGCGAGATCATCAAGAAACCTAAGAAACCGAAGAAGCCTAAAGTGCCGCACGCTGCGCCGAACCCCTTGCCGGTGCTCAGCAAAAAACCGCGCTCGCAAGACGGTGAAAATAGAAGCAAGCCTGCGGCGCAACACGCTGTGGCCGCGGGTAAAGGCACGAGCTTTTCCAGCGGTAGCCCATTCAGCGTGCAAAAGCCACGCAGCAAGCCCGCCAGCAAGCCAACTGCGGGTTCACGTAGGCCGACTGGCAAACCCGCTGGTGGCCGCGGCAGAAGCGAACCCTGATCTTTGGGGATGAGTAACGCAAGTCCCGAAACAGGCCGGCTGTCCGCTTCTCGCACGAAACCGTCATTTGATCGGTTCATCACGAACTACCGCTGCGGGTCGTCAAGTGCGCATTGCCTGGACCTCGTAACGGCGTGCACCGTCGCGGGTTCCGACGATCAGCGAAACGGATGCTTCACGAGGCCGGCACGCAGATGGGACATCTGGGTGCAAAGACTCGGGAGCTTATCGCCCTCGCGGTCGCCGTCACGAACCGATGCGATAGCTGCATCGCGAAACATGCCAAAAAAGCCACGGACCTGAGAGTCACGGAAGCGGAAATGGCAGAATCACTCGGCGTCGCGGTTGCTATGAACGCGGGAGCGGCGCTCGCATATCTGGTTGTGCAATGGACGCGTGCCGAGACCTGTCGGGAAACGAGTGATCGCTTTCGACGACGCGGCTGCCTGGCAGCAGTCTGATGATGCTGGATGCATCGGACTGCAGCCGGCCTCGTGGTATCACCGGAGGCGACCGCTTGCTGGTCTATAGAAGTCCGAGGCCGCCGCCGCGCGCAACCGCTTGTCATAACGGACCCACTGCCGGCCGACGCATAAAGTTATTTGATTGTTTTGTCGATAGAACAGCGGGAAGTTGCCCCTCGCGCTGACCCGGCGCACATGCCAAAACCGGCTCAACAGAAAAAGAACCGGTCGAACGAGACTGATGCAAAAAACAAGAGATAGCCGATGACTGGTGTCTACAACCCGCTGCTGGTCTGCCTTTCGTTAGTCGTCGCATTCCTTGCCTCTTACACGGCCGTCGAACTGTCTGGTGGCCTGAATGCGCTCGCGAGCACAAAACGGAAGCCGCTATGGCTCGTCGGTGGCGCACTATCCATGGGCGTCGGCATCTGGTCGATGCACTTCATCGGCATGCTCGCTTTCTCGCTCCCGATCGCCGTCGGCTACGATTTCCCCACCACCGCAGCATCGCTCTTTCTTGCGATCAGTGTGTCGCTGATCGCGCTTGCTACCGCGAGCCGAGGCGCGCTTTCGCGCACGCGTCTTTGCGTCGCCGGGACGATCATGGGGGGCGGCGTGGCTGCGATGCACTTCACCGGCATGCACGCGATGCAAATGTTCCCGGAAATCGAGTACACAGATTGGAAAGTCATGCTCTCGGTGGGCGTGGCGATCGCCGCCTCGATAGCGGCGCTCTGGCTTGCCTTCACGCTGCGCATGCCAGATGTGGAGAATCTCGTCATCAAGCGGCTCGGCGCGGCTTGCATCATGGCGCTCGCGATCACCGGCATGCACTATCTGGGCATGAGCGCAGCGAACTTCGCCGCTGGCAGCATTTGCCTCTCGGGCGATAAGCTTGATGCGAACTGGCTTGCGCTCGTCGTCACGGCGACATCATTCGTCATGCTGGTCGGCACGCTTGCCTTGCTCGGCTTCCACACGAGCAGTCTATCCATCTCGCTTAAGCGCGCGAACCGCCAACTGCATTATCTGGGTACGCATGACGCATTGACGAATCTCCCCAACCGCCAGCAGCTTTCGTTGCGTATCGCGCAGTCGGTTGCGGAATGCTCTCGCACGGAATCGCTGTTTGCTGTGATTTTCATCGACCTCGACGGTTTCAAGTCGATCAACGATTCGCTCGGCCACGGCGTGGGCGACGACTTGCTGCAAGTGTGCGCCGAACGTCTGCGCCAGAATTTGCGTCCAACCGACATGGTTGCCCGGCTCGGTGGCGATGAATTCGTAATCGTGCTCGCGGATCGGGTCGCGGCATCGTCCGCTGAAGCGGTCGCCAATGACGTGCTGCGACGACTGAGCGAAGAGATCGTCGTCAACGAATTGCCGCTACGTGTTGGTGCGAGTATCGGCATCGCGTTTTACCCTCGTGACGGCAGCAATGCCGACGAACTTCTGCATAGCGCGGACGCCGCGATGTACAACGCGAAGCAGAACGGGCGCAATACATTTCGTGTATTCGAGCCTCAAATGAATCACACGGCGCTCAGGTCGCTGACCCTGCAACGCGATCTGCATCGTGCGTTGAGCGATGGCGAACTGAGCGTGTCGTTCCAGCCGAAGTTCAGTGTCGTATCGCAATCGGTGACGGGCGTCGAGGCGCTGATTCGCTGGCATCATCCGGATCTCGGAGAGATCCCGCCGCTCGAATTCATCCCTATTGCGGAACGCGCGGGCCTCATCGTTGAGATCGGCGATTGGGTGCTTCGCGAGGTCTGTCGCAACATCGCTATATGGGACACGCACGGGCTCCCTGCGATTTCTGTCGCGGTGAATCTTTCTCCGGTCCAGTTCAACGTACCAGACCTGATAGCCCGGATCGACGCGCTGATCGGCGCAGCCGGTGTCGATCCGAGCCGCTTGATGTTCGAAATCACGGAGACGACCGCAATGCAGAGCATCGAGAGGACGAGCAGTACGATCGAAGCCCTGCAGTCGCGCGGTTATACCATCGCCATGGACGACTTTGGCACCGGATATTCGAGTCTCGGTTATCTGCAGCGCTTCAGGTTCGACCAGATCAAGATTGACGGGGCATTTACGCGTGATCTCGATACTGGCGGCCAGCGCAGCAGCGCATTACTCTCCGCTATTGTGACACTCGCGCGCGCGTTGCAGATCGATGTCGTCGCGGAGGGCGTCGAGTCGGAGTCGCAAGTCCGCACGCTCAGCGGCCTTTGCTGCGATCAGATGCAGGGCTTCCTGTTGAGTCGGCCGTTGCCTGCCGCCGAATGTCTTGAATTCCTGCGTCGTGCCGCCGACCGGATCGTCGCGACTGCCGGTCCCCCCGCCACGTTCGTAGGGTAAGGTGGGCGACTTGGTCATCCGGAACAGGCGGCGCTATTGTCGCTCGCGAGGTCGGTAGCGAGCGGTAGGGCAGAATACGATTGCACACCTTAAAACAGGGTTAGGCGGAAGCGGCCTGCCGGCTTCGGTCGCCAGGACCGAGGTGCTAGCGAGACAACTTTATTGCAGGAAGACTGATGAAGAAAGGGAAGACAAAACTTACCCGCCATGATGCTGAGCGCCTCTTCGAGGGGTTGCCCGGCGGGAACGTAAAAGTATCGCGCCGCCCCGAGAATCCATTCGAAGCAGGAGCGTTCGACGTGGTCGAGCGCGTCGACGACGAAACGAAACTCTGGAAAGACAACCTCATTACGCTTCCGAAGGCGATCGCGTTGCCTGCTGGCTACGAGTCGGTGTCTCACATGCGCGAGGCAATGGTCCGGGCATGGCGCGTGAAGTGGATCAGAGAAACTGAAAACGAGGTTGTCACTGAATTCCCGGAAGGATGGAAAGCCGTTCGCCCGGAAAGCGGACCCATCGAGCTGCGCGATCCGTCCGGCGTGGTCCGCGCGTTGTACGGATGGGCTGCAGATGCTGAACTCAAGATTCTGCCGCGGTATCTGGTCGAATCACAGGCGAACAGTTCGAGCGGATTAGGCAGCCTGCTTGTCCGTGATCGTGGCAACGGTCGAATTCTTGAGCGGTCATCGATCTGGTCCGCTCAGACCGGTACAAATCATCCAGATTGGAGCAGGCTGTCGGCGTGGCTTAACTTACGCTATCCACAGCATTGTGATCCGTTGCGATACTGGGAAGATTGCGAGGAGAACATCCGGAGTTGATTTACTTTGGAAGGCGTTGTTCCTGAGGCAAATTAATCAGGCAGCTGAGGGAATCGAATGCAGGGGTCTATGCCTCGTTGCCGCTTCCACGATCGACCTGTCTAGCGACGTCGGAGTCGGTCAAAGCAAGTCAGCGAAGCGGTGTTATCGACGACCGTCAGCGGTGACCGGACTGGTGGGTTCGGCCAGAGGAGTAAACCGCTCGCGCGGTAAGGGGCGGCGGCCAGCGGTAGCTGCAATGGAGAGGAAACCGACTCTGTTGTCAGCCACCTTAGCGTCGGCATCAGTCGATGGCGTCAGCCTGCTCGACGGGTAGCGGCTTCGGGACAGCGTACGTCGTCTGGACGCGTGTGCGACCGGCAATGATCGTGTCGAAACTGA
Organism: Paraburkholderia rhizosphaerae; assembly: GCF_004366595.1. Lineage (GTDB taxonomy): Bacteria > Pseudomonadota > Gammaproteobacteria > Burkholderiales > Burkholderiaceae > Paraburkholderia > Paraburkholderia rhizosphaerae. Next base: position 51,729 of record NZ_SORE01000037.1, read on the forward strand.
TCGAATGGTTTCCCGCACACGTGAACCGGTTACTGCGGTGGCTGGCGTGGCAGGTTGCCGCGCCGCACATAATCTTCGAGGTCCACTCACGACATGCCGGATCGCGATAAGCGGCAGGCCTCTGAGGTCGGTGTCGGGAATCCCGGGGATCTGATCGATGTAATTGGAGGACGATGACAACGTCTGGAAGGGGTGGCGGGGTCGAACACCTGGCGACGGCGAGGCGCTTCCTGCCGTCCGTGAGGCGCTTACGGCGTGCCGTCATGCCGGGTAGTAGCATTAGCTCCGTAGTTCGTCCGGCCAGCGTGGCGGACTTCCGCCATAGGACGATTGTTCATGTTACGGCGTCGCTTAATTATCTCCGCGGCCGCGGTCGCAATTGTCTTAAGCCTTGTGCTGACCGGCTTGGGCATATGGGGAGGCACAGTCATTGTCTCGCTTATGTCCGAGCGTCTTCTGCGTGAAGTGACGCAGAGCGTGCATCGTGAACTCAATCATTTCGTCGGCAGCACCGAAAGAGCTGTCACCCGATTAAGCAATGAGCTTGTCCAACGAAATGTGCCGCTCGGCGACCCGCAAGCCGTCGCGAGGGAACTGTACGCATCCTTGAATAAGGGCGCCGATGGCGACTGGTTGTTCTTCGGTAACGAATCCGGCGGGCTGGTGTCCGCAGGAACGCTGACAGACCACAGTACCGTCTTCCTGATGACGGATGACTTCCGGGCCGGTGTGATACGGGAATTTGAAGCGTTGCCAGCTGGTAGGGTCGGAAAGTTACGTAAATCGGGGGATACGGTCGATTTTCGTGGAAAGGTCTGGTACCAGCGGGCGAAAGAGACGCGTAAACGGCAATGGACCGGTGTCTATATGGGTGCCATCGAGCCTGTCCTAGGCATGTCACTGGCAGCCCCTGTCTTCGACAAAGACGGCAATTTTGTCGGCGTATGTGGGACGGATGTCCTGTTAACTCAGCTTTCAGAATTCCTGCAAACACTCGAGGTCAGTCAAAACGGGCGGGTCTTCATCATCGATGCCTCCGGACAACTTGTCGGCGCGTCGGGAGGCGTGTCACCCATCACCTTTGACTCGGATGGCAAACAGAAGCGCGTGCGCGCCCCCGACGCTGCCGATCCGATCGTTCGTGAAACAGCCGGCTTTCTCGATCGGCATCCCGAGCTCACCCATTTATCGGCGCCAGGGCCACGCATATTTTCCTTCAGCGCGCCGAAAATCGGGCGCGTCTACGCGGCTGTCGATCATATTCAAATACCGGTTGACTGGATCGTCGTTTCAGCGCTGCCGGCGTCAGATTTTCTGGGCCCGGTGTATCGTGCCGCCTCCCTGTCTATCGGCATCGGCTCCGTTCTCGTCGTTTTCCTCGTCGTCGTCGGCTCCCTCGTGGTCAAACGTATTCTGCGGCCCCTTGGCACTCTGACGCAGACCGCGCAAGCGGTCGCCCGAGGCGAATGGGGGGACATCCCGGAGATACGGCGAAATGACGAGATCGGGCTGCTCGCGCGGGCCTTCACGCTGATGACTGTCCGCCTCAAGGAGACGCTGGAAGGTTTGCGCCGCAGCGAGGCCAAGCTGGAAGACGCTCAGCGCGTCGCGCACGTCGGATACTGGGAACGCAATCTCGACACGAAAACCGTAACGTGGTCCGACGAAACTTATCGCATCTTCGGGATCACTCCCGGTGCCGACCCGCTCACGCCTGCCACCATCCTGGATCGGATACACCCGGAGGATCGGCCAAAGTGGATCAATGCGGTGGCAAAGGCAATCGATGGCACCTGCCTCTATGACATCGAGTATCGCGTTATTCGGCCCACCGGCGAAGTGCGTATTGTCAGCAGTCGGGGCGACCTGAAGCGCGATGAGACGGGCGCTGCCCGAAGCTTGTTCGGTACAGTGCAGGACGTCTCCGAACAAAGACGCGCCGAAGGGGCGCTGCGTGACATGCAAACGGAGCTGGCACACGCGAACCGCGTTGCGACAATGGGGCAACTCACGGCCTCGATTGCGCATGAAGTGAAGCAGCCGATTAGCGCGGCGGCGGTCAATGCCGCGGCGGCCTTGCGCTGGCTCGATGCGCAACCGGCCAATTTGCAGCAGGTGAGGCAGGCGCTTGATCGCATCGTCAATGATGCGATGCGAGCCGGCGATATTATCGGCCGGATTCGTGAGCTGATCGCGAAAGTACCGCCGCACAAGGATGAGGTGGACATCAACGACGCGATGCGTGAAGTCATTGAGCTCACGCGTGCGGAAGCCGCAAAGCAGGGAGTCTCGGTGCATGTGGAGCTGGGCAAGGACTTGCCTCGAGTCTACGGAGATCGCGTGCAACTGCAGCAGGTGATGCTTAATTTGATCATCAACGCGATCGAGGCGATGAGCGCAACAGACAAAGCGCCGCGCGACTTGCTGATTAGCACGGGCCTGGATTCGACGCAGAGCGTGTTGATCGCCGTCGCGGACTCCGGTCCGGGACTACCGTCAGACGCGATCGAACAAATCTTCGATCCGTTCTATACCACCAAGGCCAGCGGTTTAGGCATGGGTTTGTCGATTTGCCACTCGATCGTCGAGGCACATGGCGGCCGGATAACGGCAAGATCCAATGTATTTTGCGGCGCTGTGTTTGAGCTTGCCCTCCCTGTGCATCCGTGCAGCACAATTGGACCTGACGCGGCGGATGTAAGGTCCAATGAAGGGTTGAGACCGCAAAAACAAAAGGGCCATGATTGAGATCAGGCGTCGGCGGAACAGAGGCTCACTTGTCCAATGCGCCTTCGGCATCGCACTAGAGTTCACGCCGCGTGTAGCAGGGAGGCACCTTGCAAAACGTTGCGAGTGCATCCATTCTCGATCGTTTAGGTTTCCACGCCCCACGGCAAATTTGCGATTTGCCAGTCTGGCTTCAAAGCGAAGAGGTCTATCCACCATCGACCGCAGGCATCTGCGCCAGGCTAAAAGGATCAGCAGAACGGGCGACTTACCTGAGAACATCAAGACCACGACCGAAACGGGAAACGCGGTGGAGATTACAACACCCATCGTCAACGGCCGGATGTTGCGCTCAATCGTGCACCCGAGACTAAGCGCGAACACCCGTACCGGGGCAATGACCGCGATCGCCGGCGACACATTACGCCGGTCATCAACGGGACGAGATGAAAGTAAGCGCTAATTTGAGCACACTGGATCGCTGCCTGTGCTGCATTGGGAACTAAAGACGGTTACTTTTTACCCCAGTTATTCCATGCCATGCGCA
>NZ_SORE01000038.1 GCF_004366595.1 Paraburkholderia rhizosphaerae
GAATCAGTTTGCTATTCTGTTTGGCGATCGATTCACGCAGGCGCGCGGCTAACGATTCCTTTAACCGCCTCACCCACAAAAATGCGGACAGGTTCCATCGAGGTGGGCCAACTTCAAACCAGGCTTCAGCTGACTCACACCTCAAGCTGTTCGGGTGCGGGGATCTACAGCACCGCCACAACCTCTACCTCGACCTTCAGACCGAAATGCAGCGGCCCCGTAGGAACCACGGCCCTCGAAGGACAAGCACTACCGGCCCAACGTGAATAGAGGCTGTTGAATTCCGGCCAGTTCACGATGTCGTCGACATACACGCGCACCTGCACCAGCCGATCGATCCCGCTGCCTGCGGAAAGCAGCGCATGTTCGACGTTGTCTAGCACCTGCTGAGCCTGCTCGGCAAAGGGACGATCAGTCAGCCTGGTTCCCGCGGCCGTAATGGGCAACTGACCTGAAACAAAAACAAACCCGTTCGCCACCGTCACATGGCTATAGTGGCCGCCTGGCGTCGCCAGACCCGGCGTCGACGGATGATGAGGTTCCAGCGAATGATTTTCACCAGCCATGAAAGCGGCTCCATACGTTAAGTGCCCCAGTCGATTCCAGCGCCTGGTATTCGGGAAACTGCGCGCCTGTCGCGCAAGCGTGATTCGGCAGGATGCGCAGTCGCGTGCCGACAGGAAAGCGCGCTTTGACGTCGTCGTCGCCGGACGCGCGGCCGGCATCGACCGAAGCCAGAATCCCGTGTTCCTGGTTCGCGCCAATCAGCAAATAGCCGTCGAGCGGCGTGCCATCGAGCGAGCACGGCTGTCCATAGCCGAAATCGCGCGACTGTTTCGACGTGCCGCGATCGCGGCTCATCGCCATCCAGCCCGCGTCGACGATAACCCAGCCCTTGTCCTGTTGATGGCCGATAACGGTGGTGAGCACACTAAGCGCGATGTCGTCGATCGTGCATACACCGACGTTGTGCATCACGAGATCGAAAAATGCGTAGACGCCGGCGCGGACCTCGGTCACGCCGTCGAGGCGGCGCGCTGCTAACGCAGTCGGCGTCGAGCCGACGCTGACCACCTCGCACGGGATACCTGCGTCACGCAGACGTTGCGCAGCGCGCACGCAGCCGGCGCGTTCCTGCTCGGCGAGCGCCGCTAACGCTTCCTGCGTATTCAACTCGTAGCTCGAGCCCGCATGCGTGAGCACGCCGCCAACCTTGACGCCACCGTCATGCAGAATGCGCCCGACTTCCAGCAGCGCCGGTTCTTCCGGCGTGATGCCGGAGCGATGCCCATCGGTATCCACTTCGATCCACACTTCAAGTGGTTCATCCGCGGTTCGGCAAAACTCGACGATTCCCGCCGCGGCGCTCGCGTTATCGACGATGATCTTCAGATCGCATCCGTGTTTCCTGAGCGCCATCACTCGGGGAAGTCTGGACGGCACGATGCTGACCGCGTAGAGAATGTCCGTCATGCCCGCGGCGAAGAAGCTTTCCGCTTCCTTCAGCGTTGAAACCGTAATGCCTTGCGCGCCAGCCTCGATCTGCGCCCGCACGACATCGACGCATTTCGAAGTCTTCACATGCGGCCGGAATTTCACGCCGAGCGCGTTCATTCGCTGCTGCATCGATGCAATGTTCTGTTTCATCCGGCCGACATCGATGATGGCCGCAGGGGTATCGATTAGATCGAGCGTCATGATGTTTTCGGGTGTCATGGTTGGGAGGTCGACTCGAAGCGCCTAGCCCACCAGACGAGCGAATCGAGAGTAGGGGATTCGAAGTCCGGTGTCCGTGCACCGGCGACGAGCGGCAAGCCGATCCGGTTGTGCCAATATGTGCGCAATCCGACCGCAGCTGTGCCGAACATGTCGTAGCTGGAGCCGGCGACGAACGCCGCGTCCTGCGGCGAAACGTTTAGCTTATCGAGCGCAAGCTGATAGGGGCGCGGATCGGGTTTATAGGCACCGGCTTCTTCCGCGGTAACGATCGCATCCCACTGAACGGGCAGAATCGATGCGGCTTGTTGACCGAGTCGATTCGAGCAATTGGTGACCACGGCCAGCTTGCAGTGATGCCGCAACTGCTGCAATGCCTGTACGGAACCACTCCACGGAGCTAGCTCAAGCCAGTTGTCCTCGAGCACTTGCGGCGCCGATTCAGGAAGTCCAACCTGTTTCGCGGCCTGTTTGACGAGCGTTTCGTATTCGACGTACTCACCGCAGCCATAGGTGAGCCGCAGATACTCCGCACGCCAGGCTCGCCCCGCCTGTTCAGAACCCGCGGAGCGATTCCACAGTGTCCACGAGTCGAGCAATGCGGTCAGAAGGTCGAACAGCACGGCTTTCGGATAGCGGGCAACGGGCGAAGCGTGTTCGGAGTGCATAGACCTTGGTAATCGGAATCCAGAGATGAATCCGATTATAGGTTTCGATACGCGCTCGTGCGTTAAGGCAAATTAACTCTATCATTCAGATAGATTGAACCTGCTGCCCAACGCACGTCACGTCCGCCACGGCGGCAATGGCCGGAAGCGCGCTTGCAGGTACTGCATGAAATCCCGTGTTCGTCTCGGCAAGCCGGACCGGTTATGCGTCAGTGCAATCACGTTCGCGTCGGGCGCCCTCCATGCGGGCAGCAGTCTCACCAGCGTCCCTTGCCGGATAGCGTCCGCAACGTCCCATTCGGAACGCAGAATGATGCCGCGCCCCTCGCAAGCCCAGCGGTGAATCACATCTCCATCGTTACAGCTGAGTTTCGACGCGACCCTGACGCTGCGACTGGTTTTGCCGCGGCTGAAATGCCACAACGACACGTCTTCGTTGTTTTCGCGCAGAACGATGCACGGCAAACGCGTGAGATCATCAGGCGCCTCCGGTTGACCAAATCGTTTGACGAACGCGGGCGACGCACAGACCCATCTCGCGTTGGGCGCAATCGCATGCCCGACAAGATTCGATGCCCGCAATTCGCCGATATGCACGACCACATCGAAACGGTCGGCGGCTTCCGTGAGCGGCTGGTCCGATAGCGTCAACGCGACATCGACGTCCGGATTCTGTTGCTGAAAATCGGCGATGACCGGCGCGAGATGCCGGCGACCGAAACCCAGCGGTGCGTTCACCTTCAATGTGCCGACCAGTCCTGCGTGGCGAACGCGCAGATCTTCCATCAGCGTATCGAATTGCTCAATCAGTTCCGATCCACGCTGGCACAACAGCGTGCCTTCCTCCGTAAAGATCAGCTTGCGTGCAGTTCTGTCGACCAACCTCGTGCCGAGTTTCTTTTCAAGTTGCTGCAGGCGCTGCGATACCGCGGACGGCGTGAGGCCCAGCTTGCGCGCTGCGGCAATCAGGCTGCCGTTCTGCTGGATCGCAAGGAGAAAACGGATATCGGAAGAATCGGTCATTTACGCCTCGAGCATCGCCTTCATATGTTTCGTATGCCGCTTCGGTGGCGCACCGAACATGCGCGCATATTCACGGCTGAATTGCGATGCGCTTTCATAGCCGACTGCAAATGCGGCCGCTTCGACGCCCATCGACTGCGACAACATCAACCGGCGAGCCTCGAGCAGACGCAATTGCTTCTGATACTGAACCGGTGTCAGCGAAGTCAGTGCCTTGAACTGGCGGTGAAACGCCGAGCGGCTGAGCTGCGCGACCGAAGCGAGCTCGTCGACATGGACCGGCGCGGCATAGCGTTGCCGCAGCGCCTGGATTGCCTGCATCACCCGCTGGGTCGGACCATCCGCAAGCGCGAATCGCGCCATGTCGCCGCCATGTGGCCCAGCGAGAAGCCAGTAGCAGATCTCGCGGATCACCAGCGGCGCGATGGTCGGGATCGCGTCCGGTGTGTCGAGCAAGCGGACGATGCGCAGCGCGCAGTCGGCCAGCGGTCCATCAAAATCGGTGACGAAAACACCGCGACTCTGCTCGACAGCCGCTTTGGGCGGATTGGTCATCTGTTCGACGACGCCACGCATCACGCCCAGATCGAGTTCGACAATCAGTACGAGGCATGGCTTGTCAGGCCGCGCTTCGAACACGCGTCCGAGCGAAGGCGCCGTCACGCCAACCACAAGCGCCTGACCCGCGCTGTATTCGAGTCGACTGCCACCGAACGTCGCCCACTTTGCCCCTTGCGCGACGATGCACAGCGCCGGGCTCGCGAGCCGATAGGACGGCGGCTTCGGATTGTCGGAGCGCAGGATGTAGACGCCGTCGATGGGCGTCGAATACGGGCTCGTGCCCGGCTGACGCAACGTATATCGCAGCATCGCTTTGGCCAATAGATCGGACATGGGGTTGGCAGGCTTTCAGATGAGCTCGGCCGAGCATACTCCGGCGAAGCACAATCAGGCAAAAAACAGGTGGGTTCCGGCATTCAACAGGGCGCCCTCACATTCATACAATCGGTGCACACCTTATGTTGTGAGAGAAAACACATGTCACGAACCACCCGGCACGTTGCCAGCAAGGTAGCGATTATCACGGGCGCAAGCCGCGGTATTGGCCGCGATACCGTACTCCGTCTCGCGGCGCGAGGCGTGCGCACGATCTTCACTTATCGGTCGAATCGTGCAGAAGCGGATGCGGTCGTTGCGCTAACAACCGACGCGGGCGCGCCCGCGATTGCGCTTCAACTCGACACGAGCGTGACCGGTTCGTTTGACAGTTTCGTCGCGCGCGTGCGGGAAGCGCTCGACACGATGGACGCCGATCGTTTCGATTTTCTGGTCAATAACGCGGGCATTTCGTCTGCCGCAAGCTTCATCGAAGGTTCGGAGGACGAACTCGACACTCAGTTCGCCGTGCATTTCAAGGCGGTCTTTCTGCTGTCGCAGAAGCTGCTTCCGCTAATGCGGGATGGCGGACGGATTGTGAACCTGTCGTCCGGGCTTGCGCGATTTGCGTTCCCTAACCGCGCGGTGTATGGCCCGATAAAGGCCGCCGTCGAAGCGCTGACGCGTTATATGGCGCTTGAATTAGGACCGCGGCGCATCGCAGTCAATGTCGTCGCGCCCGGTGCAATTGCGACCGATTTCAGCGGTGGTATGGTCCGCGACAATCCGCAGGTTAACAAAGCGGTCGCCGATCACACCGCGCTAGGCCGCGCCGGCCTTCCTCAAGATGTCGGTCCCGTGATCGCCGCGCTGCTTTCGGACGACTTCGGCTGGGTCAATGCGCAACGTATCGAAGTGGCTGGCGGAATCCACATCTGATGCGTCCGCGGCACGGCGTTTGCTCGACTTCATGACTAAGCAGGCGGCACTCGCTTGCGTCGATATCCCATTTCAACTACGGAGGATGACTCATGAACAAGGCAACCAGCGCATTGATCGCGGCTATCGCACTCGCGGTATCGGGCGGCGCTTTCGCGCAGAACAGCGGCGGCGGAGGCGAGGGGGGCGGTTCGTCGAGCGGTGGCAGTACCGCCAGCCCGGCCAACCAGGTGAATGGCGTAAGAAATAGCTACGGTACGCCGGGTTCGAATGACTCGGACAGCGGCACCGCCCGGAAGCCGAACTCCGGACTGCCTGCCGCGAACAGCGGCGCGGCAAACACTCCCGCGCCGGCGACCAACAACACGTTGGCGACCCCCAGCACGAAGTCACCGGCCGCGCCTCAATAGCGGTAATCTGCCGCGCCGCTAACAGCCTTATTGCGGCGCGGTCTCGCGCATGAAATCACCGAGCCGTTGCACGTAAGTCGTTGCGTCGGCGAGCGTGCCGTGTCCGCGGGTCTCGGCGCTCGCCGGCACCAGCAACAAACTTGCGTGTTGCAGCTGCTTGAGCGACGCCTGCATCGTGCCGGTTTCCGGCGGATTGCGTTCATCGTCCGCGGAGTTGATCGCGAGCAGCGGCGCCTTGATGCGGCTCAATCCGGGCGCCGCGTTGTAGTCGCCCGACGAGGCCCACTGGTAAACAAAGTCGTTGGCGTCGGTCTGCGGCGCCGCGAGCATCGTGTCGACCAGTTTGTCCGCTTGCGCACGCGTCGGCGCCAACGCCTGATACGCGAGCGTGCCGCCGCTCGTCGCAATCGCGAACATCGTGCTGGCCAGACGCAGCGATGGCGGCTGCACCGTGTAGTTGCCGTGATCGTAGGCCGGGTCCTGCTGGATCGATTCGACCAGCATGCGGCGCATCATCCAGTTACGCGCGGACATTTCCGTTGGCTGCGACGCCATCGGCACCAGCGCATCCATCATGTCCGGATACTGTTCGCCCCACAGCCAGGTCTGCATCCCGCCCATCGAATAGCCGAGCACGAGGCGCAGGTGTTTGATGCCAAGTCCTTCGGTGAGCAGCCTGTATTGCGACAGCACGAGATCGTTGTAGTCGTACTGAGGAAACCGCGCGCGTAAGCCGTCCGAAGGCTTCGCTGATTTGCCGATACCGATGCCGTCGGGCAGGACGATAAAGTACTTCGTCGCATCGAGCGGTTGGCCGGGTCCGAACAGCTTGCCGGCGAAGCGCGGCGTCAGCATGCTCGCGCCGGTGGAATTCGTGCCGTGAAGGATCAGTACCGCGGGCTTCGTCGGGTCGCCGATCGTCACATAGTGCAGGCGCAGGTTGTTCAACGTTTCGCCTGTGTGAAACGTGAAGCTCGGCGCCGTCCAGTCGCCTTCGTGAGGAGCGGGGTAGTCCTGTGCGAAACAGAAGGCGGGAAGCAAGGAAAACAGAATGTAAATAGAGGTATTTCGAAATGCCGCGAAAATGTTCATGAAGGAAGGTCGCATTCGAGTGGTACTGCGAAAAGAATGCGCCATTCTAGAGCGAACAAAAGCGCGTTGCATGCCTGGCATTGCATGTGCCGTCGTCAATAGATAAGAGACAAAAAACGCCCTTCAGATTTCCCGCAAGAGGCCGTTTACCCCGCACACACCGTGGCTCCTGAAACGTGTTCGGAAGAACCGAAGAGCCGTGCCGTCTACTCAAATGGGGTTCTGAAGTATGAAGCTGTCCTTTGCTCAAAAGCTTTGGTTGCCACTGATTTTGGGCGTGTTGTGTCTGGCCGGCATATCGGTTTACAACGCTTACGATACGCGTGACATTCGGCTAGCTGAACGAAAGGCCGAGTTGAGGCACGCATCGGAGATCGCGCTGAGTGTCGTCAAGACGTTTGGCGACCAGGCCAACGCCGGCACTCTACCCGCGGCAGAAGCCCAGCGGCATGCGATGGATAGCATCCGCAACATGCGCTACGGCGACGAAGGCTATTTCGTGATCCTCGACTCGAAGCCGACCATCCTGATGCATCCGATCCAGCCCGCGTCGATCGGCAAGTATGTCGGTGACGTCAAGGATCACGACGGTGTGTACTTCTACCGGGATATCGTCTCCGCGATCAAGCGCGACGGAAGTGGATTTGTCGGGTTTGCGTTCCCGAAACCGGGTGCATCCGAGGCGTCGCCAAAGATCATTTATGCGGCGACCTACCAGCCATGGGACTGGATTGTCACCACGGGTCTCTATGTCGACGACATCGATGCAGCGTTCCGTTCATCGCTTTTCCAGAGCCTCGCAATCCTGCTGGTGCTGGCCGGCGCGCTGTCATGCATCGTGGTGCTGCTTAATCGCGGCATCCTGCGCTCGCTCGGCGGCGAGCCCGCGTACGCGGCCGAGATTGCCAACCGGATCGCCGACAACGATCTGAGTGCGGTGGTGCAGACAGCACCCGACGACAAATCGAGCCTGCTGTTTTCAATCAAACGTATGCAAGCGCAACTGACGCAAACGATCGGTACGATCAGGGTATCGGCTCACTCGATCGCTACCGCGACTCAACAGATTGCGGCGGGCAACCAGGACCTGTCGCAGCGTACCGAACAGCAGGCCGCTTCGCTGCAACAAACGGCGGCCAGCATGGAGCAACTGACGTCCACCGTCACGCAGAACGCCGACAACGCGCGCCAGGCAAACCAGCTCGCCGCTCAGGCGGTGGCTGTCGCGGAACAGGGTGGGGAGGCGGTGTCGCGGGTCGTCGAAACCATGAAGGGCATCAATGACAGTTCCGACAAGATTGGAGACATCGTCGGCATCATCGAGGGAATCGCGTTCCAGACCAATATCCTTGCTTTGAACGCGGCCGTTGAAGCCGCGCGGGCCGGCGAACAGGGCCGGGGCTTCGCGGTGGTGGCGTCGGAGGTGCGTTCGCTCGCACAGCGCTCGTCGGCCGCGTCCAAGGAGATCAAGGAACTGATCAACGATTCGGTCGAACGGGTGCAGGCCGGCGCAGGTTACGTGCGCGAGGCCGGCGCGAAGATGGGTGAAATCACGCACGAGATCCGGCGTGTAACCGACATCATGGCGGAGATCACGGCCGCATCGGACGAGCAGACCAAGGGGATCGGCCAGGTGAACCAGGCGGTTTCGCAAATGGACGAAACCACGCAGCAGAATGCCGCGCTGGTCGAACAGGCTGCCGCGGCCGCCAGTTCGCTCGAGTCACAGGCGAGCGATCTGAATCGCGCGGTCTCGATGTTCCGGATGGCCCGTTAGCATTCCGCCGGGCGCGCGCGTCGCGCGCCGTGAACCGGTTGGCGCCGTCTTCAGTGTGCGGTCGATACTTCGACCGGTTCCAGCTCTTTCGGCGCGGCATGCACGCGCCACCATGCGAGCATGAGAGCGATCGCGAGGCACACCACGAAGATTGCGAAGCCAATGCGCAGCGACTGCGCCCAGTCGCCTGTCAGATGCTGGACGATGCCGAGCCCGGCGACACCGGCAAGCGCGCCGATCTGCCGGTTCGCGTTCAGCACCGCCGCGCCGATATTCGCATTGCGCTGACCGGCCTCGTGCATCACAGCGGCTGTCATCGCCGGCACCGCGAAACCGACCCCGACGTTCACCAGTGCGATCGGCACGATCAGCCAGCCAAATGGGAGCCCGGTGCCAAGCACGACGACGGCAAGCGATGCGACGGCAGCGAGTCCGATACCGCCGAGCAGCAGCCTGCGGCCGCCGACACGGGCGGACAGATGCCCGGAACAGAAATTGGCGACGGCAAACACCACCATCACCGGAAGCATCCGGACGCCGGCGCCGAGCGCGGTTGCGCCGTCGACTTTCTGTATGAACAGGCTCAACACAAAGATCTCGCCGAACACCACCACGTTCATGCACGCACCAATTCCGTTGAGCGCCCAGAACGTCGCATTGCGAGCGAGGCCAGCCGGAATGACCGGCGTCGACGTGCGTCGTTCACGGATGATGGCGACGAGCAGCGTCAGCGGCACGAGCACCGCGGCGCCGATGATCGCAGGGCTCGACCAGCCGAAACCAGGCCCTTCGATCAGCACGAAGCTCAGTGCGGCAAGCGCGATCATCACGAGTGCATGGCTAGGGATGTCGAGCGCGTGCGATTTGCGGCGCGACGGGCGCAAGAACGCAAAGGCCAGCGCGATGCCGATCAGTCCGACCGGCAGGTTCAGATAGAAAATGCTGCGCCAGCCGAAGCGGTGCACGAGCACGCCACCGACGAGCGGCCCTGATGCGAACGCGACACTGACAATCGCGCTCCATATGCCGACTATCTTCGCGCGCACGTGGCGGTCCTCGAACGACTCGGTCAGGAGGCTCAGCGAACTGGGCACGAAGAGCGCCGCCGCAAACCCTTGCGCAAGGCGCGCGCCGATCAGCATCGCGACCGATCCGGCCGCGCCGCACAGCGCGGACGCGCAGATAAAAAGCGCGAGGCCGAGCATATAGACGCGTCGCGCGCCGAGCCGGTCGGCCAGGGCGCCGCCGAGCAGCAGCAGCGCGGCGAAGGTCAGCGTATAGCTGTCCACCACCCAGACGAGGGCGGCCAGCTTCACCGAGAAGTCACGTTGAATATCGGAGAGCGCGACGTTGACGACAGTCACGTCAAGCATGGCCATGATGAAACCACACGAGACGGTCAGCAGAATCGACATCTGCCTGGAGCGTGAAGGAAGCGAGGACATGTGAAAGGCAGGTGAATCAGCGGCGCGGCACGCTTGGGGTGCGACGATCGCATGAAGGTGACAGGCGCGGCGCTAATGATAGGGCATGTGCCCAATCCTTGCTGACGTGAGCTTTGCGTCGCACGCGCGCGCTCGGCCCTTGCGAGACCGGCTTGTCCGTTCATACGAATAAGGATCAAAACCGCCTACGCGGCAAGAAGGTCACCTGTCGTCGCAAAGCCAGATCATGCAATGCCACAGCGCCCGCCAGTTGCCGGTGCTGTTCGCGCTCGCGCGCGCGTCTGCGGTCAGCGATGCGTGGTTCGCGTCCGTTCCAGGCCAAACCCGGCCGAATCGGAGCTTTGCGCAAGCGGGCACGTCAAACAAGACGGGTCCCGTCGCCGGCAATGCGCGCCGGTTTGGGCTCGACCGGCATCGGATGCTCGCTCCGATACCCGCGCGCATGCGGTCGAATCCTGAGCCGCAGCGTCGCGCGCCGCATGCAGGCGACCGGGAAATGACCTTGGTAGAACAGCGGCGGCAGTGGATAGGCGATTCATCGTGCAATCACACTGCCTTCCTGAAACGTCACCGGCGTTCGACAACAACTTCCAGATAGTCGCTCGGCAACACCAGTGTTCCATCGTTTGACCGGTTCCGGCTCGTGACCAGCGTCATCAGCTCGGCCACGAACGCGGCCTGCCGTTCACCTTCCAGCGCGGCAAACGCCTTGTTCATCGGCCCGTAGAACGTGCGGAACACGTCGATGAAATGAGCGGGCGAACGATAGCGGAATGTGAAATCGCGGTTGACCGACGTGATTTTCCGCGCACTGTCACCGAACAGTTCTTCGAGGCGCGCCGTCGTGCCCCAGAGTGCGGGCGACCTGACGCCGGCAGGCGGCGGAAGGTACTTGCCGATCGTCTTGAAGACCTGGCCGATGAAACTCTCCGGCGTCCAGCTGGCGAGGCCAATGCGTCCGCCTGACTTGCAGACACGCGCGAGTTCAGCCGCGGCTTTTTCCTGGTCAGGTGTGAACATCACGCCGAAAGTCGACATCACGACATCGAAAGTGGCATTCGCGTAAGGCAGCGCTTCGGCGTCCGCTACTTCGAATTGCACCGTGAGTCCTTCGGCTTGCGCGCGTGCGCGGCCCGCATCGAGCAGTGCCGCGACATAGTCGGTCGACATGACGTCGCAGCAGCGGCGCGCGGCCGCAAGCGTCGCGTTGCCGTTGCCTGCTGCGACATCAAGCACGCGACTGCCGGCGCGCACATCGAGCGCTTCGCAGAGGTTTTCGCCGACGATCTGCAGCGTGGTGCCGATCACCGCATAGTTGCCTGTCGACCAGGCGGCCTGTTGGCGGGCCTTCACCGCGGTCAAGTCTGCAACGGGTACGGTCGTGGAAGCAGCAGTAGACATACACAACTCCTTAAAAGAGCAGCGCTACGCGAATGCGCGGTGACGCCGCGTGTCGGTGGTGCAGACTTGTTTGAGCCGTAGTATCGGCAGGCAAGCTCAATGGAGGAATGATCTGGCGTCCAGATATTTTGCGCGGGACGCCGGAACCGATGAGCGCGTCCACGGGGGCTCCTTCAGGAAGCACCGCGCCTCGCGAACTGAAGCGGTTACATCCTCGAGGCTTACCGGTGGCAATACATTCACTCAGGCGCACGTCATCCGAATTTCGGACAGGTGCCGGGTAGCCTGATTTCCGAAGATCAGCGCATGCGTATCCCGGTCGCGCGACTTGCTGCATGGAGCCTGAAAATCGGCTACGGGGCGCTGTCGGTGAAACGGCGTCCTACAATAAATGAGGTCCGTCCGATGGCAGGGGCTATCGTCAGCAAGGAGGCCGACATGGGTGAACTATGGGTGTCCAATATCCAGAAGGAAGTCTCCGACGACGAAATCAGGAAGTTTTTATGCGGATACGGGTTTCCTTCGTTCGACTGGATCCAGCGGATCGACGGAACCGGCGCGAGCCCTGCGGCGCTGCTGGGGTTCGATACGGTGCACGGGTACGCGCTGCGTAACCTGCAACCGCGTGTGCACAATCTGTTCTGGAAAAACAGAAGGGTCACGGTTCAGGTCTTGCCGGAACGCGACGAGTATTGATGGACTACGCGCGCTGCCGGGATGCCGTTGCCCGTTCGACGACCTCGAAGACACCCATGCCCGCCGCCATCGCAACGACGAAGCCGATGCCCATCGGATAGCCGGCGCCGAGCGCGACCAGTGCTGGACCCGGGCAAAAACCGGCGAGCCCCCAGCCGATTCCGAACACGGCACTACCGAGAATCAGCTTTGGCGTGATGGTTGTACTGGCAGGAAGCTGCATCGGCAAACCGAGGTACGAACGATCGCGGCGTCTGGCGACAAAAAAGGCCAGTGAACCGACCGCAATGGCGCCGACCATCACGAAAGCCAGCGATGGGTCCCACCGGCCGGCGATATCGAGGAAGCCTAGTACCTTTGCCGGATTCGCCATGCCGGACACCATCAGGCCGATGCCGAAAAGCAGACCGGAAAAAAGCGCGGCTAGTGGAGCGATCAACGCCGTCATATCAGCCTCCGAGCAGATGACGTTGCACAAAAACGGTCAGGAACCCCACTGCCATGAATGTAACGGTGGCGGCGACGGATCGGACGGAGCCCCGCGACAGACCACATACACCATGACCGCTGGTGCAGCCGCTGGCGTAGCGTGTGCCGATGCCTACCAGAAAGCCGGCGACCAGCACCTTGGCCCATGCGGACCCGATCTCGATCTGAACGGGTTTGCCGACGAGGCTTGCGATAACGGGCGCGGCCACCAGACCCACCACAAACGCGAGACGCCAGATTATGTCGTGGCGCGGCCAGGTCAGCAGGCCGCCAAAGATTCCGCTGATACCCGCGATGCGTCCATCGAACAGGATCAAAACGGCCGCTGCGAGGCCGATCAGCAATCCGCCCGCTAGCGATAGGCCGGGGGTGAAGTGGGCAAGGTCGATCATCATCATTCGTCTCCTCGTTGGCTGGTCCGGAAACCGGCGCGTGATTCCGACGATTATTCCACGCGGCGCCAAGCGCCGGACTCGGGACACACTACGGCCGGTTCGCCGTTTAGCCGGAGTTGCGGTTCATCCGGTTGCAGTGAAGTCGACGGGGCGACGTCAAAGTCAACTTTCAGGGCGCGCCGCACGTGCTCATTTTCGAGCGGAAGCTCCCAGCTCAGGAATATCTGGATGCAATCCTGGTCCGACGCGAAGTCGGCTGCATTAAAGACGCTGCTGTCGCGCCGGATAACGCCATGCGGTTGGCCGGTATCGAATATCACGGCTGTGCCGCGCTTCAGTGGAATGCGATGCCCCAACGCGGGAAAATGCAGGTCCAGCCCCTTGTCTTCGCTCAGGAACAGATTGCAGAAAGCCGCGTCGCCATATTGCACGGCATCGTGGTGGTATCGCGCGCCACGACATGCCATTAGCGCGATATCGCTTGACGCGAGCACCGCGGGCAGGCCGAGCGCGCAGGTCCAATCGGACGCCGCCTGCACACAACGCCTGTAATCCGGCCAGCGCGCCTGCGCTCGCGCCAAAGGCATCGCTTCGACATCGCCGGGTTCCAGCACCATGCGCGACGACGTCTCCCGTTGCCAATCTGCAACGAGGCGGGCAGAGGGCACAGGCACGTCGACCGTGCCTGACAGTACGACGTCGCTGACACATCGACTGCGGATTGCGTCTTCGTTACTCCAGAACCAGGAGGTCAGCATGGCATCGCAGTTGATGCAGTTGAAGGAGCATTCATCCGCAGCATTGTAGCGATAGCGGCGCGTCACTCGGCACGCATCGCGGCCACCCGCAATCATGCGACGATGGCGACCAGGCCGATGCGTAAGCGACTGCGTCGGCTACGGGCCGCCTTCATCGGCGTACATCTTGCAATCTTCGGCGGGCAAGGTCGCTTGCGGCCAGTCGACGGTGTTATGGATGGAGGTTTGAATCGCGCTGGTCACAAATCCCACACCGCATCCCTTCGTTATGGCCTCGCGTGACTCGACGTTGCCCCTGCACCAGTGATTCTCCCAGTCGGCTGCAATGGCCGCCTGGCGTGCGTTGCTCGCCATCTCGGCGTGTCCCTCGGCGCGCTTACCTCTGCTACGTGTCTAAAATCAATCGCACAAACGACCGATGCCCGTGCGTAACAAAGATTAGGATTAACCCCGCTTGTATCAAGCGGGTTGGAAAGGCGGACGAGCCGCATCCATCCATCAGAAAAGAGTCAGGCCGAAAGGGCGCAAGCGCGGGAACGCCGCGAGTTACAGTCTTATGCCGCCTTGTTCACAGATGCTGCTGGATCAGAACGATGAGTGAATGTCGCGACGCTATATGTCCGGCTTGCGGCGTGGAATTCGCCGAGGACGAGTGGGAAGTTTTGCTGGAAAACGAAGTGCATCAACTAACTTGCGACGCGTGCCGCTCGGTCATTCACACCAGCTGGTTCGAGTGTGAAGCATGCGTGGCCGACAACATGATATCGTCGCTGTTCGCGCGAGACTGCCTTGATCGCACGTGTAGAAAGTGTGGCCATCATCCGGCCGATGGGGATGAAGCGTGTCCATTTTAAAAGCCTGTACCTCGACGACCTCACAGATCGATGCCAAGAAACGCGGTGCCAGGAATCGGATTAAACGTGACAGGCGGCGCCGGCGTAAACCCAAGCGATTCATAGAGTCTGCGCGCAGCGACAAACTCAGGAAGCACATCGAGGCACATACGCGCATAACCGGCAGCCCGCGCCTCGCTCATGACCCGATCGACAAGCTGGCGCCCGATGTTTTGCCCACGCGTGACAGCGCGCACGTAGACGCGTTTCATCTCGCACGTCCGATCATCGACCTGGCGAAAGCCGGCGCAGCCGATCACGTGATCATCGTCCCACGCGAGTAACACGCATCCGCCCGGCGCCGCGTATTTCCCGGGCAGACTCGCGAGCTCGGACTCGTAGTCCTGAAACTCCAGACTAACCGTGGCGCTGCCAATGTATTCGCGGAAGATGGCGACCACTGCATCGCGATCTTCAGGGAAGCGAGCTCGTCTGACTTCGATCATTTTTATGAATGGATGCGTGCGCGACGCCGCAGTGTGTGACATGCAAGGTTCGCATGTCAATCCACGAGTCTGGCGTCACCTGAGCGACTTCGCGCGGCGCTGGATTTTTTTGCCTCGTCTTCGACAGGGCAAATGATCTCGCTGTGGATTGCGTTTCGATGAGTTCACTGGGTACCAGGCAAATTGTTGTCGACAATTTCTGTAACCTCGGCAAGAGCCCTGATACTCACCACTGCAACTATTTCCGCAATGCCAGCGTATTGGAATTCCCAAGCAAGCGGTTGAGATGATCGATGCACCGGCCGGACTCACCGCAGTTAAGCTCGACGACATTCAAGTGACACTCGACCTTGGCATGCTCGTCCAGGTATTTGAGGTTTGACCCGTTCCGCCGGGAAGGCTTGCACCCGCTTGGCTCTCGCGATTGCGGGTCGCATCCGGCAATACGTCACGCAGTTTTCACTACCCGAACGCGTGTCGTACCTGCGGCGTTCGACATCGATTCAACGACGAGGCGTGCGAATTCCCGCGCCGCTGGCTGAACCGTCGCGGGCAATCGCAGGCAGATCGCGAACGAAGGCAGGGCAGGTAAGCCGGTCGCTTCAGGTGCGAGCGATTCAAGATCGGCCGGCACCGTGGAGACGAGCCACGCGGTAATCGCGAGGCCCGCGCGTACCGTTGCAGCGGTCGCCTCGATATTGCTGCTCTCGAACACCGTGCGCCATGCAATGCCTTCGTCCGCGAGTGCGCCGAGCACCACCGGACGGAATGCGCAACGTTCGTCCACCATCGACAGCGGCAACGGCCGCTTCCGCCACGCATCACTGCCGCGCCCCTGGACCCACACCAACGGCTCGATGCGGATCACGTCACCTTCGGCTTCGCTCGCGACGTATTCGATCAGCGACACGTCAACCTGACCGCTATCGACCGCTTTGCCCAGCTCTGGCGATGCCGCGCACACCAACGAAATGTCGACGTGCGGATGGGTTTCGGCGAAGGCCTTCATCGCGGGTGCGAGCGGCGTCACGAG
The DNA here is from genome assembly GCF_004366595.1 of Paraburkholderia rhizosphaerae. Taxonomy (GTDB): domain Bacteria; phylum Pseudomonadota; class Gammaproteobacteria; order Burkholderiales; family Burkholderiaceae; genus Paraburkholderia; species Paraburkholderia rhizosphaerae. The sequence goes on from NZ_SORE01000038.1 coordinate 16,058, forward strand.
ATCGTAAGGCACGCCCACACGCAGCGCGCCGCGTAGCGACTGGCCGGTCATGTCGGCCCATGTCTCGTCGTTCAGCTGCAGCAGCTTGCGCGCATTCACGAGAAACTGCTCGCCCTGGCGCGACAGCTCCAGTCGGCGCGTCTTGCGAACAAATAACGGGCAATCCAGCACCTCTTCGAGGCGCTTCACCTGCTGGCTCACGGCGCCTTGCGTCATGTGCAGCAGATTTGCAGCGACCGTCATGCTGCCGCTATCGGCGACGGCAACGAAGGTGCGGATCAGATCGAGGTCGAAGTTCCGGCTCATCTACGCATTATGAAACGTAATGGATCGCATCAATATTATTACCTTTCGCGATGCATTGGCGCTCCGTACAGTGAAGACCTTACGCACTCCAATGTGAGCCGATGACCTCGATCCTGCCACTTCTGCTATTCGCCGCCGTCGCGACCGTCACGCCCGGAGGCGCGACCACGCTCGCCACAGCCTCCGGCGCGCGCTTCGGCTTCGTACCGTCGATTCCGCTGATGCTCGGAATCGCGATCGGGCTTGCCTCGCTCGCCGCGGTCGCCGCGCTCGGGCTTGGTGGCCTGCTGCTAGCCGTGCCGTCGCTGCAAGCAGCCGTGAAGGTACTCGGTTCCGCGTATCTGCTGTGGCTCGCGTCGCGCATCGCGCGCAGCGGGCCGCCAAACGCGGGAGACGGCCTTGCGCGCCCGGTTACGCTCGTCAACGGTTTCCTGCTGCTCTGGCTCAACCCGAAGGGCTGGGCGATGACGGTCGGGGCCGCGGCGTCGTTCGCGCTGCTCGGTGGCAATCCGAATCATTTCGCGATGTTGCTCGGTGCTGCGTTTGGCGTGGCCGCGTGCGCGTCGCTCGCGCTGTGGTGCGCGCTCGGCGTGCTGCTCGCGCGGCTCCTGAGAACGCCGCGCCACTGGCGCATGCTTAATCTCGCGATGGGCGCGCTGCTTGCCGCATCCGTTATTCCGACCTGGAGATAGCCAGGTCTTTCGATGCAGGACCGGCCATGCGCACATGACAAAGGAACGAGGTGTGACGCTTCGGCGTTCGCGCTAACAGTCGAAGGGTAGGAGACACAGTCGATCGCTTATTACCTGCGATGTAATTGGCGGGAGGCGGGCCGCTGCCTAATCTGTGCATGTCGCCGGACCTCAGCGATACCCTCGACCTTCAAGGAAATACCATGGCTAACTTTACCGCCTATACGCTCGAATCCGCACCCGACCAATCGAAGCCCGCGCTGAACAGCCTCGCCGAAATCTTCGGTATGGTGCCCAATATGCCTGCCCGAATGGCGGGCTCACCGAGGCTGCTCACTGCGCTCGTTAGTGTGTTCAATCAGGCGCACGGCGGCAACTTCAACGAACAGCAGATGCAGGTACTGTTGCTCACCAATGCGGTGACCAATGGCTCTGCCTGGCCGGTCGCATTCCACTCGTTCCTCGGTCTTAAGGAAGGCCTGAGCGAGGCCGACGTGCAGGCGATCCGCGAACGCCGCTTGCCGTGGGACCCCAAGCTTGCGGCGCTGTCGCGCCTCGCACGCACGCTGATCGAAAAGCGCGGCCGCATCGACGAGCACGACATCGCTGCGTTCACCGAGGCGGGCTTCGATCAGGCGCTGGTGCTTGATGTCGTCCTCGTGGTCGCCGCGTCGACGATGACGAACTACACCGCGAGCGTCACCCAGCCGCCGCTTGAAGAACTCTTCGAGCCGCACGAATGGAAGGTTTGATGCTCCACCGGCCGCGGGTTCTGTTGCCATTCACGCCGCCTGAACTTGCGACATGCAGCGCAAACGCCCAGCCTATCTGGAAAGTACGGAACCACGAGAAACGGCTCGCTGCGAGAACGTTCGCCACTTCGTCGACAAGATGGACGCTGATCGATCGAATGGTTCGGCGTGGTGAACCGTCTGTGGACGACGGTCCCCGTGCACATTCCTTTTGGATTGGCCCTCGGGTCCAAAGTTTGATGCCTGGCGGAGAACGCTACCTCGTCCTCCCGTTTCTCCGGTGACTTACGAGCGTCATGGCAAGCAGCAAACCGGTGTTTCTTTATTTCACGGCGGACCTTGTGCGTTGCAAAGCCACCGTGCCGCGCAGAGGGCGATTCATGCTCGATGTGCGCCGCGCTAGCAGTTGGATCCAGGATCGCTGGATTCGTTGGTGAGTTTGAATAGCGGCCGCATATAGATGCCGACGATGCTGCCGATAAACGCCGCAATCAGCCAGATCCAGCCGTGTAAGCTCGACGAGACGATGCCGCTAAAATAGGATCCGACGTTAGAGCCGTAAGCCAGGCGCGCGCCATATCCGATCATTGCGCCGCCTAGCGCGGTAGCGAGCAGCGGCCGCAACGGTGCGCGCCACACCGGCGCGTAGCGGCCTGCGAGCGCGGCGGCCAGCACTGCGCCCAGCATGATGCCGCCGTTCATGACTGACGGCACGTCGCGCGACACCGGTGCGATCAGCGCGGCTGCATTATCGGGCGATGTCCAATACGGCCAGTGGGCAACGTCAACACCCGCGGCGGCCGCAAACTTCGCTCCCCATAGCGCGAAGGCCGACGTCACACGCCATGCATTTCCCGATAACGCCAGCGTGGCGAAGTTGAGCGCGGCGAGCGCGACTGCGGCTGCCATCACCGGCCACGGTCCGCGCCGCAATGAGTAACCGGTAAAGTGGTTCGAATCGCCTAGCGACCGAATCCTGTATCGCCGTTTTTCAAATGTGTACGTCAACGCGACAATGCCGCCGAGTGCGATCCACGTGAATGCGAGTGCCGGCACCACCCCGAACCGTTCGCCCAGCATCAGCGGCCCAAGCGAAGGCTGAGAGTTCCAGTACGGCATATGCGCTGTGCCGAGAACGGACCCGACGACTGACGCAATCAGTGAGGTGATCATGTGAATGCCGCCGCCGCCCGTGCTATACAGCGTTCCGCCCGCACACCGGCTACTGAGCTGCATGCCGATCCCGGAAATGAAGGCGCCAACGAACACGGAAAGACTGGCAGGCGCAACCGATGCATTCAGCTTCGTACCGAAGATCGTGCCCGCAGTAAGTGCGGGCACGAAAAGGCCTGTCCCTACGGCAAGCATTAACGCGTGAACGCGAATAGCTGTACCGCGGCGCTCATCGATGAACAGCCTGTACGCGGACGGGAAACTGAACGCGCTGTGATAGAGAAATATGCCGATCAACGCGCCGACTAAAAAAAGCGCACTTTGACGACCGCTGACGGCCAGTGTCAGGTACAGACCAACGGCAACGATCGCCGATGCGGCGATCTTGATCACCCTCTGATTTCTGCGACGACGTACGCTGAAGTCCGGCGCGCCGAACCGCGATTCCCCCGCGCAGGCCTCTGCCGGCGCACACTCCAGATTGGCGCCCGCCGCGTCCGTACGCTCACTCTTTGCAGGAAGGTTGCGGGAAATCAAAACCGTCTCTTGTCCATTTCGTCATCGTCTGCGCGGAGAACTTTACAAGGCTGCCCGCCGATTCGCCGCCACTGAGCGGTTTCGGAACGATGTTTGATCGCAGGCGTCGCGCATGACGCGGAGGTAAAGCGATGTAGCATCGCCATGCAAAAACGCGACGGGATCGTCTTCGCCGACTTCAAGATCTGACACTCTCAATGACGAGGATGCGTCGTGCCTTCACGTTGTTGAAGCGAGCGCCTCACACCGGCACACCATAACTCACAGCTTGACCAGCCTGCAGCGCAGGCTGCGAAAGCCTTGCCTGGTCTGGAAACCAGTCCTTGACGAATGGATGAAATCCGATCTGGTGGACCTGCACCTGTTTCTTTGCGTGATCGGGGCGGGCGGCATTACAGCCGCTGCGCGCCGATCGTCGCGCCAATAGGGAACGTTGACACTTGAAAGCATGCCGGGCGAGAGGTCGCTGGCACGACCCGGAGACAACAGAGGCACCGCGCGAGGTGACGGTATGGTGTCACCCCGCGTCAATTCCCAGCATTCGCAACACGGGCAAATAGACATCGGCAAAGCGGATCGCCTTATCCACCAGATCCGGATCGGCAAACGCCAACGGAACGTATGCATGCCCGACACGCTCCGACGCACCGGCCCGGCCTGACAACGCCGCGCGCGCAAATTCCGCCCATTGCTGCGGCCGCGACAAGCCCCGTTTCGCGGCCAGCAGAAACAGCTGTGCAACATGGGGAATCGATACGCCTGAGCCGGAAACCGGACTCACCAGAAACTGCAGCGCATTGCTGTCATACGCTCGCTCGCAGATTGCCGTATTGAGCCGCACCGCGGCGGAGTGCGCCTGTTGTGTCTGCTGATCGTCCTGCACATTGAGCACAGGGCCCATGCCGATCAGCAGCGTGACCGCTTCCACCACCTGGTCGAGCGTGATGCCGGCGCTCTTCACGCCACGTTCGATGTCACCTAGCGTGGTCACGCCGTCGCGCGACATCACCCGCAAGATCGGCCGGTACAGTTCTTCGGGCAACGTCACTTCACCCAACGCCGCGCGCACCTTCAACGAAACCGCGTCTTCGGGGATGGCGAGCATCACGCGATGCGCGCGCAGCGCAGCGCGCCGCTCGTGCGCATCGAGCACGACAGGCTGCTTGACCCAGTAATCACGCCGGAATGACCGATTCATACAGAGATCGCGCGCGGCCTCACGCAGCTTCACATCGTCAATCCCTGCCAGCAGCTCGCGCTGCGCCGGATGCAGATTGAACCTGTCGATATGATCGCGGTAGTCGGCCGACCCGAGATACGAAAGCCCGGCCGGCTCAAGCGTCTGCGCGACCTGCAGAAACGACGTCGGATGCCAGTTGTGCGCAAAATATTCGTGCGCGACGTAGCGCGGGTTCTCTTCCGACAGGCGCTTCACGCGCTCGCTCACTGAAGGATTGACCATCGCGTAACCGGGTTGCGCCGCCATGACTTTTTGCGCAAAGCCGATCGCCGCGTGGATCCGTTCGGCCGCTTGCTGCTCGTCCGGCTCGCGTTCGCCATCGTGCCTGGCGCTCGCAATGAAGTGCCCATGCATCAATTCGCGCACCGGCATCATTGCCGCCCACCCGGGCTGCGTGTTGTAGCTCACGTACAGCACGCCGCCGGTCCTCAGTTTTCGCGCGACAAACTCGGTAACCGTCGCGCGGTCGTCGTCGGAAATCCAGCTCCAGACACCGTGCAGTCCGATGAATTCGAAATCGGGCAGATCGTCGCGCCGGCAGAACTCGGAAAAACGCTGTGACGACAGTTGCGGATGGGTTTGCGCGTCATCCGCCAGTTGCCGCGCGAATCCGGTATGCCGCTGGTCGGCATCGACGCCGTACCACTGAACCGGCGAACCCGCCGCGTGGATATTGACGCTGACACCCTGACCAAATCCCAACTCGCACGCGTTGCGGATGACCGGATAGTCGAAACCGGCATTGAGAAGTGCAAGCTTCGCGCGTAGCGGATTCAGTTCGTCGCAGTAGCCGTACGTGTACGCGATCTCGTTGCTGTAGCCGTGGTCCGGTCCGCTCATGGTCCAGCCGTTTCTATTTTTAGGAGCGGCAATCTTAAACCAGGGTTCGCGAAGCGGCCAAGCCGGACGATCGAATATCCGTACGTTTTGTCGATCCGAAAAAAAGATGCAACCCGATTCGTATCCCGATCGAACTAGCCATGGCGCGAGTACATTGCACGCATCGTATCGCTGCATACAAGCGCGCACGCGTCGAACCACGCTGCAGCCCCGAAACAAAACCACGAGTGTCCAATGACGATTCACTTCAGTTGCACCCAATGCGGCAAGTGTTGCCATAACCTGCGTCTTCCGCTGAGCCTCGACGAGGCGGCGGACTGGATCCGGCGCGGCGGCGACATCGAGCTATTCTGCGAAGCGATTCCGTGGCCTGTTGAACCGCCGCAAAGCGATGCGCAGGCCGCGCACAAACGCAGACTTTCGTTTGCCGCGATGTGCGGCGCAGTGCCGATCCGGGTGATCGTCACCGTGGTAGCCGCGTTCGACGGCGCGTGCCCGCACTTGCTGCACGACGGCCGTTGCGGTGCATACGGGCAGCGGCCGCGTGTTTGCCGGATCTATCCCGCCGAGGTCAATCCTTTCATTCATCTGACGCCTGCGTCGAAAGCGTGTCCGCCTGACGCATGGACGACGGACAAACCCGTGTTCTTCGCAAACGGTCAGACGCTCGATAGTGAAACGAGCGAGCTGATCAGCCAGTCAAGAGCGGTTGCCGCGCAGGACGCGCAGCTCAAGGAGCGCCTGTGCGCGTATCTCGATGTGCATCATATGGCGCTCGCCAACGAAGGATTCGCGATCCACAAGCGCGCACCGGACGTGATGCTCGCCGCGCTCGAGCGTCTGAAGCACGACAGGAAGCAGGTTGCGCACGGCGCCGCGGCGACATGGCGCTTCGTTTCCAACCGCCTTTCGACCGTCGACACGCTTGTGTCGATCGGAGCCGATACCGCTGAGGTGTCGTCGCTCCCCAATGCGCTCGTGAGCTACATCGCGTTCTTTCCATCGGATGTCTAGCTCAGCACGCGTCGTCACGCATCGGCAATACGTCAGCGGCGCGCGGTGACGCGCGCGATGCCTGCTTGCGCGAGATCAACCGCTTCATGCCGCGATGCAGACTGGCCTTGATCGAGGCCTCGGACCAGCCCGTCAACTGCGCGGCTTCGATCACCGAAAGGCCACACAACTTGACGCCGATAATCAGCATGCGCTGCTTCTGCGGCAACCGGTTCAACAGCATGTCGACATCGCGCTTCGCATCCGCGCGCTCGGTTCCAGATGCACAAACAAGGTTGTAACCGGTGTCCAGCGTAATTTGCAGCGCGCTCCGGCGGGACCGCGCACGCAGGTAATCGGTCAGCTTGTGGCGGGCGATCGCATAGATCCACGCGGTGAGCGGCTCGTCGTGACGGTAAGCGGTGCGAGCACGGTGTACGGCGAACACGATTTCCTGCACAAGATCGTCGACATCGTCGAGAAGCGGGTAGAGCCGCTTGCGCAGGTAGCCGTGCAAGTGATCCGCAAGCTGGTCGAGAAATGCGCGATACGCGGCGCAATCACCATCCAGTGCGCGCAATAGCAGTGCGCGCAGCGCATGCTCGGCAGGGTTCTGATACGAAGGATCGGCAGGGTTGACCATGGCGTCGCTCTTTGCTCACCCGGGTGGGTGACGTAACGAGCGTTGGTCGGAGCAGAGCGGGGCTTATGACAGAAAACGGGCGCAGGGCTTCAGGAGGGCGCAGCCGCGGCGATCTCAAGACTGCCCCGCGCCGCGCAGCCACTTCAGAAACAGAATCGAGGCGGCGGGCGCATGCACAGCGCCGAAACCGAGGGTGAACGCGGCCCACCGCGCAAACGGCTCGCCGGGCACTGTTGCACACACCGCACCGAAGGCAATGCCGGCTACCGCAAGGACCGCGTGCGCCACTTCGCGCTTGACGGCGCCGCGCGTAAAGCGGGGAATTTCAAAGTGCGCATAGCAGACGATCAAGATCGCCGCCAGCAATCCGAGCACCACCGGCGCAGTCATTTCCAGCCTCAGCGAATCTGATGTGACCTATCGCATGCCGCAAGCTGCATTCCCGACTGACGGACGCCGGTGCAAACGTGCACACCAACGCGAGCGGCGCTGCGTCATGCGCAAGCCGCAAGCCAGCCAACCAACCGGTTAGCCAACCGAACGCGGCGCGCCATTCGCATCGCGCCCCGGCGTGCGCCTGGTCGGCACATCGCGCGCGAAGAACGTCGCGAGCGCGGCGAGCACTGACGTGACGCCAAGCCCGTACAGCCCGCCGGCAGTCGACCCCGACAGCACCGACGCAAACGCGGACCCGGCGAGAAACACGCTTGGCGTGCCGACACCCGTGAATCGCACGCTGCTGACGCTGCTCCAGGCGCTCAGCAATGGCTCTTCGAGAAAGGCGTCGCAAGGCGATCGTAACAGTCGACGCGAGCAGGCTTAAAGGCCACTTTTCCTCAACACATATCGCCGCGGCTGATCGATATTTGTCAGCGGCGACTACGAAGCCATATCCGCTGTTCGCGAACGTCGCTTCGTCTCTTGCGAATCCGTACTGATGCGTTGATTAGCACCGCAGGCCGCTGCGACGCCACGCGGAATATTGCCCACCGCCAAGCGTTAAGCGTGGTGAGGGTGCGCGACACAACGTCGCAAGCGCCGCTCACTGCCTCTACGCACCTTTTCGGTGATCGAGATTTCGCCATGGTTATCGTCGCGTTCACAATGCTCGCCGTGTTGCTCGGGTTCGTCTGCTTCTGGCGTGAGATCTCGCCGGGCCTCGCGTGGCTCGCATTGCAATATCACACGACGCCGGAAATGCTCGCCGCGTTGTACACCGGTGGCGACACACATGTCGACGAAGTGGAGTTGCGAGTGATGGCGCTTGCCGAACAGCGCAAGCAGGCCGCGCATGCGGCGCGCGACGATGAGAATATCCGTGCGATCGCGCAGGACGGTCTGCGAGACCACACGCAGGCGTTGGCAGCGTCGGTCGCGGGCGCATCCATCGAGGCGTCGCACACGCGAGTCTCGCCGGGCATGCATGCGGAATCGAACCGGAAGCAAGAAGCCGCGTCGGTCTGACGAGCTTCGCAATCCGCATCCGCTTCATCATTGACGCGCGAATATTCGCCACCGCTCATCGCGTTTGATCGTCGTTTGCCGGTTACCGTGCGTATTGCCAACCGACGCCACCGTCAGCGCCTGCGGCCTGCCGACCGAGCCGCGCCGCCTTTGCTCCCGCGCCCCACAAGCGCCGGCGCCAGCGTCTCCAGACAGAAATCGATAAAAGCCGTGACTTTCGCCGCCTGATGCCGCCTCGACGGGTAGAGCGCATAGAGCGGAAAGCGCTCGTCCTGCCAGTCGCGCAGTATCTCGGCGAGCGCTCCGGTCGACATCAGATGTTCGACACCCAGGTCCATGATCTGCGCAATGCCCGCGCCGGCGGTGCAACTGCCGAGCATCGTGTCGACATCGGAGACGAGCAGCCGACCGGCTGCCGGTATTTCAACCAGTTGACGGTTACGGTGAAACACCCATTCGAACGGCTTCGCGGTAACCGGGTTGTAGAACAGAATCCGCTCATGCCGCTCGACTTCTTCGGGACGCTGCGGCACACCGTGCTCGGCGAGGTAACGCGGCGCCGCGACGGTAAGCACACGGGTATCGAGCAGTTTGCGCGCGACTAGCGTACCCGCCGGCGGCGGCCCGAAGCGGACCGCCAGATCGAAACCGTCCGCGACCAGATCGCCGACCGCGTCGCGCATGATCAGCTCGAGCGACAACTCCGGATAGCGGCGCAGCAGCTCCGGCAGGCGCGCCGCCAGCACCGTGCGCGAAAAGAACGGATCGATATTGACGCGCAGTTTGCCACGCACCGCGTTGGCCGCGCCCGACGCGGCGATCGCCGCTTCCTCGATACCGATCAGGTGCGGACCGGCCGCTTCGTAAAGCCGGCGGCCCTCATCGGTCAAGGTTTGCGAGCGGGTCGTGCGGTCGAGCACACGCACGCCGATCCGTTTTTCGAGTCTCGCAATCGCGCGGCTCACTCCGGACGGCGATAGCCCGAGCGTGTCGGCCGCACGCACGAAGCTGCCGGTCTCCGCGACCGCGGCCAGCACGGTCACCCCCGACAGCAGCTTTCCATCGAATCCCATAGTCGCTCGCTCTGGTCGTCAGATTCATGATTTTAATCATCGCTCATTTGAGCGGCACGTACTTTATTCATCGGTGTCGACATGCGACAGTGCCAGCAGCTGCGGTCCGGCCCCGAAGTTGTGCTTCGAATTGCGATATGACGGTCGATGTGTCGCATCGAAGTCGCGAGCGAGGCCCGCGCCGCGATTTCAACACCTCGAAGGAGTAGCGATGGAAATCGAAACGATCGACACGCAGGGCATTTGCATTCCCCGTCTGGGCTTCGGCACATTCCGCATGCCGGGCACCGGATGCCAGCCGGTCGTCGAAAGCGCGCTCGCGCTCGGCTACCGCCATATCGATACCGCGACGATGTACGAAAACGAAGATGCGGTAGGGGCCGCGCTCGCCGGCGCGGGCATCGCGCGCGGCGCGCTGCATATCACCACCAAGGCGTGGCACGACAGCCTGCAGCCCGATGCACTGCGCCGCTCGCTCGACGTGAGCCTCAAGCGTCTGCGGCTCGACTACGTCGACCTGTTTATGGTGCACTGGCCGTCGCCCGATATGGACCTGCCAGCGGTGCTCGAAACGATGCAGAAACTGAAAGACGAAGGGCGCACGCGCGCGATCGGCGTCTGCAACTTTACGTTGCCGATGTTGAAGACCGCGCTTGACGAGGTGCGCGCGCCGCTCGCCTGCGTGCAGGTCGAATATCACCCATTCCTGTCGCAAGCGGGTCTGCTCGGTTATCTGCGGCCGAAGCATATTCCGCTCGTCGCCTATGCGCCGCTCGCGCAGGGCCGCGCGGCGAGCGACCCGGTGCTCGCGCGGGTCGGCGAAAAGCACGGCGCAAGCGCGGCGCAGATCGCGCTTGCGTGGCTGCTCGATCAGGACGGCGTGATCGCGATTCCGAAGGCGCAGCATAAGGAGAGTCAGCAGTCGAACCTCGGCGCGTTAAAGGTTCGCCTCGATGACGAAGACCGCCGCGCGATCGCTGGGCTGCCGAAAGATCTGCGCTATGTGTCGCCGCCGTTTGCGCCGAAGTGGGATGCGTGACGATACCGGGTGCGCGTCCGTTTTGGTCGCGTGCGGCGGCATGCTGTCGTGGGTGGATTACAACAGGTTGACGGACGGTAACTCTTGCTTTCAGTGACGCCCTTCAAGTAACGTGCACGGTAATTTGAACCTTGCGGTCCCCGCGAAGGTCTGTAGTCGGGTGATTGACTCGAACCGTCGGATAGGAGGAAAGGGCGCATGCACCGTCGTCAATTTATCGCTGTCACTCCTGTGCTCGCCGCGTCGGGCGCGCTGGCGCTCGCCGCGTGCACGACCACGCCGCCCTCGTCGGACTCATCGCCCGAAGCGAACGCCGGGCGCCGCAGGACCATCGATGCGGATGTCGACGCAACGATGACCCGCATGTACGAGACCGTGCACGGGTCGCGCGAACTGGTTGGCCAGGCGCGCGGGGTGCTGGTGTTCCCGTCGGTGATCTCCGCGGGCTTCTGGTTCGGTGGCCAGTACGGGCAGGGCGCATTGCGCATTGGCTCGCAGACGAACGGCTATTACAGCATCGCCGCCGCATCGTTCGGGCTGCAGATCGGCGCGCAGTCCAAAGCGATCGTGCTGCTCTTCATGACGCAGCCCGCGCTCGACGAATTCGTGCACAGCCAGGGTTGGGCCGCCGGCGTCGACGCGACGGTCGCCGCGTTGAAGATCGGCGCGAACGGCAACATCGATACGTCGACCGCAACGAGTCCGGTCGAGGCGATCGTGATGACCAACGCCGGCCTGATGGCCGGCGTATCGCTGGAAGGCTCGAAAATTTCGCGGCTGATCATCTAGGCGCCGATCGCGTCGCGTAACGTGTACCGCGTACCGGGTATCGCGTACCGATCGCGACGGCGCGGGCGTCGTCAGCCCAGTTCATCGAGAAACTCGATCAACGCGGTATTCACTTCATCCGGCCGCTCCTGTTGGGTCCAGTGGCCGCAGCCCGACAGGATCAGCGAGCGGCGCAACAGTGGCACGCGCTGCGCAAGTGTCGCGAGCACTTCGCTCATGCCGTCGAAATGCAGCACGAGGTCGCGCTCGCCGGCGATGAAGAGCGCCGGCACGGTAATCTGCAGGCCGTCGAACGGCGCAAGCAGTTCCTGATTGCGGTCGATGTTCCTGTACCAGTTCAGGCCGCCGCGAAAGCCGGTGTGAGAGAACTGCTCCGCGTAGTAGTCGATGTCTTCGTCGGTAAGCCACGCGGGCAGCACCGGCGGGTCCGGCAGCACCTCGGCGAGCCCGCCGTTGCGCGGCACCATATCGAAGCGGCGCCGCGTACCGTCGTCGTCCGGCGCGACCCGCAAATCGCCGCTTAACGTGTACAGCACGTTGCGCACGAAGCGGCGCACGTCGCGTTCAAGGTCCGCCTCGGCGACGCCCGGCTGCTGGAAGTACAACTGATAGAACATCGCGTCGTCGGTGCGCGGAAAGCGCGTCGAAGGATGGACTTTCGCGCGCGGCCGGAACGGCACGCTAAGCGCAACCACACCCGAGAAGCGGTCCGGCCGCAGCAGCGCCGCATGCCATGCGACCGGCGCGCCCCAGTCGTGCCCGACGATCACCGCCTTGCCGACTTCGAGCGCATCGAGCACGCCGATCATGTCGCCGACCAGATGCAGCATCGTGTATTGCTCGATCTCATGCGGACGATCGGTGCGTCCATAGCCGCGCATATCGACGGCAATCGCGCGAAAGCCTTCCGCCGCGAGCACGGGCAGCTGATGACGCCACGAATACCAGCTCTCGGGAAAGCCGTGGCAGAGCAGCACGGCCGGGCCATCGCCCTGTTCGACTACGTGGATGTTGATGCCGTTCGCGTTGACTGTGCGATGGATGAGTTCCGACATGGCATGTGCTCCTCCGGGGACTTGAGCGCGTGAGCGCTCGATTGGTACTTGACGTGTTTTCGAAAACACCGGAACGGAACTGCTTATTCCGGCCTTGCGCGAGCGTTCCGGCGGATGCCGATGTCAGGCAAACCGGCGCGCCGCTCAGGCAAAAACCGCCGAATGCGATTCGGCGATGCGCGCCGGCATAATGACGAAACATCGGTAAGACGGGCACCTGCCATGTCGATCTTTTCGTTTGCGGCCGACGGCTCGCAGTTTCTGCTGGACGGTCAGCCATTCCAGATCCGCAGCGCGGAGCTACACCCCGCGCGAATTCCCGTCGACTACTGGACGCATCGCATCCGGATGGCCAAAGCGATGGGCATGAACACGATCGCGCTATACGTGATGTGGAATTATCACGAGCTGCGCGAAGGCGTGTTCGATTTCAGCAGCGACAATCGCGATATCGCGGCGTTTATCCGCGCGTGCGACGCACAGCGCCTGCGCGTGCTGCTGCGACCGGGCCCGTACGTGTGCGCCGAATGGGACCTCGGTGGATTGCCGTCGTGGCTGCTGCGCGACCCGGACATGCGGCTGCGCACCGATGCCGCGAGCGAACCGCGCTATATGGCCGCGGTGGCGCGCTATATCCGCGCGCTCGCCGCGCATGTCGCGCCGCTGATGGCCGCGGCCGGCGGCCCGATCCTGATGATTCAGATCGAAAACGAGTTTGGCTCGTATGCGAGCAATGCGGCCTATCTGGACGAAATCCGCCAGCTATGGGTCGATTGCGGGATCGACGGACCGTTCTTTACCGAAGACGGTCTCGCGCAATTGCAGCAGAACCGCACGACCGTCGCGGGCGGCGCGATTGCGCTCAGCAACGGCAACGCTGCGCAGATCGACGCCGCGCGGCGCGCGTTTCCCGGTGTGCCGGTGATGGCCGGTGAGGTCTATCCGGGCTGGCTCACGCATTGGGGCGACGCGGCGCTGCAAGGAACCGCGGTCGATCTGTCCGGCACGCTGGAGCTGTTCATGCAGCGCAAGATGTCGTTCAACCTGTATGTCGCGCATGGCGGCACGAGCTTCGGCTTTTATGCGGGCGCGAATGTCGACGCGGCAACCGGCGAGTATCAACCGGATATCACCAGTTACGACTACGCGGCGCCGATCAGCGAGCAAGGCGTCGCGACGTCGAAGTTCGTCCGGTATCGGGACATCATCGCGCGCTATTTGCCGACGCCGTTGCCGGATATTCCGCCCGCGCCATCGACCATCGAACGCCGAGGACGCGATGCGTTACAGCCGCGGCTATTCGCATCGATCTGGGACAATCTGCCGGACACGTGGCGTGCATCTCGAACCATCGAACCGCCGACGTTCGAAGAGGCCGGTCAGGCGTCTGGTTTTGCGTTGTATCGGCATACGTTGCGTGACTTCGATCGGCACAGCTCGATCGACCATGCGCTTGAAACCGGATGCATCCGCGACTACGCGACCGTGTTTGTCGATCAACGTTATGCTGGCGCGGTGTCGCGCGCGCGGGTACCCGCACCGCTTGCGCAGCCGCTGAATGTGGTGCACGAGGTGCCGCTTCAGCTCCCGCTAACGAGAGAAGACACGCAGCCCGACGCTGCCGGCGACGCAGTGGTGCTCGACATCCTCGTCGAGGGGATGGGACGCATCAACTATGGCAGCGGCGATGCGATGCTCGACCGCAAGGGCATCGTCGGCGATGTCGTGCTGCGCGATTCAGCCGGCGCACGGCGTACGCTGACCGGCTGGCACACGTTCCTGTTGCCGATGGACGATGCGTTTATCGCGAATCTGCGCGAGGTCTGCTCGAACCCGCGCCAAAGCGGCCTGTTTTTCCGCGCAACGTTTCGTCTCGATACGCACGGCGACACGTATCTCGACATGAGCGGCTGGACCAAAGGCGTGGTGTGGGTGAACGGGCACAATCTCGGCCGCTATTGGCATATCGGCCCGCAAACGCGGCTCTTCTGCCCGGCGCCGTGGCTCACCGACGGTGAGAATGTGGTCACGATCTTCGATCTGCATCAGACCGATGCGCAACCGGTCGAACTCAGACGCACGCTAACCTGAATCGCGCGCTTGGACCATTTCAGCCTGCGGCCGGATCGACCGGCATCAATTCAAGGGTGAGTACCTCGAAAGGCGCAAGCTCGAGCGTCTGCGGTTTGTCCGCATCGATCCGCGCGGTGACCGGCGAGCGGCCGTGCGCGGCCCATCGCGTACTGGCGTTGAAACACGCTGCCGCATCGGCGGGCAACTCGAGTTGCGCGCGCAGATCGAGCACCGTGTTGTGCGCACGGCTGTCCGGATTGCGCAGCGTCACAATGGCTTTCGATGGCGTCCATGCAGCCCAGCCATAGACGGCGAGTTCATCCGGCGCGCCGCCGATCCAATGATTGTCGCGCAGCACACCGGCCTCGCCGCGCGCCCATTTCGCCGCATCGGCAAGCGTATCCCATGCACGTGCGCCAAGCCGCGACGGCGTGAGGTACAACTCCTGCAACTGCGTGCCGCTACCGAAAAACGAGCGTATTTCATGGACGAAGTCTTCACCGTCGCTCGCATTCAGCCGCCGGTTCTGCTGCGCGCAGATAATGCCGTGCAGCATCAGCGAGTTCAGCGGGAACAGTGGGCTCGCGAGCACGACATTGCGATAGACCTGCGTATCGCGATACGTGATCCAGCGTTCGCGGTCGCTGCCCGTGCCGATGAAACCGTCGTCGCTGCCGCCGCGCCAGACCGTATCCGCATGGCGCAGCCAGAACGGCGATGGCAGCGTGCCCGTCGACAGGTTGATGAACACATCGCGCGCTTCGCGGCGAATCTCGGCGATCAGCTCGATCGCGGCCTCCCAGTCGCTGTCGAAGCGGCTGCCGGGAAACACGCTGTCTGCGTTGCCGGTGCCATCGAACTTGAAATGGCGAATGCCTTGCCGCCGCAGCAGATCCATCGTGACCTGATGAAAGCGCCGGTAGTAGTGCGTGCCGGATAGCGCAAATCCGTTGCCGGCGGTTTCGAATCCGGCTGCGGCGCCGCGCGCGATACGTTCATCGCGCGGCGGCCCATATCCGCCCCACGGCGACAGCCAGATGCCCGGCGCCGCGCCGTAGCGTGCGGCCGCCTCGCGCAACGGCTCAAAGCCGTCAGGAAAGGTGTCGCTAAAGCGCCAGCTGCCGCTGTAGTCATCCCAGCCATCATCGAACAGAAAGCCATCGACTTGCACGCCGCGTTCGTCATGCAGCGCGTGCCCGATTGCGGTGATCCGTTCGAGCGCCTGCGCTTGCGTATACCGCGTCAGGTAGCCGATGTCGTACCACGAGTTGTAGTGCAGGTACGCACGTGACGGATGCGCGCGTTCGCGCTCGACATAGGAAGCGAAATCGCGGCGCCGTTGCCCGTCGCGCGCGACACCCGCAACCGTTGAGTATGCAACTGTCTTGCCTGGCTCGACAGGCAACGCACGCTTCACGTGAAAGCGCACGATCGCTTTCTCGCCGCTTACTTCGCTTTGCGACAGCGGATGCTCACAGCCGAGATAGACATTATCCGTGCTCACCGGCAGTCCGTCGGGGAGCGTGCCGGCCACACGCGCATCGGGTGCGCACGTCTCGAGGAGTGTCACGCTCACGATGGGCAGCGCGTCCATCGTTGCCGTGATCGCAACCGCGAGGCGCAAATACGGCGCACCGTCTCGTTGCTCGACACGCCATTCGACGCGCAGACGATCATGCGCGTCGCGTAGCACGGCGCTTATCCGAACCCCAGCGTACGTGTGCGCGACGCACGGCGCGCCGGGGTCGGCGGCAAGCGTCTCGCTGCGCAACGGTGCGGTGAGCGTCAGATCCGCCATCCGCAGCGTGCGGCCATCCGAAAAGGTTAACGCGAACGGCGCGCTTACAGGTAGCGTGCGCCAATGCGCGCGATCCTCCAGCACGAATCCGTGAAGCCGCTGATCGCCAACCTGCCAGTGCAGCGCGATCGCCGCGTTGCCGAACGTGTACCGGGCGCCGTCGATTTGCAGCACGGGGCAACCGGGAGTGGTGAGGGCATCGGAATTCGGCCGCATGGCAATCCTTTCGGTGGTCCAATCATTCCAAATCTGCACGAATGCATCCCATTCTGCCCGCTGTTCACCGCACACGCCGATATTTAACATTGCTTGCGTTCCATCGGCAGCCCAGTGTGTTCTGTCATGTCGATGAGGCTCAATCGTGCGTGAGCTTTGCCATTTTCAACGTAGCGCCCTTGATTCGTCTGTACTACGCAGCAGGGCGAAACGCGGCGGGCGGCCCACCTCGGCGGAAACTGTGAAAAGGAGACTTTGCAGTGGACTTACAGGTTCGGCAACACACATGGTGCGATAAACCTGTCGATCGGGGCGGCTGGATCGACGGAATGTCACAGATTGGTCTGGCATGCCGTTTCAGTTCGTCGTATTCCGGCCAATCGTCGGCCGTGTATCGGCGCGTGGGCGAAGTGCTGATCGGGCGCTTCCAGCTGGCCGGGCAGACGATCTCGCCGATCCTGCATGCGGCTGGCCACTGGGCGAGCCAGGAGATCCGGCTGTTGATCATCCAGTCCGGCAGCATGTCGATCGAACAGAAGGGCGATGCGCTGCACGTGCGCGCGGGTGATGTGATTCTCACCGACCCGTCGTTCCCGTTCATCGAATCGTTCGGCGAGCCGACGCGGGTGTCGCTGATGCGCATGTCGAAGTCGTCGCTGCACGATCGCGGCTTCGGCTATCGCTTTCATCGTGCGTTCGAACCGGTGCCGCTGTGCGCAGACGTCACACTCGTGCGCGAACTGGTGCTGAACCTGACTGAGCACATCGGCAAGGCCAGCGAAGCGCTGCTCGCGCGAATGAGCGGCCAGTGTCTCGATCTGATGAATGTGATTCTCGACAAGCGTGGTGCCGTGGCGTGCCGCCGTTCAAGTTCAACGATCGTGTTACTCGCAAAGCAGGCTATCGAGCGGCGCATCGGCGATGCATCGCTCGATGTGCCCGGCGTAGCGGCTGCGCTCAATGTATCGACGAGCCGCCTTTCCCGCGCGCTAAAAACGGAGGGCCTGTCGGCGATGCGCTACGCGTACGCGCTGCGCGTCGCACACGCGGGCCGGCTGCTGGCGGATACACCCGACATCATGATTCGCGAAGTTGCCGAGCGCTGCGGCTTTCTGAGTGCCGCGCATTTTAGCCGTGTATTCAAGGCTCATCACGGCATGACGCCGCGCGATTTCGCATCACACCGCGCGTCGACGGCTAGCAGCACATCTCATTGCTGAGCAGCGTTGCGCGCATATCGGCATTCCACCATTGCGTAAGGCAGGTTGTTGGGAAACTGTCGGGCACTGGCCGATACACTGTCGCTTTGAACGCAAATTGCGCGACCCCCCTGTGATGAACTCGAGATTCGGCGCGATATTGACCGCGCTTGCCGCGGCCGCCCTGTTTGGCGCGACGACACCGATTGCCAAAGCACTGCTTGGCGCGACGTCGCCCTTCATGGTCGCCGGGCTGTTCTATTTGGGCAGCGGGCTCGGGCTCGGTATCGCGATCGTCGTGCGCCGATCGCGCACACCGGTGGGTGCGCGCAGCCATCAGCGTGTGAATCGTGACGGGTGGCCGTGGCTGATCGGCGCGATCGTCGCCGGCGGCGTCGCGGGCCCCGCGCTGCTAATGCTCGGGCTGTCGAGCACGCCCGCGGCGACCAGCTCGCTGCTGCTCAATCTCGAAGGCGTATTGACAGCAGTAATCGCATGGGTCGTGTTTCGAGAAAACGTCGACGTTCAGGTGTTTCTCGGCATGGTCTCGATTGTCGCGGCCGGCGTCGTGCTTTCGTGGTATCCGGGCGAAGCCGACATGCCGCTCGGCGCGTTGCTGATTATCGGCGCGTGCCTGTGCTGGGCGATCGACAACAACCTGACACGCAAGGTGGCGACCAACGATGCGATGGTCATCGCCTGCATGAAAGGGTTGTTCGCCGGTCCGGTGAACCTTGCAATTGCATTGATGACGGGCACGGCGTTGCCCGCTGCCGGTACGCTCGCCGTCGCGATGCTGACGGGGCTGGCCGGCTATGGAGTGAGTCTCGTGCTGTTTGTCGTCGCACTACGCCATCTAGGCGCTGCACGCACGGGTGCGTATTTCTCGGCTGCGCCGCTGTTCGGCGTCGCACTCGCGTTTGTGCTGTGGCCGGAATGGCCGACTGTGGCGTTTTGGGTCGCCGCGGTGCTGATGGCAATCGGAATCGCGTTGCATATCCGCGAGCGCCATGAGCACGCGCATACGCACCAATGGCTCGAGCATACGCATCGGCATGCGCACGACGAACATCATCAGCACGAGCACGACTTTCCGTATTCCGGCGACAAACCGCACACCCATACGCATGTCCATCCGCCGATCACGCATTCGCATGCGCATTTTCCGGACGCGCATCACCGGCATCGGCATTAGACGTCCAACTGAACAAAACCGCGCGACTTAAGGATGCCTGATTTCCGGCACGTCCCGGTTAGCGCTACGCGCAACACCGGTTACGTGAGTGCGCACAGCGCGATGTCAGAAGAGGCGCTTCGACGCGAGCGCACATCGATAGCTCGGCACCGGCGCTGCATACACCGCGCCTTCGTCATGGAAACGATAGTTGCCGTTCAGCCGGTTGAGCGTGTGGATCTGGCCGGTGAACGCGGCGCCGGTATGATCACGCGACTGCGTCGTCCATTTGATTTCCGTCTCCGACACATCCGCGCGCACGCCATTGACGGTAGCCGCATCGAGATCGACCGTCAGACTTTGCGAAACGGGCTGCCCTTGCACGGTCGTATTGCACAGCAGTGAAAATGGCTGATGTGTGGAGGCTTGTTTCGGCAATGAAGACGTGGATGAGCTTGCGGAAGCAGCGGACGACGAGGGCGCGGGCGTCATGATGCTATCCGGCCGCCTGACTTCGAACCCTGCTGCCTTGACGATTTTGACTGCCTGATCGACATCGACGGGTTGAGTTTTCCCCGCGATACAGTCTTTGATCTCTTCAATGCGGCGCTCGCACCCGCTCAGAAGCACCGATACCGCTACAGCAAGAAGCGCGATCTTGTGCATGGCCTACCCCAAGGCTATTGTCAGCTTCCCGACCGGTTTGAGTCCGGACTTTAATTATGCGACTGCAATTACATGATTCAAAGCGCGTCGTGACACAGCGTCATCATTCTTTGGACCATCGTGCTCGCTTCATTGAGTTCCATTTCGGCGGTGAAGAGCGCGGAAACACTTGAGAGCCGCACCGCGATTCCCGCGCTTTCCAGGTCGTACTGCGCAATTTTCAAAGCAAGCTGCCCCGTGCGGACACGTTCGAGCCAGTGCATTTTCGTTTCATTCTTGACAAGCCATTGACGGCAGCACTGTACAACATGATCGACGCGCCACTCCTGCGTCAGCGCGTACGATGCGGCCGCAATCGCGACAAGAAAACATAAGAGTTCCGCCCGCGCACGAGTGGATTCGGTGAATTCTCGTTCCATTTCCGTTGATGTCCCTATTTTCCCGTCCGGATTCAGGCTTTCAGCCGGCGCCAACGCGGACGTCCATGCGAGATTCAATCGGCTAATGTTAGCAGCAAGTGCGAACGCTACGCGTCAAACCGCGTCGGACATATTCGTGAAACAGACCATGGGAACGGCCGTAGCGCACGAGACCTGCAGTGCCGCCTCGAAGGCACTACACTTGCTCAATCGACCTGGTTGCCCGCCGCGGCATCTGGTGTGCCGCATTGCACTCTGCACTCCACTCTTGAACAAGGAGCCGTCGCTTATGTCCTCAGCATCCGATCTGGACCGCCTCGCGATCAACACCATCCGCACGCTGTCGATGGACGCCGTCCAGAAAGCCAACTCCGGTCACCCGGGCACACCGATGGCGCTTGCCCCGGTCGCCTTCCACCTGTGGCAGAACCATCTGCGGTACGACCCGGACGCGCCCGAGTGGCCGAACCGCGACCGCTTCGTGTTATCGGTCGGGCACGCCTCGATGCTGCTTTATTCGCTGTTGCACCTGTATGGCGTGAAAGAAGTGGATGCGCATGGCAAGCCGACCGGCAAGCCCGCAGTGTCGCTCGACGACATTAAACAGTTTCGTCAGCTCGATAGCAAAACGCCGGGTCACCCGGAATACGGGATGACCACCGGTGTCGAAACGACCACCGGGCCGCTCGGCCAGGGGCTCGGCAACAGCGTCGGCATGGCGATGGCCGCGCGCTGGAAGGAGGCGCACTTCAACCGGCCCGATGCGCAGCTCTTCGACTACCGCGTCTATGCGCTATGTGGCGATGGCGACATGATGGAAGGCGTGTCGCATGAAGCGGCGTCGCTAGCGGGACACCTGAAGCTATCGAACCTGATATGGATCTACGACAGCAACCGCGTGACGATCGAAGGGCACACGGATCTCGCGTATAGCGATGAAGTCGAATCGCGTTTTCGCGGCTACAAGTGGAACACGATGCACGTCGACGACGCGAACGACGGTGCGGCATTCGAAGCGGCGCTCGAACGCGCGAAGGCAACCGCGGACCGTCCGACCCTGATCGTGGTGAAGAGCATTATCGGCTGGGGCGCGCCGCATAAGCAGGACACGTCGGGCGCACACGGCGAGCCGCTGGGCGAAGAAGAAATCAGGCTTGCGAAGCGCGCGTACGGTTGGCCCGAAGATGCGCAGTTCCTCGTGCCCGATGGTGTGATGCAGCACCTCGCGCAAGGCATGGGCGCGCGCGGCAAGACCGCACATAGCGACTGGAAGAAGCGCTTCGACGCGTATGGCGAGAAGCACCCCGAACTCGCGAAAGAATTGTCGCTGATGCTCGCATCGAAGCTGCCCGATAACTGGGATGCGGATATCCCGGTGTTCGAAGCCGACCCGAAGGGGATTGCGACGCGCGAATCGTCG
This sequence comes from Paraburkholderia rhizosphaerae, assembly GCF_004366595.1. Classification (GTDB taxonomy): domain Bacteria; phylum Pseudomonadota; class Gammaproteobacteria; order Burkholderiales; family Burkholderiaceae; genus Paraburkholderia; species Paraburkholderia rhizosphaerae. Next base: position 37,619 of record NZ_SORE01000038.1, read on the forward strand.
GGCAAAGTGCTGAACGCGATCGCGCAGCGTATTCCATGGATGATTGGCGGCGCAGCCGATCTTTCGCCGTCGACCAAAACGAATCTCAAGTTTGAAGGCGCGGGCAGTTACGAACATGACAGCTACGCGGGTCGCAATCTGCACTTCGGCATACGCGAGCATGGGATGGGCGCGGTCGCAAATGGTCTCGCGCTATCGGGCCTGCGCCCCTACGCGTCGACGTTCCTGATTTTCAGCGACTATATGAAGCCGCCGATTCGCCTGTCGGCGATCATGGAAGTGCCGGTCGTGTACGTGTTCACGCACGATTCGATCGGCGTTGGCGAGGACGGACCGACTCACCAGCCGATCGAGCAACTCGCGTCGCTGCGCGGCGTCCCGGGGCTGACGACACTGCGTCCGGCCGATGCGAACGAAGCGGGCGAAGCCTGGCGAGTAGCACTATCGCGTCCGCACGTGCCGTCATGCATCGTCGTCACGCGCCAGCCGCTGCCGACGCTCGACCGCAAGAAATATGCATCGGCCGAAGGCGTGCGGCGCGGTGCGTACGTGCTGGCCGATGCGGAAGGCGGCAAGAAGCCGCAAGTGCTGCTGCTCGCAACCGGCAGCGAGGTGTCGCTGTGTGTCGAGGTTTACGAGAAACTCAAGGCCGAAGGTATTGCGGCGCGTGTCGTGTCGATGCCGTCATGGGATATCTTCGAAACGCAGGATAAGGCGTACAAGGAGTCCGTACTGCCGCCCGACGTGCATGCACGCGTCGCGGTCGAACAGGCGGCCACGCTCGGGTGGGACCGCTACGTCGGCCGCCTTGGCTCGCAAATCGTGATGCATACGTTCGGCGCGTCCGCGCCATTGAAGGCGCTAAAAACGAAGTTCGGCTTCACGCCAGAACGCGTCTACGACGAGGCGAAGAAACAGATCGAGCGAGTGAAATCCAACGGCAAGGAGTGAACCATCATGCAGATTGGAATCGTAGGGTTGGGACGCATGGGCGGCAATATCGGACGTCGGCTGATGCGTGGAGGACACAAGTGCGTCGTCTATGACCACAATCCTCAGGCTACGGACGCGCTTGCGAACGAAGGCGCGACCGGCGCGAAGGATCTGCAGGACCTGGTCGCGAAGCTCACGGCGCCGCGCGTGGTGTGGCTGATGCTGCCGGCCGGAAAGATTACCGAGGACACGCTGGGCGATTTGCGCAAACTGCTCGGCAAGGACGACATCGTGATCGACGGCGGCAATACGTTCTACAAGGACGATATCCGCCGCGCCGCGCAGTTGCGCGAACAGGGGCTGCACTACGTCGATGTCGGCACGTCGGGCGGCATCTGGGGTCTGGAGCGCGGCTATTGCATGATGATTGGCGGCGAAGACGAGGTCGTGCGACGCATCGATCCGATTCTGTCGGTGCTTGCGCCGGGCCGCGGCGATATTCCGGCGACGCCGAACCGCGACAAGCGCGATGCGCGCGTCGAGCAGGGCTATATGCACGTGGGCCCGGTCGGCTCCGGGCATTTCGTGAAGATGGTGCACAACGGCATCGAGTACGGGCTGATGCAGGCCTATGCGGAAGGCTTTCATATTCTCGAGCACAAGGATATGGACGGGCTGCCCGAAGACCAGCGCTACCGGATCGATCTCGCGGATGTCGCGGAGGTGTGGCGGCGGGGCAGCGTCGTGTCGTCGTGGCTGCTCGATCTGACGGCCGGCGCGCTGGCGCAGGACAGTTCGCTGCAGCATTTCTCGACTGAAGTCGCGGATAGCGGCGAAGGGCGCTGGACGATCGAAGCCGCGATCGAAGAAGCGGTGCCCGCGCAGGTGCTGTCCGCGGCGCTCTATACGCGTTTCCGGTCGCGCGATATCGAGGCGTTTCCTGAACGTATGCTTTCAGCCATGCGATTTGGGTTTGGCGGACACAAGGAATTTCCGGTCAAGTAATTCACGCGGTTTACGTGGCGATCCGGCGTGCGCGTCGGATCGCCACTTATAAAACTCAAGAACGACTAACCAGCACCAGCGCGCAAAGCTATCTGTCACCCTCAAGGCGAACGGCGCCCCGGCCGATATAAGCCGATATCGAATTTTCGGCAATTTGATGCGCCGGCTCTGTCGCCGACCGGCGATACGATAGCCTTCACCAGGCTTACTCGCGGCGTCGACGAAGCGCACGACAGTCCCGCGGTTCGCGATCTGTGGGTGATTCACTTGAAGGATCACAAGGCCGTGCGGCTCGTAACCGGTAAGCCGCAGGGCAATGAAAAACCGGAACGGGTGCTCGCCGATATCGATCAGCCGATCTTTTCGCCGGACGGAGCGACCGTCTATTTCCTGACCGCGGCTAGCGCGTCATCGGCTGCCATCCATGCGGTGCCGGCCGCCGGTGGTCCGCAACGCTATGTGACCGACGGCAATGCGCTTTCCGTGGTGAACAAGGGCAAATATGTCGGTTCGCTACTGGTCGCGCAGCATCGCGTGATGAGCGGGCACGGATCATGGGACCCTCAGGTGCTGATGTCGCCGGCGGGCAAAACGATCAAGGTGGTCGGCGAGGATGCCAACGCGCTTCGAAGCGTAGAGGCCGAGCGGAATTGACATTCGGATGGCTTTTAAAGAAGCGCCATCACGATCGGGCGTTCGACTTGCGCCCGATCGTAAAACACCTTGAAGTCACGATTCTCTCTACTACCATTGATAGACAATTCTCAGAATCTTGACAATTCGCACAATTTGCATAGCTAATTTCCGTGAATTTCGAGCTATTTTCACCATTCTTTAGCGCACGCTCACGCAGTCTGGGTACACAGCTTCCGGGATTCATGGCCGAATAAACCACACGTTATGTGCGACGTTAACTATCTTCCTGCTTCAGGAGATCGGACTATGAAAAGCAAACTCGTTCTTTCTGCCATCGCTGCGCTCGTCGTCGGTGTGAGCTCTACCGTGTTCGCGCAAGACGCCGCCGCTCCTGATCAAAGCCAGGGGACGGGCCGCCAGCAAGTGATGCCGACCATGCCGCATCGCGACTGGCAGGAAGGCCAGCAGGTCCCGTCGAAATATCGACACTACAACTTCGTGATGAAGGACTGGAAGTCACATAACCTCGACGCACCGGCGCGCGGTCAGAAATGGCTTGGGGTCAACGGCGATTATGTGCTGGTCAGCACGAACAACTGGAAGATCGCGAAAATCGTAGCCGGCACACCGCAGTAATCCGCCGCTGTGATCCGCCGCAGGGACCCGCACTGACTGACGCTGTGTGATCTACGATCGGCGCTGGCGTAACGGTGCGCCCGCTCGCCGGTCAGCTTGCATCATCGCATCGATTGGCTCGACGCCGCCCACGCTGATCGGCAGCTTGCCGTGACATTCTGCGGGCGCGGGCGGATGCTATGCACCGGTGTATTCGCTATTGGACGAGTTTAGTGCGAAGCCGCGTGTACTCGTCTTCCGTCAGGGATCCTGTCGATTTCAACTTGTCGAGCTTCTCGAGTTCATCGGCGACGCTAAAGCCCACCACCTGACGCAATTCGTCACGCGCCTTTTGCGCCCGCTCGTGGTTGCGCTCGGCCATCCTTCTGCCTTGCGTCAGGATATAGGCGAATACGCCGATATAGGGCAAGACAATCAGAAAAATCACCCATATGACTTTCATAAATCCGGAAATATCGTGCCGGCTGAACAGGTCTCCCGCTATCGTGATGAACAGCCAGAACCACAATATGAACATGAATATCGAAAAGACATCGATAATGAAGCCGGAAAACGTGAAGCCATTTGTTAAAATCATGGATGCTCTCCATCGGTTGCGTGAGGAAACTTCCTTGACGCTACAAGAGCACGGTCAATCGCGCGCGGTTCAGGCGCGGCTGCGGTTACGTTCACGTGCGGCAGGCAGCGCGACGCCCATCGAGATCAAATCCACGCCGAGAAACAGCGAAAGCAGGCGCAGCGGCACATCAGGAAAGTGTGCCGCCAGATAAACGGCGAGCAGGAACGACAGCCCCGCGCTGACCAGGCCGACGATGTTGATCGTCATCTCACGCTCGATCGATGCAACCACCTTGAAGAAACCGTCGAGCACGAAAAATATCATCAGCATCACGGTGAGACCCTGCGTACGCACGCTGTCGTTCGACAGCATCAGGATGCCGATCAGGATCGGCACGACGACCGGCGGAATCCTCCGAACGAATTGCCAGCCGCTCGTTGAAAAAAGACTCAACGCATGCACGAAGCCGCAAAACAGCAGCATCCTCGCGATAAAAACCGTTCCGAGAAAAGAGCTGGTTGCCAGCGGGACCACAATACAGACAATTCCCGCGAGCACGAGAAGAGAGGAGCTTGCAATGGGAAAAATTGCGCGTGTTTTCATATTCGAACGTAACTGCACATGACTCGTTATATCCAACTTACATGTGTGCCTGTCGAAATATGCGTTCTAGCAAAAACCTGGCGTGCCACTGCCAATCGCGGAAGTATAGTGCGTGCTTCCTCAAATACAAGCGCATACATGGGAAGCTGCGCGCATCCCGCACCGTCAACGCGACACGCTAAAGCCGATGCGCGCAACCCAGCGATGCTGGTTGTAGTCGAGGATATCTTCGCCATAGCCGTTGAAGTACTGCACAAACAGATAGCCCGCCGCTGCGCTGCCGAACAGCTTGGCAAGCGGATAGGTGAATTGCGTATCGATGCTGCCGTACGTCGATTTCGTGCCTTTTCGCATCGTCGCCGCGAGCTGCCAGCCATCCGGACTGCCGTACGTGACCTTCAGGTCCACATAGCCGCGATAGTCGGTGATATTCCCGTTCTCGCCGGCGATATGCTGGTACCAGTAGACTTTCGGTTCGACCTTGAAGTGATTTGCGGTGAGGTCGCCGAACTCGAAGATCGGCTTGACGAACAGGATGTCCACACCGCGCGATTCTTCTCCGTCGCGGCCGTTCGACTCGTGCTCATAGCCGGCCATCATGCCCAGCCTCGTGAACCAGCTGGCCTTCCAGCCGGTGTCGGGCAGGTAGTAGAACAGCGCCGGCATATAGCTGGTATCGCGAAACGGCGCGGAATACTCGCCGAGATCCCATAGCGAACTCTGCGTGTACCCGAAGTAGAGGTTGTCGAAGAAGCTTCGTGAACGCGGATCTTCCGGCAGGATGAAACGAAACATGAAGCTGATCTGAAACTTCGCGAGGTTATGGCCGTGCGAATCCCAGCCATCCGCAAAGAACGTCGGCTCGTACGGGGAGATCCGTCCCGCGAGGAAGCGGCCAAGATCCGGAATCAACGAATTGCTCGGCTGCACGGCGGATGGCGGCATGGCCGCGGCGAGCGCTGCATTGCCCGGCACCGCCTGTCCGGGTGCAGCCGTCGCATTGGGCGCCGACGCGGCGGCAGCGGGGGCGGCGTTCGCCGTCGCCGGTGTCGTCGCACTCTCATTCGTACTCGCCGGTGCTGCGGCAGTGGTGCTCGCTGTGGCCGGCGCGGCATGGTCAGGCTTGCGCGTGAGCAACACCACCGAAGGCGACACATCGACGCCGGGCACATCGATTCTGAGTGCGCCGCGCGCCGAGTCCGGCCACGCCGCGCTATAACTGACCGCCTTCATTTCGCCGGCCGCGAGGCGCAGATGCTCGGGCGCGCCGGGGACGCGGGTCAGCGGCACGATCAGAGGCAGGGCCTCGCCATTGGTCAGCGTAATGTTCAACGTGCGCGGCACATCGAATGACGTGCCGGACGGCGCATCGCCCGAGTACACAATGGTCACGACCAGCGGTTCGTCCGATCTCGCTTCGCGCGGCGGGCGCAAAAAAGATACCGCTGCGGAGCTCGCCGGCACATGGCCCGCGAAGGTCGCCGCGGCAAGCGCCACGCACGCCGCCGCTTTTCTCCACGCCATCCTCGCAGTCGGAACCGCCCGGGAACAGGATTCCTCACGAACTGCCAGCCTGATCGCCACGTGACCTCCTTGTATCGCCACAACGATTCGCAGCGTGAGCGCCGTAGAACAAGCATCAACGGTCGGTCGCGTAAAACCGGGAGCGATCTCATGAAAGCGTCTATTCGCGGTCGCTCGATGGAGACTCGGATTGTGGATCTCAACGACTATTCATTCTGAATTCTTCGATTCCTGAATTCGATACTAACAATAACGGTGCTTCACAAGGTGTGAATTGTCAAATTTTCCTCGGTACAACTGTTGTTCGCGTGAACGATGCACGGTGGATGCATCTCGCGGTCGGCATCGATGACGACGCAGGTCATGCTTGACGGACGCGATCGCTCGAGTTCGCGGACGGTTCCGCTGAACCACGCGCGAATGTGGCGAAAGTTCACAATTGTTGTCAAACCGTATGCGGGGTCGTCCTTATACTCCAGTCCGTTTCTGTTCAATAAACGGTCTTTCACGCCTTTCGAACTAGATGACTTCGGCCCCTGGTTAACATTTAACGATAAAGCATGGTGGGAGACGCGTAGTCGGTCACTCGCAGCGCGAGCCGATTTTTTCGCGCGCACGCAATGACTTTGGAAAGAGGCATGCATTGCGGCGATCGGCCATTTTCCCAAATATTGCAGGTTAAAGGACCCGCCATGAATATCAACGATGTGAAAAACAAAGCGCATTCGATACCGTTGACGAGCCCGGCTTATTCGCGCGGCCCGTATCGTTTTATCGATCGCGAATTTCTGATCGTCACCTATCGCACCGATCCGGAAAAGCTGCGCGAACTGGTTCCGGAGCCGCTGGAAGTGGATATGGACAATCCGCTCGTCAAATACGAATTTATCCGGATGCCCGATTCATCCGGATTCGGCGATTACACAGAATCCGGCCAGGTGATCCCGGTCATGTTCCAGGGACGTCGCGGCGCCTATGTGCACTCGATGTATCTCGACGATCATGCACCGACGGCGGGCGGCCGCGAGATCTGGGGCTTTCCGAAGAAGATGGGGCATCCGTCGCTGACCGTCGACGCCGACACGATCGTCGGCGAACTTCGCTACGGCAAGGTGTTGGTTGCAACCGCAACCATGGGCTACAAGTTCGAAGCGCTGGATAAGTCGGCCGCCAAGGCGACGCTCGAAGCACCTGGCTTTCTGCTAAAGATCGTGCCGCATGTCGATGGCAGTTTGCGTGGTCTGGAACTCGTCGAGTACCGCTGCGAGGATGTTGAGATCAAAGGCGCATGGAGCGGTCCGGTCGGGCTCGAGTTGTTCTCGCATGCACTCGCTCCGGTGAAGGATCTGCCGGTGCTTGAAATCGTGTCGGGTGCGCATATTCTTGCGGACTTGACGCTCGGCCTCGGTCACGTCGCGTATGACTACCTCGCGGATTCGCAGCGGCACTCGGCGCCGCGCAGCGCGCACGAGCGCGCGAGAGAGGTGGCGGTCGCGGCGTAGTAACCGCCCGCACAGTCGGCGACGGTCACGACGATCACGGCAAGGGGAGGGCACGAGGGTGCCCTCCGGTCTCATCTTTGACTCATGTGCGCAACACGAGCGGCGCGAACACGTCGGTGACGCGCTCGTGCCGCTCCAGCTCCCACAACACATGCAGGGCGTCGTCGGCGGACGCAGTGCCGATCATCGGCACCACGTTCTTCCTGAATTTGGCCGCTAAGTCGGCACGCTGCATCGGCCGCGTCGCGAAACCCGGAATGTCGTCGACCCGCTTGCTGAACGTCTGGCCGTCGTCGCGTGTCGCGGTGACGACCGTCGCGTAGTACTTCGGGTAGAGCTTCGACATCCGCGGCCGCGACGACACGTTGCGCATGAGCGATTTCCGCGTCGGTCGAGCGGAATACCGCGTTGGCAAGCGCGATCTGGCTCGGGTGCATGCAACTCTTGCCGATGAAGCCCAGATTGCGCGCGAGTTGCGCTTCGACGCGGAAGCCGGCTTCGTCCTTGATGTCGGTGAATGCGCAGTCGTATGCGAAGACACCGGCTTCGCCCGCGGCGAGCGACAGCATGAACATCGCCCGCTGCACGGCGGCCGATTCGCGGCGCGCGACGCCGAGCGGCTCAAACAGATCGGCAAGCCCAAGTTGCAGCCCGCGCACGCGTTCGTGCGCGCGAACATCGTCGGTGCATCGCGCGGATTCGGCAGATTGATCAACGCCACGTCGGGTTGCGCCACCGCGGCGAGATCGGCGGAGCTGCATTCAGAAGCGCCCACCGCTGCGGGCATGCGGGTCGTAGCGCGTGCCGCTAGTGCAGGGGCTCGTCGCGTGCGCGCGTGAAGTCGTGGAAGGCCGAGCGAAACGGGGGCGGGGCGCCCCTCCGTCCGTTGCAGGCAACCGAGGGCGGGACATGCGCCGCCCGTTCGAATCGTGAAGGGAAGCGATGGTATCGCTCGCAGCGTCGACGTACGTGCCCGTGAGCCGCGCGACGCATGTGCGAGAGGCGCATTTGTGCCGGGCATACTGTCGACAGGTCATGGAATAAAGCAACGCGATTTGTGTTCGCCAAGATGAGTGGGACTCCTTTGAGGTAACCCGCGAACCTCCGGCGAGGCCCGCCATGACCGCGAACCCGACACCTTGCATACTTTCTTCAGTTGCTCAGCGCCGATCATTGTCGGCCGAGGTCCGATCCCGAATTCGCCCCCGAACCTTCGAGCCGTTATGATATGACCATTGAAGTCCGACGCTTTGCATATCGCCGAGAATTCGCTCAACAGACCCAATGGCACGAAACCGCGCGCGAATTCGGCATGTACAGCGACGCAGATCCCGGTTGTTCATTGGGCTCGGAGTTCCGCGCGTGGCAACTTGGGCGCGTTTTTTTTCTGGCGGGAGACGTCCGCGGGCAAACGCTGACGCCGATGTCTGCGGACGCGTCGCAGTGGTCTGCCGACTACGTGTCGATCAAGCTGATCACCGGCGGTGAAATGTGGATCGAGGAGACGAGCGCAACGCACCGGATCGGGTCAGGCGATTTCGTGTTGCTCGATGCGCAGCGACCTTATAAGGCGATCACTCCCGAACGCGCAACCGGATTCGTCATGAGAATGCCGCGTCAGGCATTGATGGAGCGGGGCTTTCGCACAGCACTGGACCATGTCCGGCTTCCCGATCTTTCCTCACCCGATGTTCAGTTGGTTCGCGCGCTGATCGAATGTGTCGGAGGACTGTCTCGAAGGCCGAGTGCCGATGTGATGCAACGCGTTAGCGATCAACTGCTCGACCTGATGGATATTGTCCTCGAACGGCCAACCGCAAGTGGCCGTCGACGCACGGCCGCGGCTATGGTCCGCCAGGCCAAACAGTTCATCGCCCGGCACGCGGGTGACCCGGACCTGACGCCCGCGCTGATTGCGGCCCATGTGTGCATTTCCAGCAAGCACCTGGGGCGCCTGTTCAGCGCTCAAGGTGGTTCGTTGATGCGATATGTGTTGTCCGTCCGCCTTGAACAGGCGGCGCGTCTGCTTAAGGCGACGCCGTGGCATCGCAATCTGGTCCAGCAGATCGCGTATCAGTGCGGATTCTCCAGCGCGTCTCACTTCAGTCACGCGTTCAAGCGGCGGTATGGCGTCGCGCCGGCCGATGTGTTCGGTTCGCCGCATTTTCCAGTTGAACCGCGAGCATCGGTGCCAACCGAAATCTGAGCGGCTTTCGCCGCGTCTGGGCCCTTCCAGCCGCGCACTCTACCGGGCAGCCGACTATCCTCGACGAGCTTGACCTCAGCGGGTACCCCTGCGCGATCCGGGCATCGCTGAAGACGAAGCGTCAGAGGTGTGCGAGTTCCAATGCGCTTCTCGCACATGCATCGCGCGGCTCAGGTGCACGTACGTCGATGCAGTGGCAGATACCATCGCATCCGTTCCCGATTCCGATGACCGGTGCATGCCCCGCCTTCTGTTGCCTCAAACGCTCTGCGCAAACGCAATGAAACTGGCCCTATTCTCGATGCGCGAGTGCCTGGACCAGCCGTATCCGCATAATGCAAAACTGCGCGCCGAGGGTAGTCGGATTCATCGCGGCCCGAATGCGATCGGGCCCGATTCAGGTTTTATCCGCGTAACGCATGGGCGCTGAAGCTAAAGTCCTGATCGTCGAAGCGGATACGTCGGAAGCCGAAATATTGTGGCGCGAACTCCGCCAGGCGGGACATGAACCGCTCGTCGCGTTTTCAGTCGAGCGCGCGACACTGCTGATCGCGCAGGAATGCCCTCGCGTAATACTGATGCGCCCCAAACTGCCGGACGGATCGGGTATGTCGCTAATCAACGGTATACGCGCGCAGGCAGCAACCAGCCGGTTGCCGATCATCGTGCTCGGCGACGAAGCGGCCGGCGAGGACGAGTGCATTCGCGCGCTGGAGAAAGGCGCCGACGCCTATGTGAAAAAACCATATGGTATTCGGGAGTTGCTGGCACGCATTCAGGTCGTGCTGCGCCCTGTCGAATATCGCCAGATGCGCCGCCGGGTGTCGTTCGAAACCCTGTCCATGGACCTGGATGCGCGCCGGGTATGGGGGCGAACCGGACCGGGTTCAGTCGACGAAGTGGAGTTGAAGTTGGTCCCGACCTGCTACAGGCTCCTGCGTTTTTTCGTCGAAAATCCTTACACGGTGCTGTCGCGCAAAGACATTGTCAACAACGTCTGGTTCGGCAAGGCGCTCAGTGGAGGCATTATCGACATCTACATCAATCAGCTCAGGGACGCGCTGAAGCCGCTGCAAGCTAGCATTACGATCCGGACAGTGCGCGGTGTCGGGTTTTGTCTGTCGAAGCCAACCGGCGCCGCCGCGGAAGATGCAGGTGCAGAAATAGCCGACGTGGCGGACGATGCGGTCCGCGGCGCCCGGACCGATCCCGAGCCTCCCGTGCAAACGCTGCACGGCGCGCGAGCGGGCAAGCAACCTGATCCGCCGGTGCTGATCTCCAATCTGGATGCCGCGATAGAGAAGATCCACCAGTTGCAGTCGCTGTTGCGACGAAAATCGAGGGAAAACGAGTTGCTGCGTAATGCGATCGAGGCCGAGCAGTTGGCGTCGCAAGGTTCCGCAACTGTCCGTCCAAAGAACAGGAAGTTGCCAGGCCATTGAACCGAAAGAGCCATATGCATGAGCAAGTGACGCAAACAGCGGGACACAAGCAAGCGACCGAATAGAAAGGGGGTGTCTGCTGTTCTGTACTCGTCGGGCTTGCGCGCCGCCGGATTGACGCGATACCTGTGCGGCCATCCGATGCGGTCAAACATACTTACTTTCGCGGTGATGAAATGCGCAAACGGGCAATTGGAAACGTGCGTCCTACAATAAACTCTCCATGCTGCGCCAGGTTCCTCGATCGCGTCGGACGCCGCATTGAGCGCGATGGAACCCGCTTGACGCTCGGCCCGGCAACAGGCGAGTGACAGAAAGAGGAAAGGGGACATGCCCGTGAGAATTTTTGAATGCAGGCCAGGCGACTTGAAACGAACGTATCGACATGACAAATTTCCCGGAAAGGTCACCTTTCGATTTGCCCTTCATCGACCCGACAGAAAGCGCGCTGCGCGCACTCGACACGCTTAGCTCGTTTGTACGGACGTTACAGCAAACGAAGCCATCCGCGACCGAGCGCCAGATTGCCACCTGCGCAGACCAGATTGCCCGCTTGCTCGCGAGCGGGCGCCTGGACCAGATCTCTGCGGGTGTCGACCCTGACGACCTGCTTGAACGGCTCGCGCACTTCGCTAGCCGACTCAGCAAATGGGCGCTGGTTCAGAGGCGGGGTATCGCTCAATACGACGGAGCACAGCGCGCGCTATCGTGGGCCGCAACCCATGTTGTCCATGTAACGCCGTCCGCCAATGCGAAGCCGCGCGTCATCTCGATGCTGCTCAACAGCTTTAGCAAGCGTCCACAGGACAACGCCTGCGAGGCCGCAGTCAGTTCGTTGGCTCGACATCTGAGCGGCAGCCGGTGGACGAGGGTGGTGCGAAACATGAATGCGCAGGAGCTTGCAAACAGCCTGAACGCGCTGGGCAAGTGGCCTGACGACAACGCATGCAATAAGGCGGCGCTCAAGCTGGCCGAGCGTATCGGCAATGAAGATGACGGGCTACGTGGAGAACTGAATGCGCAGAACGTAGCCAACAGCCTGAACGCACTGAGCAAGTGGCCGAACGAGGCAATCTGTGAACAGGCGGCGGTCAAGCTGGCCGAGCGCATTGCGAACGATGGTGACGGGCTGCGCGGTGAGTTCAATGCACAGAACGTTGCCAACAGCCTGAACGCGCTGAGCAAGTGGCCGGACAATCGCGGCTGCCGTGACGCGGCGGTCGCGCTGGGTAAGCGCATTGGGGACGACAGTGACAGGCTGTGTAGCGAGCTGAACGCGCAACACGTTGCCAACGGCCTGAACGCGTTGAGCAAGTGGCCGGACGATGCGACGTGCGGATACGCGGCGATGAAGCTGGCCGAGCGCATTGCGAGCGACGATGGCAGACTTTGCGGCGAGTTCAATGCGCAGGAGCTTGCAAACAGCCTGAACGCGCTGAGCAAGTGGCCGGATGACGACACGTGCGGCAGGGCGGCGATCAGGCTGGCGGGCCGCATTGCAAACCGTGATGACAGGGTGCGCTTCGATCTGAATGCGCAGAACATGGCCAACAGCCTGAACGCACTCAGCAAATGGCCAGACGATGTAACCTGCAGTCAGGCGACGGCGAGGCTCGCTGAGCGCCTGGCAAGCGACGGTGATGTCTGCCGCGGTCTGAATGCACAAAACGTTGCGAACAGCCTGAATGCACTGAGCAAGTGGCCTGACGATGCGTCATGTAGACAGGCGGCGCTGAAGCTGGCGCAACGTATTGCGAGCGACGACGACAGGCTGCGCGGTAACCTGAATGCGCAAAACGTATCGAACAGTCTGAATGCGTTGAGCAAGTGGCCGGACGACGCAACCTGCGCACTGGCCGCGCAGCAGCTGGGCCAGCGCATTGCGAGCGACGACGATGTGCGCTTCGATATGAATGCTCAGGAGGTTGCCAACAGCCTGAACGCGTTGGGCAAGTGGCCGGACAATGCGGCATGCGGTCATGCGGCGGTGCAGCTGGCCGGGCGCATTGCGGTTGACGATAACGTGCGTCGCGAGCTGAAGGCGCAGGAGCTTGCTAACAGCCTGCACGCGCTCGGCAAGTGGCCGGACAGCGCAACGTGCAAACAGGCCGCGGTAATGTTGGCCGAGCGCATTGCGATCGACGACGAGATGCGTGGCGAGATGAATGCGCAGGAGCTTGCTAACAGTCTGCACGCGCTGAGCAAGTGGCCGGACGATGCAGGCTGCACGCAGGCGGCGGTGCTGCTGGCTGAGCGTGTTGGGAAATGACGCCGACGATGGGCGCGTCGTTGGGGAACGCGTAGGACGGGCGTTGTGCCGGCGGGCGGCTTTGGCGCGGGGTTTTACCTGTTGTGGGACTGGGATATTTTAGTTGACATAATATAAATTATCAATATTCAGACTGTAACGGCCATTTAGTAATGTCTGGTTTGAGCCAGTTAGAAATGTCCGGTTCGGGGCTCCGCGAGGCGCATGCTGTGGCGCGCGCACACGACGG
>NZ_SORE01000039.1 GCF_004366595.1 Paraburkholderia rhizosphaerae
AAGCGCCCACACTTATCGGCTGTGTATTGTTAAAGATCACTTCACGACCGAAAGACCCTGACCACCGTCTTCCTGCGTGTCCGCTGCGCGTTGCAGCAGAGAAGCGAGATTATGCAGACTTCCACTCACATCGTCAACAGGTTTTTAACTTCTTCCAACCTGCTGCGTGTCGCGCAAACCCGCGCCATTGCTGGCACTCCCGCCTTCCGCACTTCACTCCATCACCCCTCACATCCGGGCCGCTTGAAGCGCGAAAGACCGAGATTCTAGTCACTCGCCGAAGCCGGCGCAAGTGAAATCCGAGATTTATTTTCCAGGTGACTTTTCGACTTCACGGGACGCCGGGGAAGGTCCTTGCATCGCCGCGGCGGAAGACTCGCTCGCGACCGCTTCGCCTGAAGACGCTCGCGTGCCTACCGTCCAGTCGTGCAGCACCGTGTACGCAACGGCGAGCAGCGTCGGCCCGATAAATACGCCGAGGAAACCGAACGCAAACGCGCCGCCGAGAATCCCGAGCATCACGAGTATCAGCGGCATATCGCTGCTCTTGCCGATCAGGATCGGCTTGACGACGTTGTCGGACATGCCGACCACCACGACACCCCACACAATGAGGAAAATCGCCCACCCGGTCTCGCCGCCGTGATAAAGCCAGATTGCGGCCGGCAGCCAGACCACGACCGGGCCGCCTGGTATGACCGATAGAAAGAACGTCGCGAGCCCGAGCAGCGCAGGCGCGGGGACGCCGGAGATCCAGCAGCCGAACCCGGCCAGCACTCCTTGCACGAGCGCCGTGCCGAGAATGCCGTAGACCACGCCCTTTATCGTGCTACCCGCCAGCGCGAGCAGATAATCGGCGCGCTCGCCCGCGACGCGCCGCATGCCCGCATTGAGCCATGCGGCAGCCCCTTCGCCGCCGGTATAAAAGAAGAACGCGAGAATGATGCTGAGCGCAAGCAACCCCAGTCCGTGCGTCACCGCGAGCGCAGCCGAGAGAATCCACTTGCCGGCCGGCGCGGCCAACGTGCGCAACTGCGCGGCCATTTCGGAGCTGCTGCTCGTCACGCGCTCCCAGAACGATTCAATACTCGTCCCGACGAGCGGTATATGCCCGACCCATGACGGCAGATCAGGCAACCCTCCATCGAAGAGACGCTGCACGAACGCCGTGATATCGCGCGCATGCGCGCCGAATGCAAACCCTGCATAGACGAAGGGTCCGAGCACGACGACCAGAATGGTCAGCACCATCAGCGTCGCGGCCCATCTGCGGCGCCCGCCTAGCGCCGCAGTCAGCCTGCAATACAAGCCCCATGAACTGAAGCTGAGAATCGCGCCCCAAAGAAGCGCAGTCGTGAAAGGCGCGAGCACCAGCAGCGAACCGCCGACCAGAATGATCAGCGCAAACACGGCCGCGAGCCGCTCGATGAGTTGGTCCGATTTCACCATGAGGCTCTCCCTATGCCAAACCACGGCGACAGACGGCGATGCACGACAAAGCCCGCCCAGTCAGTATAGGAGAACGCGTTACAGCGCAATCCCGGACGCTGTTCAGTCCCCGCAGGAGACCGCGCGGCAGTCCTTCGCAAATGCAGACCTCTGATAGCCGCTGCGCGCCTGAACATACCGCGCGGGAGAAAGGACTAGAATGTATGGTTCTCTGCACACAACCTCCGGATTTATGCGCTCGCGAATAGCCAAACGCCTCCCCCCCGAAGCCGACAAGCTGGTCGGTCTGTCGCTTGCCCTATTCGCATCGGGCAGCCGCACTGAAGACCGTTTCTGGGAAGCGAAACTCGACGCCATGCTCGCGAAGATCGTTCGCAACGGCAATCAGACAACTCTGGACGCCGCGCTCGATCATCTGCAGCAGAACCACCCGGACGCCTACGGTGCGCTCGCCGATATGGCCGAAACGCATAGCGAGTCGCTCGTCGTCGAGCACGAAGGCGAGACCTACGAGGCGTTGCTGATCGCCGCGCCGGTGCTCGCATGGACGCGCTATGCCATTCCATCGGGCGCGCTGAAGGGCGAAGCATCCGATGCACTGCGCGCGCACCTGCAGGCGCACGTGCTGGCCGCCGGCACGCGCGTCGCGATGGCGCCGTTCATGTACAGCATCGACCAGTTGCCACGTCATCACGTCGAAACCTGGCGCCTCGCACAACAGTTGACTCAGGCTGCGATGAGCGGCGGCAACGCGAAGATCAACTTCGGCGAGTTGCCGGAAACTTCACCGATCCTCGCGGACCCGCGTTTTCTGCTAGCTGTCGTCGCGGCGCCGGTCGGCGCACCGGTGTTCCGCTGGCAGGAAGAGGAACATGGCACCCGCATCGAGCGCGGTCAGTGCCTCGAGCAATGGGCGGCGCAAGGCGGCGCGAACCTGTCGGTCGTGCTGCCGGGCTGCGAATTCGAATGCCTGCTGCCCGACGCGTACTACTCGGCGTGCCGCGACGCGGACGAACGGGTGCGCCCGCACACGGTTCGCACGGCAGTGCGTTATCTGTTCGACACAATCGGCGCGGCGCCGCAGGAGTTGCGCGCAGTCGTCGCCGGCTTCGGCGAGCGGCGTATCGACGAATATCGGATCGGGTTCACGCGGCGCGGCAGCAACGACGTGATCTATGGCGTTGTATGGCCGCTCTACGGCCGCGAGAACGGCGATCCAAGCATCGACGAGGAACCGCAGGAGCCGGGCACCGAAGACGGCCCGCTCGAAGACATCGTCGCGCTGCTCAAGGAAACCGGCATTACCGATATCCGGCGTCATGCGGGCCGCTTTGAACCGGAATACTGCGACGACTGCGGCGTGCCACTTTACGCGGATCCGCTCGGCGAGATCGTGCATGCAGAAATGCCTGAAGATGCGGAGCCCGCACAGCCGCATTTCCACTAAACATGTGCTGCTGTTCTTAAGAACAGCGTCGAACAACTCGATCAAGCCCCGCCCAACGCGGGGCTTTTTTCATTTTTGTGCACTGATCCTATGCCTATCGGACAGGCGGTCATCCGTTAAGGAATTTGTCATTATCGGATTGGTGGGTGACGCATCGCCGTGCAACAGTCTCTAACGTTTCGCGCGCATCGCGGCACCTCGATCGTCATATCAGGAGGCATGGCAATGCGTTTTTCGCTTCTCAATTCAGACGCCGAACGGCGCGAAGGGCTCAAGGCACTGCTGCGGCAGATCGACCGGAAAGCCCGCTTTAACGAAGCACAAGACTGGCGTCAGGCCGACCGCATCCTGCGGCGGCATCAGCCGGATCTGCTTGTAATCGACTGGCAGGACTGGATGACCGTCACAGACGCGCGCGCGCTCTTTACGGATCACCCGCATGTACCGGTCGCGGTGCTGGTCGACGATACCTCGCCGGACTGCGTGCGCGGGCTCGTCGAAACCGGCGCGCTCGGCGTGATTCCGCGCTCGACGGACCCACGTCTGATCGTGCGTGCGCTCGAGCTCGTGCTGCTGGGCGGGCACTACATCCCGGCCGGCGCGCTGGCCCTCGACGCGCCCGCCGCACCTGCGGCAGCGGCCGCCGCACCTGCGGCCGTCCCTACCGCCGCGCCGGAAACGCGCGCCGAGACAGCCGGCCCGGGCGCCGTCACGGCGACACCCTCCCCCGCCGAAGGCACGCCGCGGCGACTCGAGCTGGTCGTGCCGACGCCTGCGCGGCGCACGCGCTTCGCCGGCGGCCTGTCGCCGCGCCAGGAGCAGATCATGCGCTGCGTCCACATGGGCAGCACGAACAAGATGATCGCCCGCGCGCTCGGCATCAGCGAGGGCACCGTGAAGATCCATCTGGCCAGCATCTTCCAGCAGCTCGGCGCGCCGAATCGGGCAGCCGCGGTCGCGATCTACAACGGCTGGCTCAACGCGCAGCTCGAAGTGCTTCGCACGAGCCAGGAAAGTGCCGAGCGCCCGGTGCGGGGTCAGCCCGGCATCGTGCCACTGCGGCGGCGCACACGCCGCAAGTTCAAGTATCCGTTGCCAGCGAACGACACTGCGACGCCGCTGCCGATGGCGGCCGAACCCGAAGTGCCATTCGGCGACGCGGCGCCTGCCCCCACGCCACCCACGCCGGAAACCTGCAACGACGCGGCCACGGACGCGCACAGCAGCACGACCGGCCCGCAGCAGGAAAGCGCGCCGAACGACGAAGCCCCGGATGCCCCGTGCGACGACTGGCACGGAATCCGCTCACACGTTTCGCCGCCCAACGAGTAATATGAGACACATGGGTTTCTTCTATACTCCGCTTCCGCTATGGGTCGCTGCCGGTGGCTGGATTGCCGCTGCGGTGCTGCTCGCGCTCGCGTTATGGAAGAACCCTTTCAAACGTCTTCAAGACTCGGTGCTGCAGCACGTATGGCTCGCGATCATCGTCGCAGTGTCGGTGCTGTGGGCAAGCAACGCGTGGCTCGAAGACGGCACCGTGATTCATCTGCTCGGCGCAACCCTGGTCGTCACGCTGTTCGACTGGGCGCTCGCGCTGCTGGCAATGGGTGCGGTCGTCGGCCTTGCCGCGGTCGTCTTCGATGCACCGTGGCAAGGCATCGCGCTCACGTTCCTTATTTTCGGCGCGTTGCCGGTCGGCGTGTCGGCGCTGCTGCAGCGTATCGGCAAGGCATGGTTGCCGCGCAGCCTGTTCATGTTCATCTTCGGCCAGGGTTTCGTGTCACCCGCCATCGCGGTGACGGTCGCGTCCGTCGCCGCGTTGGCCACCCATGTCGGCCTCTCGGACGGCTCGCCAAAGGTGATTCCGGTCGGCTATGCGTTCAGCGTATTTCTGCTCGCGTCAGGCGAAGCGTGGTTCACCGGCATGGCCACCGCGCTGATCGCGGTCTATCGGCCGGCGTGGGTCACGACCTATGACGTGCGCCGTTACCGTCTGGGCGGTCCGCGCACCTGAAACGCACCGGGCGATGTTCTCCGCAGACCCATCACAAAGACGCAAAATAAATATGTCACGATTGAACTTCGTTCGGCGTCAGCGCATCTTATTGAGCTGATGTCTCAGTCTCGCTTCAGATTTGTGCTTCTACTGCGCCCAGATCGCGTTTCATCCGCGTGAAGAGCGCGTCACCAATTACAAGATGGATCGCACCAACGTACCGCGCCGGTTGCTGCGGTTGGTCGGCCGGATCGCGGTATGGGCGGCGAGCGTAGCGCTTGCATGTCCCATCGTTGCGTCGGCGGATCAGCTCGAGCAACACAATCAGCTCGTCAATCACTTCGTCAACGACATGCATGCGGATCCGCTCGTTGCGGATTGCGCCGCACATGGTAACTTCGTCGCGAGCACGTCCACTGCATTCGATCACGTCGAGTTCCCGCCCAGCGCGTTTGACAACGTGCATTCGTCAGTCACACCGTGGAACGACTCGTTCGACGAACGCAAACAGCGCGTCAAGGTCGACAGCATCGTGACGGTCGATGGCGAAGGCATTCGCACCGACGGTGGCAACCCGGATGAACTGCACTTCCGCTGCGGTTATGTCGGCACGCAGATGCTGGCATTCTCGTGGAACGACCCGGTGCCGCCGTTGCGGCCGGCGCCAGGTCATACGACAGCGAGCGCACATGCGCGGCACATGACGCACGGCAAGGCTTCGTCGACTAAAAAGGCGTCCGGCAACGGAGCGAAGAAAAGCAGCGCGAAGACCGCGAAATCGAGCGCGAAGACTACGGTCAAACCGGCTGGCAAGCAGACGACCGCCAAGGCAGCGACAGGCAAGACATCGGCAACAAAAACGACGACGCACAAAACAACGTCGTCGACACCGAAGAAGAAACACTGAAGTGAGCCACGCGCAGGCGGCACCCTCACGTTGCCGCGTGCGCGCATCCGCAACGGCACTACACGCTATGCGAACGCTTCGACGTGCCGCAAGATCGCGTGCAGCATCGCCGCGCCGAGCGCCGCACTGCGCTCGCCGTTCCAGCCGACGCGCTCGTCCGGAATGTTGGCGTTGTCCTTGAACGGCATCTCGAGCGTCAGCGACAGACAGCCGAACTCATTGCCGATAAATTTTGACGCGAGCCGCAGTGCATCCTGCCGGTATTTGCTCGCTTCGTAGCCGTATTTGTCCTGGAAATCCGGGCTTGCCTGCTTGAACGCTTCGATAAATGCGTTCTGCTCGCGCGCCTGGCGCTCCGTGAAACCCGGTAGCATTTCCGAGCCTGCGACGAACACATAGGGCAGCACTTCGTCGCCGTGAATATCGAAGAACAGATCGCAACCGGTCGCGCGAATCGCGTCGCGCACAACCAGCACTTCCGGGCTGCGCGCAGCATCGGGCTCCATCCACTCGCGGTTCAGATTCGCGCCGGCCGCGTTGGTTCGCAGATTGCCGCGCACGCTGCCGTCCGGATTCATATTCG
This sequence comes from Paraburkholderia rhizosphaerae, assembly GCF_004366595.1. Classification (GTDB taxonomy): domain Bacteria; phylum Pseudomonadota; class Gammaproteobacteria; order Burkholderiales; family Burkholderiaceae; genus Paraburkholderia; species Paraburkholderia rhizosphaerae. Next base: position 6,386 of record NZ_SORE01000039.1, read on the forward strand.
GCACGATATGGAACACCGCGTGATCGTAGAGCTTGCGCGCGACCGGATCGCCCGCCCAATCGCCCCAACCCGCAAGTCGCTTGACGAGCCCTTCGACAAACCATTCCGCCATCGTCTCGCCCGGATGCTGGCGAGCGATGATCCAGATACGCTTCTTTTTCACGCCGCCTGAAGCAACCGCAGCCCCCGCAGCGAAGGCTTCCGGCATACCCAGCGTCAGCATCGAAACCGGCCGGCCTTCGACCGTCTTGCCGAGTTCGGTCAACGTCGCATGCGGCATCTGCTGCAACGCGCCGAGAAATTCCGCATGGCGCTCCTCGCTATACGGCTCGAAGTACGCGTAGTAAATGCGATCGAAGTCCGGCGTGTGATCGATCGTCAGCACGCGGCCATCGTATGTGGTCGGCACGCGGAACCAGTTCACGCGATCGTAGCTCGCCATCGCGTGATAGTTGCGCCAGCCTTCGGCGAACGCGCACTCACTGGCGTTCTCGAACTTCATCACGCAGCGCTCGCCACGCGCGCCCGACAGGCGGAAATAGAACCATTGCGCGAACTCCGCGTGACTGTCGCGGCGCACACGCAGACGAATATCGTCGGCCTGCTCGCATGACAGCACGTCGATTGCGCCAGCGTCGAAGTTGCTCGTGATCGAAAGCGTCATCGTGTGTTCCTGCCCGTATCCGTTGCTGCTGGTTACGGCGCGCCGTCAGCTCGCGACGCGCCGGCGAAAGACATAAGTGTCGTCGTTCGATGCATCGGCGTCGAATGCATAGCCCTCCGCATCGAACTGCTTGAGTTCCTCAGGCTTAGCGATCCGATGTTCGACCGCGAAGCGCGCCATCAAACCGCGCGCACGCTTTGCGTGAAAGCTGATGACCTTGTAGCGGCCGCCCTTCCAGTCTTCGAAAACAGGCGTAACGACCGGCGCATCGAGCAATTTCGGTTTCACCGACTTGAAGTACTCGCCCGACGCACAATTGATCAGCACGCGCGCCGCGCCCTTGTTGTGCTTCAACTGCGCGTTCAACGCCCGCGTGATGCGCTCGCCCCAGAACGCGTACAGGTCTTTACCGCGCGCGTTCGGAAAGCGCGTGCCCATTTCGAGCCGGTAAGGCTGTAGCAGATCGAGCGGCCGCAGCAGCCCGTAGAGGCCGGACAGCACGCGCACATGCTGCTGCGCATAGTCGAGATCGGTGGCCGACAGCGTGCGCGCATCGAGCCCTTCATAGACGTCGCCATTGAACGCAAGCACCGCCTGCTTCGCGTTGCCGGTATGAAAGCGTGGAGACCAGTCCGCATAGCGCTGGAAATTCAGTTGCGCGAGCGGATCGGAGATGCTCATCAGCGTGGCGATCTGCTGCGGTGACAAACGACGCAAGCCGCCGATCAGTTCGGCCGCATCGTCGACGAAATCGGGAATCGTATGCTTGCTGACGTGCGGCGGAGTTTCGTAGTCGAGCGATTTCGCCGGCGACAGAACGATTATCATAGGGGTTTTCAGGCACGCCGTGCCTGGCGGTCAAAAGACGAAAGCCCGATTGTAGCGAATGTAACGCATGCCCGGTTCCCTTGCCCCGCACCCCGCGCCCGTTGCGCCGACGCCTGTGTCGGCTGCTGTGCCGCCCGCTGCGTCAGCGAATGCGACACCCGATATCCCGCGCATCGTGCTCGATTCGAACGTATGGATCGACATCCTCGTGTTCGACGATTCACACACGCGCCCGATCCGCGCCGCGCTCGAACGCGGTGCGCTATGCGCGTTGATCGACACGCGGTGCCTTGCCGAGCTGACCTATGTGCTCGACTATCCGCAGTTCGCGAAGCGCGCGATCGACAAAGAGGCCGCGCTCGCCACCGTCGCGCGTTTAGCCCGGTTGATCGAACCCGCGGCGCGCGATGACGCGGGCGTTGCGCCGCCGCTGCCGCAATGCAAGGATCGCGACGACCAGAAATTCATCGAGCTCGCGCACGCGGGTCACGCGCACTGGCTCATATCGAAAGATCGCGCGGTGCTGAAGCTCGCGCGTCGCATCGCGCGGGATTTCGGCTTCCGGATCGGCCAGCCCACGCAGTTCGTCGACGCCTGTCTGTCGCCGCATCAGGCGTGCGCGCCTGCATAGCAGAACAAAGTCACGCAGCGTATCCATCCGATCACCCCTACTCTTTGCCCTCATTCCCGGACAGCGCCATGAATGCACCGAACGACACGCCCGTCACGCCCACGTTTCCGTCCCGCCTGCCGAACGTCGGCACGACGATCTTCACCGTGATGAGCGCGCTCGCGGTCGAAAAGAACGCGGTCAACCTGGGCCAGGGCTTTCCGGATTTCGAATGCGACCCGCGCATCATCGACGCGGTGACGGAAGCGATGCGCTCGGGCCATAACCAGTACCCGCCGATGGCCGGTATCGCGCCGCTGCGCGAAGCAATCGCGGAGAAAATCGCAAACCTGTACGGCCGCCGCTACGATGCGGCGAGCGAGATCACCGTGACCGCGGGCGCGACGCAGGCGCTGCTGACCGCGATCCTGTGCGCGGTGCATCCAGGCGACGAAGTGATCGTGATCGAGCCGACTTACGACAGCTATCTGCCGTCGATCGAACTCGCCGGCGGCAAGCCGGTATTCGTCACGCTCGATGCGCCTGACTATGCGATTCCGTTCGACAAGCTCGCGGCAGCAATTACGCCGAAGACACGGCTGATCGTGATCAACACGCCGCACAATCCCACCGGCACCGTGTGGCGCGCGGACGATATGCGCAAGCTCGAGGCGATCGTGCGCGGCACGAATGTGTTGATCCTGTCCGACGAGGTGTACGAGCACATGGTGTACGACGGCGCGCCGCACGAGAGCGTCGCGCGCTATCCGGACCTTGCGCAGCGCAGCTTCGTCGTGTCGAGTTTCGGCAAGACGTATCACGTGACGGGCTGGAAAGTCGGCTATGTCGCGGCCCCTGCGGCGTTGACCGCCGAGTTCCGCAAGGTGCATCAGTTCAACGTGTTCACCGTGAACACACCGATGCAACTGGGTCTTGCGCACTACATGCAGGACCCCGCGCCGTACCTGAAGCTGGCCGCGTTCTATCAGAAAAAGCGCGATTTTTTCCGCGCGGGCCTTGCGAACTCGCGCTTCCGGCTGCTGCCGTGTACCGGCACGTACTTCCAGTGCGTCGACTACTCGGCAATCAGCGATCTGCCGGAAGCCGAATTTGCGATGTGGCTCACGCGCGAGATCGGCGTCGCGGCCATTCCCGTGTCCGCGTTCTATCACGAGCCGCATGAATCGGGCGTCGTGCGCTTCTGCTTCGCGAAGAAAGAAGAGACACTCGCGACCGCGCTCGAGCGCCTCGCACGTCTCTGATCCGCGCCACCCTGCACGCAAGGCGTGCTGCGTGCTTGCCACGGAACTGGACTGCATCGGGACTGCGCCTGAACGGTTCCGTGCCGCAGCGAGCTGCGCGTAGCCCGCGGTCGAGTCACGTATTGCGCGTCGCGTCCATGTACGCTTTGCGGTCCGCCGTCACACGCTGTGCGGCGGGACGCGCATTGATCGTCTTCCAGTAGCTTTTCCAGTCGACGCCCGCATCGAGCAGAAAGTCGCGCCCGTACACCTGTTGCGTCGCGAGACCGACCAGCGGCAGATGCACGAAGCCGCTGAAATCGGCAACGCTAAACGTGTCTCCACGCAAATATGGGCCGAACTGCGCAAGCCGCTTGAAACCGCGTATATGGCGCGTCAGCAGCTTTTCGACCCGACCTTTCGTCGCATCGGTCACCGCGTTGCCGAAAAACGCCTGCTTATAAAGATTGCGCGCGGTCAACTCGAGTTGCACGTCGATAAACAGGATCAACTCCCGCTCCTTCGCCGCCTCCCACGGATCGCGCGAAAAAATCGCCTTCTCCGGATAGCACGCAGCGACGTACTCGAGTATGGCCTGCGACTCGCACAGGCTGCCGTGCTCCGTCTCCAGAAACGGCACCTTGCCGAGTGGTGAATGCACGAGTACCGCTTCATCCTGGCTCGCGAGTACCGTCTCTTCTTCAAATGGGATCGCGTGTTCGAGTAGCGCAAACTTGACTTTGTTGTAATAGTTCGAGAGCGCAAAGCCGCATAGCTTGATCATTCGGTGTCTCCCTCTACGTCAGGCATTGAATCTGCCTGCATTTGAAACCGACGCCCGCCGAATGGCACGGCACGGTCGTGCTATTTTAAGATAACCATGAGACAACCGACACCATGACACCTATCTCTCGCTCATCTCGCATCGAGACCATCGGCGTCGTCGGCACGGGCGCGATGGGCCGCGGCATCGCGCAGATCGCGGCGCTCGCCGGCCTCAAAGTGCGCCTGTTCGACACCAATCCGGCCGCCGCCGGCGCCGCGCGCGACTATCTCGCGGATACCTTTGCGAAACTGACCGCGAAAGGCAAGCTCGACGATATCGCCGCGCGCACCGCGCTCGCCGCGGTGTCCGGCGCGCAGACACTCGCGGAGTTCGCGGATTGCGATCTCGTTGTCGAGGCGATCGTCGAAAAGCTCGATGCAAAGCGTGCGCTGTTCCGCGAACTCGAGACCATCGTCAGCGGCCGCTGCGTGCTCGCGTCGAATACGTCGTCGCTATCGATTACCGCGATCGCCGCGGGCTGCACCGATCCGTCGCGCGTGGCCGGCTACCACTTTTTCAACCCGGTGCCGCTGATGAAAGTCGTCGAGGTGATCGACGGATTGCGCAGCGACCCGGCCGCCGGCGACGCGCTGATCGATCTCGCGCGTCGCATGGGCCACACACCGGTGCGCGCGAAAGATATGCCGGGCTTTATCGTCAACCACGCCGGACGCGGGATGAACACCGAGGGCCTGCGGATCGCGGATGAAGGCGTCGCGAGCTTCGTCGACATCGATCGGGTCATGCGCGAGCAGGCTGGCTTCCGGCTCGGACCGTTCGAACTGCTCGACCTCACCGCGCTCGACGTATCGCATCCGGTGATGGAGTCGATCTACCACCAGTTCTACGAAGAGCCGCGCTTCACGCCGTCGCCGATCACCGCGACGCGGCTCGCGGGCGGACTGATCGGACGCAAGGCAGGCGAAGGGTTTTATCGATATGTCGATGGCAAGCAGCAGGTGCCGCCGGAAGCGCCGGCGCCGACTGCGCTGCCGCCGCGCGTCTGGATCAGCAAACGGCATCCGCAAGCGCATGACGCGGTGCAAACGCTGGTTACGCAGGCCGGCGTGCCGCTCGACACCGGCGCGACGCCCGCTGCTGACGCGCTGATTGTCGTCACGCCGTTCGGTCTCGATGCAACTACCGCGGCGCTCGATGAACGACTCGATGCAACGCGCGTCGTCGCGCTCGACGCACTGTTTCCGGTGGTCGGCGCGCAACGCCGCACGCTGATGACGACACCCGCGACTACGCGCACCGCCCGCGACACCGCGCACGCACTATTCGCCACCGACGGCGTGCCGGTCACCGTGATTCGCGACTCGACCGGCTTCGTTACGCAACGCGTGGTTGCGACGATCGTGAATATCGGCTGCGATATCGCGCAGCGGCAGATCGCGACGCCGCAAGACATCGATCTCGCGGTCACGCTGGGTCTCGGCTATCCGCGCGGCCCGCTCGCACTCGGCGACGCGCTCGGCGCGCAGACCATCCTGACGATTCTGCGCAACCTGTACGCGGTGCTCGGCGATCCGCGCTACCGCCCGTCGCCATGGCTCGCACGCCGCGCGCAACTTGGGCTGTCGCTCACGCAATGCGATGCGGCCGATACCGACAGCGCCGACGATGCCCACCACCACCCGCACACGTCTCACCCCGAGGAGCCCTCGTTATGACCGCCGAACTGCTCGCCGCACGCCCTGCCGAAAGCGAAGCGACGCTCGTGCTCACGCTGTCCAACCCCGGCGCGCGCAACGCGCTGCATCCGGACATGTACGCAGCTGGCATCGAAGCACTCGAAACCGCCGAACGCGACCCATCCGTCCGCGCCATCGTGCTGACCGGCGCCGATCAGTTCTTCTGCGCAGGCGGCAACCTGAACCGGCTGCTGGAGAATCGCGCGAAAGATCCATCGGCGCAGGCGCAAAGCATCGATCTGCTCGGCGAATGGATTGCCGCGCTGCAGGCATCGACAAAACCGATGATCGCGGCAGTCGAAGGCGCCGCGGCCGGCGCCGGTTTTTCGCTCGCGCTCGCGTGCGACCTGATTGTCGCCGCCGACGACGCGAAGTTCGTGATGTCGTATGCGCGTGTCGGCCTGACGCCTGACGGCGGCGGCTCGTGGTTTCTGTCGCGCGCGCTGCCGCGCCAGCTTGCCACCGAAGTGCTGCTCGAAGGCAAGCCAATCAGCGCAACGCGGCTTTATGAACTGGGCGTCGTGAACCGGCTCGCGAAACCGGGCGCGGTGCGCGATGCGGCGCTCACATGGGCCGATGAACTCGGCAAGCTGTCGCCGCACGCGACCGCGCGCATCAAAACGCTAATCGGCGCGGCCGGCACACAGTCGCTCGACGCGCATCTCGCAGCGGAACGCGACAGTTTCGTCGCCGCGCTGCATCACCGCGATGCGCTCGAAGGCATTAGCGCGTTCCTCGAAAAGCGCCCGCCCGTCTACAAGTGAGGTCGCCCGCGATGCCGCAATATCAATTGCCGAAGCGCCGCCGGATCTACCTGATGCGCCATGGCGACGTCACCTACTTCGACGACTCCGGACGCATGATCGATCCGGATACGGTGCCGCTCAATCCCGACGGCCGCGAGCAGGCACGCGCCGCGGGCCGCGCGTTTGCAGAACAGCAGATCCGCTTCGATCGCGTGATCGCAAGCGGCCTGCCGCGCACCGTCGAAACCGCGCAATGCGTGCTCGACGAAACCGGCCAGCAGATCGGCATCGAGATCGAACCGGCATGGCTCGAAATTCGCGGCGGCAAGCTCGGCGGCATTCCGGACACCGATATCGAGGCCGCCTTTCTGGGCATCTTCGATGGAATCGTGCCGGAGCACATGAAGTTTCTCGGCGGCGAAACGATCGGTCAGCTGTTCGACCGCACGCTGCCCGCGCTGGCCGCGTTGCGCGACGACCGCGCATGGGACTGCGTGCTGCTGGTGCTGCACGGCGGTGTGAATCGCGCCATTCTTTCGCACGCGCTGTCCGCCGGTGGCCGCACGTTCTACGGCCATCTCGCACAGGCCACCGGCTGCATCAATGCGCTCGATGTCGGCGACGCACCGCGCGACTGGGTGCTGCGCCTGATCAATCACTCGCCACCGTCGCCGCTGCACCGCGATATCCGCAATACGACGATGGAAATGCTGTACGCGCAATTCACTCAATACAAGCGCAGCTAACCTTCAATGCGACACAAGGCAAGGAGGAGACAATGCCGCAACCGACGACTCCGTCACACGCAGCGGCCGGCCGCACCGACTATTCGGCGTTTATCGGCACCCGGCCGCTCACGGACCAGCAACGCGTCGATCCGGTCGCGCTTGCGACCTGGCTTGCCGCGCACGTCGACGGCTTTGCCGGTCCGCTGACACTCGAACAGTTCGCGGGCGGCCAGTCGAATCCGACGTTCAAGCTGATCACGCCGTCACGCGCGTATGTGATGCGCGCGAAACCCGGCCCCGCGGCGAAGCTGCTGCCCTCCGCGCATGCGATCGAGCGTGAGTACCGGGTGATGCACGCGCTGCGCGACACCGATGTGCCCGTCGCGCGGATGCTCGCGTTATGCGAAGACGAAAGCGTGATCGGCCGCGCGTTCTACGTGATGGAGTTTGTCGACGGTCGCGTGCTGTGGGATCAGTCGCTGCCGGGCATGACGCGCGATGAACGCGCGGCGATCTACGACGAGATGAACCGCGTGATCGCCGCGTTGCATACCGTCGACGCGACCGCGATCGGACTGTCCGGCTACGGTAAATCCGGCAACTACTTCGTGCGACAGATCAACCGCTGGAGCCGCCAATACCAGGCCTCCGAAACCGAACCGATCGACGCGATGCAACGGCTGATCGAATGGCTGCCCGAACACATTCCGCACGACACGAACGACACCAGCGACAACGCTGCGCGCGCGTCGATCGTGCATGGCGACTATCGGCTCGACAATCTGATTTTTGATCCGCGGGAACCGCGCGTGCTGGCCGTCCTTGATTGGGAACTGTCGACGTTAGGCGACCCGCTCGCCGATTTCGCGTATCACTGCATGGCCTGGCATGTCGATCCGGCACAGTTTCGCGGCATCGCGGGCCTCGACTGGCACGCGCTCGGGATCCCCGACGAAGCGCATTATGTCGAACGCTATTGCGCACGCACCGGCTTCGAGATTCGCGGCGACTGGAACTTCTACCTCGCGTACAACATGTTCCGGATCGCCGCGATTCTGCAAGGCATCATGAAACGTGTCGTCGACGGCACCGCGGCCAGCGCGCAGGCGCTCGATGCCGGCCGCCGCGCGCGGCCGATGGCCGAGCTTGCATGGCGCTACGCACAGAAGGTGCGCTGAAGTTGACGCCCATCGAAGGAAATTGAACGCACGTTGAAAGCACGCCGGCTGCAATGATTTCGAGCCATCCACGAGGGCAAAGATGAACTTCGATTACACACCGAAAGTACAGGCACTGCGCGAAAAGCTGCTCGCATTCTTCGACGAACACATCTATCCGAACGAGCGCGCATTCGCCGCCGAGATTGCACTGAACCGGCAAAACGGCAATGCATGGTTGCCGACCGAACTGGTCGAAACACTCAAACAGCGCGCGCGCGACGCCGGGTTATGGAATCTGTTTCTGCCCGATTCGCAGCGCGGCGCGGGTCTGACGAATCTCGAATACGCACCGTTGTGCGAGATTATGGGCCGCGTGCCATGGGCACCCGAAGTGTTCAATTGCAACGCGCCGGACACCGGCAATATGGAAACGCTCGAGCGCTACGCAAGCGCGGAGAACAAACGCGAATGGCTCGAGCCGCTGCTGGAAGGCCAGATCCGCTCGGCGTTCCTGATGACGGAGCCCGAAGTCGCGTCGTCGGATGCCACGAATATTCAAACGCGTATCGTGCGCGACGGCGACAGCTATGTAATCAACGGCCACAAGTGGTGGTCGACCGGAGCGGGCGATCCGCGCTGCAAGCTGTATATCGTGATGGGCAAGACCGATCCGGATGCGCCGCGCCATCAGCAGCAGTCGATGATTCTCGTGCCCGCGGACGCGACCGGCATTACCGTGAATCGGCCGCTGACGGTATTCGGTTACGACGATGCACCGCATGGCCATATGGAAATCACGCTCGACAACGTACGCGTGCCGGCGTCGAATCTGCTGCTCGGCGAAGGACGCGGTTTTGAAATCGCACAGGGGCGCCTCGGTCCTGGCCGCATTCACCACTGCATGCGGCTGATCGGTCTCGCGGAACGCGCGCTCGAACTGATGTCGAAGCGCGTGTTGCAGCGTGTCGCGTTCGGCAAGCCGATCGCCGCGCAGACAGTCACACAGGAGCGCATCGCCGAAGCGCGCTGCATGATCGAACAGGCAAGACTCCTGACGCTGAAAACCGCGTACATGATGGACACGGTTGGCAATAAAGGCGCGCGCGGCGAAATTGCGATGATCAAGGTGGTCGCGCCGAATATCGCATGTCAGGTGATCGACTGGGCGATCCAGGCGCATGGTGCGGCCGGGATGAGCGACGATTTTCCGCTTGCGTATGCGTATACGTCGGCGCGCACGCTGCGCTTCGCGGACGGACCGGACGAAGTGCACCGCAATGCGATCGCGAAGCTCGAACTGGCGAAGTATGCGCCGCGTGAGGCCGGCGCTGCGTCAAGCGGAAGTGCCGCCGGCGATAAAGCGCGCTAGAAATAGTGCCGCGTGATGAACTCAGCGATGCATACCGGCCGTTCGCTGCCCTGGCGCTCGAGGCTCACACGCCAGACCACTTGCACGCCGCCGTCGTCGACATCGGTCGCGCTCGCCACCACGAAGCTTGCCCGCACCTGCGAGCCGACCGGTAGCGGCGCGACGAAGCGCACGCGATTGAGCCCGTAGTTGACGCCAAGCCGCTGTGCAAACTGCATTGTGCGATCGAGCAACGCCGGGATCAGCGACAACGTCAAAAAGCCATGCGCGATCGGACCGCCGAACGGCGATTCGCGCTGCGCGCGTTGCGGATCGACATGAATCCACTGGTGGTCGCCGGTCGCTTCGGCAAAGCGATCGACGCTCGCCTGATCGATCTCGACCCACGCGCTCACGCGCGGCAACGCGCCAATCAGCGCGCGCACCGCGTCGGCGCTGTCGATGCGGGTCGTATCCACGTCGGGCGTCATGCGGCCGCCCCCTGCGCCTTCGCGGGCGTCTTTGCGGGATTGCGCAAACCGAAAATGCCTTTCGACCGCACGGTGATCACCGTGTCGCCGTGCTGATTGATGCCGTCCCATTGCGTCGACACGATCCCGCGATCCGGCTTGCTTGCCGATACGCGCTTGTCCAGCACCGTGTTCGTCATCCGGATCGTATCGCCGACGCGCACCGGCTTTAGCCAGCGGATATCGTCGATGCCCGGCGAGCCCATCGACGTCGACCCGGCAAATGTGTTGCGCACCAGCAGGCCCATCATCACCGAACAGGTATGCCAGCCACTCGCGATCAAGCCGCCGAATGGCGACGCGGCCGCCAGCGCATCATCGACATGGAACGGCTGCGGATCGAACTGCGTGGCGAACGCGACGATTTCGTCATGGGTAAACGTGTGCTCGCCGATTTCATATGTTTTGCCGACCTCGAAGTCTTCGTAGCTCAATCCCATGTTTGTCCTCATGTGTGGTGCAGTAGCACGCAGGTGGTCACGCGTCGACGGTCGCGAAACCGGGCAACGACGCAAAGCGCGCGAGATGATGATCGACGTCACCCAGTGTCGTTTCGATGATTGAAAGACGCTTGAACAGATGGGCCGCCGCCACTTCGTTCGTCATTCCCATGCCACCGTGCAGCTGGATGGCCTGCTGGCCGACGAAGCGAGCCGCCTGGCCGATGCGCGCCTTCGCCGCGGACACCGCACGGCGTCGTTCATCCGCAGCATCGGCGCTTGCGTAACGAACCGCCGCCAGATACGTCAGCGAGCGCGCCTGCTCGGTGTGAATCATCATGTCGACCATCCGATGCTGCAGTGCCTGAAAACGCGCGATCGGCGCGCCGAACTGCTCGCGCGTTTTCGTGTATTCGAGCGTCGCGTGATTGAGCGCGTCGAGTGCGCCGAGCGCCTGCGCGCACAGCAATACGGTTGCGTAGTCCGCGATATGCTCGAGGGTCGCCGCGCCCGCATGCCGGCCGCTCAATCGACGCGCGGGCGTTTGCGTGAACTTCAATGTCGCCGCGCGCTGGCCATCGATGGTTCGGTAGTCGGTGATGTTCGCGCCCGCCGCGTCGCGAGCCACGACAAATAGCGCGATTTCGCCATTCACACGCGCAGGCACGATCCAATGGTCTGCCTGCGCGCCGTGCTGCACGACCGATTTCGTACCATCGAGCCGATAGAGATCGCCCTGACTCTTGACGGCGATCGTGTCGACTGCGAAGAGGTCGTAGCGCGCACCGGGCTCATGAAACGCAACCGCGAGTTTGAGTTCGCCTTGGGCGACGCGTTCGAGCAAGGCAGCGTCGTCACTCTGCCCACTTCCGGCGAGCCTCAGCGCCTCGACACCGACCACGGTCGCCCAATACGGCTCGACGACCAGCGCGCGTCCGCATTGCTGCATCACGACCAGCATGTCGATCGCACTGCCGCCAAATCCGCCGTGCGCTTCGGGCACCGGCAACGCGGTCAAGCCAAGCTCGGCAAACGCGGACCACTGCGCGTCCGACACGCCCGCATCCGAGCGAATGATCGCGCCGCGCGCGTCGAACCCGTATTGCTTGTCCAGATAGCGGCGCAGCGCATCGGCGAGTTGCTGCTGTTCATCGTTAAACGTGAAGTCCATGCGTCGCTCCTCAGAGTCCGAGCATCATCTGCGCGATGATGTTCTTCTGGATTTCGTTCGAGCCGCCGTAAATCGACGTCTTGCGATAGTTGAAGTAATACGCGGCGAGCGGCGCCGCGTCATCGTCGCCCGCGACGCTATGCGCGCGCGCGCTTTCGAGGAATGACACGTCGAACGGTGCGGCGAGCGGACCGATCGCTTCGAACATCAATTCGGTCAGCCCCTGCTGGATTTCCGTGCCTTTGATTTTCAGCAACGACGCCTCCGGACCCGGCCCGCGCCCTTGCGCTTCATTCGCGACGACACGCAGCACGGTCACTTCGAGCGCGATCAGATCGATCTCGAGGCTCGCGACCTTCGCGGCAAATAACGGGTCATCCAGCAGCGGCTTGCCGTTCTTTTTCTGCGCGAGCGCGAGCCGCTTCAGAAACACCATCTCGCGCTTCGAATTCGCGACGCGCGCAATGCCGGTCCGCTCATGGCCAAGCAGATATTTCGCGTAGGTCCACCCGCGATTTTCTTCGCCGACGAGATTGTCGAGCGGTACTTTCACGTCGTCGAAAAACACTTCGTTGACTTCGTGGTCTTCGTCGAGCGTGATGATCGGCCGCACCGTGATGCCGGGCGTCTTCATGTCGATCAGCAGAAATGAAATGCCTTCCTGCTTCTTCGCGTCGCCGTCGGTGCGCACGAGGCAGAACATCATGTCCGCGTACTGACCGAGCGTGGTCCAGGTTTTCTGGCCGTTCACGACATAGTGGTCACCATCGCGCTCGGCGCGCGTGCGCAGCGATGCGAGGTCCGAGCCCGCGCCCGGTTCGGAGTAGCCCTGACACCACCAGTCGGTGCCATCGAGAATACGCGGCAGATAGCGGCGCTTCTGCGCGTCGCTGCCGTACTTCATCAGCACCGGCGCGACCATCGACACGCCGAACGGCAGCACGATCGGTGCACCGGCGCGCGCGCATTCGTCGTCCCAGATATGACGCTGCGTCGCGTTCCAACCCGGGCCGCCATACTCCGGCGGCCACGCAGCCGCGGACCAGCCGCGCTGGCCAAGCAGCCGGTGCCAGCTCGCGTAGTCGTCGCGGTTCAGACGTTTGTGATGGAGGACCTTGTCGCGCAGCGCGTGCGGAAGGTTCGATTCGAGCCACGCGCGAATGTCGGCGCGAAAGGCGTCTTCGGCGGGCGTGGTGTTCAGATCCATGTGCGGACTCTCCCTGCCGCGGCCGTTTCACTGTCAGCCGCCGGGACACCGCACACGTTATTGCAGCGGCTCTTTCAGCGCGGCAGGAATCGGCAGCGGCATCACGTCGATGCCTTCTTCGACCAGGGCTTTCGCATCTTCGGGTGTGGTCACACCGCGAATATTGCGTGCGGGCGCTTCGTTGTAGTGAATGCGCCGCGCTTCCTCGGCGAAGCGGTCGCCCACGTTCTCAGTCTTTTCCAGCACCTCGCGCAGCGCGTGCATCGCGCGCGCCTGCCATTCACGCGCCTGCGATGCGCCGGCGTCCGAAGACGACTGCGCGTCGTTCGCGCCGGACAGATTCAGCCGCGGCGCGGAGGGCAAACGGCTCACTTCCTTCGCACCGCAAATCGGGCATTCGACAAGCTGCCTCTTTGCCTGCGATTCGAAATCGTCGGCAGAAGCAAACCAGCCTTCGAACCGATGGCCGTGAGGACACTGTAAATCGAGGACCTTCATCTGGGATCAGGGCTTGCGTACGAGTTTAGCGCAAAAAAATGGTTTATGAACGATCGTTCGTAAAAGGGCATTTCACCGGTATCGGTCCGGCCGCGAGGCACAATGATGACTGGATACGTTGAGCCTGGCGAAGCGCCGCGCGAACCAACACCCGTTGATTTATATGGGGATCTTATCGCGTAGCGCAATGGTACTCCCGACCCGACACCGGGGTTGCGCTTTTCTTTTTGTGGTTTTCGACGCGCTGTGGCGCCGTGCGATCAACCTTCGACCGGTGCCGGAACCGGCCATGCGCCCGACAGGAATTTCTCCAGCCAGAACGTGCCAATGATCGTCTTCACGTCGCTGAGTTCGCCGGTGCGCACCCATTCGGACACTTCGGGCACCGTCGCGATGAACGTTTCGATAAATTCGCCTTCGTCGAGATTCTGCTTGCCGGCGGTCAGCCCCCGCGCAAGGTAGATGTCGATGAATTCGGTCGAATACGAAATGATCGGATGGATACGCGTCAGGTAGATATATTCGCGCGCCGTGTAACCAGTTTCCTCTTCGAGCTCGCGCTTTGCGCAGGTCAGTTCATCTTCGTTCGGATCGAGCTTGCCGGCCGGATATTCGATCATCACCTTGCCCGTCGCGTAGCGATACTGGCGTTCCATCAGCACGCGGCCGTCATCGAACAACGGAATCACCATCACTGCGCCGGAATGGACGACGTATTCGCGCGTCGCTTCCTTGCCGTCCGGCAAGCGCACGGTGTCGCAGTTGACCGTCATGAACGGCCCCTGGTACACCCGCTTGCTGGACAAACGGGTCTCGGTCAATGCTGCGTGATGATGTTCCGGATGTTCGGTAGATTCAGCCATATGCGACCTCTGGACGGCCAGTTGGCGCCGCGGCCGAAACCGTCAGCGCCGCTTGACGAGATATTGAAACGTGAAGCCAGGAAACGAGAATACGACGAACAGGCTGAAAGTAATTGCGTAAAATTGCCAGCCCTGCTCGAAACGGTTCCCGGCGCGCGCTTCGAGCATGAAGCCGAACGCGCCGACCACAAAATAAAGGACGATCATTTCGCCAATCCGGATCCACGCACTTTTCTTCGCGGCCCTTAACGGCACGACGGCGAACAAACGCTGATTCACGAACGGCAGGTTGGCGCCCACCAGCGCCAACAGCACGATAAACCACCCTGCAGCAGACATTGATCAGAGCGGCAACGTATGAGAGATGGCCTGCAGGCAGACCGACATCAGCGGGCCCGGCACGATGCCGAGCACCACCACCGCGATACCGTTCAGCGCGAGCAGCATGCGCTTGCTTGAATCGGCGGCGATGACCGACGTGTCTTGCGGCTCGTCGAAGTACATCAGCTTGACGATGCGCAGGTAGTAGAACGCGCCGAACAGCGACGTGATCACCGCCAGCACCGCGAGCCACGTCAGGCCGGCGTTCATCGTCGCTTCGAGCACCGCGAGCTTCGAGTAGAAGCCGACCGTCGGCGGAATGCCTGCGAGCGAGAACATCATCACCATCATCACGAATGCGAACACCGGGCTGCGCTGGTTCAAGCCCTTGAAGTCGTCGAGCGTTTCGGCTTCGAAATCGCGGCGGCCGAGCAGCATTACAACGCCGAACGAACCGAGCGTCGTCACGAGGTAGACGATGCTGTAGAACATCGCCGAACCGTACGCGTTCGCGGCGGCCGCGGTCTTGCCGTCGACCACGCCGGCCAGCAGGCCGAGCAGCACGAAGCCCATGTTCGAGATCGCCGAGTACGCGAGCATCCGCTTCACATTGCGCTGGACGATACCGGTGATGTTGCCGACAATCAGCGACAGCGCGGCCAGAATGATCAGCATCTCCTGCCAGTCGACGGCAAGCGGCAGCAGCCCCATCACGAGGAAGCGCAGCCCCCACGCGAATGCGGCTACCTTCGGGCCGCCGCCGACGATCAGCGTCATTGCCGTCGGCGCGCCCTGGTAGACGTCGGGCACCCACATATGGAACGGCACCGCACCCATCTTGAACGCGACACCGGCGACGATAAAGATCACGCCGAACAGCAGCACCACGTCGTTGATACGGCCCGACGCGACCGCCTTCAGCACTTCACCCAGTTCGAGCGAACCGGTCGCACCGTAGATCATCGAGATGCCGTACAGCAGGAAACCGGACGCGAGCGCACCGAGCACGTAGTACTTCATCGCCGCTTCGTTCGACTGCGCTGCATCGCGACGCAGCGCGATCACCGCATACAGCGACAGCGACATCAGCTCGAGACCGAGATACAGCGTCAGGAAGTTATTGCCGGAAATCATGATCAGCTGACCGAGCAGCGAGAACATCGCGAGCAGGTAGTAGTCGCCGCGGTACAGATCGCGATCTTCCAGATACTTGCGCGAGTAGATCAGCGCGACCGTCAGGCCCAGCGACACCACCGCTTTCATCACGCTTGCGAACGGGTCGACTATGTACATCCGCGTGAAGAAGTAGTGCGGCGTCGGGTCGAGTGCCAGCACGCCGAACCAGATACCGGCAATCAGCGTCGAGAACACCGAGATCAGGTACGTGGTGCGGCGGCCCGCCTGGCCGACAAACGTATCGTTGAGCCAGGCGACGACGACCGCAGCCATCAACAGCGCGTCAGGTAGCAGAGCACTCATAGGGGCGTTTTGCATGATTTTCTGATTCCTCCGCTCTGCTCTACTGAGACAGCGGCAGCTTCGACTGCGATACGTGGGTAAGGAGGTTTTCCACGGACGCATGCATCACTGAAGAGAAAGGCTTCGGATACAAGCCCATGAACAGCGTCAACGCGGCGAGCACGATCAGCATGAAGAACTCGCGGCCGTTCACGTCGATCAGCTTCCTCACGTGGTCGTTGCCGACCGCGCCGAAGTACACGCGCTTGTACATCCACAGCGTGTACCCGGCGCCGAGAATCAGCGTGAACGCGGCGCCGAACGCAATCCAGAAGTTGTACTGGACCGCGGCCAGGATCACCATGAACTCGCCGACGAAACCGGAGGTACCCGGCAGTCCGCAGTTCGCCATCGAGAACAGCATCACCAGCGCGGCGAACTTCGGCATCGTGTTGACCACGCCACCGTAGTCCGCGATCTGACGCGTATGCATCCGGTCGTACAGCACGCCGATGCAAAGGAACATCGCGCCCGACACGAAGCCGTGCGAGATCATCTGCACGATCGCGCCTTCGACGCCCAGCTGATTGAAGATGAAAAAGCCGAGCGTAACGAAGCCCATGTGCGCGATCGACGAGTACGCGACCAGCTTCTTCATGTCGGCCTGCACCATCGCGACGAGGCCGATGTAAATCACCGCGATCAGCGACAGCGTGATCACGACCGGCGCGAGGAAGTGGCTTGCGTCGGGTGCGATCGGCAGCGAGAAGCGCAGGAAGCCGTACGCGCCGAGCTTCAGCATGATCGCCGCCAGCACCACCGAGCCGCCGGTCGGCGCTTCGACGTGCGCGTCAGGCAACCACGTATGCACCGGCCACATCGGCACCTTCACCGCGAACGCAAGGAAGAACGCGATAAACAGGAGCACCTGCGGTTCCATCGGCAACTGCACCGCGTGCCACGCCGCGAGATCGAACGTGCCGGTCTTCGTGTACAGATAGATCAGGCCGACCAGCATCAGCAGCGAGCCCATCAGCGTATACAGGAAGAACTTGAACGCCGCATACACGCGGTTCGCGCCGCCCCAGACACCGATGATGATGTACATCGGGATCAGCGTTGCTTCGAAGAACACGTAGAACAGCAGACCATCGGCGGACGAGAACACGCCGACCATGATGCCCGACAGAATCAGGAACGCGGCCAGATATTGCCCGACGTTCTTCGTGATCACTTCCCACGCAGCGACCACGACGATGATCGTGATCAGCGCGGTGAGGATCACGAACCACATCGAAATGCCGTCAACACCGAGGTGATACGTGATGTTGAACCGGTCGATCCAGTGCGCCTGCTCGACGAACTGCAGCTTGGCCGTGTCCGGATCGAAATCGGTGATCAGCGGGATCGTCACGATAAAGCTCAGGATCGAGCCGATCAGCGCAATCCAGCGCGCCGGCGCCGGATTGCGGTCGTTACCGACCGCGAGCACGACCAGGCCGAAAATGATCGGCATCCAGATCGCGATGCTGAGAATCGGATAGTTATACATGGTGTCTCCTCGCGTTATTTATTTGCCGCCGAGCGTGACGAACAGCGTCAGGAGGCCCAACATGCCGATGATCATTGCAAACGCGTAGTGATAGATATAACCGGACTGCAGGAAGCGGATCACGCTCGCGAACCAGCCGATAAAGCGCGCGCTGCCGTTGACGATACCGTCGATCACCACGACGTCGCCTTCCTTCCACAGACCGCGGCCAATCGCCACCGCGCCGCGTGCGAACACGACTTCGTTGATCTTGTCCATGTAGTACTTGTTGTCGAGCAGCGTGTAGATCGGCGAGAACGTCTGGCGGATCTTCGCCGGCAGTTCCGGACGCTTGATGTACAGGAACCACGCGACGACCACACCTGCGAGCGACAGCCACACCGGCAGACCGGAGAACGAGTGAATCGCCATCTGGAACCAGCCGTGGAACTCTTCGGCCATTTCGCGCAGCGCCGGATGGTTGTCGGCGATGTAAATCACCTTGTCGAACGCGACGCCGTGGTCGAAGAAGCCACCGTACAGCAGCGGCTGGATCGCGATCGCGCCGATGATCACCGACGGAATGGCCAGCGCCACGAGCGGCAGCCACACCACCCACGGCGATTCGTGCGGCACGTGCGCATGATCATGGCCGTGATCGTCGTGGCCATGACCATGATCGTCGTGCGCGTGCGCCGCGGCTTCTTTCGCCATCGGCGAGTCGGGGTGCTTCGGGCCACGGAAGCGCTCTTCGCCGTGGAACACCATGAAGTACATGCGGAACGAGTACAACGCCGTGACGAACACGCTTGCCGTCGCCGCGAAGTACGCGAAGCCCGAACCTGGCAGATGCGACAGATGCGCCGCGTCGATGATCGAATCCTTCGAGTAAAAGCCAGCGAAGAACGGCGTACCGATCAGTGCGAGCGAACCGATCAGCGACGTGATCCATGTGATCGGCATGTACTTCCACAGGCCGCCCATGTTGCGCATGTCCTGGTCATGATGCATACCGATAATCACCGAACCGGCGCCAAGGAACAGCAGCGCCTTGAAAAACGCGTGCGTCATCAGGTGAAACATCGCGACCGGGTACGCCGATGCGCCGAGCGCGATCGTCATGTAGCCGAGTTGCGACAGCGTCGAATACGCGACCACGCGTTTGATGTCGTTCTGCACGACGCCGAGAAAGCCCATGAACAGCGCGGTAATCGAGCCAATCACGATGACGAACGAAAGCGCTGCATCGGACAGCTCGAACAGCGGCGACATCCGCGCGACCATGAAAATACCGGCGGTCACCATCGTGGCCGCGTGGATCAGTGCGGAGATCGGCGTCGGGCCTTCCATCGAGTCCGGCAGCCACACGTGCAGCGGGAACTGCGCGGACTTACCCATCGCGCCGATGAACAGGCAAATGCACGCGACCGTCAACAGGCCCCAGTCGGTGCCAGGGAACGTCAGCGACGCGAGTTCGTGGCTCCTGGCGAACACTTCGCCGTAGTTCATCGAACCGGAGTACGCGAGCAGCAGGCCGATGCCCAGCAGAAAGCCGAAGTCGCCGACCCGGTTCACGATAAACGCTTTCATGTTCGCGTAGATCGCGCTCTCTCGCGTGTAGTAGAAGCCGATCAGCAGGTACGACACGAGACCCACCGCTTCCCAGCCGAAGAACAGCTGCAGGAAGTTGTTGGCCATCACAAGCATCAGCATCGAGAACGTGAACAGCGAGATGTACGAGAAGAAGCGCTGGTACCCGTCCTCCCCCGCCATGTAGCCGATCGTGTAGATGTGCACCATCAGCGACACGAAGGTCACGACGACCATCATCATCGCGGTCATCGTATCGACGAGGAAGCCGACCTCGAATTTCAGCTTGCCGACCGTCATCCATTCGTAGATCGTCGCATTGAAGCTCGCGCCGTTCTGCACGTCGAGGAACACGATCGCCGACAGGACGAACGAGATCGCGACCCCGAGGATCGTGACCGAATGGGCGCCTGCACGCCCGATCGTCTTGCCGAAGAGGCCCGCGATCAGCGAACCCGCGAGCGACGCGAGTGGGATGGCCAGCAGCAGGTTTTCGTTGAGTGTCGTTGACATAACCGCTTACCTGAAATGAACTTCGCTGAAATTAACCTTTGAGCTGATCGAGATCCTCGACGTTGATCGTGTCGAGGCTACGGAACAGGGTCACCAGAATCGCGAGGCCGATCGCCGCCTCGGCGGCTGCCACCGTCAGTACGAAGAAGACGAAGACCTGGCCGTGTATGTCGCCGAGATAGTGCGAGAACGCGACGAAATTGGTGTTCACCGCCAGCAGCATCAGTTCGATCGCCATCAGGATGATGATCACGTTGCGACGGTTCAGAAAAATGCCGACGACGGCGATCGCAAAGAGGATCGCGCCGAGCACGAGGTAATGAGCAAGGGTCAACATGTTTTTCTCCTCCAGGGCGCTCAGGCTTTGGCTGCCGGCGCAGCACCTGCTGCTGCCGTTGCGGATGCCGTCGCGGCCGTGGCCGGTTCGGTGGCTTCGGGCGCCGGCGCGACTTCCGCCGGCATCTTCACGACGCGCACGCGGTCCTGACGGCGCACCGATACCTGATCGGAAATGCGCTGGCGTTTGCTGTCTTTCTGATGACGCGTGGTCAATGCGATGGCCGCGATAATCGCGACGAGCAGGATCAGGCCGGCCACTTCGAACGCGAAGATGTAATCGGTGTAGATCACCTTGCCGATCAGGCGCGTGTTCGACCAGTCCGCGGTGCTGCCTGCTCCGGCAACTGCGGCCGCGGTGGTGTCGCGCACCGGCTGCACAGTTGCGCCGTAACCGTGCCACAGGATCAGCGCGGTCTCGACCACGATGATCGCACCGACGATGGTCGCCATCGGCACGAAGCGCTTGAAGTCTTTGCGCAGCACGTCGAGATTGATGTCCAGCATCATCACGACAAACAGGAACAGCACCATCACCGCGCCGACGTACACGAGCACCAGCAGAATGCCGAGGAATTCGGCCTGCAGCAGCATCCAGATCGCGGCCGCGTTGAAAAACGCGAGCACGAGGAACAGCGCGGAAGCCACCGGGTTGCGCGAGGTGATCACCTTCAGCCCCGACACCGTCAGGAGCAGCGCGAAGATGTAGAACAGTACGGTCGTGAATTCCATGATTACCGGTTCATCGTTAGGCCATCGTCAGGCTGGGTCCCAGGACTTGCCGCACGCGCGCGCATTCTACGCGACACCATCTTGCGCGATTCACGCGAGCGCGACAGTCAAGGGGCTGCGCACCGAAACGCCCCAACCGGGCGGCCAATGCGACTTCGTGATGCAATTTCCTACTTCAACGATACGGCGCGTCCGCTGCCTTGTTTGCTGCGATTTCCGCTTCATAGCGGTCGCCCACGGCCAGCAGCATGTCCTTCGTGAAATACAGATCACCGCGCTTTTCGCCGTGATATTCGAGAATATGCGTTTCGACGATCGAATCGACGGGGCAGCTTTCTTCGCAGAATCCGCAGAAAATGCATTTGGTCAGATCGATGTCGTAGCGCGTCGTGCGACGCGTATTGTCCGCGCGCGTTTCCGATTCGATCGTGATGGCAAGCGCCGGACACACCGCTTCGCACAGCTTGCACGCGATGCAGCGCTCTTCGCCGTTTTCATAGCGGCGCAGCGCGTGCAGACCGCGAAAGCGCGGCGAGATCGGCGTCTTTTCTTCCGGGAACTGCACGGTGATCTTGCGCTGGAACGTATAGCGTCCGGTCAACGCGAGACCCTTCAGCAGTTCGGTCAGGAAGAAGGTCTTGAAGAAGTTTTGAATTGCGGTCATTGCAAATCCGCCCTTTATTTCCAGATATTCAACGGCGACATGATCCAGAAGCCGACGATCACCAGCCACACCACGGTCACCGGAATAAACACCTTCCAGCCCAGACGCATGATCTGGTCATAGCGATAACGCGGGAAGGTCGCACGCACCCAGATGAATACCGACAACAGGCAAAATATCTTGAGAACGAGCCACACGACGCCCGGGATAAACGACAGGAAGCCGAACGGTGCGTCCCAACCGCCGAGGAACAGGATCGTCGCGAGCGCCGAGATCACGATCATGTTGATGTACTCGGCGAGGAAGAACAGCGCGAACGCCATCCCCGAGTAATCGATCATGTGACCCGCGACGATTTCCGACTCCCCTTCCACCACGTCGAACGGATGCCGGTTCGTTTCGGCGATGCCCGACACGAAGTACACAACGAACATCGGCAACAGCGGCAGCCAGTTCCACGACAGGAAGTTGATGCCGATGCTCGCGAACATCCCGCGCATCTGCGAGCCGACGATCTCCGACAGATTCAGGCTGCCGGCCGTCATCAGCACGACGACCAGCGCGAAGCCCATCGAGATCTCGTAGGACACCATCTGCGCGGCCGCGCGCATGGCGCCGAGGAACGCGTATTTCGAGTTCGACGCCCAGCCGGCCAGAATCACACCGTACACGCCGATCGACGAGATCGCGATCGCGTACAGCAGGCCCGCGTTGATGTCGCCGAGCACCGCGCCCGCCTGGAATGGAATCACCGCCCAGATCGCGAAGGCCGGCACCACCACCATGATCGGCGCGATCAGGTAGATCCAGCGGCTCGCCTGAGTCGGCTGGATCACTTCCTTCAGCAACAGCTTCAGCACGTCGGCGATCGGCTGCAGCGAGCCGCCGGGGCCGACGCGGTTCGGGCCGAGACGCACGTGCATCCAGCCGATCAGCTTGCGCTCCCAGAGGATCAGGTACGCGACGCACAACAGGATCACGACGGCCACCACGATGATGCGCACCAGCGCCCACACCGTCGGCCAGGCTACGCCGAGAAGCTGACTGCCGCCCGAGTTGATCGTATCGAACAAGCTCATTTACGCCTTCTCCACCAGCAGTTCACCGAACAGGCTGCCGAGCGCCGCACCGGCAGGCGTGGCCGCCGACACGCGGACCACCGTCTCCGCAAGATTCGCATCGCGCACGGCCGGCACCTGCACCGAACGCTCCCCCTGGCGCACGCGCACCGCGTCGCCGTCCTTCAGACCCAACTTGTCGAACAGCCCAGCCGGCAGGCCGATGGTGTTCGCGGCGCGCGCCGCTGCCGTCAGATGCAGCGATTCGGCACGACGCACCAATGCGTCCGCGTGGTAGATCGGCACATCGGCGATCCGTTCGAACGAGCCGTTTGCCGCTTTTGTGCCGCCATTGCCGCGCGCGACCGTCGCAGCCGTCCGGTTCGACAGGCGCGGCGTCAGGTCCGCATCGCCGAGCGCTGCCGCGCGCACTTCTTCGGCGGTGTCGAATTCGAAGCCCGGCACGCCGAGCAGGCTGCCCAGCACACGCAATACCTTCCATGCGGGACGCGCATCGCCGAGCGGCCGCACGACACCGTTAAAGCTCTGCACCGTGCCTTCCGCGTTGACGAACGTGCCGGCCGTTTCAGTGAACGGCGCGATCGGCAGCAGCACATCGGCGTAGTCCGCGCCGGTCCTGAACGCCGACATCACGACGACCATTTCCGCCTGGTTCAACGCGGCCAGCGCCTGCGCCGGATTTGCGGTGTCGAATTCCGGTTCGACGTTCAGCAGCAGGTAGCCTTTGCGCGGCTGCTCGAACGCTTCGCGTGCGTTCAGACCGCCGTTGCCCGGCAGCGCCCCGACCAGATGCGCACCGACCGTGTTCGCGGCTTCGGTCAGAAAGCCGAGCGTCGCGCCGGTCGCGTCCGCAATCCATTGGGCCGCTGCGTGAATCCGCGCGAATTCCGGATGACGGACGGCAGCGTTGCCGATCAGCACAACGCGCTTTTCGCCGGTGGTAAGCGTTGCCGCGACCTTCTTCGCGGCGTCCGTGGCTTGCGTGCCTGCGAACGCTTCCGGCAACGCGACGCCACGCGCTTCGGACACAGCCGCGGCAATGGCCGCCAGTTCGTCCAACCATGCGGAAGGCGCCGCGGCGATAACCTGCGCTTGCGGGATCAGCGAGTTGTCGCTCGACGCCTGCAGCAGCGTGAGCTTCGCGCCGCCCTTCGCCGCCTGACGCAGACGCGCGGCAAACAGCGGATGATCGCGCCGCAGCGACGACGTGCCGACCACGAACGCGGCGTCGATCAGCGACAGATCGGCGATCTTCACGCCGAGCCACGGCGTGCCGTTCATCGGCGCGGAGAAATCGGTCTGACGCAAACGGAAGTCGACGTTCGGTGTGCCGATTGCCTGAGCCAGTTGCTTGAGCAGGAACAGTTCTTCGACCGTGCTATGCGCGCTGCCGAGTGCGGCGATCGCGTTCGCACCGTGGTCGCCCTTGATGCCGTTCAAGCCGTTGAACACATATTCGAGCGCTGTTTGCCAATCGGTTTCGACCCACTGGCCACCCTGCTTGAGCATCGGCCTCGTCAGGCGCTCTTCGCTATTGAGGCCTTCGTACGAGAAGCGGTCTTTATCCGAGATCCAGCATTCGTTGATCGACTCGTTCTCGAACGGCAGCACGCGCATCACGCGGTTGTTTTTCACCTGGACGACCAGATTCGCGCCGACTGAATCGTGCGGGCTCACCGACTTGCGGCGCGACAGTTCCCACGTGCGGGCGCTGTAGCGGAACGGCTTGCTGGTCAGCGCGCCGACCGGGCACAGGTCGATCATGTTGCCCGACAGTTCCGAGTCGACCGTCTTGCCGACGAACGTCGTGATCTCCGAATGCTCGCCGCGGTTCAGCATGCCGAGTTCCATCACGCCGGCCACTTCCTGGCCAAAGCGGACGCAACGCGTGCAGTGAATGCAGCGCGTCATCTCTTCCATCGAGATCAGCGGGCCCACATTCTTGTGGAACACGACGCGCTTTTCTTCGTTGTAGCGCGACGACGACTTGCCGTAGCCGACCGCCAGATCCTGCAGCTGACATTCGCCGCCCTGGTCGCAGATCGGGCAATCGAGCGGATGGTTGATCAGCAGGAATTCCATCACCGCCTGCTGGCCCTTGACCGCCTTCTCCGATTTCGTCCGCACGACCATGCCTTGCGACACCGGCGTTGCGCAGGCGGGCACCGCCTTCGGCATTTTCTCGACGTCAACGAGACACATCCGGCAATTCGCCGCGATCGACAGCTTCTTGTGATAGCAGAAATGCGGCACGTATGTGTCGACCTTATGCGCAGCCTGGATCACCATGCTGCCTTCAGGTACCTCGACCTTTTTGCCGTCTATTTCGAGTTCAACCATGATGGTCAATCTTCCTTAACCTGATACCGCTCAATCGTTCGCCCCGTTCATCGTGACGCGCACCGTGCGGCACACGATGAATCTGCATTCGACGTTCTGCTTCTTTTATGCAGCGACGGTTTCCGACACCGCCGCCGCGCCGGCGTGGCCGCCGACAAGGCAGCGCTTGTTCGCGACGTGGTACTCGAACTCGTCCCAGTAGTGCTTCAGCATGCCGCGCACCGGCATCGCCGCCGCATCGCCGAGCGCACAGATCGTGCGGCCCATGATGTTTTCGGCAACCGAGTTCAACAGATCCAGGTCTTCCTTGCGGCCCAGACCGTGTTCGATGCGATGCACGACGCGATACAGCCAGCCGGTGCCTTCACGGCACGGCGTGCACTGGCCGCACGACTCTTCATAGTAGAAGTACGACAGGCGCAGCAGCGAGCGCACCATGCAGCGCGTCTCGTCCATCACGATCACCGCGCCCGAACCGAGCATCGATCCGGCCTTCGCGATCGAATCGTAATCCATGTCGGTCTGCATCATGATGTCGCCCGGAATCACCGGCGCCGACGAACCGCCCGGAATCACCGCCTTCAGCTTCTTGCCGCCGCGCATGCCGCCGGCGAGCTCCATCAGCGTCGAAAACGGTGTGCCGAGCGGCACTTCGTAGTTGCCCGGACGCTCGACGTCGCCGGACACCGAGAAGATTTTCGTGCCGCCGTTGTTCGGCTTGCCGAGTTCCAGATACGTCTGCGGACCGACGGTGAGCAGGAACGGCACCGCGGCGAACGTTTCGGTGTTGTTGATCGTGGTCGGCTTGCCGTACACGCCGAAGCTCGCCGGGAACGGCGGCTTGAAGCGCGGCTGGCCCTTCTTGCCTTCCAGCGATTCGAGCAGAGCGGTTTCCTCGCCGCAGATATACGCGCCGTAACCGTGGTGCGCATGCAGCTGGAACGAGAAGCCCGAGCCCATGATGTTGTCGCCGAGGAAGCCCGCGCGGCGCGCTTCTTCCAGCGCCTCTTCAAAGCGCAGGTACTCGGCGAAAATCTCGCCATGAATATAGTTGTAGCCGACCGTGATACCCATCGCATACGCGCCGATCGCCATGCCTTCGATCAATGCGTGCGGATTCCAGCGCAGGATGTCGCGGTCCTTGAACGTACCCGGTTCGCCTTCGTCAGAATTGCAGACGAGGTACTTCTGCCCCGGGAACTGACGCGGCATGAAGCTCCACTTCAGGCCGGTCGGAAAGCCCGCACCGCCGCGACCACGCAGGCCCGATGCCTTCACATCCGCGATCACCTGCTCCGGCGGGATTTTTTCTTCCAGGATGCGGCGCAGCTGCTTGTAGCCGCCACGCGCGACGTAATCTTCGAGATGCCAGTTCTCACCGTTCAGGCCGGCGAGAATCAGCGGCTTGATGTGACGATCGTGTAGAGACGTCATTTCGAAAGTTCCTCGAGCAACTGGTCGATCTTCTCGCGGCTCATGAAGCTGCACATACGGTGGTTGTTCACGAGCATCACTGGCGCATCGCCGCACGCGCCCATGCACTCGCCCTCTTTGAGCGTGAACTTGCCGTCCGCGGTGGTTTCGCCGAAGTCGATACCGAGCTTCTGCTTAAGATATTCAGCGGCGCTTTCGGAGCCGCCATCCGGGCCGAGTTGACACGGCAGGTTCGTGCAGAGCGTGATCTTGTGCTTGCCGACCGGCGACGTCTCGAACATCGTGTAGAACGTTGCGACTTCCTGCACGGCCACCGACGGCATGCCGAGATAGCTCGCGACGTACTCCATCAGATCGGGCGACAGCCAGCCATGTTCGTCCTGCGCAACGGCCAGCGCCGCCATCACGGCGGATTGTTTCTGATCGGCGGGATACTTCGTCAGCGCACGATCGATTTCTTTCAGGCCTTCAGCTGAGATCATTTTCAGACACGACTCTTTCAATTCCTACCGAACGAAAACCTGTCGCTCGCCACATGTTGCGACAGACCCGGCGTTCTTGCCTCGCCCCTTGTCTCACGCGCGCTGACACTACTTTCGCGCGCGAGCCTCGATGAAAAATGCGTTAGCGATCCACTTCGCCGAACACGATGTCCTGCGTGCCGATGATCGTCACTGCGTCGGCGATCATGTGGCCGCGCGCCATTTCGTCGAGCGCGGACAAGTGCGCGTAGCCCGGCGCGCGAATCTTCAGGCGATACGGCTTGTTCGCGCCATCCGAAATCAGATAGATGCCGAACTCGCCCTTCGGATGCTCGACCGCCGCATACGACTCGCCTTCAGGCACATGGAAGCCTTCGGTAAAGAGCTTGAAATGGTGGATCAGCTCTTCCATGTTCGACTTCATCCCGACGCGCGACGGCGGCGCCACCTTATGATTGTCGATCATCACGGGGCCAGGATTCTTGCGAAGCCAATCAATACATTGTTTGACGATACGCGTCGACTGGCGCATTTCTTCAACGCGCACCAGGTAGCGGTCGTAACAATCTCCGTTCACGCCGACCGGAATATCGAAATCCATCTGGTCGTAAATTTCGTAAGGCTGCTTCTTGCGCAGGTCCCACTCGACGCCCGAACCGCGCAGCATGGCGCCGGTCAGGCCCATTTGCAGCGCGCGCTCGGGGCTCACGACGCCAATTCCGACCAGACGCTGCTTCCAGATCCGGTTGTCGGTGAGCAGCGTCTCGTATTCGTCGACGCACTTCGGGAAGCGGTTGAAGAAGTCTTCGATAAAGTCGAGCAGCGAACCCTGGCGGCTCTCGTTCATCTTCGACAGCGCCTTCGCATTGCGGATTTTCGACGCCTTGTATTGCGGCATTGCGTCCGGCAAGTCGCGATAGACACCGCCCGGGCGATAATATGCGGCGTGCATCCGCGCGCCCGACACCGCCTCGTAGACGTCCATCAGGTCTTCGCGCTCGCGGAACGCGTACAGGAACACCGCCATCGCGCCGACGTCGAGCGCATGCGCGCCGATCCACATCAGGTGGTTCAGCACGCGGGTCACTTCATCGAACATCACGCGGATGTACTTCGCGCGAATCGGCACATCGATGCCGAGCAGCTTTTCGATCGCAAGCACGTAACCGTGTTCGTTCACCATCATCGACACGTAGTCGAGACGGTCCATATACGGCACCGACTGAATAAACGTCTTGTTTTCCGCGAGCTTTTCAGTCGCACGGTGCAATAGACCAATGTGCGGATCGGCGCGCTGGATCACTTCGCCGTCGAGCTCCAGCACGAGGCGCAGCACGCCGTGCGCTGCCGGGTGCTGCGGGCCGAAGTTAAGCGTGTAGTTTTTGATCTCTGCCATGGCGTTCTCTTAATGTTTCAGACCGCCATAGCGATCTTCGCGGATCACGCGCGGCGTGATTTCACGCGGCTCGATCGTCACCGGCTGATAGACGACGCGCTTTTCTTCCGGGTCGTAACGCATTTCGACGTAACCGGAGATCGGGAAATCCTTGCGGAACGGGTGGCCGATAAAGCCATAGTCGGTCAGGATGCGGCGCAGGTCCGGATGACCCTCGAACACGATGCCGTACAGGTCGAACGCTTCGCGCTCGTACCAGTTCGCCGAGTTCCACACGTCGACCACCGACGGCACGATCGGCAGACCGTCGTCCGGTGCGAACACGCGCACGCGCACGCGCCAGTTCTTCGAAACGGACAGTAGATGCAGCACCGCCGCGAAGCGCGGACCTTCATACGCGCCGTCGCCGTAGGTCTGATAGTCGACGCCGCACAGATCGATCAGCTGTTCGAACTTAAGTGACGCATCGTCGCGCAGCTGTTTCGCCACGTCGAGGTATTCGCTTGCCTTCACGACGATCGTCAGTTCACCGACCGATTCCGTGATGCTCGACAGACGGCCGCCAAAGGCCGCCTCGAGATTCGCTTTGAGGGTCTCGAGTTTGGTTGCCATATTGTGGGGAGGGCGTGGGCGTTATTGACGGGCGATAGTGTTGGTGCGACGGATCTTCGCTTGCAGCTGGATCACGCCGTAGACGAGCGCTTCGGCCGTCGGCGGGCAGCCCGGCACGTAGACGTCGACCGGCACGATACGATCGCAGCCGCGCACGACCGAGTACGAGTAGTGGTAATAGCCACCACCGTTCGCGCACGAGCCCATCGAAATCACCCAGCGCGGCTCGGCCATCTGGTCGTACACCTTGCGCAGCGCGGGCGCCATCTTGTTGCACAGCGTGCCGGCGACGATCATCACGTCCGACTGACGCGGACTCGGACGAAACACCACGCCGAAACGGTCAAGGTCATAGCGGGCCGCGCCCGCATGCATCATCTCGACCGCGCAACAGGCGAGACCGAACGTCATCGGCCACAGCGAGCCGGTGCGCGTCCAGTTGATCAGTTTGTCAGCCGTCGTGGTGACAAACCCTTCCTTCAAGACCCCTTCAATACTCATTTGCTTTCCACTCCAGACGGGCAGCTAGCGTAGGCCGCCCTGCAAACCGGCAATTGGACCCGTCATTCCCAGTCGAGGCCGCCTTTCTTCCAGATATAGGCGAAGCCCAGCAGGAATTCGAGCAGAAAAATCATCATCGAAAGGAAGCCCGTCCAGCCGATGTCGCGCAGCGCAACACCCCACGGAAACAGGAACGCGGTTTCGAGATCGAAAATGATGAACAGGATGGCGACCAGGTAGTAGCGCACGTCGAACTTCATGCGCGCATCTTCGAACGCTTCGAAGCCGCATTCGTACGGCGCGTTCTTTTCGCTATCTGGCCGGTTGGGACCGAGGATCTTGCCGATGCTGACCAGTGCTACGCCTAAACCGGTGCCCACGAGGAGGAACAGCAATACGGGGAAATAGGCTGCGAGGTTCAAGACTATCCTCAATCGGTTGGTTCTGATGCCACCAGATGCCGGGAGCAGACCCCTCCCCCGACGCGAACACTTCGGCATGCTTGCTGTTGTAAGCGTATGGCAAGCAGCTCACTAGAAGTGAAAATGCCAGCCGAAGCGAAGCAAGCGGCTGGCATTAGGATAACGTCTAGATAACATTGGTGCCGACGGCGAGACTCGAACTCGCACAGCTTGCGCCACTACCCCCTCAAGATAGCGTGTCTACCAATTTCACCACGTCGGCACTGTCTGCAATCCGGGAAATCAACTTATAAAAGCCGCGAATCGCTTCAAGACTTGAATTGTAACTGGTTTAAACAGTTTGTTCAACGCACAAAGTCGGACGGTTCGAAAATTATTTCGGAACATCCTGACCAGGTGCCGAAGCAGCCGCAGGCGATGCAGGCGCGGCCTTCGCGGGACCCGACGCTGCTACAGCAGGCGCCGTCGCGGCAGTGGCCGGAGACGCAGCGGATGGAACAGCGGGTGCGCTGGTCGTTGCCGCAGTACCAAGGACACCTGCCGAAGGCTTCGCGTGGTACGCGCTCATGTATGTCAGCGCAAGCGTCGTGACAAAGAAGACGGCGGCCAGCACCGCAGTCGTACGCGACAGGAAGTTCGCCGAACCCGTCGCGCCGAACAGACTGCCCGACGCGCCGCTGCCGAACGCCGCGCCCATGTCCGCGCCCTTGCCGTGCTGAAGCAGCACGAGGCCGATAATGCCAAGCGCCGACAGCAGCTGCACGACGATGATCAATGTTTTCAAATACAGCATTACACTCACCCGAGTCTTTATTTAAAGACGCAACGTAGAACTACGCAGCGCGCAACAATCGAATTATCGATCGAACCAGGGATTGATCAACGATCAACCTCGATCCGGTCATACGCTACCCGCGATGCACTTCATGCATCGCACGGGTTACCGCACCGCATTCGCCGCGACGGCCGCCTGGCAGATCGCAAGAAAATCGAGGTGCTTCAGCGACGCGCCGCCGATCAGGCCGCCGTCGATGTCCTGCTGGCGAAACAGGTGTTCCGCGTTATCCGGTTTCACACTACCGCCATACAACAACGCTACGCGTTCCGCCGCCGCTTCGCTTTTCGCAGCCAGACGCGCACGCAAAAAAGCGTGAACAGCTTGAGCCTGTTCTGCGCTCGCCGTCTTGCCGGTGCCGATCGCCCAGACTGGTTCGTACGCAACCACGATGCGCGCGGTGTCATCGGGCGACAGCGCCGCGAGCACTTCGTCGATCTGCATGCCCACCACGCGTTCGGTATCACCCGCTTCACGCTGCACAAGCGTTTCGCCGACACAGACGATAGGCGTCAACCCTGCCTCGAGCGCGCGCTGAGTTTTCGTCGCGACGAGTTCAGCGCTTTCGAGATGATAGGCGCGTCGCTCGGAGTGACCGACGATCGCATACGACGCGCCGAACTCCGCCGCCATCGCCGCCGCCACTTCACCGGTGAACGCACCTTGCGCGTGCGCGGACACATCCTGCACGCCCCACGCGACGCGGCCGCCGTTCAACAGCGCCTGCGCCTGAGGAAGATACGGACACGGCACGCAAACACCGACCCCCACATACTCCGGCAATGCGTCAGCGCCTTGCGACACCGCCTGCAACAACACCTTGTTGTCCGCAAGCCGCCCATGCATTTTCCAGTTGCCCACTACCAGCTTTGCTCGTTGCTTCGCCATCGTTTGCCCGTTGCCCTGATGTCATGAATGGTGGACGAATTCCGCTTCGTCGTTCGTCCCGGTTCCGTGAACCTATCTGACTGCAAGCTTCCGCAGCACGCGCAAAACACGCGATTTTACTTTGAGCGGCGCAGACGGGTCAAACGTAAGCCAAATTGCGTTCGGCTGACGTGACCGCATGCGTCAATCCGTTCGATCAGGCGTCCGCGCCCCAATTCAGCACGATCTTGCCAACATGCGTGCTGCTCTCCATCAACTCGTGCGCCTGCGCGGCCTCTTCAGCCCGGAACACGCGGTGCACGACGGGTTTGATGGTTCCGTCTTCGAGATGCGGCCAGACAAGCTCTTTCAGTTGCGCAGCGATCTTCGCCTTGAACTCGACCGGCCGCGGACGCAGTGTCGAACCGGTAATCGTGAGCCGGCGTCGCAACACGTCGTTCAGATTCACTTCCGCCTTTGCGCCGCCAAGCAGCGCAATCAGCACCAGACGGCCGCCGTCCGCGAGCGCCTTGAGCTCACGCGGCACATAGCTGCCGGCCACCATATCGAGAATCACGTCGACGCCACGATCGTTCGTCAGCGACTTCACCACTTCGACGAAATCCTCCGTCTTGTAGTTGATCGCCCGCTCGGCGCCCAGCGCTTCGCATGCGCGGCATTTGTCGTCCGAACCGGCTGTCGCGAACACGCGGAAACCGAGCGCATGCGCGATCTGGATCGCCGTCACGCCGATACCGCTCGAGCCGCCCTGCACGAGAAATGTTTCGTCGGCACCGCCTTCGCCCTTACCCAGTTGCGCACGGTCGAACACGTTGCTCCAGACCGTGAAAAACGTTTCGGGCAGCGATGCCGCTTCGATATCGGTCAAGCCCTTCGGCGCGGGCAGACATTGCGCGAGCGGCACCGCGGCGAACTCCGCGTAACCGCCGCCCGCCATCAGCGCGCACACACGATCGCCGACCTTCAAACTGAACGGGTTATGTTTGGCGTCGATCGTTCCGCCAACGATTTCGCCCGCGACTTCGAGCCCCGGCAAATCCGACGCGCCGGGCGGCGGCGCATACGCGCCCTTGCGCTGAAACACGTCCGGCCGGTTCACGCCGGATGCCGACACCTTGATCAGTACTTCACCCGCTTTCGGCTCCGGCATCGGACGTTCCGCAAGCTTCAACACTTCCGGTGCGCCGAACTCGGTAATTTCGATCGCTTTCATCGCTGTCGTCTCCAAAGGTGAGGATTGCGCTGAAAACCGCGGGTTCGCAATGCAATCCACCCTACATGAAAAACGGCCGGCGCGCATTCACGCTGCCGGCCGTTTGATCGACGCGCTGTTACTGCTGCGGCGTCGGTTCGGGTTGCGTAGCGGCCCCGTCGTTCAACAGCGCCTTCGCCGACAACCGCACCCGGCCCTTCTCGTCCGTCTGGATGACCTTGACCTTCACCTGCTGGCCTTCCTTCAGATAGTCGTTGATGTCCTTGATGCGCTCGTTTGCGATCTCGGAGATATGCAACAGACCATCCTTACCCGGCAGGATGTTCACGATCGCGCCAAAGTCGAGCAGTTTCAGCACGGTGCCTTCATACACCTGGCCCACTTCGACTTCCATCGTGATGTTCTCGATGCGCTTCTTCGCTTCGGCCATCCCTTCGGCGCTCGTGCTCGCGATCGTCACGACGCCGTCG
Organism: Paraburkholderia rhizosphaerae; assembly: GCF_004366595.1. Taxonomy (GTDB): domain Bacteria; phylum Pseudomonadota; class Gammaproteobacteria; order Burkholderiales; family Burkholderiaceae; genus Paraburkholderia; species Paraburkholderia rhizosphaerae. The sequence continues at coordinate 39,760 of NZ_SORE01000039.1, forward strand.
TCGGAGATGTCGATGGTCGTGCCGGTTTCCTCGGTCAGCGCGCGGATCACCGAGCCGCCCTTGCCGATCACGTCGCGGATCTTTTCCGGATTGATCTTGATCGTGATCATGCGCGGCGCGAACTCGGAGAGCTGCGTATTCGCGCCCGCCACGGCCGAGGTCATCTTGCCGAGGATATGCATGCGACCTTCCTTCGCCTGCGCGAGCGCGACCTGCATGATCTCCTTCGTGATGCCCTGGATCTTGATGTCCATCTGCAGCGCGGTGACGCCGTCTGCGGTGCCGGCCACCTTGAAGTCCATGTCGCCCAGGTGGTCCTCGTCGCCGAGGATGTCAGTCAACACCGCGAACTTGTTGCCTTCGAGAATCAGACCCATCGCAATACCCGCGACGTGCGCCTTCATCGGCACGCCGGCGTCCATCAGCGCGAGGCAGCCGCCGCACACCGACGCCATCGACGACGAACCGTTCGATTCGGTGATTTCCGACACCACGCGAATCGAATAGCCGAACTCGTCGGCGCTCGGCAGACAGGCGACGAGTGCGCGCTTCGCAAGACGTCCGTGACCGATTTCGCGGCGCTTGGGCGACCCAACGCGACCGGTTTCGCCGGTCGCGAACGGCGGCATGTTGTAGTGAAGCATGAAGCGGTCGCGATACTCGCCTTCGAGCGCGTCGATGATCTGCTCATCGCCCTTCGTGCCGAGCGTCGCGACGACCAGCGCCTGCGTCTCGCCGCGCGTGAACAGCGCGGAACCGTGCGTGCGCGGCAGCACGCCCGTACGGATCTCGATCGGACGCACCGTGCGCGTGTCGCGGCCGTCGATGCGCGGCTCGCCGTTCAGGATTTGCGAACGGACGATCTTCGCTTCGATGTCGAACAGCACATTGCCGACGGTCGCCTTGTCGGCGGCTGTACCGCCCGAGGCGGCCGCTTCTTCTTCGAGCTTCGCCGACGTCGCTGCGTAGACTTCCTTCAGCTTCGCCGAACGGGCCTGCTTGTCACGCGTTTGATAAGCGGAAAGCAGTTCGTTGTACGCGATCTCGTTGACGCGCGCGATCAGCGTTTCGTTCTTCGGCGCCGGCTGCCAGTCCCACTCGGGCTTACCGCCATCGCGCACCAGTTGGTGTATCGCGTCGATCGCGGTTTGCATCTGTTCGTGGCCGAACACGACCGCGCCGAGCATTACGTCTTCCGGCAGCTGGTCGGCTTCCGATTCGACCATCAGCACCGCACGCTCGGTGCCGGCGACCACCAGATCCAGACGCGACTCCTTGATCTGCGTGCGCGTCGGGTTCAGCACATATTCGTTGTTGATGTACGCGACGCGCGCGGCGCCGACCGGGCCGTTGAACGGCAGACCGGAGACCGCGAGTGCGGCCGATGCGCCGATCAGCGCCGGGATATCGGCCGGCACTTCGGGGTTGATCGACATCACGTGCACGACAACCTGCACTTCGTTGTAGAAGCCTTCCGGGAACAGCGGACGCAGCGGACGGTCGATCAGGCGCGAGATCAGCGTTTCGCCTTCGGACGGACGGCCTTCGCGGCGGAAGAAACCGCCCGGAATCTTGCCGGCCGAATAGGTTTTCTCGATGTAGTCGACGGTCAGCGGAAAGAAGTCCTGACCCGGCTTCGCGTTCTTCGCGCCGACAACCGTCGCGAGCACGACCGTGTCTTCGACGTCGACGAGCACCGCGCCTCCCGCCTGACGGGCGATTTCACCCGTTTCGAGGCGAACCGTATGCTGCCCCCACTTAAATTCTTTGACGATCTTGTTAAACATAGACATTTGTCCTCCATTGATCTTTTCGTCATGCCGCGAGCGCCAATGCGCCACGACCACACCCGAACCGGCGCCGCAGGGGAAGAGGAGTGTTATGCCATTCCAGAGAGTCGCGCACCGGATGCGCGAACCGCTGGAATGACACAGCGCTCTGCCCTGAAGCCCGGTAGTTTTTTGCTGCTGCCTGCTAATGCGAACGACACCGGCGTGTGCCGCTGTGCCCGCTGATTTTGCCGCTCTTTGTTTGCTGGTTGTTATCGCCCGCTGTTGCCGGTTGCTGTGGCCAACCGCTTTTATCAACCGCTCTTAACAATCGCTTTTTGCCAGCGCCCGCAGCCACATTCGAGCCGACCCGACGGTGCTACGTTTCCCGACGTTATCGGCAGTTAGCCGACGTTTCGGGCGCGATAACAGGCGGCTACCCGTTGCATTCGTGCGAAGTGCACTACTGCTTCGAGCTCACTTCCATTCGCGCAACTCGCACGCTGCGCACCGTTCAAAAACAAAATGCCTGCATCAGTGGAACTGACACAGGCACTTTGCTGAAAGAACGACCCGCTTACTTACGCAGACCCAGCTTCTCGATCAGCGAACGATAACGGTCGGCGTCCTTGCCCTTCAGGTAGTCGAGCAGCTTGCGACGGCGGCTCACCATGCGCAGCAAACCGCGGCGGCTGTGATGGTCTTTCGTGTGGGCCTTGAAGTGTGCGGTCAGCTCGTTGATGCGCGACGTGAGCAATGCGACCTGCACTTCGGGGGAGCCGGTGTCGTTAGCGCCACGAGCGAATTGCGCGACGACGTCGGATTTCTTGATTTCAGCAACAGTCATTTAATTTCCTTTGATTCAACAGGCGGTCACGGAAGAAGGGCCGTGCCGTGGGTTACAGCGAAACCGCTGGATTGCAACGAAGCGCGTATTGTAGCACAGCCGGAAAGCCCGGAGAATCCCGGCCGGTCGGACAGGACAGCACAAAGCGTCGCCCGTTGTGGAACCCCGCACGCAATTGAATCGCTACGCGGTTTGAAAATCTTTCGCCGCACGGCATGTCAAAATAACGCATCTCCACGATAGAAATAACCGTGAAAACGCCTTTGGAGAAGTTCATGTTCAATCGCCTTTCAACCGCGTGCGCTGCCGTTACGCGGCGCGCGCGCATGCGCCGCGCGCTCGTGGCCTGCGCCGGCGCGCTAGCGCTCGCCGGCTGCGCACAGCCGTGGCAGGGCTATCAGGCGGGCGCCGACCAGTCGACGGTGATCGCCCGCCTCGGGCCGCCGCGCGAAGTCTACGATCTGCCGAACGGCGGCAAGCGGCTGATGTGGCCGACGCAGCCGATGGGCGAATACACGACCGCCGCCGATATCGACGCGCAGGGAAGGATTGTCAGCGTGCGCCAGGTGCTGCAGCCCAGCGAGTTCTACCACGCGGAAATCGGCAAATGGACGCGTAGCGACGTGCTCGTCAACTTCGGCCGCCCGGAGGAAACGTCCTATTTCCCGCTGATGAAGCGCGAGGTCTGGACCTATCGGTATTACGAAGACAACGTCTGGTACATGCTGTATAGCTTCTACTTCGACGAGCAGGGCATCCTGCGGCTCACCCAGAAGACGCCGGACCCGCTACACGACCCGGATCGCCGCAGCTTCTTCTAAGCCGGTCGCCATTATCAAAAAACCCCGTGCGGCCCACCGGCCGCACGGGGCTTTGTTTCTTGTTGTACCAGTGTGCTCGCGCTTACGAGCGCTGCGGATTCAGCTTGTCCACTCCGGTATACAAGCGGTTCAGCGCAGCAATATACGCTTTCGCCGACGCCGCGACGATATCCGGATCGGTGCCGACACCGTTCACCACACGGCCTGCCTTCGACAAGCGCACCGTCACCTCGCCTTGCGCTTGCGTGCCGGTCGTAATCGCGTTCACCGAATACAGCAAAAACTCCGCGCCGCTGCCGACTTCGCTTTCGATCGCATTGAGTGTCGCGTCGACCGGCCCGTTGCCGCGCGCTTCAGCGGTAACTTCCTTGCCCTCGACCGAAAACACGATCCGCGCTTCCGGTTGCTCGCCCGTTTCCGAGTGCTGGGCGAGCGACACGAACTTGTAATGCTCCTTATCCTGCGCTTCAGCCGATTCCTCGGTGACGATCGCGATGATGTCCTCGTCGAAGATCTCGGCCTTGCGGTCCGCGAGTTCCTTGAACCGCATAAACGCGGCATTCAATTCGGCTTCGCTGTCGAGTGCGATGCCCAGTTCCTGCAGACGCTGCTTGAATGCGTTGCGACCCGACAGCTTGCCGAGCACGATCTTGTTCGCGGTCCAGCCCACGTCTTCCGCGCGCATGATTTCATAAGTATCGCGCGCCTTCAGCACGCCGTCCTGGTGAATGCCGGACGCGTGCGCAAACGCATTCGCGCCAACCACCGCCTTGTTCGGCTGCACGACAAAACCCGTGATTTGCGACACGAGCTTCGAGGTCGGCACGATCTGCGTCGTATCGAGGCCGACGTCAAGGCCAAAGTAGTCTCTGCGCGTCTTCACCGCCATCACGATTTCTTCGAGCGACGTGTTGCCCGCGCGCTCGCCGAGCCCGTTGATCGTGCATTCGACCTGACGCGCGCCGCCGATCTGTACGCCGGCCAACGAGTTGGCCACCGCCATCCCGAGGTCGTTGTGACAGTGCACGGAGAACACCGCCTTGTCCGAGTTCGGAATGCGCTCGCGCAGGGTTTTCACGAGGTTGCCGTAGAGTTCCGGCACGCCGTAGCCGACCGTGTCCGCGATATTAATCGTGGTCGCGCCTTCGGCGATCACCGCTTCGAGCACGCGACACAGAAAATCCATGTCCGAACGGCTGCCGTCTTCTGGCGAGAATTCGACATCGTTCGTGAACTTGCGCGCAAAACGCACCGCGAGCTTCGCCTGCTCGAACACCTGGTCCGGCGTCATGCGCAGCTTCTTCTCCATATGCAACGGAGACGTCGCGATAAAGGTGTGAATCCGGAAATGATCGGCGGGCTTCAGCGCATCGGCGGCGCGCTGGATGTCTTTATCGTTCGCGCGCGCGAGCGAGCAGACGGTGCTGTCCTTGATTGTCGACGCGATCGTTTGGATCGCATCGAAATCGCCGTTCGAGCTGGCGGCGAAGCCGGCTTCGATCACGTCCACCTTCATCCGCTCGAGCTGCTTCGCGATACGGATTTTCTCTTCTTTCGTCATCGACGCACCGGGCGATTGCTCGCCGTCGCGCAACGTCGTGTCGAAAATGATCAGCTTGTCTGCCATCTCAGGTCTCCTGGGGATTCGGTCAATTCAAATCGAGAAGGAATACGGGTGTTTGCGCCACCGGCTGGCGACGCTAACAACGACGAGGCAGACGGAGGGCGAAAACGATCAGCGCGACAGGCGCGCCGAAGCTAGCGAGCGTAGTAGCGCGCCGGCTTGCAGAGTCAGGAAGGGGAACTTGGAAAGTGCCATGCCAGCGACTATAGCGATATTCAACGTTTCGCGCAATTCACGATAACCGATACCTAAAGGGTTTCAACGCGCCCGGATGCGCGTCAACGCGTGAGAAGCCGCTTCAGGACGGGCTTTGTCCGCCAGGCGCGATAGTCTGAAACGAAAGCGGCGATTAAAAACGAAATGCGACGGTCAGCGGCAAGCGATCGGAACTGGCAGACGGCCGTTCCGGTTGAACGGCGTGTCACACATCGCGTTCGATGTAACGGCGCCCGATGCAGCGGCTAACCTTGAAAACCGCTTTTCGCGGCAACGCCCGGTCACGGCTGCCGCTGCGACGAGCGCGCCGGATTGCTCCGGCCGCGCAGCGCCTGATACCCCCAGAACACATAACCGGACAGCCCGTACAGCACGAACAGACCGAACAGCATCAGCGGCGGATCGGACGACACCAGCACGAACAGCATCACGACCAGCAACGTCGCCGCGAACGGCACACGGTGCCGGATATCGAGCGCCTTGCCGCTATAGAACGGCGCGTTCGACACCATCGTCACGCCCGCGTAGATCGTCAGCGCGAATGCGACCCACGGCAGCCAGCCGAGCTTCAGCGGCACGCGGTTGTCGGTGGCAAGCCACACGAAACCTGCAATCAGCGCCGCGGCGGCCGGGCTCGGCATACCCTGGAAAAAGCGCTTGTCGACCACGCCGATATTCGTGTTGAAGCGAGCCAGACGCAGCGCCGCCCCCGAGCAGTAGACAAACGCCGCGAGCCAGCCCCAGCGGCCGAGGTCCTTCAGCACCCATTCGTACATCACGAGCGCCGGCGCGACGCCGAACGACACCATATCCGACAGGCTGTCGAACTGCTCGCCGAATGCGCTTTGCGTATGCGTGATGCGCGCGACGCGCCCATCCATACCGTCGAGCACCATCGCAACGAAAATCGCAATGGCCGCGACTTCGAAGCGCACGTTCATCGCCTGGACGACCGCGAAAAAGCCGCAAAAGAGCGCCGCGGTAGTGAACGCGTTCGGCAGTAAATAGATGCCGCGCTTGCGCAGAAATTGCTGACGCGCGGCGCGCCGGCTGTCGATCACGGCCGGCAGCACCGGGTCGGCCGCCGGCTTGTTGCGGCGAAACGGTCTGATTGGCCGCACTTGCGGTGCGGCGCTGCTGCGGGGTCGACGCGGTTTAAGGGCCATCGCAGTCTCCGTGCGCCGCTTTATAGTTCGGCCAGAATGGTCGACGAGGCGGCCACCTTCTCCCCGATCGACACACGCGGGCGGCTACCCATCGGCAGATATACATCGACGCGCGAACCGAACCGGATGAAACCATAGCGCTGGCCGCGCGTCAGCGGCTCGCCGGCACGCACATAGCAAAGAATGCGCCGCGCGATCAGGCCGGCAATCTGCACCGACGTGACGGTCGCGCCGCTCGCCGTTTCGATCACGATTGCATTGCGCTCGTTTTCGAGCGACGCCTTGTCGACCGCGGCGTTCAGATACGAACCCGGAAAGTATTCGACCTTAGAGATTGCGCCGTCGACTGGCGAGCGTTGCGAGTGCACATTGAACACGTTCATGAACACGCTGATTTTCAGCGCCTCGCGTTTCGCGTACGGGTCATGCGCGGTTTCGACGGCGACGATGCGTCCGTCGGCGGGACACAGCACCGCGTTGGCCTGCGTCGGAATGGGTCTTGCCGGATCGCGGAAGAATTGAACGATGAAAATGACGAGCAGCCAGAACAGCCACGCAATGCCAAACCCCAGAATGGCATGGACCAACAGCGCCACGACAACGGCAATTCCGATAAATGGCCAGCCTTCGCGCGCGATGATCGGATGAGGGTAATTCATGGATGGATGGCTTCTGTGTTTTTGTAAAACCGTAGGATAGCAAAAGCCGTCCAGGGTTCAGCACGCCTGGACGGCTTTCGTCAGCTTCGGTCGAGCCGCCCGGCGCAGCAACGCGCCGGGCCGTCGGCATGCGGGCCGAAGCCCGCCGCTGGGAAGAACCTCGAGAACTGCGGCAGACTTTAGTTCTTCGACTGGTCGACCAGCTTGTTCTTCGCGATCCACGGCATCATCGCGCGCAGCTTCCCACCGACCTGTTCGATCTGGTGCTCGGCCGTCAGGCGACGGCGCGACTGCAGCGTCGGCGCACCCGCGCGGTTTTCGATGATGAAGCTCTTCGCGTACTCGCCGGTCTGGATGTCCTTC
>NZ_SORE01000040.1 GCF_004366595.1 Paraburkholderia rhizosphaerae
AGCACGCCGATCGCCGACAACGCGACCATTGCGCCGATCATCAACACGTCGCCATGCGCGAAGTTGATGATGCCCAGAATGCCGTACACCATCGTGTAGCCCAGTGCGATGATGGCGTAGACGCTACCAAGCACCAGTCCGTTGATGATCTGCTGGATGAAAATATCCATCTAATGCTCCTTGGCCCGTGCGACTGGATTCGCGTTTATCGACAGCCGGATCGGCTGTGATGCACGGAATCACAACGGCACTGCGGTACTGATGTAAAAGACCGGTAAGGGTTATTCGCCTCTAACGTGGCGCCGCTGGGTCGCAGCAGCGTTCACGTTCGATGCGGATGCAAAAACGGCACCGACGGGTGGTTCGGTGCCGCCACGCTTTATTCCCGTCATCACATCTTCACGACGTCGAGAACGGTCTTCCTGCCGTCCTTGAAGTCGTAAAGCGTAATGGCGCCTTCTTTCAGATCACCCTTGTCGTCGAATGCGATGTGGCCGATTACCCCGTTGTAATCGGTTGACGGCATCGCAGCCAGCACCTTGGGCGCGTCGATCGAATTGGCGCGCTTCATTGCATCGACGATCACGTATACAGCGTCATACGTGAACGGTGCGTAAATCTGCACCGGCGTGTGAAAGCGGTCGGTGTACTTCTTCTCGAAGTCCGCGCCCCGCTCCATTTTCGAAAGCGCGAGTCCCGCTTCCGAACACACGAGGTTCTGTACAGCCTGTCCCGCCAGCTCCTCGACCTTGTCGGTGCACACGCCGTCGCCGCCAAGGATTTTTGCCCTGATACCGAGCGCCGCCGCCTGTTTGGTGAACGGGCCGCCCGTTGCATCCATGCCGCCGTACATGATCACGTCCGGCTGAACGCTTTTGATTCTGGTGAGAATGGCCCGGAAGTCCGTGGCCCGGTCATTCGTCGCTTCGCGTGCAACGATCGTCGCGCCACTCGCCTGCGCGGTTTTCGCGAATTCGTCGGCAAGACCCTTGCCATACGCGGTGGCGTCGTCGACGACAGCGATTCGCTTCGCGTTCAACGTCTTCGTCGCGTAGTTGGCAAGCGCCGGGCCCTGCTGCGCGTCGGTCGCGACCACCCGGTAGGTGGTTTTGAAACCCTGTTGCGTATAGGCCGGATTCGTCGACGACGGCGAGATCTGCACGATGCCTGCATCGCTGTAGATCTTCGACGCGGGAATCGAGACACCGGAATTCAGATGCCCAACCACCGCGACCACATGGTCGTCGACCAGACGCTGCGCGACTTGCGTGCCCGTCTTCGGGTCGCCCGCATCGTCCTGCGCGTCGAGTTCCAGCTGGATCTTGCGGCCGTCGATCGTCAGTCCTTGCGCGTTGATCTCTTCAACCGCGAGCCGCGCTCCGTTTTCGTTGTCCTTCCCAAGATGCGCAATCGGGCCGGTCAACGGCGCCGCGTGGCCGATTTTAACCACCGTCGCCGGCGTTCCTCCGCCGCTTGCACCGCCGTCTGTCCCGCTTGCGCTCGTCGTCGCCGCCGACGCAGTCGCGGCCGCCGACGCGGCCGTGCTCGCTTCGCCGTCGTTCTTCCTGCTGCACCCGGTCGACATCACGACCGCGGCCGCGATAGACACGGCGAAAGCAAACTTGACATGCATCAAATAGGTCTCCTGCGCCTTGCTAAATCCGATGTTCCGAAGCGCCTGAAGCCTTAAGAACGCGCGCATTGTAACTCCAATTATGGGATGGGCAATATTGTTGAATGCGCAGGGTTTTCCAGCATTGCAACCGCTTTTTGGGATACGTAACGCCGGCTTGGCGCAACCTGGTTGCAATCGATTTTCATGCCATAGTTGCACCATGTCGAAAAAGGCGCCGCGTTACCCGAGGGCTTTGGACTGGCGGGGAAAAGCGCCTGCATCAAGGGTTTCGGGCACCTTTCGCGATGCCGAATTGGCGACTCCATCGATGCACCATTTTTGTGCAACTGGCGTCGATTACCAGACCGCGAAGTATCGACTTGAAAAGGGGCACGATTACGATCCAGAGACCAAATTACGCCGCCAATTTCCCTAAAACTGTGCGTCCTGGCACATCCAAAACGGCTTCGCCGCGTGATATGGAACTTAATTTAGGCGGAGATGTGGTGAAAAAAAGCGCGCCTTCCGGCGCGCTCTTACTGTTGCGACCGCATGCTCGCGATCGCGCCCTATCAGGCGGGCAAACCTAGGCCTCGCGGCAGCGGAAACGCGATGTTTTCCTCGATGCCGTCGAGCGCGCGCACGTTGCGCACGCCCATTTCGCGCAAGCGGCCAATCACGGCCTGCGCGAGCGCTTCGGGCGCTGACGCGCCCGCCGTCACGCCAATCCGCTTCTTGTCGATCACCCATTTCGGCTCGATCTGGTCCGGTGAATCGACCATGTACGCGGGCACACCGAGCTTTTCCGCCAGCTCGCGCAGGCGATTCGAATTCGAACTGTTCGGGCTGCCGACGACGATCACGACGTCGCACTGCGGCGCCATGAATTTCACCGCGTCCTGGCGATTCTGCGTCGCGTAGCAGATGTCCTGCTTCTTCGGCTCGCGGATCTGCGGATACTTGGCCTTCAGCGCCGCGATGATTTCAGCCGCGTCGTCCACTGACAGCGTGGTCTGCGTCACAAACGCGATCCGGTCCGGATCAGCCAGCACGAGCGCCTGCACATCTTCGATGTCTTCGACCAGATACATGCCTTGCTCGGTCTGGCCCATCGTGCCCTCGACTTCCGGGTGGCCCTTGTGGCCGATCATCACGATATCGAACCCTTCCGCACGCATCTTCGCGACTTCGATATGCACCTTCGTGACAAGCGGACAGGTTGCGTCGTACACACGCAACCCGCGCGACTCGGCTTCCGCGCGCACGGCCTTCGACACGCCGTGCGCGCTAAAGATGACCGTGCTACCCGCCGGCACTTCGTCGAGCTGCTCGATGAAAATCGCCCCTTTCTTGCGCAAGTCCTCGACGACGTACGCGTTATGGACAATTTCATGGCGCACGTAGATAGGTGAGCCAAACAGTTTGATCGCGCGCTCGACGATCTCGATTGCGCGATCGACGCCGGCACAGAACCCACGCGGCTGCGCCAGCAGGATTTCTGTTTCAGCGAGAGTCGTATCCATGATGCTCATGTTTACAGGATTCCGATGATTTTCACTTCGAACGTCAGCGCCTGGCCGGCGAGCGGGTGATTGAAATCGAACAGGGCCGAGGTTTCACCGACCTCTTTCAGCACGCCCGCGTAGCGGCCACCGCCCGGCGCATTGAATTCGACGAGATCGCCGGGCGAAAAATCCTCGCCCAGCATACTGTTTTCGCGCAGCGTCGCGAGCGACACCCGCTGAATCAGCTCGGGATTGCGCGGACCGAACGCCTGTCCGGGCATTAGCCGAAAGGTCGAATGGTGGCCGACCTTCAAACCCAGCAGAATATCTTCCAGCGGCGGCGCCAGTTGGCCCGCCCCCAGAAGCAGCGTGGCCGGCTTGTCGGCGAAGGTGTTGACGATCTCGGCGCCATCGGCAAGCGAAAGCCGGTAATGAAGCGTGACGTGCGAACCCGGTTTCACTTCGGAGATGTCGATGATGCTCATGCAGTACTCGTTCGGTCGGAATGCGCCAGGTACCGTTGCACCAGGCGCCATCGCGCAGCGCGCGTATGCCGCTGCGCATCTCGCGCGCCCTGCGGCTGGCGCCGCGTCGCGCATGGGGGGCCGGGGCACGCCGCGTACGGACGCCCCGCGCAAAGGATCTATTGTAAGCCACATATCCGGTGGCGGCTCGCCCGGTACGGCACCGGGCTGCGGGAGTCATCGATATGGATGAGGGTATCTGCATCGCACCCGAGCACGCACCGCTATCCGCTCTGCCGTCGCTGGACAGCTTGCCGACGGATCGCCGGGAAGGCTTTCCGCCAAAGCAGGACATGCCGCGCGAGCGGCTGCTCAAATTCGGGCCGGGCGCGCTGTCCAATTCTGATCTGATCGCACTGATCCTCGGCTCCGGCCTGCCCGGCCGCAATGTGTTCGAGATGGCGCGCACGCTGGCGGAACGCTTCGGCTCGATGCGCGCGCTACTCAATGCGACCGAAAAGGACTTCACCGGGTTGCATGGCATCGGCCGCGCGAAAATCGCGCAATTGCTCGCGATCATCGAGATGGTGCGCCGCGCGCTTCACGAAGAGCTCGAACAGCGCTCGCTGCTCGATTCACCGCAAGCCGTCGACGACTACCTGCGCCTGAAAATCGGCGGCCTACCGCACGAGGTGTTCTATTGCCTCTATCTGGACGCGCGTCACCGGCTGATCAACCAGCCGGAGGAACTGGCGCGCGGTTCGCTGACCCAAATGGCGGTCTACCCGCGTGAAATCGTGCGGCGCGCGTTGCTGCTGAACGCAGCGGGCCTGATCGTCGCGCACAATCATCCGTCGGGCGCGGCGAGACCCAGCGCCGCCGACCGCCAGCTGACGCGGCTGCTGCAACAGGCGCTCGCGCTCGTCGACGTGCGGCTGCTAGATCACGTGGTGGTCGGCGCAAGGGACGTATACTCCTTCGCGCGCAACGGCCAGATGTGAAGTAGCCGTCCGTACGCGCGCCTTTTACTGGCGGCAAAAAGTTTGATTTTGCGGGTTTTTTTCTGCTAGAATCTCGGTTTGCCTCTTTCCAAACCTCTAACCCTGTTCGAAGCAGCCTTCCAAGGCCTTCCGGAATTGACGGGAATCAGCGGCCACCACCCAATGAGAAGTCTCGCAGCGGGTCGTCGTCAGCGCCTCATTCCAGGAAAGTTATACGGCGTTCGGGCTCAGAATTTAAGCGTATTAGGAGTGCTCTCATGGCACGCGTATGCCAAGTGACTGGGAAAGCGCCGATGACCGGCAACAACGTTTCCCACGCTAACAACAAGACCAAGCGTCGTTTTCTTCCGAATCTGCAAAGCCGCCGTTTCTGGGTTGAAAGCGAGAACCGTTGGGTGCGTCTGCGCGTTTCGAACGCCGGTCTGCGCCTGATCGACAAGAATGGTATCGACTCGGTGCTCGCTGACCTGCGCGCACGCGGCGAAGCCTAAGGAGTAAATCATGGCAAAAGGCGCACGCGACAAGATCAAGCTGGAATCGACCGCCGGCACGGGTCACTTCTACACCACCACCAAGAACAAGCGCAACATGCCGGAAAAGATGGAGATCATGAAGTTCGATCCCGTCGCCCGCAAGCATGTCGCGTACAAAGAAACCAAGATCAAGTAAGTCTGGTTTCTTTATCCAGAATGCCCCGCCCTCGTGCGGGGCATTTTGTTTTCTGGACTGTTGCGACAACGTCCAGAGCGGCTGCCGCGTCGGTTGCCCATTCCTGCTGGTCTTTGCCGTTGGCCGTTCGGCCAGCTTTCCCTCGTGGTCCGCGGCGCGTATGCTCTTTGGTTTCGTACCAGCAGACGGCCCACCGTGCGCCGCGACAACAGGAACATGACGGAGATGCAGCAGATGAATTTCGATGTAGCGATTGTCGGAAGCGGCCTTGCCGGGTTGAGCGTTGCGCTGAACCTCGCGCAGTCGCGGCGCGTCGCGATCATTGCGAAGCGCTCGTTGATGGACGGCGCGAGCGACTGGGCGCAAGGCGGTATTGCCGCCGTGCTCGATTCGGCCGATAGCGTCGAAAACCATGTGCGCGATACGCTGATCGCAGGCGGTGGGCTATGCGACGAAGCGGCCACGCGCTTCATTGTCGAGCATGGCCGCGAAGCGATCGAATGGCTGATCGCGCAGGGTGTGCCGTTCACAAAAGACGACGCAGCCGAGCTCGGTTTTCACCTGACGCGCGAAGGCGGCCACAGCCATCGCCGGATCATCCATGCAGCCGATGCAACCGGTCACGCCGTGGTCGCCACACTCAGCGAGCGGGTGCGCAATCACCCGAACATCACGCTGCTTGAAGATCACTACGCGATCGACCTGATCACGTCCGATCGCCTCGGCCTGCCGGGCCGCCGCTGTCACGGGCTCTATGCGCTCGATCTGAATACCGGCCGTACCGTCACGATCGAAGCACCGCATACGGTGCTGGCAACCGGCGGCGCGGGCAAGGTCTATCTGTACACGACAAACCCCGACACCGCGACCGGCGACGGCATCGCGATGGCATGGCGCGCCGGCTGCCGGGTCGCGAATATGGAGTTCATCCAGTTCCATCCGACGTGCCTGTTTCACCCTTACGCGAAGTCGTTCCTGATAACCGAAGCCGTGCGCGGTGAAGGCGGTCTGTTGAAGCTGCCGGACGGCACGCGCTTTATGCCGGCCCATGACGAGCGCGCTGAACTGGCGCCGCGTGACATCGTCGCCCGCGCGATCGACTTCGAAATCAAGAAGCGCGGGATCGACTGTGTGTATCTCGACATCAGCCATCAACCGGCCGCGTTCTTGCACGAGCACTTCCCGACCATCCTCGCGCGCTGCCTCGAGTTCGGCATTGACATCACGAAGCAACCCATTCCAGTTGTGCCGGCCGCGCACTATACGTGCGGCGGTGTCGTCACCGACCTCGCGGGCCGCACCGATCTGACCGGCCTCTATGCGGTCGGGGAAACGTCCTGCACCGGCCTGCATGGTGCGAATCGCCTCGCGAGTAATTCGCTGCTCGAATGTCTGGTGATCGGCCGCTCCGCGGCTGCCGCGATCGAACAGGAAGGCTTCGGCGCAGCTGTGCACGCACCGTTGCCGGATTGGGACGAAAGCCGCGTGTCGGACCCGGACGAAGAAGTGGTCGTCGCGCACAACTGGGACGAACTACGCCGGCTGATGTGGAACTACGTCGGCATCGTGCGCACGGACAAGCGGCTCGCGCGCGCGAAGCATCGAATTGCGCTGCTGCGCGACGAAATCCACGAGTACTACGCGAACTTCAAGGTAAGCCGCGATCTGCTCGAATTGCGCAACCTCGTCGATGTCGCATCGCTGATCGTCGAAGGCGCGCGGTCGCGACGCGAAAGTCGCGGCCTGCACTTCAGCCGGGACTGGCCCGCCGCATTGCCGAAGGCGCTTCCGACCGTGTTGTCGCCGGACCGTGTACCGAACCGGAACGTGTGAATCGAGCCATTCGCCCAAGATGAAAGGCCATCGCGCAGCACGAGCGGCGATGGCCTGTGGTCTACGCCCCCTCGCCCGCGTAGACGCGCGGCGAACTGTCGGGCTGGCGACTAGACGATACGCATCGAGAAGTCCGTCGCCCGCACATCCTTCGTCAGTGAGCCGACTGAAATACGGTCGACGCCCGTCTCGGCTATCGTGCGGATCGTGTCGAAGTTCACGCCTCCGGACACCTCAAGTACTGCTCGTCCCGCCGTGATACGCACCGCGTCCCGCATCGCGTCGAACGAGAAGTTATCGAGCAGCACCGACCGGGCGCCGTGCGCAAGCGCCGTTTCAAGCTGTTCGAGCGTTTCAACTTCAATCTGAATCGGCACCTTCGCTCCCAGTGCCAGCGCGGCATCCATCGCGGCAGCCACACCGCCCGCCGCGGCGATATGGTTTTCCTTGATCAGAATCCCGTCGTACAGCGCGAGCCGCTGATTGGCGCCGCCGCCCACGCGCACCGCGTACTTCTGAGCGAGCCGCAGCCCGGGCAATGTCTTGCGCGTGTCGAGCACCTGCGCGCGCGTGTGGCTGATCGCGTCGGCGAAACGGCGTGTTGCCGTCGCGACACCGGACAGCAGTTGCAGGAAGTTCAACGCATTACGTTCAGCCGTCAGCAGCGCTCGCGCCGGGCCGCGCAACGCGCAAACCGTTGTGTCAGCCGTCATCCGGTCGCCTTCGCGATAGCGCCAGCGCACGTCAATACGCGGATCGACGCGACGCATCACCTCGTTGAACCACATCACGCCGCACAACACCGCCTCTTCGCGGACGATAATTCGCGCGTCGCGCATGTCATCGGCCGGCACGAGGCGCCCAGTCACGTCGCCGCTACCGACGTCCTCGGCCAGCGCGTCCGCCACGCTACGCGCGAGCGCGGCATCGAACGCGTCGCCGTATTGCGCGCGTATTTCGTCAAAGAGCGGCGACACGACGTCGCCCAGATAGTTAGGCTGCTCGCCAGCACCCATCACGCGGCTCCCACGTTGGAAAACAGCGCGCCATCGCGCGCGAGATCGCCGCTTGCCTGCACGCGCTTCTTGTGGCGCGCAGCGAAATCCAGCATGCGGTCGATCGGCAGCTTCGCGCGCTCGCCGATCGCCGGGTCGACGAAGATCTCGTTATGGCCGCGCTCGAGCACGTCGGCGAGATTCGCGAGACCGTTCATCGCCATCCACGGGCAGTGCGCGCAGCTCTTGCAAGTCGCGCTGTTACCGGCGGTCGGCGCTTCGATAAACGTTTTGCCCGGCGCCGCGAGCCGCATCTTGTGCAGAATGCCCAGATCCGTCGCGACGATGAAGTGCGTCGCGTCGAGTCGCCGCGCCGCATCGATCAACTGCGTAGTCGACCCGACCACGTCGGCCAGCGCGACCACGCTTTCCGGCGACTCCGGATGAACCAGCACTTTCGCGTGCGGATACTCGGCGCGCAGCACGTCGAGTTCGATGCCCTTGAACTCGTCGTGGACCAGACACGAGCCCTGCCACAGCAGCATGTCCGCGCCGGTCTTTTTCTGGATATAACTGCCCAGATGGCGGTCCGGCGCCCAAATGATTTTCTCGCCACGCGCGTGCAGATCGGCGACGATCTCGAGCCCGATCGACGACGTCACCATCCAGTCCGCACGTGCCTTCACCGCGGCACTCGTGTTCGCATAGACGACTACCGTGCGGTCGGGATGGGCATCGCAAAACGCCGAGAACTCATCGGCCGGACAACCCAGATCGAGCGAACAGGTCGCATCGAGATCCGGCATCAGAATCCGCTTGCCGGGGCTCAGGATCTTCGCCGTTTCGCCCATAAACCGCACGCCGGCAACGACTAGCGTCTGTGCATCGTGATCACGGCCAAAGCGCGCCATCTCGAGCGAATCGGCCACGCATCCGCCGGTTTCATCGGCGAGCTCCTGCAGCTCCGCATCGACGTAATAGTGCGAGACGAGCACCGCCTTCTCGCGCTTGAGCAACGCGCGAATACGCTGTTTCAGCGCGATGCGTTCTGCGGCGGACGGCGTCTGCGGAACCTTGGCCCACGCTTCGCCGACGCCGCAGGTCATCCCTTGCGCAAGCGGGCGGTCGTATTCGACGGTCCTGATTACCTGATTCATCATTTCCTCAGTCCAGACAGGTGCACCTGAAACGCGGCCATCGACGTTGTCGATAGGGTTTTCGATGGCCCAGAATGCGAAAAACCCCGCCAGCGCGGGGTTTGTGACGTAAACCGAAGTTTAATGGATTTCGCCTGATCAGGCGTAACGCCGCAAGCGCAGCGCGAATTCCTGCAGCGCCTTGATGCCACTCTGTTCAGCGCGATGGCACCAGTCCTGCAACTGGGCAAGCAGCTGCTCGCGCGATGCATTTGAACGCTCCCACATCGCGGCAAGTTCATTGCGCAGCTCGATATAGGTACGCAGCTTCTGGCTGTTCGCAAAGATTTGCGGCAACTGGCGTTTCTGCGGCTCGTTGAGGCCCGCCTCTTCTTTATGGAACCAGTTGCGCGCGCCGCGCATCAGCTGATACTTCTCGCGCGCGCCCACTTCTTTCAGATGGGCAAGCTCCTGGCGATACGCGCGTTTGAGCGCCTTGCCGTAACTCGCCATCACTTCGTAACGGTTCGCCAGCACGGCCTGCAGCGTGTCCTGATCGAGCACGAGCTTGCGCGAACCGAGACGCGGCGTCGGCGCGACTTTCTTCACCGTCGCGAGACGGAAAGCCGACATGATGCGGATATACATCCAGCCGATATCGAACTCGAACCACTTGTTCGACAGCTTCGCCGACGTTGCATACGTATGGTGGTTGTTGTGCAGCTCTTCACCGCCGATCAGAATGCCCCACGGGAAAATGTTCGTGCTGGCGTCCGCGGAATTGAAGTTCCGATAGCCCCAGAAGTGCGCGAGGCCGTTGACGACACCTGCCGCCCAGAACGGAATCCAGACCATCTGCACGGCCCAGACAGTGAGACCGACGGCGCCGAACAGCGCGACGTTGATCACCATCATCAGGCTTACGCCGAGAATCGGATACTTCGTGTAGACGTTGCGCTCCATCCAGTCGTTCGGCGTGCCGTGGCTGAATTTGCGCATCGTTTCTTCGTTCTTCGCCTCGGCGCGATAGAGTTCGGCGCCTTCGAGCAATACCTTCCAGATGCCGCGCGTTTGCGGGCTATGCGGATCTTCTTCGGTCTCGCACTTCGCGTGGTGCTTGCGGTGAATCGCCGCCCATTGGCCGGTCAGCATGCCGGTGGTCATCCACAGCCAGAAACGGAAGAAATGGCTAACGACCGGATGCAGGTCCAGTGCGCGGTGCGCCTGGCAACGATGCAGATAAACGGTTACGCCGATGATCGTGACGTGCGTCACCGCGAGCGTATAGAGGAGCAGTTGCCACCATGAGAGGTGCAGCAGCCCATGGGCAAGAAAATCGAGCAGCGAGTTGAACAAGGCTATTTACCTGAATCGGACGACACCCGCGCAAGCATACAACAGCGAGCGTCATGAAAGTGAAAGCATGCAGACGAATTGGACGACATTCTACTTGATCGGTTCCAAGTCGTTGTAAAAAATAAGAAAATTGTTGTGGCGGATCAATCCGCATTACCCCGCGGTCGCGCTCGCGGACGTGTTGCGTTCCGCATTACACAGTATCACGCGGCGTCCCAGGCTCGTTAGCGGTCGGTGCGGTTGTCGCTGATCCAGCATCTCCGGTGCCTGCGCCAACCATACGAATTTCGCGCTGCGCATACGGAATTGCAATACCGTGTGCGGCAAAAAGTCGCCATATATTCCGGTTGACTGCGGAGCGGACGCCGCCCGTGCCGGTCGCCGCATCCGCGACCCAGTAGACGAGCTCGAAATTGATGCCGTCCGGGCCAAAGCTCATCAGAAGCGGGTTGGGCGCCGGCTCCTGTAGCACGCGGTCGACGCCGGTCGCGGCCTGAACCAGCAGCGCGATGACTTGCTCGACATCGGTCGCGTAGGCGACCGTCACGGGCACTCTGAGTAATCCACGTGTCATAAACGACGACTGGTTCTGCACGACATCGGTAATCAGCCGCTCGTTCGGAACCAGCGTTTCGATGCCGTCGAGGCCGCGCACGACCGTGTAGCGCGTGCGGATCTGCGTGACCCGCCCTTGCAGCCCGCCGACAGTGATCGCGTCGCCGATCCGCAGCGACCGGTCCAGCAGGATGATGAAGCCGGACACGTAGTTGCTCGCAATCTTCTGCAGCCCGAAACCGAGCCCGACGCCCAGCGCGCCGCCGAACACGCCGAGCACCGTGATGTCGATGCCGACCAGCGACAGGCTGATCAGCACCGCCGCCAGCACGAACAGCGCGCGGCCGGCCCGCGCGAGCACGATTTTCAGGTTCGCATCGAGCGTGCCTGAGCGCATCACCCGCTCTTCGAACGACGCGCCCAGCCACATCGCGACCACCATCGTCACGCACACCCACAGCAGGCCGGTCAGCAGCGAGAGCAGCGTGACGTGGGTGTTGGCGATCCGGAAGCTCACGCCCGCCATCCAGTCGAGCACGGCGCCCTGAATGCCCAGCACCGTCAGCACCATGCCAACCCACACGACGAGCGTCACGACCCGTTCGACGAACGTGAGCCACGTGTGTGTCTGCCCGTCGCGGCCGAACGCGCGCCGCGCGAAGAAGAACACGATGAAGATAATCCCGATGCCGACCAGCGGCACCAGCGCGAGATCGAGCAGCGACGTATGGATAAAGCGCCCGGCGATGGCGCGCGCGATCCATACGAACAGCGCGCCAATCAACGGAAAAAACGATCGTTTCAATGCCTCGGCGCCGAAGCGCACCGCTTCGTACGCGGTGGCCCGCCGCGCTTCGAGCGTGCGGCGCAACAGACGCGCGCTCACCCATGCAAGCGCAAGCGCGCCCGCCAGCACCGCGACCTGCCATAGCGTCGCGCGCTGACCGAGATCGCGCAGCAGGTCAGAAAGCGGCTCGAGGTACGTGGAATTCTCCATGGTCGGGTCGAGTGCCTTCCATGCGCCGTCGGCGCGTCAGTCGCGGCGTTCCAGCACGGCCGCGAAAAAACCGTCGGTCGCGTGCCGGTGCGGCCAAAGCGACAGGTAATCGCCGGTGTCCAGTTCGATGCGCTGTTCCGCGAGCACGTCGCGCGCGCGAACCAGCGCGAAATCCGGATGATCGGCGAGGAACTGCGTGACGATCGCCTCGTTTTCCGCTTCGAGGATGCTGCAGGTCGCATAAACCAGCCGACCGCCCTTCTTCACGAGGCGCGCCGCGCTGGCGAGAATCGACGCCTGCTTCGGCGCAAGTTCGCCAATCGACTCGGGCGACTGCCGCCACTTCAGGTCCGGATTACGCCGCAGCGTACCGAGACCGCTGCACGGCGCATCGACCAGCACGCGATCGATCTTGCCCGCCAGACGCTTGATCTTCGCGTCATGCTCGCTGTCGATCAGCACCGGATTCACGTTCGACAGCCCGCTCCTCGCGAGGCGCGGCTTGAGCTTCGCGAGACGCCGCTCCGAGATGTCGAACGCATATAGACGTCCGGTCGAACGCATCATCGCGCCTAGCGCCAAGGTCTTGCCGCCCGCCCCCGCGCAGAAATCGACGATCATTTCGCCGCGCCGCGGTGCAACGAGCGTGCACAACAGCTGGCTGCCCTCGTCCTGCACCTCGATCCAGCCGTTCTGGAACGCGTCGAGCCTGGTCAGCGGCGGCTTGCCGGCCACCCGCACGCCGAGCGGCGCGAACGGCATCGCGCCGGCGTCGATGCCGGCATTCGTCAGCGCCTGCAGCACGTCGTCGCGGCTCGCTTTAATCGGGTTCGTGCGCAAATCGAGCGGCGCCGGATAGTTCAGCGACGCCGCAAGCTGCACGAGTTCCTGCGCTTCGAAGCGCTTCGCGAGTGCGTCGTGAATCCAGTCCGGCAAATTCATCTGGATGCGCTGCGGCAAGCTGCCGGGATCGATCTTCGACACCCGCTCCAGCCATTCCGCTTCCGCTTCGGTCACGAACGGCTTCAACGCGGTGCGGCCCGCCGTCTGCATCAGACCGAGCAGCGTCAGACGACGCACCGGGTTGCCACTGCCGCTTTCGGCCAGATGCGCGAATTCCATGCGCCGGCGCAGCACCGCAAACACCGCTTCGGCGATCACGCCGCGTTCGCCATGGCCGAGCTTCGGATGGGCGCGGAAAAAGCGGCTCGTGGCCGAGTCCGCCGGACCGTCGAACTTCAGCACTTCCGCGAGCAGCGTCTCGGTTTGGCCAATCAGAAAACCATGCAGCCTCATGCACCCTCCGCGGTGGCATCGTCAGCCGCTTCTTGCGCGCGGCCGGTATCGTCGAAGAAAAATCCTTGTGGTTCTGGCGGCGTCAGCGTGACGCGCTCGCCGTCGAGCGTCAGCCGCCCGTCGACGAACCAGCGCACCGCGCGCGGGTAAATCACATGCTCGGTGGCCAGCACGCGCGCGGCGAGCGCGGCCGCGTCGTCGCCGGCACGCACCGGCACCACCGACTGCGCGACGATCGGCCCGTGATCGAGCCGCGGCGTGACGAAATGCACCGACGCGCCATGCACGTGCACGCCGGCGTCAAGCGCCTGCTGGTGCGTTTTCAGCCCGGGAAAGCTCGGCAGCAACGACGGATGTACGTTCAGTATCCGCCCCGCGTAACGTTCGACGAACCCGTCGGTCAGCACCCGCATAAAGCCCGCGAGCACCAGCAGATCCGGTGCGTAGCTATCGATCAGATTGGCGAGCGCCACGTCGAACGACGCGCGCTCGGGAAACTGGCGATGGTCGACCACCGCGGTGGGAATGCGCTGCGATGCCGCGTACTGCAGGCCGGCGGCGTCGGGGCGGTTGGCAATCACGGCAGCGACCTGGGCCGGCCAACGCTCGCGCGCACAGGCGTTCACAATAGCCTGCATGTTGCTGCCCCGTCCGGAAATCAGAATGACGAGTTTTTTCATCCGCGGATTTTATCATCTGGCACCGTGCAATCCGCGCCGCGCCGCCGTGGGCGGCCCCGTGCGTTTATAATCTTTTGTTTTGCGGGGATCTGTCCCGCTTCATCCCATCGCTTCGTGCATCGCTTTATCTATCGCGTCACTGACCGTACCAACCAGCGCCCGCTATTGTGAGAGTTTTTCGGGGTCTTCCCAATGCCGAAAGCCGCGCGCCTTGCGCGCTCACCATCGGCAACTTCGACGGTGTCCATCGCGGCCATCAGGCGTTGCTCGCGCACGTGCGCGCGGCGGCCGATGCGCGCGGCCTGCCCGTCTGCGTGATGACCTTCGAGCCGCACCCGCGCGAATTCTTCAATCCGGCCGGCGCGCCGCCGCGTATCGCGATGCTGCGCGACAAGCTGGAAGCGCTGCGGATGAACGGTGTCGACCGCGTGGTGGTCGAGCACTTCAATCAACGGTTTGCCAGCCAGTCGCCGGATGCGTTCGTCGAGCGGATCATCGTCAACGGGCTGCACGCGCGCTGGGTGATGATCGGCGACGATTTCCGCTATGGCGCGAAGCGCGCCGGCGACTTCGCATCGCTGAAAGCGGCCGGCGAGCGTTTCGCGTTCGAAGTCGAACAGATGCAGACGGTCGCCGACCCATCCGGCGCGCGCATTTCGAGCTCCGGCGTGCGTGCGGCGCTGGTCGCCGGCGACCTCGATACGGCGCGCGCCGCGCTCGGCCGCGACTATCTGATCAGCGGACACGTCGTGCACGGTCTGAAGCTCGGGCGCGACCTCGGTTTTCCGACGCTGAATCTACCGATTGCGCACAAGCGGCCGGCGCTGTCGGGCATTTTCGTCGTGCGTGTGCATGGCATCGAGCCGGAGCCGCTGCCGGGCGTCGCCAGCCTCGGGCTGCGCCCGACGGTCGACGATTCCGGCCGCGTGCTGCTCGAGGTGCATCTGCTCGACTGGCACGGCGACGCGTATGGCAAACTCGTGCGCGTCGAGTTTCTGAAGAAGCTGCGTGACGAGGAGAAGTTCGTCGATCTCGAAACGCTTTCTGCGGCCATCGCGCGCGATGTAACGGGCGCCCGCGCGTGGTTCGCGGCACTCGGCACGCCGGGCGCGGCTGCGCAAGGCGCGCCCGGTAGCCGGTCGACAGGCTTCTCGACGTCGGCGACCGACCGAATTAGATAACGGCCGCGGTGCGTGCCGGCAGCGCGGCCCACGACCGGGCCGCCCGCACATGGCCTGGCCGCATCGCCAGCCGCGCTGCGCAACACGCCGCAAGAACAGACATCGCGGGCGCACCCAAGGCACGCAAACTGCGCCGGGTCGCACCTCCGGGTCTTACCCGGGTGTTATCCCGGCCTTATCCGTCACGCAAACCCGCGCCGGCCACCGCAACACCGGCGCCAACACCGAATTCACCGCTACGTCACCATGAGCAACAAGAAAGCCGATTCGAAACCGCAAGCCAAATATCCGGTTAACCTGCTGGACACCTCGTTCCCGATGCGCGGCGACCTGCCCAAGCGCGAGCCGCAATGGGTCAAGGACTGGCAGGAACGCAAGATCTACGAGAAGATCCGCGCGGTCTCCAAGGGCCGCCCGAAGTTCGTTCTGCATGACGGCCCGCCGTATGCGAACGGCGACATCCACCTCGGTCACGCGGTGAACAAGATCCTGAAGGACATGATCGTCAAGGCGCGCAACATGGCCGGCTTCGACGCGGGCTTCGTGCCGGGCTGGGATTGCCACGGCATGCCGATCGAAATCCAGATCGAAAAGCAGTTCGGCAAGTCGCTGCCGGCCGCTGAAGTGATGCAGAAGGCGCGCGCGTACGCGACCGAGCAGATCGAGAAGCAGAAGGTCGGCTTCCGTCGCCTCGGTGTACTCGGCGACTGGGACAACCCGTACAAGACGATGAACTTCACGAACGAAGCGGGCGAAATCCGCGCGCTTGCGAAAATCATCGAGAAGGGCTACGTGTTTCGCGGGCTGAAGCCGGTGAACTGGTGCTTCGACTGCGGCTCGGCGCTCGCCGAAGCAGAAGTCGAGTACAAGGACAAGAGCGACCCGACGATCGACGTGCTGTTCCCGTTCGCGGAACCGGAAAAAACCGCGCAGGCGTTCGGCCTGCCTGCGCTGCCGCGTGCCGAAGGCGGCATCGTTATCTGGACCACGACGCCGTGGACGATTCCGTCGAACCAGGCGCTCACCGTGCATCCGGAAGTGGTCTACGCGCTGGTCGACACCCAGCGCGGGCTGCTGATCCTTGCTGAAGAGCGCGTAGAAGCGTGCATGACGGACTTCGCGCTGCAGGGCCGCGTGATCGCGACCACACCGGGCGCGAAGCTGGTCAATCTGCGCTTTCACCATCCGCTGGCGTCCGCGCACCCCGGCTACAAGCGCACGTCGCCGGTTTATCTCGGCGACTACGTGACCACCGATACCGGCACCGGGATCGTCCATACGTCGCCGGCATATGGCGTCGAAGACTTTCAGGCGTGCAAGGCGCATGGCATGGCCGATTCCGACATCATCAACCCGGTGATGGGCGACGGCCGCTTTATCGAATCGCTCGCGCTGTTCGGCGGACTGTCGATCTGGGTCGCGAACCCGAAGATCATCGACGCGCTTCGGGAGGCCGGCACCTTGCTGCGCAGCGAGAAGTTTCAGCACAGCTATATGCACTGCTGGCGTCACAAGACACCGATCATCTACCGCGCCACGTCGCAATGGTTCGCCGGCATGGACGTCAAGCCGCGCGACGGCGACAAGACGCTGCGCGAAACCGCGCTCGAAGGCGTCGAAGCGACCGCGTTCTATCCGTCGTGGGGCAAGCAGCGCCTGTTCGCGATGATCGCGAACCGCCCGGACTGGACGCTGTCGCGCCAGCGCCAATGGGGCGTGCCGATGGCGTTCTTCGTGCATAAGGAAACCGGCGAGTTGCATCCGCGCACGCTCGAGTTGCTCGAGGAAGTCGCGAAGCGCGTCGAGGTGTCGGGTATCGAAGCGTGGCAAACGCTCGACCCGCGCGAATTGATCGGCGACGACGCGAACCTGTACGAAAAGAACCGCGATACGCTCGACGTCTGGTTCGATTCGGGCACGACGCACTGGCACGTGCTGCGCGGCTCGCACAAGGATGAACTACAGTTCCCGGCCGATTTGTATCTCGAAGGCTCGGACCAGCATCGCGGCTGGTTCCACTCGTCGCTGCTGACCGCGTCGATGCTCGATGGCCGGCCGCCGTACAACGCGCTGCTCACACACGGCTTCACGGTGGACGGTGAAGGCCGCAAGATGAGCAAGTCGCTCGGCAACGGCGTCGATCCGCACGAGGTCGCCAATCGGCTGGGCGCGGAAATCATCCGGCTGTGGATCGCGTCGACCGATTACTCGGGCGAACTCGCGATCTCCGAGGAAATTCTCAAGCGTGTGACCGAAAGCTATCGGCGTATCCGCAACACGCTGCGCTTTCTGCTCGCGAACCTGTCGGACTTCGATTTCGCACAGCACGCGCGGCCGGTTGACGAATGGCTCGAAATCGACCGCTATGCGCTCGCGTTGACCGCGAGCCTGCAAACCGACATCCTCGCGCACTACGACCGGTATGAGTTCCACCCGGTTGTCGCGAAGCTGCAGACGTTCTGTTCGGAAGATCTCGGCGGCTTCTACCTCGACGTGCTGAAAGACCGCCTGTACACGACCGCACCAGACTCCGCCGCGCGCCGTTCCGCGCAGACGGCGCTATATCACATCGCGCACGGCCTGCTGCGGATGATGGCGCCGTTCCTGTCGTTCACCGCGGAGGAAGCGTGGAAGGTGTTCCAGCCGCAAAGCGAAACGATCTTCACCGAGACCTATCACGTGTACCCCGAGGTACCGGACGGCGCCGCGCTGCTCGATAAGTGGACGCTGCTGCGCGCGGTCCGTAGCGACGTCACGAAGGCGCTCGAAGAGGCGCGCGTCGCAAATCTGATCGGCTCGTCGCTGCAAGCCGAAGTGGAGTTGCGTGCAAGCGGCGCGCGCTACGACGCGCTCGCGGGCCTCGGCGAAGACCTGAAATTTGTGCTGATCACTTCGGCGGCAACCGTCGTGAAAGTGGAAAGCGAAGCGGACGAAGGCGTCGACGTGATCGCGTCGAAGTATCTGAAGTGCGAGCGGTGCTGGCACTATCGCGCGGATGTCGGCCAGAACGCCGAGCACCCGACGCTGTGCGGCCGCTGCGTCAGCAATCTGTTCGGCAACGGCGAAGCCAGGAGCGCGGCATAATGTCCAGAAGCCTGTCGAAATCCGCTGGCGGATCACTCGCACCGTGGCTCGGCGTCGCGCTGATCGTCATCCTCGCCGACCAGCTGACGAAGATTGCGATCGCGAAAGTGTTTTCGTACGGTGAATCACACGTCATCACGCCGTTCTTCAATCTCGTGCTGGTGTACAACCGCGGCGCCGCGTTCAGCTTTCTCGCGATGGCGGGCGGCTGGCAGCGCTGGGCGTTCACGTTGCTCGGCATTGTCGCGGCGCTGGTGATCTGTTATCTGCTCAAGCGCCACGGCACGCAGAAAATGTTCTGCACCGCGCTCGCGCTGATTCTCGGCGGTGCGCTCGGCAACGTGATTGACCGGCTGATGTATGGCCACGTGATCGACTTTCTCGATTTCCACGTCGGCGGCTGGCATTGGCCGGCGTTCAACCTCGCCGATAGCGCGATCACGATCGGTGCGGTGCTGCTCGTGATCGACGAACTGCGCCGTGTGCGCGGCGCGCGCTGACGCGCAGCGGTTGAGCGGCGGCGCCGGTTGGCGTCGCGGGTTTGCGTTGTGGTCTATCGCGGGCTCAGAAGCGGCTGCGTCGCGCCTTGTGTCGTCGCTGATGTCATGTATCGGGCTGCCGTATTTGAGTCACGCATTCGGACCCGATCGGTGGCGCACGGATGTCATGTTTTAGTCGGAGACTTCAGGTGGCAAACAAGCTGACCAATGACAAACGCGGCACAAGCGACGCGCTCGGCGCGTCGGCCCCCAGTCCCGAGCGTGACGCCGATGCCGTCGCCACGGACGCATCCGCGATCGGCATGGCGAACGCCGAGGCCGCTGCCGCTGCTAGCGGAGAACTCGCCGGCAAACATCTGCTGCTTGGCATGACGGGCGGCATCGCCTGCTACAAGATCGCCGAACTGACGCGCCTGCTGGTCAAAGCCGGTGCAACCGTGCAGATCGCGATGACCGACGCGGCCACGCAATTCATCACGCCGGTCACGATGCAGGCGCTGTCCGGCCGCCCGGTCTACACGAGCCAGTGGGACGCGCGCATTGCGAACAACATGCCGCATATCGATCTGTCGCGCGAGGCGGACGCGATCGTCATTGCGCCGGCCTCCACCGATTTTCTCGCGAAGCTCGCGCACGGCATGGCCGATGATCTGCTGTCGACGTTGTGCGTTGCACGCGATTGTCCGCTGCTCGTCGTGCCGGCGATGAATCGTCAGATGTGGACGAACCCGGCGACGCAGCGCAATGTCGCGCTGCTTCGAGGCGACGGCGTGCAGGTGCTCGGACCCGACTCGGGCGCACAAGCGTGCGGCGAAATCGGCGACGGACGGATGCTCGAGCCGGAAGCGACCTACGAAGCGATCGCTTCGTTCTTCCAGCCGAAAATCCTGACCGGCCGCCGCGTGCTACTCACCGCGGGCCCGACCTTCGAGCCGCTCGACCCGGTGCGCGGCATCACGAACCGCTCGAGCGGCAAGATGGGCTTTGCACTCGCGCGCGCCGCGCAGCACGCGGGCGCGGACGTGCATCTCGTCGCCGGCCCGGTCGCGCTCGACACACCTTGGGGCGTGTATCGCGAAGACGTGCAGACCGCGCAGCAGATGTACGAAGCAGTGATGCGCGCGGTGCCCGACTGCGATATTTTCATCGGCGTTGCGGCGGTCGCGGACTGGCGCGCGGAACACGTTAGCCAGCACAAGATCAAGAAAACCGCTGAGCGCGCGGTGCCGGCCTTCACGTTCGTCGAAAATCCGGACATTCTGTACGCGGTTGCCAACCTGACACATCCGCCGTATTGCGTCGGCTTCGCAGCCGAAAGCGGCAACCTCGATGTGCACGGCGAACAGAAGCGGGTGCGCAAGAACGTGCCGCTGCTGGTCGGCAATCTCGGCCCGCAAACTTTTGGCCGCGACGACAACGAAGTCGTGCTGTTCGACGCGGCCGGCATCACGCGGCTACCTCGCGCTGGCAAACAGGCCATCGCGCAGGCGCTGATGGCCGAGATCGCGCGACGTCTGCCGGACGCGAGCCTGATCGGTTGAACGCCACCGCCCGCTTCGCGCACCGACATTTTTTAGGAGCGCTGCTGTCATGACGCTACTTTCCGTTCTCGATCAGACGCCCGTGATTGACGGGCATTCGGCAGCCGATGCGATCGCCGCGACGATCGAACTTGCGCAGCTTGCTGACGATCTCGGCTACACGCGTTACTGGTGCGCCGAGCATCACGGCTTGCGCGGCGTGTCGAACCCGTGTCCGGAAGTGATGCTCGCGCGCATTGGCAGCGTGACGAAACGTATCCGTCTCGGCTCGGGCGGCATCATGCTGCCGTACTACAGCCCGTTCAAGATTGCCGAGCAGTTCCTGATGCTCGAGGCGCTGTTTCCAAACCGCATCGATCTGGGCGTCGGGCGCGCGCCAGGCGGCGATATGCGCACCGCGCAAGCGGTCGCGGCCGGCACCTATAACCGCGGCGATATCTTTCCGCAGCAGGTTGCCGATCTGGTCGGCTTGATGAGCGGCACCTTGCCCTCGGACCATCTCGCCTATGGCGTGCTGCTCCAGCCGCAAATCGACACGCGTCCGCAGTTGTGGATGCTCGGTTCGAGCGACTTCGGCGGCATGCTCGCCGCGCAACTCGGCATCCGCTTTTCGTTCGCGCATTTCATCAACGCGCACTTCGGCCACACCGTCGCGCAAGCGTATCGCGAGCGCTTTCAGACCGGCCATGAAGCGAAACCTTATCTTGCTGCCGCGGTATTCGTGATCTGCGCGGATAGCGAACAGGAAGCCGCCGACCTCGAAAAAGCCGTCGATCTGCGCCGCGTGCAAATGGCGTACGGGCTAAATGCGCCGATTCCGTCGATTGCGCAAGGTGTCGCGCAAGAGTACGGCGCGCGCGAACAGTTGATCATCGATCGCGAGAAGCCACGCAGCATCATCGGTACGCCGCAGTCGGTGACTGAACGTCTGCATGCATTGCAGGAGCAATTCAATGCTGATGAACTGATCGTGCTCACCGTCGCCGGCAGCTATCAGGCGAGGCTGCGTTCGTACGAACTGCTCGCCGACGCATTCAAGCCAGGTTGCTGAGCGTTTGCATTCTTCAACCCACCCCAACCGAAAACTGACACTGCATGAAACTCGACCTGAAGATTCTCGATGCGCGCATGCGCGACTATTTGCCGGCGTACGCAACGCCAGGCAGCGCGGGGCTCGATTTACGCGCGTGCGTCGATGAGCCACTGACACTCGCGCCGGGCAACACGGCGCTCGTGCCGACCGGACTCGCCGTGCATGTCGGCGATGCGGGCTATGCGGCGCTGATCCTGCCTCGTTCAGGCCTTGGGCATAAACACGGCATCGTGCTGGGCAATCTGGTTGGGTTGATCGACTCTGACTACCAGGGGCAGTTGATGATCTCGACCTGGAACCGCGGGCAAACTACCTTCACGCTGAACCCGATGGAACGGCTCGCGCAACTGGTGATCGTGCCGGTCGTGCAGGCGCAGTTCAATATCGTCGACGAGTTCGTCGCGAGCGAGCGCGGCGCCGGAGGATTCGGCAGCACCGGCAAGCATTGACGTTGCAAAGCGTTTATTGATGGCCGGAGTGACCGTCTGCACAGTCCTTCAATTCAAAGCGAAGCGGCGTTAATTAACTCCGGCCATTTCCAATTTGCTGCTTTATCGAAAACAGCACTTCTTTTTATCTTCCAGAATCACCTATATTTCAGCAACGAACTCCGATCGGACGTCATGCTCCGCGCCGCAAGTTCGTGAACCTGGTCCGCCGCACGACCGCATGCAGGCAACCATGCCCATCAATGCAGCGGAACGCGTCATTTCCGGGAATTTGATTTTTCACGATCGTTATCGTTAGTTATCCATATCATGTTGATTTTGTCGAAAAATCCGCTATCAAATCGATTGCTTTCGACTCGACGCGGAAAACCAAAGCAATCGACGTCTATTGCTCCAGGAGGCAGCATGAAGATCCTTTACGATGCAGTCGTAGCATCAGGCGCTGGAGAGTGGTATGGCGATATCGTCGTTTCCAATCTTCGCCATGACGATGGCACGCCGGTACAAGTTAACCAGTACCTATCGATGAGTTTTAATTCGCCGGCGGCGGTCGCGAGCACGGACATTACCGTTCTATTCGTCACCTGGGCCGAAACGACCGTTGAAACGGACTCGGTACAACTCGATAGCAATCTGTTCTCGGTGTCGGCGAAGATCAGCGTGACCGCGCCACATACGATGGTGTCGGGCGACCAGTTCACAATCGGTGTGAACGGCGATCTCACGCAAGACCCGGACGCGTATCTGAAGTCGTTTGTTTTCGCGGCCGATCAAGCACCCGATGTGAACGGCACCGCGGCTGTCGCATGCGCTGCTGCGGCAGACTCGGCGCTCGCGAGTGTCGCGCCCGTTGTGAAGTTCATCCGCGGCAGCGAGATTACCGCAGTCACGCTTGCATACGGCAAAACGACAAACGTCACGCTTGCGGCGGGCGACTACACGATTCAAGGCGACGATGTCGCCAACAGCGACGGCACGGTTCGCGCGCCGTTGGTCATTTCGCCCAATCCGCTGACCATCGCCGCGGACTCGACCGTCTCGGTGAATGTGTCATTCGGCGCGGTTCAGCGCTTCGGTGCGCTCGACATTGCGGTCGGCGCAGTAAGCGGCCTGGAAAACGAGACGCTTAGCATTAGTGTGCTCAATAAGTCCAATAACACGACGCTTGCGGCCTTTACGAGCCGCGTCAACACAACCACGAAGCTGCGCGCGCTTCCCGCTTCGGGCACCGCGCAAGTCAAGGTCAGCAACATCTCTGTCAACAATGTCAACTATAGCTTCAATGTTCCGGACGTTACGCTGGCGAACAGTCTGCAAACAGTGCAGATCACTGACTCTTCAGTAACGCGAAGTCAGGTCGATACCACCGGCTTCATCTCGGTGCCGATCAGCGTGACGGCCGACGCCACACTGCCTCAGCAGGTGACGTTGCGTCTGACGGGCAGCGATATGAACTACACGCAGCCTATTGCCGTCGAGAATCAGAACACAACGTTCAGCGTGCCCGTGAAATCCGGCACCTACGCCGTGTCGGCACCGGCCTTCCTGTCAGGCGGCGCCGTGTATGCGGTCAACGTGCCCGCGGAGTTCACCGTCGGAAGCGGCGCGACCAGGCTGCAGTCGGCAACGCTAGACATGTCGATCGAAAGGTCGGCCAACCTGAAGGTTCCCGGGTTCCCGTCGTATCTTTCGTTCGGCGGCTGTGCGGACCTCACGCCGAACAATCAGGCCGACTTCATCAGCGCGCGCGCATCATCGGTGTTCAAGTATGCGGGCAACGATGGCGCCGGCGACGCCGGTACGTATCTCACCGACGACCCCGCGACCACCAGTACGATCGACCTGGCCCGCGGTGTCGAAGCCGGATTGAATGGGCAGCCGGTACTGCCGGTGATGATTTCGTACACCTGCAATCTTTCGCTTGGCGATACCCCGACAATGCTCGCGAACGCGGATCAGCACGCGTGCAGTTTCGCGAATCTGATCCTTTCGTTGAACAAGGCTAATGAGAGGATCGACAGTACGCACCCCGTCCCCGCCGGCTTCATCGTCAATCCGGATTTTCTCGGCGCTTGCCAGCAAGGCGGTTTCGGCCCGGACTATGCAATGCCCGTGCGCGCACCGCTGCAAACCGCGCTCGATCATTGGTCCGTCAGCGCGACCATTCCGTCCAGCATCACGGAGGACGTCAAGGGCTATGTCGCCGCCGTCAACTGGCTCGTTTATACGGTGGCGCCGAAAGTCGTGTTTGGATGGCAGGTCAACCTGTGGGGCGTGGGCATGTCCGAATGGGTCTATCAGGACGTCGACCCGGTATCGATGGCACAGCAGACTGCCGACTTCATCAATAGCGTGGCTGCATACAGCGGCAGCAACAAGCCGCACTTCCTCGCAATCGACCGCTACGAAGCGGACGATTACACGCAGCGTGCGTATATCAACGGCTATTGTTATGGTCCACGCGAGTGGGGGCATTACTTCGACTTCTGCCAAGGCCTAAGCCGTGCGCTCAAACTTCCGGTGATGCCATGGCAGATTCCCGCAAGCCGGACGCCGAACACGACCGATCAGGTCAATGCGGATTTCGATAGCCAGCATTGGGGAACTGGCGGTAGCTACATCATGGGCGACGCCGCAATCGGCTCCGACTATCACAACGTGAACCCGACGATTCTCGCGTTGCAGTTCTCGACCGCGTTCCCCGACATGGGCGCAACAGCCGAAGACATGTACATCCGCTCCGAACCGTTCGATATGACGAACCCTGCATACATGGACTTCCCGTTACGCGGCATCTTCGCGGTGCTACTCGGCGGCGGCGCGACGACAGGACTGATCTCGACGGTCGGCAATCCCGAACCATGGACGCGGGACAAACTGAGTGCGTATATGGACAATCCGATCCGTTTCGACGACAGCCCGCAACGCAAGCCGCGGTGAGCCCGTGGTGCCGCCGGACAGACGCTTGTAAAGCAAAAACGGCGCGGGCATGATGCCCGCGCCGTTTTTTCAGTGCTTCTGCCCGATTACCCGGTTACGATATCAGTCCACTTCAACCGCTTCCGGATTCGGGTTGCGCGGCGGCAGCGACTGCTCGTCAAACGTCAACAGCACCTTCTCGTCCTGATCAACATCGACCGTCACGCGGCCGCCATTCATCAGCTTGCCGAACAGCAGTTCGTCGGCCAACGCGCGGCGGATCGTATCCTGAATCAGACGCTGCATCGGACGCGCGCCCATCAGCGGATCGAAGCCGTGTTTCGCGAGATGCTTGCGCAACCCGTCGGTGAAGAGCGCATCGACCTTCTTCTCATGCAACTGATCCTCGAGTTGCATCAGGAACTTGTCGACCACACGCATGATGATTTCCTCATCGAGCGAACGGAAGCTGATGGTCTGATCCAGACGATTGCGGAACTCCGGCGTGAACATCCGCTTGATGTCGGCCATTTCATCGCCGGTTTCGCGACGTGTCGTAAAGCCAATGGTCGACTTCTGCATCGCCTCGGCGCCCGCGTTCGTCGTCATGATGATGATCACGTTGCGGAAGTCCGCCTTGCGACCGTTGTTATCGGTCAGCGTGCCGTGATCCATCACCTGCAGCAGCACATTGAAGATGTCTGGATGCGCCTTCTCGATTTCGTCGAGCAGCAACACACAATGCGGTTTCTTCGTCACGGCTTCGGTCAGCAGACCGCCCTGATCGAACCCGACATAGCCCGGAGGCGCGCCGATCAGACGGCTCACCGCGTGACGCTCCATGTATTCCGACATATCGAAGCGGATCAGCTCGATACCGAGCGTGAACGCGAGTTGTCGCGCCACTTCGGTCTTGCCGACGCCAGTCGGGCCGGAGAACAGGAACGCGCCGATCGGCTTGTCGGTCTTGCCGAGACCCGCGCGCGCCATCTTGATCGATGCGGACAGCGCGTCGATTGCCGGATCCTGGCCAAACACGACCGCCTTCAGGTCGCGATCGAGCGTCTGCAGTTTGCTACGATCGTCCTGCGATACGCTCTGCGCCGGCACGCGCGCGATCTTCGAGATGATTTCCTCGATCTCGCCCTTGCCGATCGTGCGCTTCTGCTTCGACTTCGGCAGGATACGTTGCGCTGCGCCCGCTTCGTCGATCACGTCGATCGCCTTGTCCGGCAGATGACGGTCCGTGATGAAGCGCGCGGACAGCTCTGCCGCTGCCGACAGCGCACCCGACGAGTACTTCACGCCATGGTGCTCTTCGAAACGTGACTTCAGACCGCGCAGGATCGCCACCGTCTGCTCGACCGTCGGTTCCGTAACGTCGATCTTCTGGAAGCGTCGCGACAGCGCGGCGTCTTTCTCGAAGATGCCGCGGAATTCGGTGAACGTCGTCGCGCCAATGCACTTGAGCGTGCCCGACGACAACGCCGGTTTCAGCAGATTCGATGCGTCGAGCGTGCCACCCGATGCCGCGCCGGCGCCGATCAGCGTATGAATTTCGTCGATGAACAGAATGGCGTGCGGGCGCTCTTTCAGTTCCTTCAGCACCGTCTTCAGCCGCTGCTCGAAGTCACCGCGATACTTGGTGCCCGCCAGCAGCGCGCCCATGTCGAGCGAATACACCTGCGCGTCGGCGAGAATGTCCGGTACTTCGCCGCGCATGATGCGCCATGCAAGCCCTTCCGCGATGGCCGTCTTGCCGACGCCGGCCTCGCCAACCAGCAACGGATTGTTCTTGCGCCGGCGGCAGAGCACCTGAACGACGCGCTCGACTTCCGCTTCGCGTCCGATCAACGGATCGATGCGGCCGTCCTTCGCCATCTGATTCAGATTCTGCGTGAACTGCGCAAGTGGCGTTTCCTTCTGCGCAGCCGCTTCATCCGACTCGGCACTCGATTCGCTCGCCTTCGCGGCATCCGCGCTGTTCGTCTTCGCAATGCCGTGCGAGATGAAATTCACGACGTCCAGACGCGTCACGCCCTGCTGCTGCAGGTAGTACACCGCGTGCGAATCCTTCTCGCCGAAGATCGCCACCAGCACATTCGCGCCGGTCACTTCCTTCTTGCCGTTCGAGGTGGACTGCACATGCATGATCGCGCGCTGGATCACACGCTGGAAACCGAGCGTGGGCTGCGTGTCGACATCGTCCGTGCCGGGCACGGTCGGTGTGTTGTCGTGAATGAAGTTGCGCAGGTTCTGACGCAGGTCTTCGATGTTGGCCGCGCATGCGCGCAGCACTTCAGCCGCTGTCGGATTGTCCAACAGCGCCAGCAAAAGATGTTCGACCGTTATGAACTCATGCCGTGCCTGGCGTGCTTCCATGAACGCCATATGCAGGCTGACTTCCAGTTCCTGGGCAATCATGCTTCCTCCATCACACACTGCAGCGGATGCCCGGCCTGCCGTGCGTGGGTAACGACTTGCTCGACTTTGGTCGACGCGATGTCCCGCGTGTAGACCCCACAAACTCCCCTGCCTTCGCGATGCACCTTCAGCATTATCTGCGTTGCGGTCTCACGATCTTTATTGAAGTATTCCTGCACGATCATCACGACGAATTCCATCGGCGTGAAGTCGTCATTCAACAGCACCACTTTGTACATGGCCGGCGGTTTCAGCTTTTGTTCCTGCCGCTCCAGTACGGTGTTGTCCTGCTTGTCCGGGATAATCGCCATACATCCATTCTAAACAACTCGGACGGGCCCGCAATCCTGTCAAAACCCAACCGGCCGACCAGCCGGCCGTGGCCGCTGATCACGTCGGCCAAAGACCCGCGGGCGTCGGCCCGTCGCGCTTGCGCAATGCGCGGGGCCGATCGCGGAACCAGCCCACCGGTATTGCTCTTTCGTTCCAGTTTGCGGCGCCTCGCCGCCGTCGAAACGAGTATCGCACAACCTGCGCCAACGGACCCGAACCTCGCTTGCGTGTGGCCGAACCGGACAGTGCGCAGCGTACTGCAAACTGCGCCACGAACGGGATGTGAGTCGATTATGCGACTTTTCAAGGCGTGCCGCTTGGGCCACCGCACATAAGAAAAGAAGGAAAAACCCTGGAAATTGGTTCTTTACAACGGCGCACATAGCGTCTCAAAATTTTCTTGACACTCGAATAAAGAGCCTCAACAATCAAGCTGGCACTTTTTTCAACGTGCAGTCCATACGAAAAAATGCCGTTGGTGAGCTTGTGAGGAGGGGCGGC
Source organism: Paraburkholderia rhizosphaerae (assembly GCF_004366595.1). GTDB lineage: Bacteria > Pseudomonadota > Gammaproteobacteria > Burkholderiales > Burkholderiaceae > Paraburkholderia > Paraburkholderia rhizosphaerae. The sequence goes on from NZ_SORE01000040.1 coordinate 28,128, forward strand.
TGCATTCCGCGGTCGTTGAGCTTTTCGAGGGCTCGTGTGAATGAGTTACAGGGGAAGTAGGTATGGCAACTGGTACGGTCAAATGGTTCAATGACGCGAAAGGTTTCGGATTCATTACGCCCGACGAAGGCGGTGAGGATCTGTTTGCACACTTTTCGGCTATCCAGATGAACGGGTTCAAGACCCTGAAGGAAGGCCAGAAGGTGAGCTTCGAGGTCGTGCAAGGCCCCAAAGGCAAACAGGCATCGAACATCCAGGCTGCTGCCTGAATCCGTTCGATTCCCGTACCCTTAAGAACCCGGCTTTATGCCGGGTTCCTCATTTTTAAGCCGACGATTTTTTTGAAAATCCTGGCTTTTGAAACCCGGCGTACGCCGGGTTTTTTCATTTCCGGTTGATTTTGACGTCGCGCGGTTCGCGCATAGCGAGTCACGTGCGTATTTGCTCCGCGCAGTTAAACCACTTTCAGCGTTGCCATCATCCCGAGATCTTCGTGCTCGAGAATATGGCAATGGAACATCCGCTCTCCGGGAATCGCCTGCACCGTCGCGATACGCACTGTTTCGCCTGGTTGAACATTGACGGTGTCACGCCACGCGAGATACGGCTCCTTCATTTTCTTGCCGTCCTGCTCGCGCTCAATCACCTGGAACTGCGTGCCATGTAAATGGAACGGGTGATCCATATCCGTGCGGTTCTCGATCGACCAGTGCTCGACGTCGCCACGGCGGCTGGTCAGCGCGATGCGCGACGCATCGAAGGTCGCGCCGTTAATCATGAATTTCATTCCTGCCGGCATCTCGTGCATCGTCGCGCCCGGCCGATGCATCGCTTCCATATCCATCGCTTCGGAAAAGACCACGGATTTTTGCGGCGCGACGCTTCCTGCAGGTGGCTGCAGTGCTTCGATCGGGCGCAAAGTGGACGGCAGCACATGCGGTGTCGGTACCGCGCTGGCGCCGGCCGGTGCGAAGCGCACGTCGGCGAGCACGCGCAACGGGTCGGGAGGCAGGCTGCTACCGTGCGTCATCGCCATCTTGCGCCGGTCATACACAGCTGCGCTAAGCATCGCCTGCGACGGCCACTGGCCCGCTCGCACGACAATCTCGGCACGCTCGCCTGGCGCAAGCAGCAATTCCGTCAGGCCATCGCGCGCGACGCCAAGCAGGCCTCCGTCGGTGCCGACCTGCGCGAATGGGTAATTGGCGCCAAGCGATAGTCTCAGATAGCGGGCGTTGCACGCATTCCAGACACGCCAACGTTCGTCGCGCGTCACCACGATGCCCGGCCGGCGTGCGCCGTTGACCAGCACGAATTGGCCCTCGCGGCCGTTCATCCAGTCCATCATGTCGTTCGGCGCGACCGATCCGTCGGCGGCCAGCTTGAGGTCTGTGAAGAATAGATGACGCTCGGGCCACGCGACGAGCGGATCATCGGCCGCGCGCACGATGATCGGACCCGCGAGTCCGCGATACACCTGCTCCGACGACTGCATGTGCGGATGCGGGTGATACCAGTACGTGCCCGCGCTACCACGCGGCACGGTGAACCGATACACACGCGATGCGCCCGGCGCGACCGGATCGGTCGGGTTGCCGTCCTGGTCGGGCGGCACCGGCAGTCCGTGCCAGTGCACGGTCGACGGTTCCGGCAAGCGATTGACGAAGCGGATTTCGACGGTATCTTCTTCGCGCAGCTCGATCAGTGGACCGACGATCGGTCCCTGTGCCGCATCGCCGTAGAGCCAGAACGACGTCTCCTTGCCCGGCATCAATTGCCGGCGCTGCGGCTGCGCGACGAGCGTCGCGCGGAACGTGCCCGGATCACTGCTTTCGTTGGCGAGCCTGCGCAACGCGGCGAGCGGCGCGCCAGACGGTAGCGCGTTCTGCGGCGCAAGCGCGACGCCTGCCGGTTGACCGGCATGAGGCGCCATATGTTGCATGCCGCGCATGTCATGCATCCCATGCATGTCGTCCATGCCTTCCATACCCGACATATCGCTCATGTCGTGCATATCGTGGCCAGCATGCTGTGCAAATGCGCCGCGCGCGCCAAGCGACGCGACCACGACGCCCAGTGCGCGAGCCAGAAATTGCCTGCGGATCATTGGTTGTTTTCCTGTCTATTGCGTGTCTTTTGCGCGGCGAAGCGCGAGGCGCTTGCCTTGCGCGCATCTCGTGTGACGGCGAACCGCGCGTCGATCGAAATGACGGCGGCGCCTGCTCAGCGTTCGTTTGACGCGAACCCGCAGCGCAGCGGCATGCGACGCGTCCGATGTTCAGACGAGTGCGATCGGCGGGCGAACTGGCGGCGCGCGCTTGATGCCGTCGTAACGTCGCGCAGCGTGTGGGCGCGACACGCCATTCGCCTGCCGTAGCGCGGCGGAGAACCGAAAGGTCTCGATCAGCGCGCCGCAGTGCAGCCCGCAACCGGTCGCGCAACATGAACAGCCGTGATGATGGGCCGCATATCTGCCGCCGCCGGCGGAAGCACCGAGCACCGCTCGCGGTCCTGCATCGCCACCCTTATCACATGCCCGTGCGGGCGCGCAGACCGACACGGCCCGCAGCGCATCAGCGACATGCGTATGCGCACGGGCGCCTTGCATCGCCAGCAACGACAGTGACAGCACGATGAAAAACCGCAGCAACGGCATCATTCCCCAATGGTCGGATGACAGCTCGCCAGAAGCATAGCGCAGGTCACCGCGGCCCGTTGCGGTCCCTTCAGACTTGGCGACCAATCCTCACTGCTTTTCCGGCTCACGACCCACACGCCAAAAAAACAAAACCCCGACGCACACCACGCGCATCGGGGTTCCTCAGAACGTCACTTCCCGGCTTACATATTCTCGATCATCACCTGACCGAAGCCCGAGCACGACACTTGCGTCGCGCCTTCCATCAGGCGGGCGAAGTCGTACGTCACACGCTTCTGCAGAATCGACTTTTCCATCGACGCGATGATCACGTCGGCCGCTTCGGTCCAGCCGAGGTGGCGCAGCATCATTTCCGCCGACAGGATTTCCGAACCCGGATTCACATAGTCCTTGCCCGCGTACTTCGGCGCGGTACCGTGTGTCGCTTCGAACATGGCGACCGAGTCCGACATATTCGCACCCGGCGCAATACCGATGCCGCCCACTTGCGCGGCCAGCGCGTCCGACACGTAGTCGCCGTTCAGGTTCAGCGTCGCGATCACGTCGTATTCGGCCGGACGCAGCAGGATCTGCTGCAGAAACGCGTCAGCGATCACATCCTTCACGACGATCTCGTTGCCCGACTTCGGGTTCTTGATCTTCATCCACGGGCCGCCGTCCACCAGTTCCGCACCGAATTCCTTCTGCGCGAGCGCATAGCCGTAGTCACGGAACGCGCCTTCGGTGAACTTCATGATGTTGCCCTTGTGCACCAGCGTGACCGAACGGCGGTCATTGTCGATCGCATACTGGATCGCCTTGCGCACGAGACGCTCGGTGCCTTCCTTCGACACCGGCTTCACGCCGATAGCCGACGTATCCGGGAAGCGGATCTTCTTCACGCCCATTTCTTCGCGCAGGAACTTGATGACCTTCTTCGCCTGCTCCGATTCGGCCGCCCATTCGATACCCGCGTAGATGTCTTCCGAGTTCTCGCGGAAGATCACCATATTGGTCTTTTCCGGCTCGCGCACCGGCGACGGTACGCCCTTGAAGTACTGCACCGGGCGCAGGCAGACGTACAGATCGAGTTCCTGACGCAGCGCCACGTTCAGCGAACGGATGCCGCCGCCGACCGGGGTGGTCAGCGGGCCCTTGATCGACACCACATATTCCTTGACCACAGCCAGCGTTTCTTCCGGCAGCCACACATCCGGCCCATACACCTTGGTCGCCTTTTCGCCGGCGAAGACTTCCATCCAGTGGATCTTCTTCTTGCCGCCGTACGCCTTCTGGACCGCCGCATCGACGACCTTGATCATCACCGGGGTGATATCGACCCCAGTGCCATCGCCTTCGATGTACGGAATGATCGGCTGGTCGGAAACATTGAGCGAAAAATCCGCGTTGACGGTGATCCTGTCACCGCCCGTCGGAACCTTGATGTGCTGATACGCCATGATCGGACTCCAGTGATGGCTGTGCTGGGAAAAGCAGATTGGGGACCTGCGAAACTGCGGCGCTCCTCTTACGCGCATGCCTGACGCCCATGAGCGGCCAGGCCGCTATTCTAGCCCACCGCGGCGCGTGAACGCTGCGACGGACCGGCCGGCTAACGCTGCACGGCGGCGCGCACCGCGCGGATTCAGCGACTTATGTGCACGGCGGCGGACATTCGGCAGATAACTGTTATGCGCGATGTCTTAGGTCTTATATAAGACAAAAGACTTGGTGATCCGTATTATGCATTAATATCCCGCCATTTACTACGGCCGGACCTTGCAGCTTACCGCCTGCAACCCGTCGCGAGCGTCCGCGACGAAATTTTCCCCGCCGCGTCGATCCGCTTTTCGCCAAATTTCAAGCATGACCCTGCTCGCCCTGAACAAGCCGTACGGCACGATCTGTCAGTTCTCGCCACACGAAGCCCGCCCATCGCTCGCGGAGTGGGTGCGCGTGCCAGGCGTCTATCCGGCGGGCCGGCTCGACTCGGACAGCGAAGGCCTGCTACTGCTCACCGACGACGGCGCGCTGCAGGCGCGTATCGCCGAACCGCGTCACAAACTTGTCAAACGTTACTGGGCGCAAGTCGAGGGCGAGCCGCGCGCCGCGGATCTGAAGGCGCTCGCACGCGGCGTGGATCTCGGCGACTATGTGACGCAGCCCTGCCGGGCGGAGTTCGTCGAGCCACCCGATACATTGTGGGCGCGCAATCCGCCCATTCGCTATCGCGCGACGATTCCCGCCACCTGGATCGAAGTGTCGATTACCGAGGGCAAAAACCGGCAGGTACGCCGGATGACGGCCGCGGTCGGCTTTCCGACATTGCGCCTCGTACGCGTCGGCATCGGCGCGCTCGATATCCTTTCGCTCGGCCTCGAACCCGGCGACACGCTCGAACTGCCCGCGCGCGCACCGTGGGATGGCGTTGTCTGACGCGCATCTCGCCTCGTACATGAAACGGGCGTTTGCCCATCACCTGAGCCGTCACCTAAGCCGTTGTACCGGCAAACTTTTCGCCGCTTCGCCGCGACGCGCGCGCGGCCCGCGCGCGATCAGCGCGCACATTTGACACAAATTCACCGGCATTCGGTCAACCGCGGCACGGCGCCACGCGTTACACGACGCAGATGCCGCCCAAGCTATCCGGCATTCAGCCACGCGAGCCCTTCGCGCGTCGTCCCGCAAATCACCGCGGATCGCACGGGCTCTGCGAGCTCACAGTCGTCTCCTGGAAATGTCCGCGGAGGATTTCGATGAGCCGGCTGTCAACCGAAAGGTGGATGGCACGTTGAACGACATGACTCGACCGCCGGGTCATCTGGTTAATTAACTAAAGCTGAGGAATTCACAAAATGAACAAACTGATCGCCGCTCTGGTCGCTGGCCTCTTCGCAACGGCTGCTTTCGCACAAGCTTCGGCTCCGGCTGCTGACGCAGCTGCGCCGGCATCGGCAGCTCACAAGTCGATGAAGAAGCACACCAAGCACGCTTCGAAGAAGAAGGCAGCTCCGGCAGCCGCTGCTTCGGCCGCAGAATAAGTTTCAGGAAATAACGCAGTCAAGAACAAGCCGTACCTGCCGTTCTTACGGCGTTGAAAGGCAGATCGCCGCCAGGCCGTCTGCCTTTTTCTTTTTCGACGCGCTCGCGTAACATTCGCGGTTCATCTTCAGCAAGGAGTTCGGTCGTGCGATTCAACCCGCGCTCGTTATGGGCGAATTTTGCGGCGCGCTGCGCGCTTGCCGTCGCGTTGTCGGTTCTCGCGTTGTCGTTTGCCGCCGTACCGGCGCGCGACGCGTTTGCGCAAATCCCGCCCGGCGCGAAGCAGCCCGGCGACTTCCCGCGCGTGAAGCTGACCGCCGGCATGTTCGTGATCGACGCCGCCGTCGCCGCGAACGATGCGGACCGCGAACAAGGTCTTATGTATCGCACGGAACTGAAGCCGAACGAAGGCATGCTGTTCGTGTTCAACGAGAACGCGGTGCACTGCTTCTGGATGAAAAACACGCTGATCCCGCTGTCGATTGCGTTTATCCGCGCGGACGGCACGATCACCGACATCGACGAGATGCAGGCCGAAACCACCAACAATCACTGCCCGCGTAATAACGGTGTTTACGCGCTCGAAATGAGCAAAGGGTGGTTTACATCGAAGGGCATCAAGCCCGGCATGAAGCTTCAAGGGTTGCCGCAGCCGCAGTAACCGGCGCACGGCAAACAGCGTGTAAAAAGCCGGCCCGCGCTTCAAGCGTGCGAGCCGGTTTTTTTAGCATCCGCACGATGCCCCATCGTGTCGCATCGGCGCCGCATCGGCGCCGCATCAGCGCCGCATCAGCGCACGCATCAGGTCGTACCGGCTTCTCATCTCAGCGCGCCAGATTGACGGCGCCATCCACCGCGCGCCATCTGCCGCGCACCGTGTCCGCTTGCCGCAATGCGGAAGATCAAGCAAAACGCAAACCGACACGCTATCCTTATATTCTCTGCCAGTCGCGCCGCAGCCGACCGGACGGGGTGATCACCCGGCTGGCGGCTTCGAAGCGGCGCGCTATTTCATGGAGGTTCACGTGCCCCGCAAGACTCCCATCGAGCGCTACCGCAACATCGGGATCAGCGCTCACATCGATGCCGGTAAAACTACCACCACCGAGCGCATCCTCTTTTACACCGGCGTGACTCACAAGATCGGCGAGGTTCACGACGGCGCGGCGACGATGGACTGGATGGAGCAGGAGCAGGAGCGCGGCATCACGATCACGTCGGCCGCCACGACCGCGTTCTGGAAGGGCATGGCCGGCAATTATCCGGAGCACCGGATCAACATCATCGACACGCCGGGCCACGTCGACTTCACGATTGAAGTCGAACGCTCGATGCGCGTGCTCGACGGCGCGTGCATGGTGTACGACTCGGTCGGCGGCGTGCAGCCGCAATCGGAAACCGTCTGGCGCCAGGCGAACAAGTACAAGGTGCCGCGCATCGCGTTCGTGAACAAGATGGACCGCGTCGGCGCGGACTTTTTCCGCGTGCAGCGGCAAATCGGCGAGCGCCTGAAAGGCGTCGCGGTGCCGATCCAGATTCCGGTCGGCGCCGAGGAACATTTCGAAGGCGTGGTCGACCTCGTGAAGATGAAGGCGATCGTCTGGGACGACGAGAGCCAGGGCATCAAATTCGAGTACAAGGACATCCCGGCGAATCTCGTCGAGCTCGCGCATGAATGGCGCGAAAAGATGGTCGAGGCCGCGGCGGAAGCCGACGAAGCGCTGCTCGAAAAGTACCTCGAAGACCACGAAAGCCTGACCGAAGAAGAGATCAAGGGCGCGCTCAGAAAGCGCACGATCGCCAACGAAATCGTGCCGATGCTGTGTGGCAGCGCATTCAAGAACAAGGGCGTGCAGGCGATGCTCGACGCGGTGATCGACTACCTGCCATCGCCGGTCGATGTGCCCGCCATTCTTGGCCACGACGAGCACGACAAGGAGGCGGAGCGTCATCCGAGCGATGACGAACCGTTCTCATCGCTCGCGTTCAAGATCATGACCGACCCGTTCGTCGGTCAGCTGATCTTCTTCCGCGTGTACTCGGGCGTGATCGAATCGGGCGACACGGTCTACAACGCGGTGAAGGAGAAGAAGGAGCGCCTCGGCCGGATCCTGCAGATGCATGCGAACGAGCGCAAGGAAATCAAGGAAGTGCGCGCAGGCGATATCGCGGCGGCCGTCGGCCTGAAGGAAGCGACCACCGGCGACACGCTGTGCGACCCGGATCACGTGATCATCCTCGAACGGATGATTTTCCCGGAGCCGGTTATTTCGCAAGCTGTCGAGCCGAAGACGAAGGCCGACCAGGAAAAGATGGGCATGGCGCTGAATCGTCTCGCGCAGGAAGACCCGTCGTTTCGCGTCACCACCGACGAGGAATCCGGCCAGACCATCATTTCGGGCATGGGCGAACTGCACCTCGAAATTCTGGTTGACCGGATGAAGCGTGAATTCGGCGTCGAAGCGACGGTTGGCAAACCGCAGGTCGCATATCGCGAAACGATCCGCACGAAGGTTGATGACGTCGAAGGCAAGTTCGTCAAGCAATCGGGTGGCCGCGGCCAGTACGGTCATGCGGTGATCGGGCTGGAACCGAACCCGGCGAAGGGCTATGAGTTCCTCGACGAGATCAAGGGCGGTGTGATTCCGCGCGAGTACATCCCGGCAGTCGACAAGGGCATCCAGGAGACGCTGAAGGCCGGCGTTCTCGCGGGCTACCCGGTTGTCGACGTGAAGGTTCATCTGACCTTCGGTTCTTACCACGACGTCGACTCGAACGAAAACGCATTCCGGATGGCCGGCTCGATGGCCTTCAAGGAAGGCATGCGCCGCGCGAAACCAGTGCTGCTCGAACCGATGATGGCCGTCGAAGTGGAAACACCGGAGGACTTCATGGGCAACGTTATGGGCGACCTGTCCGGCCGGCGCGGCATCGTGCAGGGCATGGAAGACATCGCGGGCGGTGGCGGCAAGCTGGTGCGCGCCGAAGTGCCGCTCGCGGAGATGTTCGGCTATTCGACGTCGCTGCGCTCGCTCACGCAGGGCCGCGCGACGTACACGATGGAGTTCAAGCATTACGCGGAAACGCCGAACAACGTGTCCGAAGCGATCATCAACACGAAGAAGAAGTAACCGGAGTTCGATGGTTCGCAGAAGCCCGTTCACTCCGGACGGGCTTTTTTTCGCGCGTGCGCGGCTGATCGCCGGGCGATGAACGTGAATCCATGCGGACAATTTATGGCCATGCCAGAATGACTGGACGCGCGCCCCGATGGCATTGGGAATACGGGTATGCGCGAGGAGATAAGGAATGAGCGATAACCACGACGATCCGAATCAACCGGCGCACGGCGATCACGACGGACCAGTCGACTGGCGCGAACATGGCGTGAAAGTCATCCGCGGCGACCAGCTCGACACGAACACCGCGCAAACGCCAGGCATGAATCGCGCGGCCGCGATCAACGCGGCCCGCGTCGGCGCGCAGAAAATCTGGGCCGGCACGGTAACGATCCACCCGAACGCGAAGACCGGCGCACATCATCACGGCGCGCTCGAAAGCGTGATCTACGTGGTACGCGGCCACGCACGGATGCGCTGGGGCGAACACCTGGAGTTCACCGCGGAAGCCGGCCCTGGCGACTTTATCTTCGTACCGCCGTACGTGCCGCATCAGGAAATCAACGCGAGCACCGACGATCCGCTCGAATGCGTGCTCGTGCGCAGCGATAACGAAGCGGTGGTCGTGAATCTGAACATCGACGCGGTGGAACAGCCGGAAACCGTCTATTGGGTCGATCCGATCCACAAAAATCCGCACCAGCACTGACCTCACCGCCCTCCCCCGACGACGCCTGATGACGCCCACCTCCACGCGCCTACGCCTGCCGACACGAAAACTCGTCATCCTGTATGCGGTGTTGATTGGCGCGAATCTCGGCGCGTGGGCGTGGGCGCTGATCGCGTTTCGCCACTATCCGCTGCTGCTCGGCACCGCGCTGCTCGCGTATGGCTTCGGCCTGCGGCACGCGGTCGATGCCGACCATATCGCCGCGATCGATGCGGTCACGCGCAAGCTGATGCAGCAGGGCAAGCAACCGCTTGGCGTCGGCCTCGCGTTTTCGCTCGGCCATTCGACGATTGTGATCGCCGCGACGATCGGCATTGCGGCGACCGCGTTGTCGCTGCATGGCCGCTTCGATCAGTTCAAGGCGGTGGGCGGCACCATCGGCACACTGGTGTCCGCGGGGTTTCTGCTAGTGCTCGCAGGCGTGAATCTGACGATCCTGCGCGACGTGTGGCGCCGTTACCGGAACGACCGGCGCGGACATGGACGCGGGGATGAACACGATCGCCACGCGCAGCGGGACGGCAGTCAAGCCGCTGCCAGCATCGACGTCGCAGCGGCCGCACACGCCGCCGCGCCAGCCGGACTTCTATCGCGCGCGCTCAAGCCGCTGTTCCGCGTCGTCACGAAGAGCTGGCATATGTACCCGGTAGGCGTGCTGTTTGGCCTCGGCTTCGACACCGCAACCGAAATCGGCCTGCTCGCAATTGCCGCGGGCGAGGCCGGCAAAGGCCTGCCGCTGTACTCGATCCTCGTGTTTCCGGCGCTCTTCACGGCCGGCATGACGCTCGTCGACTCGACCGACAACGTGCTGATGGTCCACGCGTACGGCTGGGCAATGGACGATCCGAAGCGCAGGCTCTACTACAACGCGAGCATCACCTTCGTGTCGGCGCTGGTCGCAATTGCGATTGGCGGCATCGAGGCGCTCGGCCTCGTGGCCGACAAGCTCGGCTTCTCCGGCGGCGCATGGGACGCAGTCGCGTCCATCAATGCGCACTTCGGGCTGCTCGGCTACGGCATCGTCGCGGTGTTCATGGCATGCTGGATCGGCTCGATTCTCTTCCATCGCTGGCGGCGTGCGCCGGCCGCTCACTGAGAACGCGCTGAGCGCGCACTGAAAACACGCCGCAGCGACGCTTGTGCCGCATTGGCGGACAGGCCCGGCACTGAATCGTCCGCCGAGCGTTGCCAATCGTCCGCCGAACGTTGTCAGCACGAGACAAGCTGCGCGGTCCCCGCCACGGTTCCTGGCGGCAAACACGCCGAAGCGCGGAGCAATCGCTTACACTGAGCCCTCATCCATCGTCGCAGTACCGCTCGCACCGCCGCGCTCAGATGCTCTGTCGCGCGCGACGCTCAACAGAACGGACCGGACTATCCATCGATGAAGATCCCCGCGGACCTACCGTACCCTTCGCATGTTCGCCGGGCCGTCGAGGCCGCCCGCCGCGATGCCGATGCGTACGGCAATCATGCAATCGACGAATTCCTCGCGGGCCGCCTGTCACGCCGGGACCTGCTGCGTTACGCCAGCGTGATCGGACTTTCGCTGACGGGCGCGGGGCTCTTCGCGCCGCGCGAAGCGCGCGCGCAAGGTGCATCGAACGCGACGATCCGCGTCGCGCATCTGATGCCCGCGGGCGCCGTCGACCCACTCACCGTCACCGATGCCGGCAGCCTCGCGCTGCTGAACCAGACCGGCGAATTCCTGCTCGACGACGACAGCGAAAAGCTGATGCTGCGGCCGGCGCTCGCGCTCTCCTGGAAGCCGAACGACAAGGGCGACGTCTGGACCTTCACGCTGCGGCAGAACGTGAAGTTCAGCAACGGTGCGCCGTTCACCGCGAAGGATGTTGCGGCGACCTTCGATCGTCTCGCGGACCCGGCAAGCGGATCGGCCGCGTTGTCGGTGCTAAAGGGCGTGCTGTCGAAGGGCGGCACGAAGGTCGTCGACGACCACACCGTCGCGTTCCATCTCGACGCGCCGACCGGCAACTTCCCGTACTACGTTTCGTCGGACAACTACAACGCGATCATCCTGCCCGCCAGCTACACGGGCGATTACGAAAAGTCCTTTATCGGCACCGGGCCGTTCAAGCTCGAGAAGTATCAGCCGAAGGTCGGCGCATCGTTCGTGCGCAACCCAGACTATTGGGGCGAAAAGGCGTTGCCGCAGCGCGTGCAGTTTATGTTTTACGCGGACCAGCAAGCGCAGATTCTCGCGTTGCAAGGCCGTCAGGCCGATGTGATGGGCACCTTCACCGTGCAAGGCGGGCTGGGTCTGCTGAACAATCCCGAGTTCAGGATCATTGGCGTGAAGTCGAGCGCGCACCGGCAAATTCATATGCGCAACGACAGCCCGCAGTTCAAGGACAAGCGCGTGCGTCAGGCGATGGCGCTGTCGATCGACCGCGACGTGATCGTGCGCGGCCTGTTTCGCGGCCGCGCACAGGTCGGCAACGACAGTCCGTTCGCACCGGTGTTTCCGTCCTCGGATGCGGGCGTGCCGCAACGCAAGATCGACGTCGCGCAAGCCAAACAGTTGCTCGCGCAAGCGGGCGTGCCGAACGGCTTCGATATCACGCTGACCACCGAAAAGTACATGGAGTTGCCGGATCTCGCGGTGGTCGTGCAGAACTACGCGAAGGCGATCGGCGTGCGCATCAACCTGAAGGTCGAGAGCCAGTCGATGTATTACGGCGCGGGTGCGCCCGGCAAGTCCGACTGGCTCGACTCGCCGCTCGGCATCACCGACTACGGCGCGCGCGGCGTGCCGAACGTGTTCCTGAAAGCGCCGTTGACCAGCACGGGTACGTGGAATGCTGCGCACTTCAGAAATCCGCAATACGACAGGCTCGTGGCGAATTTCGATGCGGCGCTCGACATCACGTCGCAAAAGCGCATCTCCGCGCAGATCCAGGCGCTACTGCTCGATGAAACCCCGGTGATCATTCCGTTCTTCTACGATCAGTTGGTAGCGGCACGCGCAAAGCTGAACGGCGTGCGTTTCACTGCGCTCGCACAGTTGTACTTCGATCGCGCGGTGATCACCGCATAGCCCGGTCGCTTGCATTGCATGCGACTGGAGTAAAGGGAGATCGATGTCGACCACTGCTTCCACCGTCACACGCGCCACGTCGGGCAATGCGGCACGCGTCGCGATCTTCCTCGCGACGCGTCTCGCGCTTGCGCTGATTACGCTGTGGCTACTGTCGGTGCTCGTGTTCGCCGGTGGGCAACTGCTGCCCGGCGATATCGGCCGCGCGATTCTCGGCCCGCTCGCCGACCCACGCGCGGTCGCCGCGCTCAATCATCAGCTCGGCGCCGACCGGCCGCTTTTCACGCAGTACACTCAGTGGATCACGCATCTGATGCACGGCGACATGGGCACGTCGTACGCGTTTCGCGAACCGGTTGCGCCCTTCATCGGCAGCGCGCTCGCGAACTCGGCGAAGCTCGGGCTGCTCGCCTTCATCATCGTCGTGCCGCTCGGCATCGCAGGCGGCGTCTGGGCTGCGTTGCACGAAGGACGCTGGATCGACCGCATGATCAGCATCACCGGGCTTTCCGCAACGGTGGTGCCGGAGTTCGTGTCGTCGATCGTGCTGATTCTCGTGTTCGGCGTGTGGCTGCAGTGGCTGCCCATCGAAGCCACCGCGCCGGCCGGCGCCGGCGTGCTCGAGCAGTTGCGGCATCTGATCCTGCCGGTGCTGCCGCTGGTGTTCATCTTCTTCGGCTATATCGCGCGGATGGCGCGCGTCGGCACGGTCGAAGCGCTCGATGCCGACTACACGCGCACCGCGATCCTCAAAGGCTTGCCGCCGCACGTCGTGATTTTCCGGCATGTGCTGCGCAATGCGCTGCTGCCGACCATCACGGTCGCCGCGACGCAGCTGGGCTATATGATCGGCGGCCTCGTCGTCGTGGAGACGCTGTTTCACTATGACGGTATCGGTTCGCTGATCTACAGCGCCGCAAAAGCAAAGGACTTTCCGATGCTCGAAGCTGGGGTGCTGACGGTCGGGGTCGTCTATACGGTGGCCAATTTCATTGCGGACGCGTTGCATGTGACGCTCAATCCGCGCCTGCGCGTGAGGAGCGCCGAATGACGAGCGCCGCCCCGGGTTCGCCCAATGCGCCGAATGCGCCCGACGCATCGCGCAACGCTACCCCGGCGCCCGCCGCCGCACCGCCGCCGCGCGCGCAGGAGCCGCGTTACGAACGCCTGCGCTTGCTGCTGTTGTCGCCGGGCTTCGTGATCGGCGTGCTGATCGTGCTGTGGTGGGTCGCCTGCGCGATCGCCGGCAAATGGATCGCGCCGCACGATGCGTACGCGTCGGACCCGTTGAACTCGCTGCTGCCGCCCGATCACACGCACTGGTTCGGCACCGATCAGCTCGGCCGCGACGTAGTTTCGCGCGTGATCGTCGGCGCGCGCGACATTCTGACGATCGCACCGCTCGCCACGCTGGTCGGCACCGTCGCCGGCACCGCGCTGGGGCTGATCGTCGGCTACTTCGGCGGGTGGGTCGATCATCTGATCGGCCGCGTGATCGATGCGGTGCTCGCATTGCCGCTCGTGATTGTCGCGCTGCTCGCGCTCGCCGCGGTCGGTGCGTCGAATGTCACGGTAATTCTCGTGATCGGCATCACGTTTATGCCGATCACCGCGCGCACCGTACGCGCCGCGGTGCTCGCCGAACGCCATCTCGACTATGTCGCCGCTGCGCAGCTGCGCGGCGAGCACGCGTTCTACATCATGTTCGCCGAGATTCTGCCGAACGTGCTGCCGCCGATCGTCGTCGAAGCGACCGTGCGCCTCGGCTACGCGATCTTCTCGGTCGCGACGCTATCGTTTCTCGGCTTCGGTATCCAGCCACCGTCCGCGGACTGGGGGCTCGCGCTGTCCGAGTCGTACACGCTGATGGCAGGCGGCGCATGGTGGACCGTCGTATTCGACGCGGCCGCAATCGCATCGTTGGTGGTGGGCGTGAACCTGATTGCCGACAGTGTGCAAGGAGTGTTCGATCGATGAGCGCGTCGCCGGCTGCTGCGTTTCCCGCATTCGACGTATCCAGGCGCGACCGCGCGGATGCGTTGACGATCGTCGGCCTCACGGTCGCGTACCGGGTGCGCGGGCGCGATCGCGAAGTGCTGCAGGATGTGTCGTTCCGTGTGCGGCGCGGCGAAGCGTACGGCCTTGTCGGCGAATCGGGCTGCGGCAAATCGACCGTCGCGATGGCGGTGTTGCGCTATCTCGCGCGTAACGGCCGCGTGAAAGCCGGCCGGATTTCGATTGGCGGCGAGGACGTCGAGTCGCTCGATGCGCACGCGCTACGCGAGATGCGCGCGAACGCGATCTCGATGGTGTATCAGGACCCGTCGCGCGCGTTGAACCCATCGCTGACCATCGCTCGCCAGGTCGCGGAAGCGTTCGAGGTAAGCGGCGCGACCTATGACGACGCGATGCAGCGCACGCTCGAGATGCTGCGCCGGGTCCGCATCGCAGCGCCCGAACGCGTGATGGACAGCTACCCGCACGAGTTGTCGGGCGGCATGCAGCAGCGCGTGGTGATCGCGATGGCGCTCGCGTCGAATCCGGCGCTGCTGATACTCGACGAACCGACCACGGGCCTCGATGCAACGGTCGAAGCGGAAGTGCTCGATCTGATCGCGCAGTTGCGCAAAGAGTATGGCACCGCGGTGCTATTCATCAGCCACAACCTCGCGGTGATCGGCAAGATGTGCGAACGCGTGGGCGTGCTGTATGCGGGCAAGCTGGTCGAAGAAGGCGCGACCCGCGACGTGTTCGCCCGGCCGCGGCATCCTTATACGGTCGGCCTGTTGCGCTGCTTGCCCAGTCCCGGGCGCAACAAGGATGCCAACCGGCTCGACACGATCGCGGGCAGCCTGCCGTCACCCGGTTCGATCAGGCAAGGCTGCATCTACGCGGACCGCTGCCGTCTCGCCGACGACCGTTGCCGTCGCGATGCGCCGCCGCCCTACCGGATGAGCGCGCCGCACGGCGATCAGATGTCGCGCTGTCACTATCACGAGCGTGCGGTCGAATTGCCGCGCGTCAATGCGGATGCATCCGGGCACGATGGATACGCGGCGCACGCGATGCAATCCTCCGTGCAAACGCAGACGCAAGCGCCGCCTTCTGCATCGAAGGCCAACGGCGCCGAGCGCGTGCTACGCGCCGAACACATCTCGAAGACCTTTCACGCAGCGGGCGCGGTGATCCGCGCAGTCGATGCGGTATCGCTCGAACTCGCAGCGGGCGAAACGCTCGGCCTCGTCGGTGAATCCGGCAGCGGCAAGACGACGCTCGCGAAAATGCTGCTCGGACTGATTGCGCCCGACGCAGGCAGCGTGCTCGAACTCGACGGTGCGCCATTGGCGTCGCGCGTCACACGCCGCAACGACGAGCAGGTGAAGTCGCTGCAGATCGTGTTTCAGAACCCCGATTCGGCGCTCAACCGCGCGCATTCGGTGAAACGCCTGATCGGCCGCGCGCTTTCGCGGCTCACCTCGCTGCACGGCGGCGCGCGCGAAGAACGGCTCGCGTCGCTCGCCGCCGCGGTACGCTTGCCGGACCGCTATCTAAGCGCACGCACGCGCCAGTTGTCCGGCGGACTCAAGCAGCGTGTCGCGATCGCGCGCGCGTTCGCAGGCGACCCGCGCGTCGTGGTCTGCGACGAGCCGACGTCCGCGCTCGACGTATCGGTGCAGGCCGCGATCCTGAACCTGCTGGCGGATCTGCAGCGCGAGCACCGCGTGAGCTACGTTTTCATCTCGCACGACCTGCACGTTGTGCGATATCTGTCGGACCGCATCGCCGTGCTCTACGTCGGGCGGCTACTCGAAATCGGACCGGCCGCCGCTGTGTTCGATGGGCCGCATCACCCGTACACGGAAGCATTGCTGTCGTCGGTGCCGACGCTCGATGCGCATGCGACGACGGCGAGCCGTCCACGCATTCATCTCGACGGCGAGCCGCCCAGTCCCGCTGCGCCGCCTTCAGGCTGCGTGTTCCATACGCGCTGCCCGCGCAAGATCGGCGCGATCTGCGAACAGCAGGACCCACCCTGGTCCGATGCCGGCGACGGCCATCGCATCCGCTGCCACATCCCCATCGACGAGCTTCGCTCGCTTCAACAGCGCGAGTGAAACGTCGCGCGCGCTAATTTCGCACGCCCGTTTCAGCGCAGAAACGTTTTCGGCCGATTTACACATGCACGCGCTCGATTCGTCCACGTCGCGCCGTATGCAGCGCGTGTGTGCGCGCAATGGCATGTTTATCGCTTGATCGCGTGCGTCGGGTCAACGCCGGTCATAACGACGGTCGGCGCACACCGGCAGGCACGCGGATCGACCGTCACAAGCGGCGATCCGCGGGCGAGTTGCAAACCGCGGACCGTCAATAGCGGAACGCTGCGCGAGACAAGCTACGGGGTAATAAAGGGCGGCGGGCCATGTGAACAGAAAGTCACGCAACCCGCCCGCCGACAAGATTGGAACAAAGGGAATCGCAGCGACGGGGCTGCAGGTTCCGGGGAGAAGTGCGATGAAGACCAGAATTTTTACTACGCACTCCGATTTGTCAGCACGGGGTGTGATGATGATCGCACTCAGCGCGGTGTTTTGGGCTGCCGCGCAAGGTGCAGCCGCGGGCGAAGTGATTCCGCAGTGGCTAATCATCGCGGACGCCGCGTTGCCGGCGAGCAGTGTGTCGGTTGCAGCGCAGCCGGGAAGCAGCGATGCAGGCGCGCCGGGCGATCCGACCGCCGTGGGTCAATCGGGTGTCGATGCGATGAACGCGACCGCAGCCGACGACGCGGCTTTGGTGTTCACGCCAGATAGTTGTATTGGCAACCAGAACAACTGCGGTCCCTATGTGCGCGGCGGAGGCCGCGGCGGGTCGGGCGGAGCGGCAGCTGGCGGTGCCGCGGCGGGTGGCGGCGGAGCGGCGGGTGGCGGTGGCAGTGGCGGCGCTGCGTCTGGCGGCACGGGTGGTGGCGGCGGGAAATCGGGTGGTGGTGGCGGTGGCGGTGGCGGTGGTGGTGGTGGTGGTGGTGGTGGTGGCGGTGGCGGTGGCGGTGGCGGTGGCGGTGGCGGTGGCGGTGGCGGTGGCGGTGGCGGTGGCGGTGGCGGTGGCGGTGGCGGTGG
>NZ_SORE01000041.1 GCF_004366595.1 Paraburkholderia rhizosphaerae
ATAGTGCGGATCCCCGTGTGAAAGTAGGTAATCGTCAGGCTCCCCAGCAGCACACCGCAAACCCCGCCACCAGGCGGGGTTTCGGCGTTTACGGCAGACGCTGAATAAGTGAGGGCTGTTCGAGGCGAAGCTCCGGCATGTATTGACAATGCTCGGTAGTTCCCCCATAATCATCAGTTCTCTGCGGAGGGGTGCCCGAGTGGCTAAAGGGGGCAGACTGTAAATCTGTTGGCTTACGCCTACGTTGGTTCGAATCCAACCTCCTCCACCAGAATAAAGCTGAGCAGTAGTCGGGAATCGATAGATCCTTGCGGGTGTAGCTCAATGGTAGAGCAGAAGCCTTCCAAGCTTACGACGAGGGTTCGATTCCCTTCACCCGCTCCAGCAAGAAGCATTGCCCATGTGGCTCAGTGGTAGAGCACTCCCTTGGTAAGGGAGAGGTCGGCAGTTCGATCCTGCCCATGGGCACCAGCAGGTGTCGGTGATTGATTGTTTGCGCCCCGCGCAACGTACGGATAAACCCTCTTAGGAGTCGAAAATGGCCAAAGGTAAGTTTGAGCGGACCAAGCCGCACGTGAACGTGGGCACGATCGGTCACGTTGATCACGGCAAGACCACGCTGACGGCGGCGATCACGACGGTGCTGACCGCGAAGTTCGGCGGGGAAGCGAAGGCGTACGACCAGATCGACGCGGCGCCGGAAGAAAAGGCGCGCGGCATCACGATCAACACGGCGCACGTGGAGTACGAGACGGCGAACCGCCACTACGCACACGTTGACTGCCCGGGTCACGCGGACTACGTGAAGAACATGATCACGGGTGCGGCGCAGATGGACGGCGCAATCCTGGTGTGCTCGGCCGCTGACGGCCCGATGCCGCAAACGCGCGAGCACATCCTGCTGGCGCGTCAGGTGGGCGTGCCGTACATCATCGTGTTCCTGAACAAGTGCGACATGGTGGACGACGCGGAACTGCTCGAGCTGGTGGAAATGGAAGTGCGCGAACTGCTGTCGAAGTACGACTTCCCGGGCGACGACACGCCGATCATCAAGGGTTCGGCGAAGCTGGCGCTGGAAGGCGACAAGGGCGAGCTGGGCGAAGTGGCGATCATGAACCTGGCCGACGCGCTGGACACGTACATCCCGACGCCGGAGCGCGCGGTGGATGGCGCGTTCCTGATGCCGGTGGAAGACGTGTTCTCGATCTCGGGTCGCGGTACGGTGGTGACGGGTCGTGTCGAGCGTGGCGTGATCAAGGTTGGCGAGGAAATCGAGATCGTCGGGATCAAGCCGACGGCGAAGACGACGTGCACGGGCGTGGAAATGTTCCGCAAGCTGCTCGACCAGGGTCAGGCGGGCGACAACGTGGGTATCCTGCTGCGCGGCACGAAGCGTGAAGACGTGGAGCGTGGCCAGGTGCTGGCCAAGCCGGGTTCGATCACGCCGCACACGCACTTCACGGCTGAAGTGTACGTGCTGAGCAAGGATGAGGGCGGTCGTCACACGCCGTTCTTCAACAACTACCGTCCGCAGTTCTACTTCCGTACGACGGACGTGACGGGCTCGATCGAGCTGCCGAAGGACAAGGAAATGGTGATGCCGGGCGACAACGTGTCGATCACGGTGAAGCTGATTGCGCCGATCGCGATGGAAGAAGGTCTGCGTTTCGCCATCCGTGAAGGTGGCCGTACCGTCGGCGCCGGTGTCGTCGCCAAGATCATCGAGTAAGCCAGCCAGTTCTCGTTGATCGGTTGTTTTCGGGGTTGGCGATGTCGTCAACCCCAAATGGTTTAGGGGTATAGCTCAACTGGCAGAGCGTCGGTCTCCAAAACCGAAGGTTGGGGGTTCGATTCCCTCTGCCCCTGCCAATTCTCGCGTCAATGTGACGTTTGTAAGGTGTTATGGCGAATCCATCCGTCGAAACTGTAAATACGTCCGGTGACAAGCTGATGCTGGTTGTCGGCGTATTGTTGGTCGTGGCCGGGTTCGTGGGGTTCTTCTGGCTCAACGGCCAGGAATGGTACGTTCGCGGTGCGGCCTTGGCCGTTGGTTTGATCGCGGGCGTCGCAGTCGGTCTCCTTTCAGCGCCTGGCAAGGGTTTTATCGCGTTCGCCAAGGACTCATATAAAGAGGTCCGCAAGGTAGTGTGGCCGACTCGTAAAGAGGCGAGCCAAACGACCCTTGTCGTCTTCGGGTTCGTGTTAGTCATGGCGCTATTTCTTTGGATTTGTGACAAATCCATAGAATGGGCGATTTTCTCGGCGATTCTGGGTTGGAAATGATATGAGCGATACGCCGGCATCCCCGAGTGGAAAACGTTGGTACGTCGTGCACGCCTACTCCGGAATGGAGAAGAGCGTGCAGCGTGCGCTTCAGGAGCGCATCGAGCGGGCTGGCATGCAAGATAAGTTCGGCCAGATCCTTGTTCCGACGGAAGAGGTAGTTGAAGTAAAGGGTGGTCATAAGTCGGTGACGGAGCGTCGGTTTTTTCCGGGCTACGTCCTCGTCGAGATGGAGATGACCGATGAAACGTGGCACCTGGTCAAGAACACGGCCAAGGTCACCGGGTTCGTCGGGGGCGCACGTAACCGCCCGAGTCCGATTTCGCCGCGCGAGGTCGAAAAAATCATGTCGCAGATGCAGGAAGGCGTCGAGAAGCCGAGGCCAAAGACCCTGTTCGAAGTCGGCGAGATGGTTCGCGTGAAAGATGGCCCATTCACTGACTTCAACGGTAGCGTTGAAGAAGTCAACTACGAAAAGTCGCGAGTTCGCGTTTCTGTCACCATTTTCGGTCGTGCGACACCGGTTGAACTGGAATTCGGACAGGTTGAGAAGTTGTAATCAGTTCCAGCGGATCGCGCCAATGGCGCGATCCGCGTTTCGCGCTTACGGCTCGCGTAATGGCCGTTGAGGAGCGTCAGTAGCTGAAGTTGGCGAACGCGCGCTACTACTCACTGAACGCACACGCGTTCCCACGAGGTTTGCAAATATGGCAAAGAAAATCGTCGGCTTTATCAAGCTGCAGATTCCTGCAGGTAAAGCCAATCCGTCGCCGCCGGTCGGCCCGGCATTGGGTCAGCGCGGCCTGAATATCATGGAGTTCTGCAAGGCGTTCAACGCACAGACTCAAGCGATGGAACCGGGTCTCCCGATTCCCGTCGTTATCACCGCCTTCGCTGACAAGAGCTTCACGTTCGTCCTCAAGACGCCGCCGGCCACGGTTCTGATCAAGAAGGCTGCGAAGGTCGACAAGGGCTCGAGCAAGCCGCACACGGACAAAGTCGGCAAGATCACCCGTGCGCAAGCTGAAGAAATCGCCAAAACGAAGATGCCGGACCTCACCGCAGCCGATATGGACGCAGCGGTTCGTACCATCGCTGGCAGCGCCCGCTCGATGGGCATCACCGTGGAGGGCGTGTAAATGGCTAAGCTTTCAAAGCGTCTGCAGGCATTCGCAAACAAGGTTGATCGTCAAAAGCTGTACCCGATCAACGATGCTCTGTCGCTGGTTAAAGAATGTGCGAGCGCGAAATTCGATGAGTCGATCGACGTTGCGGTGCAACTCGGCATCGACGCGAAGAAGTCGGACCAGGTCGTTCGCGGCTCGGTAGTCTTGCCGTCGGGTACCGGTAAGTCAGTGCGCGTGGCGGTTTTCGCGCAAGGCGAAAAGGCTGAACAGGCACGTGCCGCCGGCGCCGAGATCGTTGGTATGGAAGACCTCGCCGAGCAAGTGAAGGCGGGTAACCTGAACTTCGACGTGGTCATCGCCTCTCCGGACACGATGCGCGTGGTCGGTACACTGGGTCAAATCCTCGGTCCCCGCGGCCTGATGCCGAACCCGAAGGTAGGTACGGTGACGCCGGACGTGGCGACTGCCGTGAAGAACGCAAAGGCCGGTCAAGTGCAGTTCCGTGTTGACAAGGCAGGCATTATCCACGCAACGATCGGTCGTGCTTCGTTCGAACCCGCAGCGCTGCGCAGCAACCTCGACGCACTTGTCGAAGCGCTGCAAAAGGCGAAGCCGGCGACGAGCAAGGGCGTGTATCTGCGTAAGATCGCGCTGTCGAGCACGATGGGCGTGGGCGTGCGCGTCGACCAGACGTCGCTGGCCGCGCAGTAAAGAGTTTGGCGCTTCCGAGCCAGTGAGGGCGGAAGCGCGTGAAGGGCTTTGGGCGGTCGCAAGCTGAGCGGTAAGCAGCGAGTGACCGGTTGTCAAAGACCGTTGGTGGGAGCGCAGCAATCGGGCGTGACCTTAATTCAAGCCAACGCAGATGGCGAACCCGAAAAGGTTTTGTGGTGATGAAGCCGTTAGGCACCCTCGGTGACGGGAGTGTCGGGCGGTCGAAATACTCCTTGACTGGTCGGACGCCGTTGTTGAACGCGGTGCACGAAGCGCAAGTGAAGTGCACCGAATCTGGAGGTTAACCGTGCCACTGAACAAAGAAGGTAAGCAGGCCGTCGTGGCTGAGGTTTCCGCGCAAGTCGGGAAAGCTCAGACCATCGTTCTGGCCGAGTATCGTGGGATCACGGTTGGCGATCTGACCAAGCTGCGCGCGAAAGCGCGCGAGCAGAAGGTGTACCTGCGCGTTCTGAAGAACACGCTGGCGCGTCGCGCTGTCGAGGGTACTCCGTTTGCTCCGCTGGCTGAGCAGATGACCGGTCCTCTGATCTACGGCATCTCTGAAGATGCGATTGCCGCCGCTAAAGTCGTCAACGAATTTAGCAAAGGCAATGAGAAGTTGATCATCAAGGCTGGTTCCTACGAAGGCAAGGTGATGGACAAGGCTGGCGTACAAGCGCTGGCCAACATCCCGAGTCGCGAGGAACTGCTCTCCAAGCTGTTGTTCGTTATGCAAGCACCTGTTTCTGGCTTTGCGCGCGCATTGGCTGCGCTGGCTGAAAAGAAGCAGGGCGAAGCTGCCTAACGTACTTCAGCCGGGCGTAAAGGATCGCTGGCTGTATCCGAATTCAATCTAGGAGTATTTCAAATGGCAATCGCAAAAGAAGACATCCTCGAAGCCGTAGGCTCGATGTCGGTTCTGGAACTGAACGAACTGGTCAAGGCGTTCGAAGAGAAGTTTGGCGTATCGGCTGCTGCTGTCGCAGTTGCGGGCCCGGCGGGCGCTGGCGGCGGTGCTGCTGCCGTGGAAGAACAAACCGAGTTCACGGTTATCTTGACGGAAACCGGCGCGAACAAGGTGTCCGTAATTAAGGCGGTTCGTGAACTGACGGGCTTGGGCCTGAAGGAAGCGAAGGACCTGGTCGACGGTGCACCGAAGCCAGTCAAGGAAGCGGTACCGAAGGCTGCCGCTGAAGAGGCGAAGAAGAAGCTGGAAGACGCAGGCGCGAAGGCTGAAATCAAGTAATTTTCGGCGCGCTATGCGAAGGCTGGCGGTTAAATCACCGCCGGCCTTTTTGTGCTTTGTGGGGACGGCGTTTCCCGCGCTGTTTTTGGCGACAATGTCCCCTAGAAGCCAAAGAAAACCGTCATTTCGTAAGTTAAGTGGCGCTTCTCTTTGTCTTCTGAAGCGACTGCAGAAGGCAAGTTTGGTCGGGCGGCGGGCAACACAGGCATCCGCTGCCGTCAGCCAGCGGTTGGTAGCGGCCAACCACCAAGCTTCTCGGCTCGTTCAAGCCATCGGACGGCCAACGGGTCTCAGTCGGTGAACACTCGGGTTGTCACATCAAGGTATCTCGCCTCGACAACAATGCCCGCCGTGATTCGGAGATCGTATGCAATATTCCTTCACCGAGAAGAAGCGTATTCGCAAGAGTTTCGCGAAGCGCCCCATCGTTCACCAAGTACCTTTCCTGCTGGCCACCCAGCTTGAATCATTCAGCACGTTTCTGCAAGCAGAAGTGCCGGCTACCCAACGCAAGCCTGAGGGTCTGCAGGCCGCGTTTACGTCGGTATTCCCGATTGTTTCTCATAACGGCTTTGCCCGTCTAGAGTTTGTCAGCTACATGTTGTCGCCGCCGGCGTTCAACATCAAGGAATGTCAACAGCGTGGCTTGACGTACTGCTCCGCGCTGCGCGCGAAAGTGCGACTCGTGCTGCTCGACAAGGAGTCGCCGAGCAAGCCTGTCGTCAAGGAAGTCAAGGAGCAAGAGGTGTACATGGGCGAGATTCCGCTCATGACGCCGACGGGCTCGTTTGTGATCAACGGCACTGAGCGCGTGATCGTTTCGCAGTTGCATCGTTCGCCGGGCGTGTTCTTCGAACACGACAAAGGCAAGACGCACAGCTCCGGCAAACTGCTGTTTTCGGCGCGGATCATCCCTTACCGCGGTTCGTGGCTCGATTTCGAGTTCGACCCGAAGGACGTGCTGTACTTCCGCGTCGACCGTCGCCGCAAGATGCCGGTCACGATCCTGTTGAAGGCGATCGGCCTTACGCCGGAACAGATCCTCGCGAACTTCTTCGTATTCGATAATTTCGCGCTGATGCCGGAAGGCGCGCAGATGGAGTTCGTGCCCGAGCGTCTGCGTGGCGAAGTCGCGCGTTTCGACATTAGCGACCGCGACGGCAACGTGATCGTCACGAAGGACAAGCGGATCAACGCGAAGCACATTCGCGACCTCGATAACGCAAAGACGAAATTTATTTCGGTCCCCGAAGATTATCTGCTCGGCCGTGTGCTCGCGAAAAACGTGATCGACGGCGAAACCGGTGAAGTCATCGCGAACGCGAACGACGAAATCACCGAGACGGTGCTCGAGAAACTGCGCGAAGCGAAGATCAAGGACATCCAGACGCTCTACACGAATGATCTGGACCAGGGTCCTTATATCTCGTCGACGCTGCGTATCGACGAAACCGCTGACCGGATGGCCGCGCGTATCGCAATCTATCGGATGATGCGTCCGGGCGAGCCGCCGACCGAAGAAGCGGTCGAAGCGCTGTTCAATCGCCTGTTCTACAGCGAAGACGCGTACGACCTGTCGAAGGTCGGCCGTATGAAGTTCAACCGCCGTGTCGGCCGGGATGAAATCATCGGCCCGATGACGCTGCAGGACGACGACATCCTTGCGACGATCAAGATCCTCGTCGAGCTGCGCAACGGCAAGGGCGAAGTGGACGATATCGACCACCTGGGCAATCGTCGCGTGCGTTGCGTCGGTGAACTTGCGGAGAATCAGTTCCGCGCCGGACTCGTGCGTGTCGAGCGTGCGGTGAAGGAGCGTCTGGGCCAGGCGGAAAGCGAAAACCTGATGCCGCACGACCTGATCAATTCGAAGCCGATTTCGTCGGCAATTCGCGAGTTCTTCGGTTCGTCGCAGCTGTCGCAGTTTATGGACCAGACGAACCCGCTGTCGGAAATCACGCACAAGCGTCGCGTTTCCGCACTGGGCCCGGGCGGTCTGACGCGTGAGCGCGCAGGCTTCGAAGTGCGCGACGTGCACCCGACGCACTATGGTCGCGTGTGCCCGATCGAAACGCCGGAAGGTCCGAACATCGGTCTGATCAACTCGCTGGCGCTGTACGCGCACCTGAACGAATACGGCTTCCTCGAAACGCCGTATCGCAAGGTGACGGACGGCAAGGTGACCGACCAGATCGACTATCTGTCGGCGATCGAAGAAGGCCGTTATGTGATCGCGCAGGCGAACGCCGCGGTGGCAGATGACGGCACGCTGACCGACGAACTGGTGTCGTCGCGTGAAGCGGGCGAAACGCTGATGGTCACGCCGGACCGCATCCAGTACATGGACGTGGCGCCGTCGCAGATCGTGTCAGTTGCTGCGTCGCTGATTCCGTTCCTCGAGCACGACGACGCGAACCGCGCATTGATGGGCTCGAACATGCAGCGCCAGGCGGTGCCGTGTCTGCGTCCGGAAAAGGCGGTGGTCGGTACGGGCATCGAGCGTACGGTCGCGGTCGACTCGGGTACGACAGTGCAGGCGTTCCGCGGTGGTGTGGTCGATTACGTCGACGCAGGCCGTATGGTGATCCGCGTGAACGACGACGAAGCCGTCGCCGGCGACGTCGGCGTGGACATCTACAACCTGATCAAGTACACGCGTTCGAACCAGAACACGAACATCAACCAGCGCCCGATCGTGAAGGTCGGCGACATCGTGTCGCGCGGCGACGTGCTGGCCGATGGCGCATCGACTGACCTCGGCGAACTCGCGCTGGGTCAGAACATGCTGGTCGCGTTCATGCCGTGGAACGGCTACAACTTCGAAGACTCGATCCTGATCTCGGAGAAGGTCGTCGCGGACGATCGCTACACGTCGATCCACATCGAAGAGCTGAACGTGGTCGCTCGCGACACGAAGCTCGGACCGGAAGAAATCACGCGCGATATTTCGAACCTCGCGGAAGTGCAGCTTGGCCGTCTCGACGAGTCGGGCATTGTGTACATCGGCGCGGAAGTCGAAGCAGGCGACGTGCTGGTCGGCAAGGTCACGCCGAAGGGCGAAACCCAACTGACGCCGGAAGAAAAGCTGCTGCGCGCGATCTTCGGCGAGAAGGCGTCCGACGTGAAGGACACGTCGCTGCGCGTGCCGTCGGGCATGAGCGGCACGGTCATCGACGTGCAGGTGTTCACGCGTGAAGGCATCCAGCGCGACAAGCGCGCGCAACAGATCATCGACGATGAACTGAAGCGCTATCGCCTCGACCTGAACGACCAGCTGCGTATCGTCGAAGGCGATGCATTCCAGCGTCTGGCACGCATGCTCGTCGGCAAGGTGGCGAACGGCGGTCCGAAGAAGCTCGCGAAGGGCACGAAGATCGAACAGGCTTACCTCGAAGATCTCGACCACTACCACTGGTTCGACATCCGCCTGGCGGACGAAGATGCAGCGGCGCAGCTCGAAGCCATCAAGGACTCGATCGAACAGAAGCGTCACCAGTTCGATCTCGCGTTCGAAGAGAAGCGCAAGAAGCTCACGCAAGGCGACGAACTGCCGCCGGGCGTGCTGAAGATGGTCAAGGTGTACCTCGCGGTGAAGCGCCGCCTGCAGCCTGGCGACAAGATGGCAGGCCGTCACGGTAACAAGGGCGTCGTGTCGAAGATCGTGCCGATCGAAGACATGCCGTACATGGCGGATGGCCGTCCGGCCGACGTCGTGCTGAATCCGCTCGGCGTGCCGTCGCGGATGAACGTGGGTCAGGTGCTCGAAGTGCATCTGGGTTGGGCCGCGAAGGGTCTCGGCTGGCGTATCGGCGAAATGCTGCAGCGTCAGACGAAGATCGAAGAACTGCGCGCGTTCCTGACCAAGATCTACAACGAGTCGGGCCGTGCGGAAGAAATCGATGGCTTTGGCGACGACGAAATCGTCGAACTGGCGAAGAACCTGCGCGAAGGCGTGCCGTTCGCGACACCAGTGTTCGACGGTGCGACCGAAGACGAGATGTCCAAGATGCTGGACCTCGCGTTCCCGGACGAAATCGCGCAACAGCTCGGTATGACGCAGTCGAAGAATCAGGTGCGTCTGTATGACGGTCGCACGGGTGAGGCATTCGAGCGTCCGGTCACGGTCGGCTACATGCACTACCTGAAGCTGCACCACTTGGTCGACGACAAGATGCACGCCCGTTCGACGGGTCCGTACTCGCTCGTCACGCAGCAGCCGCTGGGCGGTAAGGCGCAGTTCGGCGGTCAGCGCTTCGGTGAAATGGAAGTGTGGGCGCTCGAAGCGTACGGCGCATCGTATGTGCTGCAGGAAATGCTGACGGTCAAATCGGATGACGTGACAGGCCGGACCAAGGTGTATGAGAACCTGGTCAAGGGCGATCACGTGATCGATGCGGGCATGCCGGAATCCTTCAACGTGCTGGTGAAGGAAATCCGCTCGCTCGGTATCGACATCGATCTGGACCGCAACTAATCGGACTACGGAGAGAAAGCAATGAAAGCTCTGCTCGATCTATTCAAGCAAGTCCAACAAGAAGAAGTTTTCGACGCGATCAAGATCGGTCTGGCCTCGCCCGACAAGATCCGGTCATGGTCGTTCGGTGAAGTGAAGAAGCCGGAAACGATCAACTACCGCACGTTCAAGCCGGAGCGGGATGGTCTGTTCTGCGCGAAGATCTTTGGTCCGATCAAGGACTACGAGTGCCTGTGCGGCAAGTACAAGCGTCTGAAGCACCGCGGCGTGATCTGCGAGAAGTGCGGCGTCGAAGTGACGCTCGCCAAGGTGCGTCGTGAACGGATGGGCCACATCGAACTGGCTTCGCCGGTTGCGCACATCTGGTTCCTGAAGTCGCTGCCGTCGCGTCTGGGCATGGTGCTCGATATGACGCTGCGCGATATCGAGCGCGTGCTGTACTTCGAAGCCTATGTTGTGATCGACCCGGGCATGACGCCGCTGAAAGCGCGGCAGATCATGACCGAAGAGGATTACTACAACAAGGTCGAAGAGTACGGTGACGAATTCCGTGCCGAAATGGGCGCGGAAGGGGTGCGTGAACTGCTGCGTGCGATCAACATCGACGAGCAGGTCGAGATGCTGCGCACCGAACTGAAGAACACCGGCTCGGAAGCGAAGATCAAGAAGTACGCGAAGCGCCTGAAGGTGCTCGAGGCCTTCCAGCGTTCGGGCATCAAGCCCGAGTGGATGATTCTCGAAGTGCTGCCGGTGCTGCCGCCGGAACTGCGCCCGCTCGTGCCGCTCGACGGTGGCCGTTTCGCGACGTCCGACCTGAACGACCTGTACCGCCGCGTGATCAACCGTAACAACCGGTTGAAGCGTCTGCTCGAGCTGAAAGCGCCGGAAATCATCGTTCGCAACGAAAAGCGGATGCTGCAGGAAGCCGTCGACTCGCTGCTCGATAACGGCCGTCGCGGCAAGGCGATGACCGGCGCGAACAAGCGTCCGCTGAAGTCGCTCGCCGACATGATCAAGGGTAAGGGCGGTCGCTTCCGTCAGAACCTGCTCGGTAAGCGCGTCGACTACTCCGGCCGTTCGGTGATCGTGGTCGGCCCGACGCTGAAGCTGCATCAGTGTGGTCTGCCGAAGCTGATGGCGCTCGAGCTCTTCAAGCCGTTCATCTTCAACAAGCTCGAAGTGATGGGCGTGGCGACGACGATCAAGGCGGCGAAGAAGGAAGTCGAGAACCAGACGCCGGTGGTGTGGGACATCCTCGAAGAGGTGATCCGCGAGCACCCGGTGATGCTGAACCGTGCGCCGACGCTGCACCGTCTTGGCATCCAGGCGTTCGAGCCGGTGCTGATCGAAGGCAAGGCCATCCAGCTGCACCCGCTCGTTTGCGCGGCGTTCAACGCCGACTTCGACGGTGACCAGATGGCTGTTCACGTTCCGCTGTCGCTTGAAGCGCAGATGGAAGCGCGCACGCTGATGCTCGCGTCGAACAACGTGCTGTTCCCGGCTAACGGCGATCCGTCGATCGTGCCGTCGCAAGATATCGTGCTCGGCCTGTACTACGCGACGCGTGAAGCAGTGAACGCGAAGGGCGAAGGCATGTCGTTCACCGGCGTGTCGGAAGTGCTGCGTGCGTACGAGAACAAGGAAGTCGAGCTCGCGTCGCGGGTCAACGTGCGGATCACCGAAATGGTCCACAACGAAGACACGTCGGAAGGCGCGCCGGCATTCGTGCCGAAGGTCTCGCTGTACGCCACCACGGTCGGCCGTTCGATCCTGTCGGAAATTCTGCCGCCGGGGCTGCCGTTCTCGGTGCTGAACAAGCCGCTGAAGAAGAAGGAAATCTCGCGTCTGATCAATACGGCGTTCCGCCGTTGCGGCCTGCGCGAAACGGTGATCTTCGCCGATCAGCTGATGCAGTCGGGCTTCCGCCTGGCAACGCGCGCCGGTATTTCGATCTGCGTCGACGACATGCTCGTACCGCCGCAGAAGGAAACGATCGTCGGCGACGCCGCGAAGAAGGTGAAGGAATACGACCGTCAGTACATGTCGGGTCTCGTCACCGCGCAGGAGCGCTACAACAACGTGGTCGACATCTGGTCGGCAACGTCGGAAGCGGTCGGCAAGGCGATGATGGAGCAGCTGTCGACGGAGCCGGTCACGGATCGCGACGGCAACGAAACGCGTCAGGAGTCGTTCAACTCGATCTACATGATGGCGGACTCGGGTGCGCGTGGTTCCGCGGTGCAGATTCGTCAGCTGGCCGGTATGCGCGGCCTGATGGCGAAGCCGGACGGCTCGATCATCGAGACGCCGATTACCGCGAACTTCCGCGAAGGCCTGAACGTGCTGCAGTACTTCATCTCGACGCACGGCGCACGTAAGGGCTTGGCCGACACGGCACTGAAGACCGCGAACTCCGGTTACCTGACGCGTCGTCTGGTTGACGTCACGCAGGATCTGGTCGTTGTCGAAGACGATTGCGGCACGTCGCAAGGCGTGGCGATGAAGGCGCTCGTCGAAGGCGGTGAAGTCGTCGAAGCGCTGCGCGACCGGATCCTCGGCCGCGTCGCGGTGGCGGACGTCGTCAATCCGGAAACGCAGGAAACGCTGTACGAATCGGGCACTTTGCTCGACGAAACGGCAGTCGAAGAGATCGAACGTCTCGGCATCGACGAAGTGCGCGTGCGTACGCCGCTCACCTGCGAAACGCGTTATGGTTTGTGCGCATCGTGCTATGGCCGCGACCTCGGTCGCGGCTCGCTGGTGAACGTCGGCGAAGCGGTCGGCGTGATCGCCGCGCAGTCGATCGGCGAACCGGGCACGCAGCTGACGATGCGTACGTTCCACATCGGTGGCGCGGCATCGCGCGCGGCGGTTGCTTCGTCGATCGAAGCGAAGTCGAACGGTACCGTGCGTTTCACGTCGACGATGCGTTACGTCACTAATGCGAAGGGCGAGCAGATCGTCATCTCGCGTTCGGGCGAAGCGATGATCACCGACGATCACGGCCGTGAGCGCGAGCGTCACAAGGTGCCGTACGGCGCGACGCTGCTGCAGCTCGACGGTGCGCAGATCAAGGCGGGCACGCAACTCGCAACGTGGGATCCGATGACGCGTCCGATCATCACCGAGTACGGCGGTACGGTGAAGTTCGAGAACGTCGAGGAAGGCGTGACGGTCGCGAAGCAGATCGACGACGTGACGGGCCTTTCGACGCTCGTCGTGATCGACGTGAAGCGTCGCGGTTCGCAAGCGTCGAAGAGCGTGCGTCCGCAGGTGAAGCTGCTCGATGCCACCGGCGACGAAGTGAAGATTCCGGGTACCGAGCATGCGGTGCAGATCGGCTTCCAGGTCGGCGCGCTGATTACCGTGAAGGACGGTCAGCAGGTTCAGGTCGGTGAAGTGCTTGCACGTATCCCGACCGAATCGCAGAAGACCCGCGACATTACCGGTGGTCTGCCGCGTGTGGCCGAGCTGTTCGAAGCACGTTCGCCGAAGGACGCGGGTATCCTCGCGGAAGTTACGGGTACGGTGTCGTTCGGTAAGGACACGAAGGGCAAGCAGCGTCTCGTCATCACGGACCTCGAAGGCAATCAGCACGAGTTCCTGATCGCGAAGGAAAAGCAGGTTCTGGTGCACGATGGTCAGGTCGTCAACAAGGGCGAAATGATCGTCGACGGACCGGCGGATCCACACGACATCCTGCGTCTGCAGGGCGTCGAGGCGCTGTCGCGTTACATCGTGGACGAAGTGCAGGACGTGTACCGTCTGCAGGGCGTGAAGATCAACGACAAGCACATTGAAGTGATCGTGCGTCAGATGCTGCGTCGCGTGCAGATCTCCGATAACGGTGATACGCGTTTCATCCCGGGCGAACAGGTCGAGCGGTCGGACATGCTCGATGAGAACGACAAGATGAACGCGGAAGACAAGCGTCCGGCAACGTACGAGAACGTGCTGCTGGGTATCACGAAGGCGTCGTTGTCGACCGATTCGTTCATCTCCGCGGCGTCGTTCCAGGAAACGACTCGCGTGCTGACCGAGGCGGCGATTATGGGCAAGCGCGACGATCTGCGTGGCCTGAAGGAAAACGTGATCGTCGGTCGTCTGATTCCGGCCGGTACCGGTCTTGCGTTCCACAAGGCGCGCAAGAGCAAGGAAATGTCGGATCGCGAGCGTTTCGATCAGATCGCAGCCGAAGAGGCCTTCGAATTCGGTACGCCGGAAAACCCGGCTGCCGAGCAACAAGCGCCTCATACCAACGAGTAATGGCGGGCGGCGGGAGCCGCTTCGCTTGGGTCTGTTGGCAAAGCCGCCCAGTTTCGACTGGGCGGCTTTTTTTTATTATTTGAAATTTCTTTGAGCATGCTCAAAGAAATAGCGCGAACGCGTCGATCGCTATATCAGGTATTACGTGCCTGACCGGGTCAAGCTCAAACTGCACCGCAAGAATTCGGCCCCGCAGCGCGGAGGTTGAATTTATGCATGCATAGCCGCTCTTTTGTCACCGCATCGCTTGGATCTGGAGTGTTCAACATGTTCGAGTTTAAAGGCCCCGCTGTATCGCCACACCATATCCCCGAAGCTGCTCCTGGCAAGGCTGGATCGATGGACGATAATTTAAGCGCACCAACATCCGACAATCTAATGGCGCGCCGTAAAGTCGAAATGACCATCGATTTACGGAAGCAGGTTGGATCCGAAAATATGCAAACCTTCTCGGGTGTCAGACAGGGCGTCCGCTCGATCAAACAACCGTTGGTCGCCGAGCGTATAATAAGTCCCTACGCAAATTATCTAAAAGAGACGGGGCGACTGAACGATCGGGATGCTGTTGGTGTCGTAAGAGACATCGCAAGCAGACTCGGTAAACCTGCTCTGGCGCAGCACCAGGGTAATCCGCCGCAATATGTGTCACATGGATTTGATCATTCGGAGCGCACGGCGGGATACATTGACCGGATCATCAATGCATATCCTGAAATAGAGCAGAGTGCGGCCAGAAAATATAACATTCCCACGAGCCTTGCACGCCTTCTGTTCAAGATTACCGCACATTGGCATGACATCGGGTACCCAGATCTCGACGGTCGACCCAAATCCACTCACGGATTGTCCAGTGCGTCGAGGTTTGACGATGTGCGCGATCAATTGCAAGGCCTGATTCAACGCGAAAATGGCCGGACCGATCAGGTGCTTTCCGATATGAGGAAGGCAATTCAACTTCACTCTGCCGATGTCGATGCCGGAAGCTATCCAATTAATGTGAAAACAGATCGTGGCGCGTTGCTGGCATCTGATGTGGAATCTCTGAAAGAATTGTTGAATCATTATTCGACCTCGTCACGTCGCGCCCATCAGGTGTCCGCAATAGAAATTCGTGGGTCCGACGCCAAAGAGATGGAAAAGCAAGTCAACGATATGTTGCAGAAGCAGTCATCTGCGCAACCCATTAAGGTGACCGCGGACGACACCAAAGTTCGCTATGCGGGCCGACCGGCGGCACTGGAAAAGAATAATCAGGTGAAGATCGGGCTACGTTACACGGAGCAAGAGCTTACCCGGAACCCATTTGCCATTATCCGGTTTGCCGATAATCTTGATATGGCGGCGAACCGCTTGAGCCCATTCCAGCGGTCACCGGTTTTTCAAACGATGTATTGGAAGCTCGGTGACCACGGACCGATCGGGCGAGCGCTATCCGAGTTGAACAGACTGGACGATAAAAACACATCCGGTGTGCTGGATGTCTCGCGCAATCTGCGAAGCGCCGCGGCGGCAAACAAATCGATCGACCTCGATTCGTCGATTCTTTTGGGCGTGGTTAGCCAATTCAGTCCCGCTTTAATTCGCGGTGTGGACGCTTCGGCTGCCCGGAGATTATTGACAAGAGCCACGGTAGACAGCGTGCTGAGCAGCCCACTCGCCGGCGGACTTTCCGGCGCGGAGCGGACCACCTTACGCGAGGTGGGGTACCGCATGAACGGAGAGACCCTGCTTCATTTCGGTGGCTGCGAAGCCATCGAAAATGTCGACGTCAAACCGGGCAAAATAGTCGTATCTGTAAATGGGCCGCTATACCGGAAGCTGAACGAAGTAAAGAATCCCGCGGGAATTGGCGTTGGAGAATATCAAATCGAGCGTGCACGACAGGCACTGGCCAGTCTCTCGATTAACGGCAGGCGTCCCAGCATCGAAGTGGTCGCGCAGAACCAGGGCGGGCGTACACCGGTTTGACGGCCTGGCCGCTGCACCAGCGTGGTTCTCTTCTAGTCGCGTCGCGCTTGCAAGTACGCCGACGCACACAGTGCGTCCAGACAAGCCGCTGCGTCGCCGGTAACCAGTTGTACCGTACAGGCAAGCATCAGGTTGACCGGGAGGCCAAAGTCTTCTACGACAAAGCCGCGTGAGCAAAAGGACACACTGTCTTGCGCGCGTGCTGCCGCGCGCTCGATCAGAGGTTTGTCGTCCGACCGGTAACCCCAGACGGGTTTGCCAAGCGCAACGGCGAAGCCCACTTCAAACGCGGTGCCAACATCCGGCTCACCTGCGCCGCGAAAGTCGTTCAGATTGGCGAGCACCGCGTCCGCTTCGCGGATTAATGCGAGGTTTGCGTCACAGATCCATCGTGCCGCGTCGCGCGTCGCGAGCGCATCCGGCGGAGCACCGTCGCACGGGTATAGGCCGGTGAGACCGCGCTCGGCACACAGCGCTTTCAGATATGCGCCATGCGCTGCGGCATCTGGACGAAAAACGTCGAATCCGGCGAGATAGACTCGCCGGGTGGTCGTGGCGGCATCTGCGTCCTTCATGCTATTTCCGGTAACTGACAAGTTGATGCCGAGTGTAGCGCCGATCGATACGGTTTAAACCCTGGCCGTTCGGCTAACAGCGCATCTCGAATGTCGGTTCGGCGCGATGACGTTGGTAAAATTCGCTGTCCTCCTCCTGCCTGTCTTCCGATCGTTCATGTCCCGTCCGCTTGAAATCCTCAATGAAGTGTTCGGCTACCCTGCATTCAGAGGGCAGCAGGCCGAAATCGTCCAGCATGTGGCCGGGGGCGGAGATTGCCTGGTGCTGATGCCGACAGGTGGGGGCAAATCGCTTTGCTATCAGATTCCGTCGCTCGTGCGGCGCGAGCAAGGGCTCGGTACCGGCATTGTTGTGTCGCCGTTGATCGCGCTGATGCAGGATCAGGTCGCGGCGCTCACGGAAGTCGGCGTGCGCGCTGCCTATTTGAACTCGACCTTGTCCGGTGCGGAGGCGGTGGCCACAGAACGAGCGTTGCGCGACGGCAATATCGACCTTCTGTACGTGGCACCTGAGCGGTTGATGACGCCGCGCTTCCTCGATCTGCTCGAACGCGCGCGCATCGGCCTGTTCGCGATCGACGAAGCGCATTGCGTGTCTCAATGGGGGCACGATTTCCGGCCCGAATACATTCAACTATCGGTGCTGCACGAGCGGTTTCCGTCGGTGCCGCGTATCGCGCTCACCGCGACCGCTGACGCGATTACGCGCGACGAAATCATTCACCGTCTCGCGCTTGATGATGCGCGCGTGTTTGTGTCCAGTTTCGACCGGCCAAACATTCGTTATCGGATCGTCGAGAAAGACAATGCGCGCTCGCAGCTACTCGACTTTATCCGCGCTGAACACACGCGGCCGGATGGCACGACCGACGCCGGCGTTGTCTATTGCCTGTCGCGTCGCAAGGTCGAGGAAACGGCAGAGTGGCTACAGGGCCAGGGCGTTCGTGCACTCCCCTATCACGCTGGAATGGAATTCGAAGTCCGGCAGCAACATCAGGAAATTTTTCAGCGAGACGAAGGCATTGTCATGTGCGCGACGATCGCGTTCGGTATGGGCATCGACAAGCCGGACGTGCGTTTCGTCGCGCACCTCGACCTGCCGAAAAGCGTCGAGGGCTATTACCAGGAAACCGGCCGCGCCGGGCGCGACGGTCTGCCGGCGAACGCGTGGATGGCGTACGGCCTGGGCGACGTTGTCCAGCAACGCAAGATGATCGACGAATCGGATGCCGACGACGCACACAAGCGCGTGCAGACCGGCAAGCTCGATGCGTTGTTGGCGCTGTGCGAGACGGCTGCGTGCCGGCGTGTGCGGCTGCTTGGCTACTTCGGCGAAGCGAGCGAACCTTGCGGCAACTGCGACACATGCCTTGAGCCGCCCGCATCCTGGGACGCGACGCGTGAGTCGCGAATGGCGCTGTCCTGTGTGTTTCGCGCGCAACGCGCCAGCGGCTTTAACTTCGGCGCCGGTCACCTGATCGATATCTTGCGTGGGAATCGCAATGAAAAGATATTGCAGCGCGGCCACGATCAGTTAAGCACCTTTGGTATCGGTTCGGCTCTGACCGAACACGAATGGCGAGCGGTGTTCCGGCAACTCGTCGCGTTTGGCTTTCTGACGGTCGATCACGACGGCTTCGGCGCACTCGTACTGACCGAGGCCAGCAAACCCGTTCTCAAGGGCGAGCAGACGGTCACGATGCGCCGTTACGTCAAGCCGACGCGTTCCCGTCAGGCATCCGGGCGCACCAGCGAGCGTGCGGATCCGACCGCCGGCATGAGCGCGCGCGAGCGCGCCCGCTGGGAGCGACTACGCGCGTGGCGCTCCGAGACGGCGAAAAGCGATGGCGTGCCTGCCTACGTCATCTTTCACGACGCGACGTTGGCCGAGATCGCGCGCAGCGAACCGGATTCGCTCGAGGATTTGCGCCACATTCCCGGGATGGGCGTCCGCAAGCTGGATCGGTTTGGAGCGGAATTACTGGAAGTAGTCGCAGCTGATTGACCTGAGAAGCCCGTCGTCCGCTTGCCAAAGGCTGCAACTTGTTGACTCTCTTAGCATTTTCGGAATATCATGCTAGGTTCCGGTTCTCGGGGTGTCTTCGCGCGCACGTTTCAATCGAGTTCGCGCGTTTGTCACGGGTTTCACGTCGAATCGGAGTTCGATGCGCAGTCGTTTTCGCTTTGCCCGGAAACAGATGCGTCGATTTTGTTCAATTTCAGGAATAAACAATGCCAACCATCAATCAACTGGTTCGCAAAGGCCGCACGTCGGAAACGACGAAGAGCAAGAGCCCGGCCTTGCAGGACTGCCCCCAGCGTCGAGGCGTGTGCACCCGCGTGTACACCACGACGCCCAAGAAGCCGAACTCGGCGCTGCGTAAGGTCGCCAAGGTGCGCCTCACGAACGGCTTCGAAGTCATTTCGTACATCGGCGGTGAAGGCCACAACCTGCAGGAACACTCGGTTGTGCTGATCCGTGGTGGTCGTGTGAAGGACTTGCCGGGTGTGCGTTATCACATGGTTCGTGGCTCGCTGGATACCCAGGGCGTCAAGGATCGTAAGCAGGCTCGTTCGAAGTACGGTGCGAAGCGCGCCAAGGCCGGCAAGTAAGTCGCCGGTTAGTCGTAGTCGTTTCAGGTCGCCTGTAAAGGCGTTATTGGCGGTGGTGCCGGATTGCCGGTGCTGTCGAGTAAGTGGTCACCCGACCAGGCTGGTAAGTCTCAGAAGATGAATCGGGTTAGTTGGTGGCCGCGGAGCTGGGCGCGCATCAAGCGTCGCTCCAACTGAAAAGGTAAAGGAAGAAACATGCCGCGTCGTCGCGAAGTCCCCAAGCGGGAAGTGTTGCCGGATCCGAAATTCGGTAATGTTGATGTAGCAAAATTCATGAACGTGCTGATGCTGTCAGGCAAGAAGTCGGTTGCCGAGCGCATCGTGTACGGCGCTTTCGAACAGATCCAGACCAAGGGTGGCAAGGACCCGCTGGAAGTGTTCACGGTAGCGCTCAACAACGTTAAGCCGGTGGTCGAAGTGAAGAGCCGCCGCGTTGGTGGTGCGAACTATCAGGTTCCGGTCGAAGTGCGTCCGTCGCGTCGTATGGCATTGGCGATGCGCTGGTTGCGTGAGGCCGCGAAGAAGCGCAGTGAAAAGTCGATGGCGTTGCGTCTGGCGGGTGAACTGTCGGAAGCCGCTGAAGGCCGCGGTGGCGCAATGAAGAAGCGGGACGAAGTCCACCGGATGGCGGAAGCTAATAAGGCGTTCTCGCATTTCCGTTTCTAAGCATCCCGACCCCGGGTAGCAGTCAATAACGGAAAGAAATTCCGGGCGGGTGCGCTAAACAGGCGCCTCGCCCGTTTGTGTTAGGGCGCGCGGGTATTTCACTCCTCGTCGCGTCATTCCCATAGAGAGATCAAAGTGGCTCGCAAGACACCTATCGAGCGCTACCGCAACATCGGTATTAGCGCTCACATCGACGCCGGCAAAACGACGACGACCGAGCGCATTCTGTTTTACACCGGCGTGAACCACAAGATTGGCGAAGTGCACGACGGCGCTGCAACCATGGACTGGATGGAGCAGGAACAGGAGCGCGGCATCACCATTACGTCCGCTGCTACGACCGCGTTCTGGAAGGGCATGGGCGGCAACTATCCGGAACACCGGATCAACATCATCGACACGCCGGGACACGTCGACTTCACGATCGAAGTCGAGCGCTCGATGCGCGTGCTCGACGGTGCATGCATGGTCTACTGCGCGGTGGGCGGTGTGCAGCCGCAGTCCGAAACCGTGTGGCGCCAGGCAAACAAGTACAAGGTGCCGCGTCTCGCGTTCGTCAACAAGATGGACCGCACCGGCGCGAACTTCTTCAAGGTCTACGACCAGCTGAAGACTCGTCTTAAGGCAAACCCGGTTCCGGTGGTGGTGCCGATCGGCGCGGAAGAGAACTTCAAGGGCGTCGTCGATCTGCTGAAAATGAAAGCGATCATTTGGGACGAAGCGTCCCAAGGCACGAAGTTCGATTACATCGACATTCCGGCTGAACTCGTTGACACCTGCAACGAGTGGCGCGAAAAGATGATCGAGTCGGCCGCTGAAGCCAGCGAAGAGTTGATGGAAAAGTACCTCGGCGGCGAAGAGCTGAGCGAAGCCGAGATCGTCAAGGCGCTGCGCGATCGCACGATCGCTTGCGAAATCCAGCCGATGCTGTGCGGTACCGCGTTCAAGAACAAGGGCGTGCAACGCATGCTCGACGCGGTGATCGATTTCCTGCCGTCGCCGGTCGATATTCCGCCGGTCAAGGGTGAACTCGAAAGCGGCGAGGCTGCGGAGCGTCAGGCGTCCGATGAAGAAAAGTTCTCGTCGCTCGCATTCAAGATCATGACCGACCCGTTCGTCGGCCAGCTGATCTTCTTCCGTGTCTATTCGGGCGTCGTGAATTCGGGCGACACCGTGATGAATTCGACGAAGGGCAAGAAGGAGCGCCTCGGTCGTATTCTGCAGATGCACGCGAACCAGCGCGAAGAAATCAAGGAAGTGCGCGCGGGCGATATCGCCGCGGCGGTCGGCCTGAAGGAAGCAACCACCGGCGATACGCTGTGCGATCCGGCCAACCCGATCGTGCTCGAGCGCATGGTGTTCCCGGAGCCGGTGATTTCGCAGGCTGTCGAGCCGAAGACGAAGCCTGACCAGGAAAAGATGGGCATGGCGCTGAATCGTCTGGCGCAGGAAGATCCGTCGTTCCGCGTTCAAACGGACGAAGAGTCGGGCCAGACCATCATTTCGGGCATGGGCGAGCTGCACCTCGAAATTCTGGTTGACCGGATGAAGCGTGAATTCGGCGTGGAAGCGACCGTCGGCAAGCCGCAGGTTGCGTACCGCGAGACGATCCGCGCGACGGCCG
This sequence comes from Paraburkholderia rhizosphaerae, assembly GCF_004366595.1. Classification (GTDB taxonomy): domain Bacteria; phylum Pseudomonadota; class Gammaproteobacteria; order Burkholderiales; family Burkholderiaceae; genus Paraburkholderia; species Paraburkholderia rhizosphaerae. The sequence continues at coordinate 21,554 of NZ_SORE01000041.1, forward strand.
CGGATGTCGAAGGCAAGTTCGTCAAGCAGTCGGGTGGTCGCGGTCAGTACGGCCACGCGGTCATCACGCTTGAGCCGAACGAGCAGGGCAAGGGCTACACGTTCCTCGACGAGATCAAGGGTGGTGTGATTCCTCGCGAATACATTCCGGCGGTCGACAAGGGCATCCAGGAAACGCTGAAGGCCGGTGTTCTGGCAGGCTTCCCGGTCGTCGACGTGAAGGTGCATCTGACGTTCGGTTCGTACCACGACGTTGACTCGAACGAAAACGCGTTCCGCATGGCCGGTTCGATGGCGTTCAAGGAAGCGATGCGCAAGGCGAGCCCGGTGATTCTCGAGCCGATGATGGCCGTCGAAGTGGAAACGCCGGAAGACTACATGGGTAACGTGATGGGCGACCTGTCGGGCCGTCGCGGTATCGTGCAGGGCATGGAAGACATGGTCGGTGGCGGCAAGATCGTCCGCGCAGAAGTGCCGCTGTCGGAAATGTTTGGCTACTCGACGTCGCTGCGCTCGCTCACGCAGGGCCGCGCAACGTATACGATGGAGTTCAAGCACTACGCCGAAGCACCGCGTAACGTCTCCGAAGCGATCATCAACGCGAAGGCGAAGTAATCATTCGGCAACGCAAGCGCCGATCAACTTTTTTGAAAGAAGAGAAACATGGCTAAAGGTAAATTCGAGCGGACCAAGCCGCACGTGAACGTGGGCACGATCGGTCACGTTGACCACGGCAAGACCACGCTGACGGCGGCGATCACGACGGTGCTGACCGCGAAGTTCGGCGGGGAAGCGAAGGCGTACGACCAGATCGACGCGGCGCCGGAAGAAAAGGCGCGCGGCATCACGATCAACACGGCGCACGTGGAGTACGAGACGGCGAACCGCCACTACGCACACGTTGACTGCCCGGGTCACGCGGACTACGTGAAGAACATGATCACGGGTGCGGCGCAGATGGACGGCGCAATCCTGGTGTGCTCGGCCGCTGACGGCCCGATGCCGCAAACGCGCGAGCACATCCTGCTGGCGCGTCAGGTGGGCGTGCCGTACATCATCGTGTTCCTGAACAAGTGCGACATGGTGGACGACGCGGAACTGCTCGAGCTGGTGGAAATGGAAGTGCGCGAGCTGCTGTCGAAGTACGACTTCCCGGGCGACGACACGCCGATCATCAAGGGTTCGGCGAAGCTGGCGCTGGAAGGCGACAAGGGCGAGCTGGGCGAAGTGGCGATCATGAACCTGGCCGACGCGCTGGACACGTACATCCCGACGCCGGAGCGCGCGGTGGATGGCGCGTTCCTGATGCCGGTGGAAGACGTGTTCTCGATCTCGGGTCGCGGTACGGTGGTGACGGGTCGTGTCGAGCGTGGCGTGATCAAGGTTGGCGAGGAAATCGAGATCGTCGGGATCAAGCCGACGGCGAAGACGACGTGCACGGGCGTGGAAATGTTCCGCAAGCTGCTCGACCAGGGTCAGGCGGGCGACAACGTGGGTATCCTGCTGCGCGGCACGAAGCGTGAAGACGTGGAGCGTGGCCAGGTGCTGGCCAAGCCGGGTTCGATCACGCCGCACACGCACTTCACGGCTGAAGTGTACGTGCTGAGCAAGGATGAGGGCGGTCGTCACACGCCGTTCTTCAACAACTACCGTCCGCAGTTCTACTTCCGTACGACGGACGTGACGGGCTCGATCGAGCTGCCGAAGGACAAGGAAATGGTGATGCCGGGCGACAACGTGTCGATCACGGTGAAGCTGATTGCGCCGATCGCGATGGAAGAAGGTCTGCGTTTCGCCATCCGTGAAGGTGGCCGTACCGTCGGCGCCGGTGTCGTCGCCAAGATCATCGAGTAAAATCGCTGGTTTGCTGTAAGCAGTAGATGGTGCCCGGGGTGAGGGTGCCCGCTCTCGCGGAAGTCCTCGCCCCTCGTTCTTTTACTCATTGGCGATGCAATATCGCCTCGCTCTTTTCAAGGAATTGCCATGCAGAACCAGAAAATCCGTATTCGCCTGAAAGCTTTCGACTACCGTCTGATCGACCAGTCGGCCGCTGAAATTGTCGACACCGCGAAGCGGACTGGCGCAATCGTTCGTGGTCCGGTGCCGCTGCCGACCCGCATCCAGCGTTTCGACATCCTGCGCTCGCCGCACGTCAACAAGACGTCGCGCGATCAGCTCGAAATTCGCACGCACTTGCGTCTGATGGACATCGTCGACCCGACGGACAAGACCGTCGACGCGCTGATGAAGCTCGACTTGCCGGCAGGCGTGGACGTCGAGATCAAGCTGCAATAAGCCTCTCAGGGCACCTGGCTGTACGGGTGCCGCTAAGTCTTTGATTGCTTGCGGAAAACGAAAAGCCTCGCTATAATGCAAGGCTTTTCGCGCATTCGCGCAAAAAAGTCGTGGTAGTTCGCGCACGGCAGTTCGCACTGTCAGGCGCCTGGAAACACGGCATTTTGTAAATTAGCCCCGACCAATCGCAGTCGGGAATGGAGAAAACGATGAGCCTTGGACTCGTAGGTCGCAAGGTTGGCATGACCCGTATCTTCACGGCAGAAGGGGATTCGATTCCCGTCACCGTGCTGGACGTGTCCGACAACCGCGTGACGCAGATCAAGACTGTTGAAACCGACGGCTACACGGCTGTTCAGGTTGCATTCGGCACGCGTCGTGCGTCGCGTGTGACGAAGCCGCTCGCAGGTCATCTCGCCAAAGCTGGCGTTCAAGCTGGTGAAATTCTCAAGGAATTCCGCATCGATGCAGCCAAGGCAGCCGAGCTGTCGAATGGCGCAATCGTTGGTCCGGATCTGTTCGAAGTAGGCCAGAAGGTGGACGTGCAAGGCACGTCGATCGGTAAGGGCTACGCCGGTACGATCAAGCGTCACAATTTCAAGTCGAACCGTGCATCGCACGGTAACTCGCGTTCGCACAACGTGCCGGGTTCGATCGGTATGGCGCAGGACCCGGGTCGTGTGTTCCCGGGTAAGCGCATGACCGGTCACATGGGTGACGAGACGGTCACGGTGCAGAACCTCGAAATCGCTCGTATCGACGCTGACCGCAAGCTGCTGCTCGTCAAGGGTGCCGTTCCGGGCGCGAAGGGCGGCAAGGTTTTTGTGACGCCGGCTGTGAAGGCGCCTGCTGCGAAAGGAGCGAAATAATGGAACTTAAGCTCCTGAATGCCGATGGTCAGGAAGGTGCGGCAGTCACCGCGTCGGACGTCGTGTTCGGCCGTGACTACAACGAAGCGCTGATCCACCAGATCGTGGTCGCTTATCAGGCCAACGCTCGCAGCGGTAACCGTGCGCAGAAAGACCGCGAACAGGTCAAGCACTCGACGAAGAAGCCGTGGCGTCAGAAGGGGACGGGCCGTGCACGTTCCGGTATGACGTCGAGCCCGTTGTGGCGTGGCGGTGGTCGCATTTTCCCGAACTCGCCGGAAGAAAACTTCTCGCACAAGGTCAACAAGAAGATGCATCGCGCAGGTCTCTGCTCGATCTTCTCGCAGCTGGCCCGTGAAGGCCGTATTTCGGTGGTCGATGAGCTGACGCTCGAAGCACCGAAGACCAAGCTGCTGGCCCAGAAATTCAAGGCAATGGGTCTCGAGTCCGTGTTGGTCATCACCGATACGGTTGACGAGAACCTGTACCTCGCGTCGCGCAACCTCGCCCACGTGGCGGTTGTCGAGCCGCGTTATGCCGACCCGCTGTCGCTGATCTACTTCAAGAAAGTGTTGATCACGAAGGCTGCGGTCGCCCAGATCGAGGAGTTGCTGTCATGAGCGAGATTCGCAAAAACGATCATCGTTTGATGCAGGTCCTGCTCGCGCCGGTGATCTCCGAAAAGGCGACGCTGGTGGCCGACAAGAACGAGCAAGTCGTGTTCGAGGTTGCACCGGACGCCACGAAGCAGGAAGTGAAGGCTGCTGTCGAGCTGCTGTTCAAGGTAGAAGTCGATTCCGTCAACGTGCTGGTTCAGAAGGGCAAGGCAAAGCGCTTTGGCCGCTTCATGGGCAAGCGCAAGGACGTGAAGAAAGCGTACGTCTGCCTGAAGCCCGGCCAGGAAATCAACTTTGAAGCGGAGGCCAAGTAATCATGGCGCTCGTGAAAGTTAAGCCGACTTCGCCGGGTCGCCGTGCGATGGTCAAGGTGGTGAACAAGGACTTGCACAAAGGCAAGCCCTACGCACCGCTGCTCGACACGCAAAAGTCGAAGGCAGGCCGTAACAACAACGGTCACATCACCACGCGCCATCAAGGCGGTGGTCACAAGCAGCACTATCGCGTCATCGACTTCCGTCGCACCAAGGACGGGATTGCCGCGAAGGTGGAGCGTCTGGAATATGACCCGAACCGTAGCGCGCACATCGCGCTGCTGTTGTACGCAGATGGTGAGCGTCGCTACATCATCGCGCCGAAGGGTGTGACGGTTGGCCAACAGCTGCTGTCCGGCTCCGAAGCTCCGATCCGCGCGGGTAACACGCTGCCGATCCGCAATATTCCGGTCGGTACGACGATTCATTGCGTCGAAATGCTGCCGGGCAAAGGCGCGCAACTGGCGCGTTCGGCGGGCACCTCGGCGATGCTGATGGCCCGTGAAGGTACCTACGCACAGGTTCGCCTGCGCTCGGGTGAAATTCGCCGCGTGCACGTGGAGTGCCGCGCGACGATCGGTGAAGTGGGCAACGAAGAGCACAGCCTCCGTCAAATCGGTAAGGCAGGCGCGAACCGCTGGCGCGGTATCCGCCCGACGGTGCGCGGCGTTGCAATGAACCCGATCGATCACCCGCACGGTGGTGGTGAAGGTAAGACGGCAGCAGGTCGCCATCCGGTGAGCCCGTGGGGTACGCCGACGAAGGGCTACCGCACCCGCAGCAACAAGCGCACGACGAGCATGATCGTCCAGCGCCGTCATAAGCGTTAAGGAGTAGGCAATGGCACGTTCAATCAAAAAAGGTCCGTTCTGCGACGCCCATTTGCTGAAGAAAGTTGAGGCGGCTGCAGCAACGCGCGACAAGAAGCCTATCAAGACCTGGTCGCGTCGCTCGACGATTCTGCCGGACTTCATCGGCCTGACGATCGCCGTTCACAACGGCCGTCAACACGTTCCGGTGTATGTCACGGAAAACATGGTCGGCCACAAGCTTGGCGAGTTCGCATTGACCCGTACGTTCAAGGGTCACGCGGCCGACAAGAAGGCCAAGAAATAAGGGGCAATCAAGATGGAAGTGAAAGCAATTCATCGCGGTGCCCGCATCTCGGCGCAGAAGACGCGCCTTGTGGCTGACCAGATCCGCGGTTTGCCGGTCGACAAGGCGCTGAACGTTCTCACGTTCTCGCCGAAGAAGGCGGCTGGCATCGTGAAGAAGGTCGTGCTGTCGGCGATCGCGAATGCGGAGCACAACGAAGGCGCCGACATCGACGAGCTCAAGATCACGAGCATCTACGTCGACAAGGCTGCATCGCTCAAGCGTTTTACCGCGCGCGCGAAAGGCCGCGGCAACCGCATTGAGAAGCAATCCTGTCACATCACTGTGACGGTCGGGAATTAAGGGGTCATACGATGGGACAGAAAATTCATCCGACTGGCTTCCGTTTGGCCGTCAGCCGCAATTGGGCGTCGCGTTGGTACGCGAGCAACAACAATTTCGCGGCGATGTTGCAGGAAGACATCGGTGTACGTGAATACCTGAAGAAGAAGCTGAAGAACGCTTCGGTTGGCCGCGTGGTCATCGAGCGCCCGGCGAAGAACGCGCGCATTACGATTTTCAGCTCGCGTCCGGGTGTGGTGATCGGTAAGAAGGGCGAAGACATCGAACTGTTGAAGTCGGAACTGCAGAAGCGCATGGGCGTTCCAGTGCACGTCAACATCGAAGAAATTCGCAAGCCGGAAACCGACGCGCAACTGATCGCCGATTCGATCACGCAGCAGCTCGAGCGCCGGATCATGTTCCGCCGCGCGATGAAGCGTGCGATGCAGAACGCGATGCGTCTGGGTGCTCAAGGCATCAAGATCATGAGCGCCGGCCGTCTGAACGGCATCGAAATCGCTCGCACCGAGTGGTATCGCGAAGGTCGCGTGCCGCTTCACACGCTGCGTGCCGATATCGACTACGCAACGTCGGAAGCAAAGACGACGTACGGCATCATCGGCGTGAAGGTGTGGGTCTACAAGGGCGACACGCTTGGTCGTAACGATGCACCGGTGGTGGAAGAAGTAGCCGAAGAAAAGCGTCCGCGTCGCAACGCACGTCCGGGTGGCGATCGCCGTCCGCGTCGTGACGGTGAAGGCGGCGGCCCGGCAGGCGCGCGCCGTGGCGGTCCCCGTCGTGGCGGTGCTGGCGCCGGCGGCGACGGCAAGAGTGGAGAATAACCATGCTGCAACCGAAACGCAGGAAGTACCGCAAAGAGCAGAAGGGTCGTAATACCGGTGTGGCGACGCGTGGCAACGCGGTGTCGTTCGGTGAATACGGTCTGAAGGCTATCGGTCGCGGCCGACTGACCGCGCGTCAAATCGAAGCGGCGCGTCGTGCAATGACGCGTCACATCAAGCGCGGCGGCCGCATCTGGATCCGCATTTTCCCGGACAAGCCGATCTCGCAAAAGCCGGCTGAAGTACGTATGGGTAACGGTAAAGGTAACCCGGAGTACTACGTCGCTGAGATCCAACCGGGCAAGATGCTGTACGAAATGGACGGCGTAACCGAAGAACTGGCACGCGAGGCGTTCCGTCTGGCTGCAGCGAAGCTGCCGTTGAAGACGACCTTCATCGTTCGTCAGCTTGGCGCCTAAGGAGTGATTGATGAAGGCTTCTGAACTTCACCAGAAAGATAAGGCCGCGCTCAACAAGGAGCTGTCGGACCTGTTGAAGGCGCAATTCGGCCTGCGCATGCAACTCGCGACCCAGCAGCTCACGAATACGAGCCAGCTGAAGAAGGTCCGTCGCGACATCGCACGTGTGCGGACCGTCCTGACTGAGAAGGCGAACCAGAAATGAACGATAGCGTAAAAACCTCGCTTAAGCGGACGCTGGTCGGCAAGGTCGTCAGCAACAAGATGGACAAGACGGTCACCGTGCTGGTCGAGCACCGCGTCAAGCACCCGATCTACGGCAAGTATGTCGTGCGGTCGAAGAAGTACCACGCTCACGACGAAGCGAACACCTTTAACGAGGGCGACCTCGTTGAAATCCAGGAAACCCGTCCGATTTCGAAGACAAAGGCCTGGACGGTATCGCGTCTCGTCGAGGCCGCGCGCATCATCTAACGCGGCCGCGACTCGTCACCGAGTCGTAGAAGTAGTTGAAATCGCAGTAGATTTCGCTTGCGAGACCGGGATTATTTGTTATAATCTCGGTCTTCCCTCGTTATGGGGGCCCAGCTGTGGCCTGCAGTTGGCAAAACAGCGGGCGAATCGTAGGTGGAAACCCTGGTGGGAAGATGGTTCGGGCGTCAGCCCAAGCCGAAAGATTCACCGGATTGCGATGGCGGGTTTCGTTTGCCGTCGCTGCCTGTTCTTACCCAAGCAGCCGCACGGCTGACGGGACCAAGACTGACCGGATGCGCCATGGTGGTGCAATCGGATTAAGTTGGGAAAAGTAAACCATGATCCAGACCGAAACTCGGCTTGAAGTGGCCGACAACACGGGTGCGCGTGAAGTCATGTGCATCAAGGTGCTCGGCGGCTCGAAGCGTCGTTATGCCAGCATCGGCGACATCATCAAGGTGAGCGTCAAAGAGGCAACGCCGCGCGGGCGCGTGAAGAAAGGCGAAATCTATAACGCCGTGGTGGTCCGCACCGCCAAGGGTGTGCGCCGTCAAGACGGCTCGCTGATCAAGTTCGACGGCAACGCCGCCGTGCTTTTGAATACCAAGCTTGAGCCTATCGGTACCCGTATTTTCGGGCCGGTCACGCGTGAGCTGCGTAGCGAACGTTTCATGAAGATCGTTTCGCTCGCGCCGGAAGTGCTGTAAGGAGCCGAGATGAACAAGATTCGCAAAGGCGACGAAGTCATCGTCACGACCGGCAAGGACAAGGGCAAGCGCGGTGTTGTGCTGGCCGTTGGCGAAGAGCGGGTGACGGTCGAGGGCATCAACATCGCCAAGAAGCATGTGAAGCCGAACCCGATGAAGGGTACGACGGGTGGTGTGGAGGCGAAGGCTATGCCGCTGCACATCTCGAACGTCGCTCTCGTCGACGCGAATGGCAAGCCGTCGCGTGTTGGCATCAAGGTCGAAGGGGACAAGAAAGTTCGTTTCCTGAAGACGACCGGTGCCACGCTTGGCGCCTGACGCTGCGGAGTAAAAAATGGCACGTTTGCAAGAATTTTATAAAGAGAAGGTTGTTCCTGGCCTGATCGAGAAGTTCGGCTACAAGTCCGTCATGGAAGTGCCGCGCATCACCAAGATCACGCTGAACATGGGTCTTGGCGAAGCCGTCGCTGACAAGAAGATCATCGAGAACGCCGTTGGCGATCTGACGAAGATCGCGGGTCAGAAGCCGGTGATCACGAAAGCGCGTAAGGCAATCGCGGGCTTCAAGATTCGCCAGGGTTATCCGATCGGTGCGATGGTCACGCTGCGTGGCCAGGCGATGTACGAATTTCTCGACCGTTTTGTGACGGTTGCGCTCCCGCGTGTGCGCGACTTCCGTGGCGTGTCGGGCCGTGCATTCGATGGTCGTGGTAACTACAACATCGGTGTGAAAGAGCAGATCATTTTCCCCGAAATCGACTACGACAAAATCGACGCGCTGCGTGGGCTGAACATCAGCATCACGACGACGGCGAAGACCGACGACGAAGCAAAGGCACTGCTCGCCAGCTTCAAGTTCCCGTTCAGAAACTGAGGTTACCGTGGCTAAACTGGCACTGATCGAACGTGAGAAGAAGCGTGCGCGCCTCGTCGCGAAGTACGCGGGCAAGCGCGCAGAGCTGAAGGCGATCATCGACGACGCGAGCAAGTCGGACGAAGAGCGTTATGCAGCTCGTCTGGACCTGCAACAACTGCCTCGCAATGCGAACCCGACGCGTCAACGCAACCGTTGCGCGATCACGGGTCGTCCGCGTGGCACGTTCCGTAAATTTGGGCTGGCTCGCAACAAGATTCGCGAAATCGCGTTCCGTGGCGAGATCCCTGGCCTGACCAAGGCGAGCTGGTAATAGGAGAAACATAAGATGAGCATGAGTGATCCTATCGCCGATATGCTGACTCGCATCCGCAATGCGCAGATGGTCGAGAAAGTTTCGGTGACAATGCCCTCGTCGAAGGTCAAGATTGCGATCGCGCAGGTCCTGAAGGACGAAGGTTACATCGAGGACTTCGCAGTGAAGTCCGAGGGCGCGAAGACGGAGCTGAACATCGCTCTGAAGTACTACGCGGGTCGTCCGGTTATCGAACGCCTTGAGCGCGTGTCGAAGCCCGGCCTGCGTGTGTACCGTGGCCGCAATGAAATTCCGCAGGTCATGAACGGCCTCGGCGTCGCGATCGTGTCGACGCCGAAGGGTGTGATGACGGACCGCAAGGCGCGCGCGACTGGCGTGGGCGGTGAAGTCATCTGCTACGTCGCTTAAGACCGAAAGGAGAGAGAAACATGTCTCGAGTAGGTAAAAGCCCGATCGTGCTGAAAGGCGCCGAAGTGGCTGTCAGCGACGAGCGTATTACCGTCAAGGGCCCGCTGGGTACGATCTCGCAAAACGCGAATCGCCTGGTGAAGGTGGTGAACGACAACGGCACGGTGAAGTTCGAGCCGGTTGACGAGAGCCGCGAAGCAAATGCGATGTCGGGCACGATGCGCGCACTGGTTGCAAACATGGTGAACGGCGTTACCAAGGGTTTCGAGCGCAAGCTGACGCTGGTTGGCGTTGGGTATCGTGCGCAAGCGCAAGGCGACAAGCTGAATCTGTCGCTGGGTTTCTCGCACCCGGTGGTGCACCAGATGCCGGAAGGCGTGAAGGCTGAAACCCCGTCGCAAACGGAAATCGTGATCAAGGGGATCGACAAGCAGAAGGTCGGCCAGGTTGCCGCGGAAGTGCGCGGTTACCGTCCGCCTGAGCCCTATAAGGGCAAGGGTGTGCGCTATGCCGACGAGGTCGTGATCCTCAAAGAAACGAAGAAGAAGTAAGGGTGCGCAATCATGGATAAGACTCAATCTCGCCTGCGCCGCGCTCGTCAGACGCGTCTCAAGATCGCTGAGCTGCAGGTCGCACGCCTGGCTGTTCATCGCACGAACACGCACATCTATGCGCAAGTGTTCTCGCCGTGCGGCACGAAGGTGCTGGCTAGCGCGTCGACGCTTGAAGCTGAAGTGCGTGCGCAGCTCGCTGATGCGTCGGGTAAGGGTGGCAATGTTGCTGCTGCGACCCTGATCGGCAAGCGTATTGCTGAAAAGGCCAAGGCTGCCGGCATCGAATCCGTCGCCTTCGACCGCTCGGGTTTCCGCTACCACGGCCGCGTGAAGGCGCTGGCTGATGCGGCGCGCGAAGCCGGGCTCAAGTTCTAAGGGAAGGAATTCGTCATGGCAAAGATGCAAGCGAAAGTTCAGGCTGACGAACGCGACGACGGCCTTCGCGAAAAGATGATCTCGGTCAACCGCGTGACCAAGGTGGTGAAGGGTGGCCGGATTCTTGGCTTCGCTGCACTGACCGTGGTTGGCGACGGCGATGGCCGTGTCGGTATGGGCAAAGGCAAGGCGAAGGAAGTGCCGGTTGCTGTCCAGAAGGCGATGGAACAGGCGCGCCGGAACATGTTCAAGGTGCCGCTCAAGAACGGCACGCTGCAACACGAAGTGCACGGTAAGCATGGCGCCTCGATGGTACTCCTCGCTCCGGCGAAGGACGGTACTGGCGTGATCGCTGGCGGGCCGATGCGCGCGGTGTTCGACGTGATGGGTGTGCAGAACGTCGTGGCAAAGAGCCACGGATCGACGAACCCGTACAACCTCGTTCGTGCGACTCTCGATGGTCTGCGCAAGCAGTCCACGCCGGCTGATATCGCGGCCAAGCGTGGTAAGTCCGTCGAAGATATTCTGGGCTAAAGGTGGGCACGATGTCTGAAAAAACTGTGAAGGTTCAGCTCGTCAAGAGCCTGATCGGCACCCGCGAATCGCACCGTGCAACGGTGCGCGGCTTGGGCCTGCGCCGACTCAACTCGGTCAGCGAACTGCAGGACACGCCGGCTGTGCGCGGCATGATCAACAAGGTCTCGTACCTCGTTAAGGTCATCGGCTAAGCGGCTGATCGGGTACTCAAGGAGTTGATAATGGAATTGAATAACCTGAAGCCGGCAGAAGGCGCGAAGCACGCAAAGCGTCGCGTTGGTCGCGGCATCGGCTCCGGCCTCGGCAAGACCGCGGGTCGTGGTCACAAGGGTCAGAAATCGCGTTCGGGCGGCTTCCACAAGGTCGGCTTCGAAGGCGGTCAAATGCCTCTGCAGCGTCGTCTGCCGAAGCGCGGCTTCACGTCGCTGACGAAGGAATTCGTCGGTGAAGTGCGGTTGGGCGATCTCGAGAAGCTGCCGGTCGACGAAATCGATCTGCTGGCGTTGAAGCAAGCCGGGCTGGTCGGTGAGTTGACCAGGAGCGCCAAGATCATCGCGACGGGCGAGCTGAAGCGCAAGATCGTCGTGAAGGGTTTGGGTGCGACGAAGGGCGCGCGTGCTGCGATTGAAGCAGCGGGCGGCTCTTTTGCCGAGTAACGAGCAAGTCGATTGCCGTCACTAGCATTTGCATCGGAGAAGGTACTTGGCTAACAGTCCGAGTCTCGCAAAACCCGGTCGCAGCGCAGCGAAGTTCGGCGACCTGCGCCGGAGGGCGGTATTTTTGCTCCTGGCGTTGGTTGTCTACCGTATCGGCGCGCATATTCCGGTGCCGGGTATCGACCCGGATCAACTGGCGAAGTTGTTCCAGAGCCAGGCGGGCGGCATCCTGGGCATGTTCAACATGTTCTCGGGTGGCGCGCTTTCGCGATTCACGGTGTTTGCACTGGGGATCATGCCGTACATCTCGGCATCGATCATCATGCAGCTGCTGGCAATCGTGTCGCCGCAGCTGGAGGCGCTGAAAAAGGAAGGGCAGGCCGGGCAGCGGAAGATCACGCAATACACGCGCGTGTTCACTGTAGTGCTTGCGACGTTCCAGGCTTTCGGCATTGCGGTGGCGCTTGAGAATCAACCGGGCCTCGTGATTGATCCAGGCATGGTGTTTCGCCTGACGACAGTGGTGACGTTGGTGACCGGTACGATGTTCCTGATGTGGCTAGGTGAGCAGATCACCGAGCGTGGTCTGGGCAACGGCATTTCGATCATCATTTTCGGTGGGATTGCTGCGGGATTCCCGAATGCGATCGGTGGCCTCTTCGAACTGGTCCGTACCGGCTCGATGTCGATCATCTCCGCAATTATCGTAGTCGCGTTGATTGCAGCTGTGACGTATGTGGTGGTGTTCATCGAACGCGGTCAGCGCAAGATTCTGGTGAACTACGCGAAGCGGCAGGTGGGCAACAAGATTTACGGTGGCCAGTCGTCGCATTTGCCGCTGAAATTGAATATGTCGGGCGTGATTCCGCCGATCTTCGCATCGTCGATCATCCTGTTCCCGGCAACGATTCTGAGCTGGTTCAGCTCTGGATCGACGAGTGGTGGCTGGTTTGCCGACACGCTGCACAACGTGGCCGAAGCGCTCAAACCCGGCCAACCTGTGTATGTGTTGTTGTATGCGTTGGCGATCGTCTTCTTCTGCTTCTTCTACACCGCGTTGGTGTTCAACAGCAGGGAAACGGCCGACAACCTGAAGAAGAGTGGCGCATTCGTCCCGGGTATCCGTCCGGGCGACCAAACCGCGCGGTATATCGACCGGATTCTCACGCGTCTGACGCTGGCCGGTGCGATCTATATCGTGTTCGTTTGCCTGCTGCCCGAATTTTTGGTGCTGCGCTGGAACGTGCCGTTTTATTTTGGTGGAACGTCGCTGCTGATCATCGTCGTCGTCACCATGGACTTCATGGCGCAGGTGCAGTCGTACGTTATGTCGCAACAGTATGAATCGCTGCTGAAGAAAGCCAATTTCAAAGGCGGCGGCGTCCCAATGCGCTAAAGGACTTATGGCCAAAGACGATGTCATCCAGATGCAGGGTGAAGTGATTGAAAACCTGCCTAACGCTACCTTCAGGGTAAAGCTGGAGAACGGCCATGTCGTATTGGGACACATCTCCGGAAAGATGCGGATGCACTACATCCGTATCCTGCCGGGCGACAAGGTGACGGTTGAGTTGACGCCTTACGATCTGTCGCGTGCGCGGATCGTGTTCCGGGCGAAGTGATTTGAAAAAAGGGTAATATCATGAAAGTGATGGCATCGGTTAAGCGCATCTGCCGCAATTGCAAGATCATCAAGCGCAAAGGCGTTGTGCGCGTGATTTGCAGCTCTGATCCGCGCCACAAACAGCGTCAAGGCTGAACGACGCGCTTTTGCTTGCGCTTTTTGTTTGAGGAAAAACAATGGCTCGTATCGCAGGGGTGAATATCCCGAACCACCAGCATACCGAAATCGGCCTGACGGCTATTTACGGTATTGGCCGCACGCGCTCGCGCATTATCTGCGAAGCCGCTGGTGTGGCATTTTCGAAGAAGGTCAAAGACCTGAACGACGCAGATCTCGAAAAGCTGCGTGAAGAAGTCGGCAAGTACATCGTCGAAGGTGATCTGCGTCGCGAGACGACGATGAACATCAAGCGCCTGATGGACCTCGGCTGCTACCGCGGCGTGCGCCATCGCAAGGGCCTGCCCCTGCGCGGTCAGCGTACGCGTACCAATGCGCGCACGCGTAAGGGTCCGCGTCGCGCAGCGCAATCGCTGAAGAAGTAAGCGAGACTGACAGTTACAGGAAAACGTATGGCTAAGGCTTCGAACAACACCGCGGCGCAACGCGTTCGCAAGAAGGTCAAGAAGAACGTCGCCGAGGGCGTGGTTCACGTTCACGCGTCGTTCAACAACACCATCATCACGATCACCGATCGCCAGGGCAATGCGCTTGCCTGGGCGACCTCGGGTGGTCAGGGCTTCAAGGGTTCGCGTAAGTCGACCCCGTTTGCAGCTCAGGTGGCGGCCGAATCGGCTGGCCGTGTGGCGATGGAATACGGCGTTAAGAACCTCGAAGTGCGGATCAAGGGCCCGGGCCCTGGCCGTGAGTCCGCGGTGCGCGCGCTGCATGGTCTTGGTATCAAGATCACCGCGATCTCCGACGTGACGCCGGTTCCGCACAACGGTTGCCGTCCGCCGAAGCGCCGTCGTATCTAAGACGCGCGATCGCTTGCGCCTGTTTCCGCCGGTTGTGGCATCGGCGGCGACAGGCCGCTTGCGTTATTGAATTGACTAAGCCCACCGTTCGACCCAAAGGGTTCGGACTAGCGTGAACGGAAGTTCACGTGATCAAACATAGAAGGAAAGCAACGTGGCACGCTATATCGGCCCTAAAGCCAAGCTGTCTCGCCGTGAAGGCACTGATCTGTTCCTGAAGAGCGCCCGTCGTTCACTCGCTGACAAGTGCAAACTCGACAGCAAGCCGGGCCAGCACGGCCGCACGTCGGGCGCGCGTACGTCCGACTACGGCACGCAGCTGCGCGAAAAGCAAAAAGTGAAGCGGATCTACGGCGTTCTCGAGCGTCAATTCCGTCGCTATTTCGCCGAAGCCGATCGTCGCAAGGGCAACACGGGCGAAAACCTGTTGCAACTGCTTGAGTCGCGCCTCGACAACGTGGTGTATCGCATGGGCTTCGGCTCGACGCGCGCTGAAGCGCGTCAGCTGGTGAGCCACAAGGCGATCACCGTGAACGGCTCGGTCGCGAACATTCCGTCGCTACAAGTGAAGGCTGGCGACGTGGTCGCAGTGCGCGAGCAGGCGAAAAAGCAGGCTCGCATTCTTGAAGCGGTCTCGCTGGCTGAGCAAGGCGGTATGCCGAGCTGGGTGTCTGTCGATTCGAAGAAATTCGAAGGCACGTTCAAGCAGATGCCGGAACGTAGCGACATCGCTGGCGATATCAACGAAAGCCTGATCGTCGAATTGTATTCGCGCTAATCGGATTGACGGCCGGGGTACCCTGATTGCGTTGCGCAAGGGGGCGCCTCGGCTGTTTATTTTCAGGTTGTTACCGGTCAGCCTTATCGGTGTAACGAGCCGAGGGTATTGAAAAGGAAAACCTATGCAAACCAGTTTGTTGAAACCCAAGATTATCGCTGTGGAATCGCTGGGCGAGAGCCACGCGAAGGTGGTCATGGAGCCGTTCGAACGCGGCTATGGGCACACCTTGGGTAACGCGCTTCGGCGCGTGCTGCTTTCGTCGATGATCGGCTACGCGCCGACCGAAGTGACGATCGCAGGCGTCGTGCATGAGTACTCGACGCTCGACGGTGTGCAGGAAGACGTGGTCAACCTGTTGCTGAACCTGAAGGGTGTGGTGTTCAAGCTGCATAACCGTGACGAAGTGACGGTTACACTGCGCAAGGAAGGTGAAGGCGTCGTCACCGCGGGCGATATCGAACTCGCACACGATTGTGAAGTGATCAATCCGGATCACGTGATTGCGCATCTGTCGAAGGGCGGCAAGCTCGACGTGCAGATCAAGGTCGAGAAAGGCCGTGGCTATGTGCCGGGCAACGTGCGGCGTTACGGTGAAGAGTCGGCGAAGATCATCGGCCGCATCGTTCTGGACGCATCGTTCTCGCCGGTTCGCCGCGTCAGCTACGCCGTGGAAAGCGCGCGTGTCGAGCAGCGTACCGACCTCGACAAGCTCGTGATGAACATCGAAACCAACGGTGTGATTTCGCCGGAAGAAGCGATTCGCCAGTCGGCGCGCATTCTGGTCGATCAACTGTCGGTGTTCGCTGCACTGGAAGGCACGGAAGCCGCAGCAGAAGCGCCGTCGCGTGCGCCGCAGATCGATCCGATCCTGCTGCGTCCGGTCGACGACCTCGAGTTGACGGTCCGTTCGGCGAACTGCCTGAAGGCCGAAAACATTTACTACATCGGCGACCTGATCCAGCGCACCGAAAACGAACTGTTGAAGACGCCGAATCTGGGCCGCAAGTCGCTGAACGAAATCAAGGAAGTGCTCGCTTCGCGCGGTTTGACGCTCGGCATGAAGCTCGAAAACTGGCCGCCGGCTGGTCTCGACAAGTAAATCGCAGCAACATTGGCAGCAGGCAGTAAGTAGCCATAGCTGCCCCGCGACTGGTAAAGACGCGGATTTTCCTTTAAAATCCGCGTCTTGCCGTTTTTTCTACCGGCCCGTGCACTGTTTGTTCAAATGAACCCGGTGCGATAGAAGAGCTGGATCAAAACTTTGAATCAAGGAAATTGAAATGCGTCACCGTCATGGCCTGCGGAAACTGAACCGCACGAGCAGCCACCGTCTGGCAATGCTCCGTAATATGTCCAACTCGCTGATCGAGCACGAAGTCATCAAGACCACACTGCCGAAGGCGAAGGAACTCCGTAAAGTCGTCGAACCGCTGATCACGCTCGGCAAAAAGCCGTCGCTCGCGAACCGTCGTCTGGCATTCAACCGCCTGCGCGATCGCGACTCCGTCACGAAGCTCTTCGACGTGCTCGGCCCGCGTTTTGCAAACCGTCCAGGTGGTTATCTGCGGATCCTGAAGTTCGGTTTCCGTGTTGGCGACAATGCACCGATGGCGCTGGTCGAACTGCTCGATCGTCCGGAACCGGCTGAAGAAGAAAACGTCGTTGAAGCGGAATAAGCTCACCGTCGGCTGATACGAACAAAAGACAAAAACCAGGCCTTGTGCCTGGTTTTTTGTTTTGAGCGCTTCCAAATGGCCGATAGGCCGAACGGCTGATCGTCCACTTGCATCCGGAGCCCAATTGACCAAGGTGATACGATAGCGGCAGCGGATTTAGTACGGCCGGAGGGGGCGTCGGTAACCATGAACGTGATCCTGATGTTGACCACGGTGCCCGACACGACGACTGCAGAAAAGCTCACGTCGGACATTCTCGGGGCTCGTCTGGCCGCGTGCGCGACGCAACTTGGCGCGGTGCGGTCCAGTTTTCACTGGCACGGCAAGCTTGAATCGGCCGATGAAGTCCAGTTGCTGTTCAAAACGAGTGTTGCTCGCGCGCAGGAACTCGAGCAGTTCATTCTTTCGCATCATCCTTACGAGACCCCGGAAATCCTTTCGTGGCAGGCGATCGCGTCAGCCGCATACGGGCAGTGGGTCAACGCAGAGACTCAACGTTCCATCCATGTATAACGGCCTGAATTCGTCCGCACGCGATGTTCTGTGTGTCGCCAAGCTGCTCTTCGCGGGTCTGCTTATCGCGTTGCTTTCCGTTGGCGCGGCGCGCGCCGCAGACGACTTTCTCGATCCCGCCGTCGCGTTCAAGTTCAGCGCAACAGAACAGCCGGGCCAAGTCGACGTGCACTACAAGATCGCCGACGGTTACTACATGTATCGCGAACGCTTTTCGTACGCGGTTCGCAACGGTACGTCGGCAATCGGTGACCCGCAGCTGCCGGCAGGTCATGTGAAATTCGACGAGACCTTCCAGAAGAATGTCGAGACCTATCGCGGCGATCTGACCATCCGTATCCCGATCAAGAATGCAGCGGGGCCATTCGATCTGGCGGTGACGTCGCAAGGTTGCGCGGACGCGGGCATTTGCTATCCGCCGATGGAGCGTATCTATCATGTGAGTGGCGCGGCGCTGCAACCTGCAACCGCCGCCGGGACAACGACGACTCATGCCACGCAGTCGGCGCTACCCACCGACTCATCCGCTGATAGCAACTGGTACGAACGCGCGACAAGCGCCGACTACGCGCAATCTCTATTGCAACGTGGTGGATTCTTCGCGATCGTCGGGTTGTACTTCGTTGCAGGTATCGTGCTGAGTTTGCTGCCGTGTTCATACCCGATGATTCCGATTCTTTCGGCCATCATCATCGGCGAAGGGGGGCGGGTCACCCGTGCACGTGGCTTCGGTTTGTCGCTGTCATACGTGATCGGCATGGCGCTGGTCTACACGGCGCTCGGTATCGCTGCGGCGCTGGTAGGACAGAGTCTCGGCGCGTGGCTGCAGAACCCGTGGGTACTCGGCGCCTTTGCCATTCTGTTGACGGTGTTCGCGCTGACGCTGATCGCCGGCATGGATATCGTGCTGCCTCAACGTTGGCAAAACCGCGTGTCGAAAGCGTCGGAGCGGCGTTCGGGCGGAAAATTCGCCGCCGTCGCGGTGATGGGCGCGCTGTCGGCGCTCGTCGTCGGCGCCTGCATGACGGCGCCGCTGTTTGCGGTGCTCGCATTTATCGCTCATACCGGTAACGCTGCGCTCGGCGGTGCCGCACTGTTTTCGATGGGAATTGGGCTCGGCGTGCCGCTGCTCATCATTGGCCTGGGCGCCGGTACGTTTTTGCCGCGTGCGGGCGCCTGGATGGACAGCGTGAAGGTGTTTTTCGGCGTACTCCTGCTTGCCGCGGCGCTGTGGATCGTCTGGCCGGTTCTCGGCGGCACCGCGCAGATGCTGTTGAGCGTGCTTTGGTTGCTGATTGCCGCCGCCGCATTAGGACTGTTCTCACCGCAACAACCCGGTGGCGGTTCTCTCTGGCGCGGCTTCGGACGTGGAATTGGCGCCGCTTGCGCGATCTGGGCTGCGGTGCTGCTGGTCGGCGTGGCAGCGGGTTCAACCGACCCGCTGCGTCCCCTCGCGGTCCTTGCGAGCCGCGCGGCAGGCGTAGGCGTCGCAGCGGGTGGCAGCGGCACCACGGCTGCTGCTGCGCAACATGACCTCGCGTTCGCGCCGGTCAGCTCGTCAGGTCAACTTGATCAGGCCGTCAAGGCCTCCGCTCAGCCTGCGATGCTCGATTTCTATGCGGACTGGTGTGTCAGCTGCAAGGAAATGGAGAAGTTCACGTTCAGCGACCCGCGTGTCAATGCGCGCCTGAAGCAACTGAAGCTGTTGCGCGCCGATGTCACCGCCAACAATACCGACGATCAGGCGCTGTTGAAGCGATTCAATCTCTTCGGGCCACCTGGCATCATCTTCTTTAACCAGGACGGTAAAGAGGTGCTGCGTGTGGTCGGCTATGAGTCCGCGGATACGTTCCTGCGCAGCCTTGACCGCGTAGCCGGGGCTCAACAGGTGCCGCAGTCCTGATCCGCAAATGATCTCGAGCGCGCGTGTCGCACAAATCGCAACAACCCAGTTCCACAAGCTCCGCATAAACGAAGGCGGAGCATCCTTGCGAATGCTCCGCCTTCGTCATCATTGAACCGCCTGTCAAGCTTGGCAGGCGAAGTGGGCGCGGAGATCAGGGTAAGCGCGAATTTCCCCGCACCTAGCTTGCCAGCTTAAGAAGGTCCACGATTGCGTCCGCAACTACAACTTGCGGACGCAACCTATGAGAGAGA
>NZ_SORE01000042.1 GCF_004366595.1 Paraburkholderia rhizosphaerae
GAAAATGGAAAACCCTCTGGAATCAGGAAGGCGACGTGCTGACCACGCTCGTGCGGTTACCCGCCGCGTCGTAGTTGTAAGTGACGGTGGATGTTCTGGAGCCGTCGGTATAGACGACCTTCGTCAATCGCCCCAGCGCGTCATAGGTGTAGGTCGCATTGCTCGCGGCAAACGCGGTTGCCGCGGACACGAGCAACACGATGGCGCCTACCACACCGACCGCTCGACACACCCGCTTACGCGACCGGCTTTGCAATACCTCGCGCCGCCGACACAACGAAACAACGACAGACCTTTCTCTCATATTTTTTATCAAGATGCCTAACTAATTCAAATACCAATTGCCGATAAATTCCGGCCCTAAACGGATCGGAATATTACATATCGCCAACCTCCACGGCAACACCAAATACGCTAAATAAGCTCGTTTCGCTGACTAAATCAGCTAATTTTCCGCGGTTCATCCGTGAATCATCGAGTTCATTTGGCCATCTTAATTTCGAGATATAAATCATTCGCTCTATTAACTAGTTCCATGATAAACTGCGCAGCCAAAACGCGAAAGCCGCACGGCCCGACATCATAGACACCGCTACCCAAAACCGTCAGCCCTTCCGCCCATTCCTTTTCCACGCGCACCCGTCAACCATGCGAAATACAGCAGGAAGAAGTGAACGAGGTTTTACTCTGCTCGAACTGCTGGTTGTGCTGGTCATCATCGGCCTGCTGGCCGGAATCGTCGGTCCGCGGCTATTTGCCAACGTCGATAAATCCAAGGTCACCACGGCAAAGGCCCAGATCGATGTGCTGAATAAGGCAGTCGACCAGTTACGGCTCGATATCGGCCGTTACCCGACAACTCAGGAAGGGCTGCCTTTGCTGATGTCGCCGCCTACGGACGGCACACCGGGCTGGAACGGACCGTACCTCAGCAAGCCCGTACCGCTCGATCCGTGGGGCAAGCCGTACCGCTACGCATCCCCAGGTGCGCGCAATAGCGATTACGACATCGTCTCTGATGGCGCCGACAAAGCACCGTCAGCAGACAAGCCCGATGCCGAAGTCGGAAATTGACAAACGGGTAACCGGTAGCGCACCGCTTTACGCTTATGACGAAATTTGTCTGGTTAGGCCTGAGCGCCCGAGGAGAACTGCGGCAGCACGACCTGCTTGCATCACGTTACGAAGACGCGAAACAGGAAGCTGC
Organism: Paraburkholderia rhizosphaerae; assembly: GCF_004366595.1. GTDB lineage: Bacteria > Pseudomonadota > Gammaproteobacteria > Burkholderiales > Burkholderiaceae > Paraburkholderia > Paraburkholderia rhizosphaerae. Next base: position 1,208 of record NZ_SORE01000042.1, read on the forward strand.
ACGGCACGCGAGGACATTGGGCATGCAAGTCGTCGAAGTGCGTGCAGCTCACGTCCGCGCCGCAGATTCGTCTCGTCCGCATTTTTCGGTCGTCAGCCGGCTGCGCGCTGCACGTTTCGATGTGTCGCTGTTCGCGTGCGAGTTGTTGGCGCTATTGCGCGCGGGGCTCACGTTGACCGAGTCGCTCGAGGCGCTCGATGAGCGCTCGCGGCGCGGCAAAAGCGCAACGGCCATGGTCGAAAATGATCACCGCGTCCTGTCCGGCCTGATCCTTTCGATGCAACAGGGAAAGTCGCTATCGTCCGCGTTGAACGACTATCCGGACCAATTCCCGGGCCTGTTCGTCGCGATGCTGGCCGCGAGCGAGCACACCGGCGAATTGCCGCAGGCGCTTGAGCGCTATCTTCAATACCACGCCCAGGTAAGCGTGGTTCGGCAGAAGCTGATATCGGCGTCGCTCTATCCAGCGATGCTTCTGCTTGTCGGCGTCTCTGTCGCGTTCTTCCTTATCTGTTTTCTGGCACCGCGCTTCGGACACGTGTACGACGGAATGACGCACGTGGAGCTGCCTGCTATGTCGCGCTGGCTGATCGGCTTCGGGCTTCTCGTCAGCGACCATGCCGTCGCATCCACGCTCTGCGTTGCCGCCGCGCTGACCGCCATTATCGCGGCACTCATGCAGCCTGCCGTGCGGCAAAAATGCGTCGCATTGACCGCTCGACTGACCTGGATCGGTCAAATCCTGAAGCTGTCCCAGCTGGCGCGTTTCTATCGTTCCGTGAGCATGCTCCTTCATGGCGGCGTGGCCCTGTTGCCCGCTCTCGACATTACACGCCATCTGTTGGGCGGTGCCTTGCAGAGCGGACTCGCACGGTCGATGGCATGTATCGCACAAGGCAAGACGCTGAGCGAAAGCCTGCAGCAAACGGACCTGCTGACGCCCATCGCGCAGCGCCTGCTGCGCGCGGGCGAGCGAAATGGACAAATTGCCGGCATGCTCGAACAGGCGGCGCTGTTTCATGAGCGTGAGATCAGCCAGTGGGTCGAACGATTCTCCCGTCTCGTCGAACCGGTTCTGATGCTGCTTATGGGACTGGGCATCGGGCTCATCGTGGTGCTTCTGTACCTGCCCATCTTCGATCTGGCGGGAAGTCTGCAATGAGCGAGCGAGCGCCTGACAACGCCATTGACGCACGCGACACACTCATCGCACGTGCGCAGGCGCTTGCCCGTACCGACGGCACGCCGGTCATCGTCGCGCTGGAAAACATCGGTGGACTTTCCGCCGATGACGCCTTGCAACTTGCCGGCCACGCATGCCGATCGCAAGTACTCAGCCTGGCCGGGATGACGACGATGGCCCCGGACTTCTCCGGCTTCAGTTATGCAGAATGTCTGACGCACAACTGCGTCGTGCTGCGCGAAGCGGCAGACGAACATGCGGCCATACAGGAGCATATCTACCCGGTCTTCGTCTGCGACGATCCGTGGAACCGCGCGCTAACCACGCTGGCGAGCTACCGCATCACCGGCTACTTCGATCTCGCGATTGCGCATCCCACCGAACTGAAGGCACTGCTTGCCCGTTTCGACGCTCATCAAGAAGCGCTGTCGCAGCTGATCCGCCTCGACGACGCGAACGCGGCCGCGCAAGATATCGAAGAAATTTCGCTGACGTCGATCGCGAGCAACGAAAGCCAGGTGGTCCGTCTCGTGAATTCGACGCTCTATGACGCGCATCGAAATCGCGTTTCGGACATCCATTTCGAGAACTCGATGCGTGGACTGACTATCAAGTACCGCATCGACGGTGTCATGTCGACCGCACGGGCACTACCGGACCCCGCGCTCGCCGAGCAGGTCGTTTCGCGTCTCAAGGTGATGGCGGAACTGGACATTGGCGAAAAGCGGATTCCTCAGGACGGACGCTTTTCGGTGTCCATCGATAGTCGCGAGATCGATTTTCGCGTATCGGTGATGCCCGGGCTCTTCGGTGAGGACGCCGTGCTGCGCATACTGGATCGTCAATCGCTGACGTCCGACATCGCCCAGTTGAATCTGGACATGCTGGGAATCGATGTATCGACGTGCGACGTGATGCGCCGACTGGCGAACCAGCCCTACGGCATGCTGCTCGTCACGGGCCCGACCGGCTCCGGGAAGACCACGACGCTCTATGCGACGCTGTCGGAAATCAAACGCGGCGAAGACAAGATCATCACCATCGAAGACCCGGTCGAGTACCAGCTCGAAGACATTCTGCAGATTCCGGTCAACGAAAAGAAGGGGCTGACCTTCGCACGCGGTCTGCGCTCGATACTTCGTCACGACCCCGACCGGATTCTGGTCGGTGAAATCCGCGATCGCGAAACTGCGGAGATTGCGATTCAGGCGGCGCTCACGGGGCACCTCGTCTACACGACGGTGCATGCCAACAACGTGTTCGACGTGCTGAGCCGGTTCCGGCATATGCAGATCGATCCATACAGCTTCGTCACCGCACTCAACGGCATCGTCGCGCAGCGACTCGTGCGGCTGAACTGCCCGCAGTGCGCGGCGCCATTCTTACCCGACGACACGCAATTGCGCGAATCGCACATGATGCGAGATCAGCTTTCCGGCTACACGCTAATGAAAGGTACTGGGTGTGCGAGCTGCCGCGGCGGCGGCTATCGTGGCCGCCGTGCATTGACCGAAGTCCTCGTGCTGGACGACGAGTTGCGCGAAGCGATTCTTCAGCAGCTGCCTGCGGCACAGCTCAAGGAAATGGCGCGCCAGCGCGGTATGCGCTCAATGCGGGAGCTGGCGATCGACGCCGTGCGTCTCGGACAAACCACCCTCGAAGAAATCAATCGTGTCACTTTCGCTGAGTAGGCAACTCCATGCGTTGACCGCACGGATACAGCGCCTGCCGATCGGTGTCGGCCGTCGCGAGCGGCTATGCATCTATATCGGCGAAAACTGGGCCGCCGCGTGCGCGAGCGCCGGCCCGCTTCAGCGTGTCGTCCGTATGAAGGCCGTCATTTCTGCCGCTTCGCAGCACCACGACGCGACGGATATCGGGCCGATTCTCGCTGAAATCGAAGCGTGGCTGCGCATGCATCACATCCGGGCGACGATTAACTGGTTTATGAGTATCGCCCACGTGCGCTATCTGCTCTTGCCTTGGGACGATCGCCTCGCAAGCGATTCTTTTTGCGAGACCCTCGCGGCCGCGATGTTCGCGCAACAGTTTCCGGGTGACACGCGGAACTTTGCAGCGTACCAGCTTCGACTGGGCCCGATTGCGTACGGGCAGCCACGCATGGCCGCTCTCGTTCCACACGCAATCGTTAGCCTCATCACTGTGTCCACCCGTCGGTGCCACTGCCGGATCGGCCGTATCGTTCCCATGCTGAGCGTAGTCTGGAATCGTTATGTTGAGCAGTTCAACGCAGAAACCGGCGTGCTCGCGCTCATCGAAGGCGAGCGTCTGCTGCGCGTGGACTACGACCGGGGCCGGATTGCATCGTTAGCGATTGAACCGTATTCGCCGGATCGAACGCGAGCGGCCAGGCTCGACGGATTCCGCGTGTTCCCCGCGGCGGACACGAACGCACCGGCTAACGCACGGTTGACGTTGCCGGATCTCGCCCCCGACGACGACCCGCGCCTCGCCTATGCGCTGTGTGGGCAGTGCCGATGACGCGCCTACGCTGGGATTTTTCTGGCCGGCATCGGTGGGCCACGCGCTCGTCGCTGGCCTGTGTTGTCGCGCTAGCGGGTTGCCTGCACGCGCTCTGGTGGCGCGACGGTCTGTTGCACAAGCGCGAAGCATTGCTCGCGCGGCCCCGTCAAACTCAAACGGTCGCCGGCGGCCGCGGCCATCGTATTGCCGCTGCGCCGTCTCCGGTGCTGACGCAGGTGTTTGAGGAAATGCGTTACCCATGGAACGACGTGCTTGACAGCCTGCAGCGCGCAACCAAACCGGGCGTCGACCTGCTCGAGCTCGGACCGGACGGGGTCGCTGCACAACGCATGCGCATCCAGGGTGCGGCGACCGACGCACAGCGCGTCTTCGATCTGCTCGCCGCGCTGCAGAACGATTCGTTGTGGTCGTCAGTGCAACTTGTCAGCCAGACGCGAAACGACGGCACTGACGCACCGGGCGGCAGCGGCGCTGCGCCTTCCCCGCCGCTACCGCCCGGTCTTTCCGGCAGCGTCAGGTTTTCGCTGGCAGCTCAATGGAAGCGACCGTGAACGCGACGTTGCTCCGATTCTGGCGCATCAGCCGTTGGCATCTCAAGCGCATTGCAAACGGGATGAACTGGCAACGCACTACCGCGGCCGGTCTTCTCATGCTGTGGGCCGGACTGATGGGCGTCATCGACTTGCCGCTGCAACGTGAAACCCGGCAGATCGCTGAACGGATTTCAGGCGACATCGCGCATGATCCGGTGGGACCAGGCGCGGTACCGCACGCGCCCGACGATTTGACGGGCGATTTCGTCGCATCGTTGCCCGCTTTCGATCGATGCACGGAGCAGCTACGTTCGTTGAACCTGCTCGCCGAAAAAAGCGGCGTCATGATCGCCTCGGCACACTATCGGTACGAGCCGATGCCTGGCCTGCCCATTACGCGCGTGACCGTCGGAATGGACGTGCGAGGTAATGAAAAACAGCAGCGCCGGTTCCTTCAGATGATGCTGAACGCGTTCGCCAATCTGGCAATCTCGCGTCTCGCGTACAGCAAGGGTGCCGAAGAAAGCGACAAAGGCGCACTCCGACAGAGGCTGGATATTCACATGTACTTTCGGGCAAACGCAAAAGCGTCGACATGAACCTCACTCTTTCGCCGCCCCTGAGACTTGCACTGATCGCAACGGCAGCAGGTTGCACTGTGATGCTGCTGCGCCCCGAACCGGTCGAAGCACCCGGGCCAGCTAGTACAAAGCTCGCGCGCGAGACACGCGAACCCCGGGTTGCTCGCGGCGACGCGCCGCCGGACGTGCATCCGTGGCGCCGGCGCGCATTGCCGGAACCCGAGATACCGGAACCCGCTGCCGGGGCGACTGCGCAAAACCCTCCGTTACCACGGCAAGACGCAAGCACGCAGGCAGGTTCGACGCCACCATTGCCGCCGCCGATGCGAAGCGCTGCCGCACAGCCGGACATCGTTTATCTGGGCCGCCTGATACAGGATGAACGGACCCAGGTATTTTTCGCAACGAATGGCAGCGCGGTGGCACTCGACACAGGCGGCGTACTGAACGGCCGCTGGCGGATCGACGCGATTTCCGCAGCGGACATTACGCTGCGCGATTTGCAATCCGGAGAAACGCGGCACATCGCGACGGCAGAAAGTGACAACGCAAGCGCCGCTATCGGCGCCGCACCTGCGCAGGTCGGTCAGCGCTTTCTTGCGAGTCATGCAGGTGAAACAACCACAGATTAAACCTCAGCAAATGGGTACTCACCGTAGTGTCGGCAGCGGGGTTGCCGGCTGATGTCCATCTACCGTCGACATTTCGTGCGGATCGCGTCTACCAGCGTGGTCCTCATTGCGATCAGCGGATGCGCCGGTTATAGCCAGTGGCGTGACGGCACGAACCTGATCAGCGAAGGCAAAGTCAGCGAAGGCCTGACACGCCTGCAACAGGCGGCGCAAGCGAATCCGGAACAGTACCGGATGAAATACATCGCCGAACGCGACCGCGAGGTCCGGTCCATCATGCGACAGGCGGCGTCTTTCCGGTACGCAGGCCGTACGGACGAAGCGCTCGACGCGTATCGGCAGGTGCTCCAGCTCGACTCGCACAACGTCGAAGCGTCGCGCGGTATCGAACTGATCGAGCGCGAGACACGGGAAAAAATCGAGCTGAGCGACGCCCGAGCCGCATACGCCAAAGGCGATGCCGCGACAGCACGTCAACTGCTCAACGCGATCCTTGCCGAAAGTCCCGGTCAAGTCGACGCCCGCCGGCTATTGCGGCAACTGGACTCGCACCACACGCGCAACGCGTTGCTGTTGCCGGCACTGAACGCGGCGCTTCAAAAGCCCGTGACGCTCGAACTCAAGGATGTCGATATCCGCTCTGCGCTGTCGATTCTCACGCAGACATCGGGTATCGGTTTCGTGCTGGACAAGGACGTCAGTGCCGATCTGCGCGCGACCCTTTACGCACGCGATACGACGATCGCGGATGCGCTGAACCTGATCCTGCAGACTTCTCAGTTGGACAGGAAGGTACTGAACGACACGACGTTGCTCATCTATCCGGCAACCGAAGAAAAGCGCAAGCGCTACGAAGACCTGATCGTCCGCTCGTACTATCTGAATAGCGGCGACCCAAGAAAACTGCAGGACATGCTACGCACGCTCGTGGCGCCGAAATCGATGTATGTCGACGAACGCCTGAAGATGCTAGTGGTGCGCGACACCGAACCGGTACAGGATGCGATCGTCCGGTTGCTGGACCTGTACGACATTGCTAGCCCCGAGGTGATACTCGAAGTCGAGGTGCTCGAGGTCAATTCGAACGATCTGGTCAACGTCGGCATCCAGTTTCCGACCAGCGTCAGCGCAAGCCTCGTCGGACCCGCCGGCGTACCCGCGAGCCTGACGATCGACCAGCTGAGAAATCTGAACCGGAATAGTTTCCCGTTGACCTTTCCCGACCCGATCGCCGTGCTCAACCTGCGCCAGATCAGCGGCAGCACGCGTACGCTGGCCAATCCGCGCATCCGTGTACTAAGCCACGAAAAGGCGAGCGTGTTGATCGGCGACAAGGTGCCCGTAATTACCTCCACCGTTAACCAGACGTCCAGTGCGATCACGGAGTCGATCAACTATCTCGACGTAGGGCTCAAGCTCGAGGTGGAACCTGAAATACATGTCGATAACGATGTAACGATGCGCGTCGCGTTAGAGGTCAGCAATATCGTCAAGGAGGTCCGGTCTTCATCGACCGGGTTGCTCGCTTATCAGATCGGCACGCGAAACGCGAACACCGTGCTGCGTCTTCATGAAGGCGAGACGCAAGCGCTAGCGGGACTGATCAAGAGCGAGAGTCAGACGTCGGGCAGCCATATTCCGGGCATCGGCAAGATTCCGGTGCTTGGACGTCTTTTTTCGAACGACAGCGATAGCAGTACCCGATCTGAGATCGTTCTGCTGATCACGCCGCATCTGACGCGTTCACTCGCGATGCCGGACGCCTATGCACAAGCGTTTCCGAGTGGGACCGCCGAACAGATTTCGACGCAACCGCTACGCCTGACGCCTGCGGCGCAATACAGCGACACGGGTAGCGTGGGATCGGGGGCCGCCGCGATCGATCGCGCCTATGCACGTCCTGCATCGGTGAACGACATCAGTCCGATACCCTCTTCCCCGCCGCGAGGCGCCGTCGCGTCGCCAGCGACATCGCAAGATGGTCTCGACGTCGTCCAGTTCGGCCTGAATGCACCGTCGCAGGTCGCGCGAAATAGCGTGTTTGTCGTCGACCTGCTGGCAACCGGTCGCGGCTTCCAAAGAGCGGAGTTGGATCTGGTACTGGATCAGCCTGGTTTGCGGTTATTGAAGGTCGAACCGCATAGCGGTGTACTGATCGACGCAAAGCCGCAGGGTAACGGGCTTCATATTGCAATCGGCAAGGTCACACAGTCTGACGGTCCGCTCGCCGCGATATCGCTCGAGACAGACCCTCCCTCCAATGGACCAGTCAATCTTTCATTGCAGAATCTCCATGTCGAAAACGCAAGCAACGCACCGCTTTCAGCGGCGGTCGCGCTGCCCAGACCGATCATCGTGTCGCCGTGAAATGAAGCGTCAACCATTCCAAACCGGCTTCACGCTGATCGAGATGGTCGTCACCGTGGCTCTGGTGGCCATCATCGCGTCAGTCGTCACACCCATTGCACATATGCAGATTCAGCGTCAGAAGGAACGCGACCTTAAAGCGGCGCTACGGGAGATTCGCGCGGCGATCGATGCCTACAAACAGGCCGGCGACGAAGGCCGGATTGCACGCTCGGCCGAGTCGACCGGATACCCGGAATCGCTCGATGAACTGGTAAAAGGCGTGACCGACATGCGCGATCCGAAGGGCCGGAAAATTTTCTTTCTGCGGCGAATACCGCGTGACCCGATGAGTCCGACATCCCAAGGCCCGGCTGGCGACGACTGGGGCAAACGCAGTTATGCAAGCGAGCCGGACGATCCGCAAGAAGGCGACGATATCTATGACGTGCATTCGCGCAGCAACGGCAACGGGCTCAACGGCATTCCTTACCATAAATGGTGACCCCAGGATGCGTGCACACGGCAAAAGCGATGCGTTCACGCTGATCGAACTGCTCGTCGTCCTCGCGATTGTCGCGACGCTTCTGTCGATCGTCGCGCCGCGCTACATTCACCAGACCGATCGCGCGAAGGAGGCGGCATTGAAGGAAAACCTGTCCGTCTTGCGCCGTGCGTTGGACGAGTACTACAGCGATACGGGCCACTATCCGGAAAAGCTTGTGCTGCTCAGCGAACGGCACTATCTGCGTGCGTTGCCACTGGACCCGGTCACGAGCCGGTCGGACACATGGATTCCGGTTTTGGGTACAGGCGACGACGATAAAACCGTCGTCGATGTGAAGAGTGGAGCGCAAGGAAAAGCGCAGGACGGGTCGGAGTACCGCTCATGGTGAACCGCCGCACGTTCTTGTCGCGCCAGCGAGGCGTCACGTATTTCTGGACACTGATGATGGTGCTGCTCATCACGCTGGGGGTCGGCAGGCTGCTGGAGAATATGCGGATTTCCGGCCAGCGCACCCGTGAAGCGGATCTGCTTTATATAGGCGGCCTGTATCGAAACGCTATCCGGCAATATGTCCTTGCGACACCCGTCGGCAGCCGACGATACCCGGAAAAACTCGACGACCTGCTGCGCGATCCGCGGTATCCGGTGACGCGCCGCTATCTGCGCGCACTCTATCCGGACCCGATCACTGGAGAACCGTTCATGTCGATCGCTTCTCCGGAGGGCGGTGTGCGAGGCGTGCAAAGCATGTCGCAGCAAAGACCGCTGAAGACAACTGGCTTCGACGTGGACAACGCGTCGTTCGCGCGAGCCAGCCGGTATCAGGACTGGCAGTTCGTCGATGCTCGGTGAAGCTGCGGCAAACGACACATCATGACGAACAAAGTTGCAATCAGTTCGTCAGCCGTCGATCACGCGTCGCCACGACAACAGCTTCTGCTCGAACGAAAGCGCTGCATGGGCCGGGCTAGACGACGGGAGTACCAGGGTTTGATACCCGGCCGCGGCAATGACCGGTTCGAATCGCGCCGCAGTCTTGCCATTGAAGCAGACCTTGCTGAGGCGCGGCGCGTACTCGCGCAATGACGCAAAATCATTCGGCGTCGCGTCGCGAATCGCCGCGTCGAGACTCCCTTCGCGCGTGCACGCGGCAAGCACGTCCCAGACGCCGATTCCATGCTTGAGTACTCGTTCGAGGCGAGTCGGATAGTCCAGTTCGGCGAGCGGTTCGCCGATCACCGCACCGAGCAGTTTCCAGAACTGGTTGCGCGGATGAGCGTAGTACTGCGTCGCCGCAAGCGATGCCCCGCCCGGAAAGCTGCCGAGGATCAGCGTATGCGTGTGACCGGCGACGACAGGTGGAAAGCCGCGCAGCATTAGCGTTCTGTCTCGCTATCCGGGTGAATGGCTACGCCGCTCGCGGCCTCGCGAACCGCGCTGCGCGCCACGCCAGCCGCAGCATGTGCTCCGCCCTGATGCGAGCGCGCCGCCGTATGCTCGAGCGGCCGACCGTGTTCGCGCGGAATATGCCGTTGCTGCTGCGCCACCCGCGCCCCCGCCGAGCGCGCCGCAAGACGCGCCCACAGCGCGGGCAGCATGCATTCGGTGACCATTAACGGCGCACCATGCCGCTCGAACACCGAGCGGCGCGCGACCAGCGTATGCGGATTGCCCTCGTTGCAGCGATCGATCTCACGCGCGGCCAGCCGAAACAGTGGATGTCTCGCCGTCAATCGCCGACTCACTAGCGACGAGCGCGCAACGCTGCTATCGCTATACAGCAGTTCGGCAAGCGGGCGCGTGCGCAGCCGCCGTATGGCCTGCCAGACGCCGGCGCTCGCGGCAACCGGCGCGACGCTATGCGCTGCGACGAACGGCGTGCCGTCCACCGACAACACTACCTCGCGCACCCACACCGGCGCGCGCGGTGCGATGTCCAGTGCGCGATCTTCATCCGCCCAGGGCACCGTCACGGCTTCGCGCGTCACACGCACCGCAACGGCGCCGAGCGTGCGCAAGTGCGCGGTCAGCGAGCCGCCGCGCGTCAGCCAGTCTTTCTGGTCGGAAGTGAAACCGGGAAGCGGAGCGACGCGCCAATGCGCGTCGGCAGGATCGAAACGGATAGACATGCACCCGATTATAGGGTGCGAGGCAAGCCGGCGCAGTGAGGCCGGCGGCCGTCGCCGACGTTGTGGCCTCAGTACCCCATTCCCGCCAGAACCATCCGGAACACTCCCGCTTCAGTACGGAAAGGCCGTGACGATGTGCGTATCGCCCGAGTGCTTGACTTCCATGACCAGTCTCACGGTTGAAGTGCTATTCCCGTTGACACCGGATCCGATCGGTTTTCCAACGTTGACATCCCTGACGGACCGAAGGTTAGCGTCCTGCGCCAACGTGACGGTGCCGGTGGGCGTCGCTTTCGCTTGTTGCCGGAATTCGTCAAACGCGTCATGGACCTCCTGCTTGATAGCATCATCGTCGCCGGCCGCAAACCACTTCGATTTGCGCTGCCAGCCGTTCGCCATCGCGGCGCCGCAGCCTGCCAGCCCATGCTCGGTGAGCAGATGGTCCCAATCGACCGACTTGAGGTTAAGGTCATCTCCCGCAACGGTAATCGGCATTTCGTTCTCCTGTTCCCATGTGACAAGGTCAAATTCACCGTGCTGAACCGCACACACTCGCGGTCCGGCTGAAGAACAGGTTATGTGCGCATACGCTCCGTTATCTGACCGTTTCTGTTCGCTGATGCCGCGCAGAATACCGACCGTCCGCAAGCCGCCCGGTTATCCGCTCGACCACCGGCGCCCATGCGCCCGGAGCCGGCTGCCGGAACAGTTCGACCGAGTCATACCAGCGCTGCGTTTCGCCGATACCCCAGCACCAATGCGACACATGGTCGAGCATCGCGAGCACCGGACGCCCCAACGCACCCGCGAGATGCAACGGCGCGCTGTCGATGGTCACCACGACGTCGAGCGCCGCGACGTGCGCGGCAACATCGTCGAAGCCTTGTCGATAATGCCCAGTCAGGTTGCACACGCTGAAACCGAGTTGCGCCAGCGTTTCGGTTTCGACTTCCTTACCAGGCGTTAGCGGGTGAAACATCACGTCCTTCAACGACCGCAGCGGCAGTAACGCTTCGAGCGGAATCGACCGCTGCGCGTCGCGCCGATGCGTCGGGCTGCCCGACCAGACGAGCCCTGCATGCAGCAGGGGTTCGCCCGCGCAAGCGCGTGAGCGCGCCTGCGCGCGAACGAGATCGCGCCACAACGCGCGCGGGTTTTCGTCAGCGTGCAGATACGCGGCGCCACTCACCTGCTCCGGCTGCAAGCCGATCGCGAACGGCACGCTCATCATCGGCAACGCGTAGTGCGCGTCGCCCGGCAAGCCGTCTTCGATCGCGACGCACGGCTCGATGAATCGCGCGAACAGCGGGTGCAACGGACGCCGGCAGGCCAGCACCACACGCCCGCCTTCGTCGCGCACCCGCGCGGCGAGCCGCGGCAGAAAGCGCACCATCTGGAGATCGTCGCCGTTGCCCTGCTCGCTATGCACCACCAGCGTCTTGCCGAACAACGGCTCGCCGCGCCATCGCGGGTAGTGCCCGGCCATCACATTGACGATGTTGCGCGCTTCACGGTCGGTGCGAGCAAGCCGCGCTTCGTAACGCGGCCATGCGCTCGCCCAGTCGTCCCGCCGCAGTTCGAGTTCAGCGAGATCGACGGCCGCCTCGACGCAGGCAGGGTCAAGCGCGAGCGACGCCCGCAACGCGGCTTCGCTATCGCCATAGCGCGCTTGCTCCGCCAGATACATGCCGATTGCAGCCTGTACCGCCGCGTTACCGGGCACAGACGCGTCGACCACGCGCATCGTCGCTTCCGCCTGCCGCGCATCGCCCAACTGCCATTGCGCATGGCTCAGTTGCCAGGCGAGTTCCGCGTCCGCCGGATTGCGCGACAGTGCACGGCGCGCGACTTGCATGACCGAGTCCCAGTCGCGCCGTTCGCGCAACGCGAGCGCAGCGTGCAGTGGCAGTGCAGGATGGAGGTCCGGATCGAGCGCATAGGCACGCAGTACCGCGTCGCGGCGCTCTGCCGCGGCACTTTCGCCGTGCACCGAGGCAAGCACCTGCGCGAACCACCACGCTGCTCGCGCATCGTTAGGCACTCGCTTTTCATAAGCGTGCAGCAGGTGAATCGCCGCTGCTGGTGCGCCGCATTGCGCGATGATCCACGCAATCCATGCGATCGACCGTTCCGGCGGCGCCATGTCAATCGCCCGCGCGCCGGCCGCGGCGGCCACCGCATGATGGCCGTTGAGATCGGCGAATAGCGCGAGCCTCACGAAGCGATCGGCGGGATACGCTTCCGCGTTCGCCGCGGACGCACTGTGGTACGCATGCTCGAAACGCCCCGCGCTCGCACAAAGGTCGGCATGGAGCTGCGGCGACGCACCGTCCGCCACCAGCGCTCTTGCGCACGCTTCGGCCGCATCGAAGCCTCGTTCGCGCAGCGTCTCGCAAACCACCCGCAAAGGCTCCGTGCCCTGCACAGACAGCGTTTGCAACATCTAAAACACCCTCACTTCAAATCAAACAGACAGCCAGATTCCCACGCCACGCACACCAATACGAACGACATAGTTTCGTTGAAAATTTTTAGTTAGTAAACCATACTTAACCGGTCGTTCAATCTGGCCAATTGAACTTCATCTCGTTAATCACAAAAAATCTTAACGGAGTAGAAATTGATTAAGAATTCGAAAGAAACATCGGATCGGATCGCGCATCTCGCCGCTGTGATACTCGCGAAACTCAATGCCTCTCCGATCGAAAAAGAACTCGCCGGATCGGCGCTTGCACAGCATCACACTTCAAAGCACACGAGTACGGCAATCGGAAAGATAGCCTCGAAGGTGCTAGCCGATGCGCACGCATGCCATGAAGCGAAGGAACTCGCGGGGTCCGTCCTTTCGCAGGTGCGCAATATCAACGAACGCGCTCCGGCACGGTGAGCCGGCAGGCCGTCTCGCGTCTTTTGATCAACCAATAAAAAATGCGCTGCCTAAGCAGCGCATTTTCAGACTTCAGAACCACGCGATCACAGCACGGCCAAATCGACGCGGTTCAGCCCGCCGGTTCAGCCCGCACGCGCAAGCAGCAACGCATTAGTCCGCTTCACAAAACTCGCCGGGTCTTCGAGCGCGCCGCCTTCGGCCAGCAATGCCTGGTCGAACAGCAGATGCGCCCAGTCGTCGAAGTTCGCGCTATCGGTATGCAGGCCCTTCACGAGCGGATGCTCCGGGTTCACTTCGAGAATCGGCTGCATGGCCGGCGCCTTCTGCCCGGCAGCCTTCAACATACGCTGCAGGTAGCCGCTCATATCGTTTTCGTCGGCGACGAGGCACGACGGCGAGTCGGTCAGGCGGAACGTCAGGCGCACGTCTTTCGCCTTGTCCTTCAGCGCTTCTTTCATCCGCTCGACGAGCGGCTTCAGCTCTTCACCGACTTTCTCCTGCGCCTGCTTTTCCTCGTCATTCAACTGACCCAGATCGAGGTCGCCGCGCGCGACGCTGGCGAGCGGCTTGCCGTCGAACTCGTTAAGGAACGACAGCATCCATTCGTCGACGCGGTCCGTCAACAGCAGCACTTCGACGCCCTTCTTGCGGAACACTTCGAGGTGCGGGCTATTCTTCGCGGCCTGCCACGTATCTGCCGTCACGTAGTAGATCTTCGATTGCTCCGGCTTCATCCGCGCGACATACGCGGCCAGCGACACGTTCTGCTCGTCGGTATCGTTGTGCGTCGATGCGAAGCGCAGCAGCTTCGCAATGCGGTCCTTGTTCGCGAAGTCTTCGCCGACGCCTTCCTTAAGGACCTGGCCAAACTCCTTCCAGAACGCCGCGTACTTCTGCTTGTCCGCGTCGGTTTCCCCATCGGCTTCAAGATTCGCGACGTCCTCGAGCATCGACAGCGCACGCTTGGTCACGCCTTCGCGGATCGACTTCACGTCGCGGCTTTCCTGCAGCAGTTCGCGCGACACGTTCAGTGGCAAATCGCTCGAATCGACCACGCCCTTCACGAAACGCAAATACACCGGCAGCAATTGCTCGGCGTCGTCCATGATGAACACGCGCTTCACGTACAGCTTGAGTCCGCCGCGCTGCTCGCGATTCCACAGGTCGAATGGCGCATGCGCGGGCACATACAGTAGCTGCGTATACTCGCTGCGGCCTTCGACGCGATTGTGCGTCCACGTCAGCGGGTCCTGATGATCGTGCGACAGGTGCTGGTAGAACTGCTTGTACTGCTCGTCGGTGATGTCGCTCTTCGCGCGCGTCCACAATGCGCTCGCCTGGTTGACGGTCTCGTCTTCGTCCTTCGTGACCATCTCGCTCTTTTCCGCGTCCCACTCTTCCTTTTGCATCAGGATCGGCAGTGCGACGTGATCCGAGTACTTCTGGATGATCGACTTCAACCGGTACGACGACAGCAAGTCGTCCTCGTCGGCACGCAGATGCAGCGTGATCGTCGTGCCACGCTGCGCGCGCTCGATCGTATCGACCGCGAAATCGCCCTCTCCCGCGCTTTCCCAACGCACGCCTTCCGACGCGGGCAAGCCCGCACGGCGCGTTTCGACGGTGATCTTGTCCGCGACGATAAAGCCCGAATAAAAGCCCACGCCGAACTGGCCGATCAGCGCCGCATCCTTCTGCTGGTCGCCCGACAGCTTGCCGAAGAACTCCTTCGTACCCGAGCGCGCAATCGTGCCGAGGTTCGAGATCGCTTCGTCGCGGCTCATGCCGATGCCGTTGTCGTCGATCGTCACCGTACGCGCGGCCTTGTCGTACGACACGCGAATGCGCAGGTTCGGATCGTTCTCGTACAGCCCATTGTTCTCGATCGCTTCGAAGCGCAGTTTGTCGGCGGCATCGGATGCGTTCGAAATCAGCTCACGCAGAAAGATTTCCTTGTTGCTGTACAGCGAATGGATCATCAGATGCAGAAGCTGCTTCACTTCTGCCTGAAAGCTCATGGTCTGTTGTGCCATGGTCGGAGGTCCTCTCTGTTGCGGGTTGATTCGGAATTCAGGCGGAACGCCGGCACGCGCTGAACAGCGATGCGCTGCGCGCATGCGGCGCGCGGGACCGGCACACGGTCGAGATACATACTGCGGCGCACACCGCCGCGCACGCCGATCGCCCGCCCAAATGGGGGCTAGACGGCGGGTTTCAAGGGGTCATGACGCGCGCCGCATCACGCTGTCCATATACTCGCCGAGGAACGCGGGCAGCGCCGGGTCGCCGCAATTCGCGACATTAAAACGCATCCACGTGGTGGGCGACTGCTGCGGCGAAAAGAGGCTGCCCGGCGTCAGCAGGAAGCCGGCTTCGTGCCCGGCGGCGGCCAGCGCATCTGCGTCGACGCCGGTATCGGCCCATACGAACACGCCCGCGCCGGGCGTCAGGAACAACCGCATGCCCGTCTTTTCGAGCATCCGGCACGCCTTGTCGCGCACGCCGTCCAGACGCGCGCGCAGCCGTTCGACGTGGCGCCGGTAGTGTCCTTCGGTCAGGATTTTGTACAGCACGCGCTCGTTGAGTTCCGGCGTCGTCATGTTGACGAGCATCTTCTGGTCCGCCACCGCCTGCGCAATCTCCGGCGCGCACGCGATAAAGCCGACCCGCAGGTTCGCCGCGAGCGTCTTCGAAAAGCTGCCCATGTAGATCACGCGTTTCAGCTGATCGAGACTCGCGAGGCGCGTGGCCGGATAGCCGGGCGGGCACAGGTCGCCGTAGATATCGTCTTCGACGACAATGAAGTCGTACTCCTCGGCCAGACGCAGGATGCGAAACGCCTGTGCAGCCGTCAGCGACGTGCCGGTCGGATTCTGTAGCACCGAATTGATCACGAGCATTTTCGGCCGCCAGGTCTGCACGAGCGTTTCGAGCGCGTCGAGATCGGGGCCCTCGGGCGTGTACGGCATGCCGACCAGGTGCGCGCCTTGCGACGCGATGCGTCCGAACATCTGGAACCATGCCGGATCGCCGACGATCACCGCGTCACCGGGCTGCACATAGAGCCGCGACAGCAGGTCGATGCCTTGTGTGATGCCGGACACGAGCACGATGCTCTCGGGCGATGCGCCGATCTCGAGTTCCTCGAGCCGCGTCTGCAATTGCTGGCGCAACGGCAGAAACCCTTGCGGCGTGCCGAAGCCGAGCATCTGCGCGCCGCTTTGACGGCCGAGCGTACGCAGCGCGCCGGTGATCAGTTCGCCGTCCAGCCAGCGCGACGGCAAATAACCGAGGCCGGGTCCGCGTTCAGGTTGCGTCGACGTATGCAGCATATTGCGCAACAGCCAGACCACGTCGATCGTGCTCGGGCCAGGCGCGGCCTCGCTCGCCGCGCGACGCTCGCCCGGCATCGGTGCGGCCAGACGTTCGCGCACATAGAAGCCCGAACCGCGCCGCGAATCCAGATAGCCCTGCGCGACAAGCCGCTCGTACGCCTCGACGACGGTAAAGCGCGACACGCCTTTGTCAATCGCGAGCTTGCGGATCGACGGCATGCGCATGCCGGGACGAAACACGCGTTCGTCGATGCGGCGGCGCGCCCATTGGACGAGTTGATCGACCAGCGTCAGCGACGACGCGTCGTGCGGGGCGGGGATCTGTTCGAGCGGGACGGACATGGGTGACTCCAACTGTACAGAAGACTACCTGCGCGATTGTACCGTTACTGTGTTGGTAGCAGACGCTACATTCGACTTTCATTGGACGCGAAAACTGGGACCGGTCCGGCCTCGACGGTTGCCCGGGTTCGCGTGGCAGCCGCTTGCGCGATGGATTTACCGGAGGAAACTTTAAATACCCAGGCTGCGGCGCTGCGCATAGCCCGGCCGCCACCTGAGCGGGTATTCTTGAACATTTCACCGCAATCACGTGCGCCACCGCGCAACGTATTGCTGTCCGCCCCGCCGCGTCACAACTGTTCTTTCGATCCACCATGACTGTCCATTCGCTTCGCCTCGATCATCTCGTCGTCTCGGCCCGCACGCTCGACGAAGGCACGCAATATGTCGCCGACGCGCTCGGCGTCGCGCCGTCCGGCGGCGGTACGCATCCGCTGATGCGCACCGCTAACCGGCTGTTGAATCTGTGGGACGGCACGTATCTCGAGGTGATCGCGGTCGATCCGGACGCGCCCGAACCGGCGGCCGGCGCCGCGCGTGCCCGCCTGTTCGCGCTCGACGATCCGGCGGTCGCCGCACGCGTCGCGAATGGCCCGTACCTGTCGCACTGGGTCGCGCGGGTGGAACGGCCGAAAGACCTCGCGCGCTGGCGAGCGCAATACCCACAACGAATTGCGCCGGTCGTGCCGATGACACGCGGCGATTTTACGTGGAGCCTGACGGTGCCGGACGATGGCGCGTTCCCGAGCTGGCAGAACGCCGGCGACGGCATCCTGCCGAGCCTGATCCAGTGGGACACGGCGCTGCATCCGTCGGCGCGCCTGCCTGAATCGGGCATTGCGTTGAAGTCGCTCAGCGCGATGCATCCGCGCGCCGACGTGATCGCCGCGCAACTCGACTGGCTCGGCGCCGCGCATCTGATCAAGCTCGTCAATACCGGCAGCACGCCCGCGCTACTCGCCGAATTTGAAACACCGAGCGGTATGCGCACGCTCAAATAAGCCGTCCCGGCGCGGTCCGCGCGCCGTTGCAACAGATAACACCGATCGGAGATCCGCACGCCATGAATTCGCGCGAAACCCAAGGTATGCTGCTCGGCCTCGTCGGCGTGATGGTATTCAGTCTCACGCTGCCGATGACGCGCATCGTCGTCGCCGAATGGCATCCGCTGTTAAACGGCCTCGGCCGCGCGCTGGTTGCATCCGTGCCGGCGGGCGTGCTGCTCGCATGGCGCCGCGAACGCCTGCCGAACTGGGCGCAGTTGAAAAGCCTGTGCGTCGTGTCGCTCGGTGTGATCATCGCGTTTCCGGTATTTTCCGCGTGGTCGATGAAGTACGTGCCGGTGTCGCATGGCGCGGTGGTCAACGGCCTGCAGCCGCTGTGCGTCGCGATCTACGCGGCGTGGCTGTCGCATGAGCGGCCGTCCAGGCTGTTCTGGCTCAGCGCGGTTGCGGGTAGCGCAATCGTCGTCGCGTTTGCACTGCAGGCGGGCCACGGTGCATTACAGGCCGGCGATCTGCTGATGCTGGTCGCAGTCGGCATCGGCGCGCTCGGTTACGCGGAAGGCGCGCGCCTCGCGAAGCAGATCGGCGGTTGGCAGGTGATCTGCTGGGCGCTCGTCGTCTCCGCGCCGTTTCTCGTGCCGCCGGTTGCGTGGCTCGCATGGCATCAACATCTGCTGCACGCGGCGCCGGTGCCCATGAGAGTCTGGCTCGCGTTCGGCTACGTATCGTTCTTTTCGCAGTTTCTCGGCTTCTTTGCGTGGTACGCGGGACTCGCGATGGGCGGCATCGCGCGGGTCGGCCAGGTGCAACTGCTGCAAATCTTCTTCACGATGGCTTTTTCGGCGCTGTTCTTTGGCGAAAGCGTTGCGCCGTCGACGTGGCTGTTCGCCGCCGCGGTCATTGCGACCGTGATGCTGGGCCGCCGCGCGGTCGTGCATCCGGCGCCGCGCGCGGTACGCGCGGGATAAACGGACCCTGCGCGCAAGTCCCGGCGCGACGTGCGACGCGATTGCGCCGGGCAAACCCATGATCACCGTTTCAATCCGCACGTTTCGCGCGGCGCGGTTTCAGCATCATTCAGGAATCACATCAACACTCGCCGATGAGGAGCGACAACATGGACCAAAGCGACCTGACCAACGTGAGCGCGCGCTCGTGGCAACTGTCCGAACGCGCGCGCAAGCTCACCAGCTCCGCCATCCGCGAAATCCTTAAGGTTACCGAACGGCCCGAGGTCATTTCGTTCGCAGGCGGCTTGCCGGCGCCGGTCACGTTCCCCGCGGAACAGATGCGCGCGGCGTCCGACCGGATCTTGCGCGATGCGCCCGCGGCCGCGCTTCAATACAGCGCCACTGAAGGCTACATGCCGCTGCGCGAATGGATCGCAGCGCGCTATTCGCAAGGCAACGTGCAGATCCGTGCCAGCCAGGTGCTGATCACGACCGGCTCGCAACAAGCGCTCGATCTGCTCGGCAAAGTGCTGGTGTGCCCGCAAAGCCCGGTGCTCGTCGAAACGCCGACCTACCTGGGCGCGTTGCAATCGTTCTCGCTGTACGAGCCGCACTACGTGCAGCTGTCCACCGACGACGCCGGCCTGATCCCAGCGGCGTTGACGCCCGAGCTGACCGCCGGCGCGCGGCTGCTGTACGCGCAGCCGAATTTCCAGAACCCGACCGGCCGCCGGCTGCCGCTCGAGCGCCGGCGCGAGCTCGCCGCGTTCGCGCAGAACGCGGCGTTCCCGGTCGTCGAAGATGACCCGTACGGCGCGCTCGATTATCGCGGCGAGCCGCTGCCGACGCTGCTGTCGATGGCGCCCGAGCACATCGTGCACCTCGGTTCGTTCTCGAAGGTGCTCGCGCCGGGCTTGCGCGTCGGCTACATCATCGCGCCCGAAGAATTGCACTTCAAACTCGTGCAGGCCAAGCAGGCGACCGATCTGCATACGCCGAGCTTCACGCAGCGCATCGTCCACGAAGTCGTGAAGGACGGCTTCCTCGACACGCATGTGCCGACCATTCGCGCGCTGTATCGCGAGCAATGCGCGGCGATGCTCGCGGCGCTCGAGCGATATATGCCCGAAGGCGTCACGTGGAATCGGCCCGAGGGCGGCATGTTCGTGTGGGCACAACTGCCCGCCGCGATCGATACAATGAAGCTGCTCGAAGACGCGGTCGCGCAAAACGTCGCATTCGTGCCGGGCGCGCCGTTCTTCGCGAACGAAGCGCAGCGCAATACGCTGCGCCTGTCGTTCGTCACCGTGCCACCCGAAAAAATCGATGCCGGGATCGCGCGCCTCGCGGCGCTGATACGCGCACGCATCTGAAAGCGCGCCGGAATCGCATCCGCGCCGCCCGGCAACCGGCGGCGCTACCATTCACCTTTTCCACTTGCCGAAAGGATTCGTCATGGCTCAAGCAAACGTATACGACAAACTGAAGGAACTCGGCGTCGAATTGCCGACCGCCGGCGCACCGGCCGCCGCCTATGTGATGAGCGCGCAAAGCGGCAACACCGTGTATCTGTCGGGCCATATCGCGAAGAAAGACGGCAAGCCGTTTGTCGGCAAGCTCGGCGATAACCTGACGACCGAACAGGGCAAAGCCGCCGCGCGTTCGATCGCAATCGACCTGATCGCCACGCTTCACGCGCATGTCGGCGATCTGAACCGCGTGACGCGCATCGTGAAGGTGATGAGCCTCGTGAATTCGACGCTCGCGTTCACCGAGCAGCATCTCGTGACCAACGGCGCATCCGAATTCTTCGTCGACGTGTTTGGCGAGCGTGGCAAGCATGCGCGCTCCGCGTTTGGCGTCGCGCAGATCCCGCTTGGCGCGTGTGTCGAGATTGAACTGATCGCGGAAGTCGCCTGACGCCCCAATTCAAATCATGCGAAGCGGCCGCGCGCGGGCCGCTCGCAGCGCATGTCCCTGCCCTTCACGAGAAAGCCCGATGACCTCTCGCACGGTCCGCTTCAAACAGGTCGACGTTTTCACGTCGGTGCCGTTCAAGGGCAACCCGCTTGCCGTCGTATTCGATGCCGACGACCTCGCTAGCGAACAGATGCAGGCCATCGCGCACTGGACCAATCTGTCGGAGACCACGTTCCTCTGCAAACCGACCGATCCGGCCGCCGACTATCGCGTGCGCATCTTCACGCCGGCGCGCGAGCTGCCATTCGCGGGCCATCCGACACTCGGCACCGCGCATGCACTGCTCGAAAGCGGCTATCGTCCGCGGCAAGCAGGGCGACTGGTTCAGCAATGCGGCGTCGGTCTGGTCGAACTCGTGCCGCTCGGCGCAACCGATAACGCGGACGCGCCGCACACCGCAGCATGGGCGTTTGCCGCGCCGCCCGCGCACATCACGCCGTTGCCCGGCACGCAACACGCGGCGCTCACCGCCGCATTGCGCACCGATGCAATCGACTTCAGCGCACCGCCATACGGTGTCAACAATGGCGCGCCGTGGCTCGTCGTGCGGCTCGCGTCGGCGGCGGCCTGCCTTGCGCTCGATCCCGATGCCCGTGCGCTCGCGGACATCGCGCACGCGGTCGACTCGCATGGTGTCGCCGTATACGGTCCGCATCCGGCGGACGGCCCCGCCACATTCGAGGTGCGCTGCCTGATGACCGGCGACGCATTCGGTGTCGGGGAAGACCCGGTGACCGGCAGCGCGAACGCCGCGCTCGCTTGCCTGCTCAGCGCGCAGCAGCGTCGGCCGGGCGAGCGCTACACGGTCCGGCAAGGGACCGCGCTTGGCCGCGCGGGCGACGTCGCGGTTCACTATGACGATGCAGCCGGCAAGGTCTGGATTGGCGGCGCATCGGTCACCGTCGTCGACGGCACGTTCCGGCTCGGTAAGGTACGGGTGCCTGCGTAAGCCGCATTAGCCGCATTAACCGCATGATGCGAACCGCGCATGCAACGCACGTCGCGAGCTTCGACTCCACACAGTCGGCCTTCACGAAATTGAAATAAATTGATGTATTGCCGGTATAGCGAATTCGCATAGCAGACACCGGCTATGCAAACCACGTCGCCTCCTTTCGTTTCATGCAACAAGCATCGGCTAGTTCGCATCGGAATACAAACTTATTGCAGCGGCAGGTCCTATTGATGCAAGTGCCCACGGAAAGACCGCTGAACGGTTACTCCGACACCTTGCGTTCAGCCGTCGAAACGCCCGCCGGACGCGGCTCTGCGGACAGCTCGTCCAGCCTGTCGGAACACGTTGCGCGCGCCTTCGGAAGCGCGCGTATACCCGATGCCACAACGCTTTCTTAATCCTTAGGCATTCAGTAATATCGAACGTAACCGATGACCACCGGATGGTTCGGCACGACGCCCCCGCCGCTTTCCGCAGCAATTGCGGTACTTCGCTTAGCATGCAGCCCCCCCGGGTACCTATAGCGCGGTCGTCGATCGAAACATAATCACTGCCGTCAGACACAGGGTCACGGTCATTCGATGAATCAGTTCCCACCGTCCAGCGCACGCGAAGCCAGGCACCGGCACGATCCGGCCGCCTCGCGCCGTCGCGCGTTGCTCGCGATACCGGCGCTCGGCGTGCTGGTGCTCGTGTTGCTGTGGACCGTGATCTTCGCGCGCCTGTCGGTTGAGAAAGAGTCCACTTATCGGGAAGCGATGGCGTCGGCCGGTATTCTGTCCGCTGCGCTCGAACAACATACGGTGAAGGCGATCCATCAGGTCGACCAGATCACGCGCTTCGTCAAATACGAGTTCGAAAAATCGCCGGGCCGCTTCGATCTGGCGAGCACAGTCGAGAAAGGCGTCGTGCAAAGCGAGACGCTCGTGCAGGTATCGTTGATCGACGAGCACGGCAAGCTCGTCGCGAACACCGCCGAACCGAATCCGAAACCGATCGATCTGTCAGACCGCGAGCACTTCAAGGTACATGAGCACGAGAACGACGATCAGTTGTACATCAGCAAGCCGGTGCTAGGCCGCGTATCGGGCCACTGGACGCTGCAGATGACGCGCCGTCTCAATCACCAGGACGGCTCGTTCGCGGGCGTCGTGGTGGTCTCCGAAGACCCGAGCTACTTCACGAGCGACTTCTATAACAACGCGGCGATCGGCCGCGACGGCGTGATCGCGGTGATCTCCGACAACGGCACCGTGCTCGCGCGCCGCACCGGCAGCGACGAGCGCGCCTCCGGCGTATTCACCGCGAGCGGCACGTATCCGACCTCCGAGCATGTGTCGGGCACCTACATCGATCCGATCGACAAGGTCACGCGTATCGTTTCGTACCGGCATATCGATGGTTATCCGCTTGGCGTGCTGGTCGGTCTGTCGCAGGCCGAAGAATTTGCCGACTACAACCATACGCGCAACGTCTATCTGCTGATGGCGAGCTTTATCTCGCTCGCGATGCTCGGTTTCTTCGCGGTCGCAACCGGGCTGATCGGCAAACTACTCGGCCGCGAGCGCGAGATGACGCATCTGGTCGAATACGATCTGCTGACCGGGCTGCGCAACCGCTATTCGACGCTGCAAATCCTGCATCATGAAGTGTCGCAGACATCGAATGTCGGGCGCCTCGCGATCCTGTTTATCGATCTGGACAACTTCAAGACCGTCAACGACACGCTCGGCCACAACGCCGGCGATATCGTGCTGCAAATGACCGCGGCGCGCCTGGCCGACGCGGTCTCCGACCAAGGCACGCTGTCGCGTATCGGCGGTGACGAGTTTGTCGTGATCGTCAAGGGCGATGACGTCGAAGAGCGCGCGGTCGCGGCGGCCGAGGCGGCGTCGGCCGTATTCGCGAAACCGTTCGAAGTACGCGGCAGCACCTTCGTGCTGCATGCGAGTATCGGCATCGCGCTGTATTCGATTGCGAACGAAAGCGAAATCGACCTGCTGAAAAAGGCCGATCTCGCCATGTACAGCGCCAAGGATGCAGGCAAGAACTGCTACCAGTTCTACTCGCCGCAGTTGTCGCATCGCGCCGACCATTTGATGAAGTGGGAACAGCAACTGCGTATTGCACTCGCCGACGGCCAGTTGTTCCTCGCCTATCAGCCGAAAATCGACCTGACGCGCCGCTGCATCACCGGCTTCGAGGCGCTGGTGCGCTGGAACCACCCACAGCATGGGCTGATACCAGCGAATGAATTTATTCCGGTCGCCGAATCGACTGGCCTGATCGTGCCGATCGGCGACTTCGTGATCCAGACCGCGTGCCGGCAGCTTGCGATCTGGCAGCAGCAAGGGTATGAATCGCTGTCGCTCGCGGTCAATATTTCGGCGGTGCAATTCTGGCGCGGCGATCTGTTCGACACGATCGCGCGCGCGATCGAGGATAGCGGCATCCCCGCGCGCCGCCTCGAACTCGAAATCACCGAGACCGCGATGATGGAATTTCCGGACCTCGTATCGGAGAAGATCTTCGCGTTAAAGCGCCTCGGCGTGCGCATCGCGCTCGACGATTTCGGCACCGGCTACTCGTCGCTGTCCTATCTGAACCGTTTCTCGGTCGATACCTTGAAGGTGGACCGCTCGTTCGTACAGGCCATTCCGGGCGACCGGAGCGTCTGCGTGATGGTGACCGCGATCGTCAATCTCGCGCGCTCGCTCGGTTTGACCGTGGTCGTCGAAGGCACCGAAACCGAAGAACAGATCGCGTGGCTCGCCGCGCTCGGGCATATCGAAGCGCAAGGCTTCCTGTTCTCGCGGCCGGTGCCGGCCGATGGAATTCCGGCGCTGCTCGAGCGTTTTGGCGTATGTGGGATGCGCACGCGTCAGCCATCGCGCGAACGCAGCGACGACGACAGCACCAGCGACGCGCCGAGTACCAGCGGCCAGTCCGTCTGAACTCCGCCCTACCAGACGGCGCGCGGTAAGCGCTTCGGAGTCCGGCCAGTTCCGCCCGCGCGTCATTGCGCATCACCTGCCTATCAATCAGGCACGCGCGAATACTGCCGGTCAGGATGATAACCACAGGAGAGACGGCGGCCGCCGCATGCCCGCCGCGCATCAGCATGCAAACGATGACGACCGACCACGCGACGCGCCGTGACGATCGCGAACCGCTATGGACGCTGTTCCGGGTCGTATTCGGACTGTCCGCGCTCTCATGGGGCGGCCTCGCGCTGATGGCGCAGCTCGAGAATCACTATGTCGAGCGCGAGGCCAGATTGTCGCGCGTTGCATTCTCCGATCTGATCGCGCTCGCATGGATGGTGCCGGGGCCGGTCGGCTGCAACGTCGCGGTGCAGCTGGGTCACGCATTGCGCGGCCGCGCCGGCGCATGGATCGCCGGCATCGCTAGCGTGTTGCCGTTCTTTATGCTGATGACCATATTCGCGATTTTCTACCGGACGCCGCTGGTGCGCGCCGCCGCATCGCAGACCTTGCTCAATCACTTCAACGTCGTGCTCGCGATGCTGATCGCACTCACCTGGTACAAGCAGACTCGCACACTGGTGCGCGCACCGCTCGAATGGGGCGCGGCCGTGCTGGCCTGCGTCGTGCTGTTCTATGCGCACAGCGCCGCCGCATATGTCGTGATGCTCGGCATCGCATTTGCGGCCGGCTGGCTGAGCAGTTCGGTGCGTGGGATGCGCATCACGACATCGATTACCGCGAACGACTGGCGGCTGCTCGCCGCGCTCACCGTGCTGGTCGCGCTGTTCGCGCTGCCGCTGCCGCATCGCTACGAACTCGCGCTGCTGTGGCCGCGGCTCGCGGGTGCCGGCATGACGCTGTTCGGCGGCGGTTTTTCCGCATTGCCGGTACTCAAGACGCTATTTGTCACACCCGCGACCGGCCTGTCCGATAGCGACTTCACGCTGGCGTTTTCGCTGTCGCCGCTGTCGCCCGGGCCGCTTCTGAACGTCGTCCCGTTCTTCGGCTATCTGATCGACGGCTGGCCCGGCGCGCTGATCGCGACGCTCGCGCTGTTCGTGCCGTCCGGATGCCTCGCGGTGTTCGCTCAGCGGCATCTGCATCAGTTGCGCGCGCATCCGCGTTTTGAACGCGGCATGCGCGTGCTGCGCGCGGCCACCACCGCGTTTCTCGCGCTCGCGGTGCTGCGCATCGCGCGGCATGTGCCGTTCGAACCGGTCTATCTCGCGACCGCGCTGTTTTCAGGGATGTGCCTCGCGAAACTCAAATTACCGGTTTATATCGTCTATGGAACGGTCGCGCTCGCGTGCGCGGCGTGGCTGTTGTCCGGGCATCCGCTGTGAGCGTGCGATTTTGAATTGACCGGGCGCCAAGCTCAGCGTGAACCCATCACGTGATGAGGAAACCGGGGAATACGTCGCCCATTCAGGTGTTTTAAAGGAGACTCGCCTGAACGTACGAGGGCCGCCATGACCGATTCGATTACCCGCGACGATACGTCGATCCAACCCGGCAAAACGCTGCGCATGCTGGGTGTGTTCGAAGAGTACTTCTGGCTGCTGCGGCAGCGCTTGCCACGCACGATGGTCGTGGCCGCCGAGGTGCAGGGGCGAACCACGATCGAGCAATGGCGCGCCGCGCTTCGCGCGCTGCAAGCGCATCACGCGATTCTATCGGCGCGGATTCGTCAGAAGCCGGGCTTCCGGCCGTCGTTCGAGTTCGTACCGGACGCACCGCTTGCGTTGAAGGTCGTGCCGAGCGAGTCCGGCACGCGTCTGTTCGAACTGATCTCCGCCGAACTCGCGACGCGTTTTGCGCCCGATCGCGCGCTGCTGAGCGCGTCGATCCTTTACGGCCGCGATCGCACGACACTCGTGCTCGGTGCCGATCACGCGGCGCTCGACGGCACTTCGCTGATCCTGCTGATTCGCGACCTGTTGCGCGCGCTGGCCGGTGAAGCGCTGGGCGATCCCTGTGCGATGCCGCCGTCGCACGATCAACTGCTCGGGCTGCGTATGAGCGACCAGTATGCGTTCGCCATGCTGCCGCGGATTGCGCGCAATCGCGATGTTGATCAACGTCAAGCTGAACGGCGCGGATCGGAACCGCTCGCCGACGCGTCGCTTGCCGCGGACGACGAGCAACCGCTGCTCCAGCAGATCTGGCTCGAACCGTCGGTGACATCGTTGGTGGAACGCGTCGCGCGCAATCAGCACGCGACCGTGCACGGCACGTTGTGCGCAGCCGTGATGCTCGCCGGACGCGCGCTATCGCGATCATGGCGAGACAATACGATCCGTTGCTCGAGTTCGATCGACACGCGTGCGCTGTTTGGCGCGAACGAGCAACTTGGCCTGTTTCCGGAGCAGCGCTGCACGGAGCTCGATCCTTCCACGATTTCATCGTTCTGGGACCTGGCACGCACCGTCACGCAGAACCTCGCGATGCGCACGACTCACGCCGAGTCCGCCGGCGGCTTTTCGTGGCCGGTGCTCGATATGATCTCGGCCGGCGCCGACCCGGACCGGCTCGTGATAGGCAGCCGCCAGCGGGCGCCGACGTTGAGAGTCGACAACTATGGGCAGTTGTCCATTCCGTTGGAATACGGGCGCTTGCGCATCAAATGGGTGACGCCGGTCGCGATGCATGGCGCGCCGCATACGCAGAGCATCTCGGTTGCGAGTGTCGATGGCTTGCTGTGCATGACCAATGTCAGCGCCGAGCCCGTGCCGTCACTGCTTGGCAACGCGCGGCGCTTGCTGCTCGCGCAACTGGACCCGTCGGATTGACGCTCGTGCGACGCGCTTTTAAAACCCGCGCGACATCACCGCGACGCCGATCGTCACCACCCCCAGCACCAGATTGACGATCACGAGGCGCCGCACGGTCGCGACCGCACGCGCGCCGTCCGGCCACTTCTGCGCCTGCACGGCGCGGCGAATGCGAGGAAACACCGCAAAGCGCAGGTGCCCGAAGATCAGCATCATCACGATGCCAAGGCCTGCCATCGTATGCAGCTGCCACGACGCATGCGCGCCGCCGTACTGCGAAAGCAGGAAGCCGCCGGACAGCAGGATCACGATCACGGACACGCCGACCCAGTTGAAGAACCGCGAGAAGACGGACTCCCACAACGGCAACCGCAACTGCGGCGACAGATCGCCGAGCGCCGGCCGCAGGCAGAAATTCGCGAACACCATGCCGCCGATCCAGACGGCGACGCCGAGCAGGTGGAGAAAGAGCGCGATTTCGATCGCTTTAGTCATTCGTTTTCCTTTGTCGTATCGGTGCGGCACAACCGCCAGATTGCGCGTTCGACCGCCTACGTGCTGCGCAGTTCATCGCGCGATGGGATTGCGATGTCCGCCGCATCCGCATCCCGCTCCGATCCGGGCGCCCCGCCGCCCTTTCCGCCCGCGTTAGCCGTCGATCGCCGGCCGCAACGCGATGACCTTAAGCTTCGTATCCGGCTTGTGTCCCTTGCGTGCGCGCTTGCCGACATGCGCCGCGAGCGCGCGCCCGGCCAGCACTTCCTCGCCCGGCTTGCCGCCACGTCCCGTGCCGATCAGCACGACACCCGCTTTGCCGATCGCCAGCGCCTGCGCAAGCGTTTCGTTCGCATCGAGCCCCATCAGCGTGACGCCCCGGCCGCCGCCCGACAGCGTCTTCATCTCGTCGAGACCGAACACGAGCATGCGCCCCGTGCTCGACAGGCAAGCGACCTGCGTCGCATCCGGCAGCATCGGCATCGGCACGAGCGGGCTCGCGCCTTCGTCGATCGTCATAAACGACTTGCCCGCCTTCACGCGGCTCACCATATCGCCGAGCTTCGCGATAAAGCCGAAGCCGTTGCTCGACGCGAGCAGCAGCGCCTGGTCGCCGGTCGCCGCGTAGTAGTGCATCAAGTGCGTGCCCGATTCGAGTTCGATCATCGTCGTGACCGGCACGCCGTCGCCGCGTCCGCCCGGCAACTGGCTCACCGCGACCGAATAGACGCGTCCGTTGCTGCCCCACGCGACCAGCGTATCGGGTGTGCGGCACTGGAACGCCGCATAAAGCCCGTCGCCCGCCTTGAACGTGAAGCCGGCCGGATCGAGCCCGTGCCCCTTCAACGCACGCACCCAGCCCTTTTGCGACACGACCACGGTCACCGGCTCGTCGACCACGCGCGCTTCGAAGGTCGCGCGCTTGTCCTGCTGGATCAGCGTGCGGCGCTCGTCGCCGACCTGCTTCGCGTCGGCTTCGATTTCCTTGATCAACAAGCGCTTCATCGCGCTTTCGCTGCCGAGCAGTTCTTCGAGCTTCGCTTTTTCGTCGCGCAGTTCGGCCAGTTCTTTCTCGATCTTGATCTTTTCGAGCCGCGCCAACTGACGCAGCCGGATATCGAGGATGTCGTCCGCCTGGCGCTCCGACAGCTTGAACGCTTCGATCAGCGCGGCCTTCGGCTCGTCGGACTCGCGGATGATCCGGATCACTTCGTCCAGATTCAGGAAGACGATCATCCGGCCTTCGAGAATATGGATGCGGTCGTTGACCTTGCCGAGCCGGAACTGTGTGCGCCGCGTGACCGTGGTGAAACGGAAGCCGACCCACTCGTGCAGGATCTCGCTGATGCCCTTCTGCCGCGGCCGGCCGTCGGCGCCGACCATCACCAGATTCAGCGGCGCATTCGATTCGAGACTCGTATGCGCGAGCAGCGTGTTGACGAATTCGGTCTGATCGATGCGGCTCGACTTCGGCTCGAACACGAGGCGTACCGGCGCGTCCTTGCCGGATTCGTCGCGTACCGCGTCGAGCAGCCCGAGCAGCGTCTGCCTGGTCTGCAGCTGTTCGGGCGTGAGCGACTTCTTGCCGAGCTTGATCTTCGGGTTCGTCTGCTCCTCGATTTCCTCGAGCACTTTCTGGCACGACGTGTTCGGCGGCAGTTCGTTGATTACGAGCTGCCACTGGCCGCGCGCGAGCTCTTCGATTTTCCAGCGCGCGCGCACTTTCAGGCTGCCGCGGCCGGCTTCGTACGCGGCCGAGATCTCGGCTTCGCTCGAAATGATCTGGCCGCCGCCCGGGAAGTCCGGCCCCGGCAGATGCTGCATCAGCTCCGCGTGCGTGATCTTCGGATGACGGATCATCGCAACCGCGGCCGCCGCGACTTCGCGCAGGTTGTGCGACGGAATCTCGGTGGCGAGGCCGACCGCAATGCCCGACGCGCCATTGAGCAGCACGAATGGCAGCCGCGCGGGCAGCAACTTCGGTTCTTCGAACGAGCCGTCGTAGTTCGGCATGAAATCGACCGTGCCCTGGTCGATTTCATCGAGCAGCAGTTTCGCGATCGGCGTGAGGCGCGCTTCGGTGTAGCGCATCGCCGCGGCGCCGTCGCCGTCGCGCGAGCCGAAGTTGCCCTGGCCGTCGATCAGCGGGTAGCGCATCGAGAAGTCCTGCGCGAGACGCACCAGCGCGTCGTACGCGGACTGGTCGCCGTGCGGGTGATACTTGCCGAGCACGTCGCCGACCACGCGCGCCGACTTCACCGGCTTCGCGTTGTCGGACAGGCCCATCTCGTTCATCGCGTACAGGATGCGGCGCTGCACGGGCTTTTGCCCGTCGCAGACGTCGGGCAGCGCGCGGCCTTTGACGACGCTGACCGCGTACTCGAGATACGCCTGCTCCGCATAGTGACCGAGGGTTAACGAATCGCCCGGGGGAGGCTCCTGCTCGAATAGATCGGGAGTGTTGTCTTCCATCTATGTTCCGTGTCTGTTGTAGCCGTGCGTGGCGTCGTTCGCCTGGTTGTCCGCGTTGCCCAGTTGCGTTGTCATCCGCTTCGTCATCGGACTCGCCGGCTTTTTTTCACGCGGCGTGCGCGCGACTTTGCATCAATCTCAATCAAGCTCAAATATCCGCTTCGACCTCATTGCCCTTTTCTTCGAGCCAGCTGCGCCGCGACGCCGCTTCACCCTTGCCCATCAGCATCGTCATGCGCGCGACGGTCGCATCGAAGTCGAGTTCGCCGAGCGCCACCGGCGACAAACGCCGTGTATCCGGGTTCATCGTCGTGTCCCACAGCTGCTCGGCGCTCATTTCGCCCAGGCCTTTGAAGCGGCTGATGGTCCACTGTGTTTCGCGCAGACCGTCCTTGCGCAGCTTGTCGAGAATCGCTTCGAGTTCGCCGTCGTCGAGCGCGTACAGTTTCTGAGCAGGCTTTTTGCCGCGCGCGGGCGCATCGACGCGAAACAACGGCGGCCGCGCGACGTACACATTGCCGCGTTCGATCAGTTGCGGGAAGTGCTTGAAGAACAGCGTGAGCAGCAACACCTGGATATGCGAGCCGTCGACGTCCGCATCCGACAGAATGCAGATCTTGCCGTAGCGCAGGTTCGACAGATCGACGTTATCGTCCGGATTGTGCGGGTCGACGCCGATCGCGACCGAGATGTCGTGCACCTCGTTGTTCGCAAACAGACGATCGCGCTCGGTTTCCCATGTGTTGAGCACCTTGCCGCGCAACGGCAGGATGGCCTGGAATTCCTTGTCGCGGCCCATCTTCGCGGAACCGCCGGCGGAATCGCCTTCGACGAGAAACAGCTCATTGCGGTCGATTTCAGTCGATTCGCAGTCGGTCAGCTTGCCCGGCAGCACGGCGACGCCGGAGCTCTTGCGCTTTTCGACCTTCTGGCCCGCGCGCGTGCGAGCTTGCGCCTGCTTGATCACGAGGTCGGCGAGCTTCTTGCCGTGCTCGACGTGCTGGTTCAACCACAGTTCGAGCGCCGGGCGCGCGAACGACGACACCAGCTTCACCGCGTCGCGGCTATTCAGGCGCTCCTTGATCTGGCCTTGGAACTGCGGATCGAGCACCTTCGCCGACAGCACGAACGACACGCGTGCGAACACGTCTTCGGCCAGCAGCTTCACGCCTTTGGGCTGCAGGTTGTGCAATTCGACAAAGCTCTTGACCGCCTGAAACAGGCCGTCGCGCAAGCCCGCTTCGTGCGTGCCGCCCGCGGGCGTCGGAATCAGGTTCACATACGACTCGCGCGTGAGCGGCCCTTCCTCGCTCCATGCGACGACCCAGGCCGCGCCTTCGCCCTCGGCAAAGGTCTCCTCGTTCGAGCGCGAGCTTTCCGCGTAGCGCTCGCCTTCGAACAGCGGGATCAGCAGGTCGCTGCCGGCCATGCCTTCGAGCAGATAGCCGCGCAGACCGTCTTCGTACTTCCAGCTTTGCCGCTCGCCGGTTTTTTCGTTGACGAGCACGACTTCGACGCCGGGCAGCAGCACCGCCTTCGAACGCAGCAGACGTTGCAGTTCGCCGACCGGCAGGTTCGGCGAATCGAAGTATTTCGGGTTCGGCACGACGGTGACGCGCGTGCCGGACTTCTTTTCGCCACGGTCAGCGGCGCGCACTTTCAGCGCCTTGACGACGTCGCCGTTCGAAAAACCGAGTTCGGCGACTTTGCCGTCGCGCCAGACAGTGACATCGAGATGCGTCGACAGCGCGTTGGTGACCGACACGCCGACGCCGTGCAGGCCGCCGGAGAACGTGTACGCGCCGCCGGCGGCTTTATCGAATTTGCCGCCCGCATGCAGCCGCGTGAACACGATCTCGACGACCGGTACGCCTTCTTCGGGATGCAGGCCGAACGGAATGCCGCGACCGTCATCGTCGACGGAGACCGACTGGTCGGCGTGCAGCGTGACGGTGATCTGCTTGCCGAAGCCGCCGAGCGCTTCGTCCGACGAGTTGTCGATCACTTCCTGAATGATATGCAGCGGATTCTCGGTGCGCGTATACATGCCGGGCCGCTGCTTGACCGGCTCGAGGCCTTTGAGCACCTTGATCGACGCTTCGCTATACCCAGCGTTTGCCGCGTTTGACTTCTTCGTAGACATGGTTTGCTCGATCCGTCGGTTCATCGTTGTCCACAAGTCCTGTGGACATCTGCGTGGACAATGCGTTGAATTTTCAAAAAAAGCGAAACGAAACAACGGAATGGAACGGTTGCCCGACACACAGGCAGTCCTGCCCGGTTGCGGCCCGCCCGCTGCGCCCACGCACGCGGTGGGGTCGCGCACGTGGACTGCCACGGTCCGCAGCAGATTCGCGGGTATTGTACTGATTTCGATGCGCGCGGCAATTTGGATTGGGCAGGATTGGCCATCTGGCGGAGGCCGCGCGCGTCATTCTGATGATTTTTCTTGCCGGTTTCCGACTGCGCGCATCGGCTTTCCGCGCTTGTTTCGGTTACTTTCCTTTACTTTCCAACTCATTCCACCGCTCCAGCGCCGCCATCAACTCCTCGTCGATCTGCGCGTAGCGCTGCGTGAGGCGCGTGCCTTCCTGCGCATCTTTTGTGAAGATCGAACCGTCCTCGAGCTGCGCGCCAATGGTTTTCTGCTCGCGTTCCAGCGCCGCAATCCGTTCGGGCAGCGCGTCCAGCTCGCGTTGCTCCTTGTACGACAATTTCACCGCGCGTTGAGCATTACGGCCGGCCGCGCTGTCTTTCGACGCTGCTTCCTTTACCGGTTCTTTCGGCGCGTCGCGCTGCGCGAGCTGCTCCGAGCGCGCGCTTTGCGTCTGCCAGTCGGTGAAGCCGCCGACATACTCGCGCCACTTGCCCTCGCCTTCGGACGCGATCACCGACGTGACCACGTTGTCCAGAAACGCGCGGTCGTGGCTGACTAGCAGCACGGTGCCGTCGTAGTCGGTCAGCAGTTCTTCAAGCAATTCGAGTGTCGGAATGTCGAGATCGTTGGTGGGTTCGTCGAGCACCAGCACGTTCGCCGGGCGCGCGAACAGCCGCGCCAGAAGCAGCCGGTTACGCTCGCCGCCCGACAATGACTTGACCGGCGAGCGCGCACGCTCCGGCGCGAACAGGAAGTCGCCGAGGTAGCTCATCACGTGTTTCTTCGCGCCGTTGATCTCGACCCAGTCGCTACCCGGGCTGATCGTGTCGGCGAGGCTCTTTTCCTGATCCAGTTGCGCGCGCATCTGATCGAAATAGGCGACCTGCAGGTTCGTGCCGACCCGCACGCGTCCTTCGTCTGGCTGCAGTTCGCCGAGAATCAGCTTGAGCAGCGTCGTTTTGCCCGCGCCGTTCGGACCGACCAGACCGATCTTGTCGCCGCGCATCAGCGTCGCCGAGAAGTGATCGACGACCGTGCGCGCGCCGAAGCGCTTCGTCACATCGGTCAATTCCGCGACGATCTTGCCGGACTTTTCGCCCTGCGCGACGTCGAGCTTCACATTGCCTTGCACATTGCGGCGCTCGGCGCGCTCGTTGCGCATCTGCACGAGCCGCGCGATGCGGCCGACGCTGCGCGTGCGGCGCGCTTCGACACCTTTGCGAATCCACACTTCCTCCTGGGCGAGCAGCTTGTCGAACTTGTCGTTTTCGATGCGTTCGACTTCGAGTTGCTGCGCTTTGCGCGTCTGATAAGCGGAGAAGTTGCCCGGATACGACAGCAGCCGGCCGCGATCGAGCTCGACGATGCGCGTGGCGATGCGATCGAGAAACGCGCGATCGTGCGTGATAAACAGCAGACCCGCGCGTTGTCCGAGCAGCAGTTCTTCGAGCCAGCGGATACCGTCGAAGTCGAGGTGATTGGTCGGTTCGTCGAGCAGCAGCACATCCGGCTGCACGACTAGCGCCTGCGCGAGCGCGACGCGCTTTTGCATACCGCCCGACAGTGCGCCGACCTGCGCGCCGCCATCGAGGCCGATCTGCTGCAGCGTCGTGGACACGCGCGTACGCCAGTTCCATGCATCGGTGGTGTCGAGCGACGATTGCAGCGTGTTCATCCGCGCGAGCAGCGTGTCGTGTTGCGGGCCTTCAGGCGTGTCCGCAAGCGCGTGCGCGACGTGGTCGTATTCGTCGAGCAGTTCGCGCGCATGCGCGAGACCGCCCGCGACCGCGTCGAACACCGACGCGCCCGCTTCGAACTCGGGCTCCTGCGGCACGTAGACGCTAACGACATGCTGTTGACGGGTGATCAGCCCGTCGTCGGGTTTGGCGAGGTCGGCGACGATTTTCAGCAGCGACGATTTGCCGGCGCCGTTACGTCCGATCAAGCCGACACGCTCACCGGCTTCGAGGGAAAAATCCGCGTGATCGAGCAACGCGACGTGGCCGAACGCGAGTTGCGCGTCCGAAATGGTGTAAAGCGACATGAAAGAGAGGTCAACGGCGACGAGGCGAAACGCTCATTGTACCGGGCGGCATGCGTGATGTTTGCAGCCACGCATGCCGTTGCCTGACTTCGCGCGCGTTGCTTCGTGTGGAATTACTTCACGTGGATGGTGATGGTTTTGCTCCAGTCCGGACCGTACGACTGGTGTGCGCCATCGCCGAACTGCAGCGTCAGCGTGTGGTCGCCCGGCGGCAGAGTGAGCTCCGTTTCCTTCTGCCCTTTGCCGAAGTGCAGCGACTTGTCGCTGACCGGAATCACGGTGCCTTTCGGCACCGGCTGGCCGTCGATTAACAGATGATGATGGCCGGTGCCTTCGGACATCGTGCCGGCCGGTGCGATTTTCATGCCTTCGACTGCGAATCTGACATGGACCGGATTGCTCACGGTCGCGCCGTCTTTCGGTTCGATAAACGATACGTCGCCGGCAGCCCGCGCAACACCCGACGCGAGCAGCAGCCCGGCGCATAGCGCGCTGGCCAGCCATCTGTTCGTGAACATCGTGTTCTCCTTGAGAAAGCGGCCTGATACAGCGGCAAGGGGCACGGAAAGGCCGCGCTGTAAAGAATACACCGGTGAAATGTACGTCATGCGGCACGGCGGTATGGGGGTCTTGTCGGCGCAACCGTGGTCGCGGATGCGGACGTGCGGCGCTATGACCGGGGGCGTCCAGGCGATTTCCGGTAAACTTGGCGGTTTGGCGCGCGTGCCCTTTCGAGGCAATAGCGCACGCGTGGATCAAGCGTTCTGAATAGTGGATGAGTGCGTCGTGAGTGAAGTCGTCGAATACAAGAGCTGGGTCTGCCTGATCTGCGGCTGGATTTATAGCGAGGAAGAAGGTTTGCCGGAAGAAGGCATCGCAGCGGGCACCCGTTTCGCTGAGATTCCTGACGACTGGCGCTGCCCGTTGTGCGATGTGAGCAAGTCGGAATTTGCTGTCGTGGAGTTTTGAACGGTTTCACGGGATTCGGGTTGACGTCATCTCCCGCCCATCCAGCTTTGTTATACTCTGGCCCCTGCGGCTTGCTTGCGCCGTTCAAAGGTCCTCTCCCCGTAGTTCAATGGATAGAACAAGTGCCTCCTAAGCGCTAGATACAGGTTCGATTCCTGTCGGGGGGACCATCCCGCCTCACGTATTTCCGGCGCTCCCGGGCCGGCACCAGCCGGTCGGATTCGCCCGTCTCTACGGCCTGCTCGCCAGCCGCCCGCGATCGCAAACATGCGAATTCCACGCGAAGGCGCTCCCGCCTGAATGGTATGCAGCCGCGTCGGCGACCATCGCGAGCGCGAGCCTTCCGACGTCGACCGTCGATTTGCCATCGCTGAACCGGATCGGCGCCTCGGTCCATTTGCGGCAATCCGCGTCGGCCGTGTCCGACGACTTCGCCGTCATGCTGTAGTTCAGATTGTCCTTGATCACATCCGCATGGACCGCAGTCGACGCAAAAGCGAGCAAAGCGATAACGAGACGTTGCGGTTTCATCGTTTTATGCCGTGTGCACGATCAATCGGCGATCCGGGTTTGGTTGAATGGATGTTTTGAATAGTACTCGCAGGTGGAGAATATCGCCGGAGTTCAAATCGGCATAGGGGACAGCCATAAGGCCGTACCCCTGCCACACCACCCGGCGTGCGGGTCCGCACCGGGCGGTTCGGGAAGTTGAGGTTATGAGAGGCGTGGCACGCCCAGCCGATCGAAGTATGCGAGGGTCAGCACGCTATTCAGCAGCTTGCCGCTGTTACGCCACCAGGAGCCTGTCAGATTTTTAGTGTGTCGAGGTCATGAGACGATAACGGAAATAACGTCCTATGACCGAAACAACAGTGACCAAGAAGAGCAGGAACCCGAAAGCGCCGAAGCTGTTCCCCGATGAAGTGATCGACCAGTTGCTGGCGCAGGTACAGAACAAGGATGCCGAGTCGATTCTGGGCGAATCGGGCG
>NZ_SORE01000043.1 GCF_004366595.1 Paraburkholderia rhizosphaerae
GGCCCGATTCGCCCAGAATCGACTCGGCATCCTTGTTCTGTACCTGCGCCAGCAACTGGTCGATCAGTTCATCGGGGAACAGCTTCGGCGCTTTCTGGTTCTTGCTCTTCTTTGTCACTGTCGTTTCGGTCATAGGACGTTATTTCCGTTATCGTCTCATGACCTCGACACACTAAAAATCTGACAGGCTCCGCAACTGCTGCGCTTTCCATCTCTGCTCTCCACACACGGCCTTGCGCAACCGCCAACAAGGCCAGCCTTTGCCGTCGTTTAACTCAGGCTCGCCCCCCCCAGTGCGTGCGCACTCGTCATGCGAGGCCGGTTTTAATTTGATGTTCTTGCTATCGGCGACCAGCGGTAAAGGCTTGACTCTCCGTTAACGATCTTCGCTTTCACTTTGCCGCGTCTAGCTTTATGCAGAGCGCGCCGACATCATCAGACAATTAGAGATAGAATGCGCGGTCTCCATGTTGAATCAAAAGCTGGGCATGAAAAAAATAATATTCGCGGATCAGCTGCGCTGTGTCGCCGCGTTATCAGTCGTGTTTGTGCATCTTTTCGGGGGCTATTGGGCATGGCGCGACCTGATCGCAGCCCATATCATGGCCCCGATTCTTAATGGTCCGAACTCGCCGGCTTTAACGCTGGTGAGCACGTTCAATTTCGGACCATTCGGGGTTTCTCTGTTCTTTCTTATCAGCGGATTCGTTATCTCTTTCTCGCTTGAAAAAATGACCGCAGGGCGTTTTCTGCTGGCCCGAGCGTTCAGAATCTACCCCACCTATATCGCATGCCTTGCCATCGGCCTCTGCGCTTCATGGCTGTCATCACGCTACTGGGATGTCCCTTTCACCGTCACGCCGCGGACCATTCTGCTTAATGCGCTTCTCATAAATAATCTGAAAGGCGTTGAGAGTTTCGACCTTGTAAACTGGACGCTCGCGATCGAGCTGAAGTTTTACATTGTGATGGCGGCGCTTGCGGCGCTCGGTATGCATCGCCGGGTAGCCGCTTTTCTCGCTGTTTCAGCGCTAATCGTAGTTTTGACGGTTTTTGAACCACGCGGCCCCGCCGGCGCATTACTGATTCGTGATCTTGCGTTCGTCCCGTACATGCTGATTGGTACGGTTTTCGGTCTGCACATGCGAGGCGCGCTTACAAACAGGCAAGCGTTCGCTTCGATCATGGCGCTTGTTTTGGCGTTTCATAGCATCGCATTCGTTTCGAATTTCCGCAACGCGCCCATGCCGGCGCCGCTTGATATCTACTTGCTGAACATCGCCGTCTTTGCCTTGGCGTATATCGTTCGGGACAAGTTCCGACCCATTCGAATCGTTGATTTTTTCGCCCGCATCAGTTATCCACTTTACGCTGTGCATCCGATACTCGGTTATGTCTTGCTTCGCTTGCTCATGTCGCTTGGGTTTTCGACGATAACCGCGCTTTGCATCACGCTCACGACTGCCGTGTCGATCGCATACGCTGTTCATCGGCTGATAGAGCGGCCCTCTACGAGCCTCGGAAAGTTGCTCTCTTTATCAGGTGCACGTCCTCTGTCTGCGACCTGAGTATTGCTCGTGTGCGCCATCCGCAGCGATATCCCGCGCGAAGTCGTGCCCGCGCGGCGCATTCGGTGGAGATGCGGGTAACGAAACGTGCGGAAGGCTGTTTTTAATCAGGGACACTGTGCGCGCCCGCAGTAACGCCCAAACCGAAGTCCGCAGCACGGGTTCTGTCATCGACGAGCGCCCCAGTGGGCAGCGCCTCGCATTGCCCGAGCAGCCAGCCGCAGCATGCCCAGAACATCAGCGCGGTCGATTGCCACATGAAATCGTCGGTCATGTTTTTGGCCAACATGCCGAGTAGCAGTGCGAGGCCGGCCCGGCAAACGAACGGGCGTGTTGCGGGTTGCGCGAGGAAGCGCCAGGCGATGCTGGCGAACAGCGCGAGTTGTAGCGCGAGGCCAATCACGCCCGTTTGCAGAAGCGTGTTCAGAAGCAGGTTGTGCGCATGCGTCTCCGCGTTTTCGTCGAGTTTGAGCAGCGACGCGGGGATTCGCTTGCCATATGCGATCGAAGGCAGCGGCTTGCCGAAGCCGACGCCAAGCCACGGATGGTAATGCACCTGCCCGATGTAGAACGCCCAGATCTTCGGGCGGGCGTCAGTGGACGTCATGACGTCGAAACGGGTCAGGTGGCGCAGGCGCTCGAAAAGACCGGTGGACGGCGCTGAGCCTGTCGCGAGATTCGCTTCCGCCGACCGCGCGGTGCTGTCCGTCGCGGACTGCCCTTCTCCTTTAGCCAGCATGGTGTTGGCTGACGCGGCAGCGGAATTTGGCACGAACGTCATCAGCCGGACACGATTGCTGAACACGGTCGCGCACGCGACAGCGACCAGCAGCGTGGCGAGCACAACGTAGCCGCGCCGCCGCTCTTGTCTGGTGCCGGGGCGCGGCCAGAGCAAGATCACGGCGACGACTGCCAGCGCGGCCCAGAAAAACCGGTTGAGCGTCGCCGCGCCGATCACCACGCAAAACACAATGCCGACGATGCCGAGCGTCCGGGTTGCGCGTATTGCCGCCATCGCCGCGAACACGGAGATGGCCATCAGCGCGACCGTACTCGTATGGCCGACGCGTGCGTAGAAGTGCAGCAGGCCCGGCTTGGGTGCGGACGGGTCAAGCAAATGAAAATCGATGACGCTCACGACTGCGAGCGCGCCGCATGCGAGCCATGATGCGGCCTGCATCCGGCGCTGATGGACCGCTTCGCGCCCTAGCAGCCAGAACGCGTAGTAACACAACAACGGGTAGGCAATCTCGTCGAGCCACGCGTGTAACGTCACGTGCGGGTCGACGCTCCAGAACGCGGATAGCAGCGCCCACCCCGCCCATAGGCCAAGCGGCACGGATAGCGGGAATCGAAGTTCTTGCGGAGCTGAAACGAGCGACTGAACGACGAGGTAAAGGATGATCGCACCAATCAGGCTGATGCCGACGAATTTGATCGCCGTCATGTGATCGAACATCGTCACGAAAAGCAGAACGGCACAAACGGCGGATAGCATTTCCCCGACCCAGGATTCGAGCCTTAGATTCACGATATTTTCTTCCTTATGCTTTATGCATAAGAACAGATATTACGTGACGCTCAAGTCTCTCGCATGTAGTGCGGTAATTCGTTCCACACCTGAAATTTAGGGCACCATGCAACGACTGTGCAGATACAATTCGTGAGAAAATGTCGGCCTTTTGAAACCGATTTCCACGATTGCCGGGAAACATAGATGGTTGCGCTCGGAGGTGTTGTGTCTGCTTCGACTCGAGCGCCTCAATTGAAAGCCTAGGCAAGCGGTGAACCGCTGTTTCGCGACCGATCAGCACAATGACAACTATTTCCGCGGCCCGCGTCGCCGTTCTTATCCCCTGCTACAACGAAGAAGCGACGATTAATGCCGTCGTGAGCGAATTCGCCATCCAGTTGCCCGACGCGCGCATTTACGTTTTCGACAACAACTCTTCGGACGATACTTTCGCTCGTGCACAACAGGCCGGTGCAACCGTGCGACGTGTAGCGTACCAAGGCAAGGGCAACGTCGTGCGGCGGATGTTCGCGGATGTTGACGCCGACATCTATGTGCTCGTCGACGGCGACGGCACCTATGATGCGACTGACGCGCCCGGGTTCATTGCGCGTCTGATCGATGAAGACCTGGATATGGTCGTCGGCGCCCGCATCTCGAATCAAGAACAAGCGTACCGGCGCGGGCATCGCTTCGGCAACGTAATGCTCACGCAGTTTGCCTCGCGCATCTTCGGCAATTCGTTCTCGGACATGCTGTCCGGCTATCGGATTTTCTCGCAGCGCTTCGTCAAGTCTTTCCCGGCGCACTCGTCGGGCTTCGAAATTGAAACGGAACTGACCGTGCACGCGCTCGAGTTGCGCATGCCGGTGGCCGAGATCGGCACGAATTATCGATCAAGGCCCGAGGGTTCGGCGAGCAAGCTCAACACGTATCGCGATGGCTTACGGATCCTTCTGACCATCCTGCGCCTGTTCAAGGTCGAAAAACCGCTACTCTTCTTTTCGATTGGCTTCGCGGTATGCGCGCTTGCATCGGTGGTGCTCGCGCTGCCGATATTTGCAACCTATGTCGAAACGGGCCTGGTGCCGCGTCTGCCCACCGCGCTACTGTGCGCGGCGCTGATGCTGTTCGGCGCGCTACTGCTGGTCTGCGGGCTAGTGCTCGACACCGTCACGCGGGGTCGTGCCGAAGCGAAGCACTTTGCGTACCTGAGCGTGCTGGCTCCATCAAACGCCATCCGGCAAGATTGAATGAATAGACAGCTTTTGCGCTTTGTCATCGTCGGCACCGCGGGATTTGTCGTCGACGCGTCGGTGCTTTATGTGGCACTTCATTTCGGGGCCGGCTATTACATCGGCCGCGTGCTGTCATTTCTCGCGGCGGTCTGGACTACGTGGCAGCTCAATCGCCGATTTACATTTACTCCCTCGGATAACGACTCGCCGTTGCGCGAAGGCGGCCGCTATCTGCTTGCAATGTGTGGCGGCGGAGTCGTCAACTATGCGGCGTACTGCGCCGTGATCGCAGTATTGCCGAAGCATGCGTTGCTGCCGCTCGTCGCGGTCGGCGCAGGGTCCGTCGCCGGGCTTTCATTTAACTTCCTCGTGGCCCGTCATTGGGTCTATAAACCGTCTCGCTGATCATGGCCATTGCCTCGAAGCCAAAGTTGTTGCATCGCGCCGCTGGTTGGCTCGCCCATGTGCGCGCAGTCGATCTGAATACCGCCGATGCATGGCGGCGAGCGCGCATCGCGGGTCCGCTGCTATTCGGCCTTTACTCGCTATGGCTCGGGCAGGACCGAAACTGGGACCAGCTGAACTATCACCTGTACAACGCGTTTGCGTTGCTGCACGGCAAACTTGGGCTCGATATCGCGCCTGGCGGCATGCAAACGTACTTCAATCCGGTTCTCGACGTCTTTCCGTCGCTGCTTTATGCGCATTTGCCAGCACCGCTCGTCGGCTTCGCGCTCGGCGTGCTGCACGGAATCAGCTTCGTGCTCGTGCTAGAGATCGCGCGCCAGACATTGACCGGCCTGTCACCGAACGAGCGCTACCGAACGCCGCTGTTGCTCGCCGTCGCCGGCTGCCTGACCGCGAATTTTCTCGTCGGCATTGGCAATTCGATGGGCGATGACACGACAGCACTATTCGTGCTCGCAGCCGTCGCGTTGATTTTGAATCGCTGGCAGCAGTTGCGGGTGCTGTCCGCCCGCGGATTCGCATATGCGTTCGCGGCGGGCCTGCTCGCCGGCTGCGCAGCGGGTCTCAAGCTCACTAATGCGGTCTATCCGATTGCAATCTGCGCAGCGTGCTTCACTCTGCCGGGCCGCTTCATCGCGCGGTTGCGGGCGAGCTTCTTCGTTGGGCTTGGCGTGCTGGCGGGAATCGCCGCAACCGGCGGTTACTGGTTCGCGAAGATGTGGGAAGTGTTTCACAACCCGGTATTTCCGCAGTTCAGCAACGTATTCCCGAACGAACTGGTCCGTCCGATGGCAGTCGCCGACATGCGCTGGTTTCCGACCAGTTGGATCGAAACTCTGTTGTGGCCGTTCGTCTTTTCGCTGAATTCGAAAAGGGTGACCGAGCTCCCCGTCCACCAGATCATTTGGGCGCTGCTGTACGCGAGCCTGATTGTCTGGTTGCCAGTTGTACTGCGGCGCGCGCAGCGCGGCCGCAAGACCGGTCAAGCTGCCACCCGCATCGACGCGAAGCGAGCATTCGTACTCGTCTATATCTGCGTCGGTTACGTGGTCTGGCTCAAGATGTTCTGCATCTATCGGTACACGGTGCCGATGGAGATGCTCACGCCGCTCGCGCTGTACATCGTCCTCGACGATCTGCTGCCGAATGCAGCTCACGAGCGCGCGGCCAAGACCGTTGCGCTGACAGGCAAGCGCATCGCAGGCGTTGCGCTTGCCGTCGCCTCACTGGTGGTCGTGCTCGGCGGCGCGCCGACTTTCGGCCACGAACGATGGGCATGGCGCGCATTCCGCGCGGAAACGCCGACACTCAACGAGCCGGAGCGAACGACGATTTTGATTGTCGGCGGTGCATCCGGTTCGGGTTGGCTTGCGACGTTTTATCCACCAAACGTCGCTTTCGCGAAGATCGACAGCAATTTCCCGACCACTCCGCTTTACGACGAAAAAGTCAAATCGTTGATCGAACGGCGCGGCGGCCCCGCGTTTGTTCTCGTTGAGGGTCATGAGAACTGGCGCGCGAGGAATGTCGCAAAGTCAGATGCGATATTGAGGCAATTCGGCTTACTAAATTCGAAGAGCAGTTGCTCAACGGTGCACCGAGTGATCGAGCGACTGCATTTGCACGCGACGGTCGAGGACAATGCCGACGGCAGCTGTCACCTCGGACTACGCGCCGACGACAAGCGCGACATGACGCCGCAAAACATCGCAGAAGCAACGCGGATCGACGATGTTCTGAAGAACCACGGAATGTCGCTACAATCGCTAACCTGCGAGCGTTACGCTACCTACATCGGGAGCGAGCGGGAAATCTACCAGCTTTGCCCGCTCAACACGAACTTCAAACGTTAGCAAGCGCCGGATGCACAGCCGGCGCGAGAGCGTCTCCCGCGAGCGTCCGAGCGCCTGAGCGCGGCGACGCGTCATGCGGTTTGAACTGGCCGATGTCCGCCGCGCCCGCATCCAACCTGAACACCGCCACCGCCTCCCGCAACGCATCCGTCTGCTCCTCAAGCGACCGTGCCGCCGCAGCTGCCTCCTCCACCAGCGTCGCATTATTCTGCGTCACCTGATCGATCTGCGCGATTTCGTGATTCACCTGCTCGATGCGCGCGCGTTGCGCGCCGGCGGCGGACTCGATGTCGCCCATGATGCCGGTCATGCGCTCGACGGCCTGCCGCGCGTCCGACATCGTGCCGCCCGCCTGCGTGACCAGCGACGCACCCAGTTCAACCTGCGCCGCCGACTCACCGAGCAGTTCCTTGATCTCCTTCGCCGCGGTCGCTGAACGTTGCGCGAGCGTACGAACCTCAGCGGCGACCACCGAGAAACCGCGCCCTTCTTCGCCCGCGCGCGCCGCTTCGACGGCCGCATTCAGCGCCAGGATGTTTGTCTGAAACGCGATGCCTTCGATCACGCCAGTGATTTCCGTCACCCTGCGCGACGAACCGGTGATGTCGTTCATCGTGTCGATCACGCGATTCACGACCTCCGCGCCATGGCTTACGGTCTCCAGCGCACCTTGCGCGAGCCGGTTCGCTTCTTTCGCGTTGTCCGCGTTCTGCCTGACCGTCGACGACATTTGCTCGAT
Organism: Paraburkholderia rhizosphaerae; assembly: GCF_004366595.1. Classification (GTDB taxonomy): domain Bacteria; phylum Pseudomonadota; class Gammaproteobacteria; order Burkholderiales; family Burkholderiaceae; genus Paraburkholderia; species Paraburkholderia rhizosphaerae. The sequence continues at coordinate 7,380 of NZ_SORE01000043.1, forward strand.
ACTCGCCGCAGTGCGTTCGAGCGCGGCAGCCTGCTGTCCGGTGCGGTTCGACAGATCGAGATTGCCTGCCGCGATTTCGGTGACGCCGTGTGCGATTGCATTGCTGCTGCTTCGGACACCGGCGACCGTGTTCGCGAGCCCGTCACGCATCTGCGCGAGCGCGGCCAACAATTGGCCCATTTCGTTGCGCGACCGGCTGACGACGCCGACCGTCAGATCACCGGCCGCGATACTGCGGAAGTGCGCGATGGTCCGCTCGATCGGGCGCACGAGGGCAATCGACATCGCCACGCGCGCCAGTACGCCGATCACGATCGCCGCAAGCCCCACCGCGCCGAACGCGAAGCCCGAGATCTGGAAGCGACGTGCAGCCGCTTGCGATTCGCGTTGCTGGTTGTCAGCCTGCAGGCGTTGTAGCGCGGCGATTGCCTTTGCATAAGGCGCGTAATAGCGGTCCGCTGTTTCGCCCTGGATCGTGCGGAACGTGTTGAAGTCGTTATCGACGAGCGCCTTGTGCTCGGGCTCGAGCGCGTCGGCAACCAGTGCCGCGCGCGCTTTCGCGGCTTCCTGAACCAGCGCGCGTTCCGCATCGCTGTCGAATGGGCCGTCCGCGTAGGCCTGGAAGTCTTTGTTCGAATCGGCGAGTAGCTTGTGCGCGGCATTGAGCATCTCTTCAGTCGCCTTGCCGACGCTGAAGAGCGTCTCGTAGCTGCCAAGCGCTAGCCGCACCTGCAGCAGCTTCTCCGAACTCGCGTTCAACGACGCGAGCGATACCGAGTCATGCTGTGCATCGCGCAGACCGTCGTTGGCCTCCTTCAGCGCACCATAGCCGACGCCGATTACCGTCAGCAGCAGCGCGACGAATAGCACGATGATGAAGGTCAGTCCCCCGCGGATTGTTATCTGATTAAGCATGAAGTCTCCGGTTCATGATGGCGGATGTGTGTTGGAATCTCCGCGCTCGTCTTAACGGCAACACGGCCGCGATGGCTGATAGGGAGAATCCATGAGGCGCTGCGCGGATGCGCGATAGATCATTTGTATAATCGCGTGTTTCGTGCGCCCACCGACCTTTCCCGTCCCTTTCCATGCTTAGCTTTGCGCTCGGATTTATCGTTTCCCTGCTGATCACGCTGCTGATCGTGCGCTATGCGCATCTGCATGAACGGTTCTCGCTGGACACGGATCTGGATGGCGCACAGAAATTCCATGCGCGGCCGGTGCCGCGTGTCGGCGGATTGGGGATTCTGATCGGTCTGGTTGTATCGGCTGCGGAGTTGCACTACGCGTATCCGGCGGTATCGACGGGCATTCTGTTTCTCGTTGCGTGCGGGCTGCCTGCTTTCGGCGCTGGGCTTGTCGAGGATATGACCAAGCGTGTTTCGCCACTGACGCGCCTGCTCTGCACGATGGCGGCCGCCGCGCTTGCTTACCTTCTTCTCGGTATCGCGGTGACGCGGATCAGCGTGCCGCCGCTTGATTTTCTGCTGACGTATGCGGCGATTTCGTTTGTCGTTACCGTGCTTGCTGTGGCCGCGCTTGCCAATGCGATCAATATCATCGACGGGTTCAACGGGCTCGCGTCGATGGTCGCGATGATGATGTTCGCGTCGCTCGGTTACGTCGCGTTCCAGGTACATGACCCGATCGTGCTGTCCGCGTCGCTGATCATGATGGGCGCGGTGCTGGGCTTCTTTATCTGGAACTTCCCGGCGGGGTTGATCTTTTTAGGCGACGGCGGCGCGTATTTCATCGGGTTTATGCTTGCCGAGCTATCGATCATGCTGGTAATGCGTAATCGCGATGTGTCAGCGTGGTATCCGGTGCTGCTGTTTATGTATCCGATCTTCGAGACGTGCTTTTCGATCTACCGGAAGAAGTTTATTCGCGGGATTTCGCCCGGGATTCCGGATGGCGTGCATCTGCATATGCTGGTGTACAAGCGGTTGATGCGCTGGGCGGTGGGGGTGAAGACTGCGCGTGAATTGACGCAGAGGAATTCGCTGACGTCGCCGTATTTGTGGTTGCTTTGCCTGATTGCGGTGATTCCGGCGACGCTGTTCTGGCGGCACACGGTGCATCTGTTCTGCTTTGTGGTCGTGTTTGCGGCGACTTATGTTTGGCTGTATGTGAGTATTGTGCGGTTTAAGTCGCCGCGGTGGATGGTGGTGCGCAAGGGGCGGCGGTCCTAGCTGCCGCCGCTGTCACGCTGCGCGCGCATAAAACCTTGCCAGCGCCTGTCGATGGTCCAACCGACGAGCGCCAGCACGCCATACCAGACTGCGACCATCACCCATTGAAGCACTTCCGGCAAATTCAACGCCATCAGTGCGATCGATGATCCGACCAGCATCAGCCAGTAATAGAGCAGCGCGACCTGCACATGCGTGCCGTTCAAGCGAACGAGCCGTTGATAGTAGTGTTCGCGGTGCGCCTCCCAGACCTTCTCTCCGCGCGCTAGACGGCGTAGCAATGTGACGGTCGAATCGGCGATAAACGGCGCGAAAGCCAGCGCGGGAAACCATATCGGCCATGCGCCATGCTGCCAACCCCAGAAGCCGAGCGCGCCCGAGAAGAACCCAAGCGGGACTGAACCGACATCACCCAGAAAAATCCTCGCCGGCTTGAAGTTGAGTATCAGAAACCCGAACGCCGCACCTGCGATCACCGCCGCGGCAAGCGCCAGTTGCGGTTGCGCCGGCACGGCAGCCACCGCGTAGGTTCCAAAGCCGAACACGGCCATCCCTCCCGCGAGGCCGTTCGAACCGTCCATAAAGTTGAACAGGTTGACGAGCCAGACGATTGCGATGACCGCGGCCGCCGCGAGCCACCAACTGATGTCTACTGACGCAAGTGCAACTGCCGCAGCCGCCACCAGGATATGTGCGGCGAAGCGCACGCGCGCCGGCAGTCCGCGTCGGTCATCAATCAGCGAGACGACGCCCAGCAACACGGCGCCGGCAGCGAACGCACGCAATGCGGGGGCTTCGAATGCGATCAGCAGCAATGAAGCGGGCAATACGCCCCAGCCTCCGATGCGCGGCACCGGCCGTGTATGCAAAGAACGCTGGTTCGGTATATCGATCGCGATCTTCCAGGCCCAACCAGTGCGAAGCAGCGCAACGAGAATGCCGAAACTAAGCAACGCAGCCAACGCGGCGATTGCGATCAATGCGAATGGGGAGGCTGTATGCATGTCAGCGCGACTCTCTAAACGCGCGGACCGTTTCCGCAAGCCCTTGTGATACGGACCGAGGCGGCGTCCAGCCCAATTCGCGCGGCAGACGCGTGCAATCGAGCCGCAGCGAGCTTGTGAGACGCTGGACTTGTGGCCCCTTGCCCGCTGCCTTTCCGGCCGCGCGCAGCCACGCAACAGGGACCGGCCACAGCCGTGCCGGACGCTGCAGTTCGCCAGCGATCGCGCGGATCATGCCGGCGACGGTCAGATCGTCGAGATCGCTGACATGGAAGACTCCGCCGACCGGACCCGTGTGCGTTGCGAGCGTACGAATTGCGTCGGCGAGATTGCCTACGTAGACCATGCTGCGCCGTGCATCGACCGCACCGAGCGGCAACGGCACACCGCGTTCGACTGCTTTGATCAAGCCAAGGAAGTTCGCACGCACGCCCGGGCCGTAGACGAGCGGTGGCCTGACGATCGCGATCTCGACGCCATTCGCGCGGCCAAATTCAGTCAGCGCGGTCTCGGCTTCGAACTTTGAAATGCCATAAGGATCGACCGGAACGGGTGGATCATCTTCACGCCATGGGCGGCCTGGCTCCACTTCGCCTAGCGCCTTCACGCTGCTGACGAAGACGATGCGGCGTGCGCCCGCGCGGTGCGCTGCGCGTGCTGCGTTCATCGTTCCGTCGACATTGGTTGCGCGGTATGCGGCGAGCGGATCGGTCGAGTCGTCGGTCATCATATGCACGCGCGCGGCGAGATGGATCAGTGCATCGCATGGTCCGAGCGCCGGCTCGCCGGCCGCGAGGCTCGCGAAGTTGTCGTCGGCGACCACCACTTCACGCACGCGCGAATCGCATGCGCCGGCATGCCGCACCAGCGCGGTTACGTCGTGGCCCGTGTCGCACAACAGCGTACAGAGCGCGCGGCCGACGAAGCCGTTTGCTCCCGTTACTGCGATCCGCATTCACGATCCCTTTGCATGCGTTGCATTTGCGCACCCTTGCGTGATGCGCCCTCACCCGACCACAGAACGATAGACATTGGCCGTCTGCTCGACGGTCGACTCCCATGTGAGTTCGGCCGCACGACGCAGACCCTTCGCGATCAAATCGTTACGCAACGGCTCATCGTTGAGCAGCCTTTCGAGACCGGCTGCGATCTCATCGATCGAGTACGGGTCGACTTCGAGCGCGGCGCCCTGCACCACTTCCGGAATCGACGTGACGTTCGACGTCAGTACCGGCACGCCGCTCGCGAGCGCCTCCGCAACCGGCAACCCGAAGCCTTCGAAGAGCGACGGATAGCCAAAGACAACCGCGGACGCATAGAGCTTCAACAGTGTCGCACGCGACACGTAACCCGGCACAACCAGTTGACCAGCCTGCATGAGCGGCTCGATATCGCGCATCAGCGCGGTATTCATCCAGCCGTCCGCGCCGATTAGCACGAGCGGAAAGGCCTGCCGCAAATCCGCGGGCAGCCGTGCGAACGCCTCGACCAGACGGCGCAGATTCTTGCGCGGTTGCAGCGTGCACACCGACAGCACGAAGCCCCGATAGCGCAGACCGAGATCGGCAAGCGCGGACGCGCACTCTTCCTCTGAATAAGGACGGAACGATGGTTCGACACCGAGGTGGATCGTCACGACTTTTTCGTCGGGCAGGCCGTAGATCTCGTGGATATCCCGCTTTGTGTAGTAGCTGTCCGCGATGACTTTGTTCGCTTGTTTAAGCGTTCGCGGTAAGCCATCGTCGAGATAGTTGACTGCGACACGCGGATGGAATTCCGGAAAGCGGCGATGCGATAAGTCGTGAATCGTGACGACGTTCGGGCCTTTGTAGCGCGACGCGATGAAGTTCGTCTCGTGGTACAGGTAGCCGCGCTCTTCGAAGTGCTTACGCGCTTGCGCGGACTTGATGCTACGGACGATGGTCCGAGACTTGTAGATGCCGGGTACGTAGCGCGCGGCTCGTAGCGCGGATGCGGTCCAGCCTTCGCTGAATTGCGCGGCTTTTCCGAGCGCGGCTTCGTCGTTCATCAAAGTATCGAGGCTTTCTCTTTGATAGACGGTTGAGCCGACCCAGCCTGCGATGTCTTCGACGTCGGGCTGCGTGAGTAGACCTTCGAGTAGATGCTGTGTGTAATAGCCAATGCCGCTTCTGGGCGGCCGCAGTGAATTCAGATCGTAAAGCAGTTTCATTGGATAGCGTGTCGAGCCGATGTGGGGGGCAGGCCAATGGGCGGCGGGCGGCGCATTCGTGGAATGCGCCCGCGCTGCGATATTGGATTTCTAGTATGTGGGACTGGAAAGCGCGGGGCCCTGTATCAGCCTCGCATCGCTTGCCGCACCGGCTGAACCGTTTGCAATGCGGGCGGCGCGACCGGTTGATATTCGGGCACCCAACGCCGCAGATCGCGTCGCACCTCGTCATCCTGCAGCACGCGGTTTTGCATCAGCCACGGCAGCAATTCGTCGAGCAGGTTGTTTGACGCTTCACGCGCGCGAGCGATGCGCAGCTTCGGGTGAGGCGTGCGTACAGTTGCTTCGTCGTCGGCTAGCAGTTCTTCGTAAAGTTTTTCGCCGGGGCGCAAACCAGTGAAGACGATTTGCACCTGCTCTTCGTTGAAGCCATACAGGCGGATCAGATCGCGGGCGAGATCGACGATTTTTACAGGCTGGCCCATGTCGAGCACGAAGATCTCACCTCCCCGGCCCATGCTCGATGCCTGCAACACCAGTTGCGAGGCCTCGGGGATCGTCATGAAGAAACGTGTGATCTCGGGATGCGTGACGGTCACGGGGCCGCCCTTCGCGATCTGCTGCTGGAACTTTGGGATCACGCTGCCGGCGCTGCCCAGCACGTTGCCGAAGCGAACTGTTTCGAGCTTCGTGCGCGTGGTGGTTTGCTGAAGCGCCTGGCAAGCCATTTCGGCGAGCCGCTTGCTCGCCCCCATCACGTTGGTAGGATTGACCGCCTTGTCGGTGGAGATCAGTACAAAGTGCTTGACGTCGTGGCGGATCGCTGCCCGCGCAACACGGTAGGTGCCGAGGACGTTGTTGCGGACCGCTTGCCATGCATTCTGTTCTTCCATCAGCGGCACGTGCTTGTAGGCCGCTGCGTGGAAGAGGATGTGCGGGGTGTGGCGTGAGATGACTTCGTCGAGCAGAAGTGAATCTTTTGCGTCGCCGATGACTGGGATCAGCGGCACGCCGGGGAAGCGATCGCGCAGTTCCTCGGTCAGTTGATAGGTTGCGAATTCGGAGATGTCGTACGCAATCAGTTGTGCCGGGTCGAAGCGTAGGATCTGACGGCAGAGTTCGGAGCCGATCGAGCCGCCCGCGCCGGTGACCATCACGACGCGGTTGCGCAACAGCGCTTCGACGTGAGGAGTGTCGATGCGCACAGGTTCGCGGCCGAGCAGGTCTTCGAGGTCAATCTGGCGGATACGCGACAGGACGCCCTGGCCTTGTGAGACGGCGGTCAGCGCGGGCAACACCATGGCTTTGACGCCTGCACGCACACAGAGCGTAGCGGCGCGGCGCTGCGCCTCCACCGATGCAGACGGGATTGCAATGATCGCGAATTCAGTCTTCAGTTCAGCGGCTATGCGCGGTAAGTCGCCGATGCTGCCCAAGACCTTATAGCCATAGATTTCGCGGCCGTGCTTGGCGGGCTCGTCGTCGAGCAAGCCGACGAGGCGCCATTCGGCCGATCGGGACAGTTCACGCGCGAGACTTGCACCGGCATGCCCGGCGCCTAGCACGATGACGGGTTTGCCTTGGGCGACCAGTCCACCATAGCGGCGGAACTCCTTCGACGTGCGGTAGAGCGCGCGTGAACCGCCCATGATCAGGAAGAGCAGCAAAGGCGATACGAGCAACACCGAGCGCGGGATGATAGGCGAAGGTTGCAGCATCACTGCGCCGATCATGACGACCAACGCACCGACGCCAACCGCCTTCGATATGCGTATCAGGTCGGGCAAGCTCGCAAACACCCACATGCCGCGATACAGCCCGAAGATGCGGAACATGATTGCGTAGGTGATGACGACGCCGGACAGCGCATGCATGCCGCCCATGCGAAAGTCGTACGGCACTTCGCCGTTGAAGCGAAGCAGATACGCCGCGATCCACGCAAGCGCGACTGCACACGTATCGAAGCCAAACGCGCATAGAGATAGCCACGACGACCTGAATCGAAACATATCCCGGGGTACCTTCTGAGTTTATGGATTTATATGGTTAATCTGATTCCGCATGCCGCTCTCCCGGCATTTGATGACCCGACTGCCGGCGAACGTCGCTAGTCGCGTTGCGGAAAGTAAACTGAGCCACAAACAGCAAGCATTATGCCAATGGCTGTACCCGATGGGCAAACAAACGTGTCACAGACTGTGCGTCTTTGCAGGTAAGGCAAGGTGACCGTGGCAAAGATACCGCGAGTGTGCTTCGTTGACGACCAGGACAAGCAGCAAATGTTGCAAAAAGCGTAACCAGTTGTACTTGTTTTGGCGACTTCAATAGCGAAATCCGCTAGAATCGTCGCTTGCCTGACCGTTTTGGCGCCAATTTTCTGAATAAATTCATGAACATCATTCCCGTGATCATTTGCGGAGGCGCCGGTACGCGCCTATGGCCGGTTTCGCGAGAAACGTTTCCGAAGCCGCTGCTCAAATTGGCTGATGGGCAAAGCCTTCTGCAGAAAACCTTTGTTCGTGCGGCGGATGTTGCGACGATTAAAGAGTTGCTAATCGTCACGAACCGGGACACCTACTTCCTGACGAAAGACGAATGCGTCTGCGTCGAATCCGACGTTGCGCGCGTCGACTATGTGCTCGAACCGGTCGCGCGCAACACGGCGGCGGCAATCGGCGTTGCGGCGGCCGTCGTGCGTGAACGGCATGGACCGGACGCGGTGATGCTCGTCATGCCGGCCGATCAGCTTATCGACAATCAGGCCGCATTTCGTGAAGCAGTCCTGCAGGCCGCGCAAGGCGCGCAGGAAGGCCGCATCGTGACGTTCGGCATACGCCCGACTGCCCCGGAAACGGGTTATGGGTATATCGAATTCGACTCGAAGACGTTGCCGCAGACGCCAAACGTGCATCAAGTGGTCCGCTTCGTGGAGAAGCCCGAACTCAGCGTCGCCCAGGAGCTCGTCGCCGGCGGCCATCACGTGTGGAATGCGGGCATGTTCTGCTTCACCGCGGAAACGATTCTCACGGAACTCGAAATGCATGCGCCGTCGGTTGCAGAGCCCGTGCTGGCCGCAGTGCTGGAGGCCAAGCGTAGCGTGTCCGACGACGGCACGACAATTGAACTCGATGCCGCACAATTCCAGAAGGCGGAGAACATCTCGATTGATTACGCGGTGATGGAACGTTCCGACAATGTCGCCGTGGTGCCTTGCGAACTTGGCTGGAGCGATATCGGCTCCTGGCTCGCGATCAGCGAGCTGACAGCGCCGGACGAGCGCGGCAATCGCGTGCACGGTGAAGCTGAACTTTATGACGTCGACAACTGCTTTGTGCGAAGCGACGAGCGCTTTATCGGCATGGTGGGCGTGAGCGATGTGATCGTTGTCGATACGGCAGATGCGTTGCTGATCGCAGCGCGTGATCGCGCACAAGACGTCAAGCAGATTGTTGCAAAGCTCAAGCGGGACAATCACGATGCCTACCGGCTACATCGTACGGTGCACCGTCCGTGGGGAACGTATACCGTGCTTGAAGAGGGCGAGCGCTTCAAGATGAAGCGCATTGTCGTTAAGCCGGGCGCGTCGTTGTCGTTACAGATGCATCATCATCGCAGCGAACATTGGATTGTCGTGCGCGGATGCGCGGATATCGTGAACGGCGACCAGCTCATTTCTTTGCAGCCGAATGAATCGACGTACATTCCGGCGGGGCATAAGCATCGTTTGATCAACCCCGGCGTGGTTGACCTCGTGTTGATCGAAGTGCAATGCGGGGAATATCTGGGCGAAGACGATATTGTTCGCTTTGAGGATGTGTACGGGCGGGCGCCGGCTTGACGCGTAACCAGAAAGCGTACTGCAACCGTTGTCTCGAGACGTGGGGCGCGGGGGGCGCGTCAGGCGCCGCCTGAGCGGCAACAAAATCAGAAGATCCTGGCCATGCGCGTACTCCATTTTTTTAAGACGTATAAGCCCGACTCAATGGGAGGCGTCGAGGAACTGATCGGTCAGATCTGTTCCGGCGCTGCAAAGCGCGGCGTAGCGAGCGACGTTTTGACGGTCAGCAAGGACACGTCCACAGTCGATTTCGGCGATCACGTGCATTACCGCGCGAAGCTGGACTTCGAGGTCGCGTCATCGGCATTTTCGATCGCGGCGTTCCGCAAGTTCGCGGATCTGGCACAGCGCGCAGACCTTATCCACTATCACTTTCCTTGGCCGTTCGCCGACATCGTTCACTTTGCGACGCGCGTACGCAAGCCGACGGTCGTTACGTACCACTCCGATATTGTCCGACAGAAGACATTACTGCAGATCTACAAACCGTTGCGTGACCGATTCCTTGCGGACGTCAACACGATAGTCGCAACGTCGCCCAACTATCTGGCCACGAGCGACGTACTGCAGCGGTTTCGAGACAAGGTCGAGGTGATTCCGATCGGCCTCGATCGGAGTTTGTATCCTGACGCGACTGAAGCGCGATTGCGGTACTGGCGGGAGCGCGTGGGCGAAAAGTTCTTCTTGTTCGTCGGCAATTTGCGGTATTACAAGGGACTGCACATCCTACTCGATGCTGTGCGGGGGATGGACTGCAAGGTTGTGATCGTCGGCGCTGGAGCGGTTGAGAGTGAGTTGAAGGCACAGGCGGCGCGGTTGCGCCTGGGAAATGTCGACTTTGTCGGACCCGTTGGTGATGAGGATAAGGTGGCGTTGCTGACGCTATGTCATGCACTCACGTTTCCGTCGCATTTGAGGTCTGAAGCGTTTGGGATTTCGCTGCTCGAAGGGGCAATGTTTGGGAAACCGTTGATTACGGCGGAGATTGGGACTGGGACATCGTATGTGAATGTGGATGGGGAGACGGGGTTGGTGGTGCAGGCGGATGATCGGGAAGAATTGATACGGGCGATGCAGACGCTCTGGGACGAAGCGCTATTGGCCAAGCGCTTCGGGGAGAATGCGCGGCGGCGGTTTGAGACGCTTTTTACAGCGGAGCGGATGGTGGAAGGCTACACCGAATTGTATCGTCGGTTAGCCACAAAAATTTAATAACCCACTGCTCCTCCAGAATCGCTCACTTTGGTCCTATCGCTCACTTCCCCGCGAAACGGGATGTGATAACTTCGGCGACGCGATATCAGCGTAGATAATCTGAGCACCTTGGTTACCCCGTTACCCCGACACCGAGCACCACAACACTCGTACAGATGACCAAAATCGCTGACCAACGACCGACTACCGAGAAATTTGAGTTCATCGAAGGTACGCGCGGCTTCGCGGCAATCCAAGTCGTCTTATTGCACTATTGCAGCGTTTTCTTCCCCTGCTTTGCTCGCATAGGGAACGCTACCCATCACTCCTGGGAGCGGTCCCTGACAAGTACTCCACTGTTTTTTCTCATTGACGGATACACGGCTGTCTTTGTTTTCTTTCTTATGAGTGGCTTTGTCCTCGCGCCGTCGTACATGAATAGCAAGCTCAGCGTTCCGCGCCAGATCACGAAGCGTTTCCTTCGGCTGCAGTTCCCGATCTTTTGTGCGCTTGTGCTGGCAATAATATTGATCTCCGCGTTTCCATTGCAAAAGGTAGAGCTAGGCTCGTTAACCGAATCCGCATGGGCAGCAGGCCTTCTGCATAGCACCATGACGATACCATCTCTATTGAAGGAATTGCTCGCCAGCTCAATGCTCTTTGGCTATCAAGGAACATCAATCTTCTCTTCAATCAGTGGGTTGATTCCGAGGCTAGCGCTGTCACCAATCACAGTTTCATTAGATCCACCACTTTGGACGATACACACCGAGTTCTGGGGGTCGATACTCACACTGCTGTTAATTGTTCTTTTGCGTAAACTTCCGCGGCGAATATACTGGCTTGCATTCGCCGTATCTTTTCTGGTACTTGGGTTAAGCTATTATTCCTTATTTTTGTTGGGTATATGTGCGTATATTCTCCGGGATACCGCACTTCTTGCCCCGCGGATCATGGCACGATTTTATGGTATCGTGCTGCTCGCAATCGGAATACTTCTTTCATCCATGACCCCTGATCATTGGTTCGATCAGTTAGCTCGAGTGAACGCTCTCCATCTTAAAGATAGCTTTCAGTTACGGACTGAACTGGCGGCCGTATTTCTGTTTGGTGGCGTGCTGATTCAACCTGATATTCGCAGCGCCCTTGCGCTACGTTTTCCCCGTTGGTTAGGAAAAATCTCCTTCAGCCTTTATCTGATTCATTTTCCAATTCTCTTTACCATTTCGGGTGTGATTTTTAAAGCATGTTTGACCTACGTCTCATATGACGTGGCTGCCGCATTCACCGCAATCTCAGGCATTGCCCTCACATTGACAATCGCGGTGTACTTTCAACGATATATTGATGCTCAAACCGTGAACTTCGCCCGATTCGTGACTGCGAAATCGCACTTGTTTTTGATCGATACAGTCAAACATAATCTAGCTGATGAATTCGATAAGCGGATTCGGTAATCGCTTCGTGCTGGCTTCCTAAATTCAAGTCAAAACCACCGCGCCCTCAAAATCTAAATAAAACCCCCTGGTAAGCTCCAGGTGATTTGTGGTAGACATCTTGGGACACGAAATACTCCGCGCTGCGTGCACCCAAGCTGAGACCCATACGCTTCATTCCGTCAATGCTGAAACTAGTAATATGAACATCATTGTCCGCGAATACGTCAGCCGCATGCTTTTCCTCTAATTTATCCGCCCCCCAAAGAAACTGCCACTGATATCGCTCAACGAACGGAACGCTCAGATATATTGCCCCGTCACGATTCAAATGGCGACGCATCAATGAAAATAAGTCACGCGGATTGTCCAAATGCTCAAAGACTTGAATTGCCGCAATAAGATCATAGCTTTTTTCATGGTTATCGTCGAACAGACCCAAGCGACTATCTACATTTAGATGTTCGACTGCAAAACGATGACAATGCGGATTAACCTCGAAGCCCGTCGCTTCCAGTCCAAAATCATTGCAAGCCTTGAGAAACAAACCGGTGCCATGACCAATCTCCAAGACAGACTTAATACCAGGCACCAAAGTCAGAAGTTCGAGCGTTAATTGACCCAGTATCGCGTAATGATTCTCCCTGTGCGAAAACAGAAATTCGAAATCACTTAGCTGCTGGTTATCATCTTCGACGTAGCCAGTCCGATGGAAAAAGCTTCGGCAGTCCATACAGAAACGTTGAGGATATGACTGCCGCGTCCGCCTTCCGACAACGTCCTGCACGTGCAGTGTATAAAGAGAATCGCAAGCCGGACAACGTACCTGAGTTTTCATGGGGACCCCGAAAGCGTTTTGTCAACGACCTGCGATCCTAACACCCTCGTACTGAGTTATCTAAACAGATTCCCTCTAACGGTAGCGCTCCCTTCCGCGCCGACGCGAATCGATTTTGCCTCCGAGTCTGCTCAGCTAGCGCCGCGTAGCATCCATGCCGCGGCAGCACCACCGACGCCACATTGCGAGCCGCGTCGACTCTTCGCCTTCCAATGGTCCAAGTTATGCAGCGTTATCCTTGGTCGGCTGAGCCCCTAATCCAGTCCCGAAGGAACCGCTCTAGTCGGTGTAGCCGTCCGCTCCGCGCATCGCTTCGTTCTCAAGGTTGTCCGCTTCCCTGTTTCAACGTTTACCACTCCCGCCCGGATGACGAGTGCGGGAGCTTTTTCAACAGCCTGCTAGAAGGCGAAACTTCAGGGGAAGCTCATTACTTCTACAGCAGAAGTTGCCAGTTTCGCTGTGCCGATTTGCGTGTCAGGAAATACGTCCCGATCGAATAGCCAAGTGCGTCGAATATTCGTTGATGTCTTTGGTATATACGAACGGCGTCCCGCGGAACGATCAAGCGGCGCCACAGACCTGGACGCCCCTGCCAGCCATGTCGGTTCGGCGTCGCGCGCATTTTCTCGATACTGAGATGTTCCAGGAAAGGACTCAGTTCTCGGGGATCCCCGCCTAACGCGGCAACCTGGGCGCCAAGCACGCTTTCGGGGCTTGCCACCGCATCCTCGTATCTGAGACGTAAAGCCGCAGGATCCTGCCACCATTGGTACGTGATCGAGAGCAAGTTTTCCGCACCCATACTCAGCGCATATTCAACGAACTCGGGTGAAGAAGGACTTACGCCTATCAGCGCGCCTGGCAAATTCGTGTTCCCCTCTAACCACCTTGCTGTTCCAGGCTCGTACCTGATGTAATGCAGCGCAGAAATGAGAACATCGAGAGGATGTCTAGCGACTGTCATTACAGTGAATTGATTTTCGCGAAGCCACAATTGGAAATTCGGCTCGCGATACCAGTGAATCTGAAGAAAACATCTCATTGGTAGAGGAGAGGGTGCGTCAAGATAGTTGTGAACCGCCACCTCCTGCATACGAAGCGTGCCTGCAATCGTTGACCGGATCCAGGAATTCCCGCTCCTTGGTGAACTCACGACGGCAATGCGCGACACCTGGTTCGTTGACCGCTCTGAACGGTCATTAGGGGGAGTATCTTGAGAACTTTGTTGATTCATGGTCGGCAATCACGCCGCCCGCGACGCCCTAAATTTGAGCGACAGCGTGGCCTGAAAAGTTAATGTGCGGCTTCTTCCAAACGTCCTAAAAGTGAAAAAAGCAACGATTGATTCTACTCACACGGGACGCCTATCACCATTATCACACATAATACGAATGGCCCTCCAAACTTGTGTGACAAAAATGATAGGCAAGAACGGGCCCTTTATCCGTGCGTCACAGCGGACTCTTCAGCTGAACAAAAAATGAGTTCGATGTCGGGATTCATGTATGAGACCGCCGTAGAGACATTGCTAACCACGTGCAGTAATACATTGCAGCGCGACATCGTCATTGCATCTCTTATGACTTCCCAAGCCATTCGAACATCCCAACTATCTGGATTTGCCGCCACCAGGTGCTGAACCTGAAAGCCTTCATCGCGCCGCCGATCACCCTCGATCTTGTCGTAGCGCGCGTCTTCAGCCTCCGTCGTTCGACGGACATCGGTATAGCACACCAGTTTCCCCCCAAACTCGTTTCTGAACCGCGCGACCACGCGATCCTGGTCGGTCGCCAAAAACACAGCCCACTCAGGTGAGGCCTCGTCGATTCCACGGGCGCTCAACTCCTGCCTGACCTTCTCAACATATGCCTGCACATGTGCAATCTTTGCATCCGGTTGCTCCAATGCATGACTCGGATGTTTGACATGCGCGGCAATTACAAATTTGCCCGCAAAGTGCCTTGCGCAGAATTCGTCCACTTCGTTCCGATATTCGTCACGCAGGTGTACGTGGTCGGTGAACGCCTTGTGGTACTGCCGACGAATTCCAGCAAACTGCCCGCTCTTATACAGCTTATAGGCATGAACGTAGGTCAGCTGCGGCTCCCGGTCCTGATTGAAAAGAACACGTGGCGCAGTTCCTTTGCGATAAAGAAGCTCTGCGTCATCCATGTCCAGTTCGGTTAGCCCGTACAGGGGCTTAAAGAGCCGCGACCAGACATTTCCCTCACCGGGACGCCCATAGCAAAAGCTAACAAATTTGCTCGTTCCCTCGCGCTCAATCATCCGATCGACATTCCAGTCGGGAAGCACTAAATGTCGCCGCTTATCCCGTTGATCCCAGACCAGGTGACTCATGAATACGTTGAAAACGGAGAAGAACCCACCGTCATGCGCTTGCACGACAGTCCGATCCACTCCCGACAAGGACGCACAACGGTATCCGACAACGTCCTCTACAATTGCGGGCAGGCCGGTAGGCAACCGCGTAAAGCGTGAGCCACGCTCTCTCGGACGAAACGATCTCAGGTTTGTATTGATCAATTCACCGTAATTCGATTCGAGCCGCGTAAAGCAAAACTCGGCTGCCAGTTCTCGTCGTGTGCGCATCGTAGGCTCGCTTCGGCCAGATGACACATATTGAAATGCGTCGGTCAACGCCTTCTCAACATCAACAATGTCAGCAGCATACTGTCGGCCTGCGATCAGATTATCAATCTCCGGGTATCGCGCCGGCATCGCAATCGTCGCCGGTATGACGAAGACTCCGTCGGCCGGATGCAAATCATTGTGACCGCCGACATTCGTCACAACCAGCACCTTACCCAGCGCGAGCGCCTCGCGTGGCCCGATTGAATAGCCTTCACCCCGTGAGCAATTTACAAAGACGTCGCAACGTTCGATCAACGCATTTTTTTCCGCGTCGCTCAGAGGTTCACAACTGATGACGATGTTACTGACGCCACGACTGCCGATCAGTGCCTTCACTCGCTCAAGGCTTTCGCCGATGGCAAGATTTGAGTGGACAGTCAGTTCCACGTCTGTACGCGAGCCAAACGCCTTAATAAAACCTTCGACTAGTGATTCAACGCCTTTGCGTGCGTGAAAGGCAGCGATCGAGCAAAACTTTACCTTACCCGCGGCCGGAGGTCTGTAAGTCCGACTTAATAACCCTTCAATATCCAAAGCGAGAGGTAGCGTTCCAACACTTATCTCAACGCCTGATTTCCGAGCGACGCTTTCCAAATGTCGACTCATAAAAAGGACAACATCGAAACGCTCGTTGAGAATCTTGACCCACTGCGGAGGCAACTCATCGGAATCGTAAGCGACGTGTGCGATACTTAGTGCGTCCTCGGGAACAAGGGAATAGTTGAAGTCGTAGGCCCCGTTCCATAGGACATCGGTATAAAACACTACCTTTACCCGCGATAAGTCCGTGCAGACCGTAACCAGAGTGCCATTTGGCAAAGTAATGCTTCGTTCGGTTCGAAGATGTCGCTCTGTCGGAAAAACGGAGATCGAATAGTAGCGACTTAACAATTCGCAGGCGGCGTAAGTGGCCGCGCCAATTCCTGTACCAAACGTACACCGCCCGATGATGCAAATCGAACCTGAATCAGATGCCAAAGCGTGCTCCATAGAAACTAGGACTGTCGACGAATTGCGAGCTTGATGCTACGAAGCGGCTTTGTTACGCGCCATGATGTACTGGAGAGCATTGCCGCCACCGCACTTCTCGCCTCGACCAACGTGACCTGCTCCAGCTCCTCGATGCGAAGCTGGAGACGCACCTTTTCCTGACTCAACCATGCCGCATATCTGGATGACTCAAACAGTTCCTGATAGCACGCGTCGCGTTCCCGCTCGAGAGTTGAAGCATGCTTTTCACAAGCGTCAAGTTTCGTGCGCAACTCCTCGATTTCCTGATGAACGAGACCGCTCTCAACTGCTGGGTAAGGTTTCGACTTCTCATCGATAGTTGGCGTTTCCTTCTTGTACGCTGTGAGCCAACCATTGTTGGCGAGCACTTTCTCTGCTTGCTCGCGACCGGCCTTTTCCATGAGCCATCCCCGGCGCAATTCCTCCACCTCCCGCTCTAGCTCTGTCACTCGTCGCGTAGCCTTCGCCTCGGGAGCACGAACAAATCCATCAAACCAATTTGGTGGCACCGCAAAGGCTGGCGCGAGCTCGTCGTTTTTCTCTTCGGAGAGATAGAATCGATTGAGTCCGTCAAAGTACACAAATTTGTATGCCGCATCCAGCAGAAGACCCTCCCACTCCTCGTGGGAAGGCACCGTCGAGTTCGGCTCCGTGGCCTCTACCACGATGATCCAAGGCCGGAATTTGCTGAAGTCCGCGCTGGCCAGGACCTCACGCTCATTTCCCTCAACATCGACTTTCAGGAAATGAATTTGCCTGTCACCTACGTACTTCTCACAAATATCACGCAACGGGATAACTGTTACGGTAACCTGGCTGACATCCCAGTTTGCATCTTTGTATGTCTCAGCCAGCCGTCTTACGCCAGTGGAAATACCGTTGCCGCCATCAACTGCAAAATACCGCGCGGCCGTCTCTCTATTCTCAACCGCAACATTGAGATTGATATCCTCCGGTCGGGCCTCGGTAAGGCGTCCAAATGGGCCTGCCATCGGCTCGATATTTATTCCGCGCCAACCTCGTTCATAGAAAGCTGCGGTCACCGAATCTGCAGTTGGCTCAGCAGCGCCAACGTCTATGTAGAACCCACGCTCGACCTTGGCGAGCGCACGTCGAAGCATCACGTCTTCGAAATTCTGCGCGTACGAAACAAAATTCATCTGTTAGACAACCGTAGACAACCACAGGTTAAAGAACCGCTGCAATTAACATGGCATGACACACGAACAGCCAAGCAAGGAAGCAAAGCTACTTTCTAGCGCTGGCGACGTTGTTTCGGTACCAGTCGTACGTAATCGCGAGTGCGTCTTCGAATTTGACTCGTGGCTTGAAGCCCAATGCGTCGAGGCGAGAAACATCGTACGCGCGCAATTTTTGTCCGTCTGGCTTCGTGGCGTCCCATTCGACCGTGCCGCGGTAACCAGAAATTTCACATAACGTATCTACCGTGTGTCGGATCGTATGCGACTCGCCCGTCGCAAGATTGATCGCACCACTGTGTCTCTCGGCAATCAGACGCAGGGCGTATGCCGCATCAGAACTGAAAAGAAAGTCGCGTTCGGCCTTACCCGTTCCCCAAACCGACATAGGTTGGTCTAATTCTGCCGCTCGATAGAACTTTGATACTAGCGATGGAATGACATGGCCGAATTTCTCATCGAACTTATCGTGCGGGCCGAACAGGTTGGTGGATACGCAAAACGCGTAATCCATGTCGTATTGTTCTTTGTAGGCAGCAAGTTGCGCCAACATGCCGCGCTTGCTGTGCGCGTATGGGGCCTCCGAATAGTGAGGCTCACCGATCCAGATCTCCTCCTCAGACATCGGCAAACGCACGCGGTCGGAGTAAATTGCCGTAGAACCCATTGCGACTACCTTGCGACAGCCGGTTTGACGCGCAGCGTCGACTACGTTGGTATTAATTCGAACGTTGTCAAGGTAGGCAATTCCGCGATTGGACATGTTTCCCATAATGCCGTAGACACGCGCGGCCAAATGAAAAACCAACGTTGGTTGCATTGCTTTGAACGCATCCTCTGTCGCAACCTGGTCCCTCAAATCCAGATCTTTACTGGTAATTGAGACGACATTCGAGTACCCCGCGTCACGCAGTTCCTTCTCCAGGGCGCGGCCAATGACACCACCAGCGCCCGTGATCAAGACCTTTTCGCCTGATACGTTCATGATTGACTCCTTGGTTCGAAACCGACCCCTGCGCAAGCGCAAGGATCATAAACCGAAAACAAACATAGAAATTGGTCACGAAGACCGAAAATTCCTACGCAGTGTTACGGCGACTAAAAATTATATAGGCAACGACGTAAGATGTGACGCACCGGCCGTGCGCTTGTCGGGTCGCTGCGATGAAGTGTCCGACAGCTTGGATAAGGTAACCGCAACGCATGATCAACGCCGCCCGCAAAACTTCCGCAGTGATCGCGACCGTATCCAGCGCTTCGCGCGAAAGGCAATTTGCCTGATTTTCTAAAATAGCTTGTCTCCCTCGCAAATTCGACTGAATTCATAACGCGATTAGACGATCGGTGTTGTGGCGATACGCATCGATATTCGCGCGCGTCGTTGTGTTGGTCAAGCCATGTCTCCGATCCAACTAACTCACGGGCGTCATGCATTGCCATCGCGGTACCGCATCTCCCATCACCAGCACGAGGACCGAAAGTCAGCTTCGGCCCAGTTAACACACAACACACAACGTCGATCATCGCGTGATGCACGAGTGAAATTTCACCCGTTGCGGGCTATCATCGGACCAGCGTTGCAAACGACGCGTGACGTACCTGCCATAGATCACGCAGGCGTGAGGTAGCGTCTCCAACATGGTCTATCTATAGCAACCGCACGCCGCTCATCGTGAACAGTGGTCGCTGCGCGGGCGATGATCGCCGTACGCAGCCGATTGAACAGACGCCTGCCGATACACAACCAAGTTCACTGCAACTCCGATCGACGCACAGGAAGCGCCTGTCAAGCTCTCGCAACCGACAGTCTTACGCTCCGTACCAGGACAACCGAGTCGTGCTAATCATCTGCTCCCGCCTTAGGACCGAAATAGACATCGGTAACACTCTGCGGATCACCGTCCATTCGGATCTTTCCGTGTTCCAACCAGATAACGCGGTTGCAGGTGTGCTCGATCAGGCCACGCGAGTGCGTGGCCAACACCAGTATGTTCGTCGCCTTGACGAGTTCCGTGAGCCGTTGTTCGGCGCGATGCTTAAACCCTTCATCCCCGACTGCGAGCCACTCGTCCATCAGAAGAATTTCCGGACGGACCATCGTTGAAACAGCGAACGCCAGTCGCAAATGCATACCGCTGGAATACGTGCGTAATGGCATATCTATAAAGTCACCCAGCTCGGAAAAATTGACGATGTCATCGATTTCGCGAGTCATTCTGGCTTTCGAGATACCCAGCAGCGCGCCACGAATATAAATATTCTCGCGCCCAGTGGCTTCTGGATCGATTCCGAGCGAAATATCAATCAATGAACCAATTTCGCCACAAATTCGCGCGGTACCCGACGACGGCTCATAAACCTTCCCCAGCAAGCGCAATAATGTGCTCTTCCCGGCACCGTTGTGCCCTAAAAGCCCGACCCGATCACCGTCATTAAAATTGAATGATAGATTTTCAAGCGCCCGGACGACTACCCGCCCCTGATCGTCCGCTCCGATTTGACCACCGGTGGCGACTTGCATCAAACGTTTCTTCAAGGACCGACCGTTTGCATTGTAAATCGCGAAATCCACGCAAACATTCTGAAACTGGATGGAAGCCATAATATTGGTCACTATCTCAAATGCAAGGCGTTACAACCAGTACGCGATACGTCGCTTGTAATGCCCGTACATAACCAGTGTTACACACCAGCCTACAATCGCCATGACAATTGCAAAAATCCAGTTAGTCGCGGTCGGCAGAGCACCCAGCAGTGGTGCACGTACAATTTCGATTAGATGAAAGGCCGGGTTGACATTTAGTAGGTACAACCCGGCCCGATGCGGCAACGTCTTGGGCATCCATACGATCGGGGTTAAGTAAAACACCACTTGCAAAGCGCTCGTCACAATTTGTGCAAGGTCGCGATATCGCGCACATATGAGACCAAAGAGCAACGATATCCACGAAAGATTCAAAACGAGCAGCGCGAATCCCGCAATGGATACTAACATCGTCCAATGGAGCGGTAGGCGCATCGCCAGCAACACCAAAGGAAAAATGATCAGGTTATGGAGAAAAATCAACATATTCCGCCAAAGCATGCGCAAAATATGAACAAACAATGGAATCGGCAACTGCTTAATAATTCCTTCCGCGGCAATAAAACCTGAACATCCCTCGGTTACTGTGGTGGAAATAAATCCCCAAAGAATAATTCCTATTGAAAGGAAGGGGAAAAATTCCGCAAGCGGCGTTCTGAAAATCGAGCCAAACACCACGCCGATAGTCGCTATCATCACCCCCATACTAATAGTCAACCATAGCGGACCTAGAGCCGACCGGCGATAGCGCTGCCGGACGTCCTGCCATCCGAGTGTCACGGCTAGCGACGAACGGCGGGCCGACGCGGAAATATCGTGCAAAGCCACTGAGATCTGTTGCTTAGGCATTTAGCGTTACATCAAAGTCAAACGGTTTAAGTAAGTTTAATGTCGAGCGAAACGGCGGTCACGGGTTGCGGTAACCGCTGCTGGTCGACACGCGAACGATGCGGCAAATACCTGCACCGCACTATTTGTCTGTCGAACGCGAGCTTGACACCACTCTGTACCAGTCACGATCCGAAATAACATTCAGCAGTCGTTCCGTGCTCTCCGCCCATGTCAGCCAACGCATTCCGGACGAGTCCGGCACACTGCGCTGCTCAAGCAGCGACAACCACTTTGTGAGAGGCTCCGCCAGAGATTCCGCGGACGTGCCGCTAAAATAGAAGGCATGCTCACCGGCTACCTCGCGAAAGACCGGTAGGTCGCGCGCCACGATCGGCAACCCATGCTGCGCGGCTTCGATTAGCGGCAAACCGAACCCCTCGCCCTCTGACGCGACGAGCAGCCCAGAGGCGCAATCGTACAGTTCCAGTAACAACGCGTCACTCGCTTTCTCAAGCCAGAACAGACGTTTCCCATTCTCCGGGTGATTTCGTAGCGTCTTTATCAGTTCATCCGCCATCCAGCCTTGCTTGCCGACGATCACGAGGTTGACCTGCGCTCCGCGCGCCCACAACAATTCAAGCGCCGACAGCGCTTGCGCATGCGCTTTACGGCGTTCGACAGTTCCAACCATAAGTAAGCTTGGTCTTGCCTTTACATGCTCGAGCACACTCACGCGTTGCCTATCCGCCTTGTCGGGCACGCGCGACACATGTGGGGGTGCTCCAACCGACAGGTCCGCCCCTAAGTGGAAATACCCCACGTTTAGCGGCGTGCAGCGTCGAACGTCTGCGCGCGCTACCCATTCGCAAAGTTCGTCAGCAACCGCACGAGAAATGCAGATCAATCCATCCGCCGCGCGAGAGATCGCCTTCAACCAATGAGCAAAGTGCACATCAGCATTCGCAACGAATGTATCGGGCCTCAACACGGGAAGCAGGTCGTACACGACGAAGTACACCGAGACGCCGCGATTCCTAAACTCGTGAAACAGTCGCTCGTTTCGCACCACGCCGTCCGGATAGAGATCGAGCCCGAGAAATCGATCTTGCGGACGCGGCTCGACCTCTTCGTCGTTAAGTATCGAATCGTCCAACCCTAACATCGCGCAAGTAAAGTTGCGCGCGTACAGATAGCGCCCGTCTCGCTGGTAGACGGGCTCGACGCGATACCCTTCCGGTGAATTTCGCAACAGTATGCTTAGCACGTTTCTCACTACGCGCTGTATCCCGGACTTCGCATCGCGCTGTACCAGTTCTGATACGTCAACTAGCAACTGCCTCGGGCTGGATGGGCCACCTTGATTCCATGCAATGCTGCGGACCGCCTCAATCAAATCGACGTCCGTCGCATCAGCCGTTCCCTCAATTCTCGATAGAGCCCGGAGAAGCGATTTGCGCTTCATCGCCCGGACGGACAACTGCTCGATCGCATCGCGATATTGCTTGCCGATATTGGTCGGATGATGCCGCGTTCCGATAAATTCCTTTGCTCGCGCAGACAGGGCTTGCGCCATCGACGTGTCTCGAAGGCTCGAAAGGTACTTGGTCAGCATCGCTTGCGTAAAGCTATCCGGCATTTTCATCACTACATCATCCGGAACTTCAGCGGCTGATCCGTTTGCGTTGATGATCGTTGGTATCCCGTGCGCAAGGCAGTCCAGTATCGTGCCGGATGTTTCACCGCGCGAGCGGCCTCGCAACTGAACGGCGCTGTCGGACGCAGCGAGATAGTCGAGGTATAGCGAACGTGCCGCAAACCCGGTGATCTTGATACGCGACCCACGCCCACTATCGCGAATCCTTTTCGTCAATTCGATTCCGTATACACCCGGATCGTTCTCCCCAACGAAGACTAGCTGGCAGTTCGAATCTTCAGCCAACGGCGAAGCAAGCCACGCATCCAACAGTTGTCTGTTGAGTTTCGTCTCACCCAATAGACCAAAGGCACACGTGAGGAAATCTTTCTCCGACAAGCCAAGTCGTCGCCGCGCGTCGTCGCGATTCAACTGCGGTAGCGCGCGAAGGTGCGGGATGACCGTCCAGTCATCACTGACACCCGGCCCATACCACTCGTTGGCCAATTCCTTTGAAAACTGCGAATGCACGATCACACCCACCGCATCATCCAAGACCAGCCGGTTGCCCGGGTAGCTCCAGATCGATGCAAGCTTCCCTGCCATCCGCTGAACACTCAAAGCAGGGTAACCGTGAGATGCATACAGCGCGCGGGTCAATGCATAGGGCACCTCGCCACTGTCCTCGATATGGTTGATCACTCCACTCAAAAAGAAATCGTGTAGTACGACGATGCCAGGAAACCGTTTGAGCAGTTCGAACATGTGATCGTGAAACTCGGAGTTTCCGAAGTGATACACGACGTGGTCGAAATCGTCTGCATTCGTCTCGAACCATGCGACAGAGCAGACATGACAATTCGCCTGGATCCACGGATCATCGACTCCCGCGGAGCGAACTACCACAGTGACGTCGTAGTACTGCACAAGTTCACGCAGCAGTTCAGCGCTGTAATCGGCAATACCGGATTTATCCGGCGCTAACGGAGACAAGTACACGAGACCCGGCCGCGCTTTCGGGGATGTCGACGCCACATCTGGCTTCGGAGACAGCGCGCCTTCCAGCGCATCCCCTGCTAACAACGCCATCGCTCCCGGCACGTAGCTGGTCCGTTCATGCAGCGCCTCAAAACCTTCCATCGCACGCCTGGCACACTCATCCCAGGAAAACCGGCGCGCCTGGACCAGCGCATGCTCACGCAGCGAGCGGCGAAGCACTTCATCGGTCAACACCTGGTTCACCTTCGCTGCCATCGCATCAATGTTCGTTGGATCGAATAGCGCATCTTCGAAGTTGATCACTTCGGGAATACTGCTGGTATTCGCCCCGATTACCGGGATACCGCATGCCATTGCTTCAAGTACAGGCAGACCGAACCCTTCGTGTAGCGACGGAAACGCAAATGCGGTCGCACCGTTGTACAAGTCAATTAGATCTCCTTCGGGCACGAAGCCGGTCATGACCAACGTGTCTCGTTTTAGGCCGGCGCGTTCCGCGAGCGCCGATAGTCGCTGTCGATCGCTCTCACTCGCATTGCAGACAATGGCAAGCTGGTGCGCCTCGATTGTCTTCGCAGGCAAACGCGCAAACGACTCGATTAGGCCTTCGATATTTTTCCGTGGATCGATACCGCCGGTGTACATGAGATACGGCCTCGTCAAGCCGTATTGACTACCCAAGGCGAGCATAGCTTCAGGTGTCATCTGCCGCGGTTGAAATACATCATCGATTGCGGCGGAAATATTAACAACGTGATCAGCAGGCAGTTGCAGCACTGACATCGCTTCACTCCGGGTGTACTCGGAGATTGACATCAGGAGGTCAGCCCTCTTTAGTGCTTCGAGCTTCTCGTAGTACCACGCACGCATTTGCGAGTCGACGAGGTAGATTTCTTTGCGAACCAGAGGAATCAGATCGTACAACGTGACGGCTGTCGCACCGCTCCGCGTCGGTCCTTTGGCGATAGATGTCGCCGCGTCGTCGACCCAACCCTCGAAAAGGCTTGCAACATGAACTACATCGGGCCGCATTTCTGAAATAACGCTTTCACGAATCCGCTCCGCGGCATGCATTCTCCACGCGCTGTACGGGTACATCGCAGCAGTTCCTTGTGGAACCTCGAATACGCGGAACTGTTCCTTCGGTAGCAGCCCGTCAAACGCGTGAATAACCTCCTCAACCGATTCCGGAAAACGGTTATTGAGCACGATTCTTACATCATGGTCGCGTCCGTGCCTAGTCGCTAACGCTGCCACACGTTGTGCGAGCGACATGGCATAGCGCCCTATGCCTCGTGCCTTGTTAGTTGCCTGGCAAGCCTGAAGATCGAGTACAAGACGCATTGAGATAGCAGTCAGTTCCGGTTTTTTTGAATGTTTCGTTTCAGTTCGTCGAGCAATCGCGAAGCGGCACGTGGCAGCGTGCGGTGATCGTAATGGCTTTGCTGAGCGGCAACCCTACGCGCCAACTCACTTCTGATCACACGAGTTCTAAGCCCACGAACCTTCGCGTCCAGCCGAGGAAATCGGGCAAGCACGCGCATACCGGTACGTCGAATTGCGGGCTGCCCCAGTACGAACCGCACCGACTTCACAGTTGCAGCGCCCAAGAAGCCCTGTGCGCGAAGAGTCACTCGGCGCGCCCAACGTAGACCCACCGACGGATTCGTCAATACGGCTCTCAGTGCTCGTACCGGCAACGTTATGCGCCAGGACGTGCTCGCATAAACAGCCGCAAGCTCCTGTTCCACAATGCTCGCCCGCTCCGCCGCTAGCACGAGATTCCGCTCGGCGTTTTTCCGGCCCGCCTCCGCAGCTATTTTTGCCGCGTCTGCAGCTCGAATGCGGCTCTCAGCATCGGCAAGTCGCGCGACCGCAGCCCGGCCGTCCTCCTCCGCTCGCGTCAGCGCATTGACCGCGTTCTTTCGAAATTGAGCGGCTTGTGCTTCTGCTTCGCTTGCGCGCAGCCTGGATTCCTGATCTGCATTGAGCACGAATCCATCAAAAACATTGGGCGGAGTGGAAAACGCCGTCTTCAAGTGCGCGTGTTCCTGTGCGACATAATAACGGTTGAGGCCATCAAAGTAAGCGAAGTCATATTGAGCGGCTGTGAGAACATGCTCCCAAACGTGATGCACACTCAGCTGTGACATCGGAGCGGTTGCTTCAATCACCAGAATCCACGGACGCCAACGATTGAAATCCATGCCCTCCAGCACGTCCTTCTCAGCCCCTTCCACGTCGATTTTAAGAAAGTGGATTTCTCCGGGCGCATGCTTTTCGCATATCTGCGCAAGCGGCAGCACGGGGGTTTCAATCGTCTCAACGTTCCAACCATCCTGCCGGCGCTTCTGCGCAATCGTCGCATCGAAAGTCGCGAGCCCAGAGCCGGGAATATCGAAGAACGGCAAAGCGCCCGCAGCACGACCTGCGCCGACGCGCAGGTTCATGTCACGCGGTCGATGTTTTTGCAGCCGTTCGTAGAAGGCAGACGCCGGTTCAATATTGATGCCGCTCCAGCCAGCACCGTAGAAAGCACGCGTCACTGAATACAATGTCGGGTCATTCGCGCCCACATCGATGTAAAAGCCACTCTTGACGTGCTTGAGCGCACGCCAAAGCATGACGTCTTCGAAGTTCTGCGCGTATGAAATAAAGGTCATGAGCTAGAAATTTTATCGACGAGTCACCACGACAAGCGTCGACAGTCGCCTGCCAATAGCCACCAGGTTGACCATCCATGTCAGCGAATCGCCGCCTCACGTTTTGAGCAACGCCAGTGCCGTCGCTCACCAAGCGCGTTGCGATGGTACGGCTGTGCTGCAACGGAAACGATTTTTTGAGATCGCGCACCGCTACTTTGGAGCGGTCACCATCCATTTAATAGTCGAGTCGAAATCGATGATCGGAGCATCTGGAACCAACGACCGAAGTTTGGCCGCCGACCCCACCAGCTTTTTTACTTCGTTCTGCCTGACAAACGCCGGATTCACACGAACTTCGAGGTCGTGCCCACTGGCTTCACGCGCCATCTGCACGATTTGTTCCAAAGTATAAGGCCGCTCGCTGCAAACATTGACCGTTTCGCCCGCCACATCACTTTCCAACAAGGCGCGATAAATCTGCGCGACACGACGCACATCGGAGAAATCACGTGCGACGTCAAGATTGCCGAGTTCGATATACGGTTTTCTTGTCATGAAATGTGAAATGATCTTCGGAACGAGGAACAGGTCCGACTGCCCTCGACCGGTGTAGTTGAACGGCCGGACCATAACAATTGGCAACCGGTCGAACCACGTACGCACCAAATGCTCCATCGCGACCTTACTGGCAGCATAGTGACTAACCGGAGCAGGCGGCACGCTTTCGTCGATGACCCCCGCCGCATTTCCATATACGTTGGCGCTACTCGCGATAAGTATCTTGCGCGGCGAATGCCCGACGTCAGCACACGCTTGCAGCAAATTTAACGTGCCCAGAACATTAACGCGATACATCTCGAGCGCGTCGTCATGTCCGACGAAACTGACCGCGGCAAGATGGACGACCACCGCCGGTCGAATCGCGTCGATTGCCTCGCGGCACTGGTCAAGCGAGGTGATGTCGAGCGTTCGCTCGCTCGGGCCGACACTACCGATCAGCGTACCTGTGACTGTATAGCCGGCCTCCTCCAACGTACTTCGCACGTATGCGCCGGTGAACCCACGTCCGCCAGTGATCAGCGCGTGGCGCGCCGCTGTATCAGAACGAGAACCCAACCTTGTTCCTCCGCAAATCCGCCTCGACCATCATCTTGCACAGGTTTTCAAGCGAGGTCTTAGGCTCCCAGCCGAGCATGGCCTTCGCCTTTGCAGGGTCACCGATCAGCAGATCGACCTCTGCGGGACGATAGAACTTCGGATTAACCCGCACGACGACCTTACCGCTCGATGCATCGACGCCTTGCTCATTCTCCCCAGACCCGCGCCATTCGAGATTGACATTGACCGCCTTAAACGCCATTGAGACGAAATCACGCACGGTCTCAGTACGGTTTGTCGCGAGTACAAAGGTATCGGGCTGGTCGGCCTGCAGCATCAGATGCATACCCTCGACGTACTCCTTCGCGAAACCCCAGTCGCGCTTGGCGTCCAGATTCCCAAGTTCAAGCACGTCCAGTTTGCCTAGCGAAATCTTCGCAACCGAGTCGGTAATCTTGCGTGTCACGAACTCACGGCCCCGCAGCGGCGACTCGTGGTTGAACAAAATGCCGCTAGCCCCAAACATGTCATACGATTCCCGGTAGTTGACCGTAATCCAGTGCGCATAAAGCTTGGCTACGCCGTATGGGCTGCGTGGATAGAACGGCGTATCTTCCTTTTGCGGGATCGCCTGGACCTTGCCGAACATTTCCGACGTCGACGCCTGATAGAAGCGGATCTCACGATCCACGACGCGAATCGCTTCTAGCAAATTCAGCGCGCCGACGCCCGTGATTTCGGCGGTCGTGATGGGCTGATCAAACGATACGCCGACAAAACTTTGCGCTGCAAGATTGTAGATCTCCCGCGGTTGCGCACTCTCAAGAATACGAATGCACGTACTCAAATCGGTAAGATCGTGCTCGACCAGATGAAGGTTCGGGTGATTTGACACGCCGAGCTCTTCAAGGCGCCAAAAATTGACCGAGCTTGTCCGCCTATATGTGCCGTAGACTTCATACCCTTTTGCGAGCAACAGCTGGGTAAGGTAAGCGCCATCTTGGCCGGTAATTCCTGTTACAACTGCGCTGGTCAATTCACTCTCCTTGGAAGAATATGCTGCCGCGGCAAAGCCACGACGCCTCACACTGCGATGGGTGAAAGGCGCTCAATTATAGCCGAGGGTAAACACGCCCCCGGTCAAATAAACGCGTGAAGTCAATCCAGTCCAGCCATGCACCGCGTCAACGCGTCGCGCCAGTCAGGGAGTTGAACACCAAATGTACGCAACAGCCTTTCATTCGAAAGCCTCGAATTGCGCGGCCGCTTGGCCGGTGTCGGATACTCTTCCGTCGTGATGGGAATCACGACCGGCGGCTCGGCCAACCGCGCCGAGTCGAAAATCGCGGACGCAAACTCAGCCCACGATACAGCGCCAGCGCAGGTCATGTGATAGATCGCTGCGTGCTGCTCCCACCAGTCCGCATCGCCGCGATGACCCGCAAACGCGTTACGCAATATGTCCGCCGTCCCCTGCGCGATCGAGACCGCCCACGTCGGTGCGCCCGTCTGGTCCGTCACAACGCGAAGCTCGCGATGCTCCTTCGCGAGGCGCAACATGGTGAGCAGGAAGTTGCGACCGCGCGCACCATATACCCAGCTCGTCCGAAACACGAGATACCGGCCGCCCACCTGTTCCACCGCGCGCTCGCCCGCGAGCTTCGTCGCGCCATAAACGCCCAACGGATGACACACATCGTCTTCGACGTACGGGGAAGGCTTCGCTCCGTCGAATACGTAGTCCGTCGAGTAATGAACGAACACCGAGCTCAGACGCTTCGCCTCCTCGGCGAATATTCCAGGTGCCAGGCCATTCACGGCCATTGCAGCGTCTGAATCTGCCTCAGCCTTATCCACCGCCGTATACGCAGCCGGATTCACAATCAGGTCCGGCTTGACCTCGCGCACTACGCGGCGGATCTGATCTGGATTCGCGAGGTCCAACGAATGTCGTTCGGGCACAATCACGCGCCCCAACGCATTCAGCGTTTGCTGAAGTTCAAAGCCGACCTGGCCGCTCGCGCCAGTCAGCAAGATCGTGACTTCATCCGAATCAGGCATAAGGACTCGACATGAACAAGAATGCCGCGACCTCAATATAGGCACAAAGCAAGCCGAACATTTTATGTTTGTGATAAGGAAGGGTAAAGGAGACTAACAAACAGATACAAGTAATTCGTTTTCGAGCCGCTCGGTGCTCAAGAAAATACGTCGATGTCCCCAAGGCTGGAGGTATCAGGAATTTTGTGTGTCGAGGTCGGTTTAAAAAATCTCAGCTCATGGCGTTCGTGAACCGCTCGCCGAACAGAATGGCGAACTGATT
>NZ_SORE01000044.1 GCF_004366595.1 Paraburkholderia rhizosphaerae
CGCGTGCGCATGGCCTTGCGAGCCGTAGCCGATGATCGTGACCTGCTTGCCTTTGATCAGGGAGAGGTCGGCGTCCTTGTCGTAGAAAACTTTCATGTCTGTTCCTTGGCGATATACGGTGAATTCAAATACTGCGTTTTGCTGCCAGGCAGGACTCGCGGGTAGCGCGCCCGGCCCCGGTCGGTTTTGGGTTATCAAACCTTCAGGATGCGCTCGCCGCGCCCGATGCCCGAGCCGCCGGTGCGGACCGTCTCGAGAATCGCGGTTGCGTCGAGCCCTTCGATAAACGCGTCGAGCTTGTCGCTCGCCCCCGTCAATTCGATCGTATAGGTCTTCTCGGTCACGTCGATGATGCGGCCGCGGAATATGTCCGACATCCGTTTCATCTCCTCACGCTCCTTGCCGACCGCGCGTACCTTGATCAGCATCAGCTCGCGCTCGATGTGGGCGCCCTCGGTCAGGTCGACCACTTTCACCACCTCGATCAGGCGGTTCAGATGCTTCGTGATCTGCTCGATCACGTCGTCCGAGCCAATGGAAACGATGGTCATGCGCGACAGCGAACGGTCTTCGGTCGGCGCCACCGTCAAGGTTTCGATGTTGTAGCCGCGTGCCGAAAACAGACCGACGACGCGCGATAACGCGCCCGGTTCGTTTTCGAGCAGCACAGAAATAATGTGTCTCATGATCGCTTCTTCCAGATTTCGACTATCGATTTATTCGCACCCGCCGCGCCGCTTCGCTCGCATTGCGCCTTTCGTGAAGGCGCGCGTGGCAAAGCCGGCGGCAACAGGCATCGTTATAGATCTTCCGCACCAAGCAGCATCTCGGTGATGCCCTTGCCGGCCTGAACCATCGGCCAGACGTTTTCGGTCGGATCGGTCTGGAAGTCGAGAAATACCGTGCGATCTTTCAGGCGCAGCGCTTCCTTCAACGCGCCTTCGACATCTGCGGTCTTCTCAATGCGCATGCCGACATGGCCATACGCTTCGGCGAGCTTCACGAAATCGGGCAGCGCAACCATGTACGAATGCGAATAGCGCTTGCTGTATTCGATCTGCTGCCACTGGCGCACCATGCCCAGGTAGCGGTTGTTAAGCGAAATGATCTTTACCGGCGTGTCGTACTGCTTGCACGTCGACAGTTCCTGGATGCACATCTGGATCGAGCCTTCGCCGGTGATGCACACCACTTCGTCGTCCGGATGCGCGATCTTCACGCCCATCGCGGCCGGCAAGCCGAAGCCCATCGTGCCGAGGCCGCCCGAGTTGATCCAGCGACGCGGCTTGTTGAAGCGATAGAACTGCGCGGCCCACATCTGGTGCTGGCCGACGTCCGAGCAGACGAATGCATTGCCGTCGGTCAGTTCCCACAGCTTTTCGACCACGTACTGCGGCTTGATGATGTCGCTCTTGCGGTCGAACTTCAGGCAATCTTTCGCACGCCAGCCTTCGATGTCCTTCCACCACGCGGCAATCGCTTCGGTGTCGGGGCCATGCTCGGCCGTTTGCAGTTGCTCGATCAGCTCCTTCAGCACTTCCTTCACGTCGCCGACGATCGGAATATCGACCTTCACGCGCTTCGAAATGGACGAAGGATCAATGTCGATATGAATGATCTTGCGCGGCCGCGACGCGAAGTGCGCCGGGTCGCCGATCACGCGGTCGTCGAAGCGCGCGCCGATTGCGATCAGCACGTCACAGTGCTGCATCGCCATGTTCGCTTCGTAGGTGCCGTGCATGCCGAGCATGCCGAGGAATTTCTTGTCGCTCGCGCGGTAGCCGCCCAGACCCATCAGCGTATTGGTAACCGGGTAGCCGAGCAGATCGGCGAACTGGTTCAGTTCGCGCGCCGCATCCGCGAGGATGATGCCGCCGCCGGTGTAGATATACGGTCGCTTCGCGGACAGCAGCAGCGACACCGCCTTGCGGATCTGGCCGGAATGGCCTTTCGTGACCGGGTTATACGAGCGCAGCGCGACGGACTTCAGCGGCTCGTACTGACAGGGCATTTTCGACACGTCTTTCGGAATGTCGATCAGCACCGGACCGGGCCGGCCGGTACGCGCGATATAAAACGCTTTCTTGACGGTGGCGGCCAGCTCGCGCACGTCCTTCACGAGGAAGTTGTGCTTCACGCAGGGCCGCGTGATGCCGACCGTGTCGCACTCCTGGAACGCATCCTGACCGATCGCGGCGGTAGGCACCTGACCGGTGATGATCACCATCGGGATCGAATCCATGTACGCGGTCGCGATACCGGTTACCGCGTTGGTCACGCCGGGACCGGAGGTCACGAGGCAGACGCCGACCTTGCCGGTCGAGCGCGCATACGCATCGGCCGCATGAACCGCAGCCTGCTCGTGGCGCACGAGCACGTGCTGAAACTTGTCCTGCTTGTAAAGCTCGTCGTAGATGTAGAGTACCGAGCCGCCGGGATAGCCCCAGACGAATTCGACTTCTTCGTCGGCCAGCGCGCGCATGAGCACGGTGGCGCCGATTGACTCAGCTTCGTGTTGGGGAGTGGTATCCGACGTGGAGAATTCCGCGCTGGGCATATTCATCGTTCACCTTTCGAATTTTCGGCAAAAAATTGATCGGGTGCTCTCTGCCGGGCTTGTGGCTCGGGTTCAAGCGGCGCGTCCAGTTTGACCGGCGGACTTCATGGGCCCGCCTCAAATGAGACTAGTCACTTATGTTGCGAACCGGTGACGATAGCGGCTGGCGGCGTTTCGGTCAAGAAATTATTTCCGCGCGAGGGCACTATCCGGCACCAATGGGATCATTTTCCACGCGCGACGGCTTTACTACCGCTTACCCGATATTCGCAAATGCACGGCGGCCATTGCATTCGCTCGCCGTTTGCGGTCCATTTGCCGGGCATTTCCGGGAAGAGCGAAGCGCGATTGCCAAACGGAAATTGCCAAACGCATTAGCGAAGGCTTGCATTTACCAAACGTTTGCCGACGGACTTGCCCGATTTCCCCTGGTCGACGCCAATTTTTGTTAGCATCCGCGAGTTTTACGACATTTTTCGGCCGTTGCTGCCCGCGTCAATTCCCGGCCGCCTTTATCCACCGATCCCGCACGCGCCCGCAACGCCCACTCAGCACGGATGGCATCAGACAAAGAACTCGCCGATTTTCTGGCGGGCGTCGAAAGGCGCGCGTTCAAGCAGACGGTTTACGCCGTCCGCGATGACGATGCCGCGCTCGACATCGTGCAGGACGCCATGATCAAGCTCGCCGAGAAATACGGCGATCGCCCCCCGGCTGAGCTTCCGCTTTTGTTTCAGCGTATTCTGCAGAATGCGACGCACGACTACTTTCGCCGCCAGAAAGTGCGCAATACGTGGGTCAGTCTGTTCTCGTCGCTGGCGGGCGCCGATGACGACGAGTTCGACCCGCTCGAGACCATCGATGCGCAGGAAAGCACCGCGGGCGCCGAAAGCGGCGAAGAACGGCTCGCTCGCGAACAGATTCTGCAGTTGATCGACGAGGAAATCCAACGATTGCCGGCACGTCAACGGGAGGCGTTTCTGATGCGTTACTGGGAAGATATGGATGTCGCCGAGACTGCCGCCGCGATGGGCTGCTCGGAAGGCAGTGTGAAGACCCACTGCTCCCGAGCCACGCACACGCTGGCCCAGGCGCTCAAGGCCAAAGGAATCACGCTATGAGCTCCGCTCACGATAAAGAAATCGAGTTCGCATGGCAGGTGCGCCGTGCGCTCGACGAAAACGCCGCGCGCATCCCCTCCGCCACGGTCGACCGGCTCGCCGCCGCGCGCCGCACCGCGCTCGCGCGCAAGAAGCCGGAAGCCGTGCGTGCACCCGCGTTCGCGCCGGTCCTCGTAGCGGGCCCGGCGGCGCTGCCGGCAGCCGCAGGAAACCTGTCGCCGCGCCGCGGCTCGAAGCTGCGCCGCTTTGCGCTCGCATGGCCGATCGCCGCGCTGGTCGTCGGACTCGTCGCAATCGCGTATTGGGAAGACCAGCAGCGCACCGCGGAGCTCGCCGATATCGACGCCGCGATGCTCAGCGACGATCTGCCGCTCACGGCCTACCTCGATCACGGTTTCAACGCGTATCTTTCACGCGCACGGTAGGACGAGGAGAGTCGACGGGTGAGTTACAAGCGCGGCCTTGCCGTTGTCAATGGATGCGTGATCGCGGGCGTGGTGGCGTACGCGGCCACGTATCCACGCTTCCATCCGCCGGCGCCCGCCCACGCCACCGCGCCGGCGAATGCGCCACAGGCCGCATCGAAGCCGGCCGCGCCGGCGCTTGCCGTCGACATTCCGGGCTTGCAGAAGGACGGTCCGCTTGCATGGTCGCGGCTCACCAATGCCGAGCACATCGCGCTCGCCCCGTTCGCGTCGCAGTGGGATACGTTCAGCGACGCGCGCAAACGCAAATGGCTGAAAATTGCGGCGCGCTACCCGAAGATGTCGCCCGAAGCGCAGAAGCACCTGCACGAGCAGATGACCGAATGGGTCAGGATGACGCCCGAGCAGCACCGCATCGCCCGCGAGAACTATCAGATCTCGAAGGGGCTGTCGCGCGAGACGCGGCAAAACGCGTGGAAGGCCTATCAGGAACTGCCCGAAGAGCAGAAGGAACGGCTCGCCGCCAGCGAACACCGACGGCGGCCGACGGTGGTGAGCGCGCCGCCGTCGGGCAAGACCGAGCTCAAGGACATCAACCGGCTGGTGAACGGCAAGGATCGCGCGGCAAGCGGCGCGGCGGGCAAGCCGGCGCCGGGCGCGTCCGGCGTGTCGGGTGGAAACGGCGCGCCGGCGGCGCTTGCATCAGCCGCGGTCGCGGCATCGATGCCGACTGTGCCGTCGATGCCGTCCGCGCCCAGTGATGTGCCGCCCACGCCGACTCCGGTGTCGCCGGCTGATGCGCCGGCGGCGTTCAACGGGTCGTAAGCAAGGCGCGTGCGGGGCGGACCTTGGAGGTTGCCCCCGAGGCTGCTCCTGAGGCTGGCCCGCGAATTCGCCGCGGGATGCCTGCGGTGTCGACGTGACGCACACTGCAGGCAGACCGCGAGGCCAATTACAGTGAAAACCGCCAGCCGACTGCGTACCCACCTACGCGTCGCAACCGGCGCGCCAGTTGTCTTCTGAGTCTTTTCCCTGATTCCCGCCTCTGGACTTTTCCGTAATTCTCGCGGCTGCGGTGTGCCACTGCTGATTCCCGCGGTTCACGCGCCCGACCACTCGACTCGATGAAACAGCCCGCTTCCACCCCAAACACTGCGATCGCCAGACCCACCGATGCATCGTCGCCGTCGCCAGCCGCCGCGCCGCAAGCACCGGTCCGATCGCCGACGCCCTCGGTGCGCCGGCGGCTTGCGACGCTCGTCTACGAAGGCGTGATCCTGTTTGGCGTCGTGTTTCTCGCCGGCTATCTGTTCAGCACGCTCACGCAGCAGCGCAACGGGCTCGAGCATCGCGACTGGCTTGCCGCGTGGATCGGCATTGTGGTCGGGGTGTACTTCGTCTGGTGCTGGACGCACGGCGGACAAACACTGCCGATGAAAACCTGGCGTCTGCGCGTCGTACGCGCGAAGGACGGCGCGCCGCTATCGTGGACGCGTGCGCTCGCGCGCTATCTGCTCGCATGGCTATGGTTTCTGCCGCCGCTCGCACTGCATCCGCTAATCGGACTGACGGTACCGCATACGCTGGCGGCCACCGCGCTCTGGTTCGTCGCCTGGGCGGCTACTGCGCACGTTTTCGCCGACCGCCAGTTCCTGCACGACCGGCTCGCGGGCACACGCATCGTCGCGGTTATCCGCTAAGCTGGCCAAGCGCCTCAGCCTCAGCTACCGCACGCCCGCATCACCCGGCCCCGACGGCGGCGTTCGCGGCGCCTGCAGTGCCACGCGGCGCCCACGCAGCCGCGCGAGCATCGTCTGCGGGTTCATCCGCGTTTGCTGCAGGAACACCGCGATCACGATAATCAGCCCTTTGAGCCGACGCGTTTTCATGAGGCCGCGCACGGCAAACACCGGTAAAACGCCGCTTTACTGTCCGCAATCGCGGCACCCAACGACCTCATTCACAACGATGTATCGCACGCACAACACCGGTGTTGCGTAATAAGAAATTCTCGTGAATGTCACGGCTCCGTCATCCCGCAATGGCGCAATGCGGGTACTGCAACCCGACGGCTGAGCCATGGACCCAAAAACGTCCGCGACTTCCCTGTTCCGCCAGACTGGCCCGAGTGTCGACCCCGTCGGCTTCGGCCCCAACGCCCCCTCCGCCACTTCGATTCCGCTGCCGCCCCTCCCCGTCATTCCGCCCATCACCGGCGAAGCGCAGCATGACGACAATCCCGATGAAGTGCATCGCTACCGAACGATCTGGCTGTCGGATATCCACCTCGGTTCGAGCGGCTGCCAGGCGAATTACCTGCTCGATTTCCTGCGGCATAACGAGTCGGAATACATGTACCTGGTCGGCGACATCATCGACGGCTGGCAGCTGAAGAAAGGCTGGTACTGGCCGCAGGCACACAACGACGTCGTGCAGAAAATCCTGCGCAAGGCGCGCAAGGGCACGCAGGTTATTTATATTCCTGGCAATCACGACGAAGCCGCGCGGCAATACTGCGATCTCGCGTTCGGCGATATCCATGTGCGCGGCGAAGCGTTCCACACCACACTGGCCGGCCAGCGCCTGTGGATCGTGCACGGCGATCTGTTCGACGGCGTGATCCAGCATGCGAAGTGGCTCGCGTATCTCGGCGACACGCTATACACGCTGATTCTCGTGCTGAACCGCTGGTTCAACCGGATCCGCAGCAGGCTCGGCTTCCAGTACTGGTCGCTGTCGCAGTACCTGAAGCATCAGGTGAAAAACGCAGTGAATTTCATCTCGTCGTTCGAGCGCGTGATGACCGACGAAGCGCGCCGCCGCGGCTGCGACGGTGTCGTGTGCGGGCATATCCACAAGGCGGAGATTCGCGATATCGACGGCGTGCTGTATTGCAATGACGGCGACTGGGTCGAAAGTCTGTCGGCGCTCGTCGAGACATTCGAAGGCGAACTGAAGGTGATCTACTGGACCGTGATGCAAGCGCCACCGGTGCGCGAGCAGAAGGCCCGCGCAACCGTGTAATGCGCGGAAGCACAGCTCTCGCGCCGTGACGCGGTAGACACAGCGCGAGAGCCGTGCTCCCCCGTTTTTCCCCACTTCTTTGGACAAGGGCCACACCGATGAAGATCATGATCGTCACCGACGCATGGGAGCCGCAGGTCAATGGCGTCGTCCGGACGCTGAAGAACACGACGCGCGAACTCACCGCGCTCGGCCATCGCATCGAAATGCTCACGCCACTCGAGTTCAAGACGATTCCGTGCCCGACGTATCCGGAGATTCGCCTGTCGCTGTTGCCCAAACGCCATCTGCACAGGCGCATCAACGAGTTCGCGCCCGATGCGCTGCATATCGCGACTGAAGGTCCACTCGGCCTTGCCGCGCGCGCGTATGCAATCAAGCACAAGCTGCCGTTCACGACTGCGTATCACACGCGCTTTCCGGAGTATGTGCAGGCACGCTTCGGCATTCCGCTCGCGTGGACGTATC
This sequence comes from Paraburkholderia rhizosphaerae, assembly GCF_004366595.1. GTDB lineage: Bacteria > Pseudomonadota > Gammaproteobacteria > Burkholderiales > Burkholderiaceae > Paraburkholderia > Paraburkholderia rhizosphaerae. The sequence continues at coordinate 7,596 of NZ_SORE01000044.1, forward strand.
GCTTCCTGCACTGGTTCCACAAGGCATCGCTCGCGGTGATGGCGCCCACGCCGGTCGTCAAGGCGGACCTCGAAAAGTACGGCTTCACGAACGTCGTGCTGTGGACGCGCGGCGTCGATCTCGACATCTTTCATCAGATGGACTCGAAGGTGCTCAATACCGCGCGGCCGATCTTTCTGTATGTCGGGCGCGTCGCGGTGGAGAAGAACGTCGAGGCTTTCCTGAAGCTCGATTTGCCGGGTTCGAAATGGGTCGCCGGTGAAGGTCCGGCGCTGGGCGAGCTGAAGTCGCGCTATCCGGAAGTCAACTATCTCGGCGTGCTGTCGCAACCGGAGCTCGCCAAAGTGTATGCAGCTGCCGACGTATTCGTGTTCCCGAGCCGCACGGACACGTTCGGTCTCGTGCTGCTCGAGGCGCTCGCATGCGGCACGCCGGTCGCCGCGTTCCCGGTCACCGGCCCGATCGATGTGCTCGGCGACGGCGGCGCCGGCGCGATGGACGAAGATTTGCGCGAAGCCTGTCTTGAAGCGCTGAAGATCGATCGCAACCACGCACGCGCGTGGGCCGAGCGCTTCTCGTGGACGGCGGCTTCCGAGCAGTTCGCCGCGCATCTGAAACCGTTGCCGCGCGGCGCGTATCCGCGCGAAGAAAGCGCTGCCGCTTGACGCGCCGCTCACGCGGGCCCTCGGTACCCTCAGGCACCCCTATGCGAGCCAGACACTCGGACATGCTGCGCGCGTCGCCACGCGCGCAGCATGATGACGAAGCCCATCGCGACGGCGACGATCCGTTCGCCGATATTCACGATGATGCGCGCGATCGTGCAGCCGGACATCGGCGAGCCGATGAAGCGGACAGCGCGCACCTGGCCGATGGGGATCGTGCGAATCATGCGCAACGACTGGACCGTGCAGACCGAAGCACGCACGGCGCCGATCGCGATCGCCAACGATCGCCGGACGGATCGGCCGCGCACGCGAGCCGCGATGACGACGCGATCGCGGCGTCCGCGCCGGCAAGCATGCGCTATGCTGGACAACCGACCTCGCCCAGGAAGCACGCAATGCGCTCCCCGTTGTCCACGCGCAACGAACCCGCCGACGCTCACGAACCGCTCGGGCCGGACGATCCGCTCGCCCCGTTGCCGTTCAACCCGTACAAGGGTAATCGCGGGCTCACGCGCGCATGGCATGCGATGAAAAACTCGCTGGCCGGCTTTCGCGTCGCGATCCGCGAAGAAAGCGCGTTTCGCCAGGAACTGACGCTCGCGGCGATTCTCGTGCCGTGCGGTCTCGTGGTGCCGGTCGAGCCGGTCGCGCGCGTGCTGTTGCTCGGCTCGGTGCTGCTGGTACTGATCGTCGAATTGCTGAACTCGAGCGTCGAAGCGGCGATCGACCGTATTTCGCTCGAGCGTCACGAGCTGTCGCGGCGCGCGAAAGACCTCGGCAGCGCGGCGGTGATGGTCGCGCTGTTCATGTGCGTGATGACCTGGGTGCTGATCGTCGGGCCGCTTGTCGTGCGCTGGACTGGCATGCTGATGCACTGAAAGCTGGCATGCCTGAAGGGCCTGAGATAAAGACTGAATAAATCCTGCAAGGCCGGCCGGGGATTCGAACGGTCGGTTTATAATCCTCAAATACTCTCATCAATACCCTATTGCACCGGGCGGACCCGCCGCCGCATCATGCGGCTTCGCGTCGGCCCGGACATTATTTGAGGGCAGGACGACATGGAAGCCAAACCTCCCCGCCGTACGCGCGAACGGATACTCGAACTGTCGTTGAAGCTCTTCAACGAGATCGGCGAACCGAATGTCACGACGACGACCATCGCCGAGGAGATGGAGATTAGCCCCGGCAATCTCTACTATCACTTCCGCAACAAAGACGACATTATCAACAGCATCTTCAGCCAGTTCGAGCAGGAGATCGAAAAGCGGCTGCGCCTGCCGGACGATCACCGCGCGACGATCGACGAGATGTGGTCGTATCTGCAGTACATGGTCGAATTTACGTGGCGCTACCGCTTCCTGTATCGCGATCTGAACGACCTGCTCGCGCGCAACCGGATGCTCGAGATGCACTTCAAGCAGATCATCAGCCACAAGGTGCGCTTTGCCGGGCAGTTCTGCGAGCAGCTGGTGGCGGACGGCGAAATGGTCGCGACACCGGAAGAACTGCACGTGATTGCGACCAACATCGGCGTGATCGGCACGTATTGGCTGTCGTATCAGTTCGTGATGAACCCGCGCAAATATAACGACCAGGATTCGATTCGCGCGGAACTGCATCAGGTAAGCGTGCAGATCGTGTCGTTGATGGCGCCGTATTTGCGGGGCCGCTCGCGCGAGCTGTTCGACGACCTCGTATCCGGCAAGCTGCCGCAGCGTGAGTTCTACGACTATCTGCCGCCGCGCGACGGCGCCGCGGCACCCGGTGTCGCGCCGCAAGATCCGCGCGGCGCGATCAAACCCTGACGGTAACGCAAGCATGGGCGCATCCGCGCCATTCGTCGGCGATCGGCTCGACGATTGTTGAAGCCGGAGCGCGGCGCAGTGCATCGCACGCCGCGTCGCTCACGCAACCGCCCGCGATGCGCGATCATGCAGTTCCCCGTCCAGGCAAACACCAACCAGCAGCAAGGATGTGAACTGATGAAAGCAGTATGTGTCTATTGCGGCTCCTCGAACGGAGCCAAACCTGTTTATGGTGAAGCGGTACAGGCGTTCGGCCGCGCATTGGTCGAAGCGGATCTCTCGCTCGTTTATGGCGGCGGCAAGGTCGGCCTGATGGGCATGATTGCCGATTCGGTAATGGCGGCAGGCGGCCGCGCGATCGGCGTGATTCCGGAGTTGCTGGTCGACAAGGAAATCGGCCATCACGGGTTGACCGAACTGCACGTCGTGCCCGACATGCATCAGCGCAAGAAGATGATGGCGGATCTGTCCGATGCATTCGTCGCGCTGCCGGGCGGCGCGGGCACGCTCGAAGAACTGTTCGAGGTGTTCACGTGGTCGCAGCTCGGCTATCACCACAAGCCGGTCGCGGTGCTGAATATCGCCGGGTTCTACGACCCGCTGATCGCGATGCTCGACCACACGGTGCGCGAAGGCTTCACGCAGCGCACGTACTTCGATACGTTGCAGATCGATAGCGACCCGACCGCGCTGATCGGCAAGCTGCAGCGCTATCGGCCGCTGAGCCGGGACAAGTGGTCGCAGCACCGCGACGCCGTATAACGCGATCTCGACTGGCTCTCCTTCGCTGAATCGACGACGAGGCTCCTATGACAAAAGCAGTTCTGATCACCGGCGCGAGCCGCGGCATCGGCCGTGCGACCGCGCGTCTGGCCGCCGCGCGCGGCTGGTCGGTTGGTATCAACTATTCAAGCAATGAAGCGGCCGCGCGCGAAACCGCGGCGCTTGTCGAAGGCGCGGGCGCGCGTGCGCTTCTGTTGCGCGGCGACATTGCTGACGAAGCAGCGGTGATCGCGATGTTCGACGCATTCACGCGGGTATTCGGCCGCCTCGACGGCTTCGTCAACAATGCGGGCATCGTCGCGCCCGGCCTGCCGCTCGCCGACATGGACGCGGCCCGCCTGAAGCGCATCTTCGATACCAACGTGTTCGGCGCGTATCTATGTGCGCGCGAAGCGGTGCGGCGCATGTCGATGCAACGCGGCGGCCATGGCGGCGCGATCGTCAATCTGTCGTCGGCGGCGGCCCGGCTGGGCTCGCCAAACGAGTATGTCGATTACGCGGGCTCGAAGGCCGCGATCGATACGCTGACGATTGGTCTGTCGAAGGAAGTCGGCCCGCAAGGTGTGCGCGTGAACGCGGTGCGCCCGGGTCTTATCGACACCGAGATCCACGCGAGCGGCGGTCGTCCCGATCGCGCCGCGGTGCTCGGCGCGCAAACGCCGTTGGGCCGCGCGGGCAGCGCCGATGAAGTCGCGGAATCGATTGTGTGGCTGTTAAGCGATGCGGCGTCGTATGTGACCGGCGCGATTATCGATGTAACCGGTGGACGTTAACGTACGAGCGGCACAAGCAGCACAAGCAGCACGCGCGTCGCATCGCGCATATCGTCACGCAGCCGTTCAGAACCGCGATCCCGGCTCGCGCAGGAACGCGATTTCTTCTGCTGTCGATTGACGGCCAAGCAGCGCGTTGCGATGCGGAAAGCGCCCGAAGCGCTCGATGACTTTCGCGTGCCGCACCGCTGAGCGTGCATACGACGGATCGAGCCCGTACGCGTCGAGCAGCGTGTAGAGCCGCACGCTTTCGCGCTGGCCCTCGATGGTCTCATCGTGTTCGAGCGGGCTATACACGAACGCGCGATGGTAGACCGTCGGCAGCACCGCATCGCTACCCGCTTCGATCATCGCGCGCGCAATGCTCACCGCGTGCGCGTCGCCGTCGTACATGCGCGGCGTGCCGCGATGGCAGTTGCGCGTGAACTGGTCGAGCACGACCACCAGCGCGATCGACCCGAGCGGCGTCGCGCGCCACCCGTCGAGTTCATGCACAAGCGCCGCTTCGATCAACGCGCCGAACCGTGCGCGCAGCATCGCGTCGAACGCGTCGTTGCGTTTGTACCAGCACTTGCGGTCCGTCCCGTACTCGCTCGAACCGGGCGCGCCGAACCAGCAGTCGAGCACGTCGCGCGGGCGCGCGTCGAGCGACGCATAGTCGCGCTCCGCCGAGTAGGCTTGCGCATCGAAGCGCGTGCTCACACGAGCTCCAGCACCAGCCGCCGCGTGCGCGCACTCTTCTTCTCGAGCTTCGCAACGCGCAGCGCACCAATCTCCTGCGTATTACGCACATGCGTGCCGCCGCACGGTTGCAGATCGACCCCTTCGATACGCAGCAGCCGCACGCGGCCCAAACCCATCGGCGGCTTCACACTCATCGTGCGGACCAGTTCGGGCCGCGCGGCCATTTCGTCGTCGGTGATCCATTCGGTCGCGACACCGTGCGCACCGCCGACCAGTTCCGCGAGCCGCGCTTCGACCTGCTCGCGTTCGATCGGCTCGACGGTCGCGAAGTCGAGGCGCGCGTATTCGGTCGTGATGCTGCAGCCGTCGACGGCATACGGCAGCACCGCGCACATCAGATGGCTCGCGGTATGCAGCCGCATATGCCGGTAGCGGCGCGTCCAGTCGATCTCCGCGCGCACGCGCTCGCCGGCGGCTATGCGCGCGAGCAGCGCGTGCTGGCCCGGCGCGGGCACGTGGACCGCGTCGTCCGGCGTCGCGCCTTCGAACTTCGCCTTGCGCGTGTCCGCGATCTCGACGCGCGTACCGTCCGCGAGCACCAGCGCGCCGGCGTCGCCCGCCTGGCCGCCGCCGAGCGGATAGAACACAGTCTGGTCCAGATGAATGCCAAGTTCATCGACTGCGGTAATCGTCGCGTCGCAACCGGTCAGGTACGCGTCTTCGCGAAAGAGTGCGCGAGTCGCCATGGGGGGATCTCCTTGTATCGTCGTTGCTGTCGTTCGCCAACGCTTCGGGTGCCGAAGCATTTGCGCAAAGGCGGCGGATATCGTGATGAAACGGCTTAGCCCGGCCGATTGCGCATCCAGTCCGCGGTATCGAAAAACGACCTCAGCAGCCGTTCGCGCAGTGCTTCGGATAACCCGACATCTTCCATCGCCCACGCCATGCAGCGCAGCCACTGGTCGCGCTCGCTCGACGCAATCGCGAACGGCAAATGCCGCGCGCGCAGCCGTGGATGGCCGAAGCGGTCTTCATAGTGGCTCGGGCCGCCAAGCCAGCCGCACAGGAACCAGAAAAACTTGTCACGCGAGCCTTCGAGGGTCGGCGGATGCAGCGCGCGAATGCCCGCGAAATCGGGCTCGAGGTCCATCAGATCGTAGAAGCGGTCGACTAGTTCGCGCACGCGCGTTTCGCCTCCCACCAGTTCGAACGCGGTTGGTTGCGCCAGCGTTGCGTCGTTAGAGTCGGTCATACGAGGAAAAGCAGGTTCGTTTCAATAGGGAAGTGCGCCGTGGCACACGTGGATCAAGCGAGTTGCGGCGCGAATTGCATCGCGGGTTGCATCGCGGGTTGCATCGCATTTTGCGAGCTCAGCAGCGCGGTCACATCGCGACGTACACCGCGGGTTCCATCACAGTCCGCGCACGCTCGGCATCGCGGCCGCAACCCGTTCACGCGTCACGTAGCGATTGCAGCGCCGGGCGCATCAGCACGTGCCGCAAGCTGAGCCACCCGCCCAGACCCGCACACACGACACCCGCCGCGATACCGGCCGGCAGCAGCCACGGATCGAACGCGAGATAGAAGTCGAACACGCGCGTCGCGAGCACCACGCCAATCAGTTGCGCGCCGAACGCCGCCATCAGTCCGGACAACGCACCGACCGCGACGAATTCCGCAATCTGCACGGCTCGCACCTGGCGGTGCGACGCGCCGAGCGCGCGCAGCAACGCGGATTCTCGCATGCGCTCGTCGCGTGTGCCGGCCAGCGCCGCGTACAGCACCAGCACACCGGCCACCAACGTGAACAGGAACAGGAACTGCACCGCGTCGATCACCTGCTCCATCACCGCTTGCACCTGCGCGAGAATCGGCGCGGTGTCGATCGCGGTGAGGTTCGGATACACGCCGATCAGCCCATCGATCGCCGCGCGCTGTTCAGGCGGCACATGAAAACTGGTGATGAACGTCGCCGGGAAATCCTTCAGCGCGGCCGGCGGCATCAGCACGAAGAAATTGACCTTGAACGAGCCCCAGTCGAGCTTGCGCACGCTCGTCACCGGCGCGTCGATCGACAGGCCTGTCACATCGAAACGCAGTGTGTCGCCAGGCTTCACGCCGATTATTTTCGCGAGCCCCTGTTCGATCGAAATCTGCGGTTTGTCGGTGTTGCCGTACCACTGGCCGGCTTCGATCCGGTTGTCGTCCGGCAGTTGCGTCGTATACGACAGATTGAATTCGCGGTCGACCAGGCGCCGCGCATCCTCGCTCCTGTACGAATCCGGGTTGACCGGCTTGCCGTTGATCGCGGTCAGCCGGCCGCGCACCATCGGCGACATCTCGACGTCAGGAAAGCCGTGCCTGGCCAGGTACTGCATAACCGCATCGCGCTGGTCGGGCTGGATATCGATGATGAACTCGTTCGGCGCATCGGGCGGCGTCGACTTCCGCCAGCCCGCGACCAGGTCGTCGCGCGTCATCGCGATCAGCAGCAGGCACATCAGGCCGATCGCCAGTGCGGTGATCTGCAGCGCGCTCGCATTCGCGCGCCGCTCGAGCGACGCAAGCGCATAGCGCCAGCCGATGCCGACCGCGAAGCGCTCGCTGCGCACGATGCGCGCCGCGCCCCACAGCGCCGCGCGCGCAATGCAGGTGAACACCAGCAGTCCGCCCGCGAAGCCGCCGGCGACGATCCCGCCCAGTTTCAGTTCGCCGGCCGCGAGCACCAGCAAGCCCGCGAACAGCACGACGCCGAGCGCATACGCAGCCCATGCGGTGCGGCCCGCGTCACCCCACTCGCGGCGCAGCACGCGCACTGGCGGCACGCGGGTCAACGGCAACAGCGGCGGCAACGCGAAGCCGAGCAGCAGCACGAGGCCGGCCGCGATGCCTTCGAACGCGGGCCACGCGCCCGGATACGGCAGCACGACGCCGATCAGCCCACCGAGCCAGCGCAACAGCGCGAAATGCCCGACAAAACCGAGCGCGATACCGATCAGCCCGCCAATCACGCCCAGCCCGACGAATTCGAGCACGAACAGCGCGCGCAGCGTGCGTTGACTGACGCCGAGGCAACGCATCGCCGCACAGCTATCGAGATGCCGGCGCATATAGCGATGCGCAGCCATCGCGATCGCGACGGCCGCGAGCAACGCGGTCAGCAGCGACACCAGCGTCAGGAAGTGGCGCGCGCGATCGAGCGTCTGGCGTACCTGCGGCTGGCCGTCCTGCAGCGATTCGAGGCCGACGCCGCGCATCTTGCCGCCGTCGACGCGCTGATGCGCCCACTTTGCGAACGAGTCGACCGCCGCGTCGCTGCCCGCGACCAGCAGCCGGTACGTGACGCGGCTGCCGTACGAAATCAGCCCGGTCGACGCGAGGTCCGCTTCATTGAGCATCAGCCGTGGCGAAAAGTTGACGAACGCGAAGCCGCGGTCGAGCTCCTTCGTGATCACCGCGCCGATCGTGAAATCGCGGCCGCCGACTTTCACGGTATCGCCGACATGCACCTTCAGTGAATCCAGTAATTGCTGGTCGACCCACACGGTGCCGGGCGGCGGAATCGAGCGCGCCGCGGCGTCGGGCGCATCCGGTTCCGGCGCAATGCGCAGCGCACCGCGCAGCGGATAGCCAGCCGAAACCGCCTTGACCGCGGCAAGCCGCGACAATGGCTGCGCGGCCGTCGAATTGATCATGCTGGGGAAAATCGCGGTCGTCGCGGTCTCGAGACCGAGCGACTTCGCCTGGGTGGCGAAAGTCGGATCGACCGGATGGTCGGCACGGACAATAAAGTCGGCGGCAATCATCCGGCGCGCATCGCGCTCGAGCCCCTGATGCAGCCGGTCAGCCAGAAAGCCGACGCTGGTGAGCGCCGCGACCGCGAGCACCAGTGCGACCAGCAGCATCGTCAGCTCGCCGGCGCGCCAGTCGCGTGATGTCATCAGCGCCGCTTGCCGCACGAGGTCGCCGATGCTGAGCCGGCGCTGTTGCACAGGCAGCGAGCGCTCGCGCGCCGCCGCCGCATTTTTTATTTCACTGACCGGCGCGCTCAATCGTGCCGGCTCCGTGCAAGACGCGACACCATATGCGTCGCCATACCGCGAAAGCCGCCCTGCACCCCGCGCCACAGCCGCGGCAGCACCCAGCTCACGACCACCAGAAAACCAACCAGCAATACGAGGAACGCGACCGGCGCGAACAGCGCGAGCAGCAGGCCGCCGAACACCATGCCGTCCTCGGCGGTCGACGTCACGACGTTCGACACCGGCTCAGGCGACAGATTGATCAGCGCACGGGTGCCGGCCTTCGTCAGATGCGCGGTGCCGGCGAGCGTGCCGCCCGCGAGCGCCGCGACGGTCAGGAGCGCCGGATCGGCATGGCCGAGCGCGCCCGCGGCCAGCACGGCGCCGGCCGGAATCCGGATAAACGTGTGAATCGCGTCCCACAGCGAATCGAACGCGGGAACCTTGTCGGCGAGGAACTCCGCGAGCGTCAGCGCCGCGGCAACGCCGATCACCCACGACGAACTCAGCGCGGACAGCGTGTCAGGCAGGTGGATCACGCCGAAGCGCGCCAGCAGGCCGGCGATCAGGACCGTCAGATAGAGGCGCAGCCCGCTGCCCCATGACAGGCCTGCTGCTAGCGAAAGGGGTTCAAGCATGGCCGCCTCCTGAGACGCGCCGCGCGCGCCTCGTACTCCACGCGGCCTGCAGCGTGAAGCACGTCCGTGCGCCCCGCCCCGCAGAAACCGCCGAGTCCGCATGGCATAAGGCCGCACGGAACGAGTTCAGGTTGGAATGGGCTTCATTATAGCCACGTCGTTTCAGAATCCGCCGATTGAAGGCGGGAAACGGTGTGGCGAAAAGCGGACTTTATTCACATCGGCTGAAGATTGCGGCGGCGAGCCCGTCGTATCGCCTAATAAGGGCGGCTGAAAAACGGACGAGCTGCGCCGGAAAACGGACGGACTGCACGCCGGAACGGACCGCTAAACGGTGAACAGGCAACGGCCCGGATGAACAGCGCCTGCCAGACGCCGCCCCGAGGAACACCCGCACGGCGCGAACACCGCCCCGGCGACCACCGCGCGCCGCTCCAGCCCTGAACGCCCTGAACGCTCTGAATGCCCAAAACGGGTCAGTGCCCCGACGACAGCTTCAGCCCGATCAACCCGATCACGATCAGCAGCGCGCTGGCGACGCGCGGCAGCGTGAGCGCCTCACCCATCATCACGATGCCGAACACAAACGCGCCGACCGCGCCGATGCCGGTCCATACCGCGTACGCAGTGCCGAGCGGCAACTGACGCATCGCCATCGCAAGCAGCACGAAGCTGCCGAGCGCGGTGACGACGGTGAACACCGACGGCCACAGCCGCGTAAAACCATCCGAGGATTTGAGGCCCGCCGCCCACGCCACTTCGAGCAGGCCGGCAATAAACAGAAGAACCCAGGACACGGAACGCTCCCACAGGGTTGGTGGGGTCGTCCCCGTTGAACTCGAGTTCGCAAGGACGTCCTTACGAACTCGTAATTATATCAAACGGCAAATAATGGGACCGGTTCTTATCTGCAAATCGATATATACGCACGGTCACGCGACGCCGACCAGCCGGTACCCAACCCCCGTCTCGGTCACGATATGCTCCGGCTGCGCCGGATCGCGCTCGAGCTTCTGCCGCAGATGCGCCATGTAAATGCGCAGATAGTGATGGCTTTCGACATGCGACGGCCCCCACACATCGCGCAGCAGCTGCCGGTGCGTGAGCACGCGGCCCGCATGCCGCACCAGCGTCGCGAGCAGCCGGTACTCGATCGGCGTCAGATGCACGAGTTCGCCGTCGCGCCACACCTGGCGCAGCGCGAGATCGACGCTCACCGCGCCGAAATGCGCCTGCGGCGAGTCGCTTGCCGCCGCCTGGTTGCGCCGGCGCAGATGCGCGCGAATCCGCGCGAGCAGTTCGGAGACGCCGAACGGTTTCGTCAGATAGTCGTCGGCGCCCGCGTCGAGCGCGGCTACCTTCTCGCTTTCCTGGGTCCGCGCGGACAACACGATCACCGGCAGGTCGCTCCAGCCGCGCAGTTCGCGGATCACATCGAGGCCGTCGGTATCCGGCAGACCGAGGTCGACGATCACGAGGTCCGGCTTGCGCGTCGCCGCTTCGACCAGCCCCTGCTTGCCGGTCTGCGCGTCGTGCACGACGATGCCCTCGCCTTCCAGCGACGCGCGCACGAAGCGGCGAATCTGTTTTTCGTCTTCGATCAGTACGACCGTGATGCTCGGATCACTCATGGGTAGGTTTCGCTAATGTTGTCGGGTCGACCGGGAGATCGCCACTTTCGTTGTGAGCCGCGCCGCCCGGCGCAGCGTCGCCGCCGTCGGTCCGGTCGGCTTGCTCGTCCTGGTCGGCTTCGTCGGTGGCATCGGGCTCGTCTTCGAGCGCATCGAGCACCGGCGGCGGGGTCTCGACCGGCAGCGTGAACCAGAAGCGTGCGCCTTCGATGCGGCCATCCGGTGCGAGCCGATTGGCTGCGCCGATCCTGCCGTCGTGCGCATCGACGATCGCGCGGCAGATCGCGAGACCCAGACCGATGCCGGGCTTCGCCGATTCCTTCTCGCCGCGCGTGAATTTCTCGAAGATACGCGACTCCATGCCGACCGGCAGGCCCGGCCCGGAATCGTCGATGGTGACGCGAACGAACGGTTTGCCGTCTTCGTCGATGCGCTGCGCGCTGATCGCAAGCGGCGTTTCGGGCGACGTATATTTGGCGGCATTTTCGAACAGGTTCGAAAAGAGCCGCTCCATCAGCACCGCGTCGAGCTGCAACAGCGGCAAATCGGCCGGCAGTTGCACTTGCACCGGGTGCTGCCCGAGCACGCGCTTCGACGCGCGCAACGCCGCGCCGACGGTTTCCTCGAGCAGCGACCATTGCCGGTTCAGCTTCAGGCCGCCGGCCTGCAGCCGCGCCATATCGAGCAGGTTCGTGACGATACCGGCCATGCGCATCGATTCTTCGTGGATCGCCTCGACGAGATCGTCGATGGCCCGCGCCTGCGCGTGCGTCGCCTCTTCGAGCGCATCTTCGGACGACGCATGCGCGGCCGCGCCTTCCGCCGCGTTTTGCGCGGCGTGCGCCTGCGCCAGCATCGACGAGAAACCGACGATGGTCGTGAGCGGCGTGCGCAGGTCGTGAGAAATCGCGGACAGCAACGAATTGCGCAAGCGCTCCGACTCCATATTGACCAGTGCATCGCGCGCGATCTCGACGTAGTGCACCCGCTCGAGCGCCAGCGCGATCTGCGCGGCGAACGCGTCGAGCATCCGCTGCTGCTCGGGCACTTCGAGTTCACGCTCGTCCTGCATCTTGACCGCGAGCACACCGCGCGTGCGCATCGGCGCCTTCAGCGGCAGATACAGCGCGGCCGCGGCCGGCAGCGTATCGGTGCCGTGCCCGGCCGGCTTCTGCTGGTCGTACACCCACTGGCCGACGTCGACATCGAGCGTCGCGGCGTCGAGCATGATCTGCGCATCGGGGTCGTCGACTTTCTGCTTCACCTGGTCCGCGCTGTCGGGCAGCAGGATCGCGACGCGCGCGCGGAACACCTCGCTCACATGGCGGCTGCCGATACCGATGATCTGCTCGGTGGTCAACGCGGCGGCCAGTTCGCGCGCCATCGCGTACATCGCGCTGGTGCGCTGCTCGCGCCGCTGCGCGACGCTCGCTTCGCGACGCAGGCTCGACGTCAGATGGCTGATCACCAGCGACGTCAGCAACATGCCGAGGAAGGTCAGCAGATACTGCGTGTCGCTGACCGACAGCGACATGCGCGGCGGCACGAAGAAAAAGTCGAATGCGGCGACGCTCAGGAACGACAGTACGACGCCCGGTCCGCGGCCAAGCCGCACCGCGGTGAAGATCACGCCGAGCAGATACAGCATCACGAGATTCGCCAGATCGATATGACCGATCAGCAGGCTCGCGATAAACGTCACCGCTGCGCAGATCGCGACGGCCCAGCCGTATGCGGAGCGCGGCGAGCGCCGCTCGCGCGCGGTGCGCAGCGCGTCGCGCCATGCGCTCGCGTCGGCGTTCTGCAGCAGCTCGCGCGCGTTGCCGCGTTCGGCCATTGCGCGAATCAGCGTGAGGTCGAGATCGTCCGCACGTTCCGCAAGGCGTTCGCCAAATGGCCTGCGCAGCCAGCGCGAGACGCCGATGCGCGGCGAGCCGCCCGCGACCAGCTTCGATACGTTGCGCACACGCGCATAGCCGACCAGCGTCGCAATCGCATCGGCGCCCGCGAGCGTCGCGGTCTCGGCGCCCAGTTCGGTGGCCAGCCGCAGCGCATTCAACGTGCGTTCGCGCAGCGCATCCGGCAGCCGTTGCAGCTTTGGTGTTTCGACATACACCGCAATCCAGTCCGCCTTCAGCGCGGCTGCGAGACGCGCCGCCGCGCGCACCAGCATCGGCGCCTCGGGCCCGGGCCCCACGCACACCAGCAAACGCTCGCGCGCCTGCCAGATATGCTGGATCGAACGGTCCGCGCGATACTCGCGCATCTGCGCGTCGACACGGTCTGCCGTGCGTCGCAGCGCCAGCTCGCGCAGCGCGATCAGATTGCCTTTGCGAAAGAAGTTGCGCACCGCGCGCTCGGCCTGCTGCGGCAGATACACCTTGCCGTCGCGCATCCGGTCGAGCAGTTCCTCGGCCGGCAAGTCGACGAGCGTCACTTCGTCCGCGCGATCGAACACGCGGTCGGGCACCGTCTCCCACACGCGGATGCCGGTGATCTGTCCGACTACGTCATTGAGGCTTTCGAGATGCTGCACATTGACGGTCGTATAGACGTCGATGCCCGCATCGAGCAGTTCGTACACATCCTGCCAGCGCTTCGCATGCCGCGCGCCGGTCACATTCGAATGCGCGAGTTCGTCGACCAGAATCAGCTGCGGCTTGCGCTCGAGCGCCGCGTCGAGATCGAACTCGGCGAGCAGCCGCCCGCGATACGTAATTCGCGCAAGCGGCAAGACCTCGAGCCCGTCGAGCAACGCGGCGGTCTCGGTGCGGCCGTGCGTTTCCGCGATGCCGACGACCACGTCGACGCCTTCTTCGTGGCGCCGTCGCGCGGCCTGCAACATTGCATAGGTTTTGCCGACGCCGGCGGACGCGCCGAAGAATACCTTCAGCTTGCCGCGCTGGCGCCGTTCTTCTTCACGCTGCAGTTTGCCCAGTAACTCGTCGGGATCAGGTCGGTTCATGCTTTGAGTGGCTTCAATCGATAGCGGGACTTGCTGCATGCTCTGCGCGCCGCATTAATTGATGCCACCCTGTTCACGCAATCCGCTCATGGTGACACGTCCCGAACAAAGCGTGCAAATGGCCGACGTGCAGAGTCGAAAAAGCGCTCAAAAAATGGCAAAAAAAGCGCGCCGAAAATAGGCACCGGGGCGGCGCCCGCTTGAGCGCCGCCCCGGCTCACAGCAGCGACGCGAATCAGCCGTGCTGCATCGCGTCGAGCGCGACGTTCAGCTTCAGCACGTTCACGCGCGGCTCGCCGAACAGGCCGAACTGGCGGCCGCTCGTGTAACGGTCGACGAGTGCCTGCACGTCGGCCGGCGGCAGATTGCGAGCCTTGGCAACGCGCGCAACCTGATACGCCGCGGCGGCGGGCGTGATCTCGGGGTCGAGACCGCTGCCCGACGACGTCACCAGATCGACCGGTACCGGCTGCGACATATCGGTGCCGGCATCCTTCAACGCCTGGATGCGCGCCTTCACGTTATCGGTCAGCGACGAGTTCAGCGGACCCAGGTTCGACGCGCTCGAACCGCTCGCGTTATACGGGTTCGGGCTGGTTGCCGACAGACGTCCCCAGAAGTACTTCGGCGCATCGAACTGCTGGCCGATAAGTGCGGAGCCGGCCACCTTGCCGTTCTGTTCGATCAGGCTGCCGTTCGCCTTGTGGTTGAACACGGCCTGCCCGAACCCGGTCATCACTGCGGGATACGCGATGCCGGTGATCACTGCAAACACCACGAACAGCACGATCAGTGGGCGAAACATGGATTTCATGATGGGTTCCTCAATTCAACTTGCGCGCCGCATCAGGCCCAGCCGAGCGCGGCGATCACCATGTCGATCAGCTTGATGCACGGGAACGGCAGGATGATGCCGCCGAGGCCGTAAATCAGCAGGTTGCGGCGCAACAGCGACGCGGCGCCGATCGGCCGGTACTTGACGCCCTTCAGTGCGAGCGGAATCAGCATCACGATGATCACCGCGTTGAAGATCACCGCGGACAGGATCGCCGAGGACGGCGTCGTCAGATGCATGATGTCGAGCACGCGCAACTGCGGATACGTCGACGCGAACGCCGCGGGGATGATCGCGAAGTATTTCGCGACGTCGTTGGCGATCGAGAACGTGGTCAGCGACCCGCGCGTCATCAGCATCTGCTTGCCGATCTCGACAATCTCGATCAGCTTGGTCGGGTTCGAGTCCAGATCGACCATGTTGCCCGCTTCCTTCGCGGCCTGCGTACCGGTGTTCATCGCCACCGCGACGTCGGCCTGCGCGAGCGCCGGTGCGTCGTTGGTGCCGTCGCCGGTCATCGCGACCATGCGGCCTTCAGCCTGGTGCGCGCGGATCGTCGCGAGCTTCGCTTCCGGCGTCGCTTCCGCGAGGAAGTCGTCGACGCCCGCTTCGGCTGCGATCGCCGCGGCGGTCAGCCGGTTGTCGCCGGTCACCATCACGGTCTTGATGCCCATCTTGCGCAGTTCGGCAAAACGTTCCTTGATGCCGCCCTTCACGACGTCCTTCAGCTCGATCACACCGAGCACGCGCGCACCCTGCTCGCTCTTTTCGGCGACCACCAGCGGCGTGCTGCCGCGCCGCGCGACTTCGTTCACGGCGTTCTGCACTTCAGCCGGGAAACGACCGCCGCGGGCTTCGACGTACGCCTTCACCGCATCGGACGCGCCCTTGCGGATCTCGCGATCGGCGAGGTCGACGCCGCTCATGCGGGTCTGCGCGCTAAAACCGATAAACACCGGATGCAGCGCCGCCATATCGCGCTGGCGGATATTGAAGCGCTGCTTCGCGAGCACCACGATGCTACGGCCTTCCGGCGTTTCGTCGGACAGCGATGCAAGCTGCGCCGCATCCGCGAGCGCTTCTTCGGTCACGCCCGGCGCCGGCACGAACGTCGAAGCCTGGCGGTTACCGAGCGTGATCGTGCCGGTCTTGTCGAGCAGCAGCACGTCGACGTCGCCGGCCGCTTCGACTGCGCGGCCCGACGTTGCGATCACGTTCGCCTGCATCATCCGGCTCATGCCGGCCACGCCGATCGCGGACAACAGACCGCCGATGGTGGTCGGAATCAGGCAGACCAGCAGCGCGACCAGCGCGGTAATCGTCACCACGTGACCAGCCTTCACCGCCTCGACCGCGAACATCGAGAACGGCAGCAGCGTGGCAGTAGCCAGCAGCAGCACGATGGTCAGCGCGACGAGCAGAATGGTCAGCGCGATTTCGTTCGGCGTTTTCTGACGCTTCGCGCCTTCGACCATCGCGATCATGCGGTCGAGGAACGCTTCTCCCGGGTTCACCGTCACGCGCACGACGATCCAGTCCGACAGCACGCGCGTGCCGCCCGTGACCGACGAAAAGTCGCCGCCCGACTCGCGGATCACCGGCGCGGACTCGCCGGTAATCGCCGATTCGTCGACCGATGCGACACCTTCGATCACTTCGCCGTCGGCCGGAATCGTGTCGCCGGTTTCGACCAGCACGACGTCGCCCTTGCGCAGATCGGTGGCCGTCGTGATGCGGATCGGCGCCTTCGGATGCGGCTCGTTCAGCTTCTTGGCCATCACGTCTTTCTTCGCGCTGCGCAGCGACGCGGCCTGGGCCTTCGAACGGCCTTCGGCGAGCGCCTCCGCGAAGTTCGCGAAGAGCACCGTGAACCACAGCCACAGCGTGACGGCGAGAATGAAGCCCGCCGGCGCCTCTGCCTGGCCGACGAGCGCGGCAAGCCACAGGATGGTGGTCAGAATGCTACCGACGTACACGCAGAACATCACCGGATTACGGAATTGCGTGCGCGGCGTCAGTTTCTTGAAGGAGTCCACGATCGCCGGGCGCAGTAGCGCCGGATCGAACATGGACCGGGTTGCGGAATGTTCAGTCATTTGTTCCTCGAATATTCTGTGGTGCGAGGTCCGTCATCACTGGCCGAGAATCATCATCAGCTGCTCGATGCCAGGACCGAGCGCAAGCGCCGGCACGTAAGTCAGCGCGCCAACCAGCAGCACCGTGCCAAGCAGCAGCACGACGAATAGCGCACCGTGCGTCGGCAACGTACCGGCCGTCACGCCAAGCCGTTTCTTCGCGGCGAGCGACCCGGCGATAGCCAGTGCCGGCACCAGCGAGCCGAAGCGGCCGAACCACATGCAGATCGCGAGAATCACGTTGTAGAACGGCGTGCTCACGGTCAGACCTGCGAACGCACTGCCGTTGTTGTTCGCGGCCGAACTGAATGCGTAGAGGATTTCCGAGAAGCCGTGCGGACCCGGGTTCGCGATACCGGCCTTGCCCGCATCGGTCAGCACGCCGATCGACGCACCGACCAGCACGAGCAGCGGCGTCAGCAGGATCATGATCGACACCATCTTCATCTCGTACGCCTCGATCTTCTTGCCGACGTACTCGGGCGTGCGGCCGATCATCAGCCCCGCGACGAATACCGCAAGCAACGCGAACGCAAGCATCCCGTACAGACCAGAACCGACACCGCCGAAGATCACTTCGCCGAGCTGGATCAGCAACATCGGGACAAGTCCGCCCAACGGCGTCAGCGAGTCGTGCGCATTGTTGACCGCGCCGCACGATGCCGCCGTGGTCGCCACCGTGAAGATGCCGGACTGAGCGATACCGAAGCGGGTTTCCTTGCCCTCCATGTTGCCGCCCGTTTGCAGCGCGCTCGCGTTCTGATCGACGTGCAGCGCTGTCAGCAGCGGATTGCCGGATTGCTCGGAGCCGATCTCGATCGCCACGCACGACGCGAACGCGATCGTCATCACCGCGAGCACCGCGATACCCTGGCGTTTGTCGGCAACCATCCTGCCGAAGACGAGACACAGCGCCGCCGGGATCAACAGCATCGAGATCATCTGCACGAAGTTCGCGAACGGCGTCGGATTTTCAAACGGGTGCGCGGAGTTCGCATTGAAGAAGCCGCCACCATTGGTACCGAGCATCTTGATCGCTTCCTGCGACGCAACTGGGCCCATCGCGAGCGTCTGTTTCGTGACCGGCGTGTCGACCGTCACCGGATTGCCCTTCGCATCCTTGACCGGATTGCCTTGCGCATCGAGCTTCGGCGCAGCGTAGGTCGTGGTCTGCAGCGTCGGCACGTCCTCATACGCCTTGAAGTTCTGGATCACGCCCTGGCTCATGAAGATCGCGGCGATGATCGCGGACATCGGCAGCAGCACATACAGCGTGATGCGCGTGATGTCGACCCAGAAGTTGCCGATCGTATTCGCGGAGTGCCGCGCAAAGCCGCGAACCATCGCGATCACCACGACGATACCGGTAGCCGCCGACAGGAAGTTCTGCACGGTGAAGCCGAGCATCTGCGTCAGATAGCTGACCGCCTGCTCACCCGAATAGTCCTGCCAGTTCGTGTTGGTGACGAAGCTGACGGCCGTGTTGAATGCTGCGTCGGGCGTCATTGCGGTCATTTGCTGCGGATTGCCAGGCAGCAAGCCTTGCACGCGCAGAATCAGGTACAGAAACAGCATGCCGAACACGTTGAACGCAACCGTGACGATCGCGTACTGCTTCCAGCCCATTTCCGCGGACGAATTGACGCCCGCGATGCGATACAGCAGCTTTTCGAGCGGGCCGAACCAGCGCACAACGCGCGAGCTGCCGTCCATTACGTTGGTGATATAGCGCGCGACGGGCACCGCCAGCGCGAGCAGCACGATGATGAAGATCGCCGGCTGCAGGACATTATTGGCATTCATTCAATGTCCTCCGCGCGCAGTAGCGCATAGACCAGATAAACGAAAAGGAGCGCCGTCGCGGCGCCGGATAGCCAGAGGATCCAGGTCATGAGCGCGCTCCTTGTCCCCGCCGGAATTGCATCAGCTTCGAGCAGCCGGCGACGAGCCCGAAGGTGAGCACCGTGAATATCACGAGGCCCCCGACATACAGCACATCCATTTCATGTTCCCCATTGTTGGCTATGGATGCGGAACGTTATTCCGATTCAGATAAAGGCCTGGTCAAAGATGGTTTGAACGGCGTAAAAATCACGTAAACGAAAAAGCCGCCCCACTGGAAGGTGGGACGGCTACGGGGTGCGACAGCAGGGCGCGTCAGCGGGCGGCGGGCGGGCCGCGCGTGACCAGGTAAAAAGTAACCGGTTACGGCAACAGGACGGTCGAGCCGGTCGTGCGCCGTGCTTCGAGGTCCTCATGAGCCTTCGCGACATCGGCGAGCGCATAGCGCTGGTTGACGCTCGTTTTCACCTTGCCCGATACCAGCACGTCGAACAGTTCGGACGACATCGTCTCGAGGTCGCTGCGTTTGCCGATATAGCTAAACAAGGTGGGCCGCGTAAAAAACAGCGAGCCGCGTCCAGCCAGATCTTGCGAATCGATCGGCGGCAACGGGCCCGACGAATTGCCGAACGTAACGAACAGACCCAGCGGCGCGAGGCAATCGAGTGACCCGGTGTACGTGTCCTTACCGATCGAATCGTATACGACCGGCACGCCCGCGCCATTCGTGATCTCGCGAACGCGTTTCGTGAAGTTTTCACGCGTATAGACGATCGGGTAATCGCAACCGTGCGCTTTTGCAATGTCCGCCTTTTCGTCCGAGCCGACCGTGCCGATCACGGTTGCGCCGAGCGCCTTCGCCCACTGGCACACGAACAGGCCGACGCCACCCGCGGCCGCCTGGATCAGGATCGTATCGCCGGGCTTCACGCGATACGTGCGGCGCAGCAGATACTGCGCGGTCAGACCTTGCAGCATCACCGATGCGGCCTCTTCGTAGCCGAGCGCGTCGGGAATCTTCACGACGTTAGCGGCGGGCATCACGCGCTCCTGCGTGTACGCGCCCGGCGGACGTGACGCATACGCGACGCGATCGCCGGGCTTCAGATGCGTGACACCGCTGCCCACCGCGACCACTTCGCCCGCGGCCTCCATGCCGAGCCCGCCCGGCAGCGGCAACGGATACAGCCCGTTGCGGAAGTACACGTCGATGTAATTGAGGCCGACCGCATGCTGCCTGATGCGGATTTCGCCGTCGCCCGGCTCGCCCACGTCGACGTCGACCCACTTCATCACTTCGGGGCCACCCGTCTTGTCGAATCGTATTGCCTTGACCATCGTTCCAATTCTCCAGTTCGTTCAGACTCGCTGCTTCATCCGCAGCGTCAATACATCGAGAATCATCCGCGCGGTCGAGATGTTCGTCGCGCACGGCACGTTGTGGACGTCGCACGCTCGCACCAGCGCGTTGATGTCGGGTTCGTGCGGCTGCGGCGTCATCGGGTCGCGCAGGAAAATCACCATATCGACACGGCCTTCGGCAAGCTGCGCGCCGATCTGCAAATCGCCGCCGTTCGGTCCGGATAGCATCCGCTCGACTGGCAGCCCGTGCGCCGCGGTGACCCGTGCGCCGGTCGTGCCGGTCGCAAGCAGATCGCATCGCTTCAACGTATCGGCATATTCGCCGGCCAGTTTTACGATGTCGTCTTTCTTGTGATCGTGCGCGATCAGTGCGATACGAGTTGTCATTGTTCGATTCCCCCTGGTTTGTTGTTGACTGCTTTTAACTTGCTTCTGACTGCTTTCAACTGCATGTCACTGCGTGCGGCGGCTTGGGTGTTAATGCGCCGCTTGTGTCCCGGCTTGTGTCCTTGCTTGTGTCCTTGCTTCGGTCCGCGGTCGAGGCCGGGTATCGGCCTTCCGTTTCGTGCGCTTTGGCACCCGCGGGTTCGTCAGAAAGTGCCCGGATAAGCGCCGCCATCGATCAGCAGATTCTGTCCGGTGATGTAGCCCGCATGCCTGCTGCACAGAAACGCGCAGGCGCGGCCGAATTCGTCCGCGGTGCCGAAACGGCCAGCCGGAATGCCCGCCTCGCGCCGCTTGCGCGCTTCGTCGATCGTGATGTTCTGCGCCTTTGCATAGCCGACCAGCGTGGCTGCGATGCGATCCGTATCGAATGCGCCGGGCAGCAGGTTGTTGATCGTCACGCCATGCGGCGCGACCTTGCGCGCAACGCCCGCGACGAAACCGGTCAACCCGGAGCGCGCGCCATTCGAGAGCCCCAGCACATCGATCGGCGCCTTCACCGACGAGCTCGTGATATTCACGACCCGGCCAAAGCCGCGCGCGATCATCCCGTCGATGGTCGCGCGGATCAGTTCGATCGGCGTCAGCATGTTCGCTTCGAGTGCGCTGATCCAGTCGTCGTGCGTGAAGTTGCGAAAGTCGCCCGGCGGCGGCCCGCCCGCGTTGGTCACGAGAATGTCCGGCTGCGGGCACGCGGCAAGCGCGGCGGCGCGGCCCTCGGGCGTCGTGATGTCGCAAGCGACCGATTTCACGGTCGCGCCGCTCTTTGCCGCGATGCGGGAGCGAATGTCGCCGGCGGTCGCTTCCAGCGTGGCCGCGGTGCGCGCGACGATCACGATATCCACGCCTTCGGCCGCAAGGGCCTCCGCGCAACCGCGGCCGAGCCCCTTGCTCGCCGCGCAGACCAGAGCGGTACGCCCTGCGATTCCCAGATCCATGTGAGTGCCCTTGGTTGATATGCGTGACCAGGTGCGGCCTTCGGTTTTACCTCCTGGCCGCCTGTTATCTGGCTGTCAGTTTTGCTGACAAGCATGCCTACAGGCTTGCTTACAGGCTTGCTGACCGGGTGACGGACCAGCCGCCGTGACCGATACCGACCGCCGTTGCCCCGATTCTAGAAGAATCGACGCGGTGCTGCCCGAGCCCGCGCGATCGGCAAAAATCCTGCGTTTCATCTGGCGATACTTTCGGTAAACTTGCACGCGTGGCGCACCGGTCTTCCGGTCGCCTGCGGTTGCGCGCTGCAAATTCGTGCCGCAGTTGGTTTCGCTCTTCCCGTTCGCTGTTCGGCGACACGCAGTTGCGTTGCGTGACGTCGGGTTATGTTGCGTGATGTTGCGTTGTGGTCCGTCCTGCATTGACGCTCTTCGGTGCCGTTTATGCAGCGCGCCACTTGCGACGCGAGCATCCCGGACAAGAGCGGCAGGCAACGTGGCAAGCGCAGGCAGCAATCGCCTTTTTCAACATCGTTCGCCGCCGTTCGCCCCATGTGCCGCGGTGAAATGTTTCGTCGTCTCGATCCTTCGCCCCGCGCCGCGCCATGACACAAAACAGCCGTTTTCCGAATCTCTTTATCCTCGATCATCCGTTGATCCAGCATAAGCTCACGCATATGCGCGACCGCGATACGTCGACGCGCACGTTCCGCGAGTTGCTGCGCGAGATCACGCTGCTGATGGGCTACGAAATCACCCGCAACCTGCCGATGACCACGCGCCGCGTCACCACGCCGCTGGTCGAGATCGATGCGCCGGTGATCGCCGGCAAGAAGCTCGCGATCGTGCCGGTGCTACGCGCGGGCGTCGGCATGTCCGACGGGCTGATGGAGCTGATCCCGTCCGCGCGGGTCGGCCATATCGGTGTGTACCGCGATGCGGATCATCGTCCGGTCGAGTACCTGGTGCGGCTGCCGGATCTCGAGGACCGCATCTTTATCCTGTGCGACCCGATGGTGGCGACCGGCTACTCGGCGGTCCATGCGGTCGATGTGCTGAAGCGTCGCGGCGTGCCCGGCGAAAACATTTCATTTCTTGCACTGGTCGCGGCGCCCGAAGGCGTGCAGGTGTTTCACGACGCCCATCCTGACGTGAAGCTTTTTGTCGCATCGCTCGATTCGCATCTGAACGAGCACGCTTACATCATCCCCGGCCTCGGCGACGCCGGCGACCGGCTGTTCGGCACGAAGAACTAACCGGCGCCCGGCAAGGTATTCATCGGCCCGACAACCTCCGTTCAGCCGGCATCGCCCCGCCACGCGGAGCTTACATCGCGCCGCGGCACGTATCGCGCATCTGTCGCGCATGGCCGCATGTTAAAATCGCAATCCGCTCATTGAGCGGTTCTCTTGCCTGAATCGCCTCGTGCATCGCACGGCTACCGGTGGTAGCGGTCGTGCGCCAAGGCCGGTGCGGCGCTTGCGCGGGTCTTTGCAGTTCCGGCGTGCCGTTGCGCGGCGGGGGTTGCCGCGGCAATCGGCACGCGAGTCAGCGCGTCGCTGCACTCTTATGCCGCCGCAAGGCGGCCTCCGGTCGGCGGCAGGGCACACGCAGGGGCGCATCGAACGCATCGGCATCAGACATATCGGGCATATCGGACATTCAGGCGCGCCTCGCGAAACGCGCCCCACATTGCACAACATCACGCGACGACAATTGCATGCGTGCGCCGCGCCAGGCGCGCGCGCTGGAGAAAGGTATGGCGGGTCATTCGAAATGGGCCAACATCAAGCATAAAAAAGCAGCAGCGGATGCCAGGAAAGGCAAAGTCTGGACGCGGCTGATCAAGGAAATTCAGGTTGCCGCGCGCATGGGCGGCGGCGATATCGACTCGAATCCGCGTCTGCGGCTCGCGGTCGACAAGGCGTATGACGCCAACATGCCGAAGGACAACATCAACCGCGCGATTCAACGCGGCACCGGCGGCGTCGACGGCGCGAACTACGAAGAAATCCGCTACGAAGGCTACGGCATCGGCGGCGCGGCGATCATCGTCGACACGATGACCGACAATCGCACGCGCACGGTCGCCGAAGTGCGGCACGCGTTTTCGAAGTTTGGCGGCAATATGGGCACCGACGGCTCGGTGTCGTTCATGTTCGATCACATCGGACAGTTCCTGTTCGCACCGGGCACGCCGGAAGAAAAGCTGATGGAAGCCGCGCTCGAAGCGGGCGCGGATGATGTCGTGACAAACGACGACGGCAGTATCGAAGTGCTGTGCCCGCCGAACGATTTCCCGAAAGTCAAAAGCGCGCTCGAAGCGGCGGGTTTCAAGGCCGAACTGGCTGAAGTCACGATGAAGCCGCAGACGGAAGTCGAGTTCACCGGCGACGACGCGGTGAAAATGCAGAAACTCCTCGACGCGTTGGAGAATCTGGACGACGTGCAAGAGGTCTACACGAACGCGGCGATCGTCGAAGAGTGAGCGACGCGTCGCGCCGCGTCCGCATCGCTCACGCTGAAGTCACGCGGACGGTCCGGCGTTCCCGCAATTTGTGTTGCCTTCGTCACAGGCTGCCGACGCGAGTTGTGCGAATCTTGCAAATATTTTCGGTTTTTGGCATTCGGGGAATCTCATGAAGTTACTCGTCGTCGGTTCCGGCGGTCGCGAACATGCGCTGGCGTGGAAGCTCGCGCAGTCGCCGCGGGTACAGCTGGTCTATGTCGCGCCGGGCAACGGCGGCACCGCGCAGGATGAGCGCCTGCGCAACGTCGACATCGTCGATCTCAACGCGCTCGCCGACTTCGCGGAGCAGGAGCAGATCGCGTTCACGGTGGTCGGGCCGGAGCAGCCGCTCGCGGCCGGCATCGTGAACCTGTTCCGCTCGCGCGGTCTGAAAATCTTCGGGCCGTCGCGCGAGGCTGCGCAGCTCGAAAGTTCGAAAGACTTCGCGAAAGCGTTTATGAAGCGTCAGGGCATTCCGACCGCGGAATATGAGACCTTCTCCGATACCGCTGCCGCGCACGCTTATATCGATGCGAAAGGCGCGCCGATCGTGATCAAGGCTGACGGCCTCGCCGCCGGCAAAGGCGTGGTGGTCGCGCAGACGCTCGACGAAGCGCATGCGGCGGTCGACATGATGCTGTCCGGCAACAAGCTCGGCGATGCCGGTGCGCGCGTCGTGATCGAAGAGTTTCTGGCGGGCGAAGAAGCGAGCTTTATCGTGATGGTCGACGGCAAGCACGTGCTGCCGCTCGCGTCGAGCCAGGACCACAAGCGCTTGCTGGATGGCGATGAAGGCCCGAACACTGGCGGCATGGGCGCGTACTCGCCCGCGCCGATCGTCACGCCGCAATTGCATGCGCGCGTGATGCGCGAAATCATCCTGCCGACCGTGCGCGGCATGGAGAAGGAAGGCATCCGCTTCACCGGCTTCCTGTATGCGGGGCTGATGATCGACGCGCAGGGCAACCCGAAGACGCTCGAATTCAACTGCCGGATGGGCGACCCGGAAACGCAGCCGATCATGGCGCGCCTGAAAGGCGATTTTTCGAAGGTCGTCGAGCAGGCGATCGCCGGCACGCTCGACACGGTTGAACTGGAATGGGACCGCCGCACCGCGCTGGGCGTCGTGCTCGCCGCGCACCACTATCCGGATGCGCCGCGCAAAGGCGACCGGATCAGCGGCATTCCGGCGGAAACGGCCGATGCGGTCACGTTCCATGCCGGCACGACGCTCGCGAATGGCAAGCTGACCACGTCGGGTGGACGCGTGCTATGCGTCGTCGGGTTGGCGGATTCGGTGCGCAGCGCGCAATCGGTCGCGTACGAGACGATCAATCAGATTTCGTTCGACGGGATGCAGTACCGGCGCGATATCGGTCATCGCGCCGTGAATCGAAAGCATTAGCCATGCGTCAGCACTGAGGCCGTATCAGGGCGGCGGCGGGCCGGGTCGCACAGAAATACATTGTCCGCGTAGACCCGGCGGGCCGCTGCGCGGCGAGGTCGCCGCTTTCTGCCCAGGTGGTGAGCACCTGATCGCCCCGCCGGCGCTAAACTTCGCTCAGACTTGCGATGAACGGATCGCGGGCACGCGATCGGCATGCACCGGCCGGTGACCGCCGTCAGCCATGTCGACGTGCAGGTCGCGGGTCGGCGAGCGCTGTCCGGCAAGCGTCGGCGGTATGCGATGGTGGGTGCGCCGGTAAGCACCGATTTTGCAATGATCGGACACCGTAACCCTGAGTCGCCGCGATGCCCGACGCCGGCGCATTGCGTGCCGGGCTTTCGCGGCATGAGCGTTGTGTGTTCCGCGTTTTTCCTTTTGACGAACAATCCGCCGCGTCCCGGGTCACACGCGGCGCACCTGGACCTGATGACAGATTCAACTTTCGACGCGACGGCTGTGCGCAGCTGGCTGCGGGACCTGCAAACCCGTATCGCCGATGCGCT
>NZ_SORE01000045.1 GCF_004366595.1 Paraburkholderia rhizosphaerae
CGCGTGCGCATGGCCTTGCGAGCCGTAGCCGATGATCGTGACCTGCTTGCCTTTGATCAGGGAGAGGTCGGCGTCCTTGTCGTAGAAAACTTTCAACTTGCTTCCTTTCACATGTCGCGCGCGGCGCAACCGTCTCCATCACCGCTCGTGGGACGCTGCGGGGCGGGTCCGCGGTAGTTTGCAGGCCCCGATTGGCTGCGGGAACAGCACGTCGGGATCGTCGTACAACACCGCGCCTGCGTCGCGTCGTGCGGGTCTGTGGGAACGACCACGGCGACGCAAACCTGGTCTTCGCCTGGATTGCAACGCAGATGCGGCATGTGCGCTGAAAAGGTGAAAAACCCGCCCACCACTTCGTTTAACCGGTCGGTCAGTTATCGAGTCTCCAGCAGCCATTTCCTGGCGGCCTGCGGTTATGGCAGTCGCCGGAAACCGAACCCGCTTTCGCGCGCGAGCGGCCGAATCCGTCACCCGCACACACAAAACACCTGACGCACGAACGTTATTCCATTGTCAGGAAGCAGGTTTTGAAGCGGGTTTTTGTCGATCAAGGTGCGGCGCGCCGGCCGCCGGGGGGCGCAACCGCTCGCAGGGCGTGCCGGCACGCCAATCCGCCTGCGTATTCAGTTACACGGGATCGTCACGACCAGGCGCCCGTTGCAGCGCGCGATCAGATCGTCGTGTGCGAGACCCCGGTTCCACCAGCGCGCAAGGGCGTTGCGCGGACGGTGGCCGACCACCAGAATGTCCGAATTCAGCAGCCCCGCATGCGTCGAGATGCTGTCGACCACGTCGCCGCACGCCATATGACCGCGCACGGGCAAACCGCTACCTTCCATATGGTCGAGCGCCTCGCGCAGCGTGATCATCGCCGCGTCCTGAACACATGCGCAGGCGAGGTCGGACAAACACCAGCCAGTCGCCGCAATGGTCGACGTCGTATCGACGACCGCGAGCACATCGGTGTGCGCATCGAGCGCAAGCGCAAGCTCGGCAGCGTGGCGCAGCGCAGTCCTGGCTTCGCGCGTGCCGTCGTAGTAGAGCAGGATTTTCGAGGGTTTGGACATTGGAATCTCGCTGCGAAGGTGAGAGAGCCGGTAGGGCTTCAAACGCTATCTGACCTTTCGTCCCTTGGTCACCTGTCAGAACACCTGGCTGCGCGAGGCTATTCCATGTGAGCTGACCGTGCGGGGGCACCGCCCAACGCAGAGCGGGGCACGCCATTCTTAGGGATGCAGCGCAAAATGTTGCTCGAACGAGGGTTACCGGTCAGGTACTCGAACACTTGTCGCGTCTCGGTCTGCGGTATTCGGCAACGATCGTTCGTCAATGGCGAGATCGCGTTGCCTCGCCGCGCTCGACTCGTATCGCTTCGATATATCCGTTGCGCGCCCGCGATCGTTTTGTAAGCTCAACGTGTATCAACCTCCGGTGTGATTCCGCTTTCGCGTGTTTGTCCCGCGAGACACAGGCCGCTTACTGTGACGCCGCTTTGACGCCGCATCCGGTTGCGCACGCATAAAAAAACACAGCGCCCGTGGGCGCTGTGTCCGGTTCGGCGTCGATACATGACACCTGTCATGGCACTGCCATTCGCTCAGATCTGTCTGCGCATCTCCGCGGGCGGCACTTTCATCAGCCGCCGGTACTTCGCTACCGTGCGCCGCGCAACCAGCACGCCCTGCTCGGCCAGCATCTTCGCGAGCGTGACGTCGGAGAGCGGATCGCGCACGTTTTCCGCGGCAATCATCTCCTTGAGCAGCGCGCGCACGGCCGCAGCCGAACAGGTGCCGCCGCTTTCGGTGCCGAGTTCGCGCGGGAAGAAGTGCTTGAACTCGAAGATGCCGCGCGGCGTCGCCATATACTTGTTGCCCGTTGCGCGGGAAATGGTCGATTCGTGCAGTCCCAGTTCGTCCGCGACGTCACGCAACACAAGCGGCTTCAGCGCAATTTCGCCGTACTGGAAGAACGCCTTCTGATGGGTGACGATGCATTCGGCAACGCGCTGGATCGTATCGAAACGCTGCTGCGCATTGCGAATCAGCCAGCGCGCCTCCTGCAATTGCTGCGCGAGCGGCGAGCGGCTCGCGCCCGCCGACTGCGCAAACAGTTCGGCGTACATCCGGTGAATGCGTGCACGCGGCAACACGGCGGGATTGATCGAGACCACCCACTTGTTACGCACCTGGCGCACCAGCACATCCGGCACGACGTAGTTTTCGTCGCTGCGTCCATAGGAGTTGCCGGGCTTCGGGTCGAGTTTGCGCACCAGCGAGCACGCAATGCGCAACGCCTCCGCATCGCAACCGATCTGCTTTTGCAGTTCCGCATGTTCGCGCCGCGCGAGGCGGTCGAGATGCTGCTCGACGACCTTTCGCGCAATATCGCGCCCCGGTGTATCGATCGGCATCGCATTGAGTTGCAACGAAAGGCATTCGGACAGCGAACGGGCCGCGAGGCCCGGGCGATCCAGCGTTTGCACGAGCCGCAACGCGACGCTCAGTTCATCTTCGGTGAGCGGCGGATCGAACTCGACGACGTCGGTCAGATCCGCGAGGTCCTGACGCAGGTAACCGTCGTCGTCGAGCGCCTCGATCACGACGCGCGCGACTTCACGGTCGCGTTCGTCGAGACGATACAGGCGCAGTGCATCATGCAGCTGTTCGTGCAACGTGGGCTGCACGCGCGCCCATTCGGCGGGATCGCTCGCTTCGCTGTCGCCGTTATAACGCGACGGACCGCGGCTGAATGATTCGCCGGCGTAGTCGCCGCCGCCTGAATCATCCGCAATCGTGCCTTCGCTGCCCGGCTCAGCACTCGAGCCTTCCAGCGCGGGGTCACGTTCGGCGGCCGGCAGCGTGTCGGCGGCGACCGGATTGTCTGACGTGGCCGCGCCGGCGACACCGGTCTCATCGGGTACCGACGGATCGTATTCGAGGAATGGATTCGTATCGAGCGCCGTGCGTAGTTCCTGCTGAAACTCCAGCGACGACAATTGCAGTAGCCGCACGGACTGCTGCAGGCGCGGCGTGAGAGCGAACGACTGCCTCGCTCTTAGTTCAATTGAAGGCGGCATTGTTGGCATAGTCCCTGTTGGTCATCGAAAAAACAGTTGCCACCAATAAGAGCAACTGCCGTACCAGGTTCGCCAATCGCCTGTTTTTAATCGACTTTGCGAATCTGCACGACGCCTGATTTGCCTTTTCGCCGCGCGCTTTTTACAACCGTTCTGAAAATCCGGGCTTCTTCTTTGCTGCGAGGGTACGGCGCGCATGCAGATGCGTGAGCGAGCCGGCGAATGCGGCCAGGAAGCCCAGTCTAACGGTCGCTCCGGGCCGCGTACCGGAAATACCGCACGCTCAGGCATGCCGCTTGCGGGAACGAACGTGCGGACATCGATGCTTGATGCAATACGACCGCTTTCCGACACCTCAAGCAGAAGGAGAATCCATGAAAACCATCCAGTTCCTCAAGACCGCAGGCAGCATTGCATGCGTCGCCTTCGCGTTGAATGCGACCGCGCAGACCGATGCAGCAGCGCCGCCCGCGTCGTCCGAGACCCTGGGGCAGCACTTCGACGACGGCACCGTCACGACTAAAGTTAAAGCGGAGCTGCTTGGCGCGAAGAACGTCAAGTCGACGCACATTCATGTGAAGACCCGCAAGGGCATCGTGTGGCTGACCGGCTCGGTGCCGACGGCGGAAGAAAAGGTTTCGGCGCAGGACGTCGCGCAGAACGTCGAAGGCGTGAAAGGGGTACGCAATCACCTGAAGGTGACGGCGGAATAAATCCGGATCCCGAACCTCGGGCGTTCCAACGTAATACGGAGGGCCGGCGCTGTCATCGCGCCGGCCCTCCGCTTTTGAATGAACCGCGGCCGGCCTCAGGATTTCGTTGCCGCGTACTGATCGCGCAAATCGCGTATGCGGTCGTGATTGAGTATCACGCCTTGGCATTGCCGCTCGACCAGCGCCCGCACATCAGCGGGCAGATCTTTGTCGAGCGCGTCCTGATAGCGCTTTTTCGCGACGTCCTCACCCTTTTCGCAGTCCACGAGGATCGCGTGGTCGCTGCGGTTGCCGACCACGGACTTCAGGTCCACCCAACCGCGATGCAGCGCGCCGGATACCGAGCCGCCGCTTTCGGGTTTTCCGCCCAGTTGCATCACGAGATCCTGCAGTTCGCGCGCCGCATGCGTACAGGTTTCAGCCCGCGAGCGCAGCAATTCCTTTAACTGCGCATCGTGTGCATCGTCCGCCGCTTTGAGAAAACCGCGCTCACCGTCCTTCGATGTTTCGATCAGGTCGTTGATGACCGCAATCACGTTCGTCGTCATGTGCTCCCTCCGTTACGGGTTGCCAGCCGCTGCCTGCTTCACTTCGTTCCGCGATCCTGCGCGAGGCGCTCGACCCGGAACAATCCGCTATGCAGTTCGACGCTCGCGCCGTCGTTCTGCTCGATCGCACGCGCGCATACCGCGTGGATGCGCGCACGTCCGCGCTCGAACGCGCGCCGCAGTTCGTCTTCCTGCGGCGAGTTCGCGCCGAAATGATCTTCCAGTGACTCCGCGGTGATCGCGCAATCGACGGGCTCACTGTCCACGTAGGCAGTAAAGCGCAGCACCAGGTTCGAGCCGTCGAAGCTCGGAGCGTCGTCGGAAAATGTGATGTTCATCGCAGCACCTCCGTTTGTCGCGTGTCGCGCGCTCCGATGCGCATTGTGGCGAAAGCCGCGTTCAGGCCGCTTTCGCCGAAAGTTGCGCGATCAACGTTTTGTTGAATGCGGGGATATCGTCGGGTTTGCGGCTCGAAATCAGATTGCCATCTTCGACGACTTCCTTGTCGATCCACGTGCCGCCCGCATTGCGAATGTCGTCCTGCAGGCTCGGCCAGCTCGTCACCGTGCGTCCCTTGATGATGCCTGCCGATACCGGCAACCATGTGCCGTGACAGATCACCGCGATCGGCTTGTGCGCCTGATTCGCTGCCTTGACGAACGCCTGGGCCTGAGGCAACAGGCGAATCGCGTCGCCGTTCACGACACCGCCCGGCAGCACCACTGCGTCGTAATCGTCGGGCGCGGCTTTGTCGAACGTAATGTCCACGTCAACGGCATCGCCTTTATCGACATGCTTGAATCCCTGAATTTTTCCCGCACGCGAAGAAATCACGTGAACCGTTGCGCCCGCTTCCGCGAGCGCGCGCCGCGGCTCGATGAGTTCGGCCTGCTCAAATCCGTCGACGGCGAGTACTGCAACCTTGCGGCCTTTTAGCGTTTTGGCCATGAATTCCTCCTTCATAAACACAACGTGAAAATCCACAGCCGGATCGAATGCAAGTTGCGACGTTCAGGCTACGATCCGGCTTGCCCTTCACGTTGATCGAGCAAAAGCAATGCCACTCATTGAACGCGTGCAAATTGCGTTCGTCTCCGGCGAGCGAACATGCGGCTGCACGCGGACCCGACGTCGGTGCCGCGTGCTGTCATGGTGTTGCATGAGCACCCGGGTGAGCAACCCAGGTACGCGACGGTTGCGTCCGGCCCGCTTACAGACGCGAACGGACGCAAGTGCCGAACGCTACTCTTCGTACGCCGCCATCACGAGCCACATATCGCGCTCGCCGTCGTGAATCTCGGCGGCAATCGCGTACGGGTCGCGTGGCTGGCAGGTCTGCGTGAGCACGTTGTGCGCGATTTCGCTGTTATCGAACACGCGCCCGTCCGCAAACGGCCGAACTTCGCGCTTGCCTTCGAACATGCACTGATTGCGCCGGTAGATAAGCGGCTGTGTCTTCCACGTCTCGAAGCAATCCCTTACATGCTGGAAATCGCCGCCACAAATATTGGCGTGAAAATGTGTCGTCGACTGCATGATCCCTCTCCACAATGCAATGCGTGCCGCTAGCCTGTGCCGCCGGTTCACGGCTGGCCGGCGTCGGTGGATCGCCGCATGCCCGGATACGTTGCTGACTTGCGTATCCGGCCTTGCCGCGGATCGTCACGCGGTCGCAGTTGTGATGCGCCTGCTGCCATCCAGTTCCCTGTTTCGGATATCAGCGCCTGGTCGCGCTACTGGCTGGCCCCTGAAGCTGCACCTGTCGAAGCCGCACCGCTCGCGCCCATTGGTTCGCTGGTCGCGGCGGGACCGCTCATACCCGTACTGCTGTTGTCCGCCTTCTTGCATGCCGTCGCACCGAAAGCCAGCACGACGACCGATGCTGCAATGCCTACAGTGCGTAGAACGCTATTCATCGCTCGCCCTCCTGTCGTATGGCGGGCACCGTGCCCGCCCGTTTGTCCGTCAACCGGCAAGGCCGGCCGCGCAGATCGCTCACTGACCCTTCGTGTCGCTGCTCGCGTTCGCGCCGGGCATGTTGGTCGTATCGTTGGCCGGCTTCTTCTTGCCCTTCGTCGAATGGTGTTTCATCTGCGAATGACCCATTTCACTTGAGCTGTTCGCGTTCTGGCCCGCCTTCTCCGCGCCCGTGTCGTTACCCGTCGCCATGCCGGCACCGCCGCCGCCTGTCGAGCCGCCGCCCGCACCCTGCGCGAACACCGTACCCGATAGTGCGAGAAGTGCCGTTAGAAGGCACGCTTTCGTGAGTTTCATTCGATCTCTCCCTGGTTCGTTGCGCGGCCCGAAGCCGCGATTCCTGCGTGACCGCACCTGCGGTTCAGCAAGCGATGTGCCCTCGCCCGGTGCGTCCGTTGCAGCGGCTCGCTACGCATGCGTTGCGTGGCCCGCTACACTGTCAAACATGTTGTCCAGTGCCGCATCGTGTGCGTGGTGCGCATCGCGTGTGCGCTGCAAAATGCAGCGGCGGCCGCGCGGAAAATGGCATAAGCAACCGCGCGCAAGCGGCTTGGCGCTGCGCGAGTGCTCCATGAGTGCCGCATGATTGCTGCACGAGCGGCGCCTGCAAATTACAAATGCACGTAAGTCTTTCGCAAAGCAGCAAATCGAGCCCCGCTGTTCTGTCGCGAGAAATACGCCGCGCACGCGTATTCAACGCAGTTTCACCATTCGAGGGATAAGCCATGCGTATCACCACGTCGTTTCTGTTCGATCTCGACGGCACGCTGGTCGACAGCGTTTATCAACACGTGCTCGCGTGGAAAGAAGTGCTCGATAGCGAAGGCATCGAGCTGTCGGTATGGCGGATCCACCGGAAGATCGGCATGAGCGGCGGCCTGTTCAGTCATCAGTTGCTGCGCGAAACGGGCGGCGAGATCAGCGGCGAGCGCGTCGAACGGTTACGGCGCAAGCATGCGGATGCATACCGGCGGCTGCATGCGCAGGTGTGCCCGCTACCCGGCTCGCGTGCGCTGCTCGAAGCGCTCGATGCAAGCGGTACGCAATGGGCGATCGCGACAAGCGGGCGCATGGAGACCGCTGCGGTCAATCTGCAGGCGCTCGGCGTCGACCCGGCGAAGTCCGTCGTCGTCACGCGCGACGATGTCAAATATGCGAAGCCCGACCCCGACCTTTTCATCGCCGCCGCGCACCGGCTCGGAGTGCCCATCGAACAGTCGGTCGTGGTCGGCGACAGCATCTGGGACATGCTCGCCGCACGCCGTTGCCGTGCGCTCGGTGTCGGTCTGCTGTCGGGCGGTTACGGCCAGGAAGAACTCGAACGCGCGGGCGCGCTGCGGGTCTACGAAGATCCCGCCGACCTGTTGCTGCATATCGACGAAATCGCCGCGCGCCCTTAGCGCATGCGTCTGGCGCCGTCCCGGGCGGCGCGCCGTTCGTCGATAAGGAACGGAGGTTGCTCGCGAGCGGGTATCTGAACCCTTCGGAGACCCGCGATGACCCCAGGCGCAAACATCGTTGGCCACGGCCGAGACACGGCCGACGGGCCAGGACCTGCAGTAATGGCCGCATCGACCCTCGACGGCGACCGTGTGATGAGTTCGGACGGTCACGATATCGGCAAGCTTAAGGACATCATGCTCGACGTCCGTTCGGGCCGCATTGCGTATGCGGTGTTGTCGACGGGCGGCTTTCTCGGCATCGGCGACAAGCTGCTGGCGATTCCATGGAGCGCACTCGCGCTCGATACGGATCACAAATGCTTCGTGCTGTCGCTGAGCGCGGATGGCGTGAAGAACGCGCCGGGCTTCGACAAGAATCACTGGCCGTCGATGGCGGACGCGACATGGGCGACATCGATTCACCAGTATTACGGGCGCGAACCGTATTGGGGGAACGGCGCAGGAAATGGCGTCGACACGGACCGCGCTTCGTCGAAATTCGGCGCCGGCGACATTGCACCCGGATCGTCGAGTGCGCCGGAAGCCGGCGGCGTAAAGCTTTGAGCGAGCGAAAAAATGGCGACCACTCAGTCCCGCACATCGCCGCGGAAGGCCCGTGCGCAGCATCCGTCGACGCGCGGCAAGGGCGGCCGCCCGCCTCGCCAGCGGCACGCGCATGCTGCGAAACATGCAGCCAAACATGCCAAAGCCGCGGCGAGCGGCACACCGCGGCGCTGGTCGCACGAGGTGATGGAACACAGCGATGCGATGGACCTCGAAGCCGATATCTTCAAGACCGGCAGCGCGCAGGCCATCGCCGAATCGCTGAAGCGCTCGTCGACGCGCAGCAAGCGCCGAAAAGGCACCCCGTTCCAGTCGGCGATGTCGATGCTGAACTTCTACATCAACCGCGCGGGCCGCAATTTGCCGAAGGCGCGTCGCGATACGTTGCAGCAAGCCAAGCGCAAGCTGCGCGAGGCGTTCGGTCGCGAACCCTGACGCAACGCCGTGCTTCGCGTGACCCGTGGTTCGGCGTCGCAGGTGTGCGAGGTTCCGTTGCGTAGCGTGTGACCCGATGCAGCACCGGACAGATCCGCGGTAAGCATGTTTTGCTAAACGACCGGTCCGCGCCGCAATAGCGCTAGCAGCGAAAACCTGCGAGACTTTCGTTCTGAAGACGCAAACGGGCGGGTCGCCGCCCTCTGGATATGGCTCGTCGCGCCCCCACCTGCGGCGGTATGACTCCCGCCGCTTCCGCCGCCGCTGCGCTCGCCGGGTTCCACCCGGTGATCGCCAGCTGGTTCTCGAAAACTTTTCCGGCGCCCACCGATGCGCAGGCGGCCGCATGGCCGCTGATCCGCAGCGGCCGCTCAACGCTTGTCGCCGCGCCGACCGGTTCCGGTAAAACGCTGACGGCCTTTCTGTCCGCGCTCGACGAACTCGTGCGCGAAGGGCTGGCGCACGACGGCGCGCTGCCCGATGCGACGCTCGTCGTCTATGTGTCCCCGTTGAAAGCGCTGTCGAACGATATCCGCATCAACCTGCAAATCCCGCTCGCCGGCATCGCACAGGAACTCGCGGCGCGCGGGCTGCCGCCGCTCGAGATTCGCACTGCCGTGCGCACCGGCGATACCACGCAACAGGAACGCGCCGCGCTGCGCAAACGCGCGCCCCATATTCTCGTTACCACGCCGGAGTCGCTATATGTGCTGCTCGGTTCCGATTCGGGCCGCGCCATGCTGTCGACCACGCGCACCGTGATCGTCGATGAAATTCACGCGATGGCCAACAGCAAGCGCGGCAGCCATCTCGCGCTCACGCTGGAACGGCTCGACGCGTTGTGCAGGCGGCGCTTGCCACGTATCGGGCTGTCCGCGACGCAAAAGCCGATCGACGCGGTCGCGCGCTTTCTGGTCGGCGGCGCGAGTATCGACGCGCGCTCGCCTGCCGGCAGCGCGGCCGACTGCGAAATCGTCGACGTGGGTCATGTGCGCGCACGCGATCTTGCGCTCGAGATTCCACCGGTGCCACTCGAAGCAGTGATGTCGAACGATGCATGGGAACTCGTCTATAACCGGCTTGCCGAACTGGTCGCGCAGCATCGCACGACGCTCGTGTTCGTCAATACGCGCCGCATGGCCGAGCGTGCCGCGCGGCATCTGACCGAGCGCCTCGGCAAGGACGCAGTCGCCGCCCACCACGGCAGCCTCGCCAAGGAACATCGGTTCGATGCCGAACAGCGTCTGAAGCGCGGCGAATTGCGCGTGCTGATCGCGACCGCTTCGCTCGAACTCGGCATCGATATCGGCGATGTCGATCTCGTGTGCCAGATGGGGTCGCCGCGCGCGATCGCACCGTTTCTGCAGCGGGTCGGACGCTCGGGCCACCATGTCGGCGGAATGCCGAAGGGACGTCTATTCCCGGTGTCGCGCGACGATCTGATCGAATGTGCGGCGCTTCTCGATTGCGTGCGGCGCGGTGAACTCGACGCGCTGCAAATTCCGCGCGCGCCGCTCGACGTGCTTGCGCAGCAGATCGTCGCCGAAGTATGTAGCCAGGAGTGGAGCGAAGACGCGCTCTTTGAGCGGTTCCGTCATGCGGCGCCGTACGCTGAACTCGAGCGCAAACGCTATGACGACGTGCTCAAAATGCTCGCCGAAGGATTCACGACGCGGCACGGGACCCGCGCCGCATATATCCATCGCGATGCGGTGAACGGTACGCTGCGCGGCCGGCGTGGCGGCAGACTGTACGCGGTGACGTCCGGCGGGACGATTCCGGAAAACGCCGATTATGCGGTGTTACTCGAGCCGCAAGGGGTGCAGGTCGGCACGGTCAACGAGGACTTCGCGGTCGAGAGCCTGGCCGGCGATGTGTTTCAGCTGGGCAACGCGTCGTATCGCATTTTGCGCGTCGAGAGCGGACGCGTACGTGTCGAGGATGCGCAAGGCCAGCCGCCGAGCATTCCGTTCTGGCTCGGCGAAGCGCCGGGGCGTAGCGACGAGCTGTCGACGGGTGTCGCGCGGCTGCGCAAGCAGATCGATCAGATGCTCGGCGAAACGTCGGATCGCGACGTTCATGCGCTCGACGCGATGGTTGCGCGTGCAACCGGATCTCGACAGCGCGGTGCGGGCGACACGTCCATTGCGGACATCGCTCATGAAGCATCGGCGCAAACCGCGGTTGCGGAGCGTCCGCGGATCGAGCGGCAGATTGAACGCGCGATCGACTGGCTGTCGGAACAGGTCGGTCTTGCAGAGCCTGCCGCGCGACAGATCGTCGAGTATCTTGCGCGCGCCCGCCAGGCCCTCTCCACGTTGCCGACCCAGGACACCCTCGTGATGGAGCGCTTCTTCGATGAATCGGGCGGCACGCAGCTGGTCATTCACTCGCCGTTCGGCAGCCGCCTGAATCGCGCGTGGGGTCTCGCGCTGAGAAAGCGCTTTTGCCGTACGTTCAATTTCGAATTGCAGGCTGCCGCGACCGAGGACGCCATCATCCTGTCGCTGACCGGTAGCCACAGCTTTGCGCTCGCCGAAGTGTGGCGCTATCTGAATTCGAAGACCGCCGAGCATCTGCTGATTCAGGCGCTGCTCGATGCGCCGCTGTTCAACGTGCGCTGGCGCTGGAATGCCACCACGTCGCTGGCGCTGCCACGCTATACCGGCGGCCGCAAGACCGCGCCGCAATTGCAGCGGATGCGCAGCGAAGACCTGCTCGCGTCGGTGTTTCCCGACCAGGTTGCGTGCGCGGAAAACATCGTTGGCGAACGTGAATTGCCAAGCCATCCACTTGTCGATCAAACCGTTGATGACTGCCTGCACGAAGCGATGGATACCGAAGGCTGGCTGCAACTGTTACGCCGGATCGAGCAGAAGCAGGTGACGCTGGTCGCGCGCGACTTACCCGCGCCGTCCGCGCTCGCCGCGGAAATCCTGACCGCGAAGCCGTACGCGTATCTCGACGACGCGCCGATCGAAGAGCGCCGCACGCAAGCGGTGCTGAATCGCCGCTGGACCGACCCTGCGTCCACCGACGATCTCGGTGCGCTCGATGCGGACGCGATCGCCAGTGTGCGCGAAGAAGCCTGGCCGCAAGTGCGCAGCGCGGATGAGATGCACGAAGCGTTGAACACGCTCGCCTGCGTGACCGATACCGAGGCACGGCAAAACGACGGCTGGCCCGCATGGCTCGCGGCGCTCGCACAGTCGGGCCATGCGACGCGCTTGCAGGTCGCGCAGCACGACGCGCTGTGGGTGCCCATCGAACGGCTCGCCTGCTTGCGGGCCCTTTACCCGGATGCGCCGCTCGAACCGGCGCTGCGCATTCCCCACGCGTACGCGGATGCATGGAATGAAGATGATGCGCTAGTCGAAGTCGTGCGCGCACGGCTGTCCGGTTTCGGCCCCCTTCCGGTGCCGGCGCTCGCCCGCGCGCTCGCGCTTCCTGCTTCGGCGGTTGCGCAGGCGCTGGTTCGTCTTGAAGCAGAAGGTTATGTGATGCGCGGCCGCTTCACCCCGCGCACGACCGGTGAAGAATGGTGCGAACGCCATCTGCTCGCGCGCATTCATCGCTACACGGTACGCAAACTGCGGCGCGAGATCGAACCGGTCGAGCGGCATGATTTCATGCGTTTCCTGTTTGTCTGGCAGCGGGTGACGCCGGACACGCGGGGCACTGGCCGCGATGCACTCGCCGCGGTGCTCGATCAGATGGAAGGCTTCGAAGCGGCTGCAGCGGCGTGGGAAGAAGACATCCTGCCGGCGCGGCTCGACGATTATTCGCCGATGTCGCTCGATGAACTGTGCCGGGCCGGGAAGATTGTCTGGACGCGTTTGACCGAGCGCTCGCGCGCATCAAGTGCGCCGGTGCGCAGTACGCCGGTCGTGTTGCTGCCGCGGCGCCATCTCGGTGCATGGGGCGCGTTGTTCGATCCGCAAAAGCAGCCTGAGCTGTCGGCGCGCGCGCAGCTCGTGCACGACGCGCTGACGAACCATGGTGCGATGTTCTTCGACGAACTGGTCTCCGACGTGCGCCTGCTGCCCGTGGAGCTCGAAAGCGCGCTTGGCGAACTGGTCGGCGCGGGGCTCGTGCATTCGGACAGTTTTGCGGGCTTGCGTGCACTGCTCAAGCCGGCGGCGAGGCGCAACGCGTTTCATCATGGTCGACGCCGTGCCGCGATGCCGTTGATCGGCGGAATGGACGATGCCGGCCGTTGGGCGCTCGTGCAGCGGCGCAAAGCGGCGGCTTCGCCAACAACACCGGACGCTGCCGCCACGCGAGCGGGAGCGGCACATGCGGCTCCCGCTTCGGCTCCAGCTGCGGCTTCCGCCTCCACATCCACTACGCGCCGTGCATCGTTCGCGCCGGAGGTGATCGAGCACATTGCATTGACGCTGCTGCGGCGCTATGGCGTCGTGTTCTGGCGACTGCTCGAACGCGAGGCCGAATGGCTGCCGCCATGGCGCGACCTGCTGCGGGTTTATCAACGGCTCGAAGCGCGCGGCCACGTACGCGGTGGCCGCTTCGTCAACGGGCTGGCGGGCGAGCAGTTCGCGCTGCCTGAAGCGATTCCGGTGCTGCGCGAAACTCGCCGGCGCGCACAAGACACCCACGGCAACGAGTTCGTGTGCATCGCCGCCACTGACCCGCTGAATCTCATCGGCACGCTACTGCCCGGCGACAAGGTACCGGCCGTCACCGGCAACCGCGTGCTGTTTCGCGACGGCGTGCCGGTCGCTACACTCGTCGCCGGCGAGTTCCACTACGTCGACGAACAGGCAAGCGGCACGGTGCG
Organism: Paraburkholderia rhizosphaerae; assembly: GCF_004366595.1. GTDB lineage: Bacteria > Pseudomonadota > Gammaproteobacteria > Burkholderiales > Burkholderiaceae > Paraburkholderia > Paraburkholderia rhizosphaerae. The sequence continues at coordinate 13,554 of NZ_SORE01000045.1, forward strand.
CGAACAGATGCGCGCGTGCCTTGCGCGACGGCGATAAGCGGCCTGGCAAGCGGGACACGAAGTAGCAGTGCGCCGCATTTTCAATACCCATAACGCATATTTATTGCGGCGCGTGCTTTGCTTCTTCTTGAACGACGCACGCAAGCGCGCTTTTACGCGGCAACAGCGCGGCGATCTGGTAGCTCGCGCCTACCGGTCAAGCCTCGTAACAACGCTAATTCGTTGTGTTGTCACGAATCAATCACACCGGCGACTTACCGATTGCTATTAAGAATGTTCTGCGCTAAACCGTTAACCTGTTCGGAGCCCGAAATCCGGGATGCTCTTCGATACAATGGGGACCACCTTCCGTAAGCCGACGGTCTGCCATCCGCCCGCCTCGGTCCGCTTTTTGCAAGTTACGCTGGTCCGGCGCGAGGATAGATGGCAATTTTGCCCGGATACCCTCATTCATGAACGACGACCAATACGATCAACTGCATCATGCGCTTTACGCACAGTTCGGGACACATAGCCCGTGCTGGCGTCTGTCGAATGACAGCAATGCGCTCGAGTTGTCGCCCGTCACCGGCAGCGGACCGGCAACCGCCGCCGTCGCGCTCAACGCGCAGCAAGCGGCGCAAATCCGGCGCCTCACCGGGGTGACCGCCCACCTGACGCTCGATGTGCGCCTGCTTGGCGAACCGTTGCGTCTGCATCTGGTTGGCAAGAAGCTCAATAGCAGCACATGGGCCGGCACCGCATCCGAGTACGACGACACGGAGTCGGTCGCGCGCGATCTCGTGCATGGCTTGTCGTTTGCCGAGCAGGTCGTGTCGGAAGTGAACTCGGTGGTCGTGATCGTTGATCGAAACGGCCGGATACAGCGCTTTAACCGCCTCGCCGAAGAGCTGACCGGGATGAAGGAAGAAGACGTGATCGGGCGCAGCGTGTGGGCGCTATTCATGTCGTCGGAAGCCGGCGCGGCGTCGAGCCAGAATATCTCCGGCTTTTTCAATCGCGGCGTGTCGTACGAAGTCGAACGCCTCGTGCGCACCGTGCACGGCGAGCGGCTCTTCCTGTTTCGCAACAAGTTCGTGCAAAGCGGCAGCGGCATCGACGAACAGTTCCTGATCTGCTCGGGCACCGACATCACCGAGGAGCGGCGCGCGCAGGAACGTCTGTCCGAACTCGCGAATACCGATTCGCTGACGGGCCTGCCGAATCGCAACTCGATTCAGGACAAGATTCGCACCGCGATCGCGAGTGCGCCCGCCGCGACTTCGGTCGGCATCCTGTTTCTCGATCTCGACAACTTCAAGAAGGTCAACGACCACTACGGGCACGTGTTCGGTGATCGCCTGATCCAGGATGTATCGGCCACCGTGCGCGACTGTCTGGACGAAGGCGACACGCTAGCGCGACTCGGCGGCGATGAATTTATCGTGCTGTCGACGCCGGCTACGGCGGCCTCGCTCGAAGCCACCGCGCAGCGCATTCTCGAGCGGCTGCGCACGCCGTTCAGCCTCGGGCTCGTCGAGCTCTACACCGGCTGTTCGATCGGTATTGCGCTGTTTCCCGAGCATGGCGACAGCCTCGAATCGCTGATTCGCGCGGCGGATACCGCGATGTATGTCGCGAAAGACGGTGGCAAGCGCACCTACCGTGTGTTTTCGCCGGAGATGAATCGCAAGGTCGCCGAGTACATGTGGCTCGACACCAACTTGCGGCGCGGCCTCGACGAGGGCCAGCTGACGCTGCACTATCAGCCGAAGCTGTCGCTCGCGACCGGCGCGGTGTACGGCGTCGAGGCGCTGGTGCGCTGGAATTCGCCGGAACGCGGACAGATCATGCCAGGCGAGTTCATTCGCTACGCGGAGGAATCCGGGCTGATCGGACCGCTTGGCCGCTGGGTAATGCAGACCGCCGCCGCACAGGCCGCGCAATGGAAGGCGCGCGGCTTGCCGTTACGCGTCGCGATCAACGTATCGGCGCGGCAGCTTGTCGACACGGCCGTCGTACGGCACTTCAGCGAAGCGTTGCAGTGTGCGAATCTCGACCCGTGCCTGATCGACCTCGAGCTGACCGAGAGCTGCCTGATCGAAGACGAAGCCGCCGCAATCGACCTGATCACGCAATTCCGCGAGCTGGGTGCGCAGGTGCATCTGGACGATTTCGGCACCGGCTACTCGTCGCTGTCGCAACTCGGCCGCATTCCGCTCGACATGATCAAGCTCGACCGCAGCTTCGTGCGCTCGATCAATTCCGACAAGAAGGCGCAGGCGCTGGTCCGCTCGATGGTCGCGGTCGCGCAGGCGTTGCAGTTGCAGGTGGTGGCGGAGGGAATCGAGACCGAAGCGGAAGAGCTCTTCATGAAGGGCCTTGGCGTCGAATTTGTGCAGGGCTACCTGTATAGCCAGCCGATGCCGGCCGCTGAATTCGAACAATGGCTGGCCGACCGGCAGAAGGTCCGGCTGATCGCCTGAACGGCGCCTGTTACGCGACCCGCCAGACCCTCTGCTTGCCCGTGCGCCGTACCGGGCTATTTCCGTCAAGCGCTGGCTGGATACCCGGTTGCGCCTGATTGAGCCGAGTGGCGACTGGTTGCGCCGGGCTATCTGGGAACGACGCGCAAATTACGCTACACGCGCAACGTCGTGCACGAGCGCATCGCGCGTCGCGTTATGCGACGCTTGCGTTGTGATGACGCAAGTTCGACGTACGCCGGTTTTGCAGCATCACAAGCCGCTCCATGAACGCGAGGTCCTTCTCTTCGATCGTGAAGGCCGCTTCAACCCAGTCCTCGGTGATTTCCATCAGTTCCGCGCGCGATAACTGCAATACCCGCTGACGGGCGCGCACCATCGCGCGGATACCGTTCAGCTTAGGCCGCAGCGTATCGACGAACGTGCGCGTCGCGATGTACGCGTCGCCGGGCTCGAACAACTGGTCGACCAGCCCCCTCGACGCGTGCCATTCGCCGGTGTGCGATTCGCCGCCGCCGATCAGTTCTTCTGCGAGACGCATACCCGCACGCCGCGCAACCAGCGAATAACCGCCCATCCCCGGAAACAGATTGAAAGCGATTTCGGGGAAGCCCATCCGCGCGTCGTTCTGTGCGAGCACGAAATGATGAGCGAGCGCCGCCTCGAACCCCCCCCCGAGTGCGGTGCCCTCGATCATCGCGATCGAAATCGCACCTGTGTCGAAACCGCGCGCTGCCGCATGCACGCAATCGACACAAGCGCGCGCGTAAGCCATCAAGGCCTGACGCTTTCCGGCGCGGATCGCTTCAGCGAAGAAACTGAGATCCCCGCCGACGTTGAACATAGTCGGAATGACCGAGCCGGTCACCCAGAAGTCGATCGGCAACCCCGACTCTCGAGCCGCGTGCGCGAGACTGAGTATGTCGTGCACGAGTTCGAGGTTGAAGCACGGACGCGGTTGCGCACGCAACATCATCCACATGATGTTGCGTTCTTCTTCGTAAAAAGCCGAGATTTGCGACAGATTGCCCGCTTCGACAAACGGACGGCATGCGTGATGGCTATTTAGATTCATTTCGAGTGGTCCTTTAGGTTATAAAACGTCGGTAGAGCGATATGAGCCTAAAACAGACCACAAGCCCGTGAGAGCGGCTGGCCAACACTTCTGCACAGTTCACGGAGTGTGCGCACCAGTCCGGCCAGCGCGGCTTTGCGGTAACTCGTACCGACGCTTCGTGGCGCAAACGATTGCGATGCAATAAATGCCAGGCATACCCGATCAACCCAGTCGGAATGGCGGATGGGCATAGCGCCATTAGAACCTTTACTTTAAAATTTCAGTGGAAATTCCATTCCGGATCTGGAATGCGGTCCGAGCTTATTCCGATCGCATTTTTATTTGAATTATCTGAAGGTCGGGAATCGCGGCAAGCGGTTGCCGGTTGGATTTCGGAAGGGATTGTCGAGCAGATGTCGGCCGTGTCGGCTACGTCACGAATGGAGTGCCGGAAGTGCGCCGCATCCGCGCGAGGCGCTGCGCGAATACGGTGCACAGTGGTCAGGATGATAGAACGTCAGGGTGCCGCGGCGATCACCTCGGCCACGCAAGCAGTCAGCTTCTTGCCATACGGCACATGCAGGAATTCGTTCGGTCCGTGTGCGTTGGACTTCGGCCCGAGCACGCCGCACACCATAAACTGCGATTGCGGAAAGCCCGCCTTCAGCACGTTCATCAGCGGAATCGTGCCGCCCTGGCCGATATACGCGCAGTCAGCGCCGAAATGCCGACGCGACGCGTCGTCTAACGCGGCGCCTAGCCACGTTGCGACATCCGGCGCGTTCCAGCCGCTTGCGGCTGCGCTATCCGGCTTGAACGTGACTTTCGCGTTGTACGGCGGATCGAGTTCGAGCAGCGTTTTCAGTTCATCAACCGCGTGCGCGGCATCGACGAGCGGCGGCAGCCGCAGCGACAGCTTGAACGCGGTGCGTGGACGCAGCACGTTGCCGGCGTCGGCGAGCGACGGCAGACCCTCCGCGCCGATCACCGACAATGACGGGCGCCATGTCGAATTGAGCAGCGCTTCTTTCGCGTCGGTGGTGGTAGGCAACACCTGCCGACCGTCCTGGCCGCACGACCAGGGCATCGTCTTCCATACGTCGTCGCCGAGAATCTTTGCGGTCGCTTCCGCTTCGCGCAGGCGTTCATGCGGAATCGGGCAGTGAAAGCCCTTCGGCAACAGATTGCCGGTCGACGCGTCCTCGAGCCGCTCAAACAACTGCCGCATGATGCGGAAGCTCGACGGCGCGATGCCACCGTAGCCGCCCGAATGAATGCCCTCGTCCAGCACCTGCACTTCCAGGCTGCCGGCCACGACACCTCGCAGCGACGTGGTCAGCCATAGCTGATCGTAGTTGCCCGCGCCCGAATCGAGGCACACAACGAGCCCGACCTTGCCCAGCCGGTCACGCAGCGCATCGACGTAAGGCAGCAGATCGTAGCTGCCCGACTCCTCGCCGGTTTCGATCAGCCCGACGCAGCGCGGCCGTTCGACGCCTTGCGCATCGAGCGCCGCGAGCGCGGTGATGCTCGCGTAGATCGCGTAGCCGTCGTCCGCGCCGCCGCGGCCGTACAGCTTGCCGTCCTCGAACTTCGGCGTCCACGGCCCGAGGTCGTTGCGCCAGCCGGCGAATTCCGGCTGCTTGTCGAGATGGCCGTACAGCACGATGGTCTCGGCGCTGCCCGAACGCGTGGCGGCGGACTCGAAGAAGATCACCGGCGTGCGGCCGGGCAAACGCACGATCTCGAGCTTGAGTCCGCGCACCGGTTGCGTTTCGGCCCACTTCGCCGCCTCGATGACCACACGCTCGATATAACCATGCTGTTGCCAGTCAACGTCGAACGCCGGGCTCTTGGCCGGCACGGCGATATAGTCGGTCAGCGCCGGCACGATCTCGTCATTCCATTTGCGGTCGACGAACTCTTTCAGCGTGTTGGGATCCAGTTTCGATTGGGCGGTCACGTCGGAAGTCATTGCAGGGATTCCGGTCAAGGGAAAAAAACACATGATAGTCCCGATACCCGACTCGACACATCACGTAACACATTCGCGCCCCGCGGACCGCGCGCTGCGCTGCGCGCGAGCCGCATTCGCGCGACAATGGGCTATCTGGTAAGCATCGCCCCACATCGCACCATTGGGCAGTTCCGATGATCAACCTCGTTGTACAAGTCGCCGCCGCAGTGATCGCGCTGGCAATCTATTTCCTGCCTTCGATCATCGCCGATCGGCGAAAACGTTACGATCTGCTGACGATTGCGCTGTTTAATGCTGTCGTCGGATGGACTGTGTTCGGCTGGCTGCTTGCGCTGTATTGGGCGTTGCAGCCGAATCCACCGAAAAACGTCGCAAGTGAAATCGCGCGATCGCGCAAGCGGGTGAGCATGAGCACCTTTTCGGCGAAGCTCGCCGAGCGGGTCCGCTTGCGCACGTCGCGCAACAGCGCGCGCGAGCGCCCGTCGAAGTAACGGCCGCGCACTTGCGCGCGGCGCTCTTTGCATCCTAAGCTGCCGCGTCACGTCATAAAGGGCTGCGCGATGCAGATCGCTCCGTTTCAGATCGATATTCCCGGCGCGCAGATCGATGCGCTGAACGCGCGTCTGCAGGCTACACGGTGGCCCGATCAATACGATGGCATGCCGTGGGCAATCGGCACGGATCGCGCTTATCTGCAAGCGCTCGTTCAATATTGGATGAGCGCTTATGACTGGCGCGCGGCGCAGCGCGCGCTCAATTTACAGCCGCAATTCGTGGCAACTGTGGGCGGCCTGCGCATTCATTTTCTGCACCGGCACGGTGTCGTGCCGGTAGGCGGCCCCAAACCGTACCCGCTGGTGATCACGCACGGCTGGCCGGGCTCGTTCATCGAATTCGGCGCATTGCTGCGGCATTTGTGCGACCCGGCTTCGGTCGGCGCGGACCCTGCCGATGCGTTCGACGTCGTCGTGCCGTCGATGCCCGGCTTCGGCTTCTCGCAGCGACCCGCGGCGCCCGGCACGTCGATTCACTCAATCGCGAGCCTATGGGCCGAGTTGATGAGCGGTCTCGGTTACGAGCACTTCGGTGCGCAAGGCGGCGACCTCGGCGCCGCGGTGTCGATCGCGCTTGCATCGCGTCACGCGGCACGCGTCGATGGCATTCACCTGAACTACCTGCCCGGTTCATTTGCGCCACCGCAAACGCCAGACGATGCACCTGTCACGCAAGCCGAGCGCGAATTCATCGCGGCCAAAGCGGCATGGGCCGATAGCGAAGGCGCCTATGCACACCAGCACAGCACGAAGCCGCAAACCCTTGCATTCGCGCTGAACGATTCGCCGGTCGGCCTCGCCGCGTGGATAGTCGAGAAATTCCGCGCGTGGAGCGATTGCGGCGGCGACGTCGAGAGCGTGTTCAGCCGCGACGATTTGCTGACCAACCTGTCGCTCTATTGGCATACGCAAACGATCGGCTCATCGATGCGCCTGTACTGGGAGGCGCGCATGCGTCCGCTGCGCTTCGCCACCGGCGAGCGTGTGCAGCCGCCGGTCGGATTCGCGCGTTTTCCGAAAGAAATCAGCCAGCCGCCGCGCTCATGGCTGGAACGTGTGTTCAATGTGCTGCAATGGACTGATATGCCGCGCGGCGGTCATTTCGCGGCGATGGAACAGCCTGCGCTGCTGGCCGAGGACATCCGGCGGTTCTTCAGACCGCTGCGCGGCTAACGGACGTTGCAATCGCGCTGCGGGACACAACAGCCGTTGTCGTGGAATAATCGGCGGGTTCGCGCAACTGGCGCTACGAGATGGACCACCATCGGGGAACGCGAACCGCGCTTCGACGCGCCACCTGGCGTCGCCCGGAGCCGCGAACCGCCGCGCGCCTGGGCATTGCCACGATCTTGTCATGGAGACTCGCAATGCCTGAACACACTTCTCTGCTGGCCTTCGGCCTCGTCGCACTGGGCATGGCGCTGACGCCGGGCCCGAACATGATTTACCTGGTCTCACGTTCGATTTGCCAGGGGCGTACCGCCGGGTTGATCTCGCTCGGCGGCGTCGCGCTCGGCTTCGTCGTCTATATGTTGTGCGCGGCACTCGGTATCACCGCACTGCTGCTCGCGGTGCCGTTAGCGTATGACGCTTTGCGCTTTGGCGGTGCGCTTTATCTGCTGTGGCTAGCGTGGCAGGCGGTGAAGCCTGGCGGGCGTTCGCCGTTCCAGGTGCGCGATCTGCCCGTCGACCGTCCGCGCAAGCTGTTCATGATGGGTTTCGTGACGAATCTGTTGAATCCGAAAATAGCGGTGCTTTATCTTTCGCTGCTGCCGCAGTTTATCGATCCGCGGCACGGTAGTGTGCTGGGCCAATCGCTCGCACTCGGGTTTGTACAGATTGCGTTGAGTATCAGCGTAAACGCGGTAGTCGCGCTGACTGCCGGTTCCATCGCCGGATTTCTCGCGCGCCGGCCCAAATGGCTGGCTATTCAGCGCTGGATGATGGGAACGGTGTTAACGGGCCTGGCCGTTAGGATGGCGATGGAAGCGCGCCGCTAGCGTAGTGCTTATCAGCGCGCGGCTCGCGCGCGCCGCGGGCTTCAGGTAAGCGCGACCCGGATGAACTTGTGCAGTTGCACCGAACCCGCGGGAATCGAGCGCGGCTCACAGCGCACGTTGTCGAGATCGAAGATATCCTGGCGCAATTCGCCATGCTCATCAAACCATTGGCAGACCAGCCGTTCATCGACAGAGCCGCCAATGGGCCCTGCATAAGTGACCGTCATACGCGGGCCGCCGACCTTGAGCGTGACGACGTCGCCAACGTTGAATTGACCGGTTTGCGATGTATCGAATGGTTTGAGAGAAGCAGTCAGCATGGTTGTCCCCGTTATAAGAATCGACCCGTCTGATCAAACACTGCCGTAAACGCGCTCCGTTCGAATCAATTTAAAGGGTGCCGCAAGATTAACAATCTCATTTTCCGCGAGCAAGTCTTTTTTAAAAGAAACCGTTTTCATCAGGATTTAAACGGTTTTATAAAATATTTTAGAACGGTCGTTCAGTATGTGAGACTCAGAATGCCTGTCAGGCTCAGCCGCTTATGCTGTAAGGATTCGACCGCTCCAGTCGTAGGATTTACGCGGCCGGTAGCGATGGCTGTAATGTGTGCCGCTCGCCGCGTGTCATACGAACGCAATAAACGCGGTTCTCGTGTTGCGCGTCGGCATAACCGCGGAAAATCCGCTCACCGATAAACCGGTCAATCATCGCTGAATCCGGATAATCGCCCGGGCGTCGGAAATCAATTAAACAGTCCGACTATATAAGGTGATTCGCCGGCTACCCGGAAAAATGCCTGACGAATACCCGACCCCTCATGCGCATTTCTTCAGTGCGCGATTTTCCCGGATCTGGCGCAATGCGCGTTGCTGATACCGCACCAGCATCACGCTTAGCACGACGCAGCCGGCCAGCAGCATCGCATTGATGCTCAAACTGCCTTCGAATGCGCGCGCGTACCCCTGTGGCGTGTCGTGACCTTGCAGGATACCGAAGAACACGCCGCTGATCGCCGCAATGCCGAACGCCGCGCCAATCTGCAGTGTCGTGTTCACGACGCCCGAAGCGAGCCCTGCCTTTTCCGGCGCCACCTCCGACAACACGACGCGCATCACCGACGGAAACACGAGCCCATGACCGACACCCGCGCCGACCAGGCCCGCATAGAACAGCAAGCCCGGCTCGGTGTGCCGCAACGCGGCCCATCCGGTGACCGTGAAGCCGGCTGCCAGCAGCGCGAAACCGAGCGTGAGAACATGCGTGCCGATTCGCGCGACGACCGCCGGCGATGTCAACGGCCCGAACACGAACCCGACCGCGAACGGCATGATGGCGAGGCCCGCTTGCAGCGGCGTCCAGTGCAGGCCGGTTTGCAGATAAATGCCGTAAGTCAGGAAGAAAGCGCTGTTGCAATAGAACAGGAACGCCACCACCAGACCGATCGAGAACGCCGGGTTACGGAATAGCTGCAGATCGACGAGCGGGAAGCCGCCACCGCGCACGATGCGCTGCTCGACCGCAATAAAGACCGCAAAAACCGGCACGCTCAGCCCGAACATCACGAACGTCCACAGCGGCCAGCCGGCCTCGCGTCCGTGCGTGAGCGGATAGATCAGCATCAGCAGAAGCAGCGACAGCAGCACGACGCCGATCACGTCGACTTTCGTACGGTCCGGTTGCCGGTTCTCCGGGATGTACTTCCACGCGCCGGCGAACGCGAGCACACCAATCGGCACATTGATCAGAAACACCGCGCGCCAGTCGAGCCCGAATGGCCGATATGTGATCAGCGCCCCGCCGCCCAGTTGACCGACGATCGATGACAGACCATAGACGAACCCGTAAAAGCCGATGACCTTCGTCTGCTGATGCAACGGCACGACTGCGCGAATGGTCGCGAGCACCTGCGGCACCATCAGCGCGGCTGCCATGCCCTGCAGGATGCGCGCGCCGACCAGCATCGTGCCGCTGGTCGCGACGCCGCACAGCGCGGATGCGATCACGAAGCCCGCCATGCCGGCCATAAAGATCCGCTTGCGGCCGAACAGGTCGCCGAGCCGACCGCCGGTGATCAGCAGCACCGCGAAGGCCGATGCATACGCAGAAATGATCAGCTGCAATTGCGCATCGCTGGCGGCGACGCCGGCATGAATCGACGGCAGCGCCAGGTTGACGATGAAATAGTCGAGCGGCGCCAGAAATGCGCCGACCAGCAGCACGACGAGCGCCATGCCGGTGTGTGCCGGATGCGGCGGCGCATCGGGTACGCTGGCAGTGGCCGCCGCACGTGCTTCAACGTCGCCTCGCTGTTGCCTTTCAGAGTGCGTAGTGACTTTTGTATTCATGACTGATCGTTCAATAAATCGGCAAAAAAAATGGGTGGGATTCAGCGCGTCAGCGCACGCATCGCGATATCGACGATCGCCGCGAGTTCGTCCTCGTTGCGTTTGACCCTGCCCATCACGCGCAAGCCTTGAGTCATACAGAGCAGGTAATCGGCGACTGACTTTTCGTCGAGCGTCGGATTGAACACGCCCGCCGCCTGGCCGCGGATCACCGCCGCCGCGAGCAGCGTCGCGATGCGCCGCTGGATCGACGCGAGCTTGGCACGCAACGCTTCGTCGTCCACCTGCATTTCGAGCGTCGAGTTCACGATGAAACAACTGCGCTGGCCGGCAAGCGCCGCCGCCACGTGCGTGTGATGCATCAGCGCGTTGCGCAACGCGTCAGCGGGTGGCACATCCGCGTTCAACCGCTCGACCAGTCCCGCGATCGAACCCTCCGCGTAGTGTTCCAGCGCGGCGAGCATCAGCCCGTGCTTGTCGCCGAACACGCCGTACAGACTACCGCGCAGCACGCCGGTCGCCTTGACGAGGTCGTCGATCGACGTCGCGTGATAGCCGTGGTTCCAGAATACCTTGGCCGCCTTTGCAAGCACGGCATTGGTATCGAACTGGCGAGGACGGCCGCGCGGGCACTCGGCGGCCGGTTTATACGCGAGCTTTTTCGAAACGATGGGTTTAGACATTGCGCGGAGTTTATGACTACCCGGTCAATAAATCAACCCCGCAACGGTTCATCGTACGAAGCAGACTGAAACAACGCTCAGGTTTCGAGCTTCGCGTCCATTGTGATCGTCGCATTGAGCACCTTCGAAATCGGGCAACCGGCTTTCGCATCGGCCGCCGCCTTGTCGAATTTCGCCTTGTCGCCGCCGGGGATTTTTACGACGACGTCCAGATGCGACGCAGTGAGCGAGAAACCGCCGCCGTCTTTATCCAGCGTAACCGTCGCGGTGGTTGCGATGTGCTCGGGCTTGATGCCGGCCTTACCGAGCTCCGCCGATAGTGCCATCGAGAAGCAGCCCGCATGTGCCGCCGCAATTAACTCCTCAGGATTGGTGCCGATGCCGCTTTCGAATCGCGTCGCAAATGAATACTGGGTGTCCTTCAGCACGCCGCTGTCGGTCGAGATAGCGCCTTTTCCGTCCTGCAGACCGCCCTGCCAGACTGCCGATGCCTTGCGCTTCATTACGCTCTCCTGTGGTTGCCTCGTCGGTTCAGTCAGCTCGTACCGCGAATCCATCCGCAACGGTCACGCCCAGAATCTTCTGCGGAAAAAACGGCATCGCGTGGAAAATGCTGCACTTCGCTCGAGGCGCAGGCGCGGACCGACCTTCATCATAGGCGCTCGCCCAGCCCGCTGCGATGAAGTCGCGATGAACATGCGCGTCCGCTTCATTATTGCGGATCACGTAATAGCGTTTATCCGATCTTCCACTTTCTGGTCGCCTTGTCGGTCAATACACTTCGTGCACGGATCGGAAAAAAGTGCTTCAGCCCGATACCGCCACAGCAAGAATTCCGGAGGTTCATCATGAAGACACGAGTTTCCGTCGCCGCCGCGGCGACCATCGCGGCTGCGTTGCTGGCCGCGCCCGCCATTTCATTTGCTCAGCAGTCCGACAACACGAGCCCGGTGACACGCGCTCAAGTGCGTGCCGAATTGATCGCCGCGGAGAAGGACGGGTCGCTGTATCTCGGCAATTCTGATTACCCGGGCCCGTCGGTGCAGACGGTCGCATCGGCTAACAATACGTCTTCCGGCCAGGGCGTCGGCGGCGCTTATGGTGGTACATCGCAGTGGGGCTCGCGTACGCCAACCATCGAGCAACGCATCTTTGCAACGTTCCGCGGCAACTAACACACGTCCTTCCCCCCCGCTTTCGCCACGTCCTTGAAGGGGCCGGTAAGCGACACGCAGCGAACCGCGCACACGCGCGATTGCGAGTTGCGCTTGACCGGCCACCCGTCTCCCCGTGCGGTCAGGCAATAGCGCGCAAAGCCGCGAGAGCGCCCTTCCGTGCGCGCGGCCACAGCGCCGGTCACTCCGGTCACTCCGGTCACTCCGGTCACTCCGGTCACTCCGGTCACTCCGGTCACTCCGGTCACTCCGGTCACTCCGGTCGCTCCGGTCACTCCACGCAAAGTCGCGTTTCTACGCGTTGAATCGCGTCGAATCATGTTTCCCAACAGCGCAGCGCTATCCGCCGCACACCCATAGCCCCTGCTGCGCGCGCATCGCCTTGCGCCGTAAGCGTTCGAAGGGGCTGACGGCAGTGGTACTGCCGCAGTGCTAGCATCCCGATCAGTCCGCTGCCCGGTTCGCAGGACTCGACAAAGGTCCGCACACTGCATCTCACTTTCGAGGAGTGCAACATGATCGGAAAGACTGAGCCCACCGCCTCACAATCGATACAACAGCAAATCAGCGTCAACGAAGTCACGCCGGCGTATTGGCAGATCACTTTTCACAATCCGCCGTTCAACCTGTTCGGCCCGGACTCCATCCCGCAACTGCAGACGGTCGTCAACGCGATCGAAACCGCCCCGACCCTGAAGGTGGTAGTTTTTCAGAGCGACGTTCCGGGTTACTTTCTGACCCACTACGATTTCATTCCACCGCTATCCGACTCGACGGGTCTGCCCAATGGACCGACCAGCCTGCATCCGCTTCCCGATATGCTGGTAAGAATCAGCAAATCGCGCGTTGTGTCGATTGCGAAGTTGCGTGGGCGCGTGACCGGTGTCGGAAGCGAGCTCGCGCTGGCCAGTGACATGCGCTTTGCCGCGGTTGAAAACCTCGAGATCTCGCAATGGGAGGCCGGTGCGGGTTTCGTGCCGGGCGGCGGGCCGATGGCCCGACTTCCGCGCCTGATTGGCCGCGGTCGCGCAATGGAAGTTTTGCTCAGTGCGGACAACCTCGATGGCGAGACAGCCGACCGGTATGGGTATGTCAATCGCTCGCTGCCGGATGCCCAGCTCGATGATTTCGTCGACAAACTGGCCCGCCGCATCGCCAGCTTCGACGGCGAAGCGCTCGCGGACATCAAGCAGGCCGTGAATTACGCCAGCCTGCCGCCCGAAGCGGAGGTCGCCGCCGGCTGGAACCTTTTTATCTGGTCGGTGCAACGGCCGGAGGCTCAATACCGTATCGGCGAACTGATGAAGCGCGGCTTGCAGAAAGACGCGGACATTGAGCGCAATCTCAATCGCTACACAGCGGAAGTCGGCAACCGCTGAAGCGAAAGCGCTACGCGACGGACAACGCAATGCCGGAATCCTCGTGTTCGTCATCCGCCGCAGCCCGCGCTTCATCAGGCGAGCCCGGCTGCAGCGGCTGACGATGTTCGAGCACCTTGACTATCGTCGACTCGTTGTTCAGTCTTCCGCGATCGATGCTTTGCACTTGCCGAAGATCGACCAGCAGCACATCGCCTTTGCCGAATCGCTCGCCCGCGTCGATTTTCTTCAGGAATGCCCGATCGTTAATCGACGCATGGAAGGTCGTAACACCGTCATGAACGCGCCATGTGTTGCCATCCTTAAACGTCATCGATTCGATTTGCAGCATCTTGTGCGATGTGCAATCCGACACGATCTCCGCGGCGGTGTCCGTCGTCACGGCGGACAGCGCGCCGAGTTCATCATCGTGAACTTCGAGAACGACCCGTTCATGCATCAACACGCCGAAGTCGGTGATGCCTTCACGTTCCAGTGGTGAGAAGACTTTTTCAAGGCTCGAACGAACGATATCGCTACGGTAGAGCTTCACCACGCGTGAGTCGATCTCGATCGTTTCTGTTTCAGAAACATGCACCGTCGCGACTTTCCCGTGCTGCTGGATCTGCATTGGTCGCCGGCCTTTCAACCGGCGCAACAACCCAATCAGGCCGCCTCCGCCGACGAACCCGACCATGGTCATCAGCGTGTAGCCATTGCAAACCGCGCTCGCACCATGCCCCGAGAAAATGTCCTTGATTTGCGACAGCAGATGCTGTGTCGCGACGAGATCGATACCAAACGACCCGGCCTTGAAACTCGCATTGACATACACGCGAAGACTGGCGGCCTTTCCGTTGATCTCGTTGTTCGCTGCGCTCAGCAGATCAGCAATAGCGATGAGCGCCGGCGCGAGATCGCGCACATCCATTCGATGCTCTTCGAGCGCAGGACCGTCGTAGATCACATAAAACGGCTGATGGTTGTTCATTTCCATGGTCTGGAGACGCGGCGCCGGTTGTGTACCGCGAGGCAGTGGGACAAGAGATGCCATGCTGCCCTGGAAGTACCGAAGCTGACAAACGTGTCGCGATCCGTAGTCCTGGTTGAGCAGAAGCCTATTTTGTCGGTGATTACGAAGCCAACTGGTGTCATCTCGCCAATGCGATGCAACCATCGGCGGACACCATAAGAAAAAGCCCCGCCCGGCAAACGCCGGGGCGGGGCTTTCTTACGCCTCTTCTTTACGTCGGATATCTAAGCTTAGAAGTCGCTTAGACGCAGCTTAGAAGCGGTGACGCATGCCAATCGTCGCGACCACCTGGTTGCCCGTCGACGACGCACCGCCCGAGTTATTGATAAACGCGACGAAGTTCTTGCCCGACACGTGCTGGTACATACCTTCCGCGTACACGTCGGTGCGCTTGGACAGCGAGTACACCGCCTGCAGGTTGACCTGATTCCACTTCGGATCTTCGCCGAACTTCGTGGTGTTGGTCACGTGGCCATCCGTGTACACGTACGACGCGCCCAGGCTGAAGGCCGGCGTCAGCGCATACTTGCCGTTCAATTCAAAGTTGTCGAAGGTCACGCGGCCGTTTTGCGAACCGAACGATTGCGTGCCCTGGAACTGGCTGTGCGTATAGACAAAACCCACCAGTGCCGGTCCGATCGCGTAGTTCACGCCTGCGCCGACCGTACGCTGCACATCCGCGCCGACGACGAAGCCGCCCGTGCCGTTCGATTGCGATTCCGCGACGTCGATTGCACCGTTCGTGTTCGCCGTGCTGTTCGAGCCGTTGATCTGCAAGTAGCCGGCCGCGATGTTAAAGCCCGCGAACGAGTAGCTCGCGCCCGCGCTATATGCGCGATTCACGGCGAAGTCGGTGTTGTTCGAGAATGCGTACAGAGTGCCGAACTTGAAGCCGGCATAGTTCACGCTCGAGTACTTGATCGAGTTGCTCATCCGAACCGAGTGGTTCAGGTTGTCGTTGTCGAACGGGTGCGCGAAGCCCGTGTCACCGAACGTGCCCGCCGTGCCCGACAGCGGTGCGACGAAGTCGACCAGCGAGTCGTACTGGCGGCCGAGCGTGACCGTGCCGTACTGGTCGCTCGACAGACCGACGAATGCTTGCCGGCCGAACAGACGGTTGTCCTGCGCGAGCTTGCCGCTGGCAACGCTAAAACCGTTTTCGAGCACGAAGATCGCCTTCAGGCCGCCGCCGAGGTCTTCTGCACCGCGGAAGCCGAAGCGGCTACCGTTGATTTCACCGCTGGTTGCCTGGAACAGCGGACCACCTGACGCGCCACCTTTGCCGGCGACGTTATTCGTATAGGCCAAGCCAGCATCGATGATGCCGTATAGCGTCACAGAACTTTGTGCATGCGCGGTCGATGCGGCGAATGCAGCAATGACCGCCGCGGGGATGGCGATTTTTTTCACTGAGTAGCTCCTTCGTGTGGAAACCCGGATTGAACGGCGAACGGAAGTATAGGGAGCTACCCGTGATTATCATCTCGCCATATAGCGCAATACACTTCGTCTATACGAGCGATAAATATTTCATAAAACAGTAATACGCAAGCCAGACAAAGCTTTGCAGAGAATCGCACGCAATTCGCGCGCAAGCCTTAACGAATGGTCGTCGCGTAGTTGCAACGCGACGCATTCTTTCCCGTTCTGGAAGGCTCATTTCCAGCTGAAGAAAATTAGACAGCCGGATCAACGAAAGTCTCTTCAAGTCAATCTGGGCAAGGCCCGAAGGCGATCAAACCATGCCCGGGCCAGTCTCGAAACAAGTGTATTGAGCACCCCGCAGCTTACCGGTTTACTTAATATTCGACTAAAAAATTATTACTAAACGGATACAGGAAGCGCAATACAACGGCTTTCAATATCATATTTGCACGGGTTTATTGTAAATAAAGTTTATGAAAGTCATGTTTGTCAATAATTCAGCCTTCCCTTTCCGAATTGTCGTCATCCGGCGCAATGCCGTATATGAAGTGCATTCGGATGCCGGCTTTAAACGCGCGACAGGTGCGCAGCGCAGGCCCGGGCGGCGCGGCGACGATGCGCCGCCCGCCAGCGGAATTGCGAACGCGAAACGCGCCGACCGTTACAGCAGCGCGACGACCCTGACGTCGCCCTGCTCGGCCGACGCCACGACCTTGCCGTCCACGCGCCTGAACGTGATCGAGACCGACGAATCGCCGACCCGTAGATTGCTGACCTCGAGCCAGTCGATGCCATCGGGCAGCATCGGTTGTTCGATCAACACTTCGCGGCGCGCCGCATCGATCGTCACACCGAGGCACGCCTCGAGCATCATGAACGGCGAACCGGCCGCCCACGCCTGCGGCAGACACGCGACCGGATACGCGGTCGGCGGCTCGCCGCGACGCCGCTGGAAGCCGCAGAACAGTTCGGGCAAGCGCATATCGAACTTGACCGCCGCCTGGAAGAGCGCCTGCAGCAAGTTCACCGCAGCCGCTTTACCGCCGTAGCGCACGAGGCCACGCGCGCACAGCGCGTTGTCGTGCGGCCAGACCGAACCGTTGTGATACGCCATCGGATTAAAGCGCGGCTGACCGGCCGCCAGCGTGCGCACGCCCCAACCGGTATGAAACAGTGCCGATCCGAGCGTGCGCACGACGGCCTCGCCGCGCTCGCGCTCCGGCATACCGAACGCGAGCAGGTGCCCTGCGTTCGATGCGAGCACGCGACACAACTCACCGTGCCCATCGAGCGCGATACCGTAGAAGTTCAGATCGTCCATCCAGTACAACTCTTCCACGCGTTCGCGAATCGACCTCGCGCGCTGCGTATAGCGCGCGGCATCGCTCGCCATGCCGCGCAGCGCGGCGAACTGCGCCATCGTGTCGAATGCGGCGCTCGCGTATGCCTGCACTTCGACGAGCGCAATCGGGCCGTCCGGAAAGCGTCCGTCGGCGTGGAATACCGAATCGTGGCTGTCCTTCCAGCCCTGGTTCGCAAGGCCGCCATCGGATGCGCGCTGATAGTCGAGCAAGCCGTAACGGTTGCGATCGCAGACGCCCGCGACCCACTTCGCCGCGCGCTCGAGCGCCGGCCACAGTTCTTCGATCAGCGCGGTGTCGGCGGTGCGCGCCACATAAGCGCCCGCCAGCACGATGAAAAGCGGGGTTGTGTCGACCCCGCCGTAATACAGCGCAAAAGGCACTTCGCCCGTGGCCGCCATCTCGCCACGACGCAACTCGTGCATGATCTTGCCGACCGCGGCATCGCGAAACGCCGAATCTTCGAGCGCCTGATGCTTCGCGAGAAAGCGCAGCACGCCGCGTGCGAGCCCTGGTTGCAGCCACAACGATTGCAGCGAGGTGATCACCGCGTCGCGGCCAAACGGCGTCGAAAACCATGGAATGCCCGCGTACGGGTACGGGCCGGTTTCGAGATCGGTGGTCAACAGGCTCAGGTCCGCGTGCGAGCGCTCGATCCATGCGTTGAACAGCGGATTACTCGAGTGCACCCGTGCCGACGCACGGCGCCGCTCGCGCATCATCAGGTGTGCGTCGACCAGCGCCGCACGCACCGCCGCGCGACCGACCCGCGGCCGCACCGTATCGATCTGCGACACGTGTGCTTCGCTCACCGTATGCGTCGCCTGCGGCACGTCCGCATCGGCGCGTCCATGCTTTGCATCGACTTCGACCGATACCGACAGATAGATCGACAGGCACGCCTGCGCGGGCAGGCGCACCGAGTAATCGGCGCGGCGCGCGGACAGCTTGTCCGGGGTCGGCGAAAACGCGATTCGCACGCGGCGCGACACGTCGTCGAGGCCGACGTAGCCGAGCACCACCTCGCCGCGCTCGACCCGCGCCGGCTCGATCATGCCTTGCCGCGGGCGCTTCAGCCCGCGCACCTCGAACATGTCGCGAAAGTCGCTCGCGAAGGAGATGGAGAGTGGCACCACCGCGTCGCTCGTGCCGTAGTTCGTCAATTCGATTGCTTCGTTGAGCACCGTGCCGCACAGCACCCGCACGCGCTCGACGTGAATCACACCTTCGGTCACGCCGTCGGGCGCGTCTCCGCCGAGCGGCGGCAGCGGACGGTTAGTGAGGTGCGCGGTAAACGCGGTGTTATCGCTGCTGACGCTGCCCGACAGCAACGACGGCGCGCGTCCGCCGAACGTAAGACGCAGTTGCGACAGCACCCGCGTATCGTTGACGAACAGACCGTCGTCGACGCCGGTGATATCGCCCAGTGGATCGTTGACGATGAATGTCCCGCCCGATTTCAATACGGACTGGTTCGGACTCGCCGTGTTCAGGTTTTCCGGCGCGATGAACGCGCCGTCTTCGTCCTGTTCCGGGAAATCCACGTTGCCCGCATGTGTCAGTCCGCCGAGCGCTTCCGGATTCTGCATTGACTCCCTCCTGTTCCTGTATGTGTCCGTGCTGATCGATCCTCTCCGATTGTAGAGGGTCTACGTGAAATGGACACCTATGCGTTACACACGCGCACGCGCAATTGCAAGGTTGCACGCACAGAGGTGGGATCGGAGGCCGGGCATCGCGGGAATGCGCGTTTCAGGCCGCATGAAACGCATCGGCCACGCAGATCTGGCACGCGTCGTGCGGTCGGCGGGCGCCGCACGCGCGAGCGCCTTCCGCGACGCGGGCAGCCAACCGGCCGTTAGCGCTTCGCGAGCGGCTTCGCTTCGCGCGCGGTCTCGCCGATGAACAGCTGACGCGGACGGCCAATCTTCTGCTCCGGATCGGCGATCATCT
>NZ_SORE01000046.1 GCF_004366595.1 Paraburkholderia rhizosphaerae
GAATCAGTTTGCTATTCTGTTTGGCGATCGATTCACGCAGGCGCGCGGCTAACGATTCCTTTAACCGCCTCACCCACAAAAATGCGGACAGGTTCCTGTTGTTATGCTTTTGCTTGACCATCTTCTTCGCCATTTCCTTTTCGGTATGTGTCGAACCGTGGCTGAATCAAACGACAAGTCAAAAAGGCGTCCCGATAAACCTAAATGCACAAACGAAAGCCTTTGCCAACGAACAGACGACGATAAAAAATGTTAATAAAACAAAGCAACCAAAGACAGCACTGACACCACCGCGCCCTATTATCTCAAAGGGGATCGCAAACTCTGCATCATTCACTTCTCCGGTGCAAGTACCTTCGTGGCAACCAGGTTATCTTTTGTTAAACATTCGCAGATCCAGCACCCGCACGTTCTTATTCCGTCCCCACCCGAAAACAACTCCGATCATAAGCAGTAGAAATCCAGCCAATCCTACCCAGATATTGCCTTCGGCACTCCCCGTCGCGACCAGCACCATCAAATACAAATCAGCGCCAATCATGGTGCATGCCACATAGCGGTAAACCTTCTTTTCCATCCCTGTCAACTCGTCTTGTTGAGAATAGTCAAGCATGAACCCTCCGAAAACTTGAAGACGGCAATACTCTCAAAACGGTACCCGTGCTCGCCGTTGTATCGTCGTTGGATGCTTTCCAACGGACGCTGACAAATCTGCGCTACTGGTGATCAATGGCAAGCTGGGAAGTCCTCCCGGGTTACAACATCGCAAGGAGGTATGAACGCCCCAAGGTAAGCACAGCAGCGAGTCCAATACTCACTACTGTACCCATCAAGCCAAACGCAACCTGGTCGTTATAAGCGAACCACGCAGACAGCGACGGTGCCATTTTCATCGTTGACTTAAGCCAATATAGAAACTTCGCTTTAAACGAATTTTCCACGTCTCTTCCGAAGAGAAGGAAGGTAATCAGCAAAACAACAAGTGCGATTGCCACCGCACCAATCTCCATAATCATCTCTTCTGCTCCTTGATTTGATTCCAATTATTTTCCTTACCTCACCAACTGGTGGACCGATGAAATATTGGATCAACCGATTGAGCGAGCCCCGTCGTCTCGCCCAACCGAACACCAAGTTAATTTCCACGCCAAATCGTTTCTTCTCGAAAAACCAGACGCGTGTACTCGCAGAAAATCCCATGAAAAACATAGACATACCCGCACCCACTATGCGCTGCCATGAGGGAAACGTGTAAGCAACGTCACTGAAAAACCACCGTAGCGTCGAACCCGCCATGTATTCAACGACAATCACAACGCAAGCGGTGCACAGGAGAAATGCGACATTGAAATATATCCACAGCATATGAACCCGAATCTTGTCTTTGATTTCATGTCCCGGTATTCATCTACGCCAAGGCCCAAACCTAACAGGATCGTCGCTCAGCATGCCGGCCTTTCGCAGCTGCTTAGGTAAAAGCCTGATAAGCACGATCAGTAACACAATGAACAAGGGCAAACCAATTGCTAAAAGTGCCATATCCTCATCCAACTTGAGCATCACGCGACACAAGCCAGCAACGAGAAATGACCAGCAACCCGCTCCAATCATGGCTGTAAGGAGGACCATTAACTGGATTTGAAGCACCGCGTAGAGTCGACGCCAGTTCATTTCTTTTGATTATGCCCCCGAATCCGCTGAGCAAACACTACGCCCGTGGCACCCAGAATACACTGGAGCATAAAAACGCCCCCCCATTTATCAGGATAAAACGGATAACCTGAAGAACCGGGTTATATTCATTTTTGCGACTCGTGAATATCGTTAATAACCGCAACGCCCTTGGAACCTATCCCACATTTCAGAATTCCTTGTCCAAACTAACTCTGTGCTTCCTTTCGTCGTCGCTTGCGGAGAAGCAACTTCAACGCATTGCAAATTTCGACGAGAAAGCCAATGAAAATAACCGCAAACGCGATTTGCTGAACAAGCCGTAACCTGCTTGCGCTAGCAATCAGGATTCTGTGATGGACCCACTGCTCGGCCCAAGACGCCAAGTGTTCAACATTGATGACGATCACAAAAAATAGAAGCTCGCAACCAACACGTGCACCAATACCTACCCATCCATCAGATCGAAGCCATTTATCAATAACATTCATCACTTTAGTTTTCCCGCGTCTTGACCCGGTACGAACGAACTCATTCCGCCTGTAAAGGAGCCAGCAGCTGTACCTATGTTAGCTGGGAGCGCATTTTTGCTGCCTTGGAAGATTGCCGGAACACTCGGATTCATGTTGCTCGGAAATACGACACCCGGAAGGACTAGCCCCGCCATCTTGCTCGCGCCCAGTCCCACGGGATAGGCCAAACCTGCGAAACCCGCACCGGCAGCAAACGCAAATATAGTGCTACTGTTTTCACCGTAGTACAGGTTATTGAACATCGTCGTTGTCGCCGCGCCTCCTCCACCTATCAAAACATTTTCAAAGAATTTCGCACTAGCGCCGAACGGGCTCGTGATTGCCCCGACCGCAGCAGCAAAGGCAGTCTGGGGGGGCGAATTTCACCCGTTTGCGCAAGTTGACCGGCAGCGTCCATACCGCCGCTAACTGTGCCACCAATGGTTGCTGCAGCGGTAGCTCCAACGGTCGCGGCAATCGGTGCGCCCACGGTTGCAATTCCGGCAGTCGCCGCGGCAACCGTGCCACCAGCCATTAGATCTCGACTGCTCTGTTCGTGGGCGACACTATTCTGAATCTGCTGTGCTGACGGCTGATTCAGCCCGACGCCGTTAGGGTAATAATTGGCATACATATTCACGTTCGCCTTCTGTTCAGGCGTAGCGTAGAACATATACCCAGGCCCGCTATTGCCATCGGCTGGCAGCATGCCATGCGCCTGATCGAGGAACGCACTCGCGCTCGCATTCCACGCGCCTGGAGAACCATTCTGCACCTGCCGGTTTGCCTGCGCCGTCAGATCAGCAACGGCTTGGTCAACCGAAATACCTTGCTGCTTCGCGTACTTTTCTGCATTTTCCTTGATCCATGTCTTCTCATCCGGATGCAACTGCCGATTATTCAAATCCGCATTAGCCGCCGTGAACGCCCCAGCACTCCCGCCCACAGCAGCTCCCGCCGCCGTAGCAAGCAAATTCGCCAGCGCATTCCCCGCCGCATGTTCGATCGTCCCAGGCGCTCCCGCAGCATCAGCCAGATCGTTCAAATGCCCCGCCATCGCCGACGACACCCCCGCCCCCGCCGCACCACCCACCGCGCCTCCCACACCACCCGCACCCAACCCACCCAGCACAGCCCCACCCGCCACATGCAGGATCACCCGACCACTCCCACCTTCACCCCAGGTCGCAGCCTCCGAGTTATACGCCGCCGCCTCATCCGTTTCACCAAGCAGCGTCGCCGCCTTCGCCCCGCTCTTTGCCTGATTCTCCTTGTAATCGCTATACGTCCCGATCGCCTGCGCAATCTGCGTCCCGGCGGCATTCGCCGCGTTCATCACGTCCTGCTGCTGCGAAATCAGGTCATTCACGTCAGGCAGTTTCGACACCGTGCCATTCAGATCGGTCGTATCGCGATTGAGCGTCGCAACATCCTGCTTCTGGTTTCCAGCATCCGTAATCACGATCGCGCCGCTGCTCACACCGCTCTTCGTGGTCGCCTGCTCGTTGTTGCTCTCCGATTGCGAAATCATCGGCGCGATGCCCACGCCGCCTCCGCCAATCGTGATCCCGCTACTCGACGCGTTGTAGTTCGAATGGTTCTGGATATCCGACCACGTCAACGTACCGGTCGTCAGCGTGTTCTTCGATGCATCAGCGTCGCTTGCAATGTACGCACCCTTAAGGTCCGTATTGCCCTTGACGTTGATATCGAATCCACCCGAGCCCGCCTGAGCGGGGCCGAATTTCACCCGTCTTAGCCGCCAATGCCGTGTCGCCGACAATAGGCATCAAATTCGGCATCATTTCTCAAGTTAAGTAAATTCATTAATGTTGCAACGTCAGTAACAAGTTGTGGATATTTTTCCCATAGTTGCCAAGGCCCTTCTGGAGAAAAATAATATGAAAAACCAATTAAAGCATCACTTGGGGCTGTAATGCTCCCAGCTTTTATTTCCTTAAAGATTACCTTCAATTTCTTCTCATAGAGATCTCGCACGCATGAATCGCACTTGCCGACCTCAATTAGAAGAGACTCGGTACGCACTGCTTGCTCGACAATATAGTCACCGATTTCTTTCATGATTATCTACCGAATTATTCCACCTGGAATTGGTTTTGGTGATGTGAAAACACTCAAATTTGGAACAATATATTGCGTGAGACCACCGCTAGCACTATATTGCCCCTGACTAACAGGTGCGATAGTACTTTGATAAACGCTCACCAATTTTCCCGGCTGAGGTTCAATTGAGAACGCTTGAAATCCTTTAATACCACCGTTTGCGTAGCTGGATGTGGGCAAACCCAATGCATTCGCTACACTTGTGGCCGACAAATTTTGCCCAACCAGCGAATCGTACTGCGCTCGCGACATATAATATGAGCTAGTTCCTGCGCTGTCTCCAATAGGTACCAGACGGACTAACTCATCATTTCGGCCAAGCTGGACAATTGTCGGAAGAGCCTGACCAGACCTAATCGCGTTACCAGTAAGTAACTCGGCAGACTGAGCATTCCCACCCAACCCTTCAAAGTAATCTTGATAAATCGCACGGACAACCGGATTGCTCTCGATCATGTCCGATGTAAACTTCACACCTTGTGGTGAAAACACAGAACCAGTGTACGTCTCCAGAGACGCAGTATTCAACAAGGCCGCTTGCGCGGTTGCTTGATTCGCGACAGCACCGGCGGTCGCCGCGCTTCCAATTCCTAATGCGGTCTCAAGCAAACCTGCCGCCGCTGGCGACATACCCAACCCCGTCAACGCCTGATTCAGATACGTCGATTCTGATTGACCCGATATCACTTGCTTTGAACCAGTAACCAGTGCATCGGCACTTGTACCAGCCACCAGTGCGTTCGCGACGCAGCCAACGCCAGTTGCGCACGACAGCGGTGCGCTTGTGAGGGCTCCGGCAATGCCGAGCGCACCAAGCGTAGCCTCCGCAGCGCCGGCTCCGCGTATCGTCAGTTGATACGTGTTGTTCAACTGCTTCGTTGCATCCATATTGGCGTCGCTGAAAATGCCGGTCGTCGTGTAGCCGAACATGCCCGTCTGCTTTGACAGCAGGTCACGCTCGCCCGCCAACGCGTCGCTCGCACCAAATTCGGCGATCTGCTGCAACTGCTGATATGCAGCGCTTCCTTCAGGATATTCAGCGTAACAACGGACCATTGCACATGCAGCGGCAGTCAGCCGTGCCTCCTCGACTGAATCGTTGCCTGCGAGTTCGTGAATGCGCGTCTTCTCATCCGGATGCAACTGCCGATTATTCAAATCCGCATTAGCCGCCGTAAAAGCACCAGCACTCCCGCCCACCGCAGCCCCCGCCGCCGTAGCCAGCAAATTCGCCAACGCATTCCCCGCCGCATGCTCAATCGTCCCAGGCGCTCCCGCAGCATCAGCCAGATCGTTCAAATGCCCCGCCATGGCCGACGACACCCCCGCCCCCGCCGCACCACCCACCGCGCCTCCCACACCACCCGCCCCCAACCCACCCAGCACAGCCCCACCCGCCACATGCAGGATCACCCGACCACTCCCACCTTCACCCCAGGTCGCAGCCTCCGAGTTATACGCTGCCGCCTCATCCGTTTCACCAAGCAGCGTCGCCGCCTTCGCCCCGCTCTTTGCCTGATTCTCCTTGTAATCGCTATACGTCCCGATCGCCTGCGCAATCTGCGTCCCGGCGGCATTTGCCGCGTTCATCACATCCTGCTGCTGCGAAATCAGGTCATTCACGTCAGGCAGTTTCGACACCCTGCCATTCAGATCGGTCGTATCCCGATTGAGCGTCGCAACATCCTGCTTCTGATTCCCCGCATCCGTAATCACAATCGCGCCGCTGCTCACACCGCTCTTCGTGGTCGCCTGCTCGTTGTTACTGTCCGATTGCGAAATCATCGGCGCGATGCCCACGCCGCCTCCGCCAATCGTGATCCCGCTACTCGACGCGTTGTAGTTCGAATGGTTCTGGATATCCGACCACGTCAACGTACCGGTCGTCAGCGTGTTCTTCAATGCATCAGCGTCGCTTGCAATGTACGCACCCTTAAGGTCCGTATTGCCCTTGACGTTGATATCGAACCCACCCGACCCCGCCTGAATACCCGCCTGTTCGTTCACCGCGGCATAACTCCCGTTCGCGCTACCGTGCTGCGAACTGATACTCGCGCTACCGCCCGCCTGACTGATACTGAACCCACCACCCGAACTCGACTGATGCGCGGCACTCTGCGTCGTATCCTGCACGCTCGCGATATTCAGGTTACCGCCAATACTCGCCATCACCTGACTCCCGCTCACGTTAGCGCCCACGATGTTGGTATCGCCACCCGACACGATCGTCACGCTATTCGAGCCCTGCACATGCGTATTCGTTTGCGTCACCGCATCGCTGTTCGAATCGCCGTGCGCCTGCGACATCGAAGCCGACACACCAAATCCGCTAGTTCCATACGACACCCCGACGCTCGCACTGCTCGATTCATTCGTGCTGCGCGTCTTGTCGGTACTCGTGCTGTTCAGCAAATTCACCTGGTTCTTCGCCGCCAGCAACACATCGTTCGCGCTCACATTCGAACCCGCGATCGTCACGTTACCGCTGCCCGGCGTGCCGTTACCCGTGGCCACGAACGCCGCGGTTCCGCCCGCCATCACGCTCGAACCCGTTTGCGTCGTCTGGTCCTCGGTGAACGTGTTCTTGCTCTGGCTCGTTCCAAAGCTCAGCTGCACGCTGATGTCCGGCTTCTGTCCAGGACTGAGCGCCTGTCCCATCCCCGCATTGAGCACCGCCCCCGCCGCTGCGATCGAATGCAGCGCTTCTGCGCGTCCGTTCTCACTGTGCGACGCAGCCTGACTTTCGCTAATAGCCGTATTGATCGCGTTGCCGATCGTGCCGCCGAGTCCAAGCGTAAAGCCGCTGGTCTTTACTTCGTGCGTCTCATCGTGATGTGTAGAGCCGGTTGCCGAATCTATGATGACGTTCGCACCGGTTCCCACGATGTCCTTCGCGGCAATCAGATCGCTACCGGTCACGTGCAGGTCATTACCCGCCGCCAGATACACACTTCCGCCCGTGCTACCGACCAGACTCGCGTTATTCGTCACCGAACTGTCGTGCGTCGTGTCCTTCTTGTCGTTGGACCCATACGAAATCCCCGCCCCACCCGAACTCCCCAACCCCGTCTTCAAATCCTCATGAAACTGGCTACTCTCACTCGTATCCTGCGACGTGGTGATCGTCAGGTTATTCCCCGCCCCCAGCGTCACATCATGCGTGGCCGCGACCGTCGACCCGATGATCGACAGATCATGCCCCGCCACCGCCGTAACCGTATCCCCCGCCACCGTCGAACCATTCGCCACCACCTGATGCGAGCTAGCCGAATCAGTCACCTTCTCTTCCGACAGGAAGCCCGAATGCTTGTTCTCCGACCAGCTTTGCGAATCGTGCGTCTCCGCGACGCTACCAATCGTGATGTCGCCGCTCGACACCAGCTTCACGCCGCCGCTGCCCCCCGCATCCGTCGTAACCGATGAACCGAGAATAGCCAGGTTCCCACTACCGTTCTGCCCCGCCGCCAGCGCAATATCGCCGCCCGCGCTGATGCTCGAACCCACCACCGCTTCGTCGTAACTCGAACTCGTGTGATGCGACTGCTCACCGCCCAAGGACTGCTCGTTATGGGTGTGCGTATCCTTCGCCGCCGTCACGGTCAGATCGCCGCCCGCCACCATCGCCGCGGAGCCTCCGGCCGCGACCGTCGCCCCCGTCAACGTCGTATCGCGCCCCGACACAGTCGCAACATTGCCGCCCGCGACGATCGCACTGCCCAGGTTCTGCGTCACCTCATCGTGACCGCCGTTCTGCCCATCGCGCGTATGCACGTCCTGCGTGCTGGTCAACGTCGTCGTCCCGAGATTCAGATCGCGCCCTGCCGCAATCGCCGCATTGCCACCGGCCTGAATCGTCGCACCCGTCAACGTCACATCACGCCCAGCGATCACCGTCGCGCTGCCCGTCGCCGAAATCGAGCCGATCGCATCGAGGCCGGTTCCCGTCACACTGCCTGTCAGCGTATTCGAACCGAACGACTTCGAAACGCCATACGTCTGCGTCTCGTTGATCACATCGCGCCCGGCCTGCACCACTACATCGCCGCCGCCGATGCGTCCGCTCGTATTGCGCACGTCCTGCACAGCCGCAACCGCCGTCGTGCCCGCGCTGCCGATAATGCCGCTATTCGTGATGTTGTTGCCGATCACCGTCGTCGCGACATTGCTGACGATGTGCCCGCTATTGTTCACATCGCCGGTCGCATTCAGGCTCACGTTATTGCCCGCGACCAATGCACCGCTACCGTTCAGATCGACCGTGCTCGATTGCGCGAGGTACACCTGCGGCACGAGCACGGTTTGATGCGAACCGTCCGGCAGCGTCACGTCCTGCGACACGAGCCACACCATATCCTTGGTGAGCTGCTGCATCTGCTCCGCCGTCAGCGCGACACCCGGCTCGAGCCCGAACTGCTGCGCATACGTCACGCCGTTATTCATCAGCGCCGTGTACTCGTCCAGATTGTTGTCATAGCCGGCGAGGAACGTACGGCCGGTCAGTTGAGTAATCTGGTTGCGCACCAGCGTCTCTTCATAGAGCCCGTCGCCGACGCGCTTCTCAAGCTTCGATGGATCAAGCCCGAGTTGCCCCAGCATGTAATCGCTCGAGACGAATTTCGTGTACTGCGTAAAGCGCGCATCGGTAGCAACGAGATACGTCGCCGTCGGCGCGGTGTTATAGCTATACAGCCCGTTCACCGGCAGCGTCAGGTTCGGAATGCCGCCCGCCGCGCCGCCCACCGTCTGCGGATGGTTCGGTTGCCCCGACACACTGCCCGCCTGCGTGCCATTTATCGACTGCGGCCCCGCCGCCTGTCCGCCGATCATGCCGGTTTGCGTGCCATCGGCGCTGCCGCCCGTGACGCCCGAGCCGACCACCGTCTGCCCCTGGCTGTTCACCGAACCGATCGTGATGTTCTGCGCGCTGGTCTGCACGTTCTGGTTCGACGTCACGATCGCCGGCAGCGACGCCACCGTCGTGGTGGTCTGCACGATGCCCTCGTCGATGGTTTGCGTATCGTTGCTGCCGCCGGTCTTCTGGTGCCAGTAAAACGTCGACTGTTCGGTTTGCGTGATGGTCTGCTGCAGAACGATGCCGGTATCGTTGACGCTACCGCCCGTCGCGCGCCGCACCATGTTGCCGCCCGCGCTCATCGTCGACGACTGGTTGTTGATCGCGCCGCCGTCCGCGTTGATCCGCACCGCGCCCTGCGCCTGGATCGTCGCCGCGTGGCCCGCATTGATCAGCTGGTCCGTGGTGGTCGTGGTATGGACCGTGCGATTGATTTCGTTGTAGTCGTGCGAGTCCGGTCCAAGGTCGGTGCGCACCTGCACCTGGTCCGGCCGGATGTTCCTGTTCGGGTCGAAGTCCGGCCAGAACGTAATCGTATAGGTGTCGCCGTTATCCGCGATGCTGTTGTACCACTGTGTCGGGTTGGTCGCGATGTCGCGTCCCTGCGGCACCGGTTTCTGCTGGCAGACGTCGTGTGTGTTGCACACCTCGGTCGTCTTCGACGTGTCGGTATAAATCTCGGTGAGCGGCTGTGTCAGCGAGAACGTTTGAGTCGCCGTGTTCAGATTCGTCACCTGCGATTTGGGCACTGTCACGCTGATCGGTATCGCCAGCTTGCCGATTATTTCGCCCTTGATCGGCGCCTGGTCCTGTGTCCACGTCCATTGCGAGAACGATGCACTGCTATGGCTGCCCAACAGGTCGCCCATCGGAATGCCCGCCGTCCACACGGTCAACGTCTGTGTGCCCGCATCCTGCGGTGTACCTGCCTGCGTGACGACTCCTGTGCGCAGGTTGTTCAACGTATGCGCGGCGATGTCGATACTGCCGTCTGCCTCGATGTTCGCGGCGCTGTTGGTGAGCACGTTGGTCTGATTCGCGAGCATGCCGGAGCTGTCACGTGTGCCGTCTCGTGCAATCTCCAGATTGCCGGCGCTGTAAATCAGCGCACCATCCGCGTTGGTGACGGAGTTGCCCGCGTACACATGCACGCTGCTCGCGCCCGCGATGACCGCGGCCGCGCCGCTGTTCTGCACGTCGGTCGCGGCTACCGTCACGTTGTTGCCGATCACGGTGCCGGTGTTTGCCAGCGTCGCGCTGCGGGTGGATACCGTATCGCCTTCGATACGGCCGGCGTTCGACAGCAAGCCCGCCGCATTCACCGTGGTCGTCGACGAGTTGATATCGCCGTTCGCGGTGTTCACGATGTTCGCGCCTGTCGCGGTCAGCGCACCATTCGCGGCCAGCGTGCCGGTGTTGGTCAGCGTGCCGGTTGCGTTGACGGTCATATTGCCGTCCGCGTGCAGGTTGTTCGCCGCGGTATTCGTGTAATCGCCTGCGATATTCAGCGTCAGGTTCCGGCCCGCGACGATATTGCCGTCGCCGGTCAGTGCCGCGCCGGCGACGATGTCGCGATTCGCACGGATCGAGCCGCCCACGTTCGACAACGACGCAACCACGAGCGATGCGTCAAGCCCGCCGAGTATCGACCCGCCATTGTTGATGACGGCCGCACTGGCCTGATTCAGCGCAAGCGCGGTGCCGCCATACAACGTGCCGCCTGCGTTGTTGATCCGCTGCGCGACGTTCAGATTCAGCGCACCGCCTGCGACCAGATTCGCACCGGCGTCATTCGTCAGGCTTTGCGCATTGAGCGTGAAGTCGCCGTTGCCGCCGAGCGTGCCGCCCGTGTTTGTCACGGCCGTCGACGATTTGATGATCGTTGCGCCATCGCCTGCATTGGTCAGCTTGCCGGCGGTATTGTCGAGGCTCGCGGCCGTTACGCTCACTGCACCATCCCCGCCGTTCGCGGACAGCGTGCCATGCGCGTTCGTTAGCTGGCCGCCTGCGCTGATGTTCAGGTCGCCCGCGCTTTGCATCGAGCCGCCGGTGTTGTCGACCGCGCCCTGGCTCGAAACGCTCAGTTTGTCGTGACCGTAAAGCGTGCCTGTGCGATTCGCGATGTCCGAGGCCATGTTGAACTGCGCGGCCTTTTGGGCGGACAAGGTGCCGGCGTTGTTGTCGAGGCTCGCGGCCGTCGCCGTCAATGCGCCGTTCGTCACGACCTTGCCTGCGGCGTTCGATACCGCGCCGCTGGCGGCGATCGTCAGCGCGCCCGATCCTGCATGCTGCAGCAATCCGCCGTCGTTGGTCACGCTGTTTGCAGCGACCTGCAGATTGTTTGCGTTCGATGCAATCGTGCCGTTCGTGTTGTCGAGCGCGCCACCCGCGCTGATCGTCTGGTCCGTCGTGCCGTACTGGGTGAGCTTGCCGCCTCGATTGCTCAAGTCGCCGGATGCGGACACGCTCAGCGTATCGCCCTCGATGGTTCCGTTCGAGTTGTCGATCGACGCCGCCGAAACAGTCGTCGATGCGGCGGACAGCGTACCGCCTGCGTTCGTTACCGCGCCGGTTGCGGTCGTGTTCAACGCGCCGCCTGCGGTGATATTGCCCGCGTGGTTGTCGATGGACTGCGCGGTAACCTTCGCATCATCCGCCGCGTTGAGTTGGCCCTGGTTAGCGAGCGTGCCGCCCGCGGTCACACTCAATGTGCCGTTCGTGCCGATCAGCCCACCTGTGGCGCCCGATGCAGTTGTGCCGGATGCGTTGACAAGCGCGCCGATAGTCGACAACGTCATCGCGTCGTCGCTAAGCGACACGATACGGCCAGCCGTGTTATCGAGCGATGCGGCGGCGAGGTTTGCGCCGTTTGCCGCCTGCAGGTTGCCCTGCCGGTTGTTCAGCGCACCGCCGGAATGCAGATCGAGCGCGCCGTTCGTGATGATCGTGCCCGCCGCATTCGACGCTGCTCCTGTGGCCGCAACGGTCAGCGCGCCGGTGCCGGCATGCTGGATCACACCAGCGTTATTGTCGAGACCATTTGCACCAACGTGCAGATCTTTCGCGTTCGACGCGATCGTGCCGTTCGCGTTGTCGAGCGTGCCGCCTGCGCGGATTGTCTGGTCCGTCGTGCCGTACTGCGTGAGCTTGCCGCCGCGGTTCGTAAGGTCACCGGACGCGGACACGTCCAGCGCAACGCCCTCGATGGTTCCGTTCGTGTTGTCGACCGATGCAGCCGACACCTTCGTCGACGCAGCGGAAAGCGTACCGCCAGTGTTATTCAGCGCGCCGGTTGTGGTCGCGTTGAGCGTGCCGCCTGCGGTGATGTTGCCCGCATGGTTGTCGACGGACTGCGCGGTCACCGTCGCATCATCCGCTGCGTTGAGCTGCCCCTGGTTGGCGAGCGTGCCGCCTGCGGTCACGCTCAACGTGCCGTTCGTCCCGATCGTGCCGCCCGCGTCGCCCGTCGCCGTCGCGCCCGCCGCATTGACAAGCGCACCCGTCGTCGACAGCGTCATGCCATCGCCGTTCAGCGACACGATGCGGCCCGCCGTGTTATCGATTGAACCGGCGTGAATCGACGCGCGCCCGGCCGACTGAATCACGCCTTGCCGGTTCGCGAGTGCATTTGCCACGTTCACGTCGAGCGTCGACTGCGACGCGATCTGGCCGCCGATGCTGGACATGTCCAGCGCAGCAAGCTGCATCACCCCGCCGCTCAACAGCTTGCCTTGATTCACGGCAAGCGTGCCCGCTGCATTCGCAACCAATGCGCCGCCAGCCGTCGCGGTTGCACCTGAAAGGTTGACGTCCGAGCGGTTCGCGATGAGCACGAGCGCGCCGTTCGCCGACGTATTGCTGCCCGCCAGATTGACGGACGCACCCTGCAGCGCCGCATTGCCGCCGCCCACGTTGTTGCCCGTTGCGGTCAGCGCGCCATCGGCGCTAAGCAACAGGTCGCCGCTGTTGGCGACGGTGCCGTCGCTATTCACGCCCGCGCCCAGCGTACCGGTCGAATTAATGCTGCCAACATTGACAGCCGTGTTCTGCTGCGCGGCGAGCGTGCCGCTATTCGTCAACGCGCCGGCGGTCGTCATGCCGACGTTTTGCTGCGCGTAAGTGGTGCCGCTGTTATCGATGCCGTCGCGCGCCGTGACCATGACGTTACCGCTGGCATTGACCCGCCCGGCCTGGACCAGTTTGCCTTGCGTGGTCAGCACGAGGTCGCCGGCCTGCGCCGCCAGCACGCCGTTGTTCGATACGCCGACGCCGTTCTCCGTGCCCACCAGCACGATGCGATTCGCGTACATGCCGCCGAGACTGCTGACGTCGATCGACACACCCGGCGCTGCGTCACTACCCGCAATCGGCGTGACGTTGAGCGTGTCGTGGTTGACGTTGTTGGTGCCCGTCACGACGTTCAGGTTCTTCGCGTAGATCGCCGCGTTGGCCTGCACCGCGCGCGCAATCAGATCGACCTGATCGACATTCGATGCATTGAGCCCCGAGCCCTGCACGCTGATATTGCCGCCCGTGACGTTGAAGCCCGCGAGCGAACCATCGGGCGCGAAGTTCGGCGTACCGGTGGTCAGAATCGCGCGCGACGTATTGATAAAGCCGCCGCCGTTCACCGAAATACCCGAGCCGTTCGCAATGACCACTTCGGCCCTGTTGCCCGCTACTTCGACGTAGCCGTTGATCTGACTCGCCGCGCGGCTGTTGACCTGGTTGACGATCACGCGGGCCGACTGGTTCGGCGCGAAGTTCGGATTGCCGTTGATAAAACCGGCTTGCTGCGTCTGCACGATAGTCGGCGAATTGTTCAGCACGACGCCGGCCTTCGGCACGTCAAACTGCGTATAACCGTTCACCGAAACACCCGCGCCGGATGGGCGCGCGATATTCACCTGCTGGATGCCGTTCGCGGTCTGAACAACCGATGGCCGATTGGCGCCGGCATTCGGATCGGCGACCACTTGCGCGAAAGCGCCCGGGATGCCGCTTGTGATCAATATCGCAAACGGCATGGCCAGCCGCAGCGATCCGCTCGCTAAACCGTTATCAACAACCGTCGTGGTGCTGCCTGTTTCGCCCTGGTTCTTTTTGCCTGTTGCAACAGCGGTTTCCTCGACAGCGACAAGCATTCCCCGGAGTCGGCTAAACACTAGCCGGTATGCACTTTTATTCATTTTTAATCTGCGTGTAGCGTTTTCGAAAGCGCACGCAATTTAACAGAGGCAGTCGGCGAGGTTTGTCAAAAAGTGAAATACATGCCGTTAAAACAACACTTTATGCAATCAGCATTGCGCCGGTCATCTCGCAATTCAGAGTGGTGCATGGAATTGCACGATCAACGTGCAAATGAAAGGTGGTGCGATGAATTTTGCTGCGAGTTGCTGGCTTGCCGCCGTCTCACCGGTCACTGCACACGCCACCAACGTGGTAGCAAGCGCCGCACATCCGCGCGCCGATAACGGTCGTCGATCAGATGCACGACGCCCACGTCGTGCTCGGTGCGAATCACACGGCCCGCGGCCTGCACGACCTTTTGCAGCCCAGGATACAGATAAACGTAGTCATACCCGTTGCCGAATTGCGCATGCATCGTGCGCCGCATCTGCTCATTGACGTCGTTGATCTGCGGCAAGCCGAGCGTTGCGATGAACGCGCCAATCAGATGTTCGCCTGCGAGATCTATCCCCTCTGAAAATGCGCCGCCCAGCACCGCGAAGCCAACACCTGATGTCGATGTTCTAAAGCGCGCGAGAAACGCGTCGCGCGCCGCTTCGTCCATGCCGGGTTCCTGCGTCCATACCGGCATCTCCGGATATTGCGCGCGCAACAACGCGACGACTCGTTGCAGGTAGTCGAAACTGCTAAGAAACCCGAGATAGTTTCCGGGACGTGCACCGTACTGCGTCGCGATCAGCTCGACGATCGGCGCAAGCGATGCTTCCCGGTCGCGCCATCTCGTCGACACGTGTGCCGCGATATGCACGGCCAGCTGCTCGGCCTTGAACGGCCCTTCGACGTCGAGCCACCCGGCGTTTTCCGGTAACCCCAGCGTGTCGCGGTAATAGTGCTGCGGGCTGAGCGTGCCCGAGAACATCACCGTTGTGTGCGCAGCCGCGTGGCGCGATGCCAGAAAAGGCGCAGGGACCACATTGCGCACGCACAGGGACGTAGCGGGTTTTGCACGTGAGCCTTGAGTCAGCGCCGGCGCAGGCGTGGCGAGCATGACATCGCATATCGAATGACCGCCGAAGTGCTCGACCAGCGACATGAAATGCAATGCATCGAAGTAGAAGCGCAGCAACGTCTGATCCGCGCCGAACGGCGTTTCCGATAGCTGGTCCGTCACCGCACCGATCAGATTCTGTACGGCCGATTGCACGCGTGACGGAACTTCCGGCAACACTTCATAGCGTTGCGTGCACGCGCGCGTTAGCGCATTCCACTCGCGGTTCAGGCGGTCGAATGGTTTGCGAAGCGCGGCCGGCGCAACACGCCGCGCCGCCTTGAACGCGTGCTGATCCAGTGTTGCCGTGTACATACGGCGCGCACGGTCCGGCAGGTTGTGCGCTTCGTCGACAAGCACCGCGACGCGCCACGAATTCATCTGTGTCAGCGCATAAAGCAGCGCGCCGCTGTCGTAGTAGTAGTTGTAGTCGCCAATCACGACGTCGCACCAGCGCGCGAGTTCCTGCGCGAGGTAGTACGGACACACGTCGTGTGCGAGCGCCGCGTCGCGCACCACGTCGCGCGATAGCCGCGTGCTACGACGCAACGCGGTATCGCGCGCAGCCGCGACGCGGTCGTAGAAACCGCGCGCCAGCGGACACGATTCGCCATCGCATGAATTGCCCGGATGCTCGCAGGCCTTGTCGCGTGCGACGAGTTCTATTACGCGCAGCGGGAATGAGTGCTTGTCTGTCGAGTCGCTTTGATCGTCGATCGATTCAACGCCCGCGCGTTCACCATCGGCACATGCACTCGCACCCGCCAGCGCATCGAGCGCATCGAACGCGAGCGCGCGACCCGGTGTCTTTGCGGTCAGAAAGAAAATGCGATCGATGTGATCTTCCGCGCAAGCCTTTAGCAACGGGAAAATCGTGCCGAGCGTTTTGCCGATACCCGTCGGCGCCTGCGCGAGCAGCGCGCGGCCATCGCGCGCAGCGCGATAGACGGCTACCGACAGTTCACGCTGACCGCTGCGAAATGTACCGTACGGAAACTTCAGGCCGGCGAGACACGCATTGCGAGTCGAGCGATGCGCGTCTTCGCGCTCGGCCCACGCGATAAAGCGCTCGCACTGCTGTTCGAAAAACGTCCGTAGCGCGCCAGCCGTATGACGCTCGATCAGCAGCGTCTCTTTTTGGCTGACGATATCGAAGTAGACCAGAGCGACATCAAGTTCGGCGAGCCCACGTGATTCGCAGATCAGATGACCGTAAACAAGCGCCTGCGCCCAGTGCAGCGCACGATGGTTCTCGCGCATCCGATTGAGGTCGCCGCGATAGGTCTTGATCTCTTCGAGCCGATTGCGCGCGGCGTCGTAGCCATCGGCACGGCCGCGCACGGTAAGGCCGCGATAGACGCCGCACAGCGCGATCTCGCTTTCGTAACCGCTATCGCGCCGCCCGGCGACCATCGCATGCCCGGCGATGCCGTCGGCTGCGCTCGGCGCCGGGGTGAAACGCAGATCGAGATCGCCGCGCTTCGCGGTGAATTCGCACAGCGTGCGCACCGCGACCACGTAGCTCATGCGGCCGCCTCGGTGGTGTGCGCATCGCCGGACTCGTTGGCGCTGCGTTCAGCGGTCGAATGATCGGCTTCGGCATCGCCGTCGGCCCACCGCACGTCGACGACGCGTACCGGCATGCCGTGCTGCACGCAGTAATCGAGCCAGCGGATCTGATTGTCCTGCAACCGGTCGCCCGGCCCTTTCACCTCGATCAATTCATAGCGCCGCTCGCGCGGCCAGAAGCGGACCAGATCAGGCAACCCCGAGCGATTCACGCGAATGTCGCGCAGCAGCCGCTCGCAAAACCGCTTCAGATGCAAGGCCGGAATGCAATCGAGCGCGAGATCGAGCAGTTCGCGGCTCAGCATGTTCCAGAATACGAATGGCGACTGACGTCCCGCTTTGCTGTCGAAATGCCGCAGAATCGTCGCGCGGTAGGCGGGACCGTCGAGTTCGGCGAGGCACTGATTGAACAGCGCAGCGCGCTTCGCGTAAAAGTCCGGCGCATGCAGATCGGCGGGACCCCGTTGGAACGGGTGAAAGAATGCACCGGGCAGTGCCGCGAACACCGCTTGCCAGCACAGCAATCCGAACAGCGAATTGATCAGTCCATTTTCGACGTAATGCACCGGCGCATCGGGTTCGCTCAGGTGGTCGAGTACAACGTATTCGACCGGCGGCGGCTGCGCGGGACGCTCGAGCGTCAGCACGCTGCGCTCGATCTCGCGCGCGCTTGCCGACGCGTTGCTTCGCGAAACGCGCCCGGCCGGTGGCGACAATCGCGACGAATCGCCGCCTGCTTGCCGATGTAACCGTTGCAACCGCGGCAACATCCGCGCGACGCGCTGGCTTTCCTCTTCGCTCTCCGGCTCTCGGAGCGCTTGCAGCGCGAGCGTTAGCGCCTCGTCCGCACGACCGGCCAGTTCCAGCGCGCGCACGCGGCGATGCCGCGCGCCGGGCCACGTGCAACGCTGATAGACCGCCGTCGCGGTGTCCCATTGCCGGCGCCGCTCCGCGTGATAACCGATGCGGTACAGCAACTTCGCGCGGCGCGTCGCGAGCCATGGGTTGTCTGTCGCGATCGTTTCGACCGCGTGCAACAGTGTGTCGAACGCTGCGTCGCCGTTCCCGGATGCATCGAGTGTTTCGACGCATTCACTGCACGCGTATAGCGCCAGATAAATGTCGACGTCGGCGCGTTGTTGAAACGCGCGCGACGATGGCTCGAACGCGACCGGCTCGTACTGGTAGACGCCGAGCTCCGCGAGCACGAACTCGGACCAGTCCTGATGCAAGTTGCCGAAAAACATCAGCCTGAAGCGCTCGCACAGCGGCGCGACGCTCACATGCAAGACACGCTCGTCCGCGTGCGGGTGCCATGCTGCGTATGGCTGCGCATCCGCATGCATGCCACGCAGCAAGTCGAGCCATTCGTGTTTTCGCGCGGCTTTTGCGCCCGCCAGATGCGCGGGAAAAAGCGCCAGCAATTCGGCACGCGTCGACAGATCGAACAGCGCGTCGAGCGTCAGTGGCGCATCGGCATCGACCCAGCCGGCTGCGACCAGCGGCTCGGCTGCCGCAAGCGGGCAGCCAATCTCGCGGTACGCGAGACGGCTCGTGCGGAACAGCGCGCCTTTGCGCATCAGCATGCGGGTGAGCAACGCGCGCGACACTTCCGGCAGGCACGCGAAACCGGTCAGAAATGCGTGTTCGGCATCGGTCAACAGATCGGCGTAGCGCTCGGCGAGCCAGCCGAGCGCGCGTTCGAAATTGCGCAGGTAATAGAGCGGATCCGGTGTGTCGTTCGGCACGGCGCTAGCGGGACGGGCGATCAGGCTGGTCTAATGGGCGAAACAGATGAACTGTATATTTATACAGCCATTATGGCAATGCGCCCGTGCCCCACCCGCTATTGAAGCGGCCCTCGCCATCATTGTCTTCGTTCTCGCGAGTCTTACCGAACCGCCGCGCGTCCCCTCAATGGACTTGGGGCGTCAGGCCGCAAATGGTCGTATCGTCGTGCTTCAGCGTCATGCCGGGTTCGAGTTTCAGCGACGGTGCCGTTGAGATATTGGTCGTCAACTGGATGCGGTCGTCCAGCGAGCCCCATGTGTACTGCACTTCCTTGAACGCGAAATCGGCGAACGAACGCATGGTCTTGTCATGAACCGATATCGCGGGCGTTCCACGCAACTTCATAAGTTCGGATAGCGTGTTGATAAAGTTCGCGGGCGTGAACGGTTCCACTTTCGTGACAGCCGCGAGACGTCCCTGCTGCAACGTATCGCCGCGAGCGCTCGCCATACGTTCGATTGTCGATTTGTTCTCGCCGCTGACGAAGTCCCATGCATCAAACGCCATGCACCGCGTCGCGACGGTCAACGAGATAACCGGCACCCAAAATACGATTCTCATGTCGTGTGACCTACAGATACCCATGTTATTTTTCGGATCTATTCACGTTGCTTTCAAGTGCTGAAAGCAACGGCGATTGTCGACGAATCGAGGAAAAGTGTCGACCAGCAACATGCTTAAGATGATGTAGGCGCCATCAGGCCACGACCGAAAACACAAACATCGCGTTGTTGAGCGCATGCAGCACTATCGGCATCGACAACCCTTTGGTCTTTTTAGCGAGCCACCCCGCGGTCGCGCCGATCGCCCAAAGGTAGATAAAGTGGCTGCTACCCTGATGCAAGCACGCAAACACCGTCGCTTGCAGAACATTCGCCCAGCCGAAGCTCAGATGACGCGAAAGGCCGCCTAGCAGGCAGCCGCGAAACACGAGTTCCTCCATGATCGGAACCAGAAATGACAGAACGATCAACGCGAGCGGAATACCGCCTAGCGACACGCCGCCGTGCACGAGTGCGACGGTCCAGTTTGCGTTCGTCCAGTTGAATGGCGTATGAGGCTGTGACAAGCACAGCTTGAGGTTGTACGCGAGCAGCGCTGCGGGAGGCAGCAACCAGCTCAACTTCCAAGGGCCGCTGCCGAGCCATTCTCGCCATGAAAACAGCCTTCCGACCCAAACAAGCCCTACTGCTCCGAGCAGAAGCGTCCACAGGTACGACTGCGCGACACGTTTTTGCCAGTCGATACGGGCAACCCCGCCCCCCGTAGGCGATAGCGATGTATTGCCGCCGAAGCGCAGCATCGTAACGACGTAGATCGCGGGTAGAAGTATCGAAAGAGCGAGCCACGCGTGCCGCAAACCGATTCTCCCGAAGAGCGGCGCACTCGGCTTGCCGATGCGCTGACGCACCGTGCCGCGATAGTGGACCGGAAACATCAGCAGTCCCGGCGCGGCCGCAAGCGCCAGCAGGTAGGTGATGAGGCTCGCTGCAATAGGGATCAGGTCGCTACGGCCGACGATCGAAAGATCGAGACCGACAAGACGTGCATAGGCCGACGCAAGCTGTGCGGAATTGTGGGTTGTCGTGTATTGATCTCGAATGATATCGGCGGCGGCCTTCGCGTCGTTTGCATCGAAAGCCACGTCGAGACGGAATTGCCGGTTCTGCGGCGTTTCGTTTTTGCGCAGCGACTTGTCGGCCCTTAATATCGCGTTTGCGCCCGCGGAATCGCCGACATGCTGCAACGCGCGCGCTGCCGTGTACGGGTCGATCTTCAATCCGGCGTGTCGAGCGCG
This sequence comes from Paraburkholderia rhizosphaerae, assembly GCF_004366595.1. Lineage (GTDB taxonomy): Bacteria > Pseudomonadota > Gammaproteobacteria > Burkholderiales > Burkholderiaceae > Paraburkholderia > Paraburkholderia rhizosphaerae. The sequence continues at coordinate 20,556 of NZ_SORE01000046.1, forward strand.
AAGCAACTCGTCCTTCGCCTCGTTTCCGGGTAGTAGCTCAGTTGCAGCGCGGATTCGCTCGGTTTCGAGCCACGGGTATTTCGGCAAAGGTGCGGACGCAAGCAGTCTGGCCGCCGCAGCCGTCTCGTTCTTCTTCGCGAGATAGCGCATAGCGGGAACAAGCTGAATGCTCGTTGGATCGAGGTGCATAACAAGGACCGCCTCCTTGCCCGCGCGTTCGTCGTCTTTCTGCACCGCGTATGCGCGCGCAAGCGCAGTATGCAAGCGGGCCTGTTGGGGTACCGGCCATGTCTTGGAGCGTGCTACGAGCGGCTCGCCAAATTCAATCGCGGTCTTGCCGAATCGACGCTCGAGCAGGAACAACTCGACATCCGTATCGCTTGAATAGTTTTTCTGCAGCGTCGCCTGGCAAGCGTCGGAATCCTTCGTTGCGGCATCGGCCCACGACAAGTCTTCCGACACGCCGAAGCGCTCGCTGAATTTGCATGCGGATAGAACCAACGCCGCATCGGCAGGATGCTTGAGGATCGCCTGGCGATACGACGCGAGTAGTTGGTCGTACGTGCTTTTCCCGCTGCTCTCGACCAAGCTGACCATGTGGTCCGGGTTGCGGAGCTCATCGATCTGCGTGGTAGGCGCCGCGGCGGCGCCGTTCACGACAAAAGATGCATTGATCGAGCAAAGCGCGATGAATTTGAATAATGTCCGACGCATGATGGCGAGAATCCATAAGCCCAGTGTCGGATATCGTCAATTTTTAATAAATCTTGAGCGGTGCTGATCGACCTGGAAGCGACTGTTGCCCAGTTTTCGACCGACTCCCAGCGTCGGCGGTCATCAGCCATCCGTCGATACGGTAACCTTCTCCCACGCATCGATTTCGGCTTTCATCGCCGACAACTTGTCTCGAACCAGCCCGAGCGCGTCGCTACCGAGCAAAAGACGCGTCGGCGGGTGATCCGCTGCAATCGCGGCCAGCATTGCACGCGCCGCTTTCTTGGGGTCTCCCAATTGTTTGCCGCTTTTTTCCTCGCGCGCCGCCCGGATCGGATTGAAAATAGCGTCGTAATCCGAAATCGAGCGGGGCGTGCGCGTCATCGAGCGGCCCGCCCAGTCCGTGCGAAATGATCCCGGCGCCACGGCCGTCACAGCAATACCGAAGGCCTTGAGCTCTTTGCCGAGCGCCTCCGAGATGCCCTCCAGTGCAAACTTGCTCCCGCAGTAGTAGGCGATTCCGGGCATCGTGATATAGCCACCCATCGATGTGATATTCAGAATGTGGCCGCGGCGGCGCTCACGCATGAATGGCAGCACGCCCTTCACCATCGCAACCGCACCAAACACATTCACATCGAACTGCCGCCGCATTTCCGGCAACGGCGATTCCTCCATGATGCCCTCGTGGCCGTAGCCGGCATTGTTAACCAGCACGTCGATCGGACCGACGCTAGCCTCGATGTCCGCGACGACGCCATCGATCGCGTCGAAGTCTGTCACGTCGAGCACTCGTCCCCAGGCCGCATGCGCAGATAGAGACTCGAATTCACGTTTTGCCTGCTCACTTCTCACTGTGCCGACAACCTTGTGCCCGACCGCCAGCGCTTCCTGTGCGAGCGCGCGGCCAAAGCCGCTGCTGACGCCGGTAATAAGCAGAGTTTTACTGGATGCCATTCAACCTCTCCCGAATATCGATTGGAGAGTGCATACTAATCTGACGAAGTACGCAAATTAAGCCGAATTCCGCTGACTTTCTTGCATAAAACTATGAGCACGGTACGCACCCCGACCCAGCATCCGGCTGCATCCTCTCGCAGCCGGAGACGCATGATTGCGCTGCTACGCGCATTGGCGCCCGATGAGGGCTATAACTTGACCGCGCTGCCGAGCGTGCGCATCTTGCGGTCGAACCGCGCGCTATCGCGCACGCCCGTTCTGTACGATCCGGGTATCGTGATCGTCTGCCAGGGGCGCAAGCGCGGTTATTTCGGCGGCCAGCTGTACCTGTACGACGAGCATCAGTACCTGGTCGTGTCCGTCCCTGTGCCGTTCACCATGGAGACCGAGGCAACCGAGGAGCGCCCCCTGCTCGCGCTCTATCTTCACCTCGATTTCGTATTGGCCGCCGAACTTGCGGAGCAGATCGACCGTCACGGCATAGCGGAGCGCGCACCCGCACCTAAAAGCATGATGTCGACACCGATGGATGACGCGATGCAGGCATCGGTGCTGCGCTTCCTCGAAGCGATGCATCGGCCGCTCGAAGCCGCGGTGTTGGGCGCCGGGCTGCTGCGCGAACTGTATTTCCGGGTGCTGACCGGAGCCCAGGGAAGCGCTTTGCGCGAGGCTTTGGCGATGCGAGGACAGTTCGGCCAGATAGGCCGCTCGCTCCGTCTGATTCATGCGAGCTATGCGCAGCCTCTCGACGTCAGGCAACTGGCTAACGAAGCGGGTATGAGCATTCCGAGTTTCCACAGCCACTTCAAGACAATTACGCAGGTATCGCCTATGCAATACGTGAAGTCGACACGCCTTCATCAAGCTCGCCTGTTAATGGTGCGCGAAGAGTTGACAGCGGAAGCGGCGGGACACGCGGTGGGCTACGCGAGCCCGTCGCAGTTCAGCAGGGAATTCAGGCGTCTGTTTGGCTTGACGCCGGCCGCGGAGGCTAAGCGTATGCGTGAGAGCTTCGCGATCCCGGAAGGATTTGCTGACTCGGCTTATGTATCGTCGCACTGAACTCTGCGTGATTCGCTTCGAACGAGTCTACGATCTGCGTCTGAAGATCGATGAGGAACGAAACACGCGCGCTTTGCTACGATTCCAGATCGTGTCCGCATCGCGACCGGAATATTTTGCGCAAAGAGAGAAAGAATGAGCTACGCGAACGGTTTTGAATCAGATGCTGATCCGGAATTTATCGAAGCCCGGGACATTTGCCAATGACTCGTCCGTACAACACTTACCTATGTGCGCTTTAACACATACTCCGCGATGAGCATGTGCCTGAGCGCAATAACGGAATCTGCAAGAATAACCACCATTACCGCTTCGAAAGCGAAGCGTAGCCACCCTCATCGACTATGAAGTTGCGCAATACACCAAGGCCGGTAATTTCAACTTCACAAATGTCGCCGGGCTTCATGTACAGCGGTGGAGTACGCGAAAAGCCCACGCCATCAGGAGTGCCCAACGCAATTGCGTCGCTGGGTTCGAGTGTCATGATTTCGCTCAGAAACGCAATCGTTTTTGCAACGCCGAAAGTCATCTCGCTCGTATTGGCGTGTTGAACGACCCGCCCATTGAGCCGGGTCTCGAGAATGAGGTTGATGCCACCGGGCGGCAGTTCCTCGGCAGTGACGAAATACGGGCCAATCGCGCCCGTGCCGTCGAAGTTCTTTCCTGCGGTCCATTGCGGTGTTGCGATCTGGTAATCGCGGATCGTGCCGTCATTGAATATCGAATAGCCTGCGACATGGCTTAGCGCGTCCTTCTCGGCAATATGACGGCCACCCTTGCCAAGCACCACAAGCAATTCGCCTTCGAAATCAAGCTGGTGTGAAATCGCCGGACGCACCATGTCCGCACCGCACCCTATAAAACCTGATGGAAACCGCGCAAAGATGGTCGGCTGCTTCGGAATCTCCAGCGCCACTTCCGCTGAGTGCGCCGGATAGTTAATGCCAAGGCAGATGAACTTGCCCGATTCTCCAACAGGCGGCAACAAGGTGACAGTGTCGAGATCGATGACGTCGCCTTTCAAAAGCACTTCGGCCGCCGCTTTTAGGACGACAGCGCCTCCAGCGATGAGCCTCGTCAGGTCGCCGGGAAATCGGGGCTCGCCCTCGAGCAACCCCCAAACAGTCGAGCCGTGAAACACGCCAATACCGAGTTGGTTACCTTTTCTGAATTTCACAAACTTCATTTCCACTCCTATGTACCGTGATTGATATGTCCACCAACCGCAACCGAAGCCTTCGAAGAGGACCTTGCTCCTAGCGCCCCTCAAAACGCGGCTTGCGGTTTTCCGAGTACGCATCGCGGCCCTCCGAGAAATCCTGCGTACGGTACAGTTCCGTGTATTGGGTGCCTAGTAGCGCCAACGCTTCAGTCTCTGATGGGTCAATATAGAGGTGTGAAGACCGCAGTGTCATCTGTACGCCAAGCGGCGCGCAGTCAGCGATCTGCCGCGCAATGGCGACGCCTTCGTCCAGAGCGGCCGACTGCGTTTCCTTGACGGCCTGTACGACGCCCATCCGGTAAGCTTCTTGCGCGCTCCAATGTTGACCCGTCAGCATGTAGCGCATCGCGTTTCCCCATCCCGCCTCGCGAACGAACCGAATCGTTGCGCCACCACCGGGGAAGCGGCCGTGAGAATTTTCGTCCTGACCGAACTCCGTGTCTTCCGCGGCGATCCGGATGTCGGCCACCAGATGCAGTTCGTGCCCGAGATTCCACGTATCACCATGCACCACAACGATCAGTGGCTTCTTGAGCGGCCGGGTCTCCTTGGCGAGCGGATCGATCATATTCGGACCGTCCAGCAGGGGCTTGCCCGAAAGAACAAGTTCCTTGAAACCTTCAACATCGACGCCGCGCGAGAAATTCGGCCCGTGACCAAACAACACGGCTGCACGCAGCGATGGGTCATGCTCATAGTCGTAATACGCGCGTGCTAGCTTCCGGTATGTTTCCGGGTCGATGCGGTTGTGAATATGAGGCCGGTTAATACCTAGCAGGACGACCTCTCCGCGCCGTTCGATCGTGAGCTTCTCTTCATTACGATAGCCCAACGCGTTTGTAGCGACGGCGTCCTCGGCGTCACTCGAGACATGGTCCGTATGTGCTAGCGTCGACATTCTGATCTCCTGAGAGTTTGAGATTTAGATGCAATTTCAAGTTCTATTTTAGAACCACCATGAAAGAACGATAGCACAAGGTAGTTCTAAATACAAACCACAATCCCGCAGCAACGTTGGTAGCAGTCAGTTGACTCAGCATCGTCAGCCCGCCAGCCTCCATCCGTTTCTATCGGGCTTCGAGCGCGCCTGTTGTCCGATGAAATCAAGCTCCGCAGGTCAGCAGTGAACGAAGCCGGAGCACTTGTCTTCCTTCAAATGTAGTGCTAAAATCAAACCAGTCTGACGGAAACTAGGGGAGTTCTTAAACGGATGGCAAAGTTTGACGAAGTCAGCACTTGCCCTGTCGCCCGCTCACTTGATGTCATCGGCGACAGCTGGTCACTGCTCATAGTCCGGGACGCATTCGAAGGCATCCGGCGCTTCGGAGAATTCCAGTCCAAGCTGGGTGTGTCGCGCAGCGTCCTGACACAACGCCTGCGTGCGCTGGTCGACAACGGCATCCTCCTCAGTCGACCGGCAGCGGACGGAACTGCTTATCGGGAATATCAGCTGACGGCAAAAGGGATTGACCTGTTTCACGTAATCGTCGCGCTTGGACAATGGGGCGAAAACCATCTGTTCGCTCCGAAGGAGAAGCACTCGCGCTGGCTTGATCGCAAGAAAAAACAGCCTGTGCGCAAATTGCAATTGCGCTCTGCCGACGGAAGACTTCTTGGTGTCAAAGACGTGGTTGGACAAAAGGCGGATGGAACAGTTGTGGACGAAGAGCTCTGAGCCTGCAGTTCTGCGATGCGCTCGCAAAGTAATCAGAAGTCGACCGGCGAAGACAAGCACGGCTGTGTCTCGAGCGAGGATTCGGGCGAGCGATGGACATCGGCTGGCGCGACGCCATAGCGCCGCTTGAACGAACGCCGCCCCAAGTGCTTCCTGGAAACCCGAACTGAGCCGCGATCAACTCGGGGGTAAAAGCTGAGTCTCCTGCGTGGCGCGCAACGAATTGTTTGGCGTGGTAGACGATCGCCGCTGCTGTGCGCCTACGGCCAGTTGCTGTTGGAACGTCAAGGACGATGTCCATCAAATCGCGCAATTGGTCGCCAAGACGTCGCGCGACGTCAACGCTTGGCGCATCGGATTGGCCTGCTACACATTCGATTACCGCACGGAGCGCCTGGACATCGGAAGAGGAAATGTCGGGCACCTTGAAGGTTCTACGCATTCCATCGAAGCGTCTTGAATTCTGCTCCCAGCGTGTTAAAAAGCGTTTTCGTCTACCCCTCTAAACGGCTTTCCAAGCCCCGCTAGATGGGTCGCTTTCCGCACAAGCTCCGGAACGGAGCGCGAGTTCATCTTTCTCATCATCTGACTGCGGTGCTGCTTGATGCTGTCCACACTCACACCAAGTTCTGCCGCGATTTGCTTGTTCAAGAGCCCAGTGATCACGAGGCGCATCACATCTCTCTCGCGTTGGGTAAGCGTGGCATATGAAGCTCTTAAAGCCATGCTGCTTTGCTCGCTGCTACGCCTGGCGGAGTCAAGTGCCAACGCATCTTTTACTGCATCGAGTAACGTCTGTGAGCAAAACGGCTTCTCCAGAAAAGTCACCGCCCCCGCTTTCATCGCTTGAACGGACATTTCAACATCTCCATGCCCTGATATGAAGATGATGGGTATATGCAACCGCAACCGATGACATTCGCGTTGAAACGCCAAACCATTCTCGCCGCGCAGCCGGACGTCGAGGATGAGGCAACTGCTTGCGTCTTCTCGCTCGAACTCAAGAAACGTGGCGACCGATTCAAACGTCTCCACCTGGTAACCAACGGACATGAAGAGCGAAGTCAATCCTTTTCGTATCGCTTCGTCATCGTCGACGATATACACTAACCTTCGCGTGCCGACTCCATCGAGCGCTGACATGCTTTTACCCGCTCGCATTTTGCATTTTTGTCTTGAAGGGCTTGGACCTGAGTTCGAGCTTTTAAAAGAATTCAACATCCGGGCGCGTTCAAACAACCGTTTGACGGAACGAAGGCGGGATACGCGCCGGCCGTGCAGATCTTGCTAGAGTCGCTATGGTATATCTGGCCACGTTGTCGAACGTGCACTTGAGGCGCGTCTTGCATGTACGAGAGGCACATTGTGTGACCCGAACACCGCTAGCCCGCCGACTGAACTAAAACACCTGTACCCGGGACGCTGGATCGCACGCGTAACTTCCCCGACAGCTTTCGCAAGAGAATCACGCTTATCAACGATGGTAGCCGGGTTCACGAGTACGATCTTTTTCCGCTCACACACAGCCTCGTGGACTCTCTCGGTTGACGCGGCGCGCTGCTCGTGCTCGTCGCGGCTAATCTGGCAATCTGTCTGCCGCTCACGCCGTTGCGAGCGGTGGCGATGCCGCTAAAGCCGATCATTCGGGCCACAAGGCAGCAACGCAGCAGCCACGCAACAGGCGCTACAAACGGCCGCTTTTGGGGCGCTCACCGTCCCTTCACCACCCAATGCGCGACCTTCGCGGCGCTGACGTTTCATCTGTAAGCGCGAATTTCCCCGCACCTAGCTTGCCAGCTTAAGAAGGTCCACGATTGCGTCCGCAACTACAACTTGCGGACGCAACCTATGAGAGAG
>NZ_SORE01000047.1 GCF_004366595.1 Paraburkholderia rhizosphaerae
TTCTTGCTCTTCTTTGTCACTGTCGTTTCGGTCATAGGACGTTATTTCCGTTATCGTCTCATGACCTCGACACACTAAAAATCTGACAGGCTCCCCGCTTGCTGTTCGGGGCTGCAGCCGCAGACGGAAATGTGCGGCGCGTCGCGTGCCGATGCGCTGATCTGGCTCACGCGACTCGAAAACGACACGCAACCCTGAATGGCATCGAACGGTCGCACCAGGTCCCGCGCGCAGCATTGATGGAGCACGAGCGGGACAAGCTACCACGGATTCAACCCGAAGTGCGGCCTCGAAACAGCCGAACCACGCAGCCCGAACAACGCAGCGCGCAGCCAATAAACAGCGGCCTCGATCATGGCCTCAATCAGCAGAACAGGAGAACCCGAATGACCGAACGCGCAGCGCCGGCACGGCGCCGCTTCCTGCTTGCGTCAGCTGCGGCCGGGGCCGCCGCGGTATCGCTATCCGCCTGCGCGGCATCGATTTTTCCGTTCATTCCGGACCACTACACGTTCTCGCAACAGCAGGTGCAGGACGCGGTGCAGCGCAAGTTTCCGTATCAACGCACGGTTTCGCAGGTGTTCGATGTCACACTGACGAACCCGGTGGTCGGCCTGCTACCGGATAGCAATCGCGTATCCGTGCGGCTCGATGCGCGCTTCGCGAGTCCGTTTCTCGCGCAACCGGTGAGCGGCGTATTCACGCTGTCGAGCCGCCTCGAATACGACGCCGCGAGTCGTTCGGTCGTGCTGAGGTCGCCCGGTGTCGACAATGTGAATGTGAGCGGCGACGCGGCCGCGTATGCGCAGCAGATCAGCGCCGCCGCCGGCCTGCTGGCGACGCAGTTGCTCGCCAACTACCCGGTCTACACATTCAAGCCCGAGCAGCTGCAATTCGCCGGTGTTTCCTACGAACCCGGTACAATCACCGTCCTTACAAACGGCATACGCGTGCAGATCGTCGAAAAGTGACGCATGCGCGGCCGGACGGGCCGCGTGTCGACAATCGCCGCTGGCCCGATGCGCTCAACAGATGTCAACAGCAATAAGGGTCGCGGATGGACTGGATACTTTTAGGCAAGGCGCTGATTCTCGGTGTTGTCGAAGGCTTGACGGAGTTTTTGCCGGTGTCGAGCACCGGGCACCTGATTATTGCCGGGCATCTGCTCAGATTTAACGCGCCGCAGGCGAAAACGTTTGACGTCGTGATCCAGCTGGGCGCGATTCTCGCGGTCTGCTGGGAATTCCGCCAGCGCATTTTCAATGTGGTGGTCGGGCTGCCGGTTCGCGCCGATGCACGGCGCTTCGCACTGAACGTGATCATCGCGACCATTCCGGCAATTGTGCTCGGCCTGCTGTTCGAAAAAGCGATCAAGGCGGTGCTGTTCGCGCCGGTGCCGGTGGCGGTGGCGCTCGCGGTCGGTGGCGTGATCATTCTTTGGGTCGAAGCGCGTCACCGCAACGGCAACGTGCCGACCCGCATCCATTCGATCGACGACTTACGCCCGATCGACGCGCTCAAGGTTGGTCTCGCGCAATGTTTCGCGCTGATTCCGGGCATGTCGCGCTCCGGGTCGACGATTATCGGCGGCATGCTGTTCGGACTCGACCGGCGGGTGGCGACCGAGTTCTCGTTCTTTCTCGCGATTCCGATCATGTTCGGTGCGACGTTTTACGAGATGTACAAAGATTGGCACGAGCTGTCGGCCGATGCACTCGGGATGTTCGCAGTTGGGTTCGTCGCGGCCTTTATCAGCGCGTTCATGTGCGTGCGCTGGCTGCTGCGCTATGTCGCGTCGCACGATTTCACCGCGTTCGCGTGGTATCGGATCGGCTTCGGGCTGCTAGTGCTAGTGGTGGGGTATACGGGCGGCCTGAGTTGGGCTGATTGAGTCGGGCAGACTAAGGGCACCGACCGTCAAGCCGCTTCGCCGAGCGGTTTTACCAGGCGGCACCACCACGCTGCCCCATCTGGCGTGGCACGACTGAGCGGCGCGCTTTGCTAACGCCGTTTGAAGATCAGATCCCACACGCCGTGGCCGAGGCGCAGACCGCGCCGTTCGAACTTGGTGACCGGACGGTAGTCCGGCCGCGGCGCATAGCTCTGTGCCGTGTTCTCGAGCGCCGGTTCGGCGCCGAGCACGTCGAGCATCTGCTCCGCGTAGTTCTGCCAGTCGGTCGCGCAATGCAGATACGCGCCCGGTTTCAACCGCGACACAAGCAGCGCGACGAACTTCGGCTGGATCAGCCGCCGCTTATGGTGACGCGCCTTGTGCCACGGGTCGGGGAAGAAAATGTGCACGCCATCGAGACTGTCCGGCGCGATCATCTGTTCCAGCACTTCGACCGCGTCGTGCTGAACGATGCGGATATTCGACAGATTCTGTTCGCCAATCAGCTTCAGCAGCGCGCCGACGCCCGGTTCGTGCACTTCGACGCCGAGAAAATCGTCCTCCGGGCGGCGCGCGGCGATTTCGGCGGTCGTCGCGCCCATGCCGAAACCGATCTCCAGCACGCGCGGCGCGTGGCGGCCGAACACCGCGTCCCAGTCCGGTTGTTGCTGCGCAAAGGGCAGCACGAAGCGCGGACCGAGTTCGTCGATCGCGCGGCGCTGGCCCGGCGACACACGTCCCGCGCGCGTAACGAAGCTGCGGATGCGGCGCAGATGCAGCGTTTCCGGTGATGTTGTCGCGAGGTTCGAATCTTCGGTGGCTGGCTGGGGCGCGTCAGTTGCGCTGCCGTCATTCGCGGACTGTTGGGAGGCGTCGAGCGGCAAGCCGGCTTCATTCGGATCGTGAATCATCGTCGGTGAATGCGGAGTGTGACTGCAGCAGGCAACGCAACGGAAACCGCGCTAGCGCTGCGATAAAAATAGATGGATTTCCGGTGCCCGGTGCAGACAGTTCGGGCGGGCGCGGTGAGCGTGGGACCGTTTTTCGACGCTTGTTTTCGGCGCTGCTACGACTGAGCCGATTGTGTATTGCAGCCGCCAGCGCAGTGGAGCGGGCGATGGGAATCGAACCCACGTCTCTAGCTTGGGAAGCTAGGGTAATAGCCATTATACGACGCCCGCAGAGCGCGCCATTTTACGCGGATTCAACCGATTTACGCAAACTGCGCGGCGACTGGAACCGCCGCCGCGCCGCGCGCGAGCTTCTCGAGTCACAGATCAGAGCGTCATATCCCCAAACAACGTCATCGACACCGCCGCGCGCGTCACCACCATCAGCAACACCTGCACGATCACGAACAACAGGATCGGCGACAGATCGATTCCGCCGAGCCGCGGAATGATCCTGCGGAGTGGATCAAGAAACGGCGCCGTCAACTGATAAAGAATCGGCATCGCCGGTGAACGCGGGTTCAACCACGACAGCAGCGCCATCAGGATGGTTAGCCAGATCACCAGATTGAGCGCCCATTTGATCACGGTGAGCAGCGCGACGACCAGCAGCATCGGCATCATCTGGGTCGGATCGACCTGGCCGATCAACAACATCAGCACGATGTACACAACCGCGGTGATCAGCGTCGCAACGAGGCTCGCCCAGTCGACCCGGCGCCCGTTTGGCAGAATCTTGCGCAGCGGCAGCACGAGCCAGTTCGTCACTTGCAGCACCGCGCTCGACACCGGGTTATACGGTGGCATCTTGACGACTTGCAGCCACGCGCGCAGCAGCAGCGCGGCGCCAAACAGTGTGAAAACCGTATTGAGCAAAAAGCGGGCGATATCGCCGAACATCTTGTTGTCCTTTCCTTCAGAATACGTCCGCCACAGCGCGGACTCGGCGCCGGCCCGATCGCTCGAAGCCGGCGTGTGGTTGCGTCAAGCAAGGTCGCCGCCTGCGCCCCCGTTGCGCGTAAGCGGCACCCCGATATACGGCAAAGTACGGCCCGCAGCAAGCAACGAATGGCGCGCCGCGCCGTCCTCCTGCCAAACCGTCAATGCGAGGTCAAACCGAAACCTTCACCTCGCTGATCATCACTTGCGGATTGCCGCCGTCGTAGTAATTCGGCACATCGCCCAACAGCTGGTCGGCGACCGGATTGAACACCTGAAAGAACGCTTCGGCCGAATCGAACAGAAAGTGTCCGACCGCGAAGTACGGCGGCGTGGACCCGGGCGGCCCGGCATTGATCCCCGCGTCCACTGACCAGCCCTTGAGCGCCGCGCCGAACAGCTTCGCGGCGAGCGGCATGTGCGTGCCGCAGTAATAGTCCATATCGAAACGGCCATTCGGCTGATACGGATAGAACAGGTAGACGTTGATCATTGTGCGTTCTCGTCAAAGAGTCCCGGCGTCGCGCGTGGCGAGCATTGCGCTCGCGCGACGGTCGTCACATTACCATGGCTTACTTAACGCCTGCACCCGCGGCCGCCGCCAGCGCGCGGCCGGACAGATTGTCGCGCATCGGGCCCTGCTCGTCCTCCTCGATCCGGCAACCGCTCGTCGGCCGCCCGATTGTCGCTTCGCGTCCGGCGCGCAACTATCATCCTAGTTGCTTTTTTGCGACGAAAGAATGGCGGCGACGGCTGCGGCCGGGTGTCGCAGGTCGCACGCGGGGAACGCGCGCTCCATGCGGTACGGCTAGTTTTCTTATCCATCAAGCATTTCTGCTGGTTTCTGCCAGTTTCCCGCCAAACGGGTAAAGTAAATTCAGATGACCCGGTCGACGCGAAGGTGCGCGCATTAAAGCTGACGAATCGCAGCGCTCTACTCTGACCACAGTACGTAATGAAGCGCACCGGAGTGTGTACGCTGTCGTACCGATGACAATCGTCTGGACGGTTAAAACGACGCTTATGGCTGGAGGTGCGAAACGTGCGGGCGCGAAAACTGCTTGCATCGTCACGCAACAGTGAAATGGCTGAAATGGCAGTTCCGTTGGCTTTTCCCTGGTTTAGCTGTCAGATTCCGGAGGTCGCGATGAGCATCTTTTCATACCGAAAGCACTTGCGGTTCTTGACCCATTCCCAAAGGCGTCGCTGGTGGGATCAGAAAAAGCGGCTAACGCCTCGCGTGAAGATCAGCGGCGCTTATGTGCCGCCTAGCGTCACGCGTGAGTTCACCTACGTGAAAGTCGGATGACGGATCCGCACCGGTAGCACCCCTGTTACACCCATGCCCGGCCCGAGCCGGGCATTTTCTTTTTATGGCGCCGTGTCGCCGCATCGCCGCATCGCCGCATCGCCGTGTCGTGCCGTGGCCCGCGCGATTCGCAGCGAATTTGTAATCAAAGATTACCGGCGCCCGCCGACGGTTCGTGCACAGATCGGTAAAGACAGTTGCGCGCGTCGTAAGACCGTCGCAACCCCTTGATTTTCGACGGGCGGCGCCAACTTCGAAACTATGAATGGCGCGCTACATGAAACATCGCGTCGGCGCGAATTGCAATTTGCAACAAATGCAAACGGCGGCACAGGGCCTTTTTCGTTAGATTAAGTATCAAGCATGTCGTTAGCGGCACCCGTGCCCGATGTGCCGCCTTGGAGAGAACAAATGAAGAAGATCGTCCCGTTTATCGTCGCGGCTGCGCTTGGGGTTGGCCTGACCACCGCCGCGCAGGCACATGTGTCCGTAGGTATCGGTATCGGCGTGCCGGTCGCGCCAGCGTACCCGGTGTATGCGGCGCCCGCGTACTATCCGCCGCCGCCGCCGGTCGTGTACGCACCGCCTCCTGTCGTTTATGCGCCACCTGTCTATTACGGCGGTTATGGGTATCGCGGTTACTACCGTCCTTACTACCATCACGGCTACTACGGCCGTGGCTACTACCGGCATTGACGTGATGGTTCGACGGTAACGAAGCAGCGGGTGGCGCGGTAACCTCACGTCACCTCTGCAATAGGCTTCGAACGCTTCACGCACCGATAAACGGCGCAACTCAGGTACCGCACCTGATTGCGCCGTTTGTCATTTGACGAGTTCATACCGCATCGACGAGGAAGCTGGGAAAATACGACCTTTCCTACGCTCCGGAGTCTTCTGTCGATGCAATCGCTGCCTGCTCCCACCTATGACGACGTCGTCGATGCCGCACAGCGCATCCAGGGCGTCGCGCACCGCACACCGGTCCTCACGTCAGCTACCGCAAACGAGCGCACCGGCGCATCGATTTTCTTCAAGTGCGAAAACTTCCAGCGCATGGGCGCGTTCAAGTTTCGCGGTGCGTACAACGCGATTTCTCATTTCGACCGCGCGCAGCGCGATGCCGGCGTATTGACCTTTTCATCCGGCAATCACGCGCAGGCGATCGCGCTGTCCGCGCGTCTTGCGGGCATTCGCGCGACGATCATCATGCCGCACGACGCGCCCGCCGCTAAAGTAGCCGCGACCAAAGGCTACGGCGGCGAAGTGATCACCTATGACCGCTACAAGGAAGATCGGGAGGAAATCGGTCGGCGGCTCGCGAAAGAACGCGGCATGACGCTGATTCCGCCGTACGACCATCCGCATGTGATTGCGGGCCAGGGTACGGCGGCGAAGGAGTTGATCGAAGAGACCGGCCCGCTCGATCTGCTATTCGTGTGCGTCGGCGGCGGCGGACTGGTTGGCGGTAGCGCGTTGTCGGCGGCTGCATTGAGTCCGGCGTGCCGCGTCATCGGCGTCGAGCCTGAGGCCGGCAACGACGCGCAGCAGTCGCTCGCGCGCGGCGAGATCGTCACGATCGACGTGCCGCACACAATCGCCGACGGCGCGGCGCCGACGCATCTGGGCAACTACACGTTCCCGATCATCCAGCGTCACGTCGCGCAGATTGAAACCGTCAGCGACGCGCAACTGATCGACACGATGCGCTTCTTCGCGCAGCGGATGAAAATCGTCGTCGAGCCGACCGGCTGTCTGGGGGCCGCGGCCGTGCTGAACGGCATCGTGCCGGTGCAGGGCAAGCGTGTAGGTGTGGTGATCAGCGGCGGCAACGTCGACCTTGCCCGCCTCGCGGAATTTCTCGCCTAACCGGCTGCGCGCGCGGCCGGCACGATCAGGTCGTGATACCCGTTCACGATCACACTGTATGAAAAGTACGCGAACAGCACCGCCGACAGCACATGACAAGCGCGCAGCAGCCCGGTCCCCGCGCGCTTGCGGCCGTGGCTCGCGAGTCCGCAGATAAATAGCGTCCACGCGAGTCCGCCGGCAAAGAACCCGCCGAGAAACACCAGCGCGGTGGTCACCGAAGTCGCGCCGGCTTTCGCGATCAGCGCGCCGCCGACCGCGGCGAACCACAGAATCGCGCTCGGCGAGGAGACCGCCAGCAGCACGCCGCGCGCGAAGCCGCGCGATGCGCTCAGATGCGGCGTGGCCGGATCGGCCTCGCCTTCAACCGGCGGCGCCGACGCCGGAAACAACGCTTCGCGCGCCATTTTCCACGTCAGATAGAGCAGGATCGCGGCGCCGCCGATCCACACCGCCCAGCGCACCGGGTCGAACTGCAGCAGCGCGGCCATGCCCGCCATTGCGAGCGCCGCATAGATCAGATCGCCGAAACACGAACCGAGGCCGAGCCAGAATCCTGGCCGGAAGCCGTGCGACAACGTCAGCGAAATAATCGCGACGTTGACGAGGCCGATATCGAGGCACAACGACAACGACAGAAAAAAACCGTCCGACAACAACGACAACGAATGCATCCGCGCAACTTCCCTGGATTCTTATAGTTGAAACGAAGCGTGCGCGCACGCTTCAGGCCGGCGCGATTCTACCGCGCGCCCGCGGATGACATTACAGACCGAGCGTATTCCAGAGTTCGTCGATACGCGCCTTGACCGCGCTATCCATCACGATCGGGCGGCCCCATTCGCGATCGGTTTCGCCGGGCCACTTGTTGGTCGCGTCGAGTCCCATTTTCGAGCCGAGGCCGGCGACCGGGGACGCGAAGTCCAGGTAGTCGATCGGCGTGCGATCGACCAGCACCGTATCGCGCGACGGATCGATGCGGGTGGTGATCGCCCAGATCACTTCTTTCCAGTCACGGATATTCACGTCCTCGTCGACGACGACGATGAACTTCGTATACATGAACTGCCGAAGGAAGCTCCAGACGCCGAACATCACCCGTTTCGCATGGCCCGGGTAGCTCTTCTTCATCTGCACGATCGCCATCCGGTAACTGCATCCTTCCGGCGGCAGATAGAAATCGGTGATCTCGGCGAACTGCTTCTGCAGCAACGGCACGAACACCTCGTTGAGCGCGACGCCGAGCACAGCCGGCTCGTCCGGCGGTTTGCCTGTATACGTAGAGTGGTAGATCGCATCGCGGCGCATCGTGATGCGCTCGATCGTGAAGACCGGGAACCACTCCTGTTCGTTGTAGTAGCCGGTGTGGTCGCCGTACGGGCCCTCGAGCGCATGCTCATACGCGCTCGCCGGACCTTTCGACGGCCTCGGCGGTGCGCCGGACGGCGCGGCGCCCGGTTCCCCCTGCTGCGGGTAGATAAAGCCTTCCAGCACGATCTCGGCACGTGCCGGCACCTGCAACGTATCGACACCCGGCGTCAGGCATTTCGCGAGCTCGGTGCGGCCACCGCGCAGCAAGCCGGCGAACTGATATTCAGACAGCGTATCGGGCACCGGCGTCACGGCGCCGAGAATCGTCGCCGGGTCGGCGCCGAGCACCACGGCGACCGGATACGGCTGTCCGGGATTGCGCAACGCGAACTCGCGGAAATCGAGCGCGCCGCCGCGATGCGCGAGCCAGCGCATGATCACCTTGTTACGGCCGATAACCTGTTGCCGGTAGATGCCGAGGTTTTGCCGGGTCTTGTTCGGCCCGCGCGTGACAGTCAGCCCCCACGTAATGAGCGGCCCGGCGTCGCCGGGCCAGCAGGTCTGCACCGGCAGCTTCGCGAGATCGACATCGTTGCCTTCCCAGACGATCTCCTGACACGGTGGCCCGCTGACCGTTTTCGGCGCCATGTCCCAGACCGCCTTCGCGAGCGACAGCAGCTTGCCGGCGTCCTTCAGGCCTTTGGGCGGCTCCGGCTCTTTCAATGCGGACAGCAGCCGGCCGACGTCGCGCAGCGACTCCAGCGCGGCCTGATCGCCTTGGGCGCCGTCGGCGTCCGCGCTATCGATGCCCATGCCGAGCGCGACGCGGCGCGGCGTGCCGAACAGATTGCCGAGCACGGCAAACGCGTGACTCTGCCTGGCTTCGAACAGCAGCGCCGGACCGCCGGCTCGCAGCACACGGTCGCACAGTTCGGTCATTTCGAGGACGGGGGAGACGTTTTGCGAGATGCGGCGCAGTTCGCCTAACGTTTCCAGACGGCCGGCGAAGTCGCGCAGGTCTTTGTATTTCATCGGGTCCGGTACGGAGGGCCGTCAGACGGCCGAAGTGAGAGAACAGGCGTCAGCAGAAGCCGACGGCTGACGGAGCCAACTGAGCGATGACCGCAAAGCCGCGACGAAAGGAGATCGACAGCGGCTAGCAACAAATTGCTACGAATCATGCAGGAACACTTTTTTGCTTCGATTGTCGATTTTACATGCGTTGTCTGGCGTACGTAGTGGCACAGAAACTCATGTGGCCCGAAAGGCGCGTGGTGCGCGGGTCTTGACCGACTGAACGCTGTTCATCATGACAATTAGTTATAACTTTGGATATTTATAGTGTTGACGATCTATAAAACGGTGCTCTAGAATCCGCTCCATTGGTTGCAAGGCTTGATAGTTTTTACCACCGTCCCCAGTCCTTCAGACGCAACGCGTCGCTTTTGCCGCCCCTTGCACGGCATTGACGGTTTTAAGTGGTCCTCGCCAGCGCAATTCGACGCTGGTTTTTCGTGTGGGAGCCTCCGAGTCTGCATGCTTTACAGCATGCTGCCGGACCGTTTTCGGAATTTGGGCTCCCGGAACGGTATTTTTTGCCGTTCTTTGCTGTTTCCCGACGCCGCAGCCGCCTTAACCAGAGCGCGCGACGTCTTGATTCTGCGGACGTGTTGCCGAAGCCGGTTCATCGGCGGGGTGCGCGGGGTCATGCAACATGGGAGATCTGAATGAACGCCTGGTTATCGTGGCGTCCCGATGAGCGAGCCGCACAAGCTGTGCGTGCTGTATTACGTCGCGGGACCCGCCTGAGTCATCATTTGTTTAGCGTAGTGGGTGGTACCGCCGTGGTGTTGGCGCTCGCGTTGTGGCTGATGCCGGCATGGCGCGGCACGCTTGCCGCGAAGTTGATGCCGGTGTTGTCCGCCGCGGTGCAGGCTGGCCCGGCCCGTCTGCTGCAAGGCAATCCGCTGCCGTCTATCACGCCGCCCGGCGTGACGAGCGGCGCAGCCGACGACACCTTGTCGAGCAACACGAACAGTGCGAACGGTGCGAACGGTGCGAACGGTGCGAACGGTGCGAACGGTGCCGGCGGCGCCAACGGCGATTCGCAAGCGGTCGCGTTGACCGGCGTAAACGGGTTCGACAACCCGCTCGACCTGGGCACCGGCATGAAAAACGCCGCGAACAGCGGCAGCGCAGGCTCATCGTCAGCGCTCAACGGCCTCGATCCGCGTACGCTGCCAAGCGTCGCATCGCTGGCCAGCATGATTCCGGCACAACGCGTGAGCGCCGATGCGCGTGACGACCGCGTGCTGGTGTCCTCGCGCGAGCAGGATCTGGTTTCGACGTTCCTTTCGCGCCGCTACCGTGTCGCGCAGGAACCGGTCAGCGAACTCGTGAAGGCCGCGTTCGATACCGGCCGCGAGGTTGGGCTCGACCCGCTGTTGCTGCTCGCCGTGATGGCGATCGAATCGGGCTTCAATCCGTATGCGGAAAGTGGCGTCGGCGCGAAGGGGCTGATGCAGGTGATGTCCACGGTCCATTCGGACAAGTTCCGCTACTTCGGCGGTCAGAGCGCCGCGCTCGAGCCGCTCGCGAACATCAAGGTCGGCGCGCTGGTGCTGAAGGACTGCATCGCGCGTGGCGGTTCGCTGCCGGGCGGTCTGCGTCTGTACGTCGGTTCGTCGAGTCAGGACGACGGCGGCTACGGCGCGAAGGTGATGGCCGAGCGTGCGCGTCTGCGCGATGTCGCACGCGGCCGCAAGGTGCCGATCAACGGGCCGCAAGCGCCCGCGACGGTGACGGCGTCGACCTCCGCACAGACCGCTGCGAACAACGGCAAGCGCGTGCAGGTGACGCTCGACGGCGGCCACGCGCTCGCCGCGAAGGCGACCTCGAACGCCGCACCCGCACAGGACGACGCCAGCGCCGCACAAAAGCACGGTGCGACGACGGAGCAACTGGGCGCCTGATCTCGCCAGACTGTGATGCTGATCAAAAAAGCCCCTGCCGGTTGATGACCGGCAGGGGCTTTTTCAATCGGCGGTGCGCATCGACCATGGGTTGGCCACGGCGTTCAGGTCAGACGCGCGCTCGGGCGATTCAAAGTCTGGCCAAAGGCAACGTCGCGAGTCTTTCGAGCACGACCTCTTTCATCCTGGATGGAGCAGGTAGCTGCTCGAACGATGTCGGCGGATGTGAATCTCCGGCTGCGTCGCCTCATGTATGAAATATCACACTTTTTACTATTTTTGTTTGATGCTTAATACGCCTTGCATGGCCGCAATGATTTCCTATGCATGAAAAAGCCCCCTGCGGCCATCGGTCGTCAGGAGGCTTATCGCTACCAGAACCGCCGACTCACCGGCGGCCCGTGGCTACCGCTTGAACACACCACGCAGCCGTTCCACGGCCTCTTCAAGCCGCGAATAAGCTGTCGCGTACGACACCCGCACATAGTCATGCGGCGCGGCCGTACCAAAATCGATCCCGGGCACCATCACGACGCCTGCATCGTGCAGCATCGCGCTTGTCAATGCGGCGCTGTCACGGGCGGCCGGATGCGGTACGTTCCTGCAGTCGGCGTACACATAGAACGCGCCGTCCGGCATGACCGGCACCGTAAAGCCGAGCGACTCAAGCGCGGGCACGAGAAAGTCGCGCCGCCGTTTGAATTCGAGCCGGCGCATTTCATAGATCGCCAGCGTTTCCGGCTTGAAGCACGCGAGTGCGGCGTGCTGCGCCAGTGCCGACGCACAGATAAACAGGTTCTGCGCCAGCTTCTCGAACGCGTCAACCAGCGACGGCGGCACCACCAGCCAGCCAAGCCGCCAGCCGGTCATGTTGAAGTACTTCGAAAAGCTGTTGACGGTGATCACATCGTCGCCGAAAGACACGGCCGAAACCGGCGGTGCGTCGTAGCTGAGCCCCTGGTAGATCTCGTCGACGACAGTGAAGCCGCCGCGCGCCCGCACCACCTCGACGATGCGCTTCAGTTCGTCCGGTGTGATCGACGTGCCGGTCGGATTCGACGGCGACGCGAGCAGCACGCCGCGCGTGCGTGCGGTCCACAAGCGTTCGACATCGTCGGCGGTCAACTGGAAACGTTCGGCGGGGCCGCTCGGCACCAGCACCGGCTTGCCTTCCGCCGCGGTGACGAAATGCCGGTTACACGGATAGCACGGGTCGGGCATCAGCACCTCGTCGTCGCGGTCGACGAGCGCCGCGCACGCGAGCAGCAGCGCCGCCGACGCGCCCGCCGTCACGACGATGCGGGCCGGGTCGACGTCGAGTCCATACGCGTGTGCATAGTGGCCGGCGATCGCTTCGCGTAGCGGCCGAATACCGAGCGCGCTCGTGTAGTGCATGTCCCCGCGCCGCAGCGCGTTTGCCGCCGCTTCGAGCACTGGCTCGGGCGCGGTGAAGTCGGGCTGGCCGATGCTCATATGAATGATGTCGCGGCCGGCCCGTTCGAGCAGCTCGGCCTCCTTCATCATTTCCATCACGTAGAACGGCTGAATCGCGTCGACGCGCGCGGCCAGATGGAGCAGAGGTTCGCTGACGCTATTCATCGGGTAAGTCCAGTTCGAAGCAAAAACGGGCCGCTGTGCGAAAGCGGCCGTGTAACGGTCGGATGCCGCGCGGGCGCGCGCGGCTAGCGCTTGCGCGACGCCGCTTGCGTTTCCGCCTCGCGCATTTGCGCGGACAGCTTGTCGAGCACGCCGTTCACGTACTTATACCCGTCCGACCCGCCAAAAGTTTTCGCGAGTTCGACCGCCTCGTTGATCACGACGCGATACGGAATATCGATGTGATGCTTGAGCTCGAACGCGGCGACCAGCAACACCGACCGCTCGACCGGCGAAAGCTGGTCAATCGGCCGGTCCAGGCATGGCGCGATGGCGGCGGACAATTCGTCGCCTTCGCGAATCACGCCGTGCAGCAGCGCATTCAGATGCTCGTGGTCAGCCTTGTCGAAACCCTGTGCGCCGCGCAACTGCGCATCGATCTCGCCGGCGGGCGCACCCGACAGCAGCCACTGATACAGCCCCTGCGTGGCCAGTTCGCGCGAACGTCGGCGTGCGCTCTTCATGCCCGTTCCTCTTCGTCACCTTCGTCTTCGTCTTCTTCTTCGTCGTCATCGCCGTCGAGCTGCTCGAGCGCAACCGCGAGATTCGCCATTTCAACGGCCACGCGTGCCGCGTCGCGACCCTTTTCGGTCATTCGCGCGACCGCCTGTTCGTCCGTATCGGTGGTCAGCACTGCGTTGGCAACCGGGATACCGAAGTCGAGGCCGACTCGCGAGATGCCCGCGCCGTTTTCGTTTGACACGAGTTCGAAGTGATACGTCTCGCCGCGGATCACCGCGCCGACCGCGATCAGCGCGTCGAACTGGCCGCTTTCGGCGAGCTTTTGCAGCGCGAGCGGAATTTCGAGCGCGCCCGGCACGGTGACGAGCAGCACGTCCTCACCGGTGACGCCGAGGCGTTCGAGTTCTTCGATGCATGCGTCGGCGAGGCCGTTGCACACCGGTTCGTTAAAACGCGACTGCACAATGCCGATGCGCAGCCCGTCGCCGTCGAGATTTGGTTGGTATTGTCCGATTTCCATATCAGGTCCGTGAAGTGAGGGGGTGAGCGCAGTATCCAGAACGCGCGGGTCATGCAGAAGTCAACCGCTTTACGGGCACGGCCTTTCGGCCGCGACGCCAGGCATCCGCACAAAGCCGGTGACTTCCAGCCCGTAGCCCGACATGCTGCCGAGCTTGCGCGGATTTGACAGCACCTGCATTTTGCCCACGCCGAGTTCGCGCAGGATCTGCGCGCCGATTCCGTAGGTCTTGAAGTCGACCGGGCGGCGCTTGAGCGCCTCCGCTTTGTCCTGCTGGTCGAACGCCTTGAACAGATCGACCAGATGTTCTTT
This sequence comes from Paraburkholderia rhizosphaerae, assembly GCF_004366595.1. Taxonomy (GTDB): domain Bacteria; phylum Pseudomonadota; class Gammaproteobacteria; order Burkholderiales; family Burkholderiaceae; genus Paraburkholderia; species Paraburkholderia rhizosphaerae. The sequence continues at coordinate 14,192 of NZ_SORE01000047.1, forward strand.
CGAGTCGCCGCAGTTCAGCATGACGATCACGCCGAGATCGCGCGCCGCGATTTCCTTCATCGCCGCATCGAGCGTCCACGAGTGCGTGCACGACGAACCGACCTCCAGCAGATCGAGCACCGACAGCGGCTCGTGCACGCGCACCGGCGTGTCGCGCTCGGGCGTCGGCGTGCCGCGCACCAGCGCGATATGCGGCTGGCCGCTTGGTTGATCGAGATACATCACCGCGCGGAAGGCGCCATGCGGCGTTTGCATCGTGCGTTCCGCGACGCGCTCGACAATCGATTCAGTGCGGCTGCGGTAGTGGATCAGATCGGCGATCGTGCCGATTTTCAGGCCGTGCTCCTGCGCGAACTCGATCAGATCGGGCAGCCGCGCCATCGTGCCGTCATCCTTGATGATCTCGCAGATGACCGCGGCAGGCGTGAGACCGGCGAGCGCGGTGAGGTCGCAGCCGGCTTCGGTATGGCCGGCGCGCATCAGCACACCGCCCGGCTGCGCCATGATCGGGAACACATGGCCCGGTTGCACGATATGCTCGGCGCGCGCGTCGTGCGCGACCGCTGTCGCGATCGTGCGCGCGCGGTCCGCTGCCGAGATGCCGGTGGTCACGCCTTCGGCCGCTTCGATGCTGACCGTAAACGCGGTGCCGTATTGCGTGCCGTTGCGATACGTCATGAGCGGCAGGTTCAGCTGCTTGCAGCGCTCCTGCGTGAGCGTCAGGCAGATCAGCCCGCGGCCGTAGCGGGCCATGAAGTTGATCGCTTCCGGCGTGATGAATTCCGCGGCGATGACGAGGTCACCCTCGTTTTCGCGGTCTTCTTCGTCGACGAGGATCACCATCCGGCCGGCTTTCAGTTCGGCGATGATCTCGGGAGTGGAGGCGAGCGTCATGATGGCGAGAGATTCGGGAAAGCGCGTATTTTACGCCACGCGGCTCGCCAAGTCGCCCGTGCGCATCGAAGGGGCTTTCCCCGTGCGCCGCGGCGCAACGGGGCGATGCTTGCCCGCGGGCCTAAAAGTAATGGATGACGCCCAGCATGACACCCGTCTGGTTGTGGCCCGCGACGGTATCGGTGTCGTAGCCGTTCAGACCCAGGTTCGAGCCGTGGCTGTTCTTCACGTAGCCGGGTTCCGACTACAGCACGGTCCGCTTCGACGGCGAATATTTCGCGGTCGCGGCCAGATAGATCGGCCGCTGGCCGGTGGACGTGATATCGGTCCTGAAGACCGCGCCGGCGACCGTCAGCGGGGCCGTGACCTGGTATGAGACACCGCCCCAGAATTCGTTCGCATGGCCCTGGGTGCCCGGATCGAGCGGCAAAGTGCTGCAGTGCGTCGCCGGCTTATCCTGAACGCGCCGGCGTGCCGGCCGCGCCGCGCGATCTGCATGGCCATCTGTGCATCGTGCTGCGCGAGAACGACGTCGCCTATGGCACCTGGCATCTGAGCTGCGGCCGCAAGCAGGAGACCATCAAGGTGCGCGGCGCGCTCAGCAGCAATGACGGCGAGACCGCGCTCGTGTGGGCGCTCGATGGTCACGGCGTGTTGATGCGCTCCGAGTGGGACGTGTATCCGCATCTGCGCTCGGGCGCGCTGGAAATCGTGCTGCCGGAGTGGTCGCTGCCGGGCGCCGACGTGCATGCGGTGCATGGCGAGCGGCTGAACGCGTCCGCGAAGGTGGTTGCGTTCGTCGACTTTCTCGCCGAATGGTTTGGTCATGCAGGCGGACAAGCGATGAACATGCGAACGTGGATACCGCAAGGCGATTGATGGTCTCGCGGCCGCAACCGCATCCGCGCATCGCGCTTTTGCAAGCGCCGCGGCGCTGCTGACGCGACGCCGGTTAAACCTCCCAGTGCCCCAATCCAGCGCTCTTTTATGGGCGTTTTTCGCGCATATCGCACCAGTGAAATGCGCGTTACGCCCCGTCGTAGTGCCTGTTCAAAAATCCACTTCGCATTGGTTCAGTTCACGTTCAACGCGCCGTAAATAGCGGAGACGGTGACCTGTCGAGACCCACTCGCGCGCGTTGCCGATGCAACCCGAACTTGAACAACAGGATTTACACGATGCGTTTGTTTGCTCCCGGAATGGCCTTGATGGGACGGCTCAGGATGTCGCGCAAGCTGGCGGTGCTTGCGCTGCTGTTTATGCTGCCGCTTTCGATTTGCTTGTACGCGATTTTGAGCGACGAAGTGAATGTCTACACGTCGACACGCGACGAACTGGATGGCATTCGATTGCTGGAGACGTCTCAAGCGTTGTTAAAGGCGGTGCAGAAGCGCCGCGGCGCGAGCGCGTCGCTAATGGCCGGCAGCCCGTCGATACGGCCCGCGTTCGACGCCGCGAATGCCGAGTCGCAGCGCCTGATCGCGACGTTGCGTGAACAGGCGGCGGCGACTCGCCGCTTCGATCTCACCGCGCAAACCGATGCGTTAGCCGCGCAATACGCGCAGCTTGCGCAAATGCCGTTGAGCGGACCCGGCAAGGACGTTTTTGATGCGCATACCGCGCTGGTGCGTGCGATCTTCGCGTTCACCGCGGATCTCGCGGACGCATCGCAACTCGCGCTCGACCCGCAAGCCGTGACGTACTATCTGGCGAACTCGGTCGCGCTGTCGTTGCCGAGCGCCGCTGAAATGGCCGCGATCGCGCGCGGTAAAGGCGCGGCTGCATTGAGCCAGGGACAATTGAGCGCGGCGGACCGCGGCGCGCTCGGCGTGCATGCAACTTTCCTGCGCGATCAGATCGACACCGTGCGGCATGATCTGAAGCGCGTTCAGCACGCGTTGGGGTCGATGGACGGCGCAACGCTCGTGCAAAGCGTGAACTTCGACAACTTCGACGCATTCGGCAACACCGTCGCCAGCCTCGCATCGAACCCGAACGCACCGTTGCCCGAATCGAACGCGTACTTCGACGCGGGTACGCGCGCGGTGGATGCGGTTTATCGCGCGCATGGTCAGTTGTCAGGGCTGTTGAAATCGCTGCTTGCCGCGCGTGAGCGTGCGCAGGCCGCGCATATCGCGGTATTGAGCGTACTGAGCGCCGCGTCGGTTAGCGTCGCGCTCTATCTGTTTATCGCGTTCGCGCGCAGAACCGGCGACGACGTGAACGACATCGCCGGCAGCATGACGCAGGCGAGCGCCGGCGATCTGCGCGGCCGGCTCGACGTGAGCGGCCGCGACGAACTCGCATCGATCAAACTGCGCTTGAATGAACTGCTCGCGTCGCTGAACCGAACGATCGTGACTACCAAGGCAAGCGCCGAATCGGTGCTGACCGGCAGCGAGGAAATCGCGTCGGGCAATCTCGATCTGTCGCGACGCACCGAGGAACAGGCCGCTTCGCTCGAACAGACCGCGGCGAGCATGGAAGAACTCACGGCAACCGTGCGGCACAACGCGGACAATGCGAAACAGGCTGGCGCGCTGAGCCGCGAAGCGTCAACGAAGGCATCGGCGAGCGGCGAAGTGATTACGCGCGCGGTCGGCGTGATGCATGAAATCGGCAAGCGCTCGACCGATATGGCCGCGATGATTTCGACAATCGAAGGCATCGCGTTTCAGACCAACATCCTTGCGCTGAATGCAGCGGTCGAAGCGGCGCGCGCGGGCGAACAGGGTAAAGGGTTCGCGGTGGTTGCCGGCGAGGTGCGCACGCTCGCGCATCGCACCGCAACCGCGGCGAAGGATGTGAAGGAGATGATCGAACGATCGTCGTCGAGTGTCGAAGGCGGCACGCGGCTCTTCCATGATGCGCAGGCGGCGATTCGCAGCGTGATCGAATCGGTGACCAACGTCGATGCGATCGTCAATGAGATTGCCGGCGCGTCGTTGCAGCAAGGCGAGGGGATCGAGCAGGTCAATATCGCGATCACACAATTGGACCGCACGACGCAGCAAAACGCGGCCCTGGTCGAACAGGCCGCCGCCGCGAGCGCGTCGCTGAAAGAGCAGGCGCTGAGAATGGAAGAGGTGGTCGCGACATTTCACGTTGACGTGTAACGTTCCTGCGCAATTACGCCTATGCTTGAAGTCTTGACGCGGAACGCGCCGCCAAGGAGAGCAGGATGTCGTATGGGTACAAGGTGGTCGCGTCACCGGTCGGCAAGCTGAAGCTGGTCGCGCGCGGCGACAAACTGGCGGCGATTCTCTGGGAAAACGATCGTCCGGGCCGCGTGAAACTCGGCGAGATGCGCGAGGTCGACGACCACCCTGTGCTGGTCGAAACCGCGCGGCAGTTGGCTGAGTATTTCGCCGGCACGCGCACCCGTTTCGACGTGCCCACCGAGTTTGTCGGCACCGAGTTTCAGAAAAAGGTGTGGAACGCGCTACTGACTATTCCGTTCGGCGAAACGCGCAGCTATCGCGAGATTGCCGAGCAGATCGGCCACGATAGTGCATGCCGTGCCGTTGGCGCGGCAAACGGGCGCAATCCGATTTCAATCATTGCGCCGTGTCATCGCGTGATCGGCTCGTCCGGCGATCTGACCGGCTTTGCTGGTGGCATGCAAGCGAAGGCGACATTGATTGCGATCGAAGCGAGCGCGACCCAGCCTTCGCTGATCTGATTGCGCGAGGGTTGCGCAGCATGGAATTTCCGCGTTGACGTTTCGATGTGCCGGCCCAGAAGAGATAAAGCGGGACGAACCCTTCCCTTTCCAAAGGAGACATCGATGTCCCGCACGACTGCAGAAAAGCGTGCTGCTTTCCGCGCACTGCACGCATCCGGATGCTTTATTCTGCCGAACCCTTGGGATGCTGGCAGCGCGCGCTACCTGCAATCGCTCGGCTTCAGCGCGCTGGCGACGACCAGCGCGGGCTTTGCATGGTCAGCCGGGCGCCCGGATAACAATGTGCCGCGCGAGGTGATCCTCGCGCATATGCGCGAGATGGTCGAAGCGACCGATCTGCCGATCAATGCGGACTTCGAGAATGGCTTCGGCGCGAATCCGGAAGAGGTCGCACAAAGCGTCGCGCTGGCCGTCGAAACCGGCGTAGCCGGTCTGTCAGTCGAGGACTCGACGGGGCGCGCGGACGCACCGCTATTCCCAATCGACGAAGCCGTTGCGCGGATCCGTGCTGCGCGGCAGGCGATCGACAATGCAGGCGGCGACACGCTGCTCGTTGGCCGCGCCGAAAACTTCTTTGCCGGCGTGCCGGATCTCGACGACACACTCGCGCGTCTGAAGGCGTACGCGGCTGCCGGCGCCGACTGCCTGTACGCGCCGGGCATCCGTACGCGCGAGCAGATCGAAGCGGTCGTCGCGGCGGTCACGCCCAAGCCCGTGAACCTGCTGATCGGCTGGGATTCCGAGTTCACGCTGCAGGATGTCGCGGCGCTGGGCGTGCGGCGCGTGAGCACCGGCGGCGGCTTGGCCCGTGCCGCGTGGGGCGGCATGATGCGGGTCGCGCAAGGTCTCGCGGAAGGCCGCTTCGTGGGTTTCGCCGACGCGCCGGCCGGTGCGAAGCTCGACGCCCTGTTTCAGCAACACGCGTAACGCGCGCCGCTTCCAATACTGACTCGTTACTCAAACGGAGCTTCGCACATGGCCCGCGAAACGCTTCGCGTCGAACCGCTGTCCACGTGGCTCGAGCGCTGGAAAGCACCGACCTCGGCGATGACACGTCATAACGGCACGGTCTATGTGTCGGGCTTTCCGCCGTTCGATCCGCAGACCGGCGAGATTGTCGACGCGCCGATCGAACGGCAAACGGAGCTGGTGCTGAACCAGTTGAAGCTGTGCGTTGAAGCCGCGGGCTCGTCGCTCGATCAGGTGCTCAAGTGCAACGTCTATTGCACGTCGGTCGAGAAGTTCGCGACGGTCAACGAGATCTATGCGCGCTTCTTTGGCGCGAATCCGCCGGCGCGGATCTTTATCAACGTGCCCGCGTGGCCTGGGCACTTCGACATCGAGATCGATTGCATCGCCGCGTATTGAGCGGCGCATCATGCATTGCGATACGTGCGTTGGGATCGGTGAATGTTTTCGCCCTACGAAATAGCGTGTGGTATATCGCGGTTTGCGATCGCTGATGTGAGTGAGGCCAAACACTCAAGAAATTCCATTAGCTGCCGTAGTCGCATAGACGTGCGCGGTTCTTCGCAGGTGGGCCGCGCGTTTTCCTTGTCGAGAAGCAGGATTTCCGCGTCATGATTCACAGGCCGCTAACGGATTCATGATCAGTCACGTCGCACCGTTGTTTATCGCGGCGACTTCGGGCGTCGTGAGCGTCGCGATTTTAGGTTCGCTGCTGCGAGCCGGCATTCCAGGGCTCACGCGCTGGCTAAGCGCGAACCTCCTCGCGGCCGGCGCGTTGATCTTTCTCGCATTCCAGGGGCATATGCCGGGCGGCATGTGCCTGGCGATCACGACGGCCGTGCTCATCTATGCGGTTCTGCTCGTTCTGCAGGGCTGCAGGCAGTTCTTTGGCCTGCGGCCTTTTCACTATGCTGAACTTGCCGCCTACGTTGTGCTGCTCGCGTGCGTCGTCCAGTGGACGACGATCACGCCGAACGCGAACATCCGCATCATGCTGGTATCTCCGTTTCTCGCGTACGCGCGCCTGAGCTTCGCGTGGATTGTATGGCACTACCGTCCGCAGCACCGTCCGCGTTATGCGTACAACTTCGTGTTCTGGACCGCGCTGGTTGAAGCCGCGATTCATGCTGCGCGCGGCCTGGCGTTCGGACTCGGCTGGGAACATCAGACGGCCGCGGTGATTTCGCCGACACCCACCAACGATATATTCGCCGCGATGGTGGTTCTCGCGACGCCCTGTTTGTCGGTGGGCATCGTGATGCTGGCGCACGACCGGATGGCGGAACGCATGGAGCGTCTCGCGACGGTCGATGAATTGACCGGCGCGCTCGCGCGTCGCGCGTTCTTCGTGTTGGCGCAGCAGCGCTTCGACGCGGCGCTGCGCGACCGGACCGTGCTGTCGGTCGCGATTCTCGACCTCGACCGCTTCAAGACATTCAATGACGAGCACGGTCACGCGACCGGCGATGCGGTTCTGAAGACCTTCGCCGGCGTCGCGATACGCGCGCTCGGTCGCGACGACCTGTTCGGGCGCCTTGGCGGTGAGGAGTTTGCGATTGTGTTCCGCGCGACCTCGCAAGCGGACGCCGCGCAGTGGCTGGATAAACTGCGCGGCGCGGTGGCGGCTTCTCCGGTGACGGTGCCGGATGGCGAACGGGTCTGCACGTTCAGCGCCGGCGTGAGCGAACTACAACGCGACGATACGCTCGCGCGCCTGATGGCAAGAGCAGATGCCGCGCAGTATGCGGCGAAGGCGATGGGGCGTAATCGCGTGGTGATCGCGGCGGACACCGCGGGCTCCGGCAGCGCGCTCAATGCTGTCTGAAGCGGCGCACGCGTGAGGTTCGAGTCAACCGTCGAACAATCTCAGCTGTGGCTATCGACCCACGCTTCGGCCCATTCAAGGCCGATCGCTTCGGCTTCCGTTTCCGTATCCAGATGCGCGAGGATGCCTGAGGCTTCAACCACCTTCGTGCCGGACGTAATCGTGCCGCTTGCCGCGTAGCCGTCCTGCTGGCGGATTGCATGCCCCCAGATCGAGAAGCCCTTGTAGTACCGGGTTTGCATCAGCGCGCGACCTCTGCTGTTGCGCCGTCCGTGCCGACGCGCAACACATTGCCTTCCGGCGTCACGATGCGCGGAATGTCTTCGAAGTGGGTGATGTCGTTATCGTGCTTCGATTGCGGTGTTTCGCCGTGCTTGAACCGGCTCGCGTCCGTGACCGGCGCGGCGGAGCGATTGGCTGCCGCGCCGGCGCCTTTGGGGGTGGACGGGTTGAGCGGCGAATGGACCGCTTGCTGTGATGCCCGTGGTGATGCCGGTTGAGGCGCTTGCTGCGCGTCCTGACGTAGCCGCGCGATCGGCGCGCCGCGGTGCGCGAGTACCTTCCGATGATGCGGCGGTTTCGCGGTCTTGCCGATCAGATGAGCGCCCTGGCGTGCTTCAGGCGGATTCCAGACTTCGATGATGCGTTCGCCCGCAAAAGAAGCGGGCGCGGCAGCGAGTAATGCCGCGGCAAGCAGCGAGGCGGCGAACATCAGAGGGCGCAGCATATCAGTCTCCATTCCGCTTGCCGGACGACCGGCAACTCACGCTTTGGCCGACACACGAACCGTCACAGCCAGCACAGTAGTGCCTGTTGCGCAACGCGTCGCCATCGACTTGCCACGCATTGTACGTGGCCGGGGGCACCGTTCCGACCGTGTGGCCATTCTCCCGCGCGTGAAACGCCGGTTCGCCGGCTTTGCCGCTTCGGATTGCATCATCGATGACGGCTGTGCCAAACGCGGCTTTCAGGCTCGCGACGAAAGCGGCGATTTCCGGCATCGGGTGCGGCGCGGGTGGCTGTGCAGCCACCGGCGACGGAGCGACTGGCGTGTTCATGGCACGGCCTTTCTGGGCAACTGCTCGGGGCTACTGCCTGGGACAACTGCTGCGGATCATAACCGGTACGCGGACATGCCGGTACCCGGATATCGCTGCAGACGTCGGGTTTCGACTGTGGGTAGAATACTGTATAAACGTACAGGTGTCACGTGGGTTTCGTTCAATCCTTAGCCGGTGACACGTGCGCAACGCCAGACTTGCCCACCTTGCCACAAGACTTGCTGCCTCGCGTCCGAAGCCTTGTCCGTGGCAGTCTTCGCGAATCCAGATGCCGAGTTCCGCGTTTGTGTTCTGCACTTGGTGTAGTCCGGTCAAGCCGAGGAACCTGCCGTCATGTCGGTCACGGATTGCGAATGTAAAGTCCGTCCCGGCTGCTATCGTCGTCAACCAATCCTGCCAGATGAGATCGAACGCCCTCCGGTTCGCGGGCGGGTCCCATGCCATGAAGCGTGTCAGTGACTGTGTGATGCAGGAAAACGTGGCGTCGGCATCGACGCAGAGTTTGCAAAGCGCGTTTCGCAGGTGGGGAGGATCAGGCTTCGTTCTCGAGATGAACCATGCGCCGCTCGATGTCCGCAAGATCTTTCGCCATCGCAACATAAGCGTCGCGGCGCTCCTGATCCGCTTGTTCGATCCACTCGCTCACTTTGGTCAGAAGGTAGGCAATCATCGAAGTCTCCAGTCAGTCGTGCATGTCGGTGTGAATGTCGGTCGCGATCGATGCGTGCGACCGTTGCGACGTCAACTGAAGGCCTGTCTGGCTTGAATCGTCGTCCGTCGTTGATGCAAATCGTAGAGCGCGAAAATGAGCGGAAAGTTAGGTTCGCAAGCGGCTCGCCGGCTTGCTCAACCGCGACTTCGGCAGCCACGCGGGTCGCGGCTTCGACGTCTGTCCCCGATGTGGCTTCTCGCGCTGCGCCGGGCGCTGCGCGCACGGTCCTCCGCGTGGATAATCTGGCCTCGCGCGCAGACGCGCGGCGCGCTTCTTGCGCGACCCGGGAGAGAATTCATTGATCGTCCTGTGCAGCGCCCGGCGGTAAATGTCGCGGCCGGCAGGACTCTTTAGACGACGGAGCCTGAGGATGCAGCTTTACGGAAGACGCAGTTCGATCAACGTGCAGAAAGTAATCTGGTGCCTCGCGGAACTGGGTCTGGTTGAAGCACGTGACTATCAGCGTATCGATGCGGGACTGGAGTTCGGCGTCAACGATACGCAGGACTATCTCGCGATAAACCCGAATGGTCTTGTGCCGACGCTAGTCGATGGCGAAACGGTGGTGTGGGAGTCGAACACGATCGTGCGCTACCTCGCGGCGACACGCGAAGGCGGCCGTGCATTGCTCCCAGCGGATGCCGGCGAGCGCTCGCAGGTCGAGCGCTGGATGGACTGGCAACTCGGCACGTTGTGGGCGACGTTGCGGGTCAGCTTTCTGGGGCTTACGCGCACGCCGGAGCCGCAGCGTAACTACGATGCGATTTGCGACGCGTTCAACGATTCCGCCCGTCTATTGCGCGTTCTCGATGGGCATCTGGAAGAGCGTCCGTTTATCGCGCTCGAGCGCTTCACGCTTGCCGATATCGTGGTCGCGCTGGCGACGCATCGCTGGTACTCGCTCGCCGAGCGTTTCCCGGACGTGCTGGGTGCGCAACCGCCGACGCCCGCAGTGATGCGCTGGCTGATCGAGGCCAGAAGCCGCGATGGGTTTGCGATGGCGGTCGGTGCGTAAAGTTCGACTACCGGACATAACCGTCGTTGAGTGTATTCATGAACGCGATGATGTCCTCGATGTCCTGATCGGACATCGCCGGCGGGTCACCGGGCTTGCGGTCGAACGGCGCGTCCTGGAAGTCGACGTTTTTCCGGTACTGTGCCGGAATGTCGTTGAATTGCGCCACCTTGCCGGACGCGTCGCGCGGATAGATCTTCTGCGGGCTGGTGTTGCGCAGGTTGTAGAAATCCATCACTTCCTTCAGCGTGTGATAGACGCCGTTATGGAAGAACACGTGGCGCGTCGCGGCGTTGCGCAGCGTCGGGGTGAGGAACATGCCGCAATACTGAGTCTGCTGTGCGAGGTCCCGGCGGAAGGGTCCACAGATGCCGAGGTCGTAGAACTTCGGATCCTTGTTCGCCGGAATCTCCCTATTGCGGGGCACGCCGAGCGCTTCGTACTGGGTGTCGGTGAACAGCGGCGGCAAGTTGTCCTTCGTCGGCTGGCTGACGTGGCAGCCGGCGCAGTTGGCCTTGTTCGGATCGTTGAACAGGCGCATGCCGCGCAATTCCGCCTGGGTGAGGCGCGCATGGCCTTCGAGCCACGCGTCGTACTTGCTGCTGAACGCGTGGAACGAAGGGTCCTCGATCTGATAACGGCCGACGGCGGACATCGCTTCGTCGACGAGCAGGTCGGGGTTATCGACGATGTGGTCGCCGAACAGCGCCTTGAACTGATCGAGGTACGGTGCGTTCAGCAGTTTGTGCGCGACTTCGGCGGGACTCGCGTTGGCCATCTCCACGGGGTTGAGCAGCGGGGAGATGGCCTGCGCCTGCAGCGTGTCCGCGCGACCATCCCAGAACATGCCGCCCTGCGGAACCATCGCAGGCGTCGCGGGTGCGACGGCCGCGCTTTTCTGCGCGCGGGCGACGCCCTGAGCTTGCGACGCGAGCGCGGCGAGATCCGGCGGCACTTCGTTTTCGGCGGCATCGGGGCCGATGCTGAAGGCGGCCTGGCGATACAGGTACGCGAGCGACGGCGGGGGGCGGAAGCCGGGGTCGGTCAGGCGCGGGCCACCGAACTGGACGGGCTGTGCGTTGGCGGGACCGTACGCGTGGTCGGGACTATGGCAGGACGCACACGACTGCCGGCCGGAAGCGGATAAAGACGTGTCGTAGAAGACCTGCTTGCCGAGCAGCGCGAGCGCGCTGAGCGGGACATCGCGAGGTCGTCGCAGATGCACGGGGTGAGGGTTGGCGCCGGTGAGGTTCTCGACGAGCAGTCCGATGCGTTCGGGTACGCGATCGGGGTGGAGAAACGCGTACGCGCCACCCGTGACGAGTGCGATGACGATGCACGCGGCGGCCCACAGCAGGAGTCGGCACGAGGTGCGGCGTGCGGGGCCCTTGCCCGGAAGCTGGGAGAGCGGAGTGGCGTTCGGGCGTGAGTTCATCGGGGTGGCCGGCGACAGAATGAAAATGGGAGACGAGCGTGACGCGTGCTTCGCGGAATTCGGAAGACGATGGGATACCGGAAACGTTGGGGCAAAACCGTTGGTGTGAGACCGTTGAGGCGAAACCGCAGGTAAATACGTTAAGCGCCGCCGCGTGCCCCGCAGTGCATCGCTGGGCATGCGGCGGCGGCCGGGACGCGCGGCGGGTCGCCGCGCGTCGCCGGATTACATGAAGCCCGGCGTGACCGTCTGCGTCGCGGTATTGGCCGGTGGGGCGGTAAGCGTCGTGCCCATCACCGGATCGAGGAACAGTGTGCGCGGCTTCGACACGTCCTGCGTGAAGTCGAACATGCTCATGATCGAGTTGTCCGCCGCGTCGTTCGAACCCTGACCGATGCGTGTGCCGTT
>NZ_SORE01000048.1 GCF_004366595.1 Paraburkholderia rhizosphaerae
TGCCTGAGACGCCACCGTGCGTTTCTTCTTCATTGGCATATCCATGATTTTTATCGCTCATGATATGCCTCGCCCACGAAATCACGGATAGGTCCGCGCCGGCCGTTGGAAAGCGCATCCATCACAAAATCGATTGACCACACCTCGTTGGGTGCGCCCGGCAATGCCAGTTGCTCGCGCTCAATCATTACGCCGTGGCGCTTGCGACGGCGCCGCACAGCCAGCCCTGCCTCACGGTACAGGCGATAGATGCGCTTGTGATTGGCGTGTGTGCCTTCGCGTTCCACCAGGGCGTGCAACCGGCGGTAGCCGAATCGACGACGTTCGTGCGCCAACTCCACCAGACGCGCCGCTAGCACCTCATTCTCGTGGTCCGGTTTCGCGTCGTAATGCAACACGCTGCGAGAAAGCCCGACAAGCCGGCAGGCGCGGCGCTCCGAGATGTTGACCTTCTCCCGAATAGCCGACACTGCTTCGCGTTTGGCTTGCGGGCTCAGGGCTTTCCCTTGACGACGACCTTCAACGCTTCCATATCGAGCATTGCTTCGGCCAGCAGTTTCTTCAGCCGGGCATTTTCCACCTCGAGGTCTTTCAGCCGGCGGGCTTCCGAGACTTCCATGCCGCCGAACTTCGCGCGCCAGGTGTAGAACGACGCGTCACTGAACCCGTGCCTCCTGCACAGTTCCTTGACTGGCATGCCGGCCTCGGCTTCCTTCAGAAACCCGATGATTTGCTGTTCCGTAAAGCGATTCTTCATGTTCGTCTTCTTCTCCGAAAACGAACTTTACTAGACTCCGACTGGCACTGTTTGCAGGGGGCAGGTCAGAGTCGTCGCACCGCTATCTGAAGGAGGCCGCCGATCAGGCGTTGATGTTGCGTGGTTACCGGGATTTCGCCGATCGCGCGGCATACGAAGCGTTTCTGCGCGAGATCGTCATGCGTCGCAACCGGCGCAATGCCGCGGCGTTTCGCCTGGAGCGCGAACAGCTCATCGATCTGCCGCTGCGACGCACAACCGACTTCGTTGAGGAGGAGGCGCGAGTCACACGCTGCAGCACCTTCACCGTACGCGGCATCCTCTACAGCGCGCCGTCGCGACTGATCGGCCATCGTCTGAAGGTGCGGGTCTATGGCGACCGGCTCGACTGCTATCTGTCCGGCGCACTGGTGCACAGCACCCCACGCGGTTCGCGTGCCGGCGACAACCGCCGCGCCCTCGATTACCGGCACTTTATCGAGGGCCTCAAACGCAAGCCACAGGCGTTCAAGGGACTTGCGTTTCGCGACGAACTGTTTCCGCGAGAGGCCTACCGCCGCACATGGGAACAGCTCGAGATCAGGCTCACGCAACGCGATGCCTGCAAGACGATGGTGGGACTGCTTGAGCTCGCTGCACTCGATGGCCTCGAAGCGGTCCTGGCTGCGCGCCTGAACGCATTGCTGGTGGACGGACAACTGCCGGATCTGAAGGCACTGCGCGAGGAGTTTGCGCCCCGTCAGGTCGACTGCCCCACAGTCAATGTCGAGATACCGCCAGTCAGCGCCTATGACGACCTGCTGGGTAAGGAGGTCGCATGAGCAACGCCGCCTACGATACCGGCCGACTGGCCCTGATGCTCAATGAGCTGCGTCTGCCGACCATCGCCCGCCTGTGGCCCGAGTTTGCCCAGCGCTCCGACAAGGAGGGCTGGCAGGCGACGCGGCTGCTCGGCGCGTTGCTCGAGCATGAACTTGCCGAGCGGGCCAAACGGCGCATTGAACGACACCGCGCCGAGTCGCATCTGGATCCTGCCAAGACGCTTGCGAGCTTCGACTTCAGCATGGTGCCGATGGTTTCAAAGGCGCACGTCGTGGCGCTCGCGACTGGCGATTCGTGGCTCGAGAAAGGCGCCACTGTGCTCCTGTTCGGCCCACCTGGCGTTGGCAAAAGCCATCTGGGATCGGCCATCGGACACGCGCTGATCGACGCCGGCTACCGTGTACTGTTCACACGCACCAGCGAGATCGTGCAGAAGCTGCAGGCCGCGCGTCAGAGCCTGCAATTGCCCTCAGCCCTCGCCAAGCTCGACCGCTTCGACCTGATCATCCTGGATGACCTGTCGTACGCCCGGAAGGACCAGGCCGAAACCAGTGTGCTGTTCGAACTGATTGCCGAACGATACGAGCGCCGCAGCCTTCTGATCACCGCCAACCAGCCGTTCTCGGGCTGGAACGACGTGTTCCCGGATCCCGGCACGACTGTCGCCGCGATCGACCGGCTCGTACATCACACGACGATCTTCGAGATGAACGTCGAAAGCTATCGCCGTCGCGCAGCCAGCGACAAACAGACCGGCCGGCGCCGACAATCATCCAGCGACAACCATCACGAAGGAGCGACAACCATGACCAAATAACCACCGACAATCATCCCGGTCGACCGGCCAAGATGATTGTCGGTAAACCGGCCATGCTGCTTGACGCTATCTAGTACCAGGAGATTCACGCCCGAATCAAACCGCCGATTGGTATTCAGCCTGCAGCAGAGTAGTCCCTCATCGGCAAAGCCCGGTACCCGTGCATGCCCAAACAAGACCTCGTCTATTCGACCGACGCAAACGCTCTACGTAAAAATTGGGTTCGCCACCGAGAGCGCGGTGTCGCGAATCCAACGTAAGCGCCCGGTCAACCCACCTTGAATACAGCGGGTACAAGGCCTCATTCCAGCAGGGCATCACCGAGATCGGATGCGCGGCTCACGCGCGGCGCAAGTCCTTCGATCTGCACGCCAACCACAGCAGTCAGGTCGCCGGGCAGGCGCTGCCGTTCTTCGCCGCGCTGTACGACATTGAGCGTGATGCTGCGACACTGGATGCCGAAGAGCACTTTTGGGATGGCTGCTGACGTTTCTGTGCGTCCACCGGCGAAAGGTCAGGTTTTCGGGGATGGGTTTTCAGGATTCTATATCTCAATGCAAAGCAAGCCCGCGACGCGGGCGCGAAAGCCCAAAGGAAAGACGTCGCGGGAAGTCGGTGGCCTGCACGGACCAGTCAGTGTGAGCGCCTATGGCAACGGCTTCAAACCCAGTTCTCTCAGGAAAGCGTTGTGCTTGTCCTTCGCAGCCGCAATCGCTTTTTCAATCTCCACCAGCTCTTGGTGAGTCTCATCCAGAACAATCTCCGTCTCGTTCACCGCCGTGCTGATATAGCGCAAGATGTTCAGGTTGAAATCGTTCTTCTCGATCTCAGCCATCTCCACCCTGCGCGAGTAGCGCGCCTCTTCTTCGCGGAACTGGTAGGTCTTTATGATCTTGGCGATGTGCTCGGGCTTGAGCTGGTTCTGGCGTTTGCCTTTCTCGAAGTGCTCCGGCCCGCTTGCGTTAATGAACAGGACATCGTCCGGCTTCTTGCACTTCTTCAACACCAGGATGCAGACGGGGATGCCGGTGGAATAAAACAGATTGGCGGGCAGGCCAATCACCGTGTCGACGTGCCCGTCCTTCAGCAGCTTGGTGCGAATGCGTTCTTCCGCCCCACCTCGGAACAGCACGCCGTGCGGCAGGATGATGGCCATCACGCCTTCGTCTTTGAGGTAGTGGAAGCCGTGCAGCAGGAAAGCGAAGTCGGCAGCGGACTTGGGCGCGAGGCCGTGGCTCTTGAAGCGCACGTCGTCGGCCAAGGCGTCGGTCGGTTCCCAGCGGTAGCTGAAGGGCGGGTTGGCAACGATGGCGTCAAAGCTGGGCTTCTTTGCCGGGTTCTGCTCCCGCATCATGTCCCACTCGTTGAGCAGGGTATCCCCGTGGAAGATCTCGAACTCAGTGTCTTTCACCCCGTGCAACAGCATGTTCATGCGTGCGAGGTTGTAGGTCGTGATGTTCTTTTCCTGGCCGAAGATTTTGCCGATGGTGCCGTTCGCCTTGGAAACTTTCTTGCGCACGTTGAGCAACAGGGAGCCAGAGCCACAGGCAAAGTCCAGTACGCTTTCCAGCCGCTTCTTGGTCCCGGTTTTCGGTTCCTGACTGTCAAGCGTGACGATGGTGGAGAGGATGTCGGAAATCTGCTGCGGGGTGTAGAACTCGCCTGCCTTCTTGCCGGACCCAGCGGCAAACTGGCCTATCAGGTATTCATAGGCATCGCCCAGCGCGTCGATGTCGGTGGAGAACTCCGCCAGTCCTTCGGCGATTTTCTGGATGATGGCGCAGAGTTTAGCGTTCCGGTCGGGGTAGATTTTGCCGAGCTTCGGGG
Organism: Paraburkholderia rhizosphaerae; assembly: GCF_004366595.1. Classification (GTDB taxonomy): domain Bacteria; phylum Pseudomonadota; class Gammaproteobacteria; order Burkholderiales; family Burkholderiaceae; genus Paraburkholderia; species Paraburkholderia rhizosphaerae. The sequence goes on from NZ_SORE01000048.1 coordinate 4,224, forward strand.
AACTCAGATCAATCTCGGAGAATAGACCCTGAAAGGTGCTCTCGAAGGATTCTGTCTCGATGTACTTGAAACCCGCTTGCAGGGTGTTCAGCAGCTCTGCGTTTTGGGTGCGGGCCAGGTTGGCGATGCTGTTCCAGAGATGCGCGGGCTGAATGACGTAATGCACCTTGCGGCGCATCTGCTTCTCGAACGCCGGGATGTCGTCAACGTTGTTCGCATACCAGAGCGCCAACGGCACCTTGCGAATGTCGCTTCCCACATCAGGGTAGTCTCGCCCCAACTCCTTCTTCGCCGCCGTTTCGTAATTGTCCGAAAGGTAGCGCAGGAAAAGGAAGGACAGCATGTAGTCGCGGAAGTCGTCCGCATCCATGGCGCCGCGCAGTTGATCCGCGATGCTCCAGAGGGTCTGATTGAGTTGCTTTTGTTTGGATTCGTTCATTGGATCGTGGCAGGCGTGGCGGCGGTTGCTGCGGCTGGTGTCGGTGTGGGCGCCGTCTCAAGAATGTCCGGCAAGTCAAATTGGAATTTGGTGGTGAAGTCTTCCAGAATCCGCCGGAACAGCTCTTTGTTATCCTCACCCATTTCGGTCGGTTCGTGGATGGCGTATTTGCCATGACTGAGGAGGTTCAGCGCGCGGTTGTAGAGTGCACGGTCTTCCTCGATGCTCAGCGCCTTAAGGCAGAAAGAGATCTCAGCGTGGCCAAAGAACGACGCCGTTTTTTCCATGATGCTGCGCAGGGCGTTGAAATGGAACGTGTATAGCTTGCCGGTGCTGGGGGCAGCGGCAAGTTGGAGCTCAGCGAGTGACGCGACATGATGGAAAAAGGGCGTGTCTTCGGTGGCCCGCAGGGTATATGCGCCGTCTCCGTTCGGGCGCTGCAGAAAGTAGCGCTTGTGGGTCACCCTCGGCTCGCCCTCTTTCGCTCTGCCAATCTCGTTGCACATCACGTTGAAGAAAAGGGCGTGATGGGACGAGAAAACAACCTTGATGGGCGCGGGAGTGCCGTCTTGGCCTTTGCGGCTCGCAGCCCGGCGCAGGAGTTGGGCGAGGTCGCAGGCCACTGCGATGGCGTTGTTGTCATCCAATGAAGAGATGGGATCATCGATGTAGAGATATTTGTTCGACTGATAGGAGACGTGACCGTCAAGCATCCGCTCGCAAATGGCCATGAAGAGGCACCAGACGAAGATGTTCTGCTCGCCACGGGAGATCTTGATGTTCTCGGCTTCACCCTTGCGGAAAGAGACCTTCCATGTCTCGTAGTCAATGTCGAAATCGAAGTCCGCGTAGCGGTCGAGGTAGCCCGCAATCGTTTCGTCCAGAGCGAGGTCTTTCAGGCCATTGAAGAAGGAGGAGTTGGGATTGAGTTGGAGCCGCCGGACAGCATCACCGTCTAGATCGTTGTCCCAGGTGAACAAGTCTTCGGTAAATGCATTGAAGTAGAGGGTGTCGGCAGTGCCATTGTTCTTGCGCTTTCCCTCGTCCTTAAACTCCATCGACAGCCGTGTCTTGCCGGTGCGGTTGTAGGCATACATGAGGATGAGCTCTACTCCACCCAGATCGTCACGCAGCTTTCTCGTGAGTGTCCTGAGGTTGACGTATTTGTTGATCTTCGGTTTTGCGCTCATGCATCAACCTCTTCCGAGGATGGGAAGAGCTGCTGCAGCAACCCTTTTTTGTGGGTCTTGAGGGCTTCGAGCTTTTGATCTTCGGCGGTGATCATGGCGTCGAGGCTGCTCAGGCACGAGGCGATGCGTTGTTGTTCAGCGAGCGACGGAACCGCCAACTGCAATGCATTCAATTCGTCAGTATCAAGTTTTCCGGTGCCATGCCCGGCTACGTTTACCATCGCGAGCAGGCGTTGCTTGTTGCCGGTCAGCATCCACGCCAAAAATAGTCCATCGACTCCATCCTTTGGGCGCAAGCCTTTAACATCTTGGTTGAAGCTCATCTCGCGGCGCAAGACGCAGACGGGAACGTCTTTAAGCAGGGTCATTCCACGAGTCAGCACCAATAAAGTTCCCCCTGGAACCACCCGCGCCCCATCATCAATCGCTAGCGCCGAAATATGATCTTCCGCGTCTTCCAAAAATAGCCGCTTCATGTCTTTCGCAGACACCCACGGAACCGAACCATTCCAGAATGCGGGATTTGCCTTTGAGGGCGTGGCGCCCGACTGAATGTTCACAAGGCCATCCAAAGTCTTTTGCTCCCACTCCCCGGAATTTTGGAATTTGGGGAAGCGGAGGCGGGGTTGGGTTTCGCCTTCGCGGGGGAAAAGCCTCTGCATCAGCCCTTTTTTATGATTCTTTAGCGCGTCCACTTTCCGCGCTTGCGCGGCCATCAACTCATCCACCGAACTCAGGCATTCGGCGATTTTTTGTTGGTGGCCAAGCCGTTGCTCAATTGAGGTTGTTCGTTTTTCTGGAATTGGCTAGCCATCCACAGGGTAGTTTGCAGAGAGACGATCTAACCCAACTCTTTCACGGTCTAAAACCTGATGCACTGGAACTCGTACTGAAACGGTTGCGCGAGCTTGGCTTGTTGGTCTGGGAAGCGACGACTCAGGACTATCACCTCTCCTCGCTCGCGCAGCAGGTTCATGCACTCCTCGGGCCGCTTACGCGCGCGGCCAGCGAAGACGATGAAATGGCCATTCTGCTTGCGCAGGTTGCCGGAGCACAGGCACTTGGGCTTTCCGACGCCAGTCAGATCAAGCAGCTGCACGCGCAGCTGGCTCGTCTGTATGACGAGTTCGCGGACGCAATCGCAAGCGGCTCCGAGGCTCGTCTTCGCGAGACTCAACCTCGCTTCGAGAGAGCGCTCAAGCTCGTCGAGCGTGCCGGAGAGGCGCTAACAGCCCTGATCCGGAGCGAATACGACGACCCGCGGCTGGAGCGAGAGGCGCGAGCACTTGGCCATAGCCAGGCACGGCTGCTGTCGATGGCAAGCCAGTTCACGCGCGCATTGCAGCAGGCTGACCGCCAGCGGGTCACTCTCGGTAGCACCGGGATTACGAGTTCCGACGTGCGCCTGTGGCTTCAGTCACACCCCGCGCTTCATGAACTATTGGGCGATGCGCTCTCGATCGGCGTACGCCCGGTGTTCGTAAGTGGACACGATCTTTTGGACGTGGCGGAGGGCGAATTTGAGCGGGAACGTCCTGACGGGCGCTCTGACACGGGGTTGCCGCCGCCAGCACAGGCGGAGCCAGGAGAAATTGAGGCTCTACGTATGCCACCAGAGCTTGACACGCTAATTACGCAGCTATCGGAGTGGTCTGCGGTACAGCTTGGTGAGCAACCTGCGCCGCGACAGATCAGTGAGGTCGTGATCGGCGGGCGCTTTGCGCAGGCGGCGTACCGCATGCAGTTGTTGCCACTTCTAGGTGACGTGCAAGCACGCACCTTGCAAGGACAAACAGGGGACTTCGCACGATTGCCATGGCGAGCAGCACTTTCGTATGAGGTCGAGAAAATCGACGATGCGAATATCGCGGCCATGAGTGCAGGCCAAATTGAACCGGAACATTCCCAATCCCAAGATGAACGCACCTCTCGATGATGCGGCACTCCTGTCTGCGGAGCTGCTAGTTCGCCGCTGGCTACCGCGTCAACACCCGCGCGTACGTCGCGCCTTGATTGATGCTGACGTCTGGCAGTCAGTACAGGAGCGCTTGGCACAAGTCGGCCTGTATCTGATCGATAACATTCACGCGGACCACGTGAGCGTAGCCCTCCTGCGCGGAGCTGAAGCCACGATCTTTGGCGAAACTGGTCTGGACGGCAACAACAACCTGGACTTGCCGCGTGACGCCGTATCGCTTCTGGTGGTGCTTTGGTCGTTAATCATTCTGCCCAAGCGCGAGCGTCAAGCGGCTCGCGCATCCAACGCAGAAGGTGACGCCCAAGGCGAGATGTTTTCCGGCAACCGTCCGATGCCGACCGCCGTTTCCGTGAGTCCGCTGCTGTCGTACAAGGCGTTGTTGGCGGACTTCGGCACGCAATTGGGAAAGAAAACCCGGATGGATGGGAATCTCAAGCGACTGGAGACACACGGTTTCATCGTTCGCCGTGGTGAGGATATCGCCGAGGGCCCGTTGCTTGACCTGTTGCTCGACTACGATGCACTGGCCCCACGCATCCTGGACGGCGCTTTGGGAGAGGTATTGGCACGCGCGCGATCGGAATCTGAGACGGTAGCACCTACTGACGAAAGGGCTCAAGACTGATGTTTCACCTGCAATCGCTCGAACTGCTTCAGTGGGATTACTGTCAACGAATCACATTACCGCTCGACGGTTCGATCATCACGATAGCCGGTCCCAATGGTTCCGGCAAAACGACGCTACTCGACGCCATGCGTACGCTGCTCGGCCTCGAATGCTCCGGTGGCCGCAACTACAAGACTTATGCTCGTCACGCCAACGCGGACACGACATGGTTGCGGGCCACGGTAGACAACCGCCCTCGCGGCCGCCAGATTTCAAGTCGACCATTCGCTCGCAATCTCTTGTACGCGGATCAGGTGACGCTTGCGTGTCGCATCGAGCGCAATTCAGGCGACTGGCAGCGACGATATCTGATGGTCGAAGGTGACGCATCAATCGAGATGTTGATTGATAGACCGGACAAGGACTGGTTGGGCGTAGAGAACTGGCGTAAGCGCCTTGAAGGTGCCGGCCTGTCTCGGGCAATCGCGCGCGTGCTCGCGCTCGAGCAAGGCCAGACTGATCGACTTTGCGAATATTCGCCGAAGGAACTACTGCGTCTTGTGTTCGATGTTTTCGGCGACCAGGAAGTGCTTGATCGTTATGAGGAAGCTCGTAAACACCAACAGGAGTTGGAGAAGGAAGTGGCTACCGCCGAAACAGAATTGGCGTACAGCCGCGTTCAGCTCGCTGAACTCGATGCCCGAGTCAATCTGTACCGTCAGTATCGAGGCAAGTTGCACGAGCGCGAGCTTCTCTTCACAGAGGTAGTCCCAGTGCTCGCCTGGCATGAAGAGCGCCAAGACACAGCGGCAAGACTGTGTGACCTGCATCGCCAGCGTTTGCACCACGCTCAGATGAGGCGTCAGCGAGCCAACGACAATCTCAGATTGCTTCAGCTTAAGGAACAACAGCGTGTCGCTGCTGAACGCGTAGGCCAGATTGAGACGGAAAAAACTAAAGGATTGGTTTTGCTTCAGCAGGCCCGCGACGCGGAGAAACCGGTTGAAGATTTGGTCAAGCTGGGTGATGAGCTTCAGAATCTCGCCAAAGTGGAGGGCGACGCGGCAGAGCTTGCCGAACTCGTTCGCAGTCTGCAGCAAAGTAAGGAACAGCTTGGCGAGCGCTGGAGCCTGCTTGAGAACAATCGCAAGGAAATTCAGGAAGAACTGAATGGATTGAAGGACGGACGACGGCCGCCGCCACCACCGGAGGTTGGAGCCTTTCTGAAGTTACTCCGTAGCGAGCATATCTTTCATCACGTGATGGCCGATGTCGTTGAGATTACAGATGAGCACTGGCGGTATGCGGCCGAAGGGGTGCTGCGCTCGGCGCGCTGGGTCGTGGTGCTCGAAGACGCGACGGATGAGGCTCGAGTCATGGAACTGGCGGAGCGCGAACATTATCGACACTACATAGTGTCAGAGCTTGAGGAGGCTCCTGCCCGACCACCGTCAGATAGCTTGCTTTCGATCCTGAGTTTTTCGGCGCCAGCTCCTGTTTGGTTGCTTAAGCAGCTTGCGCAAATTCGGCGTGTCGAAAGCACGCGACTCGGCGTAGAACGGGGGGGAGAATGGATTACGCCCAATGCATACTGGCGCGATATGCGTGGCGGTCGTAGTGTGTGGGTGAATCCGCGCGAGCATTGTTTTGGAGTTCAGGCGCTGATTGCTCGCAGGGAACTGCTTCAACAACAACTGGTACAACTTGACGAGCAGCTAACCGGAATCGCAGCCGATCAACAGACCGTCAATCGGCAACTTGCTAAGGCCTTAAAGGCAAGCGAGGGACATTCGGCCGCGGAGGAACTTGTAAAGCGAAGCGAGGAATTTGAGCAAGCGCGTCGGCAACTGCCCACCCTGACGCAAGCGCGCATATTGGCGGGGGAGCGCTGGGAAAGCTTGGAGCTTGACCACAAATCTGCGGTTCAAGCGCTCGCCAATGCAGCGAAAGATCACCGTGATCTGCAGAGCGCACTAGCGGCAAGTGCGCGAGACGGCGAAAGACAGGAACGGGAATGGGACGATCGCTTCAATGTGCAGGCTATGCGCGCAAAGAGTTCAAGCGAAATGAAGAAGCGCTTCCCACCGCGCTGGATTACAGGGGAAAAGCTGCAGGAGTTGCGCGGAAAATTTGACAATGCCAGACAGGCACAACTGCGTATGGACGCGGTTGAAAAAGAGCTGAACGAGGGGCAATGGGAGACCGATTCTAGCGTTGAGGGACGGCAGATTCTCATGCAGGCTACGGTGAGCGGACAAATCGGACAGCTGAACGATCGCAAGGCCAGCAATGCTGCGGCCGGAGTTGCGGTCAGTAATGCGCGCGAGCGATATATGGACGTGCTGCGAGCGACAGTGCGCCGTTATCGCAAGAACATTGTGGAGCTTGGTTCACTTGCAGGAGTCGAAGTCAACGCAGATTTACCGCACCTGGATAACGACGATACTGTGCTGCGGCAAGCAGAGTTGAAGGTCAGCTTCAACTTTGATGGCAAAGGCCAAATTGGCCTGAATGACGGCGAGGCATCCGGTGGTCAGCAGGTGATCAAATCACTGATTCTGCTTGTAGGTTTGCTTAAGGACGACGATATGTTCGGTGGCTTTGTGTTTATCGACGAGCCGTTCGCGCATCTTGATGTACGGAACATCCAGCTGGTCGGCCATTTCCTGAAGTCAACCCGGGCTCAATACGTTCTGACCACCCCGATAACGCACAACGTGGAAGTGTTCGAGCCGGCGGATATCACGCTGGTTACGTCAAAAAAGCCTCGAGAGTCCCGCTGGGCACCTCCCATCGGCGTGTTACAGCGCCGCGTTGAGGCTGTTTGAGGGCGTTTGAGCCGATGACTAACTGGGTCGATATAGAGCGTAAGCGTGGCATGAGGGATCGCTGTGCATCTGGTCCCGCACCCGACACACTGCCTTTGCTGGATCCGGACTACAGGGCATTACTGCAGCGCTGGGTCCGAAGCGATGGAGCACGCAGGAGCAGAGCGTCGCTGCTCAATGACGCTGGCCCGACAGCGATTGAACGCGCAGACGGGTTGTGTGATCGGCTCTTGCAAGAGGGATGGATCGTACGCCGTGAACGGCTCACAGGTGGCACATGGCAATGGGATGCGATCGTCTGGCGCGACTTGCCGCGGCTGCAGTCGTTGCTTGCCGTTTCTAGTCCACGTCAACGCGGTGAGCAACGGAAGACGCTTATCGAGCAGGGGACTGCATGGTTGCTATCGCGATCTGAGGCGACCTATGGAAGCGAGGTCGATCCTGATCTGCTAGATGAGCTTGCGCGAGCGCTTGTGCGCTTGGACGAGGATAAGACGTCACGCCTTGATGTCCTCAAGACGCGTATTGAGCTACTTCAGGCCATCGCTGCTTGGCACGACGCTGGCGCACAAGGGACGCGCCGCGATTTTGCGTTGCAGGCACGCGGGACCACAAAGGCGATCTCGGATGCTGATTGGCGTTGGTTGGATTCTGCATTTGATCTAGAACGCCTCCGTATTACGCCATTCGCGCCGTTGGCCTGGCTTGCGGGAGACATTTCTTTTTCGTGGGCCGGACGGCAGGTGCATCTTGGCCCGTTACAATTCGCCGGACTGCCTCTGACAGACCTACGCCGAGCGGATGCAGCGTCATTGCCAAACCGCTGGTGGCTCATCGAAAATCGCGCTAGTTTTGAGCGTCAAGCGCGAACCTGCGAATCAGGAGTTGGCATCGTCTGGATGCCCGGCCGACCATCCTTCGCGTGGCTTGAGGTCATCGCTCACCTGTTGACGCTTGCTCCCGCGCCTGCCTATATCAGCGCGGACGCTGATCCGGCTGGAGTAGATATAGCATGCTCTGTTGGTGCGGTATGGCAGGCGCGAGGCCTGAAATGGCAGCCGTATCAAATGGGGGCAAGCGAGTGGGCGGGCGCTCGCCAGCACTGGCCGCTTAACGAACATGACCGAGCACTGCTTGCAAGGCTACAAGAACGCGTCGATTTGCCGGCTGATCTGCGCGAGCTTTGCGACGCAATGCTGCGGGAAGGGCGCAAAGCGGAGCAGGAGGGATGGGTGTGAGAGGGCTCGATGGCGACGGCGTCCCTTCTCCGTCCAGATCCCAGTAATCGATTCCTCGTTCCTTCCCGAAGAGGTTGATGAGCATCACCATCGCCGAAAGGGCAAATAGTGCAATGAGGACTAGAGGCAGGGCATCACGCATGAAGTCGCCAAGTACTAATCGCGCTCAGTCGCGGCTTTGAACAAAGAACCGAAACGGAATCTCTGGCTCCGCAAACTGCAATCGAACCTTACTCGACGTAGCAGCAAAGCGCCGATTTTCGAACATGTAGTACGACAACAACAGACCGACCCGAGCCTCATGCTTGTTGTCGAACAGATAGTCATTCTTCGGAAACGCGATCTTCGCATCTTTAGTCGCCACGACGGCACGGCACGACGAGAGCAAACCGGGTAAATGCAAGAACGCTGCTTTGCGCTTCGCCGCTAGCGGTTCGATCAGTAGATAGATTTGCGTGCGACGCCCTGCCTCTCCTGATCCATCGCTATAACCTTGCAAGCAGACTAGAGCAGGACGCGCGTCCGTTCGAGAGGCCATGAACACCTCAGCGGATAGCGGGTAAATATTCGATGGGTGCTCTCCCGGAAAGGTCGTCGCGTGAGCAAATCGATAAGATTTCCCATCGACCGCGATGCGATCCACCGCGACTGAAAGACGGATGGTTCTTCCGTCCAGGCGGGCCCGATGTTCAGTGAAAATCCCCGGCTTACCCGCTACGGCATAGCTGACGCCCGACTCTGACTTCATCGAGCTTGTGAACACCGCGCGGGGCTGTGAAGCATAAAAACTGTCATAGTCTTCGTAGACGTCAGTTGCCCAGGCATTGCCTGTGAGAAGGCCTATTCCGCTGGCAACTACGGCGAATCGTTTCATCGGTACGCCTTCCCTCCAGTGGCTCGCAGGTAATCAAGATCATGGAGCCAGAATACGGTGCCGCCGTGCGCGGCGGTCGAAATCCAGACTGAATCATAGCGACCTCGCTCTCCACCCATGACGATCTTTCCGGTCTTCTTGTTGCGGACCTTCCATCGAACGATGACTTCCCGATGTTTCTCAGCCACGCCAAATATGTTGTGGGTGCGGTCGGTCCACTTGAACCCGTCAAGTACCTTTGGGTGTCTTGCGTAATTGGTCTTGAAGTCGAGGCCGTCCCACCAGAATGCGCCGTTCGATGGGTCTGGGCCATCGTTTGCCAACGCTGACCGTGCCCAATCAACGGCAAGCTTCATTCCCTTATTAGCCTCCGTCTCTTTGTGCGACGTGCGCGACAATCGGTTAAATCTGTCGTTGGACCCATCCCATGCGTACGAATAGTTTGGATCCGCTGATTTCAATTCGGCAACTGTCTTCCCGCCCCATGCCCGGCATCGGTTCGCTACTGCGAATGCGATGCCACCAATCTCCCACGAGTCATTCGCGGTCGATGCTTCTCCATAGGCGATAGCCGCGAGCAGACGTACTTCCTCGGTCAGTGCTTCACTCATCGCACGTCGCCTCCGCGCCAAGCCACAAGCGTCAGATAGGGATGGTCTTTGAGCGTGACCGCTTGCGTCCTGCCGTCTGAAAGCGTTTCGTCGTAGACGATGGGTTGGCCATTGCTCGACAACTTGTAGACCATTCCTTCGATGGGCGTCTCCGTTCGCGCGTCAACGATCTCGAAGTAATGTTCCAGGTCGTCTTTAGCATGTTCTGCTGGCCCTGCGCCTGCATCGTCAGTGGTCGCCTGGAATGTAGTGAGCTCGCTGGTGGTGAACTCCTGATAGCTCCTGCGTTGCGACGCAATCATGATGGGCGGCGGATCGCACTTGCAAAGGCAGATGTCCCCCTCAAGGGCTTGTTCTCTTGCCAGAATGAAGTCGTGCAATCGCGGCCCCTTCGCAGCAATGATCCCGGCCGTCCTGCACGTGTGGCAATAAACCTTCGCGCCGATGAAGGCCGACGCACGGCCTTGATCCATGCAACGGTCCTCACCCTCGATAACTACGCCGTCGGCCGATGACCTGTCGCCCTTCCTCAACAGAAATCGCTGCACTTCGCCTGCTCCTTGTTATTTGTCACTCAATCAAGCTAGCGAAGTTTTGTTGGATTACTAAGGAATGTCCATAGGGTGGTCGAATTTTGACAAAACATAACAACGATGAGGACCTTTCCGCAAGTGAATGAGAGATCTATCACGGGAGCTCCGTTGATTTCGTGGGGCCGGTCTGGTTGATCGCTATATGCGCTGAACTTATCGAGTCAATGTGCATGCTGAAAAAGAATGCCGGTCTCATACGAATCAAATCAGAGTCGACCGCGTTTTTCTCAGATTCGCCCACACGATTGCGCGGCTTTATCAGACATTCTTCGCGCCGTTGTCAAATTGTGTGCACAACGATCTTTTCGGGTTCTACGGCCCTTATCATCCGCTTCAACCAGTCAGGCGATATTTAGCCTGATGGATTGCAGAGGGGAGAGAGCACCGTGAGTCCGTCAGAGGCCTCGCCCGATGCGCGTGCGCGCACGGGTGGCATCCGTCATCAGCAGTATCGCCTTGAGATTCCGCAGGCCCGCAGTTGCGCGCAGGCGGACGTGTATTCGTTTGATGGTGAGCGCGCGATCGGTGAGCCGACGCGCTACGTGGTGCGTTTTGCGCATCCGCGCAATGACCTGTCGCGCAGCGAATACCTGAACAGGCCGGCGACGTTCATTATCCAGCCGCCGCAGCCGCAGTGGGGCGAACCTGAGCCCGAACGGCGTGTGTTCGGCGTAACCACCCGCTTTGCGCTGCTCGCCACCAGCGGCGATGAATCACGCTATGAGGTGGTGCTCGAATCGCGCATGGGCCTGCTGCGCCACACCCCGAAGTGCCGCTTCTTCCTCGAGAAGAGCGACCCGGAGATCATCGCGCAGATCCTGCGCGAGAACGGCTTCGATCAGCTGCTCGCGGATTTCGAATTCACGCTGTACCGCACCTATCGCAAGCGCGAGTTCGTGATGCAGTGGAACGAGGACGATCTCGCGTTCATCACGCGGCTGTGCCGGCGCTCGGGGATCTGGTACGTCTGCGACGCGGGTAAGCGCTGCGAGCACGTGCGCTTTGGCGATGACTTCACGCACTACCGGCGCGGGCCGAACCTGACGGTGCCGTACCGCGAGTACGGCGGGCTGCTGGATGGCGGCGTGGAATCGGTCGACGCGCTCGAGATGCACACGAAGACGATCCCGACGCGCTATACCGTGCGCACGTTCAGTGCCGAGAGTGAGCGGGACGAGCCGGTCGACGGAACGTACGAGATTCGCGAAGACTCCACGACCTCGGGTGAAGCATATGTGTGGGGCCCGCCGTACCTGACGCCGGATGAGGCGAAGGACGAAGCGCAGCTGCGCGCTGAAGCCGCGCGTGCGGGGCAGATCGAATACCACGGCAACTGCGACATGCTCGATATCGCGCCGGGCTGCGTGGTGAAGCTGTCGAACCGTGAACTGCCCGATGCGAAGCACGGCCTGCTCGCGGTGCGCATGACATGCAGTGCGGCGCGCGGCCGCGGCTATCGCGTGAAGTTCACCGCGGTTCCTTCTGACCGGCTTTACCGGCTGCCGCTGCTTGAGGACACATGGCCGCGCGTGCAGGGCGCAGTGACCGGCCGCATCGCCTCGACCGGCGGCTACAGGGACCCGTATCTCGACGAACAGGGCCGCTACATCGTCGACCTGCATCTGGACCGGGACACGCGAACCCCCGGGCTGAACAGCTGTCCGATGCGGCTCGCGAAGCCCTTCGCCGGCGCAGGCCAGACCGGCTTTCACTTCGGGCTGGTCGAAGGCACGGTCGTGACGGTCGCCTTCATGTGGGGCAATCCGGATCTGCCGTACATCAGCCAGGTGCTGCACACCGCGCAGGACACGGACCCGATTGTCGCGGGCGCGCGATGGGGCGCACGCAACACGATCCGCACCCGCTCGAACAATACGGTCGAATTCGAGGACCGCGAGGGCAAGGAGCACATCAAGCTGGCGACCGAGCACGGCAAGTCACAGCTCAATCTTGGTCACACCGTCGATCGTCATGGCAACACCCGCGGCGAAGGATTCGAACTGCGCACCGACCTGAAGGGCAACGTGCGCGGCGGCGCCGGACTGCTGATGTCGGCCGACAGGCAGGACGGCGCAATGGGCGAGCAGACCGACATGCAGCAGGCGAGCGCGCGCTTCGCGATGACGCAGTCCCAGGCGAAGGCACTGGCGGATGTGGCAATCCAGGCCAAAGCCGAAGTCGCGGACATCAAGTCGGAAAACCGCTGGCTCAAGGAAGAACTTGAAGGCCTGAAGCAGGCGGTGATCGCGCTGACCGCGCCACGTGGGATCGGCATGGCGACGGATGGCCCGCTGATGGTTTCCGCGCGCAGGGACGTGAGTGTTGCGACCTCGTCGCGCTTCGGCGTCAGTGCGGTGGAAAACATCGTGCTTGCCACGCGCAAGGCGATTTCCCTGTTCGCACACGCCCTAGGAATCACGCTGATTGCCGCGCGCGGCAAGGTGCAGATTCAGGCGCAAAGCGATGAGCTCGCGATGGCGTCGCAACAAGACCTGTCTCTGCGCAGCACCGGAGGAAGCGTGCTGATCGACGCGGAAAAGGAAATTGTGATTCGCTGCGGCCGCTCGTCCCTGCGCATCACGCCCAACGGCATTACGCACGCGACGCCTGGCGACTACGTCGAGCGCGCCGCCGCCTGGCGCCGCCAGGACCCGGATGGGACGCTTACCCACGCAACCCTGCCCAACACCCACGACCTGTCCGATCTCACGGGCCATGGTTCGAGGTTTTCCGGTTAGTTCTTTCACACGACCAGCATGACGACTCAAACGAAATCCCATGCGCATCCGTCCGCTGCGCCGGCAGCCATCCACGCGCCAACGCCCGCATTGAAGTGGTGCTATCCGTTCCCGCGCAAAGGCGGTGGCGAAGTCACCGACCCGCAGGTCTTCTATCACGCGCTCGGAAAGATGACCGACGGCTTCTTTCCGATTGGCGTGAATGGATTTCCGCACGGTGGCGTGCACTTCGGTGCGAATTCCGCGGCATGCGTCGACCAGTCTGGCGGCGTGCGCCTGCACGCGGATGGCGAGATCGTCGCGTACCGGCTTGATGAGCGCTATCCGCATCTGCAGTTCACGCAGGACTCGCGCTGGGC
>NZ_SORE01000049.1 GCF_004366595.1 Paraburkholderia rhizosphaerae
GACTTCCTGTCGGATAGCGCGGCGCAAGAGACGCTCGATGCGGTGATCAACTGGGGGCGCTATGGCGAGATCTTCTCGTATAACGACCAGTCGGAAATCTTCAGCCTCGAGGACGTCGAGTCCTGATCAGGTCGAGGTGACGGGGACCTGCTGCGGCAACCCACAGCGAGCCCGTGCCCCCTGCCTGTTGCGCTACTGCACTATTGCAGGTTGCCCCACCGATCGACCGCGGGCTCCGCCGACGCCCATTTCCACCAGCGCTTGTCCTGCTGCAACTGGCAAGCGGCAGCGGTGTACCAGTGCTCGGGCGCGTTCGCTTCATCGCCGTCGGCAACCGAGAACACGAACTCCTTGCAGTCCGCAAGCGCCGATGAGAACGCACGCGTGACGCGTACCTGCCCATGGCCGTTCTCGATCGGCAGCGTGTGCTTCACGTTCCACGCACGCATGTCGCCGACCTTCATCGCACCGACCTGTGCCGCGATCACGTTCTGCTGATCGGTATGCATCACACGGTAGTAGCGATTGATGGTTTCGGTGGTCGCCGCCTGCACCGCGATGCCTACGCCGAGTCCGATCGCCGGATTCGCGGTGACGATGCCGGTCGCGGCGCCGGCGGCCGCGCCGCCCGCTGCGCCGAGCGAAGTGGAACTGCATCCGCTCACCAGCATGCCGGTGAGCGCGCAGAAGGCCGCGGCGACCACGACGCGCAACCCATGCTGCGGCAAACGCAGCGGCTTAGGCCGTCGCTCATCGATAGCAACGCTGTCATCGCGTGACGCATTGCCTGTCAGACTATCTGCGCTGCTCATTGCAGCGCACCCCAGCGTTCCGTCGCTGGTTCGGCCGACGCCCATCGCCATGCATTGCCGTTGCGGCAGATCGACGCGACATAAAATGCGCTCGATGCGGGCGTATTCTGCGTCGCCGACTGGTCGACCGAGAAGACGATTTCCTTGCAATCGAGCACGCCGGTGCTGATCACCCGGCTGACGGTGACGCGGCCATGTTCGTCGTCCTCGAGCGGGACCGTGTGTGTGATGCTCCACGGCGCGACGCCGCCGACATCGAGTGGTCCTGCGACCTGCGCGATCCCGTTCTGCGTATTGCGATGGATCACGCGCTCCGAATACTGGACGCCCGCGTGCGCCGCGGCGACCACGCCAAGGCCAATGCCGGTCGCGACCGCCGCGTTGTTCGTCAGCGAACCGGCAATGGCGGCGCCGGCGATGCCCGCACCCGCGGTCGCGCTTTCGGAGTAGAGGGAAGAGCAACCGCTCAATGCGGTCGCGACTGCGGCAACGACGAGCGCGGCTAGCAGCGCGCCCGGACGCGGCGCCTGTAACGCGCCGGAGATGACATTTTGCATTCCTTGTTCTTGCTCCTGCTTGTCCGCCGCGCTGCTTCGGGGGGTGCCGCGGGTCGGACCACATATCGGTCAAGCAGAAGGATTGTGCAGGACGTCATTTGTAATTGGCATAGAAAAAATGCAAGCAATTGCAAATGCTGATGCGCGCGCGGCGCCTTTCTGATTGTGCGTGCGCGGCGACTTTCTGTTTGTCCCGGGGCCGCGCTTGCGGCCGACCAGCGATCACACTCAACCTTCGTCCTGGCCCGCGTCTTCTTCGTCGCCGTAGGCGCTCAGGCGGTTGTACAGCGTCTTCAGGCTGACACCGAGTGCTTTCGCGGCGCGCCGCTTGTCGCCACCGCAGTATTTCAGCGTGCCGAGAATGATCTGCTTTTGTGCGTCCGCAAGCGGCGTGCCGATCCATACGCTCATCGAGTCACCGAGCGTGACGGGTTTCTTCACGCGCGACATCAGATGCGGATGCGGCAACTCGACCGACTTCTCGGCCAGGATAAATGCGCGGTACACCGCGTTCTTCAACTCGCGCACATTGCCGGGCCACGACCATGTGCGCAGCGTCTCCATCGAGCGTTTGCTGAAGGTCTTGTTCGTGCTTTCCTGCTGGTTCAACGCGGTGAGGAAGTGCTGCGCGAGCAGTTCGCGGTCGCCTTCGCGTTCGCGCAATGGCGGCGCGCGCAGTGGAAATACCGCGAGCCGGTACATCAGGTCTTCGCGCAAGCCGTTTTCCTTCACCGCGACCGCCGGGTCGCGATTGGTCGCGGCGATCACGCGCACGTCCGCGCGAATCAGCTCGGTGCCGCCGACGCGAAAGAACGTGCCGGTCTCGAGCGCGCGCAGCAGCTTCACCTGGCGCACCGGCGACATCTCGGTCACTTCGTCGAGGAACAGCGTGCCGCCGTTCGCATGCTCGAAGTAGCCGATGCGTCCTTGCACGGCGCCCGTGAA
Organism: Paraburkholderia rhizosphaerae; assembly: GCF_004366595.1. GTDB lineage: Bacteria > Pseudomonadota > Gammaproteobacteria > Burkholderiales > Burkholderiaceae > Paraburkholderia > Paraburkholderia rhizosphaerae. Next base: position 2,315 of record NZ_SORE01000049.1, read on the forward strand.
GCTGCCTTTTTCATGGCCGAACAGTTCGGCTTCGATCAGCTCGTCCGGAATCGCGCCGCAATTCACCGCGACAAACGCGCCGTCTTTACGCGAACTGTGTTCGTGAATCGTGCGGGCAATCAGTTCCTTGCCCGTGCCGGATTCGCCGATGATGAGCGCGGTCGCGTCGGTCGCGGCCACGCGCGCGATCTGGTCGTAGAGATCGAGCATGACGTGGGATGAGCCGTACAGCATCCCATACGACTTCAGTCCCGCGACGACTTCAGCGCCGCGCTGTTTCGCCTGTGACGTTGCGCTGCCGCCGCCGGCAGTGTCGGCGGCGGGCGAGTCCAGATCGGTTGACGCCATAACCAGGGTGTCCTGTGCAAATGCGGTTCGAGGATGTGATGGCGCAGGCCGCGAGCGAGCGGGCGGACCAGGAGCCAGGGTGCCGGGTGCGCCGGGTGCGTTCCGCTATCTCGCAAAAACTAATTTAACCACTGGCGCGCTATGCCCGGCAAGGCGCTTGCATCTATCGTGTACTTACGCGAAGCGCGGAAAAAAGTTCGCGGCGCGCGGTAACCGGCAACATTGACGCGCATCTTGCGAGGAACTTCGCGCGGCTGCCGTGTATCTCCACCATTGGAGAGAATTGTCGGGCATGGCTATTGCGCGGAATGTCGGGTGGCGTACCCAGGCAACGGCCGAACGCGTCCGCAGCACGAAAAGAATGCAATCGGCACCGCAGGCGGTGCCATCTATCGATGCAGCAATCGACGAAAAACGATCGTCAAAAGACACGGAGAGACGCGATGACAGCCACCACCGAACAGTTCGCCCTCGGCAAGCAGAAGATCGTCGAGGACCTCAGCGTATTGTTGACGGATTCGGAGGAAATGCTGAGGCTCGCCGCGGCGCTGTCCGGCGAAGGCGTCGATGCGCTGCGCGAACGCTTGCGCACGCACGTCGATACGCTGCAGGCGGCGCTCGCTGACGCGCAAGTCGCCGCGCAGCGCGGTTACCGCAGCGCGACCGTGCAGACCGAGCGATACGTGCGGCAAAACCCGTGGCAGGCGCTTGGCATTGCCGCGGGCGTCGGGTTCCTGGTCGGCGTGCTGGCCGCGCGCTGACGACCGCATTGACGGACCGCCCGGCGGCGAACTGGCTTGTTTGCGATCACTCTCAAAATCGAGGAGGTCATGATGGCTCGACCCAGAATCGGCATCTTTGGTGCGGTATTCGCGATCGGTGGCATGCTCGCGTTGCGCTGGGCGCAGAAACGCCGGATCGCCCAGGCGATGACCGCACGCGATCTGACGCGTTGGGAAGGCGAGGGCGGCTCGATCGCCGAAGCCGAGCCTATGCGGCCGGCGGCGTTGCCCGGCAGCACGCATCCGCGCGCGGGCAATGGCGTCGATCACGGCGTGACGGGCGGCGCATGGCCATTTCCGCGTAGCTAGCTGAACATGCCGCGGTCAGCCGCGGCGCGGCTTGCCGGATTCCATCCGTTTTCTGTTGCATCAGCGCAGGCGCCTGCCCGAGATCGCCGAACCATAGTCGCGTTCGCAGGTAGCGGCCAATGACAGCGCGATCGACGTCGTCAGTGAACCGTTGGGCTTCGATAAAGAGGTATCCGGTATGGATTTTCGGGATAAGACCGTATAATAGGCAAATCGACAACAATGAACTGTTTTGACGCGGCCTCAAGTGGCAATTGTTGCGATATTGCACTAAGTTGGTAATTTTTTCATAGGCGGCCGCTCGGAGCGGCCGTTTCGCACATAGCATTGACGTAAGCTCGCGACCATTCACGGTGGCGGGGCAGGTGCGTTGCCGGACCGGCTCCCGGTTCCGGTTTTGCCCGATTTCGGGTTGTGCGCCGTGCGCCGTGCCGTGTGGCTGTTCCAGCTATCCATCTCCCGTACTTTTTAGATTTCGGAAACGCGATGCCACATGCACTGATTGTCGACGACGATCCGGGTACCCGCGAAGCGCTAGCCGCGATCATCACCGAAGATGGACTGACTACCGCGACTGCAGGCGACCTGCGCGAGGCCCGCATCCAGCTGGTCCGGCAGATGCCGGACGTCGTGTTCACTGACCTGAAACTCCCCGATGGCACGGGAGTGGATCTGTTCGAGGATCTCGATCCGCGCTCCGGCGTCGAGTTCATCGTGATCACCGGCCATGCGACGGTGGAGTCCGCGGTGAGCGCGCTGAAGATGGGCGCGGCCGACTACCTGGTCAAACCGATCAACATGCAGCGCGTGAAGGCGATTCTGAATCGCCTGCCGCGCGCCGGCGATCTGAAGGCCGAGATCGGCACGCTGCGCGGCGAGTTGCGCCGCATGGGCCGCTTCGGCCTGATGCTCGGTAATTCGGCCGCAATGCAGCAGGTGTACGACCAGATCAGCCGCGTCGCGCCGACGGCCGCATCGGTGATGCTGGTCGGCGAATCCGGCACCGGTAAGGAAGTGGCCGCGCAGACGCTGCATCAGCTGAGCTTGCGCCGCAAGCACGCGTTCCTCGCGGTCAACTGCGGTGCGATCTCGCCGAATCTGATCGAGTCGGAGATGTTCGGCCACGAGCGCGGCTCGTTTACCGGCGCGGATCGCCAGCACAAAGGCTATTTCGAACGCGCGAATGGCGGCACGCTGTTTCTCGACGAGATCACCGAGATGCCGATCGAGCTGCAGGTGAAACTGTTGCGCGTGCTCGAAACCGGTATGTTCATGCGGGTGGGCACAACGAAGGAAATCGAGACCGATGTCCGATTGATCGCCGCGACCAATCGCGATCCGGAGCAGGCGGTGCTCGAAGGCAAGCTGCGTCTGGACCTGTATCACCGTTTGAACGTGTTTCCGATCAGCCTGCCGCCGCTGCGCGAGCGCGGCAAGGATGTCGAACTGCTCGCGCAATCGTTCCTCGACGAACTCAATGAGCAGCACGGCACACGCAAGCACTTTCCGCCGGCGGTCAGGGAAATGTTGCTGACGTATCCGTGGCCAGGCAATGTGCGTGAGCTGAAGAACTACGTGCAGCGCGCGCACATCATGTCGGGCACGGATTCGGACAGCACGGCGACGGTGCCGTTGCAGATCACCTTGTCGAAGTCGACCGCGGGTACCGCGATCACCATTCCGTTCGGCACTTCGCTTGCCGAAGCGGACCGTCAACTGATTCTCGCCACGCTCGAACAGTGCGGCGGCGTGAAGACGCGCGCTGCGGAGATTCTCGGTATCAGTCTGAAGACGCTGTATAACCGGCTCGTTGAATATGGCAACGACGCCGGTCGCGGCGACGATAACGATGGCGCTGAAGAACCGCAGGCGTTTGGCAAGGCGGACGCATAACAGCGCATAAAGACGCGTAGCGCTTGCCAGAAACGCGTCCGTCAAAAGACGGTACAGCCTTTGCTGCGTCCCGATCGACGCAAACGAGGAGGCTCACATGCCGCAACGCGACCTTGTCGCTGTATCGATCCCGGTGCCGGCGTCGTGGCTGCCATCTGTGTTTCGGGCGGGCTTGCGGGCGCAGTGCCAGCCGACGGCCTCGCTGCATCGTCCGGAGCCGACCGAACCGCCCGGCCCGGACGATCCCGACGAAGACGACGACGCGCCGCCGGACCCGGACCGGATGCCAGGCGAACCAATTCCTCTGCCGATTGGCGATCCTCCTCCGGTTCATGCGCCGCAAAGCGCGGTTTCGCCGCACGACGTTTCGCAACTTGATGTACTCGTTACAAAACCAGCGAACTTTTTACCGGCAATTTACCTGGCCGGGTTCTAGACTGTGATGATGCCACCGGCTCCGGTGGCGGCCTTCCCCTGGAGGCGTCGATCATGAGACACCCTGCATTGCGGCGCTCCGCGCGCCACTCGAAGCGCGAACCGCGCCCCGGCAGTGTTCCAGCCAGCTCGCCGAATGCCCCCGACCCGGACCCGGCGGCGCAAAACCGCGCCGCCCCCGATGCCCCGCCGGACGGGGATCACAACCAGGGCGGCACGCGCCGGGAGGGGCTCGAGTACCAGCGCGATCTCGGTTCCGAGCAGGACGCCTGACTTCTCCCGATCGATGTGCCGGTGGAGGGAAATGCTCCGCGCGCGTACTGCGCGTGGGTGTTTTTTCTCGTTTGTCACATTCGTATACATTTTTGTGTTCCAGATTGTCGCAGTGCGGCATAGTTTTTGCGTGCACTTATTCGGCGCAAGTCGCATGGAACGTCAACTGAAATGAAGGGGGAGCCTGTATGAGCCGATTGATCGTAGTGTCGAACCGGGTCGCGCCGACGCAGGAAGGCCGACCGGCCGCGGGAGGTCTCGCGATCGGCGTGCTGGACGCGCTGAAGGAGACCGGCGGCGTCTGGTTCGGCTGGAGCGGGGAAATAGCGGGCGAGCCGTCCGCCCCTGTGATCGAGAAACAGGGCAACGTGACCTACGCGACCGTGGCGCTCTCCAAGCGCGACTACGACCAGTACTATCGCGGCTTTTCGAACGCGACGCTGTGGCCGACTTTTCACTATCGCAACGACCTGTCGCGTTATGACCGCCAGGAATACGCGGGCTATCTGCGTGTGAATGCGTCGCTTGCGAAACAGTTGAAGGAGATGATCCGGCCCGACGACATCATCTGGGTTCACGACTATCACATGTTGCCGTTCGCACGCTGCCTGCGCGAACTGGGCGTGAAGAATCCGATCGGATTTTTCCTGCACATCCCGTTTCCGGTGCCGCAGGTGCTGCTCACCGTGCCGCCGCACGAAGAGCTTGTACGCGATATGTGCAGCTATGACGTCGTGGGCTTTCAGACCGACGCGGACCGTCAGTCATTCGTCGACTACATCGAGCGCGGCCGTCATGGCACCGCGAGCGACGACGGCATGGTCCACGCGTACAACCGCTTCCTGAAGGTCGCGGCGTATCCGATCGGGATCTATCCGGACGCGATTGCGAAAGCGGCGGTGCAGTTCAGCGATCGCAAAGCGGTGAAGAGCCTGCGCGATGCGATGCACAATCGCAAGCTGATCATGAGTGTCGACCGGCTCGACTATTCGAAAGGGCTGGTCGAACGTTTCCAGGCGTTCGAGCGCCTGCTATTGAACACACCCGGCTGGCATGGCCGCGTATCGCTCGTGCAGATCGCGCCGCCGACGCGCTCGGACGTGCAGACGTACCAGCGCATCCGGCAGAACCTCGAAGGCGAAGCGGGGCGTATCAACGGCCGTTTCGCGCAGCTCGACTGGACGCCGATCCAGTACCTGAACCGCAAGTACGAACGCAATCTGCTGATGGCGCTGTTCCGCCAGTCGCAGGTCGGCTATGTGACGCCGCTACGCGACGGCATGAACCTCGTGGCGAAGGAATATGTCGCGTCGCAGGATCCCGCCGATCCGGGCGTGCTCGTGCTGTCGCAGTTCGCGGGTGCCGCCGAGCAATTGCCGGGTGCGCTGGTGGTGAATCCGTTCGATCTGTCGCAGATGGCCGAGGCGCTCGAGCGCGCCTTGTCGATGCCGCTCGCGGAGCGGCAGGCGCGCCATGCGGACATGATGGCGCCGCTGCGTGAGAACAATCTGTCGGTCTGGCGCGATACGTTCCTTGCCGACTTGCGGCATGTGTCGACCGCGTCGTCGGTGGCCGAAAAAGCGGTAAAGCGCGCTGACGTGACGGCGTAGCGGCGGCCTGTCACGTCGACGCGCGCACCTTGCGTCGCGCTTTGTCGTACGCGCAATGAGCCACGGCAGCCGGAAGGCTGCCGTTTTTTTATGGCCAGCCGCGTGGCGTCACGCGGGCTGCTGATGCAGTTCAGTCAGCAGGTCCGGCGTGCTGCGTGGATCGAAATCGGCCCAGCGGCCATGCTGCCAGTGACCGGTCGCGCGCTCGATGTCGGCGCCGCCCGCTGCGCGCAGCAGTTGTGCCGCTTCGCGCTGCGTTTCCGGCGTCACATGCACGGCGACCAGCACGCCCGAAGCGCGCCATTCATGGTGGATCCGTTCATGATGGATACGCGGTCCGCTGCGCGCCTCCAGCATTGCGCCGGTTTTGGCGCCGATGTACGCGCCGACGCCCGCCGCGAGAACAACGATCGGCAATGAGGCCGCGAAGCCCATGAAAACCAGCACACCGACGATCGCGCCCGCCACGGCGCCGTAAGTCATGCCGTGATGCGCGGGATGCGACGGCGACAACAGGCGGGTGGCGGTGGCGCGACTTGCGTCGAGCGGATGTAGCGCGTGCTGGCCGCGCGGGTTGACGAAAAACAGCGTGACGTCCTCGCCGACGAAGCCGTGATCGAACAACTGTTGCGCAGCGGTTTCTGCGGCGGGGAAGGTCGTGAAGCGTCCAGCGACGATGAGTGACATGGCGCCCCCTATCGTATGAACCTGACCAGAGCGTCCAGCGTGGTTGGCGCCGGACATCAGCTTGGACAAGTTCCGGCGCCGCGAGTGCGTTTCACGCGGGTTTCTTCCGATCGCTCATCGGCGCAGGCAGGCGTGGGCGTGTAGATGGAGATGCTGCGACGCCGCTCAAGCGAGCGCGTTGCAACACAACACACACGCGCAAGCTATGCGGAAGCGACCGCACCCTTGTGCGTCACGCGCAGCGAACTGACGACGGCCGCCACAGCGGCAAAGCACGCCGCGACATACAACGTGACCATCGACCCGTGCTGCGGCACGACACCGAAGATCAGCGCGACCAGCGCGGCGCCTAATGTCTGCCCGGTCAGGCGCGCGGTGCCGAGCATACCGCTTGCACCGCCGCTGCGCGAACGCGGCGCCGACGACAGGATCGTGCGGTTGTTCGGCGACTGGAAGATGCCGAAGCCCGCGCCGCATAGTGCCATCCGCCAACCGATATCGAATGGCTGCGGATGCGGGCCGAGCGTCGCCAGCAACAGCAGGCCGCAGGTCAGCACCGCGAGACCGATGCCGCCGAGCAGACCCGCCGACATCCGGTCCGACAGCGCGCCCGCAATCGGCGCCGCGACGATGATTACCAGCGGCCAGGGCGTCATCAGTAGCCCGGTCTGCACCTGCGACAGGCCGAACGCGTTCTGCATCAGGAACGGCAGCGACACGAACGACAGCATTTGCGCGGCAAACGAACACACCGATGTGCCGATCGACAACGCGAACAGCGGGTTGCGCAGCAGATCGACCGGTAGCAGAGGCGCGGTCTGCGTCAACTGTCGCCGCACGAAGAAGTAACCGATGACGAGTGCCGCAACCGCTTCGAGCGCGACGTACGCGACGTGCTCGCCATGACCCAGCCCGTCGACCGCGAAGATCAGCAGACCGAACACGAACGCGTTCATCACGGCGCTCACATAGTCGTACGGCGAGTCATGGCGCACGTTGCCCGGCAGCGCCTTCACGCCGATCAGCAGCGCGGCGATGCCGATTGGCACATTGATCGCGAACAGCCACTGCCATGATGCGACCGATAGCACGCCGGCGGCGACGGTCGGCCCGACCGCCGACGAGACCGCGACCACCATCGCGTTGATCGAAATGCCGCGGCCGAGCGACGCGGGCGGATAGATCATCCGCACGAGCGCGGTGTTCACGCTCATGATGCCGGCGGCGCCGAAGCCCTGGATCACGCGAGCGAACGCGAGCGTCGGCAACGAGCCGGCGAGTGCGCAGGCGAGCGAGGCGATCGTGAACAGCACGAGCCCGCCCAGATAAACGCGCCGGTAGCCGATCCGGTCGCCGAGCGACGACAGCGGCAACAGTGAGATCGTGACCGCCAGCTGATACGCATTGACCACCCAGATCGAGCTGGCCGCGCTCGCATGCATGTAGCGCGCGATGGTCGGTAGCGCAACGTTCGCGATCGCGCTGTCGAGCACCGACACCGCAATCCCGAACGCGACGACGAGGATTGCCCAATAGCGTTGCGGCAGCGGCAACCCCTGTTCGTTGTCTTGCGCTGACGGACCGCGCGAAGCGGGAGTATCGGAAGGGGTGGATGGGTTGCCGCGGGAAGGTTGTGCGCGCATCGACAGTGGCAGGTAGCGATCTGTTTGGTTCGATGGCCTTGCGGCCGTTCAAAGAGACTGGATCCGGCGGCGAGGCCAGTTTATTGTTTTCACCTGCATGAGCCGTCCTGCCGCGGAAGACATCGCGCGTCGGTGAGTCGCGTCGCGGATCAATGCGAGGCGACTCACCGACGCGCGACGCCGTCGCGTAAGGCGGCGCATAGAGGCGTACTACTTCAGTTCATATAACCCCGTATAGGTCGTCGAGTCGACCTCGTTCTGATTGATGATGAGGCGCGCGACCGCGTTGGCCGTCTCCGCCGTGACCGGCAGTTGACGCGCATTCAATGCATGCAACCTGAAGATAAAGCGGTGCGGCTTGTCGCCGCGCATCGGCGCCGCGCCGCCGTAGCCTTGCGTGCCATAGTCGTTGCGCACCTGCACTGCGCCATCGGGCAACAGGCTGCCGTCCGCTTTGCCCGCATTGCGAGGCAGTCCGCGCGCATCCGCCGGAATATTGACGACCACCCAGTGCCAGAAGCCGCTGCCCGTATGCGCGTCCGGGTCGTAGACCGTCAGTGCCAGGCTTTGCGCGTCCTCGGGCGGCGCGTCCCACTGTAGCGCGGGCGAAATGTTCTCGCCGTCGACGCCGAACGATTTGTCGTTGAACTCCGATGCTTTCGGCATGAAGCCGTTGGCGGGAAAGTCGTCCGACCAGATTCGGAAGTCAGCCATCGTATGCCTCTTTCGGTAGGTTTCTACAGAGGGACGGGCTCGCTCGGACGGGCCCCGGCTAGTCAATCGAGTTTATCACCGCACGCTTACACGATAGAGGCGCTGCGACGCCCGGGCACGCGCGTCACAACGCGCTTTTCAGGCCCGCGTGACGGGCGCTCGCACGCTTTGCGTACGCTGCCGCGGCCTGTCGCTATGCGCGTTCGTCGAGTGTCGGCGCGTCGCTTTGCAACCAGTCGACGAGGCGCTGCAACACGCCGTCGAGGTCCCGGTTTGCGCCGCGCAAAGCGCATTCCCAGACCGTCGCGACGCGCCAGCCGCGCTCGCGCAGCGCGGCCGTGACTTTCGCGTCGTTGCTGCGATTACGGCCGATCTTTTCGCGCCAGAAGTCGACGCGCGTTTGCGGCCATTTGAACAGAGGGCAATCGTGGCCGTGCCAGAAACAGCCATGCACGAATACGACCGCGTGGTAGCGCGGCAGCACGATGTCCGGGCGGCCGGGCAGATCGCGTGCATCGAGACGAAACCGAAAACCGCGCCGGTGCAGCAGGCTGCGGATCAGGATCTCGGGCTTCGTGTTGCGGCCGCGAATGCCGGACATCATCCGGCTGCGCGTCGCCGCATCGACGATGTCGACCATCAGGTCACCCGGATGTGCGCCGCGCGCGGCGCCCTGGTGCGCACGCTCAGTGAATCGCGCTCGCGCAACGCGTGCACATGCGGAAGCATGATGCGCGCGACCTCGCGCATCACCGGCATCACGACGCTATTGCCGAATTGCCGGTACGCCTGGGTATCGCTGACCGGGATGCGGAACGTATCGGGAAAGCCCATCAGGCGCGCGCACTCGCGCGGCGTGAGCCGGCGCGGCCGCTTGCCGCTGCCCTGATGCACGAGAATCTCCGAGCCGTCCTTGTGATAGCGCGCGGACAGCGTGCGCGTCACGCTGTCCGCAAACGCGAGGCCGAAGCCGAAGCCGTTGCCTGCCGCGCGATGCTTGTCCGCATAGCCTTGCAGATAGCTCCACAGCTTCGGCGTTAGCGTGTACTTCGGTTGCACCGCCCGCGCACGATGATCGAAGAAGCGATCGCCGTCCCACGGCAGAACCGGTTCGCGGCCGTCGGTGCGATGCAGGATCGATGCGAGCCTTGGACCGTCGGCCGGCAAGCGCAAGTCGTCCCACGAAAAGGACGTCGCACCGCGAAAGCCGACGATGATGATCCGCTCGCGATGCTGCGGCGTGAAATGCTGGCCGTCGATCACCCGATAGTGCACTTCGTAGCCGAGCTGGTCGCGCAGCGTCTGCAAGATCACGTCGAAGGTGCGGCCCTTGTCGTGCGACAGCAGGTTCTTCACATTCTCGAGCAGGAACGCGGCGGGTCGGCGCGCGGCGATGATGCGCGCGACATCGAAAAAGAGCGTGCCTTGTGTCGTGCATTCGAAGCCGTGCGGACGGCCGAGCGCGTTTTTCTTGCTGACGCCGGCGATCGAGAACGGCTGGCACGGAAAACCGGCGAGCAGCACATCGTGATCGGGCACCGCGTGTTCGGGGAAAGTCACGATGTCGCCGATCAGCGTGTGAGCGGACAAACCCGCACGGCTGATGTCGATAGGCGCGTCATGCGTGAAGCTTTCACCCGCGTTGCCGCCGAAATTCTCACGATAGGTCTTCTGCGAAAACGGGTTCCACTCGCTCGTCAGCACGCACTCGCCGCCGTGCGCTTCGAAACCCATCCGGATCCCGCCGATGCCGGCGAACAGATCCACAAAGCTGAAGCACGACGTGACGCTGCGATCCATGCCGTTGATGGGGACTGCCGGCGCGTTCGCTTGCAGCAGCGCCTGCAACGTGGGCGCCATGCGCGCGGGGCACGGTGTTTCGCCCTTTTCCCAGCGACGTACCGTCTTGATGTCCTTGCCGACGTGCGCGGCGATTTCTCGTTGTGTAAAGCGGATGCGCGCCTGTTTCAACAGGTCAAGCGGTGAGGCCTGGGTCACAGGATGTCCTTGCTGGGTATTTTTGCGGACATTATCACGCATCGCGCGCCCTATTTACGCCGATGGCGCGTCCGCGCGACAACTGGCGAGGCGACCTGGTGGCGTGGCGGCGGGTGTGCTAGCGAGGTCAGCGCGTGCGGCGCGGGCGCTCGCGCCGCACGCGGGATATCGCCGGGCGCGTGTTCGACGCGGTGTTGCCCGCGCTGTTTGCGGGTTGGGTTACGGGCTTCGTTGTGGGTTTGTCTGCCGGTTTATTCGCGGGGTTCACCATCGGCAATGGCTGCAGGTGCGACGCGTCTAGCTGTTCGAGTTGCGTCAACAAGCCGTCGATTGCGCAAAGCTGAGGCCTGGTCAGATGATCGCGCGCCAACAGTTCGTTCAGCCGCTTGCGCCAGTATGTCGCCGGCAGAATCGCGCCGCCGAAGTCGCCTTGCATCGACGGCCGCATCACGCGACCGATATGCGCGATGTCCTGGTCGATCAGCGTCGCCATCGAGAAGCCGGACGCAGTGTGCGGGTGACGGTCCATACGCGCCGTTAACGGCGCGGTCTCGCGAAACTTTAGCGAGGGTCGCGCAAGCGTTCGCGGCTGCGGGAGGGGCGAGCGCGGCGTACGTCCACGTCACGCAGAAGGTGAGCAATGCGCAGCGCGGGTCGATCAGGGTCAGGTCAGAACCAGCGCGAGACCACACGACACGACAACCAGCATCAGGCCTGCAGCAACAGCGATGTTGTATGGATAGCGCATGGCGGTTCGTGAAGCGAGGGCGGTGAGGTCAATGATAAGAGGTTGGAATACGTCTGGCGTAATCGACCTGCGCCGATAGGTGGTCGGGCGCACACTGATCGTCGGGGGGAAATGTGGCAGAACGCCTACTCGAATCAACGTGGAGACGAATATGATTTCATGCTTCGAAACATCGCCGCGCATTGCCTAGAATGGTTGAACGGATGTCGTCGAGATGGAGGCTGCGATGAGCGAATCGACACTGGCCTATCTGTTGGGGCCATCGGTCATGGTGATCGTGTGTGCTGTGATGTGGATCACCGCGCATCATCACAACAAATCGACGCATCGCGACTCGCCCGGGCGGCGGTTGCGCTGGCTCGATACCTATCACGGGGACTGGCGGCATCGCCATTGATATTCATGCTGCGGACGCCGTTCGCCGGGCGGTGTCCGCGGTCGCGTGAAAGCGCGCACCCGGAAGCCTGTCCGGATTCGCGCGCGTCATCAACACCGGCTGCCGATTTTTCATCCATTCAGTTTGTCCTGCGGCGCGAAACAATGAATTGGGGATTTAGGCGTTTACCCTAAACCCCCGCGATCCTAGACTGCTTTCAACGGTGGCACGCAATGCGTCGCAGCCGAATCGAAACCAATCTTGGAGGTCGTGATCATGAAATCGCTCATCAAAGCAGTCGCGCTTGCTGCCGTGCTCGCTGTTCCCGCTGTGTCGTTTGCCCAATCGAACCAACCGGTGACCCGCGCAGAGGTTCGCGCACAACTGGTGCAACTGGAAAAGACCGGCTACAGCCCGTTCGATTCGAGCGATGCGCACTATCCGGCGGCGATTCAGAAGGCGGAAGCGCAGGTGAGCGCGAGCAACGTCGTCGCGCAAGACGGCGGTTACGGTTCCGCAACGACCGGTACATCCGCGGCGGGCGGCCGCAAGGAAGTCACGCTGAGCTCTTATTCGCCGCCGATCTACGTGTACGAGCACCATTAAGCTGACCGCACATTGGACGACGGATGCAAGGTCGTCCGTCCGGATCGATGTAGCCGCGCACGGCGGGTCGGCGGGCTTGGTGGCTAGCCGGTTTGTCGTGTCACATTAGCCAATAGAACCTCCATCGCCGGATTACCGGCGATTTTGCCCAGCCGCACCGCTGGGCATTTTTTCGTGGCCGACCATGGTGCGGACGCTGGGTGGCCGCGACGTTTTTTCGCACCCTGAACGCACCGCGCATCGCATGCTACGATTTCGTGCGCTGCCCTGACGCGGGCCGCGCGGTCTGGGGCCTCTACACTCACCCCGAAGCTCGCGCCGACACTCGCCCGTTTGCCGTCCGCTCACATTCATCCGGGTCTGTCCGCATGCCTATCAACTATCTGCGCGGCTTTACCGCACCCGAACGAACCGATGTGACCAATCGGCGCCTTGGACGCTCGCTTGCGTTTGTCGCGGGCGCGGCGAATGCGGGCGGCTTCCTCGCGGTCGGGCAGTACACGTCGCATATGTCGGGGATCGTTTCCTCGCTCGCCGATAACCTCGCACTCGGCGATATCGCACTGGTTGCCGCGGGGTTGAGCGCGCTACTGTCGTTTCTGGTTGGAGCGGCGTCATCTGCGGTCATGATCAACTGGGGGCGCCGGCGTCGTCTGCGCAGCGTATATGCGATACCGCTCGCAATCGAAGCGGTGTTGCTGCTGTGCTTTGGCTTGCTGGGCGCGCACCTCGAACGTCATCAGCTGTTTTTTCTGCCGCTCACCGTGTGTCTGCTGTGCTTCGTGATGGGCTTGCAGAACGCGATGATCACCAAGATCTCCCGCGCGGAAATCCGCACCACGCATGTGACGGGGCTCGTCACCGACATCGGCATCGAACTGGGCAAGCTGTTCTACTGGAATGGCCGCCAGCCTGCATCCGCAGACGACACCGTGCGCGCGGACCGGCAGAAGCTCGCGTTGCTCGCTTCGCTGCTCGTGTCGTTTCTGGTCGGCGGATTAGCGGGGGCTGCCGGCTTCAAGCACCTGGGATTCGTGTCGACGTTGCCGCTCGCGATGGTGTTGCTGACACTCGCCGTGGTGCCGCTTTTCGACGACATGCGCAGCGGTGCCCGCAGGATACGTCTCTGATGCGCTTGCGCAACGCGCACCGCGAGTCCGCGCATAACGGCGGGCGCGACGACTAGTCGTCGTTGTCGTGCAGACCGTTACCGGATGCCCACAGCAAATCAATCAAAAAACTTTCGATTACCGCATGCCATTCGGGCGTGCCTTCAGCAAAGTCTTCCGGGTTGTGTTTGCCGCGCGCCTTACGAATGATCCTTACGGAATTTTCAAGCGCGATGGCTTCGTCGTACCGGGACGTGCCTCGTTTCAGCGGGAGATGTTTGTCGGATGCCATGGCCGGATTGTCGGCAGCGGGGGCGCGAACTTTAGCGACCCGCAACGCGGTAACCGAAGCGACGAGCGTCCGGGCGATTGTCACACCAGCCGAAACGGTCATTTCCTCGGATTAGGGTTTCCCCTAAGCCTCTAAATGCCTAGACTGCTTTCAAACGGACTGACGAATCAGGCCGTACAAACCGAAACCAAATCTGGAGGTAATGATCATGAAATCGCTTATCAAGGCCGTCGCTCTTGCTGCTGTGTTGGCTGTGCCGGCTGTGTCGTTTGCCCAATCGAACCAGCCCGTGACGCGTGCTGAAGTTCGTGCGCAATTGGTGCAACTTGAAAAGGCTGGCTACAGCCCGTTCGACTCGAGCGATGCGCATTACCCGGCGGGCATCCAGAAGGCTGAAGCGCGCGTGACCGCGGATACGACCGGCTACGGCGCCGCGACGGCGGGTACGTCGGATTCGGGCGCGCGCGGCCCGGTGTACAACCCATACCTCGGCTCGCCGTACAACCACTCGTAATGCTCGCGTCAAGCCGAACGAGTGCGGACGTGAAACGAGTTTTGCATTCGGTTGAGTAAAACGCCCGACATTCCGGCAATCACAAAGGCTCGCGCCGTTTTAACGGCGCGGGCCTTTTGCTTTGTGCGCCCAGCATGGGCGCACTCCTGCGGGTGCAAGTCCCGCCATAAGCTGGTCATAGCGAGTGAAGTGAAGCGCAACTGCATGAGGGCGA
>NZ_SORE01000050.1 GCF_004366595.1 Paraburkholderia rhizosphaerae
AAGCGCCCACACTTATCGGCTGTGTATTGTTAAAGATCACTTCACGACTGAAAGACCCTGACCACCCTACCACCGTCTTTCTGCGCGTCCGCTGCACGTTGCAGCAGAGAAGCGAGATTATGCAGACTTCCACTCACATCGTCAACAGGTTTTTAACTTCTTCCAACCTGCTGCGTGTCGCGCAAACCCGCGCCATTGCTGGCACTCCCGCCTTCCGCACTTCACTCCATCACCCCTCACATCCGGGCCGCTTGAAGCGCGAAAGACCGAGATTCTAGTCACTCGCATCACGCGACGCAAGCGGTATTTTGAACGATCACGTTCGACGTTATCGATGCTTGAACTCGGGTTTGCGTTTCTCAAGGAATGCGGCCATTCCTTCTTTCTGATCTTCAGTAGCGAACAGCGAGTGAAATAGCCTGCGCTCGAAATGCACGCCTTCAGCCAAGGTCGTTTCATAGGCTGCGTTGACCGATTCCTTCACCATCATCACGGCCTGCAGAGGAAACTCCGCAATCGTCGTGGCCGCTGAAATTGCTTCGTCGAGCAGCGACGCCGCCGGCACCACGCGCGAGACAAGCCCTGCGCGTTCGGCCTCGGCCGCATCCATGAAACGCGCGGTCAAACACATGTCCATCGCCTTCGCCTTCGATACGGCGCGCGGTAAACGTTGTGTTCCGCCGGCGCCGGGCATGACGCCCAGCTTGATCTCAGGTTGACCAAACTTCGCGGTGTCAGAAGCGATGATGATGTCGCACAGCATCGCCAGTTCGCAGCCGCCGCCCAGCGCAAAGCCCGACACCGCGGCAATGATCGGCTTGCGGATCTGCCGGACCGTCTCCCAGTTTCGCGTGATGTAGTCGCTCTTGTACGCGTCCATATACGAGTACTTCGACATCATCGAGATATCGGCGCCGGCGGCGAACGCCTTTTCGCTGCCCGTAACGATCATTGCGCCAATGTTTTCGTCCGCATCGAAAGCACGCAGCGCTTCACCCAGTTCGTCGATCAGCGCGTCGTTTAGCGCATTGAGCGCCTTCGGTCGATTCAGCGTGACGAGACCGACCCGGCCTCTCATCTCGACCAGAATGTTTTCGTATGCCATGCATCCTCCGTGGTTGTACTGAAAGAACGCGAAATTCTTCGCGCGCATCGCCAACAATGCTACCATTCACCAACCAACCGGTCGGTCAATTATTTGACGAGACCCTTCCTAACCCGTTCAGCATCCCTTCTGCCATGACCCACCCGCTATTCAGCAAGCACGAAGACTCGCTGCAAAAGGCGCTCGCGGCGATCGAAACGCGCGGCTACTGGAGCCCGTTCGCCGAAATGCCCAGTCCGAAAGTGTACGGGGAAACCGCTAATGCAGATGGCGAAGCCGCGTTTCGTGCCCATCTGAACCGCACCTTCGACATTGACCAGCCAACCAACGGCAACACAGTGGGTTCGGAGTCGTCGCCGTTCGGCCTTCCCCTCGCCATCCGCTACCCGCAAAGCACCCCGGCCGCGCTAATAGAAGCTGCTGCATCGGCGCAACGTGCCTGGCGGGACGCAGGTCCCACCGCATGGGTCGGCGTTAGCCTCGAAATTCTCGAGCGGATTAACCGGGCCAGCTTCGAAATCGGCTATGCGGTGATGCACACCACAGGCCAGGCCTTCATGATGGCCTTTCAGGCCGGCGGCCCGCACGCGCAAGACCGCGCACTCGAGGCGGTCGCCTACGCATGGGACCAGTTGCGACGCGTTCCAGCCGATGCGCACTGGGAAAAGCCACAGGGCAAAAACCCGCCGCTCGCGATGCGCAAGCGCTTCACCGTTGTTCCGCGCGGCACGGGCCTCGTGCTCGGCTGCTGCACGTTTCCAACGTGGAACGGTTACCCGGGCTTGTTCGCCGACCTCGCGACCGGCAATACGGTGATCGTCAAACCGCATCCGGGCGCGATCCTGCCGCTCGCCGTCACCGTGCGCATTGCCCGCGGCGTGCTGCGAGAAGCCGGCTTCGATCCCAACGTCATCACCTTGCTCGCGACCGAACCGAATGACGGTGAACTGGTCCAGCAACTCGCTCTGCGTGCTGAGATCAAGCTGATCGATTTCACCGGCAGCACGCAGAACGGCACGTGGCTCGAACATCATGCGCATCAAGCTCAGGTGTTCACCGAAAAGGCTGGCGTCAACCAGATCGTGATCGACTCGGTCGACGACATCAAAGCCGCCGCACGCAACATTGCGTTCTCGCTGGCGTTGTACTCAGGTCAGATGTGCACTGCTCCTCAAAACATCTATGTGCCTCGCACCGGCATCCGCACTACTGAAGGTACGCTGACCTTCGACGCCGTCGCGCAAGCATTGGCCGCCGCGGTCGAAAAATTGCTGGCGGACCCATCGAAAGCAGTCGAACTGCTGGGCGCGGTGCAAAACGACGGCGTGATGCAACGCATTGACGAAGCACGCAAGCTCGGACGCATTCTGGTTGATAGCAAAGCGCTCGAGCACCCTGCTTTCGCTAATGCCCGCGTGCGCACGCCGCTCGTTCTGCAACTGGATGCCGCTACCGATCACGCTCAGTTCACCAAAGAGTGGTTCGGCCCGATCTCGTTTGTCATCGCGACCGATTCCACTGAACAGTCGCTCGAGCTTGCCGCGCGCACGGCCGTCGAGCATGGCGCATTGACGCTCTCCGTCTACAGCACCGATGACCTGGTACTCGAAGCCGCACATGAAACGTCACTGCGCGGCGGCGTCGCACTGTCGATCAATTTGACTGGCGGCGTATTCGTCAATCAATCGGCTGCGTTCTCCGATTTCCACGGCACCGGCGCCAACCCTGCCGCCAATGCGGCGCTGACCGACGCAGCGTTTGTTGCCAATCGATTCCGCGTTGTTCAAAGCCGTATTCATGTTGAACCGAAAGCGGTCGCCGCGTAAGTCAGCCGAATGGCATATGCCGTTCGGCTGACTGTTGCAGAACGGCGTCGCGCTCTAACATGAATCAAAGGTCGCATTTCGCCGACCCTGCTGTGCTGCCCCGTCACTTGGGAGGAAACGACCGATGGCTTATGAAGCGATCCACGTGGTCAACGATTCGACGAACCGCGTCGTGACAATCACGCTGAACCGTCCCGACAAGCTCAATAGTTTCACGCTCGCGATGCACGAAGAAGTCGCGGCAGCGCTCGATGACGTCGAAGCGGCTGGTGCTCGCGCGCTTGTGCTCACCGGCGCCGGCCGTGGTTTCTGCGCGGGCCAGGATCTGGCGGACCTTGACTTCACGCCTGGCGCGATGACCGACCTTGGTGACGTCATCGATCGCCAATTCAACCCGTTGATCCGGCGGATTCAGTCATTGCCACTGCCGGTTATCGCAGCTGTCAACGGTACGGCAGCGGGCGCCGGCGCGAACCTCGCGCTCGCCTGTGACATCGTGCTTGCGTCCCGCTCCGCGAGTTTCATTCAAGCGTTCGTGAAGATCGGTCTTGTGCCGGATTCCGGCGGTACATGGTTTTTGCCGCGGCGGGTCGGCATCGCGCGCGCACTCGGCCTCGCCATTACCGGAGAAAAACTGAGCGCCGAAAAGGCGGAAAGCTGGGGGCTCGTCTGGCAAGTGGTCGACGATAGCGAGCTACCGTCAGCCGCAGCACAACTGGCAAGCAAGCTCGCTCAACAGCCCACGAAAGCCATCGCCGCCACCAAGCTGGCGATGCGCGACGGCATGACGCAAACGCTCGATCAGCAACTCGACCTCGAGCGCGATCTGCAACGCGAACTGGGCGCGTCGCACGACTATGCAGAGGGTGTACGCGCGTTCGTCGAAAAACGCGCCCCGCGCTTCGAGGGCCGCTGACATGTCAACGCATCCGATGCAACCTGAACGCACCGACCGCAACACGCCCATGTCCACCGACGAACTCGCGCGCGCAACGGCCGCCGCGATGTCCGAAGCAGACGCCTGCAGCCGCGCGCTCGGCCTCGAGCTACTCGAAGTCAGTGCGGGCTATGCGCGCATGCGCATGCTCGTGCGCGACGATTTCCTGAACGGACATCGTATCTGCCACGGCGGCCTCATCTTCACGCTCGCCGATTCGACGTTCGCCTTCGCGTGCAATTCGCACAACATCAACACCGTTGCGTCCGGCTGCTCGATCGAGTTTCTCCGCCCGGTGCACGGCGGCGACCTGCTCACCGCGGAAGCCGTTGAACAGTCGCTGACCGGCCGCACCGGCATTTACGACATCCGCGTCACCAATCGCGCGAACGAAACCGTCGCAATGTTCCGCGGCAAATCCGCACAAATCAGGGGCACCGTCATCCCTGCGCACGGGTGACGGCGAGCTCGCCGCTTATCCGGCGTCCCGCCGCCGCCGCGCCGCACCTATTCAAAAGACACCTGGAGACACTCGATGAACCCCTCGCTTCCGCTCGATCCGATCGAAACGGCGGGCCGCGACGAGCTTGCCGCGCTGCAACTCGACAGGCTGAAATGGTCGCTCACGCACGCATACGAAAACTCGCCGGTGTATCGGCGCAAATTCGACGAAGCCGGTGTCCATCCCGCTGAGCTGAACACGCTCGCCGACCTGTCGCGCTTCCCTTTCACGATCAAGAAAGATCTGCGCGACAACTACCCGTTCGGGCTCTTCGCGGTGCCGCAGGAGCGAGTCGCGCGAATTCACGCGTCATCGGGCACCACCGGCAAGCCGACGGTCGTCGGCTACACCGCACGCGACATCGACACATGGGCATCGCTCGTCGCGCGCTCGATTCGCGCGGCAGGCGCACGGCCGGGCGACAAGGTTCACATCAGCTACGGCTACGGTCTTTTCACCGGAGGGCTTGGCGCGCACTACGGCGCGGAACGCGCGGGTCTCACCGTGATCCCGTTCGGCGGCGGCCAGACCGAAAAACAGGTTCAGCTCATCCAGGATTTCCGCCCGGACATCATCATGGTGACGCCGAGCTATATGCTGTCGATCGCTGACGAACTCGAGAAACAAGGCGTCGACCCAGCGAAATGCTCGCTGCGAATCGGCATCTTCGGCGCCGAGCCGTGGACCAACGATATGCGCCGCGCCGTCGAAGCGCGCATGGGCATCGATGCGGTGGACATCTATGGCCTATCGGAAGTGATGGGCCCGGGCGTTGCGTCCGAATGCGTGGAGACCAAAGACGGCCCGACAATCTGGGAAGACCACTTTTACCCGGAAATCGTCGACCCCGAAACCGGTGAAGTGTTGCCCGACGGCGAACTCGGCGAACTCGTGTTCACATCGTTGACGAAGGAAGCGCTACCGATCATTCGTTACCGGACTCGCGATCTGACGCGCCTGCTGCCCGGCACCGCGCGCACGATGCGCCGCATGGAGAAAATCACCGGCCGCTGCGACGACATGATGATCGTGCGGGGCGTCAACGTATTCCCAACGCAGATCGAAGAATTGCTGCTGAAGCAGCATGCGCTCGCACCGCATTATCAGATCGTGCTCACCAGGGAAGGACCGCTCGACGTGATGACGATCAACGTGGAGCCATGCCCCGAGACCGCGCCCGACACCTTTGCGCTCAATGCGGCGCGAAACGCGCTCACTTACGACGTCAAGGCATTGATCGGCGTGACAGCGATTATCAACGTGCTACCGGTGAACGGCATCGAGCGCTCGGTCGGCAAGGCACGCCGTGTGGTCGACAAGCGCAAGGCCGGCGCGTGAAGCGCGTTCAGGTCACGAGTTCGGCAACAGCAGCCACATCCTTCCGTTCTGCTTCATCTTGCCGGCCAGATCACCCGCCTCATCGCCGAGTCCCCAGAAATAGTCGGCTCGCACACCGCCCTTGATCGCCGTGCCTGTGTCCTGCGCAAACACCAGGCGATTCATCGGCGCATTGGTCATCGGACGGGTCGTCTGCAAGAACACGGGCGTGCCGAGCGGAATCGACGACGGATCCACCGCAATCGAACGCTCCGGCGTAAGCGGTACGCCGAGCGCGCCAATCGGACCATCGGCGCCACCGCTCGGCGCGGGCTCCGCCGACGCCATATCGCGGAAGAACACAAAGCGCGGATTCGTATCGAGCAATGCATCGACGCGCGTGGGGTTCGCGCGCGCCCATGCCTTGATGCCTTGCATCGTCGCCTGCGACGGCGTGATTTCGTTGTGGTCGAGCAGCCAGCGCCCGATCGACCGGTACGGCTGATTGTTCGTGCCGCCGAAGCCGACTCGCATCACACTGCCGTCCTCCATCACGATGCGTCCCGACCCTTGCACTTGCAGAAAGAACGCTTCGATCGGATCGTCGACCCAGACCAGTTCGTTGCCATCCAGCGCGCCGGAGCGCTCGAGCTGCGCGCGCGCCGGCAGCGACGAGCCCGCGCGATAACCGGACGGCCACCGGTACAACGCGATCTGATAGACACCATGACGCGTGCGCGAACCGTGCAGCAATGGCTCGTAGTAGCCGGTCACGAGCCCATCGAGCGTACCGTCCGTGTTCGCGAACTGAAAGGGCGTGAAGTAGGTTTCAAAGAAGGTTCGCGCACCCGCGACGTCGAGATCGTCAATCTGCTCGGCCGCCACGCACGCACGCTGCCAGTTCGGCTGACGCGCGAGCCTCACGCAGTTTTGCCGCAACGCGGCGGTCGCGCCGATCAGCGAATCGTCCTGCCAGCCCGGCACCTGCTGCCATGCGACCGGTGTCAACCGCGTGGCGGCGATTTGCCCCGGGATAATCGCCGCGCCAGTCGGCGGAACTGACGGCCGAACCGTGCCACCGCCACCGCACGCGGCGAGCATCACCGCGATCGACACCGTCGCCGCCCAAAGTACGGCGCCGCGCGCAAACCGCATACAATGTTCGTTCTTGATGGAAACCGCCATGTCTGATCTGCTCGACGAATATCCGATGCTCATCTTTGCGCTGGAAATTTTTCTGGCGCTGTCCCTGGTCGTCTTCATCGTGGTCTGGACATCGTCCGGCAAGAAGAAGTTGGCACGCCAGCAAGAACAGCTGAGGCAACAGGCACAGCAAGCGCAAAACGCGCAGCGGGCGCCGGGCGCACAAGCGCCCACGCAACAGCCACCGCGCGGCTAGCCGGCCCGGAAGATAACTCAGGAAGGAATCCGCTCCGCTTCAATGCAGCGTGCGCGGCATGCGCAACACAAACTCGGGCACCGACGCTTCGAAACGCTCGCCGTCCTCCGCGACGCAGAAATACTCGCCCCGCATCGTGCCGACGGGTGTCGCAATGACGGCCCAGCTTGTGTACTCGAATTGCTCGCCTGGTTTAAGAAGCGGCTGATGTCCGACCACACCCAGACCTTTCACTTCCTGAACGTGGTTTTCACTATCTGTAATGACCCAGTGGCGAGCGATCAGCTGCGCGCTCGTCTGACCGGTATTGCGGATGGTCAGCGTGTAGGCGAACGCATATTGACGGCGCTCCGGATCCGACTCTTCGGGCAGGTAACGGACCTGCGAAGACACGTTGAATTGATACTGACTCATCCTGATTTGCCTGATTCCAAAGTGGTGCGGCTCGCGTGAAACCTCGCGAAACCTCGTATGAGGCCCGCCGCGCAAACCGGTGCGAACGCCAATGCGGGTCTGTAAGAAAAAACCGTTCGCGACAGACTGCGACGCGTTGCAGAGGGGCAGTTCGTGATGAACTGGCATTCTGCTTCATGAAACGCACGCCCGCAACCGCGCAGGCCATCTGGACAAGGCCTGCACGCGCAGGTGACGTTAAAATAACGCTTTTCGCTTAACCGTCCGTCCTTCGATATGACGCAATTTCACATCGCCCCCAGTATTCTGTCCGCTGACTTTTCGCGGCTCGGTGAAGAAGTCCGCAACGTGGTTGCCGCCGGCGCGGACTGGATCCACTTCGACGTGATGGACAACCATTACGTGCCGAACCTGACAATCGGCCCGCTTGTGTGCGAAGCGATTCGCCCGCACGTGCAGGTGCCGATCGACGTGCATCTGATGGTGCGCCCGGTCGATCGCATCGTGCCGGACTTCGCGAAAGCCGGCGCGAACGTGATCAGCTTTCACCCCGAAGCGTCCGATCACATCGACCGCACGCTGACGCTGATCCGCGATCACGGTTGCAAGGCCGGCCTCGTGTTCAACCCCGCCACGTCGCTCAGTTACCTCGACCATGTGATGGACCGCGTCGACCTCGTGCTGATCATGTCAGTGAATCCGGGCTTCGGCGGGCAGTCGTTCATTCCCGAGGCGCTCAACAAGCTGCGTGAAGCGCGTGCGCGTATCAACGCATATCGCGACAAGACCGGCCGCGAGATCCATCTCGAAGTGGACGGTGGCGTGAAAATCGACAATATCGCGGAAATCGCGGCCGCCGGCGCGGATACGTTTGTCGCCGGTTCAGCGATCTTTGGCCACCCTGACTACAAGACCATCATCGGCCAGATGCGCAGCGCCCTCGCCAACATCGAGCATTGAACCTGACATGACGACTACGCCTGCCCGCTACGCCGCCCCGATGCTGTCCGCGCCGCGCCTTGCCGCGGCGATAATCGACCTCGACGGTACGATGGTCGACACCGCCGACGACTTCACCGCCGGCCTGAACGGTATGCTCGCGCAACTTGACGCCGATGAAACCTCGCGCGAGGAAGTGATCGACTACGTCGGCAAAGGCTCGGAGCATCTGATCCGCAGCGTGCTCGCGCCGCGCTTTCCGGCCGACCACGCGCAGGAGCGTTTCGACGAGGCGCTCGCGCTCTATCAGGCGGAGTACGCGAAGATCAACGGGCTGCACACGCGGCTTTATCCGGACGTCGAAGCCGGCCTCGCCGCGCTGCGCGACGCGGGTCTGAAGCTCGCTTGCGTGACCAACAAGCCGCACCGGTTCGCGGTCGAACTGCTCAAACAGTACGGACTGTTCCCACTCTTTAGCGTCGTGATCGGCGGCGACAGTCTTGCAAAGAAAAAGCCCGATCCGTTGCCGATGCTCGCCGCCTGCGAAGCGATGCGGGTGCCGCCGCGGGCAACCGTCGCGATCGGCGATTCGGAGAACGACGCGCTCGCGGGCCGCGCGGCGGGCATGGCGACGCTTACGCTGCCCTATGGCTATAACCATGGCCAGGCTATACAAACAATTAATTCGGATGGTATAGTGGCCACTCTGCTTGAGGCCGCAAAGGTTATCGCAGCGCATAATCGGGCTAACCCCGAGGCTAATCCCGAGGCTGCTGCCTCAGCCTGAATTCTCACTGACCTGACAGTCCTTCCTCATGTTTCTGAACAAAAAACGGAGTCTGAGCAGCATTGACCGGGGAGCATGGCCCTGGCGTCGCTGGTCGCACTAACCTCTCGCCGAGGTAGGCTGAAGCCCATCTTCAGCACCGTTTTTTAGTTCATTGCGCATCGTGCGCTTTCCTGGTGGTTACTAGCTGGTTTTTAGCGGCGGCGTCGCTTCGAACCAGCTTTTAAAGTTGCGTTGCTTCACGCCGGCCGTCATGTACGTGATGTACAGTCGCGGCCACGCTGAAGGCAAATACGCATTGCCGGGAAAACGCGCGCCGGTCACATTCAACGCTATACACGTCGAGCCCGACCGGCTGCGCAACACCCCGCTTTGTCCGACGCCCGCCGCGGCCGGACGCACGAACAGGATCGGAACATGACCGAACTCGAATTCCAGTCTCTCGCGAACGAGGGCTACAACCGCATTCCGCTGATCGCCGAAGCGCTCGCGGATCTCGAAACGCCGCTATCGCTTTACCTGAAGCTCGCGCAATCTGAGCGCAACGGCGCGAACTCGTTCCTGCTCGAATCGGTAGTGGGCGGCGAGCGCTTCGGGCGCTACTCGTTCATTGGGCTGCCGGCGCGCACGATGGTACGCACTCGCAGCGGCGGCGTGTCGGAAGTCGTGAAGGACGGCAAGGTCGTCGAAACGCACGACGGCGATCCGCTCGAATTCATCCAGCAGTTCCAGAAACGCTTCAAGGTCGCGCAACGCCCCGGCCTGCCGCGTTTCGCAGGCGGTCTCGCCGGCTACTTCGGCTACGACGCGGTGCGCTACATGGAGAAGAAGCTCGCGCACACGACACCACCGGACGATCTGAACCTGCCGGACATCCAGTTGCTGCTGACCGAGGAAGTCGCGGTCATCGATAACCTGGCCGGCAAGCTGTATCTCGTCGTCTACGTCGACCCGACTGCGCCCGAAGCGTACACGCGCGGCAAACAGCGACTGCGCGAACTGCGCCAGCGGCTGCGCGTGTCGGTACAGCCGCCGGTGACGTCATCAAGCGTTCGCACCGACATCTATCGCGAGTTCAAAAAGGACGACTATCTGGCGGCCGTGCGCAAGGCGAAGGAATACATCGCCGCCGGCGAGCTGATGCAGGTG
Organism: Paraburkholderia rhizosphaerae; assembly: GCF_004366595.1. Taxonomy (GTDB): domain Bacteria; phylum Pseudomonadota; class Gammaproteobacteria; order Burkholderiales; family Burkholderiaceae; genus Paraburkholderia; species Paraburkholderia rhizosphaerae. The sequence goes on from NZ_SORE01000050.1 coordinate 10,376, forward strand.
CAGGTCGGCCAGCGTCTGACCAAACCGTATCGCGACAATCCGCTGTCGCTGTATCGCGCGCTGCGTTCGCTGAACCCGTCGCCGTATATGTATTACTACAACTTCGGCGACTTCCACGTGGTCGGCGCATCGCCGGAAATTCTGGTGCGTCAGGAAAAACGCGGCGAAGACCGGATGGTCACGATTCGTCCGCTCGCCGGCACACGTCCGCGTGGCAACACGCCCGAGCGCGACGCCGAACTCGCGCACGAACTGCTGAACGACCCGAAGGAAATCGCCGAGCATGTAATGCTGATCGACCTCGCGCGCAACGACGTCGGCCGCATCGCGCAGATCGGCTCGGTGGTGGTCACCGACAAGATGGCGATCGAGAAATATTCGCACGTGCAGCACATCGTGAGCTCGGTCGAAGGCAAGCTGAAACCCGGCATCACGAATTTCGACGTGCTGCGCGCGACGTTCCCGGCCGGCACGCTGTCCGGTGCGCCGAAGGTGCGCGCGCTGGAACTGATCGACGAACTCGAGCCGGTCAAGCGCGGTTTGTACGGCGGCGCGGTCGGCTACCTGTCGTTCACCGGCGACATGGATCTCGCGATTGCGATTCGCACGGGGGTGATCTGCAACGGCAACCTGTATGTGCAGGCCGCCGCGGGCGTGGTCGCCGACTCGGTGCCTGAATCCGAATGGCAGGAGACCGAGAACAAGGCGCGCGCGGTGCTGCGCGCCGCCGAGCAGGTGCAAGACGGCCTCGATAGCGACTTCTGACCGGAGAAAGACCATGCTGCTGATGATCGACAACTACGACTCGTTCACCTATAACCTGGTCCAGTACTTCGGCGAACTCGGCGAAGACGTACAGACCTATCGCAACGACGAAATCACGCTCGCTGAAATCGCGAAGCTGAACCCGGAGCGCATTTGCCTGTCGCCGGGGCCTAGCAACCCGCAGCACGCGGGCATCACGCTCGACGTACTTCGCGAATTCTCCGGCAAAATTCCGGTTCTCGGCGTGTGCCTCGGCCACCAGGCCATCGGCGAAGCATTCGGCGGCCGCGTCGTGCGCGCGCAAACCATCATGCATGGCAAGGTGAGCCAGATCGAAACCGACTGCAAAGGCGTGTTCGCCGACCTGCCGAAGCATTTCACTGTCACCCGCTACCACTCGCTCGCTATCGAACGCGAGTCGCTGCCGGATTGCCTTGAGGTATCCGCGTGGACGCCGGATGGCGAAATCATGGGCGTGCGCCACAAGACGCTGGCAGTCGAGGGCGTGCAGTTCCATCCGGAATCGATCCTGTCCGAGCACGGGCATGCACTGCTCGAAAACTTTATCAAGCAATCGAAACGCGCCGATGCACCGCACGGCGCATAAAACAACAACGCGACGGGAGACGCCATGATTACGCCACAGGAAGCGCTACAGCGCACGATCGAGCACCGCGAGATCTTCCACGACGAAATGCTGCATTTGATGCGGCTCATCATGCGCGGCGAGCTGTCGACGGCGCAATCAGCGGCCATTCTCACCGGCTTGCGCGTCAAGAAGGAAACGATCGGTGAAATCGCCGCGGCGGCGACGGTGATGCGCGAATTCGCGCGTCACGTCGACGTGCCGGATAGCTCGAATTTCGTTGATATCGTCGGCACTGGCGGCGACGGCGCGCACACGTTCAATATCTCGACCGCGACGATGTTCGTTGCCGCGGGCGCCGGTGCGAAGGTCGCGAAGCACGGCAATCGCAGCGTGTCGAGCAAGTCGGGCAGCGCGGACGTGCTCGAAGCGCTCGGCGTCAATATCGACCTGCAACCCGAGCAGGTCGCCGCGTCGATTGCCGAAACCGGCATGGGCTTTATGTTCGCGCCGAACCATCATCCGGCGATGAAGAACGTGCAGGCGGTACGCCGCGAACTCGGCGTGCGCACGATCTTCAACATCCTCGGCCCGCTGACCAATCCCGCGGGCGCGCCGAACCAGTTGCAAGGCGTGTTTCATCCGGACCTGGTCGGCATTCAGGTACGCGTGATGCAACGGCTTGGAGCGAAGCACGTGCTGGTCGTGTACGGCAAGGACGGCATGGATGAGGTATCGCTCGGCGCCGCGACGCTCGTCGGCGAGCTGCGCGATGGAGAAGTACACGAGTACGAAATCCATCCGGAGGACTTCGGCATGCAAATGGTGTCGAACCGCACGCTGAAAGTCGCCGATGCGGCCGCGTCCCGCGTGATGCTGCTCGAAGCGCTCGACAACAAGCCGGGCGTCGCGCGCGAAATCGTCGTGCTCAACGCGGGCGCGGCGCTGTACGCGGCCAACGTGTCGTCGTCGATTGCAACCGGCATCGAGCTTGCGCGCGAAACCATCGCAAGCGGCCGCGCACGCGCGAAGGTCGACGAGCTGGCCCGCTTTACCCAGCAGTTCAAGTCATGATTCAAGTATTGGAACGGCCATGAGCGACATTCTCGAACGCATCATCGACGTCAAGCGCGCGGAAGTGCGCGCCGCGGTACAAAGCGCACCGATCGAAGCGTTGCGCCTCGAAGCGTCGGCACGCGACCATCGCGATTTTGTCGGCGCATTGCGCGCAAAGCATGCGGCTCGCCAACCCGCGGTCATCGCGGAAGTGAAAAAGGCGAGCCCGTCGAAGGGCGTGATCCGCGAGCATTTCGTGCCCGCGGAAATTGCACGTTCGTATGCGCAGCATGGCGCCGCATGTTTGTCGGTGCTGACTGACGTGCAGTTCTTCAAAGGCAGCGCCGCGTATCTCGAAGAAGCGCGCGCCGCGTGCGATTTGCCGGTGCTGCGCAAGGACTTCATCATCGACCCGTATCAGATCGTCGAAGCCCGTGCGATGGGTGCCGATGCGATCCTGCTGATCGCCGCCGCGCTCGAAATATCGCAGATGCAAGACCTCGAAGCGTTCGCGCATTCGCTCGGCCTCGCGGTGCTTGTCGAAGTGCACGACAAGCACGAGCTCGTCGATGCGCTGACGCTGAAAACGCCGTTGATCGGCATCAACAATCGCAATCTGCGCACGTTCGAAACATCGCTCGACACGACGATCGGCATGCTCGAGATGATCCCGGACGAACGAATCGTCGTCACGGAATCCGGCATTCTGTCGCGACTCGACGTCGAGCGGCTGCGCGCGCTGGACGTCAATACGTTTCTGGTCGGCGAGGCGTTTATGCGGGCGGAAGAGCCGGGCGTCGAACTCGCGCGGATGTTTTTCTGACGCGTTTTGCGGCCAATGTATTGCCCGCGGTTTTGCATACGCTGCCGGCACAGCGGCAATTGAAGCACGGAGTCACGATGGGCATCGAACGCGAAATCAAGCTCGCACTGCCGGCCGATCAAGCCGATGCGGCCATGCAATGGTTCACCGCTCGCACCGGCCAACCCGGCAAACCGGTCGCACTCGACAATCTGTATTTCGACACGCCGGCGCTTACGCTTGCGCGCTCGAAAAGCGCGCTGCGGCTGCGCCGCACGCCGGACGGCTGGCTGCAGACGTTCAAGACGGTCGGTCAAGCACAGTCGGGCATGCATAGCCGGCACGAATGGGAAATGCCGGTTACCGGGGCGGCGCTGGAAATCGACGCGCTGCTGAAGATTTGCGACGATCCGGACGCTGCCGCTGCATTGCGCGAAGCCGCGCCGCAATTAATCGAACTGTTCCGCACCACTTTCACGCGCACGTTGTGGCCGGTCACGAAGGACGGCTCGGCTGTCGAAGCGGCGATCGACCGCGGTGAGATCGTTGCGGAGGTAGATCGCACATCGCGCCGCGCGCCTATCTGCGAAGTCGAACTCGAACTGAAAGACGGCGACGAGGCTGCGCTGCATGCGCTTGCGTCAGAGCTGATGGCGAACGTGCCGGGCCTCGCGCCCGACGATGTCAGCAAGGCGCAGCGTGGTTATCAACTGCGCGAACGCGGGGCTGGCGCGGCGTAACCGCGGGGCACGTGCGGTCCGTTTGTCGTTTGTCACCCGCGCTCCGGTCCGGCTCGCGCAACGTGCGGCCAATGCGGTGCGTTGCGCGTGGTGGAGCCAGCAGACCGCGTCCTGCACGCCGCTCGAGCCTCAGCGCACTCACCCGCATTGCCGCCAGCGCGACCGCAATCTCAGAGGCACGCCTTGAGCCGCGCCGAATTAGCTGCGACACTCTCCGGCCATGACCTCAGCTACCCGCTCCCGCCCGACTTCGTCGCAAGGCTCGCTGTTCGGCGAAGAAACGCCCGCGTCGAATACCGACGCGTCATCTATCGCGTCGACGATGGCCACGACGGCCGCCACCGTGTCACTCGAATCGCAGTTCGACGCGCTACCGTCCGCGTGGCGCGCGCATCTGAAGCCGTTTATCGACAGCGACGCGTACGCATCACTGTGTCGTTTCGTCGATGGCGAACGGGCAGCCGGCAAGACCGTCTACCCGGCCGACGTGTTTCGCGCATTACGGCTGACGAGCCCCGACGACGTGAAAGTCGTGGTCCTCGGCCAGGACCCATATCACGGCGAAGATCGCGGCACGCCTCAGGCGCACGGCCTCGCGTTCTCAGTGCCGCCCGCGGTACGGCCGCCGCCGTCGCTGCGCAATATCTTCAAGGAAATCACCGCAAGCCTCGGCTACGCGTCGCCGGCCCATGGATGCCTTGACGCGTGGGCCAAACAGGGCGTGCTGCTGCTGAACACCGTGCTGACCGTCGAGCGCAATCAGGCCGCGAGTCACGCGAAACGCGGCTGGGAAAAGTGCACGGATACGCTGATCCACGAGCTCGCGATACGCCATGAAGGGCTCGTGTTCATGCTGTGGGGCTCGCACGCGCAGGCGAAGCGCGCGCTACTCGGCGGCAGGCCGCATTGCGTGCTGGAAGCGCCGCATCCGTCGCCGCTTTCCGCGCATCGCGGCTTTCTCGGCTGCCGGCACTTCGCGCTGGCCAACGAGTATCTCGAATCGCACGGCCGTCAACCGATCGACTGGCGGCTGCCCGACAAAGCCCAAGTGCTCGCCTGACGGCGCGCACTCATTCGGCCATTCGAATCGGCATAGGGGACAGCCATAAGGCCGTACCCCTGCCACACCACCCGGCGTGCGGGTCCGCACCGGGCGGTTCGGGAAGTTGAGGTTATGAGA
>NZ_SORE01000051.1 GCF_004366595.1 Paraburkholderia rhizosphaerae
GCGTTGCAGGCCGCGAATCGCGGCTACGTGATGGACTCGGGAATGGTGACGATGTCCGGCGACGCGAAGCAGATGCTCGACGATCCGAAGGTGCGGGCTGCGTATCTGGGGGAATGATTGGGTGAATGAGTGCAACGGTGCTGTATTGCGCGCGCAATGCTGAATAGCGCGCGCGTCGCCGATGCATGGAAAAAGGGCCGCGTGCAGACGATGCACGCGGCCCTTTTGTTTGTTGCACCGCCCATTGCTATTGGGCTACCCGCTTCGCGCTACTCGCTTCATGCGTCGCGAGCAGGCGATTCACCGTACGTCATGCCGGTTGCGGATCGGCGTGACCGGTCGACGCATTGTCAGCAAGCGCGCCCAGCCGCTTGCCGAGACTGACGACCTCATCCATCCGATAGCCGAGCCGCTCGTAGAAGCCGCGGATCTCACCTTTGGCGCTCAACACCTGCAGATTCACCTTCGGACAGCCGCGCGCGGCCAGTGCCGCTTCCACATGCCGGACCAGCAGCGTGCCGATGCCGCGCCGGCGCAGCGTGCTGTCGACGGCCAACGAGTACATCCAGCCGCGATGCCCATCGTAGCCGGCCATCACGGTACCGGCTACCCGGCCGTCTTCGATCGCGACGAAGAACAACTCCGGCTGCGTCGTAAGCTTGTTCGCGATCGACAGATGCGGGTTGCGCTGCGGCCTCGTTGCATCGCGATACTCGGGAAACGCGTCGCGCCACAACGCGATCACCTGTTCGGTATCGCTTTCGGCGAAAGTGCGGATCGACACGCTGGTCGCAGGCATCGGAGTGTTCATAGGCACGCTCTTCGGTTGATCAAAGCGAATCGAGCACGGTACGCAGCATCTTCATCATCTGGTCGATCTCGTCCGTGGTCACGTTCAGCGCCGGCATGAAGCGCAGCAGATTCGGCCGCGCGGCGTTCAGCAGCAGGCCGTCCGGCTGCATCAGGCGCGCCTTCTCGACAATCTGGTTGCCGATGTCCTTGCCGAGCAGCAGTGCACGCAGCAGGCCTTCGCCACGTTCGCCTTCAAAGCCGCGCTCTTTCGACAGTTCGAGCAGTTGCGCGCGCAGATATTCACCGCGCTGGCGCACGCCTTCGAGGAACCCCGGCGCGGTCAGCTGCGAAATGACCGAGTAGCCGACCGCCGTCATCAGCGGGTTGCCGTTATAGGTGCCGCCCTGATCGCCGGCTTCGAACACTTCGCACTCCGCTTTCGCGAGCAGCGCGGCGAGCGGCACGCCGCTGCCGATGCCCTTGCCGAGCGTCATCACGTCCGGTTCGATCCCGGCCAGCTCGTACGCGAACAAGGTGCCCGCGCGGCCGCAGCCGCTTTGCACTTCGTCGACAATCAGCAGCACGTTGTGCTGCTTCGTCAGCGCGCGCAGTTGCTGCATGAACTCGCGGGTCGCGGGAATCACGCCGCCTTCACCCTGAATCGGTTCGAGCATCACCGCGACCGTCTTTTCGTTGATCAGCTTTTCAACCGATGCAATGTCGTTCAGATCGGCTTTCGGGAAACCCGGCACCTGCGGCGCGTAGATCGTGTCCCAGCCTGGCTTGCCGCTGGCCGACATCGTGGCGAGCGTGCGGCCGTGGAAGCTGTGATCGAACGTGATGATCTCGTACGCGCCGTTCTTGAATTTCTTGCCCCACTTGCGCGCGAGCTTGATCGCGCCTTCGTTCGCTTCCGCGCCGCTGTTGGCGAAAAACACCTTGTCGAAGCAGCTGTGCTGCGTGAGCAGGCCGGCGAGCTTCGCCATCGGCTCGTTGTAAAACGCTGGCGACGGATTGATCAGCAGGCGCGCCTGCGTGTCGAGCGCTTCGATGACGCCGTCATTGCAGTGCCCGAGGCTGTTGACTGCCCAACCCTGAATGAAATCGAGGTAGCGCTTGCCGGTGTTGTCATGCAGCCATGAACCCTTGCCGTGCGTAAAGACGATTTCGGGCCGGTTCGTGATGTACATCAGCGACTCGATCGGGTACTCATTGAAATTCATGGCGACAGGCTCCAGGCAGCAGGAAGGGAAGAACGGAAACAGTCCGGGGAAGCAACATGCGAAACAACGCGCGCAAACAAAAAAGCCACGGCATGCCGTGGCTTTCATGATCCGAACCGCGCGAGATTCACTGACGCGAATTCATAACGAAGCCACGCGCCCCCTAGGGGAGCGGCGAGCGACGTCGAAGTTCGGACAGGATGCGGTTCATGCGCGCAAGAATACGACAAGGCCGGCGGCGGTGTAAACCCAAAATTTCCGGAAATTCACCAACGGGCACCGGCTTTCGCCATGTAAGCCAGCGGGTCAGACCGGATGGGCGAGATCGGCCGCGCTCGTGAACGAATCCGCATAGAACTCGTCTTCGGGCAGGCGATGGTGCTGCGTGAAATCGCGCTGCGCCGATTCGACCATCACCGGTGCGCCGCAGGCGTACACCTGATAGCCGGACAAGTCCGGCAGATCTTCGATGACCGCACGATGAACGAAACCCGTGCGGCCCGTCCATGCGTCGCTCGGTTCCGGCTCGGACAGCACCGGCACGAACTTGAAATTCGGGATGTCTTTCGTCCATTGCTCGGCGAGCTCGAGCATATAGATGTCCTTCTTGCGGCGCGCGCCCCAGTACAGCGTCATCGGCCGTTGCAGGTTCTTGAACACCGCATGCTCGATGATCGCCTTGATCGGCGCGAAGCCGGTGCCGGACGCGAGCAGGACGATCGGCTTGTCCGAATCTTCACGCAGGAAGAACGTGCCGAGCGGCGCTTCGAAGCGCAGGATGTCACGCTCCTTCATCGCGCTGAACACGTGGTCGGTGAACGCGCCGCCCGGCATATGGCGGATATGCAGTTCGATCGGCCCTTCGCTGTGCGGCGGCGTGGCCATCGAATAGCTGCGGCGCTTGCCGTCCTTCAGGATGAATTCGAGGTATTGACCGGCGAGATATTGCAGACGCTCGTTGGCGGGCAACTGCAGCTTCAGCACGACGACGTCGTCGGCCTTGCGCTCGATTGCGTTGATACGACACGGCAGCTTCTTCACCTGCATGTCGCCGACGCCCGCGATTTCGCGCACGTCGATTTCAAGGTCCGAAGCCGGCGTCGCACAGCAAAACAGCGCCATGCCGCGGGTTTTCTCGTCGTTGGACAGTGCTGACGAAGAATGCGGGCGCTGCTCGACCTGGCCGGAGAGGACCGTGCCCTTGCACGAACCGCACGCGCCGTTCTTGCAGCCGTACGGCAGGCCGATGCCCTGGCGCAGCGCGGCGGTCAGCACCGGTTCATCGGGCTCCACCTGGAATTGCTTGCCGCTTTGCCGGATCGTTACGTTAAAAGCCATAGATCAATCGAAGTCGAAAAGTCAGTATTGCGTGCACCGTGCCCGATGCAATTTGCGATCGGCGGCTACAATTCGTGCACGATGAATGCGACACGAATCTTGCGCAGACCGCGCGTGCTGATTGTCGGATGCGGCGACGTCGGCACGCGTTGTGTCGAGCGACTGCGGCACCGCGCGCATGTCTTTGCGCTGACCAGCCACGCCGCACGCCGCGCCGAACTGCGCGCGGCTGGCGCGACGCCGCTCGTCGGCGACCTGGACGTACGGCGCAGCCTTGCGCGGCTTGCCGGTCTCGCACCGACGGTGCTGCATCTCGTGCCGCCACCGAAAACCGGCGATCACGACAGCCGAACTCGCGCGTTGCTCGCGGCGCTCACCGCACCCCGCGTGCGCGCCGCCGCGCATGCGCATCTGGCAGCTCACACGCCGCTCGGCAGGCAACGCCGCCTGCGCGCGGGATGGACGCCGCACAAAACAGCGCAAACGGATATTGTACCCGACGGGCGGTTGCGAGCCCGCCGCTCGCACGCGCCGCGGAGGATCGTCTATGCGAGCACCAGCGGGGTTTACGGCGACTGCGGCGGTGCGCTAATCGATGAGACGCGCACGGTGGCGCCGGCGAATGCGCGCGCGAAGCGGCGCGTATCGGCCGAGCGGCAATTGAGGCGGGCGGCCGTGCGCGGTGTCGCGAGCACATCGATCGCGCGCATTCCGGGCATCTATGCAGCGAACCGGTTGCCGCTTGCGCGCCTCGAACGACGCACCCCTGCGTTGATCGACGCGGACGACGTCTATACGAATCACATCCACGCCGACGATCTTGCCGCGATCCTGCTGCGCATGGCCACTCACGGCCGGCCATCCCGTGTGATTCATGCGTCCGACGACAGCACGCTGAAGATGGGGGAATACTTCGACCGCGTCGCCGATGCGTTCGAAGTCGATCGCGCGCCGCGCGTGACGCGCACCGAAGCGGAGCAGCAACTGGAGCCGATGATGCTGTCGTTCATGCGCGAGTCGAGGCGTCTGGTGAACCAGCGCCTCAAGCGCGAACTGAAGGTACGTCTGCGTTACCCGGATGTCGACGATTTCCTGAGAACGGTGCGCGCACAACGTTTGCAACGCAAGGGTCAAGGCTGACTGACTCGCGTCGCGTACTTGCTGTCGGTTAAGCGGCGCCCGAATCGATGCAACCGGTTCGGTATGCAAACAAGTGTGCAGCGCTGCCTGTTCAGGTGAGCGCCGGCAGCGCCTCGAGCAGCAGAAAACAGAGGAAACCGCCGATCAGTGCGCCGACGAGGTTTGGGTCATATTTGTGTCTGACGTGCATCGCGACGACAAGGCCAATCAACGTCAGCGAGACGACACAGACGAATCCAATCACCGCGTAGGAAATCGCATATTGGCCAAATTGGATCATGGCGTCCCTCCTTTCGCTTTTTTACTCTTTATGAAAGGAGTATAGGAGCCGCCGTGCGCGTCGGCATGTTGCGTTGCAACGCCAGCGTGGCATTTCTCAGCTGGTTCGTACGGAGTCCAACGTAGCGGCAATCGATGTGGTGAGGTGTGACGGTGCGGCTTCAGCCGCCGCGCAGCGATGCGAGATCGGCGTCGCTGAGCCACTGCCATGCACCTTCGGACAAACCCTCGGGTAGGGTAAATCCACCGATGCGTTCGCGATGCAGCGCCTCGACGCGATTGCCCGCGGCCGCGATCATCCGCTTCACCTGGTGGTACTTGCCTTCGAGCACGGTCAGTTCGAGCGTGTGCGGATCGCGCGCATCGGCGGCAACCGCGGCGACCGGTTTGGCCTCGCCGTGCAGCAGCACGCCAACGCGTAGTGCAGCGAGCTGCGCGTCGTCGAGCGGATGGCGGGTCGTCGCGACGTACACCTTCGGCACCTTGCGCTTCGGCGACGTAAACGCGTGCACGAACTTGCCGTCATCGGAAAGCAGCAGCAAGCCGGTCGTGTCCTGATCGAGCCGGCCGACGCATTGCACGCCGCGAGTCGCGAACGGGGGCGGCAGCAGATTGAATACGCTCAGATGATGTTGTGGTTCGCGCGAACATTCGTAGCCGGCCGGTTTGTTCAGCACGACGTATGCAAACTCGCGATACGGCCACGCAATGCCGTCGACGCTGAATGTGAGGCCGGCTGCGGGCAAGTCTGCGCCCGCGTCGGTGAGCACGGCACCATCGATCGCGACGCGGCCGTCCGCGATCAATGCACGGCATTGCCTGCGCGAGCCGAAGCCCTGCGAGAACAGAATACTTTCCAGATTCATAACCGGTGATAAACGGTGTGCGGGACCGCACCGGCGCGCACGTTGCGCGGCGAAAGCGTGCATTCTACCCGCGCGTGGACGGATGCTCTCGCGCGGCGATGAGATCGCAAGAAGCGGAGCGCCGCGCACCGGACAAAACGCGACGATGGACAGACCGAACGAACCGGAGTCCATCGATGCGAATCACGCCAAGCCGTCCCGAATCGCTGCGTCCCGCAGCGCGCTTGCCTGCTGCGTTTCAGCGGCTCGCATGGTCGAACCTTTTCGCTCAGTCCGCTGAACAGATCGGACTTGCCGCGGCGCCGCTCGTCGCGGTGTTCGCGCTTGGCGCCACCGCGCGCGAGACGGGTCTGTTGCAAACCGCGCAGACGCTGCCGTTCCTGCTGCTGTCGATTCCGCTCGGCGTGCTGACGGATCGCGGTTCGCGCCGTGCGTTGATGACGCTTGCCGAAGCGGTCCGCATGATGTCGATGGCGGGCGTGCTGTTGCTGTTGGTCGCGCATGCGCTGTCATTGCCGTTGCTCGCGGTGCTCGGTTTTCTCGGTGCGGCCGGCACCGTCGCGTATAGCGTCGCCACGCCCGCGCTGGTGCCGTCGCTCGTGAGCCGCGCGTCGCTGTCCGCGGCGAACGGGCGCATCGAGCTCGCACGCAGCGTTGCCTATTCGGCGGGACCCGCGCTGGGCGGCTTGCTGGTCGGTTGGATCGGCGCCGGCTGGGCATACGGTGGCGCGGCCGCGTTGTCCGCCTGTGCGGTCGCATTGCTGGCGGGGTTGCGCGAACCGCCACGTGAGCCGCGTGTCGCAAGGCGGTTTGCAGCGGAGTTGCGCGACGGTGCGCGCTTCGTGTTGCGCGATGCGTTGCTGCGGCCGATGCTTGCGACGGCAATCTTCTTCAACATCGGCTTTTTCACTCTGCAGGCCATCTATGTGCCGTATGCGGTGCATCGGTTGGGCCTCGGTGCATCCGCGATCGGCGTGACGCTCGGTAGCTATGGCGTCGGCATGGTGTGCGGCGCGCTCGCGGCGCCGTCGATTGCGCGGCGGCTGTCGTTTGGTCGCGTATTGACGATCGGCCCATTCTGCGGGCTCGCCGCATCGCTCGCGATGGCGGCGACACTCGCGGTCCCATCGTTCTGGCTCGCTGCGCTCAGCTTCTTCCTGCTGGGTGCGGGTCCGATCCTGTGGACCGTCGGTTCGACGACGCTGCGCCAGGCGATCACGCCCGCCGGCATGATGGGTCGCGTGTCCGCACTGAACAGTACGGCGACCTATGGCGCGAGACCTCTCGGCGCGCTACTCGGTGCGGTGATCAGCGCGCGCATGGGTGTCGATGCTTGTGTCGTTGCGGCCGTGGCCGGATTCGCGGTGCAGGCGCTGATTATCGTGTTGTCGCCGGTCGCGCGGCTCGACGCGATTCCGGATCAGGTGGCGGCATAGCGCGGCGGTGCGTCGCGTCATGTTCATGTTGTGTCAGCGGACGCTGTATGCTGTTCGTGAGCATTTCGTGCAACTATGGTTGCCCACGCGCGATGCCGACGTGCGCCGCCGGTATCGCGCGTTCGCGCCAGCCACTGCGCTCACCCAACCAGAAGAGACAAGATGAATACGACAACCGTCATCGCCATTCATGGCGGCGCGGGCACCATCGTGCGCGCGTCGCTGTCGCCGGAAGACGAAGCGCGCTATCACACCGCGTTGCGCGACATTCTGCTTGCCGGACAGCGCGTGCTGGCCGATGGGGCCAGCGCGCTCGATGCGGTGACTGAAGCGGTGCGTCTGCTCGAGGATTGCCCGCTTTTCAACGCGGGCCATGGCGCGGTGCTGACCGCTGACGGCACGCATGAACTCGACGCGTCGATCATGGACGGCCGCACACTCGACGCCGGCGCGGTGTGCTGCGTGAAGCGCGTGCGCAATCCGGTGCTGGCGGCGCGTTGCGTGCTCGAGCGCAGCGATCATGTGCTGTTTGCGGGCGACGGCGCTGAAGCGTTCGCGGCCGCGCACGGGCTTGAACTGGTCGATCCGGCCTACTTTCGTACTGACGCGCGTCACCGGCAATGGCAACTCGCGCGTGAACAGCAGCGCGCGATGCTCGATCACGACGGCGCGACGCTCGCGGCGAGCGCGCCTAAGGACGCGGGTTCGAACGTTCGATCTGAAGCGCCGCTGCCGCATGAGCCGATCGACCCGAATCGCAAGTTCGGCACCGTCGGCGCGGTCGCACTCGACGCGCACGGCCATCTCGCCGCGGCGACGTCCACCGGCGGCATCACGAACAAGCGGATCGGCCGCGTCGGGGATTCGCCGCTGATCGGCGCCGGCTGCTATGCGGACGACGCGACTTGCGCGGTCTCGTCAACGGGCTCCGGCGAGATGTTCATCCGGATGGTCGCCGCTTATGATGTCGCCGCGCAGATGGCATATCGTGGTGTGTCGCTCGAAGAGGCGGCGGCGGACGTCGTGATGAACCGACTGCCGCGCATCGATGGCCGCGGCGGATTGATTGCAGTCGACGCGAAGGGCAACGTCACGCTGCCGTTCAACACCGAGGGCATGTATCGCGGCTTTGCGCGTGCCGGCGCGGAGCCTGTTACGGCAATTTATCGCTGACAACGGCGCTGACTCGATGGCTGATCGGGCGATGCGCTCGCATTCGCGCTCGCGCTGCCGCGACCCGCGCTGTGCGCGCGCTGCCGCTACCGTTTGCTGAATTCCCGCGCGGCCTTGTCGATTGCGTCGGCGGTGGCGCCGGCGTGTGCGACGGTGACCAGATGGCTCGACGGGATGTCGACCGTCGTCGCGCCGATCCGGTTCGCCATCCACCGTTGCAGGTCGGGTGATACCGCCTGGTCACGAGTGGTGACGATGTACCACGACGGCCGCGTCTTCCACGCCACCTTATCGACCTTCTCGTCGAACGCGGCGGCGGCGATCGGCAGCTGCGCGGCGGACAGCACGCTAATCAGACTCTGCGGCACGTCAGCTGCGATGGCGGCGCGGTACTGCGCCCGATCGAGCCATAGAAACCCATCCGCGTCGCGAGTCATGCTGCTGCCGGCCGGCATTTGCGGGCCGCGCTTCAGGATGTCCATCGGCGACTCGCCGATCTCGGGCGCTACGGCCGACACATAGACCAGACCGACCACTTTGGGGTCGTCCGCGCCGACCTCGGTGATCACGACACCGCCCCACGAGTGGCCGACCAGCACGGTCGGTCCGTCCTGCTGCGCAAGGACGCGGCGCGTGGCGGCGACGTCGTCGGCGAGCGAAGTCAGCGGGTTCTGCACGGCGCTGACGTGATAGCCCTTTTTCTGCAGGCGCGCGATCACGCCGTTCCAGCTCGAGCCATCGACGAACGCACCGTGCACCAGCACGATGTTGCGGACCGGCCCGTCAAGCGGCGCCGCGGTTTGCGCGCGGGCGGTTTGCACCATCGCGCTGGCGATCGACATACAGATGAAAACGGCGCACAGCAGGCGTTTCGTCGACATGTTGACTCCTTCTCCGGGCCGGGATTACGGCAACATACCGAACCGGTGGATGCGTGGCAACGCCGATGTGCGGGAGATTGTGCGGGAGGTGATGTGTGTGGCGATACGGGATCGAAGGCGATGTTTGGCTTGTAGGCTTCAGCCGTTCTTGATGGGTGCCGGAATGGGGCTGAGGCGGGCGGCCCGGGCGTACTGGTACTGCTTTGCGCGAGCTTGATGATGAGATTCGACTGGTGCCAGGGCCGGACTCGAACCGGCACGCCTTGCGGCGGGGAAATGCCAGGAGGACGGCGAGACACGCTACAGTGTCAGCGACGAGCTGGGACGCCTCTATGCCTATCTTGATCGCGCCGACGTTTGAGGTTGGGGCATCCGACCTTGACGCCGGCGATCCGCCTGCAATTCGCGTTTATCGGCACTGCAAGGAAAATGGCCACACGGTGCCGCCAGGAAGTAAACGAACGAAATTTTGATCCAAGGAGGTGGACGCGTGAATCCCCGGTCGTCCAAGCCAGTATCGAGTCGCGCCAAACCTGCGAAGTCGACCGCTGAAGTTGCCACGCATAGCTATACCGCCTTTGTTGGTGACTTGAAGCGGAAAATTGCTGAGGCCCGTCACCGCGCTAGTCTGTCGGTCAATCGTGAACTGATCCTGCTCTATTGGAGCATTGGCCGAGATATTTTGGATCGGCAGGAGCGCGAGGGTTGGGGAGCCAAGGTGATCGACCGATTAGCTGTCGATCTGGCCCGAGCTCTCCCCGAAATGACGGGCCTTTCAGGCCGAAACCTCAAATATATGCGTGCGTTTGCCGGGGCCTGGCCTGATGGCGAATTTGTGCAACGGGTCGTTGCACAATTGCCTTGGGGACATAATGTCAGCCTTCTCGATTCGGTCAAGGCGACCGAGGAGCGGGCATGGTATGCCCAACAGGCCATCGAACACGGCTGGAGTCGTGCGGTTCTCGTCCATCAGATCGAAAGCGCGCTATTCGCGCGCCGGGGAAGCGCGCTCACCAACTTCCTCGTACCCTGCCAGCCGAGCAGTCTGAACTAGCCCAGCAACTTCTCAAGGACCCTTATACCTTCGACTTCCTCGCGCTGGGTCCCGATATGCTGGAGCGCGATCTCGAACGCGGTCTGATCGAGCATATGCGCGCACTGATTCTCGAACTCGGGAAGGGCTTCGCCTTCGTCGGCAGCCAATATCATCTCGAAGTTGGCGGTCAGGATTACTACCTCGACCTACTCTTCTATCACCTGCGACTACGTTGTTTCGTCGTGATCGAGTTGAAGATTGAGGAGTTCAAGCCCGAGTTCGCGGGCAAGATGAACTTCTACCTCTCCGCCGTTGACGACCAACTCAGACACAAGGACGATCAGCCAACCATTGGCATCATTCTGTGCAAAGGTCGTAACGAGGTGATCGTTGAATATGCGTTGCGCGATTCCAGCAAGCCGATGGGTGTCGCTCAATACCAACTCTCACCGGCGCTGCCGCCGCAGTTGCAGCGGGCTCTGCCAACCGCAGAAGAGTTTGCGCGCGAGTTTCCGTTGATGTCCGTTGTCAATCTGCGAATTGAGATAGAGCGGATCTTACGGGATATCCTGTCTGACAACGGCCTCGCTTTAAAGACACCAGCTGGCATTGGCACTATGCTGCGCGAGTTGCATCAACGTGGCCTCGCGCCGGCCAGCACAGAACGCTTTCTTGAATCCCTCCGGGTCATGAATGCAGCCGTGCATGGCGTGGATGTAGACCCAATGAGCGCGGAGCAGGCCGTGGAAATCGGCACAGCATTTCTGGCGGAACTGAGAGGCATGCGGTGACGACTCGGATTGCCCTTTCGACTCCCGGCACCTCCATGCGGCCTGCCAAGGTGCTGGCCGACACGGTGCATGGGCTTATGGGCGCGCAAATCGAGCGATTGCTTCAGGAGATCAATGTCGCCGACGTATCTCCGGGTATTACAAAATGGAAGCGGTTATTTGATGCCTTGGCAGAGGCACAGAACCGGCCCCAGGTAGGCAACTACCTCATCATGTTCACCAGTGTTGAGCTACTGTGGTGCCGAATTGCTCGACGAAAACTACTTCCGCGCAGTGTCGATTTCTGCATCATCACGACCGTTTTTTAATGAACGCCGCTGTCGCGCTTCGGGGATCGTCTTTGGAGGGGAGGGGAAGATTTGTTGGTGCCCAGGGCCGGACTCGAACCGGCACGCCTTGCGGCGGGGGATTTTGAGTCCCCTGCGTCTACCTGTTTCACCACCTGGGCAGGTGTTGCGGCGCGGTGAACATAGGGCGGAAGCCAAGCCGCGCGCGGCGAAGACGCAGATTATCGCTGAAAACGCGACGACGGGCAAGCTGGACGCCACGCGCGCCCGCACCGTCAAACGGTCCGCGAAAACCGCTGCGAGGTGTCGGCTTCGAGATACCGGTCGAACACCATGGCCACGTTGCGCACCAGCATCCTGCCCGCGACGTTCACTTCGAGCTTGCGGCTGCCGATCGACACGAGGCCGTCGTTTTCGAATGCCCGCAGACGGCTCAGTTCCGGCGCGAACGCATCGGCAAAGCGAATACCGTACGCCGCTTCGAATTCGTCGAAACGCAGTTCGAGATTGCACATCAGCTGGACGATGATGTCGCGGCGCAACCGGTCGTCGGCGGACAGGCGCAAGCCGCGCCTGATCGCGAGCCGACCCGCGTCGATCGCGGCCGCGTAGCCTTGCAGATCGGTTTCGTTCTGCGCGTACACGTCGCCGACCTTGCCGATCGACGACGCGCCAAAGCCGATCAGATCGCACTGCGCGCGCGTGCTATAGCCCTGGAAATTGCGATGCAGCGTGCGCTGCGCCTGCGCACGCGCAAGCTCGTCGGTCGGCAGCGCGAAGTGGTCCATGCCGATATACACGTAACCCGCTTCCGTCAGCCGTTGCACGACGCGCTGCAGGATCGCGATGCGCTGCGCGGGTGACGGCAGCGTCGCCGGGTCCATTTGCCGTTGCATCTTGAAGCGTTGCGGCATGTGCGCGTATCCGAATACCGACAGCCGGTCCGGCGCGAGGTCGATCATCGTGTCGAGCGTGCGTTCGAAACTCTCGACAGTCTGATGCGGCAAGCCGTAAATCAGATCGACGCTGATCGAATGAAAGCGGTTCGCGCGCGCGGCGTCCATCACAGACTGCGTCAGCTCGAACGGCTGGATGCGGTTGATCGCGCGCTGCACGGCTGGGTCGAAATCCTGCACGCCGAGGCTGATCCGGTTGAAGCCGAGCGCGCGCAAATGCTCGATCGTGCGCGGCGATGCTTCGCGCGGATCGACCTCGATCGATATTTCGGCCTGCGTGTCGGGCAGCAGCGTGAAGTGCTCGCGCGTCGCGGCCATCAGTTCGGCCATCTCGTCATCGGACAGAAACGTCGGTGTGCCGCCGCCCCAATGCAGTTGCGACACGCCACGCGATGTGTTGAAGCAGGCCGCCTGCAACGCCAGTTCGCGCTTCAGACGCTCGAGATACGGCCTTGCGCGCGCACGATTCTTCGTGGCGACCTTGTTGCAGCCGCAATAGAAGCAGACGGTGTCGCAAAACGGAATGTGAAAGTACAGCGAGAGATCGGTTTGCGCGGCGCCCGGGTCTGCGGCGGCGCGCAGATAGTCAGCGTGATCGAAGTCTTCGCGGAACTGCAGTGCAGTAGGGTAGGACGTATAGCGCGGGCCGTTCGTGCTGTAGCGGGCGAGCAGGTCCGGACGAAAGAGAGAGTCGGCAGTGTGCATCGGCGAAGTCCGGCGGCGTTGACGGCGGCAGTTGAGGGTGCGTCCTTTCTGTTGCGCAGTGTAGGGGAGCGATCGTGCTGAAAGTTGCGTGAAAAGGTCGCATGCGGCGCAATGGCACAATGCTGGATCGGGCGGTGCGTGGGCGATGGATCGTGCGTGCGTCCATGCAAGTTTGACGTTTCAGGAAGAACAGTAGTGACTCTCGATGCTTCGTTTCATGTGGCCGATGTGACCAATGCGCCCGATGCGCCCGATGTGGCCGGCCACGCGTGCCGGCCCGGTTGCGGCGCGTGCTGTATCGCGCCATCGATTTCAAGTCCGATACCGGGCATGCCGGATGGCAAACCGGCCGGCGTGCGCTGCGTTCAACTCGGCGACGATCTGCGTTGCGCGATTTTCGGCAAGCCCGAGCGGCCCGCTTGGGAGGTATCAGGAATTTTGTGTGTCGAGGTCGGTTTAAAAAATCTCAGCTCATGGCGTTCGTGAACCGCTCGCCGAACAGAATGGCGAACTGATT
>NZ_SORE01000052.1 GCF_004366595.1 Paraburkholderia rhizosphaerae
CTATAGCCCATCTGCGCGGTACGCGACCGATGGCCGAACGAACGCAGGTCGTTCACGCCGTACCAGCGATGGCTACGCAATTCCTCGGGGGTCTTCTTCTTGATGCTCACGTCGCACTGCTCCGGAAAATTCGGCTTTTTCCCGCACTAGATTTCAAGTTTGCCTTGCGCTGGGTTCGCGCTGATTTCGCGCTTCAGGCCTGCGCGGACAGTTCGCGTTCGAATGCGAGCAGTGCGTGCGCGGCCGCGGCAATCTCCGCGTGATGCTGCTTCGCGGGGCTGCTCAACAGCGGCAGGATCGTGCCCATGTCCGCGAGTCCGGTCATCGTCACCGCGTCGTGCAGCACACAGATCAGCGAAAGCTGGTCGCGCAGCGTCTCGAGCGGCATGCACGCGTCGTAAATGCGCTGTGCTTGCGCCGCGCGCGACGGATCGCGCGCCGCCTGCAGCAGCGTGCTGACCGCGCGCGGTGCGATGCAGCCGGAGCCGGTCGTCCACGCGGCGAGACCGAAGTCGCGCACATGCGTGAGCGCGGGCCGCTCGCCCATGCCCGACACCACGCGTGCCGGATTCACGCTTTGCAACAGGCGCCGCAGATACGGATCGTCAGCCGGGTTCTCGCGCACGATCGCGTACTTCACCGCGATCAGCGTGCCGCGATCGACCAGTCGCGCGAGCGTGTCGACGTCGACGTAGTTTTCATTCTTGACGTACAGCGTCAGCGGAATGCCCGCGGTATCGACGATGCGCGTCAGACCCGCTTCGACGCCTGCGGACGTCGTGAAGCCGGCAAGCGGCAACACCATCGCAGTGCGGTAGTTCGTCTGCGCGAGGATGCGCGCCTGGTCGAGCATCTTGCCGAAGTCCGGACCGACGGCCGGAATCACGCGTGTGGTTGGCGCGGTATGTTCGGCAAGCATGTCAAGCAACGCGCGGTATTCGCTGATCGCAACGTGATAGAAGTTCGCGTTGCCGCCGTACAGCAGCGTACGCATGCCGCCGGCTTCGATATGGCGGATCAACCGCTGGTTCTGCGCGACGTCGAGCGACAGATCTTCATGGCGCGCAAGCGGCGGCACCGCCATCACAGTCGACGCGAATTCGCTTTCGGTAATCGGGGATACGTTCATGGAGTCTCGTAAGCGGATGGATTCGTCTGGCGAGCGGAACGATATCACCGGCAATTTGATGTTGTCAAACAACATCAATACAGGTCATGCACGGGGAAAATACTGATCTATTTGGCTTGACAACCCTGCAGCGCGCGGCAGAACGCAAAAACGGCCCGTCGAGAAAGGGCCGTTGATGGAAAACGCGATTGACATGCGATTGGCACGTCGATGTGCACGCCAGAAGAACTGTTTTTTCGATGCGCGCGCAACCGCCAGATGGAACCCGAAGTCGTCCTTTGCGCCGATGCCCTCGGTCTGAATCACGCGGCCAGTGCATGCTCGGTGGGCAGCCGGTCTCCTTCGCGATACTCGCCCTCGATAATCCGATTCAGGATATCGAGGGCCAAGTTGTGCCGCTCTGGCTAAGTTGTCAGGCAAAATCTACTTAATACCAAACTGATTGGCAAGTGGGGACAACTGATGCGACGTGCGTTTGTGGAAGGCCCGTGAGGCCGGCTCACGCCGACTGTCGGAACACGGGTGTCGCGCGCGCCATCGGGACAGCCGGAGGCTATCTGTTCGACATCCCGTTTCCGGAACTCGAACCGCCGAATGGCGAGTTATTGAATAGCGAGCCGTTCGGCGACGACCCGCCCGGCGAATTGCCGCCGAATGACGACCCGAATGACGAACCTGATGACGAACCAAACGGCGAACCCGGCTGGGACCCCGACGAGGAACCGAACGGCGAACCCGGCGGCGAACCCGACGAAGACCCAAACGACGAACCCAAAGGACTGCCATTCGACTGCATGCCATCGGACGAAAAATTACCGCCGCCGCTCGCACTACCCGACAGATCGCCGCTATTCACTGTGCCGTCCGGCGGCCTCTGCCCTTGCGTCAGCGCGGGCACCCGGGCGAAGAACACCCAGTCCGTATAGCTCTTTCTGCGATCGAAGCCCTGAAAGACCGACGGAAAGTGCGTGATCTGAATCGGCCGCCCAGTCGACGCGCTATGAAGCCCGACGATGGTCTGGCCATCCGGCGATTTGACGATCACCCAGTCCGCCTTGCCGGTCATCGGGTCCGCATAGACCTTGCGCAGATGGCGCACCACATTCGGATAGCGCGGGTCGCGCAGCAGATCTTCAAGCGTGCGAGGCTGAGTCGGTTGACCGGTCGGCGTAGCCGCCGCGAAGCTCTGCAACGCACGCTGAAATTCCGCCCCGACGAACAGCAGCTCTTTCTCCGCCTGGCGCCGCTGATAAATCGCGCCGAGTTCCGCTGACGCAGCCGCCGCCACGCCGATAATCGCGACCATGATAAGCAGCCCAAGAAACGTGTAGCCGCTTTGCGCACGGCGCCCCGGCCGCCGGATACGAACCTGCCGCTGTCTCACATTGCACCGTATGGCTTGCCGTCGGCATCCGTGCCTTCGGCGCCGCTCTTCAGGTCATAGACATTGCCGGGGAACTGCTCCTCCGGCGCGACGATCTGCCAGGTATTCGCGCTATCGGCGACCGGATCGAACGGCAACGTGCGCAAATAGCGCTTGTCGACGAGTTCCTGCAGCGAATCCGGATACCGGCCGGTGTCGCCGTAGAACTGATCGATCGCAATGCGCGTGATATGCAGGTTCTGCGCGAGCACCTTCTCTTTCGACGTGTTGATCGAATGAAAATATTCGGGCATCGCAATGGTCATCAACAGCGCGACGATCGCGAGCACAATCAGCAGCTCGATCAGCGTGAAGCCGTGGATTCGCTTGCGCCGCCGTTGCATCGTGTTCACCATTTTCGATAAGGAATACCGTTTATCCCGATGCCGTTTGACATCGAGTACACGTCGTACACGTCGTCGCCTTCTTCGGCATCTTCCGCTTCGCTTGCGTAGGCACGCTTGCCCCAGGTCGCAGAGTCGCTGACTTCCGGATTGTTGTTCATCGGATCGCGCGGAATGCGCCGCAGAAAGTACATCTTGTGGTTCTTCGGGTCTTTCTGGTCCGGCACGCCTTGCACGAGCAGATCGAGTGCCGGCGGATAGTCCGTTGCGCCGGCCTCCTTCGCGATGCGTCCGTCCTTGCTCGCGGTGTTGTACGCGTCGATGCCCGCGCGTATTTCATGCAGCGCCGCGCGCAGTTCGGTTTCGCGTTCGCGCTGGCGCATCACCTGCGCGACCGGCACGGTCATGCTCGCGAGGATGCCGAGAATCGCGAGCGTGACGAGCAATTCGATCAACGTAAAGCCGCGCGCGCGGCCGCGGCGCGTACGGCGCACACCGGATACACGACGTAATCCGGACGCGATGAAGTGCGGCGCGCGGCGGCTGTGCGTCATCGAGGGTTCACCGTCAGGTTGTACGGCAGCGCCGGCAACGGCGTGACCGGCACGCCGGTCACGCCGAGCATCGAGCCGGGCTGAACCGACACCGCGGTTTGCGACGTTGGCGCCAGCGCCTTGAAGGTCAGCACCGCATAAGTGGCCTGCGCCGACGCGCCCGAGCCACCCGACACTGAGTTCGAAATGCTCACCTGACCGCCGTTCTGTCCGACCCGGCTCGAAAAGCTGGTCTGCGCGCCGGCCTGCTTCATGAAGTCGCCTTCGGTCACACCGCTGAACTGCAGTTTGGTGTTGTCGAATGTGATGCTCGACGGCACGCTCATCACCGGCTGGTCCGACTGCATCATCAGCGCGACCGTCACCGAGTCCCCGACCTTCACTTGCGGCGGCCCCTGGATCGACATCTGCGCGGTGCCGCCTGTGCCTGGCGCGCCGGCGACGGTTCCCGGATCGGCAAAACCGCCGCCGCCGAACCCGCCGACCATCCCACTACCCGAATTGCCGTAGCTGCCCGGATAGTTCGAGCCGAGTCCGTTGCTGCCCGAGCCGTTCATGCTGTTGTTACTCCCCATGCCGGACGACGGCGCCGACGTCGAAGCGGACAAATTGCCGGCCGCCGGCAGCGTCGGCGCCGGCGCGGTGCTGATGCCGTTCGATTGCACGAGGCTGGTCGAGTTGGTCTCCGTGCCTGCGTTGAAGTACGCGGACGCCGCGTCCGGACGCTGGATATTGCGGATCAGGTGCGGCGTGATCGCCAGCACGATTTCCGTGTTGTCGTCTTCGTCTTTGGTCGCGCCGAACAGCCGGCCGAGCACCGGCAACTGGCCGAAGCCCGGAATCTTGTCGCCGGAGGTACGCTCCTGGCTGTCGATCAGGCCCGCCAGGATGTCGGTCTCGCCATTTTTCAGCTGCAGCACCGTACTCGCCGTGCGCGTGCCGATCTGATACGCGGTCGTGCCGGACGAACCGGTAATCGTGTTGAGCAGGCTGCTCACCTCAAGCGCGACCTTGATGCCAATCGAGTTGTCGAGATAGATCGCCGGTTCGACGTTCAGCGTCAGGCCGACGTCGATATAGTTGACCGACTGCGACACGAAGCCGGTCGACGTCGCGGTCGATGTGATGTTCGGCACGCGCTCGCCGATCAGGATTTTCGCCTTCTCGTGGTTACGCACGCGGATGCGCGGGTTGGTCAGCAGCTTCGCGTTCGAAACGTTCAGATTCGCGTTGACCGTCGCCTGCACCTGCGACACGCCGACCGTCTTCGACGTCTGGTGGAACAGGTCGTTGAGCGACAGTGACGGCGAGCTGCCTCCGCCCGATGACGAGCCGCCGAACGAGCCGTTGTTGAACGGGTTGCCAAACCCACTGTTAGAGTTGTTCTGGCCATTGGGCGTCGCGATCACGCTGCCCGGCGGCAGCGGTGTCAACGTGACCGAGCCAGGCCACTGGATACCGAGATTTTCCGTGCTATTGCGCTGCACTTCGATCACTTCGACTTCGAGCATCACCTCGGGTTCCGGCACATCTTCAAGCGTGACGAGCCGTTCGGCCATACGGATCACATCGGGCGTGTCGCGCACGATCACCATGTTCAGCTTCTCGTCGATCACGATGTCATGCGCCTTCAGGATCGTCTTCAGCGTATTGGCGACCGTCTTCGCGTCGCTATTCGACAGGAAGAACGTGCGCACCGCGAGTTCCTGATAGTCCTTCAGTTTCGCCGGCGTGTTCGGATAGATCAGCACCGTGTTCTCGTCGAGCACCTGCTGCGCGAGCTGATTGGTCGCGAGCACGTAGCGCACCGCGCCTTCGATCGTGCTGTTGCGCAGGAAAATCGATGTGCGCTGATCGGTGCGCACATCCTTGTCGAACAGGAAGTTCATGTTCGCGCTGCGCGAGATCACGTCGAATACCTGCCTGATCGTCGCATCCTTGAAGTCGATATGAATCGGCCTGCGGTAGGCGGCGGCCAGCGCCGCCTCGACACGCGTCGCGCCCGAGTCGAGTGTGATCCGACGTTGCAGCGCGAGTGCGCGCGGATTGTCGGGTGCCTCGGTCGTGACCTGTGACAGCACGCGGCGCGCGCCGTCCGCATCGTGCTTGCCGAACATCTGCTCGGCCTGCGTGAGCATTGCATCGAGCCGCACCGCCTGATCGAGCGCGACGAGTCCGGCATGCGCGCGCTCGTTCGATGGATCGATCGTCAGCGCGTGCTGATACGACTTGCGGGCTGCATCGCGTGCACCCTTTGCGGCAAGCCGGTCGCCCTGCTCGTTGTCGTGCATCACCGTGGTCTCGCGCAGCGCAAGCCAGGCCGAACGATACTGAGCGTCGCGCGGGTCCGCATTCATCGCTTCCTGCAGTTTCGCGAGCCCTTCGTCGATTTTGCCTTGCGCGACAAAGTCTTCACCCGCGCGATAGGCCTTTTGCGCCGCGCAGCCGGCGAGCAGCACCGGCACCGCGACCACACAGGCGAGCTGCGAGAGGGTTCGTCGAGGCCGTCTCCTTGGGCGCCGAGTTTCGCCGCCTGGACCCCGTAGTCTGTTCTGTTTTATGAATCGCATGACAACCACTGAATTCCCTTGAATGCTGCTTCCCGAGTCCATCTCAATCGGCGCCGCCGATATCGATGGTCTGAACTGTCTTGAGCGGTACGTAGATCAGCGTCATGGTCGGCGGTTTGATCGCTTCGACACGGTAATTCGCGTCGATCACCGACTGGTCGCGCACGATCACGGTCTCGTCGCCACGTGACAGGTACACCTCCCACGTGCCGTCGGCCGCCTTCTTGCCGATATAGGTGAATGGCATGCTCGGCGCGACCGGGATCGGCGGCAGCGGCGGAACTTCCGCGCCCACGGGGGCGACCGACGGCAGCGCCGGCATCCACGAGCGGCTGCCGAACAGCGTGTGTTGTCCGTTGCCCGGGGTGCCAAACATTTCGTTGCGCGAACGCAGCGCACCAATGCTGACCATCGACGCACCCTCCGCGCTGGCCGCCGGCGTAGCGTCGGTCTCCACGTTCGCGCTGGCCCTCCCCGCGCGCGGCGCGGCTTCGACCACCGGGTCCGACGAACCGTGATCGCCGAACACAAGCAGCCCGCCGCAAACGACAAACGCAATCGCGAGCACTGCGTGTAGGGGCTTCATTTGTGGACCTCGCCAGCCGCGACGAGTGTCGCGCTTTTGCCTTGCTGCGCCGGACGCAGGAACACCGTGAAACGCAGGCTCGCTTCGACAGTCTGGTCGTTCGCGGAACCGCGCTTGAAGCGCATGTCGTCGAGCGCCGCGTACGGCACGGTTGTCAGCACCTTTTCGCAGAAGCTTCGGAGCTTCGCGTAGTCGCCTTTGACGGGCAGCACGATCGTATAGGTCTCGAAGCGTCCGGCCGGATCGCGCGCGGGCTTGTACTCGGTCTTGTCGAGCACGACACCGGTGTCGCTTGCCGCGCCGAACAGATGCGTCACGATCTGCTCGGTGTGCCCGGCATCGCCGAGCGCCGCGTAAAACGCAGCGAGCCGCTCGGCGGCCATCGCCTGCGGCGACAGCACCGGCGCGGGCGGCGGCGCGGAACGCGCGCGTACGACCGCGCGTGCCTCGTCGGCGATGCGGGTGGTCAGACCCGGCAACAGCGCGAACCACATCGCCGCGGCCGCCAGCACCAGCACGCCGGCGATCAGCACGTCGAGGCTCGCACGGCGCAACGCGAGTTGTGCCCGCAGCAGCGAACGGATTAGTTGCGGTGGCAAGTTCACGATGTGCTCCTGCGCCACTGAGCTTCGATCTGGAAGCGGATCACACCGTCCGTGTGGTCCTTCGCGAGCTCATGCCGGACGAGGTCGACGCGCTCGAACAGCGGTTGTTGTTCGAGCGACTTCAGATAGCCGATCATCTCGTCGCTGTTCGCGCCCTCGGCTTCGATGCGCAGCAGCGCGCGGCTCGGATCGGGCGTGATCGAAAGCAGTGCGACCTTCGCCGGCGTCGCGGCTTCGACTGCGTCGAGGATGTCGTCCCACGGCAGGTTCAGGCGCGCGACTGCGGCATTGACCGCGGCGCCCTGCTTTGCGTCGATCGGCCGGCTCGCGACAGTCGCGCGCGACCGCGCGGCCTGCGCGGCGTGTGATGCGATGCTGGCCTGCTCGTCCTGCAGCCTGTCGAGCCGGCCGAACAGTTTGTGCGCGCGCATTCCGGCGACGACGCACAGAATCAATGCGGCCAGTGCGACGCAGCGCACGAGCGTATGCGTGCGGTGTAACTGGCGACGAGCGCTCAGCGGCGCGAGATCGATATGCAGACGTTTCATCGCGCGATCCCGCTCCATGCGAGCTGTGCGGCCGGCGACACGGTTGTGCCATGCGATGCGGTGAAAACCGCAAGCGCGGGCGAGCATGCGCGCACCGCGATGCCGGTTTCTGGTGTGGCATTGTCTTTGTTTGCGCCGGTGTTTGCCACGCAACTTGCTGGGCTGCTTACCGTGCTGTTTATCGGGCTGTTTGCCGCGCTATCTTCCCCGCTGTTCGTCGCGTCGAGTGCGTTTTTGCGCGCGCCGCCGTTCGCGCGTCTATCCGCGGCTTTATCCAATGCGGTGTTTTCTAATTGCCAGCTATCAGGCAACTGCCCATGTACATGCAGCACTTTCGGCGCCGGCACGTTATCGAGCAGTGCGGTGCGCGCAAGTTGCTCGCGCAACCATGCGAGCGGTGGCGTCGGGTCGACGAGCGTCAGCGTACGTACGGCGGCAAGGCGCGCGCGTCGCGCACTGCCGTCGAGCACACCGACCGTCAGTGCGCCGGCATGCAGCGTCGCGAGCCACGCATCGCTTTTGACGCGACGGTGCCAGCGGTTCCACGCGCCGACGAAATCCGGCACCGACGACACGACGCAACTACGGCGCGCCCGTGCCGCGATCTGCAGCGCGACATGCAAGCGCAGCGGCACTGCACATGCGAGGAATGGCGTGCTCGCCTGCCAGTCCGCGACCAGTCGCCAAGCGGCCGCAGATTCACCATAAAGCGTCTGGAAACGCACTTCGGCGGCTGTGCGCAGATCCTGGAAACGGGCGCCATTAGCGGGCGGCGTCACGATGAAATAGCGCACGAGGTCGTCGCCGAACGTCGCGTGGATTGGCAGTCCACCGCCACCCGCTTGATCGATTGCGTCGCCGATCAGCGCGGCCAGTTCATCCGGCGCCGCGTTGGGCCCGGCGTCCGTCAGCGCGCGTTCGATGCACAGCGGCAACGGTTTGGCCGACGCCGCAGCACCCGAATCAACCTGCAGTCCATCAGTCGCACCGTCAGCGATGCGCCGCGCTTCGCTGCGCGAACCGTCGCTGCGCAGCACCGCAACGACGTCACGCGACAAGCCGAGCCGGCACTGCCCGCGCTGCAACTGCGGCAAGACGCGCGGCAAAACCTGAGGCAATAGCCGCGGCAACCCGCGGGGCGCGAACCGCAACGCGGCGCGCAGCGACATGCCACTTCTACGCATCGTTCCGTCACGCATTGAGGGTCACCCGTTTCACTTCGGCCAGCGTCGTCTCGCCACGTTTCACCTGCGCCAGTGCCACTTCGCGCAGATGACGCGTGCCGTTACGGCGCGCCTTGTCCTTCAC
>NZ_SORE01000053.1 GCF_004366595.1 Paraburkholderia rhizosphaerae
CCAGACGCACAGTCGACGTCGACGCGTTCTGCTCGTGGTCCGCGTGCAGGATCAGGATACGGTCGAGCGCGCGCACCAGCACGTCGTTGACCTTGTACTCTTCGCACGGGTTCGAGAACATCATCCGCATGAAGTTCGCGCTGTACGACAGATTGTTCTGCGGGTACACGAACGGCTGGCCGATGCTGTATTTGTACGCCATCGCAACCAGCGTCGGCAGCTTCGCGATCATGCGGATCGCCGACACTTCGCGGTGACGCGGATTGTTGATGTCGAGCGAGTCGTGATAGAACGCCGACAGCGCGCCGACCGCGGCGACCAGAATCGCCATCGGGTGCGCGTCACGACGGAAGCCACGGAAGAAGAACTGCATCTGCTCGTGCACCATCGTGTGATTCGTGACGGTCTTCACGAACTCATCTTTCTGTTGCGCGTTCGGCAGTTCGCCCTTCAGCAGCAGATAGCAGGTCTCGAGAAAGTCCGCATTCTGCGCGAGGTTGTCGATCGGAAAACCGCGGTACAGCAGTTCGCCCTTGTCTCCGTCGATGTACGTGATCGCCGAGTTGCACGCCGCCGTCGACATGAACCCCGGGTCATACGTGAACTTGCCGGTCTGACCGTACAGTTTGCGAATGTCGATTACGTCCGGGCCCAAAGTGCCCTTGTAGATCGGCATTTCAACGCTCGGCGAGTTGTCGCTGAACGATAGCGTGGCTTTAACATCTGACGGGGTCATAGCACATCCTCAATCGAAAGGTGGAAACAGGGTTTCGATAATTGCACGCCTTCTCGGACACACACGCCGCACCGCTCGAACCGTATACAACCCAGTTAAGCCGTGCGCAGCATGTCGAGGACCCGTCTGACGTCCGGGTCGGCCAGGTCGCCTTCAGGTTCCTTGCGGGCAAGCAGCAAGTCCATCAGGTCGTTATCGCTCAGTTCCAGCAGGCGCGTCAGCGCGCCGACGTCCGCATCACTGAGGTCATGCTCATATCGGCTGAAAAAACGTTCGAAGATCAGATCGTTTTCCAGCAGGCCGCGCCGCGCGCGCCAGCGTAGGCGCGCGCGGCGTAGAGGGTCGGACTGATGCGATGATCCGTCCATCTCAGACAGCGCGGCGCACCATCAATTCCTTGATCTTGCCGATCGCCTTCGTCGGATTCAGGCCCTTCGGGCACACGTCGACGCAATTCATGATCGTATGGCAACGGAACAGACGGTACGGGTCTTCCAGGTTGTCGAGGCGTTCGCCGGTCGCCTGATCGCGGCTGTCCGCGATAAAGCGATAGGCCTGCAACAGGCCGGCCGGACCGACGAACTTGTCGGGATTCCACCAGAAACTCGGGCACGACGTCGAGCAGCTCGCGCACAGAATGCACTCGTACAGGCCGTCGAGCTCATCGCGCTCTTCCGGCGACTGCAAACGCTCTTTCTCCGGCGGCGGCGTGTCGTTGATCAGGTACGGCTTGATCGAGTGATACTGGTTGAAGAACTGCGTGAAGTCGCAAATCAGGTCCCGCACAACCGGCAGACCCGGCAGCGGACGCAGCACGATTTTCTGCGGCAGATCGTTCAGGTTCGTCAGGCACGCGAGGCCGTTCTTGCCGTTGATGTTCATCGCGTCCGAGCCGCACACGCCTTCGCGGCACGAGCGACGGAACGACAGCGTTTCATCGACGGATTTCAGCTTGACGAGTGCATCCAGCAGCATGCGTTCGTGCGAGTCGATTTCAAGCTCATACGTTTGCATGCGCGGCGCCGCGTCCTTGTCCGGATCGTAGCGGTAAACTTCGAAAATACGCTTGGCCATATTGTGGGTCCTTTGACGTGTGGCTTGCGCCTTAGAAGGTCCGTGCCTTCGGCGGCACCGATTCGACGGTCAGCGGCTTCATGTGAACCGGCTTGTAGTCGAGGCGATCGCCTTCGCTAAACCACAGCGTATGGCGCAGCCAGTTTTCGTCGTCGCGATGTTCATAGTCGCTTTGCGCGTGCGCGCCGCGGCTTTCCTTGCGTGCCTCGGCGGACACCATCGTCGCGCGTGCGGCTTCGATCAGGTTCGCCAGTTCGAGCGCTTCGACGCGCGCGGTGTTGAACACCTTCGACTTGTCCTTCAGGTGCACGTGAGCGACGCGCTCCTTCAGTTCATTCACTTTCTCGACGCCTTCCGACAGCAGCTTCGACGTGCGGAACACGCCCGCATGCGCTTGCATCGACGCGCGGATATCGTTCGCGATGGCCTGCGTGTACTCGCCCGACGACGACGCTTCGAGCTTCGCGAGGCGTTCGAGCGCGCGGTCGGCTGCATCGGCCGGCAGCGGCTTGTGCTCCTTCATTTCGCCCGCACGCTTGACGATATGGTTGCCGGCCGCGCGGCCGAACACCACGAGGTCGAGCAGCGAGTTCGTGCCGAGGCGGTTCGCGCCGTGCACCGACACGCACGAGCATTCGCCGACCGCGTAGAAACCGTTGACCGGCTCTTCGTGATCGCGCGACGTGCCGACCACCTGACCGTGCATATTGGTCGGAATGCCGCCCATCTGATAGTGAATGGTCGGCACAACCGGGATCGGTTCCTTGATGCAGTCGACGTTCGCGAATTTCAGTGCGATTTCGCGAATCGACGGCAGACGCTTCATGATCGTCTCGGCGCCGATGTGCGACAGGTCGAGCAGCACGTGGTCCTTGTTCGGACCGACACCGCGACCTTCCTTGATTTCCTGGTCCATCGAACGCGAAACGAAGTCGCGCGGTGCGAGGTCTTTCAGCGTCGGCGCGTAGCGCTCCATGAAGCGCTCGCCGTCCGCATTGCGCAGAATGCCGCCTTCGCCGCGCACGCCTTCGGTAATCAGCACGCCCGCGCCGGCCACGCCGGTCGGGTGGAATTGCCAGAATTCCATGTCCTGCAGCGCGATGCCCGCGCGCGCCGCCATGCCCAGACCGTCGCCGGTATTGATGAACGCGTTGGTCGACGCCGCGAAGATCCGGCCCGCGCCGCCCGTTGCGAACAGCGTGGTCTTGCCTTCGAGGATATAGACGTCGCCCGTTTCCATTTCGAGCGCGGTCACGCCGAGCACGTCACCGTCCGCGTCGCGGATCAGGTCCAGTGCCATCCATTCGACGAAGAACTGCGTCTTCGCCGCGACGTTCTGCTGGTACAGCGTGTGCAGCAATGCGTGGCCGGTACGGTCAGCCGCCGCACACGCGCGCTGCACCGGCTTTTCGCCGTAGTTCGCGGTGTGGCCACCGAACGGACGCTGATAGATCGTGCCGTCCGCATTGCGGTCGAACGGCATGCCGAAGTGCTCGAGTTCGTAGACGGCGTTCGGTGCTTCGCGGCACATGAACTCGATCGCGTCCTGGTCGCCGAGCCAGTCCGAACCCTTGATCGTGTCGTAGAAGTGGTAGTGCCAGTTGTCTTCGCTCATGTTGCCGAGCGATGCGCCGATGCCGCCCTGCGCGGCCACCGTGTGCGAACGCGTCGGAAACACTTTCGACAGCACGCACACCGACAGACCCGCACGCGCCAGTTGCAGCGACGCACGCATTCCCGAGCCGCCCGCGCCGACAATCACCACGTCGAAGCGGCGACGCGGCAGAGTATGTTTGATTGCAGCCATTCTTTTACACTCTCCAGAGAATCTGCGCGGCGTAGCCCGCACACGCGAGCAGCCAGACGATCGTCAGCGCCTGAAGGACAAGCCGCGTGCCGACCGGCTTGATGTAGTCCATCCAGATGTCGCGAATGCCGACCCATGCGTGATAGAACAGTGACAGCAACGTGACAAAGGTCGCGAGCTTCATCCATTGGGTCGCGAAGATCGACGCCCAACCGTCGTACGAGAATGCCTGTGCGGTGAAGAACCAGACCAGCAGGATCACTGTGTAGACCGCCATGATCACCGCGGTGATGCGCTGCGCGAGCCAGTCGCGCAGACCATAGTGCGCGCCGACGACAAGGCGCTTCGAACCAATTCGGTTATTGGAGGACATTCTTAGAAGGCTCCGAACAGTTTGAGCGCGAATGCGAGGGTCAGCAGCGACGACACGACGAACACGACCACCGACGTACTCTTGCCTTTTTCCTTCGACACCGCATTGTGGTTCGTATCCATCAGCAGGTGACGGATGCCGGCGCAGAAGTGAAACAGGAAAGCCCATGCAAGCACCAGCGTGATCAGCTTGACGAGGATGTTGGAGAGAAAGACCTTGAAGACTTCGAAGCTGAGTTCGGAAGTGAGACTCTGATCGAAGAGGTACAGCAGGAACGGAAGGAAGATGAAGAGCAGAGCGCCGCTCACGCGGTGCAAAATGGACACACGCCCCGCTAGCGGGAGACGATACGCCGTGAGTATCTGCCCGATACCGATGTTCCGGAATTCCGGCCTCGGTTTTTTTACGGCTTCAGCCATGCTAGACCCCTACTATGTAGTCACACTAATCCGCGATTTTAGCGCCTTTTCATTCCGCGCTGCAGCGAACATCTGCTCAAGACTGCTTTATATCGGTGGCAATAAAGGCGAGTCACTATCCGCTTCACGGTCCGGATCACAGTACGATTCTTGACTGTTTCACGGCCCGTTGCATCGTCCGCGCCACAACCCGCTTCAGAATTCATGCAAGCAAGCTACGCCCGTTTCATCACTTGCATCAACTGAGATCGTTCTGATAGTAATAGCCGGTTGTGACATACCAACCTCGCCGCACTTCGACCGGTCGATCGCCATACGTGTACGAGACCCGCTCCACCGACAGCAAAGGAAAACCCGGCGGCACGTGCAGAAGATCGGCGACCGTCGGGTCCGCCGCCACCGCGCGAATCTTCTCGGTCGCGCGAATCATCCGCGTGCCGAACTCCGTTTCGAACATCGCGTAGAGCGGGCCTTTGTAATCGGACAGTCGCTCGAGCGTGAGACCGCGAAACACGCCACCCGGCAACCAGATCTCGTCGAGCACCGTGTCTTCGCCATCGAACTGAAGCAGACGCTTGATCAATACGACCGGGTCCGACGGTTTCAGATCGAGCTGCCGCGCGATCTCCGCGGACGCGCGCAAGCGCCGGCATTCGAGCAGCTGGCTGATATGGGGATGCTCGACGCCGTCATCGGCGAGTAATCTGAGAAAGCGAAACTGAGCACGGTCTTCGTTGTGCGTCGCAACAAATGTGCCTTTTCCTTGCCGGCGCACAAGCAGATTGTCAGCAGCAAGCTCGTCGATCGCTTTGCGCACGGTGCCTTGGCTGACCTTGTAGCGCGCGGCCAGTTCGACTTCGCTGGGGATGATTTCGCCGGGCTTCCATTCGCCGGACTCGAGGCTCTGCGTAATGAGGCCTTTGATCTGCTGGTAAAGCGGACTGAACGTAGGCGACGAAGACGATGCGGAGGGCGGCGCGCTTTCGCCTGCGCCCGCAGGGCCGATCGGATTCGCAGAGCTCGCCTGGTTCGAATTCATTCGCGCATTTCATCATAAACGGTCGCTCGGCGTCCACCTATTTTGGGTCAATACTTATGTCTTATATAAGACATAAGATACTGTTGACTTTGTGTGCGCTCACTCCTACACTCCTTGTCGAGCAAGGGTTTGCGGGTGTTTTTCACGGTACACGGCAGCGGCGGAGTGCAAGCCGAAGCGTAGTCCGGAATACCGTCCTGCGCATGTTGCGCCCTCATCAGTCCAGCTTTCAATTCGCCTGCCGTCCGCCTCACGAATGGCTCCAGAAGGCGTCGAGCGGTCCCGCTCAAACGGGGCCGGCCGTAGGCTCACGCAGCCTCATCGACGCCCGCTGGAATGCGCTATGCAGGATTCGCCGGGTCGCAGCAAGCACGCGCGCCATCGCGCCGCAAGCGGTGCATCCGCGCTCTGCTCGGCAGTCTCGCCCGCCCGTTCCATGGCCGGCGCGGCCGCCTCGTTGCAGCGTGCGCGACGCGTGTTCGAATGCCGCGCCGCTGCGCATAGAGTTCATCGTGTTTGCCACGCTTCCGGTAACGCGCATATAAAATGGCGTTTTCTCAAGCGTCTAACGCACTAACGCACCGTCCTGGAGATTTCTCAATGGCTAAGCCCGCAAAGCGCGTTGCCGTCACTGGCGCCGCAGGTCAAATCGGTTATTCCCTGCTATTTCGCATCGCCAATGGCGACATGCTCGGCAAGGACCAGCCGGTGATCCTGCAGCTGCTTGACCTGCCGCAAGCGCAAGCCGCCGTCAAAGGCGTCGTGATGGAACTCGAAGACTGCGCGTTTCCGCTGCTCGCGGGTGTCGTGGTCACTGACGACCCGAAAGTCGCGTTCAAGGATGCCGACGTTGCGCTGCTAGTCGGTGCGCGTCCGCGTTCGAAGGGCATGGAGCGCAAGGATCTGCTGTCGGCCAACGCCGAAATCTTCACGGTGCAAGGCAAGGCGCTCAACGACGTCGCCAGCCGCGACGTGAAGGTACTGGTGGTCGGCAACCCGGCGAACACCAACGCGTACATTGCGATGAAGTCGGCGCCGAGCCTGCCGAAGAAGAACTTCACGGCGATGCTGCGTCTGGACCACAACCGCGCGCTGTCACAACTGGCGGCGAAGTCGGGCAAGCCGGTCGCATCGATCGAAAAGCTCGCCGTGTGGGGCAACCATTCGCCGACGATGTACCCGGATTTCCGCGTCGCGACGGCCGAAGGCCAGTCGCTGACGAAGCTGATCAACGACGACGAATGGAACCGCAACGTGTTTATCCCGACGGTCGGCAAGCGCGGCGCGGCGATCATCGAAGCGCGCGGCCTGTCGTCGGCGGCATCGGCGGCGAACGCGGCGATCGATCACGTGCGTGATTGGGTGCTCGGCACGAACGGCAAGTGGGTGACGATGGGCATTCCGTCGGACGGCTCGTATGGCATCCCGGAAGACATCATTTACGGCGTGCCGGTCACGTGCGAAAACGGCGAGTACAAGCGCGTCACCGGCCTCGAAATCGACGCGTTCTCGCGCGAGAAGATGGACGGCACGCTGAACGAGCTGCTCGAAGAGCGCGACGGCGTCAAGCACCTGCTGTAAGCCGGGCCATGGAATCGACCGGGACCTCGTTGCAGCGCGGCGGGTTCCGGTTTTTTTCGTGCCGGGTCGATCAGGCGAAGGCTGCATTGCGTGACCTTCGCCTCTGATTCGAATGGACTTTGGAACCCCCGTTCGCGGCGCCTCGCCAGCGCATTCTGGCAACGGCGGCCCGGGCGCTCGCAGAGTACGTTCGAATCAGATCTTTCCAACTAGAAACCACGCTATTTGACGCCCGAGAATGCGCGCCCTCACCCCCGCCGAAGTGCTGTTTGAAGGCGAAGCGCCGCCGACCGTGCTGCCCGCGTGCGATCACTACGCCGGCAGCGAGAAGCTGATGCTGAAATCGCTCGCGCTGCAGCAGGAACTCGGGCCGGTATTCGACATCACGCTCGATTGCGAAGACGGCGCGCAGGTCGGGCATGAAACCGAGCATGCGGAACTGGTTGCATCGCTCACGGGTAGCGAGCACGACCGGTTCGGCCGCGTCGGCGTGCGTATTCACGATTTCCATCACCCGCATTGGCGCGACGACGTCCGTGTCATTCTGCGCACGGCGAAGCGCGCGCCGGCGTATATCACGCTGCCGAAAATCCGCAGCGTGCCGGATGCCGCGGAGATGTGCGCGTTTATCGAAGCGACGCGCCGCGAGCTCGGTATCGCGCGGCCGGTGCCGGTTCAATTGCTAGTCGAAACGCATGGCGCGCTCGCAAGCGCATTCGATCTCGCCGCGCTGCCCGGCGTCGAGGCGCTGAGCTTCGGCCTGATGGACTTCGTATCGGCGCACGACGGTGCGATTCCGGATACCGCGATGCGCTCGCCGGGGCAGTTCGATCATCCGCTGGTGCGGCGTGCGAAGCTCGAAATCGCCGCGGCCTGCCATGCGCACGGCAAGGTGCCGTCGCATAACGTATCGACCGAAGTGCGCGACATGAATGTGGTCGCGAACGACGCCGTGCGGGCGCGCAACGAATTCGGCTATACGCGGATGTGGAGCATCCATCCGGCGCAGATTCCGGCGATCGTCTCCGCATTCGCACCGCGCGATGACGAAATCGTGACTGCCACCGAGATTCTGCTCGCCGCGCAGGCCGCGCAATGGGGCCCAACGCGCTACCGCGATACATTGCATGATCGCGCAAGCTATCGCTATTACTGGTCGGTGCTGCGCCGCGCGCGCTCGACCGGGCGCGCCGTGCCCGCGGAAGCGGCATCGCTGTTCCGCAATGGCGCCGGGTCTGTCTATCGGGAAGGAGCCGCATCATGACCAATGCTGCAAGCCAATCGGCGGGTGCCGCCTTCCGCGCCGCAGTCGCCGAAGAGAAACCGCTTCAGGTGGTCGGCGCGATCAATGCGAATCACGCGCTGCTCGCGAAGCATGCAGGCTTCAAGGCCATCT
>NZ_SORE01000054.1 GCF_004366595.1 Paraburkholderia rhizosphaerae
GACTCGCGCATCAGGTGCTGAAGGGCTCGAATCGCAAGGTGATGGAGCGGCGTTATGCCTACGACGACGCGGGGCAACTCGAGCAGATCAGCGATCTGCGCGGCACGATCCGCTACGCGTATGACCCGCTGGGGCGGCTCAGGCAGATGCAGGGGAGGCTCGGCGAAGAGCGTTTTGCATTTGATCCGGCGAGCAATATTCAGGTATCCGATGAAAACGAGGCGCGCGGGGGGCGTGCTCCTGTGCTGCTGGACAATCTGCTGAAGCAATACGCCGGCACGCGCTTTGAATACGATGAACGCGGCAATCTGGCTGTGCGCGTGCGCAACGGCGAGCGCATGGCGTTTGGCTGGGACAGTTTCGATCGCATGGTGTCGGCGGGCGATCACCGGATGCAGGCGACCTATCGCTACGATGCGTTGGGCCGGCGCATCGCGAAGCTGACTGAGCCGTGTGTGTATACGTCGATTAATGATGGTCCGGGCTACCGGGACGTGCTGCGTGCGCGTTTGAAGTCGGAGCATGGCTACGGGCTGACGGTGTACGGGTGGGACGGCGATACGCTTGCGTGCGAGACGGACTGTGAGAAGCGCACGGTGACGCATTACGTGTATGAGCCGGGTGGATTCACGCCGCTGCTGCAGGCGAGTGGGCCGCTGGGCGCGGGCGTTGATCGCGAGGCGGCGCGAGGGCGTGAAGGGCCGCAGCCGTTTGCGGTGGTGGCGTACTACCATTGTGATCAGATTGGCACGCCGCAGGAATTGACGGATGCGGCAGGTGAGGAGGTTTGGAGCGCGAATTACCGGGCGTGGGGGCAGGCGCGGGAAGTGATCAGCGAAGCGGCGCGCAAGGCGGGGATCGGTAACCCGTTGCGCTTTGCCGGGCAGTACTTTGATCGCGAGACGGGGCTGCATTACAACCGGCATCGGTACTACGATCCAACGTCGGGACGCTTCATCAGCAAGGATCCTATCGGGCTGGCGGGTGGCATCAACGTTTATCAATACGCGCCCAACCCGGTAGGCTGGATTGATCCGTTTGGTCTTGCGGGCAGTAGCTTGCTGGCATTGCCGGCACCGACCGGATCGAATCCGTGGATGCCCAACACACCGATGACGTCGGAACCCATCCCCGCAGGGGGTCTAACCGTTCAGATGGCGATGGCACCGGGTCAAACGCGCCCCGGTGGATGGGCAACGACTGATAACATCCCGGACGTCGACTATGTCCGAAATAAGTTGGCCGTAACGCCAGACTTCAAGTCGGACGTTTCGCACGTACAGACGTTCCACGTCCCCGAAAGCGTTCAAGTACAGCGCGGTACTGTTGGCCCACAAAAGTGCGGCTGCAAGCTGTACCCTGGTGGCGGCAGCCAACTACAAATACTGAATTTTGCGGACCGTGCCAAGCTTGTTCCGGTTGGACCACCGAGAGCCATCAAATGACCAAAAGCGGAAGCGTGACTGACTTTCATTTCATCGATCGATTTCCTGGTTACGACAAGGTCAATAACCCATCACGACGAACGGTCGCAGAGCTAACGCCCCTTGCGATCGCGTGGCGTGATGGGGGCATGCAGAAGGACATTCAGAGCACCGCTGGCATTTGCGGTGTGCCTTTGGCAGATGGGAGCGGAATCGCAGTAGTCGAGGGACCGTACGACAGCAGCGTCAACAAGGCGTATCTCGTCAACGCCGATGGCTCATTAAGGGCGAAAGTGGCTTTGGCCGCATCGATTGGTCAGGCGATGTTCTACGACGTGTTTTATGTGGATGGGAGCCTGACATTCCTCGCGGCAACGTCAAATCGTGATGTTCAGATTTGGGTGAATGAGAGAGATGGCACGGTCCGGAGGGTGAGCGAGTTTCGGTAGGAAAGGTTCCACGGGCAGCCGGTTGATGGAAAAACGGGGCTGCACTACAACCGGCATCGGTATTATGATCCGGGCACTGGGCGGTTTATTAGTAAGGACCCGATTGGGCTGGTCGGTGGGGTCAATGCGTATCAATACGCGCCCAATCCGATAGAGTGGGTCGACCCGTTCGGATTGTCGAAAGCGCCGGTAGGCGCCGGAAGAAAACAAGCATCTCCAAAGGCGAACCAGAACGCAAAATGCCAATGCAGAGGCAAGTGGGAAGTAAATCGTTTCGACAGAATATGTTCAGGCAACGTGCCTGGCGTGGGCTACGCTAAGTATGTGCGAGATCTGGGCACAGGCATGTGGTGGTCTGAAGATCAAACAGGGCATGGGAACAGTGCCTGGAAGGTGTACGACAAGAATGGTGCATGGGTGGCAGACGCCGACGTCTATGGCGATTACATGAATAAGCACAAGAGCGATACGGGTAAGAGCATTGACTTTGACTCAATAAAGTGTAAGGACTCGAAATGATTCACTCTGCTGAGGAATTCGTGGCTCTGCGAGCGAGTTTGCTCAAGGATGAATATGATCGCGCTGCGACTGAAGAGGCTCCTGTTTCAGTGTGGAAAGACGTCATCGATAGATTTCCGGAATATAGAAAGTGGGTCGCATATAACAAGACAGTCCCACCGGAGATCTTGACTTTGCTTTGCCAATTTGGACCTGATGTTCGTCGTTCCGTTTCCGTGAAGAGAAAATTGTCTGATGAGTTATTTGAACTTCTATCAAAGGATCTCGACGCAGTTGTTCGACAAGGTGTCGCCTCGAATAAAAAGGCTCCTATTTCGATAATCAGGAGACTTATGCAAGATGAGGATGAAGATGTCTCTAGAGTTGCCAAATACAACCTTGACAACCGATAGGCGTTGAAGTCACGCACGCGAGCGGCGCGATGCGAGAGCGCGCATTACCGGGCGTGGGGGCAGGCGCGGGAAGTAATCAGTGAGGCGGCGCGCAAGGCGGGGATCGGTAACGCGTTGCGCTTTGCCGGGTAGTATTTTGATCGCGAGACGGGGCTGCATTACAACCGGCATCGGTATTATGATCCGGGCACTGGGCGGCTTATTAGCAAGGACCCGATTGGGCTGGTGGGCGGGGTCAATGCGTATCAATACGCACCCAACCCCATCGCTTGGACTGACCCGTTAGGTCTCGCAGGCGACGAAACCTTGAAACCGGGTTCGTTCGCCACGGATTCCATACCAGCACGGGGGCCGGCACGCGACTTCACCTTGGAAGAAAGGCAACAGATCAACACGATCGGATATCGAGACGGGTGCCACACGTGTGGTTCTACAGACCCGGGTACGAAGAGCGGAGACTTCATCCCCGACCACCAAACTTCGAACGCGCTGAACGAGCAAGGAAAGCCCCAGCGACTGTATCCTCACTGTAAGCGGTGCAGTCTCAAGCAGGCTGGCCAAGTCACACAAGCAAAGAGAAGGGGCGGCCAATGAACAAGTACGTTATTTCGGACTGGATCAACAGTTCCGGCGGACCACTGGTCGTGATGGAGGAAGCAAAGGCATTACTATGGAATGGCATGAGCGGGAACCCATCAGATTACGATTTAGCCTGCCAATCTGCCGACTACTCCAACAAGTTGGCACTGCATGGAACAGATGTGCTCGTGTTGGGTGACGAGCCGTTGCAAACAGCGGTCGCAACATCTGATAGCCGGCTACTGATCGTTCGCTGGAAGTGGGCCGATAGTGAAGCGGATGTGCTAGGTGCAATCGAGCAAATCGACGTCGGTATGGTGAACATCGTCGAAAAATTGACGATCAACTGGGCCAATCAGCCATTAGTCGTGTTCGATGCCGTTGACACATTCCATCCCTCCCGATGCCTGAGATTCTCGGCGCATTCGGGTGCCAGCAAAGTGGAAACTTTCATCTACCAGCCTACGTCAAGGACATCTTTACTGGTGCACGCGATAGCGGCCGTGTAACTGTGCGACGTGACTTGAAAAGTAGCCCGGGCCGCGCTACAACCGGCATCGGTATTATGATCCGGGCACCGGGCGGTTCATTGGCAAGGACCCGATTGGGCTGGCGGGTGGGGTCAATGCGTATGCGTATGCGCCGAATCCGGTACAGTGGATCGATCCGCTCGGGTTAATGGGCAAGATACTCTATCGAATGACTGTCGATAGCGACGGCGGTCCGGTGGTTTATTCTGGACCCACAGAAAATGGCGTGAACGCAGCAAATTCACTCGGTGTCCGACTAGGCGAAGCAGGAATGTCTACAGACTCAGTGCCAGAGAACACTCAACCTCATCGTCGTCCCGCTGATTTTGGGGGAACCCAAAAGAATTCAGGAATGTACAGCATCGATAGTGACGACCTTGCACAACACGGATTGGTACATGATGAAGATGGAAAAGACGCGAGTCCTCATGTGAGCATAGAAGCAGCGAAAGGTGTTTGTGCATGTGAATTACCCACTCGTCTTGCAAAGACGAAGCCACTTTGGAAGAGAGTTCTTCGCAAATGAAACTAGCGATCAAAGACAGAATTGAGATGGTGCTTTCTCAATCCTTCCCAGAGGAATCACTACGGCAGCTAGTGATTAACTTGAACAATGCTGGCGTTGGAAAATCGGAAATATTGAAAGAATTTAATGAGCTTGACCAGATGTTAAGGAATGCCGGCCGGGATGAGGATGCCGACATTGTTGAGGATGTAATGGATATGATGACTGGCTATTACGTTGGAAGAAATTTAGATCTTAAGTAATTTGACGGAGGCGTCAGAAATTTCGTGTGCCATGAAACTGAGATCTTTTAACCGGCCTCAGCCATTGTGATCAGATTGGCACGCCGCAGGAATTGACGGATGCGGCAGGTGAGGAGGTTTGGAGCGCGAATTACCGGGCGTGGGGGCAGGCGCGGGAAGTGATCAGCGAAGCGGCGCGCAAGGCGGGGATCGGTAACGCGTTGCGCTTTGCCGGGCAGTATTTTGATCGCGAGACGGGGCTGCATTACAACCGGCATCGGTATTATGATCCGAACACCGGTAGGTTCATCAGCAAGGATCCGATTGGCCTACTCGGTGGACTCAATGCGTATCAGTACGTTGGAAATAACCCTATCCGAGGTATTGATCCGCTGGGTCTTGTTGATCTAAATCTATTCCCTAGCAATCAAGCAATTCGTGGATACGCAGACAGCGTTCCTGGGAACCCCGATGCATTCCAAGTCGGAGCTCATGGCAATCGGACCTTAATCGTAGATCAGAATGGGACGCCAGTTAGCGCTCAAGAACTCGCGAATATGATCAAAAGTTCACCAAATTATAGAGAAGGAAAGCGGGTAGATCTGCTTTCCTGCAATACAGGGAGAGGTAGCAACTCTTTTGCTCAAAAATTGGCTGATGAGCTTGGCGCAGAAGTCCGTGCGCCTGATCAGTACATGTGGTATTACCCAAGCGGAAGAACAATTCCAATGGGAATGAACAGCGCACGTCAGATGGATCATAGCCAACCCGGCACAATGAATGTATTTATGCCGAATGCAAAATGAAAATAGCCTTCATCTGCCTTGCGCTACTTATTATTATGGTTGATTCTTCATTTGGAGGTGACATGTCAAGCCCATCTGATGACGCACCAACTTCGACTGGTTCGATATACTTTCTATCGAAAGAGCAGGTTGACGAGGAATCTGTACGAGCCACCGACGGCGACATCGCTTCGGCGGTTAAACTATACAAATACTATTTGCTAGTGGCTTCTGATCAAGATCAGGCTATCAGATGGTTGAAACTCGCAGCAACAGCAGGAGATGAAATTTCGCAGTTCAATCTGGCAAAAATCCTCTATATGAATGGCGATCTTAAAGGTGCTCTTCATTGGGCAGAGGTTTTGCGGGCCAATAAATATCCTGGGATAGATAATCTGATTGACGAAATAAATCGCAATGCGAAGTAGATGTTAGCCCTCACCCGGCAGGGATCGCAAGAGTCAAGTGCAACATCGAGCTAATTGGGGCTGCACTACAACCGGCATCGGTATTATGATCCGGGCACCGGGCGGTTTATTAGCAAGGACCCGATTGGGCTGGCGGGTGGGGTCAATGCGTATCAATACGCACCCAATCCGATAAGCTGGATCGATCCGCTGGGGCTTAGATGCGACAGTCCAGCAGATAAGCTCGCACGTAAGCTGCGAGCGCTTCAGAAGGCGCAGGGAGGCGCAGCCAACACACGACATCTCCCTGACGGGAGAGTCAGATATTACGATGCTGAGGTTCCCGCTCTAAAACCTGGTCCTACTCGTGGACGTTCGCACGTCACCGAATGGAATCCTGAAACGGGCCAAGTCCGGTCGTGGGAAGAGACATACAATCAGACTGGCGAGGTCAACCGAGTTCACCCCAAGATGAATAATGGCGAGGTACTAGACTTGCCTCACTACCCGCCGACAAAAGCGGATATCGATCAAGGCAAGGTTACGGCTTCTGGTAGAGCAACATCGAGATGTCCATAAGGATAAACCGTCATGTCTGACATGAAAGTGCAGTTTCTCAATGGCCTGCGCGTGCTCCTCGAACTGGAGGGCTATGCTCCATATAAGGTCGCGCGCTACGCGTACGAGTTTTATCTGGATCATTCCTTTGATGACCCTCGCCTAGAGCATGTAGTGAACTTCCTTAAAGGAATGGATGCGGGACCTGAGTTCGAATTGTCGGAGGCAGAACTGAAAGCCTTTCTGAGCAACGAGTTGTAAGCGAAAAGGCTATTGTCGCAGCCTTTCGTATCAATAGGCACCCAATCCGATAAGCTGTATTGATCCGCTTGGCTTAGCAACTGTTACCAACGCCCCTGACTTCGATAGAGCAAGACGTGAAGCCTTTGAGCGTGCCGGGATGACAAATCCCGATAACGTCTCGTTCTCTAAAATGGATCCCGTTACGGGTACTGCTGTTGAGTTCAAAGGCGTAGGTGGCGCTAAGGTTGCTTATGACGCTCCTCATGCAGATATGGACTCAACGCAAGGTCACGATAAGCCGCACGTTGGATGGCAGAGTGCTGGAAAACGAGGGTGTGGGTGCAAGCGCGGCAACATTACTTATGAGGGGCCGCAGCATCCTCATAGGCCGGACCAAAAACTGTGAGGCAAATCAGATTATGAATAATCTAGACGCTGACGACTTCCGGGCAGAACTTTCCACTGCATTAAGAAAATGCGGGCTGACTGATGAGCAACCGGTCGATAAAAAAGAGCTGTTAGAAAAGATTCAAAGGACATTCGTCGCCGGCGATCCGCGTGCTTGGTGGCTAAGTTTCAAGATCAAGCCTGCCGTATTGCACTGCGAGGACAACAACGGATATTTGCGTATTTCTGAACTAGCCCCAACATCGACCAAGAATGTATGGTTTGTGGTGGACGAAAGTAATGAAGAGAAATTTGTCTTCGATGTTCCGGTCCAGGCGATCGCTGAAATCATCAAAGAATGTCGGTACTTCGAGTATTACGTTGTTGCGCACGACCTCTCATGGCTGATAGCAGAAAATGATCATGGAGACTTGCTGTTCGTAACTGAGCTTCAGTAACACGAAGGGCCGCTAACGCGGCCCTTCGTTCATTAATCGGCGGTGATAGTGAGCCGCCCGTGCTCAACGCTGATCCTTACGCGCTGCCCTGGTGTGAAGCCTGCGTGCTCAATCCACCGCCCTGCGAGCTTCATCCACGGATAAAGCGGCGGCATGGTGCGCCTTCGCCAGTTGCGCTGGAAGCGCCGGGGCGGTTGCTTGCGCATACCGATGCGCTGAACCGTCGCACGCAGTACCGCTACTCGGCCGCCGGGCTGCTCGCGGCGCGCGTGAACGCGCTGGGCGATACGCTCGAGTATGCGTGGAACCGGCTGGGCCAGATCATCACGTTGCGTAACGAGAACGGCGGCGAATACCGGTTTGCGTATGACGGGTACGGGCGGCTCGTATCGGAGCAGGATTTCGATGGACGTGTGACGGAGTAT
>NZ_SORE01000055.1 GCF_004366595.1 Paraburkholderia rhizosphaerae
GCTATGACTGGCAGCCGGAGCCGGGCACGCCCGAAGCGCGGCTGCAAACCGACTTCCTCGTGCCGCGCGAATGGGTCTGAATGAAACCGATGGCGCGCGTGAGGTCCGCGGCCCGCGTGTTGGTGAAATTCGCTACGGTCCTCGCGTGAACACGAACGCGCAAATGCGCCGTTATCGTTTCTGAACAGTACTGATCGCGCGTGGCGCATCTCTGTTGTAGGCCCCGGCGCCCATCCCTTCGGGCGGCTGCGAGGCCTTTCCAT
This sequence comes from Paraburkholderia rhizosphaerae, assembly GCF_004366595.1. GTDB lineage: Bacteria > Pseudomonadota > Gammaproteobacteria > Burkholderiales > Burkholderiaceae > Paraburkholderia > Paraburkholderia rhizosphaerae. The sequence continues at coordinate 264 of NZ_SORE01000055.1, forward strand.
AATTCTCATCTCATCGCCTCGACGGACGCAGGCGCAAGGTCGAGCGCGCATTGAACACGTGTCACGAGGTTGCCTTCGCATCAGACCATCGTTCACATAGGTGAACGTAGACCGGTCGCCGCCGGTTTCGCCATCGTTAATGTAGTCGCCTGAGATGGTCGATATACGTGTGTATCAAACGACATACATCGTTCTAGTTGAACTCGCTAGCAGCGTAGAGTTAAATCCGGCTGTGGGTTGATGTAGCTTCATCCTCCCAAAAGAGAGTGGAGTCCGGTAATTAAGCTCCACGTGGTTCTTCGAATTTTTTAAAAGAGGACGTGTATGTTAAGGATCGCTAATTCCATTGCTGTAGCAGCGGTTTTGCTGACCCTGTCGCCCCTGCCGGCGCTCGCGCAATCCGCGACAACGGGAAGCAAGGGGGAGCCGGCGCGTTACTTGCCCGAGTACACCGCTTCAGGCGATCTGAAGCTTCCGAAGAACTTCCACGAATGGGTGTATGTCGGCTCGCCGCTTACCCCGAATGCACTCAATGGCGGCAAGGCGAATTTTCCGGAGTACCACAACGTCTATATCGAGCCTGGCTCCTACGCGATCTACAAGAAGACTGGGACATTTCCCGAAGGCACCATCTTCTTCAAGGAGCTTCAGTTGACAAAGGAAGGTCAGTTTCCCGATGGCTCGCGAACCGAACCGTCCGGCCGGGGTTACTTTCCGGGCGCGTTCAATGGTGCCGACGTGACGGTCAAAGACTCGAAACGGTTTCCGGAAACAGGCGGCTGGGGCTATTTCAATTTCAACCATCATGAGCCAAAGGCGTTAACGGCATCGGTCAAGCCTAAGAGCGAGTGCGCGTATTGCCACCTCGCGAGCGCGAAAAAAGATGAGGTGTGGACGCAGTTTTACCGTCTGCTCGACGACGATACGAAGACCCCTTAACCCCACGAGTAACTCGACGGGCCGCACATATGAACCCGGCGGGTTCTTCTGTGCGGCCACACCATCTGACCGAAGCTATCCTCATTGACCGAACTAAAAGCAACATGATTGTTAGCGACGAGCACCAGACCGATATCGAAAGCATCGTACGCGCCGGGCCATCGGGGGCGATCGTACTTGCCGGGATAGCAACGGCGATCGTCTTCGCGCTTTGGTTTGCCTTTTACTTCCTCGTGTTTTTGCCGCGCGGTGTCATTCAATGAGTACGCCCGAAAAGCAGCCCGATGTGGGGAGCGTCATCGCACGCATTGAACGGAAATGGGCATTGCTGATGAGCGCGATTGTGCTCGTGCTGGTGGCTATCGTGGTGTTTACCGGCTTGCACCAGGCGATGATGCCGCCTTCACGCGTCGAAACGGTTCAGCCCGAGACGCTGAACAGGAGCGGCGAATTCATCGAAAGCAATCTGGGCAGCGTATCGGAGCCGGACGGATCGGTCACGGTACGTATCGTTGCACAGCAATACTCGTTCACGCCTCAATGCATCCTCGTACCGGCGAACGTGCCGGTCACGTTTCGCGCAACCAGCGCCGACGCGATTCACGGCATGCTGATTACAGGAACCAATATCAATTCGATGATAGAACCCGGCTACGTGTCCACGTTTCACACGACGTTCAAACAGCCCGCCGAGCATCTGATGCCATGCCACGAATTCTGTGGAACCGGCCATCAAGGTATGTGGGCGCACGTCAAGGTAATCGACAAGCAGGCTTTTGACGAGCTCGAGCGCCGAAGCGGCGGACGGAGGTTGAACTGTGCCCGCTAACCGACGACTCGTGCTAGCTCATTTCTGGCTTGCGTTCGCGAGTTTCGCCGTCGCGCTCGTGCTCGGGGCGTGGCAGATGTATGCACGCAGTCCTTTGCATCCATGGCTCAACGATCCGGACCTCTACTACCGATCGGTGACCGCGCACGGCACGACGATGGGCTATGTGTTTCCGACATTAGTGGCGATGGGTTTCGGCTATGCAATTACCGAGCTTTCACTAGGGATGACGCTCGTCGGTGTGCGGTGGGCGTGGGCGGGCTTCACGATGGTGTTCGCGGGTCTCGTCATGGCAGTGACTGCGATCGCGATCGGAACGGCTTCGGTGCTCTACACGTTCTACCCGCCGCTGATCGGCAGCGCGCTCTATTACGTAGGCGTCGTGCTAATCGTCGTCGGCTCGTGGATCTGGGTCGCACTGATGTCGATCAACCTGTTTGTGTGGAAACGCGCGCATCGCGGCGAGCCGGTTCCGCTCGCGATGTTCGCGAGCGTCGCGAGCGCGTATCTATGGGGCTGGACGGCGGTCGGCGCCGCGATCGAACTGATTTTCCAGGTCCTTCCCGTGGCGCTGGGATTCAAATCCACCGTTGATGCAGGACTCGCGCGCGTCTTCTTTTCGTGGACCTTGCACGCGATCGTCTACTTCTGGCTGATGCCCGCCTACATCGCGTATTACACGATTATCCCGCGTGCGATCGGTGGCCGACTCTATAGCGATTCGATGGCGCGAATCGCGTTCGTGCTGTTTCTGGTCGTGTCGATGCCGATCGGTATTCATCACCTGTTCGCCGACCCTCAAGTGGGATCGGGTTTCAAGTTCATGCATTCGGTGTTTACCGCGCTCGTCGCGATTCCGACGTTGCTGACGGTATTTACGATCTGCGCATCGGTCGAAATCGCGGCGCGCATGCGCGGCGGAACCGGCAAGCTGCGATGGCTCAAGGCCCTGCCGTGGGACAACCCGATGATGCTGGCAGTCTGCTTCTCGTTCATCATGCTGGGCTTTGGAGGCGCCGGCGGTCTCATCAACATGAGCTACCAGCTTGATTCGACGATCCACAATACCCAGTGGGTAACCGGGCACTTTCACCTGATCTTCGCGGGCGCCGTGGTCATCATGTACTTCGCGATCGCGTACGACCTGTGGCCCCATCTTACCGGCCGTGCGATGAGAGACTTCAAGCTGATGCGTGTGCAATTGTGGCTATGGTTCATCGGGATGCTCGTGCTCACACTTCCGTGGCATCTCACCGGTATCCAAGGCATGCCGCGGCGTATGGCCTACTACGACTATACGAACGGCGAAATTGCCGCACAGGCTGTGCCCGTGATCATCTCGGTCGTGGGTGCGCTCGTCGTACTCGCATCGGCTGTATTGTTTGTGGCGATTCTGTTGCGCGGACATCGATCCCCGCGCGTCGAATCGGCCAGCTACCGCTTCAGCGTCGCGGTCCATCAAAGCGAAGCATTGCCGGGCGCATTGAACGGTTTTCGCCTGTGGCTCGCGTTGATGATCGGGCTGACCGTGTTCAACTATGGATACCCCGTCGTGTCGCTGCTCACGCGCGCCGGTACCTCGGTGCCGGCGATTCCGGTCACGCAGGAACGCGGCCATGGATAGCGAGCGTATCTTTTCGCTGCATAACCGCTGGTCGGTCGCAGCCGCGGGCGGCATGCTCGCGATCCTGGTCGTGTCGGCACTGATCGGCTTTGTCTGGTTGCCGTCCGCGCAGCGTGACCCGCAGTTTCAAGGTATCTGGAACGCGATCTGCAGCGCGGCCGGCGTGCCGCGCCAATGGTTCACACAAAGCAGCGGCGTGTCGGTGCCGGGCGAGACCAGAAGCACGGTCACGGTGACGCCGCAGTTGTTGCGCGCTGCGGATAGCGAAGCGGCGGCCCGCGGCGGCGCGCTCGTGTGGCGGTGCTCGGGTTGTCACAACGCTAGCCTGGCGGTGGCGCCCGATCTCGCGGCGCAAGATGCGGCGTTCCTCTACAAGCAACTGCTCGACTTCAAATCGGGCGCGCGAACCAACGTGATCATGACGACGATCGCAGCGAGCCTCACCGAGCGCGAAGCGCGCGATATCGCTATGTTCTTCGGCTCGAGAAAGGCCTCCGCACCGCGCCGTTACGGGGTCGAGCACGCCGCACCGCCGATCGTCGCACATGGCGCGCCGGTGAGAAACGTCGTGGCGTGTGCAACTTGCCACGGGGGCGTTGGCCACAAGGCGGCCGCGCCGTTACTGCAGGGCATGAGCGAGTCCTATCTGCACACGCAGTTGACGGCCTTTGCAAACGGCGAGCGCCACAACGATATCGATGCACAGATGCGCAACATCGTGCGCAATATGACGGATGCGGAAATCAGCGCCGCCGCGCGCTTTTTCGCGAGTGCGGGTGCGCAGCCCGAGGCAACCGGAAAATGATCGAGGCTCGTGCGGCGCGCCCGATGCGACTACGCGACCCAGCGGATCGAACGATCCGGCGAAACTGCGGTGTGAGGGAAAAATGGGCTTTGTAACCGCCAATGAAAAGGCGAGGTTGGGCAAGCCGGCGATGCGCCGCGTGCTCGAACTTGGCGGCTCCATGCGCTTTGCCATTGCGTTGCTCGTCGTGCTGGCGATTGCCAGCACGATCGGCACCGTGGTCGAGCAAGGTGACCCGTATCCGAACTACGTGAACGAATTCGGTCCGTTCTGGGCCGACGTGTTTCGGGGATTGGGCATTTTTGACGTCTACGACGCATGGTGGTTCGTTCTTATCCTCGCCTTTCTGATTGTTTCTATCACGTTGTGCGTATGGAGAAACGGTCGGAAGATTCTTGCCGACATGCGGTCATGGAAAGACCGCGTGCACGAGCGAGGATTGCGCGCGCACAGGCTTCACCGCGAGCTCACCGTAGCAGGTGCGCCGTACCAGGTGGTGGCTCAGATCAAGAACATGTGCGGCAAACTCGGCTACCGGTTCGTCGCCCGCGAGGTTTGCGCTGACTCGACGCTGATTGCCGCAAAGCGCGGCACATGGAGCCGGCTAGGCTATCTGTCATCGCATATCGGCGTCATCGTGATCTGCCTCGGCGGTCTTCTCGATAGCGAACTGCCGGTGGCCATGCAACGCTGGGTGCTTCATAAGACCTGGACGCCATCCGATGCGATCGAGAGCGGCGATGCTGAGTCGCATCGGCTTGCGGCATGGAATCCGGCGTATCGCGGTTACGCATGGGTTGCCGAAGGCAAACAGGTCGAATCGGCGACATTATTTCAGCAAGGGGAGTCGCTGCTTCAGGCGTTGCCTTTTTCGATTCAACTCGAACGCTTCAGGGTCGACTATTACTCCACGGGTATGCCGAAGGGCTTTTTGAGCGACATCGTCCTGACTGATCACGACGGCGGCAAGCCGGTGCACGCGACGGTGTCGGTGAATCGGCCGTTTACCCACGACGGGGTGACAATCTATCAATCCGGCTATCAGGATGGCGGTTCGGTACTCAATCTGACTGCGTGGCCGATGCTGGGCCCGGATGCCCAAGGTTACGCAGCTGTCGGTGTGGTGGGCGGCAGCGACCGGATCGATTCGCGGATAGCAGGTGATAGTGGCCGGTCGGTCGAGTTCACCGACTTCCGCGCGATCAACGTCGAAGATATCGACGGTAAAGACAACGCCGATGCGTCGTCTGATACGCGTACGCATGCACTGTTGCACACGATGGGCGCATTGCTCGGTTCGGGTGCGAAATCAAACAGGCCGGTCGACAAGCGGAACATCGGCCCGTCGATTCAGTACAAGGTGCGCGACCGCGCCGGCCAGGCGCGGGAGTTCAGAAACTTCATGCTGCCAATGGATAGCGATGGCGCACGCGTCTTTCTCGCCGGCGTGCGCACCGAGGAAAGCGAACCATTCAAATATATCCGTATTCCGGCTGACGACGAGGGTACGGTTCGTCAATGGGTAGCGTTGCGCGCCGCGCTCTCGTTGCCGGCGATGCGAGCGCAAGCCGCGCAGCGCTTTGCGCAGCGAACCTTGCCGGATTCACCGCCGCACGAACGCGACGAACTGGAAAGACATGTACAGGATCTGCTGGGCCGGTTCGCGGGCGGCGCTCAGGCGAAGAACGATTCAACGTCGCAACCGGGCGGTGGCGGATACCGCGCTGTCGCCGCGTACATTGACGCGACGACTACACCGCACGAGCGGCGCGAAGCGGCGGTCTCCGTTTTGCGCACGCTTCGAGGTGTAACCTGGGACTTGTGGCAATTGTCGCGCGCGCGAAGCGGTTTGCCGATGCGCGAACATGCGGAAAATGATGATGCGTTTGTCGCGCTGGCCGTCGACGCGCTGTCGGACAGCACATTTTATGGCGCGCCCGTTCTCTATCAGCTCAACACCTTCCGCCAGGTTCAGGCGTCGATACTGCAAGTGACCCGCGCGCCAGGCGAGCCCATCGTCATTGTCGGCAGCGTGATGCTGGTTGCCGGTATCTTTGCGATGTTCTATGTACGCGAGCGCCGCTTATGGTTCCTCGTACGGAAGACCGAACAAGGTACGCACGTGCTGGTCGCGATGTCTTCCATGCGCGGTACGCTCGACGTCACGCACGAATTCGAACGTCTGGGCGGACTCGTTGACGAGCACCTGGATGGAGCCGGTTTAGAGCAGCTCGAGAGGCATGGTCCGGCGGACGGTGGTCGCCAATCCCGTGGGCCTTAGCCCTTACCCGACGATTCAATCGCTTCACGTAACCGACGAGGACTCAATCATGAGCCGTTCCGTTTCAGCGCCGCGTGTCTCGCGGACCGAGCGCATGCAGCCACACAACCATTGGCTGCGCCGCGCGGCCGAATCGCGTCTGACACGCTCCACGCCATTCGACTGGCTATTCGCACTCGCACTGGTGGCGGGCGCGGGGTTTGCGCTGACGCGCTACCACCCGTTCATGAACTACTACGACAAGCTGGTGCTGGTTTGCGCCGTGCCGGTGTTTGTCGTGCTCGG
>NZ_SORE01000056.1 GCF_004366595.1 Paraburkholderia rhizosphaerae
AGATGATCGCCGATCCGGAGCAGAAGATTGGCCGTCCGCGTCAGCTGTTCATCGGCGAGACCGCGCGCGAAGCGAAGCCGCTCGCGAAGCGCTAAGCGCGACGCTTCCGCAGTCGCGTGCGGCGCGGTGCATAACGCCGCAGTCGCGCCAGACTGCAAGAAACAAACGCCTCAACGGCTCGATCGCCGTTGAGGCGTTTTGCATTTTCGCCCGTGTGTTCGATTGAATTCTGGTTTGTGAAGAGTCTCGCAGCCAATCTCACTGGCCTGCTAATCAGTTCGCTGACCCTGCTTGCGATCGCGACAACGAACAAAAGCGACATCGCGATTGCGATTTGCGTCGGCATCGGCAGCGCGGCGATGGTGCAGGCATCGAAAATCAAGCTGCTGGACGTGCTGCCGGCGATTGTCTGGGGCTTTGCGTCGACCGTCGGCACAACGGTAGCGACCGGCAAGGCGATCACTACGTCAGGCTTGTCGAATCCGGCTGTTGTCGCTGCCCCTGCGCTCGTGACCGGCGCGGTGTTCGGCCTGGTGTCCGAGCTAGCCGGAAATGCACTGACCTTCGACCGCGACGCGCGCGTGAGCTAGCTTGAGGCGCTGCATGCGCGGCATGCGCCGAACGACCACGTAGGCCGCGCAGATTCTGTCCGTATTGGACGGTTCCAACATTTTTCGCCATCGCGACCTTGGGTTTCTGACAACGTCGCCACTGAGCGGGACAACCGAGTTTTTGCGGCACAAAAAGCCTTATCTTGTTGATATATCAGTGCCACAAGCGACACACGAGGTCACACGATGCGTCTCAGGAAAATACCCACCACGGTCGTCACAGGCTTTCTTGGCGCGGGCAAAACGACCCTCGTCAACCATATTCTCGAGCGCACGCGACCGATGTCGATTGGCATCGTCGTCAACGAATTCGGGGAAGTCGGTATCGATGGGCAATTGATCGTCGCGGACGAGCAAGCCGTCATCGAAATCAATAACGGCTGTGTGTGCTGCACGGTGCGCAGCGATCTCGTCGCGAGCGTGCTGGAACTGCTCGAGCGTTACGGCGACGTTCTTGAACGACTGATTGTGGAAACCTCTGGCCTCGCGGACCCTGCGCCGGTACTACAGACTTTCCTCGCCGACCCGGACGTGCGCGAGCGCGTCGAACTGGAGTCGGTCATCGCAATAGTCGACGCAGTCCACGCACGGGACCAACTGAGCGATGACATCGCGCGCGAGCAGATTGTGTTCGCCGATCACGTGGTGATCAACAAGACAGATCTCGTCACGCCATCGTGCCTCGCCGCACTCGAGTCAAGCATCCGCGGACTAAATCCGACTGCGGCGCTGGAGTTCGTGACGCGCTCCGCAGCAGAGATTGACCGGCTGATCGGCCAGCGCGGTTTCTCGATCGACAACCTGCTCGCCGTCGAGCCTGGCCTGCTCTCTGAAGATGAGCACGACCATGAGCACGACACCAGCATCGGGTCCTGCGCATTTCATATCGAAGCCGAGCTCGATGCGGTCCGCTTCAATCGCTGGGCGAATCAGCTCGTGCAATCGCAGGGCGCATCGCTGCTGCGGATGAAAGGCGTGTTGAACGTGAGCGGCGAAGCGCGGCGCGTGCATTTTCACAGCGTGCACATGCTAATGGAAAGCAGTTTCGGCAAGCGCTGGACAGCCGGCGAAGCGCGGGCGAGCCGCTTTGTCATGATCGGTCGCGCGCTCGATGCGGACGCGCTCCGCGCAGGACTGCTCGATTGCGTCGCAGACCCGGCTGCGCGTTCCCGAGCGGTTGCCGACGCGACGAAGCGAACTGCCTCGATGACCGTCGCGGATTTTCCGCATTAAGCGACGCACCGTGCGTCGCGAGCGCAACTAAGAACCCGCATCCTGCAATCCATGCGCGTTACCGCGCAGGGCATTCATTACCCGTTGGGAGCACACCGTGAAACTACAGCACCATATCGGAGGTATCGAGAACCTTGGGCCGGTCAATCTCGATACTCGAGTTTTCGCCGAACCGTGGGAGCAGCGCATCTTTGGTATTCACACTGCAATGATGGCCGAAAGCGCGCATCTGGCCGATGCGTTGCGTGCGTATCCGGTCAAGGATCTGCCGACCCGTTTCAAAAGCGACTGGACGTGGGCGTCGCTGCGCACCGGCGCGGAACGCATGCAGCCGTTCGAGTACTTCAAGTTCCGCTACTACGAGAAGTGGCTCGGCGGTATCGCGCAATTCTTTATCGACGCGGGCTATATCCGTGCCGACGAACTCACGGAGAAAACCGCGTTTTACCGTGCTCATCCGGATGCAGCACTACCGGATCGTCCGAACGCGCCACTTGCGACGCAAATCAACACGTATCTGCAGCAGGGCGACTCCGGATATCACGAACCGGCTCATGCACCGCGCTTTGCAGCGGGTGACACAGTTCGCATTGCCGACCCCGCACCCGTCGATCACACGCGCCTTCCTGGCTATCTGCGCAACAAGACCGGCACCGTCGACGTTGTCTATCCCGGCGACTTCTCGTACTTCGTTTCGACCGGCGTCGACGGCGTCGGCAAGCCGATGGCCGTCTACCGGGTTGCATTCGATGCGACCGAGATCTGGGGCCCGGATAAAACCGAACCCAATACGACGATTTACGCGGACCTGTACGAAGCATACGTGCTGGCTGTTAACTGAATCACGAGGGCAAACGACATGAGTGAAATGTTTGATTTTCCGGAAGATCGCGAGTCGACCAGTGCGGCAAAAGTGCGTGCGCTCGAGGCGCTGCTGATCGAGAAAGGTGTGATCGGCAGCGATTCGGTCGACACGGTGCTGCGTCATTTCGAAACGGTCGCGGGTCCGTTCAACGGCGCGAAAATCGTCGCGCGTGCGTGGGTCGATCCCGATTACAAGAAACGGCTGATCGCGGACACGCCGGCCGCGATTGCCGAACTCGATCTGCCGGTCGGCATGGCAGGTGCCGAAGGCGAGCACATGGCCGCCGTCGCCAATGACGAAAACGTGCATAACCTGATCATCTGCACACTATGCTCGTGTTATCCGTGGCCGGTGCTGGGTTTGCCGCCGTACTGGTACAAGGACCCGGTGTTTCGCGCGCGCGGTGTGCGCGAACCGCGCGCCGTGCTGCGCGAATTCGGCGTCGCCGTGCCGGATGCCAAGGAGGTGAGGGTGTGGGACAGTAGCGCGCAGATCCGCTGGTTTGTCATCCCCGAGCGCCCGGCGAATACGGATGGCATGAGTGAGGACGCGCTCGCCGGTCTGGTTACGCCGGAATCGATGATGGGCGTCGCACTGGTCGCGGCGCCACACTGACAGGGAGCGCGCGATGTTCATGCGATTCGAGGAATATGCCGCGGCATCGATGCTCGGCGAATCTGACGCGCCGCCGCACCTCGACGGCAAGCTGTTCTTCACGGACCGCTGGGAGCGGGACGTGTTCGGCCTTGCGCTGTCGCTGTCGAAGGCGGGGTGTTTCGAGTGGGAAGAATTCAGGCAATGCCTGATCGCATCGATCGCCCGATGGGAAGCGATCGAATGCGCGAACCAGCCGCGCTGGGACTATTACGAGCGCTTTCTCGAAGCTTTGGTCAGCGTGATCGAGTCGAGCGGCACGTTATCCGCGGACGAGCTCCAGCGCGTGCTGACCGCACGCAGACCCGCGTCCGCTGCCGCGTCGTGATCAGCAACTCCAACCCGCATCTACTGCATAGGACCCGCTTGATGACTACGCAAACCGGAACCGAACGCGGCACCGTTTCAACGCGAGCCAGAATCGTCACGATGTATGTGATGCTGGCGCTGATCAACCTGTTCGCGTGGGTATGGGCATATGTGGTCCTGCGCGCGTCGCCGGCGCTGGTGGGGACCGCGTTTCTCGCGTACAGCTTTGGCCTGCGTCATGCGATGGATGCGGACCATATCGCCGCTATCGACAATGTCACGCGCAAGCTGATGAACGATGGCAAGCGCCCGGTTTCGGTCGGGTTCTTCTTCGCGCTCGGGCATTCGCTAACGGTGATTGTCGGCGCGGTCGTCGTCGCGTTGGCCACGAAGGCATTGGTCCATCATTTCGACACGTTCAGGGAAGCCGGCGCGATGATCGGCACCGTCGTGTCCGCATCGTTTTTGCTCGCGATCGGCGCAGTCAACGTTGTATTGCTCACCGACCTGATCCATGCGTTCCGTCAGATGAAAAACGGACGCGCACCGCGCAGCGACGATGCGCGGCTGCTGCAGTTCGACGGCAATGTTCTCGCACGCATGTTCAGGCCGCTGTTTCGTCTGGTCCGGTCGAGCTGGCTGATGCTGCCGCTTGGCATCCTGTTCGGGCTCGGTTTTGAAACCGCGACCGAAGTGGCCTTGCTCGGTACCTCCGCATCACAGGCATCCGCGGGTTTTTCGATCTGGACGATTCTTGTGTTCCCGTGCCTGTTCGCGGCCGGCATGCTGACCGTCGACACGACCGACGGAATCCTGATGTTGGGCGCGTATGGCTGGGCGTTCGTGAAGCCGCTGCGCAAGCTGTACTACAACCTGACGATCACGTTGATCTCGACAGTCATCGCGTTGCTGATCGGCGGCATCGAGGCGCTGGGCATCGCGTCGCAGGTGCTGGGTTTGTCGGGACCGTTCTGGCACATCGTCGATTCGCTCAATGACAACTTCGGCACACTTGGCTACGCGATCGTCGGAATATTTATTGTCGGATGGATCGTCTCCGCGTTGCTCTATAAACTCAGAGGTTACGAGCGGGACGTTGCCACCGCCTGAGCGGGATGTCGTGCGGTGTAGATGTAGCAAGCACGACGCAGCGCCGCGCGACACTCCGACCGATGTCCAACTGTTTCAGGCATGCGCAAGTGAACTCGATGAAACGCATCAAGATCGGCATGCTGGTGTTTCCCGGTTTCCAGCTGCTCGATATCGCCGGGCCTCGCGACGCGTTCAGCGAAGTGAAGGTGCTCAGTCGCGGCGAATGCGAGTACGAAATGCTCACGATAGGGACCACGCGTGGCACGGTCCATTCGTCGAGCGGCCTGACGGTAACGCCGGATCGCACGATCTTCGACCTCTGTCCCGAATTCGACACGATTATCGTGCCTGGCGGCCCCGGCATCTTCGATGCGTTCGACGACCCGGCGCTCGGCGAATGGTTGCGGCAGCAATACCGGCGCGCCAGACGCGTCTGCGCGATCTGTAACGGGCTATTCGCGCTCGGACCCGCCGGACTTCTGGATAACCGCGTGGTGACGACGCACTGGATGGATGTGCCGAGGCTTTCGGCGACCTTTCCGAAGGCGCGTATCGAACCGGATCACATTTACGTGAACGACGGCAGCATCTATACGACAGCCGGTGTCACCGCGGGCATCGATCTTTCGCTGGCGCTGATCGAGGAAGATTTCGGCAAAGCGATGGCGCTCGATGTCGCGAAATACCTGATCGTTTATCTGCGCCGCGCGGGCGGGCAGTCGCAGTTCAGTCCGCTACTGGAGTCGCAGGCGGCGCCTGGGTCGCAGGCGGGTACGCTACAGCAGTACATTCTCGACAATCTCGACGTCGATCACACGGTGACATCGCTCGCCGAACGCCTTCACATGAGTCCGCGCAATCTCGCGCGGACTTTCATACGCGAATGCGGTGTGACACCGATTACCTTCCTGAGCAATGCGCGCATCGACGCTGCGCGACGTTATCTGGAAGGCAGCGAATTGTCGTTGCGCGAAATTGCGAGGCGCTGCGGGTTTGAGAGCACCGATGCGCTTCGACGCGTTTTCGCGCGCCGTCTGCAAATCAACCCCACTGAATACCGCGAGCGTTTTCGCACCCGGATCGCAGCGGGCGCCGGGCGCGCGCCGCGCAATGCCAAGGCGGTGAAGAAGGCGTCAACGCAGTCCGCCGCGCGACGCGCAGCCACATCGGGGGATGTGGTTTGAGCGGCTTTATCGCGTGACACTTCGGTGTGATTTGCCAGCGTTGAATCTCAGTGGCCGACAGATGAAAATCTGTCGGCTTTTGCTTTGTTGGGCGCGTGAAGTTAGCCGCCCAGCACGCGTTCACGGCGGCTCAGCGATACATTTTTTACGCCAACTCTGCTAATCGATTGAATTCATTGACGGTTGGACGACCGTATCGCGCGCTGCCGGGTAACGTCGATACAGGTATCGACACTACCAGCCAAGCTACTGTTTTCTATCGGTTTTTTCAGGGTTTCGCGCGCAGCCGACGCGCGCTGCGTGGCATAATCTGCAGACAGCTTTGCAATGTAGCCACTACGATCCCCGCATACCATGGCACAGACTCTCTACGACAAATTGTGGAACAGCCACGTGGTCCACACCGAAGACGACGGCACGACGCTTCTTTATATCGACCGTCACC
>NZ_SORE01000057.1:0-1804 GCF_004366595.1 Paraburkholderia rhizosphaerae
CGTCTCCCCGAACGGCCCATACCCCTGACCACCCGTCGTCACCCCATTGCCATTCGCCAGCGCCACCACACTGCCCTGCTGGTTCGCATACACCCAGCTCCTTGCATTGGTGCCTGCGCCCTCATACTGCACCAGCGGCGCATCCAGCCCAGGCCCGAACACATACCGCCGCGTCAGCGTCCCCGCACCGTCATACTCTGCCGCCAGGTTCTGCCCGTCATACAGCAGCGTCGTGTCCACCCCGTTCACCGTCGTGCGCACGAGCCGCCCTTCCGGGTCATACGCGAGCGTCGCGTTCGTGCCCGCACCGCTCGCCGTCTTCAGCCGGTTATCGAGGTCGTAGCCGTACGTCCACACCCCGTCGCCTGTCAGGTTGCCGTTCGCATCGTGCATCACGCCTTTGCCCGCCGCCGCCGTGTACTGGTTCAGCGCGTTCGCCGCATACGCCGTGCTTGCTGCCGCCGGGGTCCACGCATAGCGGCTGTTCGTCACGCTCGCCTGACGGATCTCGCCCAGCTGATTACGCGTGAGGCTCGCCAGCCAGTCCTCCGTGCTGCTGGTGAAGCGGTGGTTCAGCGTCGACAGTCCGCCCTGAGCGTCATACGCGAGTTCCGTGCGCGTGCCGTTGCCCAGTTCCACCTGCGTGCGACGGTTCAGCGTGTCGTAGCTGTATTTCGCCAGACTTGCCGTGCCGTTCTCCAGCAGCTGCACCGGGCGTCGGTAACTGTCGTACGTCGTCGCCACATGAAACCCGTCCGGCCACGCGATATCCGTCACATTGCCCGCCGCATCACGCGTGTAGCGCAAGGTGCGCCCCGCCGCGCTGGTCTGCGTCAGCTGCCCCAGCCCGTCGTAGCTGTTCGTCACCGTATGGCTGCCGTCGCTGTACTGCGACGCTGTCTTCAGCCCGCGCAGGTCGTAGCCGTACTGCACGTTGCCCGCCCCGCCCGCAAACGTGCGCGTCGCGAGCCGGTCCAGCGCATCGAACCCCTGCGTGACCGTCTGCCCGTTGCGCTTTCTCAGCGCGACCAGGTTCCCGTTCGCATCCCACGTGTACTGCTCGTAGTTATTCGCGTCGCCCATCCCAGGCTGACCCTCCAGCGGATAGTGCGTGCGATACAGCCGGTCATGACCGTCGTACAGGTTCACCGTCGTGTTGCCCTTCGCGTCGGTGATCAGCGCCACCGTCCCGTTCGCGTTATACGTGTAGCTCGCGTACGCCTGTTCCTGTCCGGTGCCAACAGCGCGCCGCACGCTCTTCACGCTGTCGTCCGCGTTGTACACCGTATCGGTCACCCGGTTGCCGCCCTCCGCTGCCGCCAGATACCGCGTCACGCGCGACGCACGGTGATGGTCGTCGTACGCGGTATCGGTGATCGCCACCGGCGCCGCTTCGACCGGACAGATGCTCACGCCCGAGGTCTTCGCCGGACCCCACACGCGCACCACATCGCCCATCGCGTTGTAGCGCCGGCAGGTCACCATCGCGCCGCCCGCCATCGCCACACCGCGCGCCGTCTCCCGACCGTCGGCGTCGTACGTCATCACCTCGTCGGCGCCCAGCAGGTTCGCGTTGGTGCGCGTGACGTTGCCGCGTTTGTCGTAGGCGTTCGTCACCAGCGCCACGCCATCGCGTTTGCTCGTGACAAGCCGCCCTTCGCTGTCGAAGGTCGTCACCGTCTTCACCGCCAGACCGTCCGCGTCCTCGGTCGTCGTCGACGGCGTGAAGTCCGCCGCGTAGCTGATCGTCGTCGACGTGCTGCGCGTGGCGTCGATTTTCTGCGTGATGCGCACCGGCCGGTAC
>NZ_SORE01000057.1:2224-5828 GCF_004366595.1 Paraburkholderia rhizosphaerae
CCTCGGGACGCGTCTCGCGCACCAGCCGGTTCTGCCCGTCGTAGTCCCTGAGCGTCCAGCGGCCCAGCGGGTCCCCGACCTGCACGATGTTGCTCTCGCCGTCGATGTAGTGCGTGCGGCTCGTTCCGCCCGGCCCCTCTTCCTCGCTACGGTTGCCGGCAAAGTAGTAGTTGAACAGGTTGCCCGCCGCGCTGGTCTGCGTTTTCACGCGGCCCAGCGTGTCGTACGTGTTGGTCACCACCGGCGTGGTCGGGAACGCGGGCTGGTAGAACTTCGTCATCCGCCCCGGCTGGTCATACTCGAAACGTGTCGTGAAGCCGTCGGGATCGGTCGTGCTGACGAGGTTGTCGCTGCCGTCGTACGTGTAGCGCACGCTCTGCTGCGGGCTCGACACGCTCTGCAGGCGGTTGTTCGTGTAGCTCAGCGTGAGGCTCCGGCCGGTGCTGTTCTCGACCCGTGTCAGCAGGCCCCCGCTCCAGGTCAGCACCAGCGTCCCGCCATCGGCCTGCGTATAGCGCGACGCATTGCCCGTTCCGAGGTCGAACTGCCAGATGGCGCCGCTTAGTGTTTTGTAGTACGCGGCGCTGCCGGTCATGTCCAGCTGTAGCGCCTTGCCCGGCGGCGCGCTATACGTGTCGTCCGGCAGACGCACGAACACGTCGCTGTTCAGGCCGAACGTCGCGACCTTCGTGTTATCGACAATCTGCTCGCCGAACCAGCGCTGCGCGGCCACCGCACTCAGGTACTTGTAGGCCGGCGCCGCCGGATCGCTCAGCAGATCGAGCGTGGCCTTGTGCTCGACGATGGTGGCGACCGCATCGAGCGCGAGCCGGCTGCCCATCGCGAGAAACCCGTCCGATGACGTGCGCATGCGAACGTCGTAGTTGTGCGTCCAGCCCTTGCCCAGCGCGCCCGTCTGGTTTTTCATGCCGCTGCTGTAAAGCCGCTGGAAATTCAGGCTACCCGGCGACTCGCCGTAGCCGGTCTTCACGTCCTGATGCTCGTACAGGAAGTTGCCGTGCACCATGTCGATCGGATCGCCGGCCAGACTGTTGCCACCGTTGAAGTTGTTCATCGCCTGCGGCGTCTTCGCACTGGCGATCGTCACCGTGTTATACGTGATCGCGGGCACTGACCTCGTCGCAAAGCCGCCCGACAGTCCGCCCGCGATAATCGAACCGAGCAGGTGCACCTTGCCCGTGCCCAGCACGAAATAGCCCGCGCCGTTCCACGTGTTTTCCGTCAGCTGGCAGGTCGACGGAATCAGCAGCCGGTAGCCCTGGTTCACATAGTTCTGGAAGTTCGCCAGATGCGGCGCACAGTTGGCAGGAAGCTTCCCGCGGATCGTATTGAAGTTGCCCGCGTTCGCATCGTAGATATCTCGCGCCTGGCTGATCGCGAGGTCGAGCAGTCTGACCGTCGACACCGCTGCCACGCCCGAGGTCTGGCTGACCGCGGCCGACTCGAGAATCGACTGGTGCATCGCATTGCTGTCGAACACCGCTTTTTCCAGCGTCGCATCGGCCGCCATGTTGAGGGTCGAGCTGATGTTGCTCGGCAGATCGACGTACGGCGCGTTATCGAACCCGGCCAGTCCCACCTGGTGGTGCTGCACCGTGTACGCATTCGCGAGCCGGTCGGTGATCGACGCGCTCTGCGTGGTCTCCGACACCCACTGCGCGCCCAGCACGCCAAGGCTTGCGCCGAGCACCGGTTCGCTGGTGTCCGCATTGCCCGCCGCACGCGTATTCTCCAGATATTTCAGGTAGCTTTGCGACAGCCCGCGTCCTGTCGGCCCCCATCCGTTGACGACAAGATAGGTGCCGCCACCCTTGATATGCTGGTCGAACGCGTGGTCCGCTTCGGTCATCGTGTACGCGTTGTGCCAGACGACGAAGCTCACCACGCTATCGGCGCCAGGCGCGACCGCGCTGCCGGGCGCCCCAACCTGCACCCCGTCGAGCTTGAGCAGTGGCTGGTTCGATGCGTTGAAGGTGATCGTCAGGCGTTTGCCGTAGATCGCATCCGACGTGAAGGTCTGGTCGATGCCCTGGTAGCGGATGCGCACCGTCGGCTTGAGGTTCGCCGGAATGTCGGCCCATTCCTCGGGTGTCCAGCGCGCATCGAGCAGCGGATTCTGCGTCTGCCGCAGCGCACCGCCGAAGAACGGGATGATCGCCTTGCCGCCAATAATGTCGGCGAGCGTGGCGGCCGGTTTGTTCTTCCGGATCCAGTTCGCGAGGTTGCCTGCATAGGCCTGCAGGTTCGAGCGGATACCGTTGCGATTGATGCCGTTCACGGTATCGCCGCCCGCGTAGCTGCCCTTTGCCGTGGTAAGGAAAGACTGTGCGTCGTAGCCCGCGGCAACGCCCAGATCCACGCCGGAACGCATCGTATGCGGCTTGTACGCTGGGTCGAACGTGTACCACGTGCCGCCGATACTGGCCTTCACCCACACATGCTCGACGGAAATCTCCGTCATCGCCGCGTTCAGCCCCGGACAACTGCCGGCCTGCGTTGCGCTGACGCTGTAGACCGGAATCTGCGTCTGGCCCATCAGGTTCAGCACCGCGCAAACATTGCTGGCCGGCAGACCGTACCAGTCGGTGAACTGCTGCGCGCTGAGCCGGATCACGCCGCGCACGAAGCGTGCGTCGAAACCGGACGTGCGCAGCAGCGACACCATCAGTTGCGCCTGATCGGTCGCACTGCCCTGGTTGTCGAGCACCGCGCCGAGCGCGCCCTTGTGAATGCCGCGCACCGGGTCGATTTCGATGTTGTTGCGCACGAACTGGTAGATCAGGTCCGGGTGATAGCGCAATGCGCGCGCGAGTTCGTCGATCGACGCGGGACCCGGCGGCGCATCGTTCGTCACGATGCCGTTGGCGCCTGTCACGCCCGCACTGCGCAACAGACCCGGTTTCGGTTGCGCGAAGTTCTGCAGATGGACGCTGTCCGGCATGGCCGGCTTGCGCCGCGTGTCGAGCTTCGCCAGCGTTGCGATCGTGCCATTCAGGTTCACCGCCGCAGGCATCTCGCGCGCGACCTGCTCGTCGTGCGCGGCGGCCAGGTCTCCGGTAACCGGCGGCATGATCGCCCGCACGCTACCCGGCTGCGGCGCGAATTCCCCGGCCGGTTGCGTGGGGGCTGCTGCCCGCAACAACTGCTTGTCGTGGCCACGGCGTATCGTCGGTTGCTGCTGCTGGACGGACTGCGAGTTCACCCCAGCGTTGCTATCGATGACGGCCGCGGTGGTGCCGGAGAACTGCACGTTGCCGGCATGGGCCACGCCGACAGACGAGGCCAGCAGCCCCGCGAGCACAGCAAGTACGACACGGCGAGCGGCTCCGCCATCGCGTGCGGCTCGATCACCGCGCGCCTGAACAGGTTGTGGTGCGACTTCGGACATCGGATTCCTCGGGGATCAGTGTTGCGGGTCCTGCGTTGCTGCTTTGCTTTTTTGCGCACGACACTGCCCCTCCGTAACAAACGGATCGGCATGACATGCGGAAAATGGAAAACCCTCTGGAATCAGGAAGGCGACGTGCTGACCACGCTCGTGCGGTTACCCGCCGCGTCGTAGTTGTAAGTGACGGTGGATGTT
>NZ_SORE01000058.1 GCF_004366595.1 Paraburkholderia rhizosphaerae
TGCGCATGGCATGGAATAACTGGGGTAAAAAGTAACCGTCTTTAGTTCCCAATGCAGCACAGGCAGCGATCCAGTGTGCTCAAATTAGCGCTTACAGATCAGGCACCCTGAACCCAATCCGCGCCACACCTGTCAACCATTACCCGTTCACTTCTGCGAACGAAGCAGCCGCGCCGCGTCGAGCGCGAAGTACGTCAACACGCCATTTGCACCCGCGCGCTTGAATGCGAGCAGCGACTCCATCATCGCCTTGTCGTGATCGAGCCAGCCGTTCTGTGCGGCGGCCTTCAACATTGCATACTCGCCGCTGACCTGATACACGTACGTCGGAAAATGAAACTCGTCGCGCACACGGCGCACGATATCGAGGTACGGCATGCCAGGTTTGACCATCACCATGTCGGCGCCTTCGTCGATGTCGGCGCGAATCTCACGCATCGCCTCATCGGAATTCGCCGGATCGAGCTGATACGTCATTTTGTTGCTCTTGCCGAGATTCGACGCTGAACCCACCGCATCGCGGAATGGCCCATAGAACGCCGACGCGAATTTGGCCGAATACGCCATGATTCGCGTATGCATGTGCTCTTCGCTCTCGAGCATCTCGCGGATCGCGCCAATACGGCCGTCCATCATGTCCGACGGCGCAACGATATCGACGCCGGCTTCAGCGTGGGTCTTCGCCTGTTCAACCAGAATCTCGACGGTCGGATCGTTGATTACATAGCCCGCGTCATCGATCACGCCGTCCTGGCCATGGCTCGTATAAGGGTCGAGCGCGACGTCCGTTAGGACACCGAGTTCAGGAAAGTGTCTTTTCAACTCGCGCACCGCACGCGGGATCAGGCCGGCGGAATTGGTTGCCTCGCGGCCATCCGGGGTCTTCAGCGAGGGTTCGATTGCCGGGAACAGCGACAGGACCGGCACACCCAGTTGCATGCACTGTTCCGCCACACCCATCAGCAGATCCACCGACACACGCTCGACGCCCGGCATCGACGGCACGGCTCGCCTGACGTTCGTGCCCTCGACAATGAATACCGGATAAATCAGGTCATTAGTGGTGAGAAGGTTCTCGCGCATCATACGGCGCGAGAATTCGTCGCGCCGCATCCGGCGCGCACGGTGATGCGGGTAAAAACTCATATCGAAACTCGTGCGAATGTGAAACAGAGGGTGGCCGCGTGCCAGAAACTTTTTGAGACAATGGTATATCATACCGATCGAGTAAGGCGCGCTGCGCTGACCTCCCCGCTTCTCCTCCCTGAGCGGGTGCCTGTCGTTTTTCGATTAGGCTGTTTAACCCGCCGTCAACTTGCGGCGGGTTTTTTTATGGTGAACGCGAAATGCGCGACGCCCGTCAATGTTCGGGTTGCGGCACGCGGTGCTGCACAGATCGATGCGCATCTGCGAGCTCAAATGTGTCGCGTGCTGTTAGGCGGTGCCGGTCGATTCGCTAGCCGGATCGCCGGTATCGGGTGCGACCCAGCTTTCGATCAGCTCATGCGCTTCTTCGATGCCGACGCGCTTGAGCGCAGAAAAGAGCTGCGCGCTGAGTTTGCCCTGATAGCCGGCGGCGCGGTAGTCAGCGAACGCCTTTTGCGTCGTCCGCAAAGCATTGACGCTTTCCTGTCGCGTCAATTTGTCGCATTTGGTCAGTAACGTGTGAATTGGCTTGCCGGTCGGCGCAAACCACTCGATCATCCGTCGGTCCAGTTCGGTGAGCGGGCGCCGCGAGTCCATCATCAGGATCATTCCGCACAATTGCGCGCGTGACTGCAAGTAAGTCGACAGCAGTGCCTCCCAATGCGCCTTCGCTGCGCCGGGCACTTCGGCGTAACCGTAACCCGGCAGATCGACCAGATGCGCGACCGGCTCGTCTGCCGGACCGACCGAAAAGTAATTGATATGTTGTGTGCGCCCCGGGGTTTTGCTGGCGAACGCCAGCCGCTTCTGATTGCACAGGATGTTGATTGCGGTCGATTTGCCCGCATTCGAGCGCCCGGCAAATGCCACTTCAGGTTGCGCGGTAGGCGGCAGATCGCGCAAATGATTGACAGTGGTGTAGAAGCGGGCCTGGTGGAGCAGAAAGGGCATGAATGAGACCGGAATAGGATGCGGGAGTCAACACACAGGTCGACGCTTGGAGCGGCAGTGGACAAACCGTGCGGCTTCAGAACGACCTCGGTGCCGCGTATACGAGCGGCGCACGGCAACTGCAACGACTTCAACGGGACGGCACAACGGGAGCCGCATGACGTCTGCGCCTGGCAAGGCCGAGGGACAAGCCCGACTGGCGTCTTGACGATTAGCGAGTTATTGTACAATACGATGGTTTACTGAAAACCTGTGGAGCGCCGTGTGCATCGGGGCGCGCGCTCAATACGTGACTGGGGTTGCGAGGTAATTTCAATCAGGTAATTCGGTCGCCGTCGTATTTTGCAGAACCTCTAATTCCCACAAGACGAAACAGGGTGTGCGAATGAATCGACTGGGCAGGATTCTGGTGGTGCTTCACACAGCAGTAGGTCTTTCAGGTTTGGCGGTACAGGCAAAAGCGGCGGACCCGGCAAAGCCGGATGTGAATCGGGGGCAGGCAATCGCAGCGCAGGTATGTGCAGCATGTCACGGAGCGGATGGCAATAGCGCAGGCGGCGCGTATCCGAAGCTCGCCGGGCAGCATCCGGAATATCTCGTCAAACAGCTCAAGGATTTCAAAACGCAACCGGGCGCGAAGCAGCCCGCGCGGAGCAATCCGATCATGGCTGGCATTTCCGGTGCGCTGACGGATCAGGACATGGTGAACGTCGCCGCGTACTTTGCCACTCAGGTTCCGAAACCCGGCTACGCGCACAACAAGGCGACGGTGCCGCTGGGCCAGAAGATTTACCGCGGCGGCATCGCGGACAAGGGCGTGCCGGCCTGCGCGAGCTGTCACGGGCCGGCTGGCCAGGGCATACCGTCGCAGTATCCACGCCTGTCCGGCCAGTGGGCCGAGTACACGGCGGCCCAGTTGACTGCGTTCCAGCAAGGGCCAGGCGCACGCAACAACAGTGATGTAATGCACGCGATTGCGCAGCGTCTGTCCGATAGCGAGATCAAAGCGGTCGCTGATTACATCGCCGGTTTGCATTAAGCTAGCGTCCGCGTGCAAGTCAAGTCGGCCATGCAGCGCGCTTTAAAGCCGCAAGGCGGCCGGCAAAAAAACAAGAAAAGGGTGAGGGCGTCGTCAGCGATGAGACGGCCCTGCACCCTTTTTTGCTGTTCAGTTGGAGTTTGAATGAGCGTTACCACATCGGGTCTGCAGTCGAAATCGCGTCAGCGAGTCGCGCGCGAGGTCATTGAGTTGCTGAGCTCGATGCGCTTTGCGATCGCAATGCTGGTGATCCTTGCCATCGCGAGCATCATCGGCACCGTCCTCACGCAGGACGATCCCTATCCCAACTACGTCAATCAGTTTGGCCCGTTCTGGGCGGATATCTTCCGGTCGCTGAGCCTCTACACCGTGTACAGCGCGTGGTGGTTCATGCTGATCCTCGGCTTTCTGATCACGTCGGTATCGCTGTGCGTGATCCGTAATGCACCGAAGATGCTGGCCGACACGAAGAGCTGGAAGGATAAGGTGCGCGAAGCAAGCCTGCGCGCGTTCCATCACAAGGGTGAATTCGTCGTTGAAGGCACGCGCGTGCAAGCCACCGCAATCTTGTCGAAACTGTCAGCCAAGCTAGGCTACAAATTTGTTACGCGCGAATCCGATGGCGCAACACTGATTGCCGCGAAGCGAGGCGCACTGACGAAGCTTGGGTATATCTCGGCTCACCTTGCGATCGTCATCATCTGTATTGGCGGTTTGCTCGACAGTAATCTGCCGATCAGGCTGCAAATGTGGCTGTTCGACAAATCGCCGATCAGCAGCAATACGGTGATCAACGAGATTCCACCCGAGCATCGGCTGTCGCAATCGAATCCGACGTTTCGCGGCTACGCGTGGGTGCCCGAAGGGCAACACGTGTCGACCGCGATCCTGAACCAGCCAAATGGTTCGCTGATTCAGGATCTGCCGTTCTCGATCCAGTTGGACAAGTTCATCGTCGACTATTACTCGACCGGCATGCCGAAGCTGTTCGCCAGCGACATCGTCGTGATCGATCACAAGACCGGGCAGCGCATTCCGGCGCGCGTCGAGGTGAACAAGCCGTTCGAGTACGACGGCGTGTCGATCTATCAATCGAGCTTCCAGGACGGCGGCTCCGAGATGAAGATGACCGCGTACCCGATGACCGGCAGCAGCGCGAAGCCGGCGCCGTTCGACGGCACGATCGGCAATTCGACGCCGCTTACCGGCAAGATTCCCGGCACCGATGGCCAGACCGTCGAATTCGCCGATTTTCGCGCGATCAATGTCGAGAACATTACAAACGGCAACGGCCAGACCGACGCGCGCGGTGTCGCGGCGCACGAGACATTGAAACAGGCGTTCGACGAGCGCCTGGGCTCCGGTGCGAAGTCGTCCAAGCCGCTCGATCTGCACAACGTCGGGCCTTCGGTGCAATACAAGGTGCGCGACAAGGATGGCCAGGCGCGCGAGTACAACAACTACATGCTGCCGGTGGAAGTCGGCGGCGAGCGCGTGTTTCTGGCCGGCATGCGCGCGAACCCGGACGATCCGTTCCGCTATTTGCGGATCCCGGCCGACCAGGGCGGCACGGTGAAAGAATGGATGAATCTGCGCGCCGCGCTCGAAAACCCGGCGACGCGGGCCGAAGCCGCGCATCGCTTCGCGCAGCGCTCGGTACCGTCATCGAATCAGGAATTGCAGCAGCATCTGGAAGAAAGCGCGGTTCGCGTACTGACGCTGTTTGCCGGCGCCGATAGCAGCAGCGCCGCGCTGCCGCATGGTCAGCCGGCTGGTGGCTTCCAGGCCATCGCGACGTTTATCGATCATTCGGTACCGAAGGCGGAGCAGGAAAAGGCGGCAGGATTGTTGCTGCGTATGCTGGAAGGCTCGATGTGGGACGTCTGGCAACTGGCGCGCACGCAAGCGGGCGAAGCGCCGGCGCAACCGGGGGATGCGAGCAGCCGGTTCGTGCAGAACTCGATCAACGCAATTTCTGACAGCTTTTTCTACGGATCGCCGGTATATCTGCAACTGGATTCCTTCAAACAGGTGCAAGCCTCGGTATTTCAGTTGACGCGCGCGCCGGGTAAAAAAGTCGTGTATCTTGGCAGCCTGCTCCTCGTGCTGGGCATCTTCTCGATGTTCTATGTGCGCGAACGGCGCCTGTGGTTCTGGCTCAAAGATACGGATCGCGGTGTGAACGTCGTGATGGCGATGTCGAGTGCCCGAAAGACGTTCGACTTCGACAAGGAGTTCAACGAGACGCGCGACGCGGTCGGGGTGGCGCTCAACGCCAAACCGGCTGACGAGTCAGCAGCGTCCACTGCGTCCGGCGACGGCAGCCACCCGGCTGACCCGACAACCGGCCCACAAGATTCGACCCGGTAAGATCATGGACTTGACTCAGGTTTCCTCTTCCTCGCCCGCACAAAGGCCTGCCGTGGCATCGGCAAAGTCGGCAGAGTTGGCTAATCGCCTGCTCGACGACCGCCCGTTCCTGAAGCGTCTGACGCCATTCGACTGGCTATTCGCACTCGCGCTAGTGGCTGGCGCGGGGTTTGCGCTGACGCGCTACCACCCGTTCATGAACTACTACGACAAGCTGGTGCTGGTTTGCGCCGTGCCGGTGTTTGTCGTGCTCGG
>NZ_SORE01000059.1 GCF_004366595.1 Paraburkholderia rhizosphaerae
GCAGCGGACGCGCAGAAAGACGGTGGTAGGGTGGTCAGGGTCTTTCAGTCGTGAAGTGATCTTTAACAATACACAGCCGATAAGTGTGGGCGCTTGATGGCGACGCACGGTGAGCTTTCGGGCTTGCCGGAGAAGCGAAAGTATCAAGAGTCTCACACAGTAAGTATTGAGGGTTTCCGGTGTCAAGCTGGAAGCCCCTGTCAGTACGTTGAGTGAGCGACCGGTTCTGAGAATGAACCGAAAACAGTAACAGGCATTGAACTGAAGAGTTTGATCCTGGCTCAGATTGAACGCTGGCGGCATGCCTTACACATGCAAGTCGAACGGCAGCGCGGGGGCAACCCTGGCGGCGAGTGGCGAACGGGTGAGTAAGACATCGGAACGTGTCCTGGAGTGGGGGATAGCCCGGCGAAAGCCGGATTAATACCGCATACGATCCACGGATGAAAGCGGGGGACCGAAAGGCCTCGCGCTCAAGGAGCGGCCGATGGCGGATTAGCTAGTTGGTGGGGTAAAGGCTCACCAAGGCGACGATCCGTAGCTGGTCTGAGAGGACGACCAGCCACACTGGGACTGAGACACGGCCCAGACTCCTACGGGAGGCAGCAGTGGGGAATTTTGGACAATGGGCGAAAGCCTGATCCAGCAATGCCGCGTGTGTGAAGAAGGCCTTCGGGTTGTAAAGCACTTTTGTCCGGAAAGAAAACTCTGTTCCTAATATGGATGGAGGATGACGGTACCGGAAGAATAAGCACCGGCTAACTACGTGCCAGCAGCCGCGGTAATACGTAGGGTGCGAGCGTTAATCGGAATTACTGGGCGTAAAGCGTGCGCAGGCGGTGATGTAAGACCGATGTGAAATCCCCGGGCTTAACCTGGGAACTGCATTGGTGACTGCATTGCTGGAGTATGGCAGAGGGGGGTGGAATTCCACGTGTAGCAGTGAAATGCGTAGAGATGTGGAGGAACACCGATGGCGAAGGCAGCCCCCTGGGCCAATACTGACGCTCATGCACGAAAGCGTGGGGAGCAAACAGGATTAGATACCCTGGTAGTCCACGCCCTAAACGATGTCAACTGGTTGTCGGGCCTTCATTGGCTTGGTAACGTAGCTAACGCGTGAAGTTGACCGCCTGGGGAGTACGGTCGCAAGATTAAAACTCAAAGGAATTGACGGGGACCCGCACAAGCGGTGGATGATGTGGATTAATTCGATGCAACGCGAAAAACCTTACCTACCCTTGACATGGATGGAAGTCTGCCGAGAGGTGGATGTGCCCGAAAGGGAGCCATCACACAGGTGCTGCATGGCTGTCGTCAGCTCGTGTCGTGAGATGTTGGGTTAAGTCCCGCAACGAGCGCAACCCTTGTCCCTAGTTGCTACGCAAGAGCACTCCAGGGAGACTGCCGGTGACAAACCGGAGGAAGGTGGGGATGACGTCAAGTCCTCATGGCCCTTATGGGTAGGGCTTCACACGTCATACAATGGTCGGAACAGAGGGTTGCCAAGCCGCGAGGTGGAGCCAATCCCAGAAAACCGATCGTAGTCCGGATCGCAGTCTGCAACTCGACTGCGTGAAGCTGGAATCGCTAGTAATCGCGGATCAGCATGCCGCGGTGAATACGTTCCCGGGTCTTGTACACACCGCCCGTCACACCATGGGAGTGGGTTTTACCAGAAGTGGCTAGTCTAACCGCAAGGAGGACGGTCACCACGGTAGGATTCATGACTGGGGTGAAGTCGTAACAAGGTAGCCGTATCGGAAGGTGCGGCTGGATCACCTCCTTTCCAGAGCTTGCGTCAGAAGTTGAGCGCTCACACTTGTCGGCTGTGCATTGAAGGACAGGCTGAAGGGGTCTGTAGCTCAGTCGGTTAGAGCACCGTCTTGATAAGGCGGGGGTCGCTGGTTCGAATCCAGCCAGACCCACCACTTTGGCGGTGCGAGCTGAATGACCCTGACAGACGATGCGGGGGATTAGCTCAGCTGGGAGAGCGCCTGCTTTGCAAGCAGGGGGTCGTCGGTTCGATCCCGTCATCCTCCACCAATCCCCAATCCCAAGAAGCTGGTAGCCGCGAGGTGGCCGGAGCCTTGGTATTGGCGATTGCGCCGGTCAGTATCGATTGCGGTAGTAGCGCATATCGGCTGTCGTTCTTTAACAATCAGGAAGAAGCAGTAGTAAAGAGACTGGTGAAAGCGTCTTGAGATGGACGTGAGTAGACCGGTCAGGGTTGTGATTGTATCGAAGTATTTTTTAGGGTCCTCGAGAAGAGGGCGCTTGGAATACGGCACAACGCGAAAACTCAGCCTGTAGCGCGTGTGGACGAATGGGCGCGAGCCCGTGAGACATACCCGTTATAGGGTCAAGCGAACAAGTGCATGTGGTGGATGCCTTGGCGATCACAGGCGATGAAGGACGCGGTAGCCTGCGAAAAGCGGTGGGGAGCTGGCAAACGAGCTTTGATCCACCGATATCCGAATGGGGAAACCCACTCCGAATGGAGTATCCATGGCTGAATACATAGGCCATGTGAGGCGAACGCGGCGAACTGAAACATCTAAGTAGCCGCAGGAACAGAAATCAACCGAGATTCCCAGAGTAGTGGCGAGCGAAATGGGAGCAGCCTGTACTCTTTATCTGTAGTGTTAGCCAAACGCTCTGGAAAGTGCGGCCATAGCGGGTGATAGCCCCGTAGGCGAAAACATTATGGAAGAACTAGGTGTACGACAAGTAGGGCGGGACACGTGAAATCCTGTCTGAAGATGGGGGGACCATCCTCCAAGGCTAAATACTCGTGATCGACCGATAGTGAACCAGTACCGTGAGGGAAAGGCGAAAAGAACCCCGGGAGGGGAGTGAAACAGATCCTGAAACCGCATGCATACAAACAGTCGGAGCCTGGAAACGGGTGACGGCGTACCTTTTGTATAATGGGTCAGCGACTTACATTCAGTGGCGAGCTTAACCGATTAGGGCAGGCGTAGCGAAAGCGAGTCCGAACAGGGCGATTTTAGTCGCTGGGTGTAGACCCGAAACCAGATGATCTATCCATGGCCAGGATGAAGGCACGGTAACACGTGCTGGAGGTCCGAACCCACTAGTGTTGAAAAACTAGGGGATGAGCTGTGGATAGGGGTGAAAGGCTAAACAAATCTGGAAATAGCTGGTTCTCTCCGAAAACTATTTAGGTAGTGCCTCGTGTATCACCTTCGGGGGTAGAGCACTGTCATGGTTGAAGGGTCCATTGCGGATTACTTCGCCATAGCAAACTCCGAATACCGAAGAGTGCAATCACGGGAGACAGACATCGGGTGCTAACGTCCGGTGTCAAGAGGGAAACAACCCAGACCGCCAGCTAAGGTCCCCAAATATGGCTAAGTGGGAAACGAAGTGGGAAGGCTAAAACAGTCAGGAGGTTGGCTTAGAAGCAGCCATCCTTTAAAGAAAGCGTAATAGCTCACTGATCGAGTCGTCCTGCGCGGAAGATGTAACGGGGCTAAGCCATATACCGAAGCTGCGGATGCGTGCTTGCACGCATGGTAGGAGAGCGTTCCGTAAGCCTGCGAAGGTGCACCGGAAGGTGTGCTGGAGGTATCGGAAGTGCGAATGCTGACATGAGTAGCGATAAAGGGGGTGAAAGGCCCCCTCGCCGTAAGCCCAAGGTTTCCTACGCAACGTTCATCGGCGTAGGGTGAGTCGGCCCCTAAGGCGAGGCAGAAATGCGTAGCTGATGGGAAGCAGGTCAATATTCCTGCACCAGTGTGAAATGCGATGGGGGGACGGATCGCGGAAGGTTGTCCGGGTGTTGGAAGTCCCGGTCGCTGCGTTGGAGAAGGTGCTCTGGCAAATCCGGGCACGGAATTCAAGGGCGTGGCGCGAGCTCCTTCGGGAGCGAAGCAACTGGAAGGGGTTCCAGGAAAAGCCTCTAAGCTTCAGTTTCACATTGACCGTACCGCAAACCGACACAGGTGGGCGAGATGAGTATTCTAAGGCGCTTGAGAGAACCCGGGAGAAGGAACTCGGCAAATTGGTACCGTAACTTCGGGATAAGGTACGCCCTTGTAGCTTGACTGGCCTGCGCCAGGAGGGTGAAGGGGTTGCAATAAACTGGTGGCTGCGACTGTTTAATAAAAACACAGCACTCTGCAAACACGAAAGTGGACGTATAGGGTGTGACGCCTGCCCGGTGCCGGAAGATTAAATGATGGGGTGCAAGCTCCTGATTGAAGTCCCGGTAAACGGCGGCCGTAACTATAACGGTCCTAAGGTAGCGAAATTCCTTGTCGGGTAAGTTCCGACCTGCACGAATGGCGTAACGATGGCCACACTGTCTCCTCCCGGGACTCAGCGAAGTTGAAGTGTTTGTGATGATGCAATCTCCCCGCGGCTAGACGGAAAGACCCCATGAACCTTTACTGCAGCTTTGCATTGGACTTTGAACCGGTCTGTGTAGGATAGGTGGGAGGCTGTGAAAGCGGGACGCTAGTCTCGCTGGAGCCGTCCTTGAAATACCACCCTGATCTGTTTGAGGTTCTAACCTTGGACCCTGAAGCGGGTTCGGGGACAGTGCATGGCAGGCAGTTTGACTGGGGCGGTCTCCTCCCAAAGCGTAACGGAGGAGTACGAAGGTACGCTAGGTACGGTCGGAAATCGTGCTGATAGTGCAATGGCATAAGCGTGCTTGACTGTGAGACTGACAAGTCGAACAGGTGCGAAAGCAGGTCATAGTGATCCGGTGGTTCTGTATGGAAGGGCCATCGCTCAACGGATAAAAGGTACTCTGGGGATAACAGGCTGATACCGCCCAAGAGTTCATATCGACGGCGGTGTTTGGCACCTCGATGTCGGCTCATCTCATCCTGGGGCTGTAGCCGGTCCCAAGGGTATGGCTGTTCGCCATTTAAAGAGGTACGTGAGCTGGGTTTAAAACGTCGTGAGACAGTTTGGTCCCTATCTGCCGTGGGCGCTGGATATTTGAAGGGACCTGCTCCTAGTACGAGAGGACCGGAGTGGACGAACCTCTGGTGTACCGGTTGTGACGCCAGTCGCATCGCCGGGTAGCTATGTTCGGAAGAGATAACCGCTGAAAGCATCTAAGCGGGAAACTCGCCTTGAGATGAGATATCCCCGGGGCTTCGAGCCCCTTGAAGGGTCGTTCAAGACCAGGACGTTGATAGGTCAGGTGTGGAAGCGCAGTAATGCGTTAAGCTAACTGATACTAATTGCCCGTAAGGCTTGATCCTATAACCGGTGTGTTTCGCGATGGCCGTCAGTGCTTGAGCACTTGCGGACATCCCGCCCCCGCCAGGGGGTAGCGCAAACCACGCAGGCAAAGTGATCGACGTTGTGCCTCAAACAACACAACTCACCCCTTTACTCCCCCACGCTTCTTCCCGATTGGTTCTGCTGCCCACAAACGCAGCAGAACAACCCGTCATGCCTGATGACCATAGCGAGTCGGTCCCACCCCTTCCCATCCCGAACAGGACCGTGAAACGACTCCACGCCGATGATAGTGCGGATCCCCGTGTGAAAGTAGGTAATCGTCAGGCTCCCCAGCAGCACACCGCAAACCCCGCCACCAGGCGGGGTTTCGGCGTTTACGGC
>NZ_SORE01000060.1 GCF_004366595.1 Paraburkholderia rhizosphaerae
TGCGCATGGCATGGAATAACTGGGGTAAAAAGTAACCGTCTTTAGTTCCCAATGCAGCACAGGCAGCGATCCAGTGTGCTCAAATTAGCGCTTACAAAGAATTGCTGCCAGTCCTGGTCCGGAACGGATTCGAACGCCTTCGGCTCGAAGATGCCGAGATTATTGACAAGAATGTCAATATCAGAATGGCGCGCCACCATCGCCCCAACCTGCTCGGCATTGCCAAGGTCTCCAACGAAACCTGAAACCATCGCATTTGGGGCTTCCGTTTTCAATCGTTCAAGCGCGGAGGCGACGGATGCAGTGGAACGCCCGTTGATGACCACCTCGGCACCTTCTCTCGCCAGTCCCTTCGCGATGGCGAAGCCGATACCTTTTGTTGACCCGCTGACTAGCGCCCGCTTGCCCTGAATCTGATAGTCCATTTTCTGATCCCAACGATTGACAGTGTTTCCATTCAGGCACGCTTTCCGGCCTGACGTTTCATGACCCCGATTGTATTGATGGTCAAGCTACGTATTAACGTGGCGAAATCGAATTCATTTTTCGAGGAGGTCAAAAGGTGGTGTGCGACATTGTCGCGAGCGTCTCGGAGGCGCCGGCAAATACCAGAAGGCTTTTACGTTGATACAGCGACCTTCGTGGTCACGCGGCGCACAGTATCGAGTGGCAGGTCACGGTAGGGCGGTGCATGGACGAGGAGGACGCGAAGGCGTTAGGATGAGCAGTTCGTTCCGGTCCCGAAGCCGCGTTCCGCCGCAGCACCGATTCATCGATCTGGCACATGTCGGGCCTGTCCCATGCCTGTCGAATATCGATGTAAAACGGACGGTAATCTGGCGTTAATTTGCTTCTAATTCACATCTAATTCACGCACTCTTTTGACATTCCGAAATACCGGACCGGATGTCAATGCGCGCAGCGCATTCTGCTTGCGCCTATGTGGTGCAGATCGCCCATCCACGCTTGCTCAGCCGGCGCGACCTGCGCTTATCGCTTTCATCAAGTCAATTGTTTCAGACGTGTGACACATCACAATATTTAGCCGATTTATTTGTGATTTTTTTTCTCTGGACGCCATTGAACCTATTCTGCGAAAGTAATTCGAAAGGAAACCATGCGCCGCCGCCGGGCTGGAGCATGGGTGCCTGCTGCCGCTCATTGCACGCGTACTCGAATGCTTGTGGAGAGAATTCATGAATCGACCGAAACGGATGCTGGTGGAAAATATTGCATGGGCGCGCGAAACGACGCTCGCCGACGCGCAATTCTTCCGCCGTTTGTCGCTTGGCCAAAGTCCCAAGGTGCTTTGGATTGGTTGCGCGGACAGCCGTGTCCCCGCCGAGACGATCACCAATTCAAGCCCGGGTGATCTGTTTGTCCACCGCAATATCGCAAATCGCTTTTCTCCCACTGACGACAACACGATGAGCGTGCTCGAATATTCGGTGCGCGTGCTCAAGGTCGATCATGTGATCGTGTGCGGGCACTACGGCTGTGGTGGCGTGCGCGCATCATTGTCACCGTTGTCGAAT
Source organism: Paraburkholderia rhizosphaerae (assembly GCF_004366595.1). Taxonomy (GTDB): domain Bacteria; phylum Pseudomonadota; class Gammaproteobacteria; order Burkholderiales; family Burkholderiaceae; genus Paraburkholderia; species Paraburkholderia rhizosphaerae. Next base: position 1,536 of record NZ_SORE01000060.1, read on the forward strand.
GACCTGCCGCACGTGAATCGTCACATTGCGCCGCTTTGCGCGTTGGCCGGGCGCCATCGGGATGAACTCGATAAATCTCCCGGCCTCGACGCGCGCGCCGATCGTCTTGCCGAACTGAACGTACTCGAACAGGTACGTCTGCTGCGCCAGAGCGCGATCGTGCGCGATCGCGAACCGTCTCCGCTTGTGCACGGCTGGATATTCAGCTTGCATGATGGGCTCATCAAGGTGCTTGCTCCCGGTTACGACGCGCAGCACGTCGACCGTACGAATGACGTACAGGTTGAATTGTTGCAAACCTCCAGCTGCTGCTGATCTGTTCTGCCTGTTTTCGGACGTGACGTTGCTTGCGCACCGCCACGTGACCCAACTCGTTCTGAATGACCATGAAACCAGCCAATTCTCTTTCACAATTTCCGCGCGATCTGTTTGCCGGCACAGTCGTGTTTCTGGTCGCTATGCCGCTTTGCCTTGGCATTGCCAATGCATCAGGCGTTCAACCTTTTGCGGGCCTTCTGTCGGGCATCATCGGAGGTCTCGTCGTCGCACTGCTGAGCGGCTCGCAATTGAGTGTAAGCGGCCCCGCAGCGGGGCTGATCGTGATCGTCGTCGAAGGGATCGCGGGCCTCGGCAGCTTTTCCGCGTTTCTGCTTGCCGTACTGCTGTCCGGCCTGATCCAGTTTGGTTTCGGGATGCTGAAAGCAGGGCGGTTTGCGGAGTACGTGCCTTTGTCCGTGGTCAACGGCATGCTCGCGGCTATCGGACTTTTGCTGGTCATCAAACAGACGCCACTCGCTCTGGGCTTCGCGAATGGCGGTGCGACGGTCGCGAGCGGTGCGGGCATGCTCGGCACTCCATTCGGATGGGTGTCGATCTCAGCGTGCGTAGTCGCGATGATTTCGCTCGCGATGCTGGCCAGCTGGGAAACGCGCGCGATGCGGCGCTTCGCGCTGGTCCGCGCAGTGCCCGCGCCGCTCGCCGTGGTGGCCGTAGGCATCGGTCTTACGCTGATGCTTGATCTGTTCGCGCCTGAGGTTGCGCCACCTGCTCAGCATCGCGTGGCCCTGTCTTCGCTCGGATCGCTCAGTGCATTCACGGATGCGCTGCAGTTGCCGGATTTCGCCCAATGGATGAACCCGGACGTCTGGAGTCTTGCGCTTACGCTCGCGATCGTCGCTAGCCTGGAGACGTTGCTGAGCCTCGAGGCGGTCGAACAGATCGATCCCAGGAAACGTGGCGCGCCGCGCGATCGCGAACTCAAGGCACAAGGCATCGGCAACATCATGGCGGGCGCGATAGGCGCGTTGCCGATCACGTCGGTTATCGTGCGCAGTTCGGCGAATGTGCATGCGGGCGCGCAGAGTCGCTGGTCGTCCTTCATCCATGGCGCGCTGCTGCTCGCGAGTGTGTTTGCGCTGACCAGCATCATCAATCTGATTCCGCTCGCCTGTCTGGCCGCGATTCTGATTTTCACAGGATTCAAGCTCGCTAAGCCAGCGCTGTTCGTAGCGACGTTCCGGCAAGGGGTCGAACGATTCGTACCGTTTATCGCGACGATCGCGGGCGTCCTGCTAACCGACCTATTGATGGGCATTCTGCTAGGCATCGCCTGCAGTTTCCTGCTCGCCGTTCGTGCAAATCTGCGGAGGCCTATCACCATCGCACAGCATGACGATCACTATCTCTTCTCGTTTCGCAAGGATGTGTCGTTTCTCGCCAAGGTCAAGCTCAAGCATCATCTGCGCACACTGCCGGATGGCGCAACCGTGATTTTCGACGCATCGCGAGCCGACTATATCGATCCCGACGTGCGTGAGGTGATTGACCGGTTCGTCGCTCAGGCGCCGGGCAGACGCATGCATGTCGAATGCCGGAACATGCCAATTGCCGAGCCCACACTGCCGTCACTGGGCGTACAGCGGGTCTGGCCGATGTGGGTCAGGTCGGGTAGGGCTGTTGAACTCAAGGGGCTTCGACAGCCCGAATGAGCAGTCTGGTTTGATCTGGCACGGTGGTCGCCGTACGTGGCTTCTGCGTGGCGGCGAAGATGATGCGTTACTACGCCGACCTTCGCCGCGTGTTGCAGCTTGAATTGTGGGAAGTCGTGCGAGCCTCGCCGGCCGAAGTTGCGATTTCAGCGCGTGAAGTGCGGAACCTGTACTGGTTCATTCGGACATCTCGGCGCGGTCTACACGATGCACGTCGGCGGCGGATCCATCGTAAAACCGCGGTTTATAGAAAACGCCTGCTCGAAGCAGGCGTCACGAAGCGGGAGATTCTGGAGCTGCTAGCGTGCTGCCGGTCGAAGCGATGCGTTGGCAAGGGATGTCTTGATTGCGCGGATCGCGCGGCAGAGCTTAAGCCACAAATTTGACATAAGATAAATTATCAACTGAATCGGTGTAACGGCCATTTAGTAATGTCTGGTTTGAGCCAGTTAGAAATGTCCGGTTCGGGGCTCCGCGAGGCGCATGCTGTGGCGCGCGCACACGACGG
>NZ_SORE01000061.1 GCF_004366595.1 Paraburkholderia rhizosphaerae
ATAAGCGGCGGCGCCATCACCATTACCGATGGCGTCAAGCAACAGCAGCTGACCGGGCAGACCGCGGAGGAAGCGGTTGCTGGTATCAGTCGCGATACAACGGATACCCAGGGAACCATTGCACCGATCTTCGACAAGGACAAGATCGAGGCGGGGTTTGATATCACCAGCCAGTTCATCAATCAGGTTGGCACGTTCGTCAATAACCGGGCGAAGGAGGCGGATGCGGCGAAGAAGGCAGCGACCGATCCGAACCTGACGCCGGAGCAAAGGGCTGAAGCGCAGAAACTGGCGGATCAGCTCAACAAGGAGTGGGGGCCTGGCGGTGAGTATCGTCAGGTACTGACCGCGCTAACGGTCGCGGCAGGCGGGAATGTGACCGGTGGCATGGGACAGTATGCGCAGGCGGCGGCGGTCGCGTATGTGCAGCAGCTTGGTGCGGCGCAGGTCAAGCAACTGATCACGACACTGGAACTGGACAAGACGCCGCAAGGCGAAGCGGCGCGCGCGGCATTGCATGCGATTGTGGGCTGCGCGGGTGCGGCGGGCGCGGGCGCGGGTGCGAGTTGTGGCGCGGGTGCGATGGGGGCGGCGGCCAGCTCACTGATCGGCAGTCTGCTGAAGCCGACGGACAACATGACGGCCGAGGAACGGCTGGCTCGCGAGAATCTGGTCGCCAGTCTGGTTGCGGGTGTGGCAGCGGGGATGGGTGCGAGCGGGGCGAATGCCGCTGCGGCAACGGGCGCGTCGCAGATCGAGGTGGAGAACAATCAGGTCGGCTTTCCTGGGACGAAGAAGAATCCGCTGTCGGTTGATCTGGTGAAGACGTACTGTGCGACGGGCACGTGCACCGACGAGCAGGTGAAGCTGCTCATTCAGGTGCAGAACCAGATGAATGAGGCGAGCGGTAATGCCACGATGATTGTGGCCGGTGGCATGACCGCGGCTGCGATGGTGGCGGCGGTGCCCGCGCTGGCGGGGCTGGCGCCGGAGGCGTTGGCGCTGGCGTTGGCGAATCCGGCTGCAGCGGTGAATGCTGGCATTATTACGGCGGAGACGGCGGCGGCGATTGCGACGAATTCGATTACGCCGGGGGTAATTGTTGAGGGAGGGGTGGTAAAGGCAGGCGGAGCCGCAAGCAGTGCAGTGCGCGGGTCTGTCGCAGATGCAAATTTCGCACAATCAGCGATAAATGCGGCTGAGAAGTTCAGTGTTGATGGGGTGGCAAAATACAGCAAACTTGCTGGGGTGCCGATCAATACCGTCGACGATTTGGCGGCGGCTATCAAAAGCGGTCTGATCAGCCCAAGGCAAGTACCTGTCGATTACGTTGTTTCGGCAGATGGAACGAAACTGATATTGAACACACGTACTTCCGTCGCGTTGAGTCGCGCAGGGATCCCGAAGTCGCAATGGTATGGTACGGACCAAACTGGGGTACAGGTGCCAAACATGCCATCTGGCAAAACGTACGATGACTTAGCTGCTGATCAACTTGTGCGAAACAATTTACCTCCAACGGGCACACCGAACGTGCCGCAAGGGTCGAAAAGATGAAGATCGGTCGCAGCGTCGAGATATTTAATCCTTACGAGTGGCTCCCGGGGTACGGCGAGAGCGATGTAACGTTTCGGACGGAGGGGGGGGATCTGGTAGTTACCGTCGCATACGACGGAGAAAACGGTTTATGTGAACGGGAGTTGTGCTTTACTTCTGTTTGCTCATTCTATGTTCAATCGTTTCCGGGACCTTCTATGGTTGACCTCAGAGATGGCGAGGCAGCGTCCATCTTACGAGGCGCGTTGGTCGAATATCCTGACTCGGAAGCGGCCATTGCCTGGACACAACATTATGGCGGTTCGCGTGTGGTTCGGCATTACGGCATCGTGTTTTTAGCGGAGAACCGCTTGTTGGTCGCATTAGCGGAAGGGGCTGTGCTCAGAAACTGAGCTTAAGCGTGCCGAGGAATTCAGCAGGGACGGCATCGGTTAGCCAAACGCCGTTCTCTGCTAAGAAGAACTTGAAGCCTTGTTGATGCATTCTCCTTGCTTGAATCTCAAGGACCGCAGATTTGCCGTATCGTTGGCCGACGGCTATAGCCGTGGGTATATCTTGCGATAAGTGTACGTGGTGGCGCGAGCCTGCCTTCAGTCCCTGTTCACGGATTGATTCCAGAAAGCGCGTTGCAGTGCCGTGATACAGAACCTCGGGCGGTTCCTCTTCCGCGTGTTTGCGTCGTACGGCTGTTGTGGAGTGACCCTGTACAGCACGGATTCGTTGACCATCGTCGGAAATGGCAAACCTCTTCTTGTCGTTGTTCGCGACAACCGCTTGAATTGTTGTTCGATCGAGATGGCGTCCATTCTTGGCTGCGCCGGCAATCAAGGAATCAATACTGGCCCACCCTTCCGTATCTAGGCACAAATCGATGGCCTGTGGCTCATGGCGAAGTACGTAGCTAAGATATTTGCTGATCTCGTCGAGTCGCTTATCGTCTGTGTTCATTGGTCAGGGCAAGTCGGTTGGTCGCTACACGTCAGGATGGAACCGTTGTTAAACACACGAATTTTATCTCTACGCCAAGATGGAATGCACCGGTTTTTGTCGCTCATCACCCATTGCGTTAAGGCTGGCCTGGAAGGAGGGCTGTTCCGAAGTGGAAATTTCCGGCTCCATAAGGTTTAAGTAACGAGAACAATAGGTCCTGTCGGGGCTGACCGCGCTGAACCAGCTGGACGGCGGGCTGCAGGGTTATAGCATCGGCGTGCGCAAGACGACCGACGCGCAGCAGATCACGCAGGTGACCAACAACAGCAGCATGATCGGTTCGGTGAACGGCAATCTGACGGTGGTGGCCGGGAACGATCTGCATGCGACGGACGCGGTTCTGTATGCGGCGAACGATATGGGGCTGGCCGGCCGGACGGTGACGATCGACTCGGCGATCAACACGTTCAGTCAGAGCGAGCAGCAGTCGTTCAGCCAGACTGCGATTACCGCGGGCATCAGCAACCCGGTGATTGCCGCGGCGATGACCGCGAACCAGATGCGGCAGGATGTGAAACACACGAATGGCGATGCGCGGCTTGAAGCGCTCGCTGCTGCGACGACCGGGCTGGCGGTGAAGAATGCGATCGATGCGGTGGCAGCCAATCCATCGGCTGTGGGCGGGATCGGTATCAGCGTGTCGCTCGGCACGAGTCATAGCAATAGCAATTCGAACGCGTCGTCGAGCACTGCGGCTGGCAGTTCGGTCACTGCCGGGCATAACCTGACGATTGCGGCGGCTGGCGGAGGAGCGGACAGCGATATCAACGTGATCGGCAGCAATCTGTCCGCTGGCAATAACACGACGCTGATTGCCGCAGGCGATATCAACCTTCATGCGGCGCAGAACACCGATAGCGTGTCGAGCACGAACAGTGGGTCGAGCGCCAGTATCGGTGCGACGTTGAGCCTGGGACAGCAGAACGGCCTTTCGTTCCAGCTGGGCGTGTCGGGCACCAAGGGCAACGGCAACGGCAGCGACACGACGTGGACGAACACGCATGTTTCGGCGGGGAACACGCTGACGTTGCAATCGGGTGGCGATACCAGCCTGATCGGCGCGGTGGCCGATGCGCAGCACGTGGTTGCGAACGTGGGCGGAGACCTGAACATCGCGAGTCTGCAGGATGTGAGCCACTATGACTCGAAGCAGGTGAGCGGCGGGGTGTCGATCAGTGTCTGCGTGCCGCCGATCTGCTATGGCGGTTCGAGCGTGGCGGCGAATTTCAGCCAGGAGAAGATGAACAGCGACTACGCGAGCGTGACCGGGCAGTCGGGTATTCATGCTGGCGATGGTGGCTTCCAGATCAATGTGAAGGGCAACACGGATCTGAAGGGCGCGGTGATCTCGAGCAGCGACCAGGCGATCCTGGACGGTCT
>NZ_SORE01000062.1 GCF_004366595.1 Paraburkholderia rhizosphaerae
GGCCCGATTCGCCCAGAATCGACTCGGCATCCTTGTTCTGTACCTGCGCCAGCAACTGGTCGATCAGTTCATCGGGGAACAGCTTCGGCGCTTTCGGGTTCCTGCTCTTCTTGGTCACTGTTGTTTCGGTCATAGGACGTTATTTCCGTTATCGTCTCATGACCTCGACACACTAAAAATCTGACAGGCTCCCGCCGACCCATGCCCGTGCCCGCCGCCCTCGCGCCGCCACCACCGTTTGCTGACATGAGATTCTGCCCGTCATACAGCAGCGTCGTGTCCACGCCATTCACCGTCGTGCGCGCGAGCCGTCCTTCCGGGTCATACGCCAGCGTCGCGTTCGTGCCCGCACCGCTCGCCGTCTTCAGCCGGTTATCGAGGTCGTACGCATACGTCCACACCCCGTCGCCCGTCAGGTTCCCGTTCGCATCGTGCGTCACGCCTTTACCTGCCGCCGCCGTGTACTGGTTCAGCGCATTCGCCGTATACGCGGTGCTCGCCGCCGCCGGTGTCCACGCATAGCGGCTGTTCGTCACGCCCGCCTGACGGATCTCACCCAGCTGATTACGCGTGAAGCTCGAGAGCCAGTCCTCCGTGCTGCTCGTGAAGCGGTGGTTCAGCGTCGACAGTCCGCCCTGAGCGTCATACGCGAGCTCCGTGCGCGTGCCGTTGCCCAGATCCACCTGCGTACGGCGGTTCAGCGTGTCGTAGCTGTATTTCGCCAGACTCTGCGTGCCGTTCTCGCGCAGTTGCAGCGGACGGCGGTAGCTGTCATACGTCGCCGTCACGTGTTACGCTGTCTGCCGCGTCGCTCGTGTAGCGCAAGGTCCCGAACTTAGCTCCGCCGCAATAAAACGTATCGAAGGACCGCGTCAGCAGCAGCCCTTCAGTTACGTCAAGTTCCGACCAGCTTCTATTCACCGCAGTACATCAAAAGACATCCACCATCGGCGTGGGCTACCAAGCTAATCGGCTTTCTATTTTCCCCATCATCGATTGATATTTGCACTTTGACATCCTGATTTTCAAAGGTCTGAAGCTCCTTGATTAACTGGCGAATTGTTTTGCCTCGATATTTCCACTCTGGAGCCTTTGGAGTGTCGGTTTCCATCTCATTTTCCTATAAGGTTTGTTAATGAAGCATCAAACGTTCCCAAGCGTGTATTCTTGGACCCCAGATTTTGAACGGAATCAGCCATTTTCCAAGCTCCTCCATTGTGTCCGTCAACGTCTCTAGTAATGAAACGCTTTCCATCTTGATAAATTGCTTGACCGTTCACCGTTTCCGAAATTCGCTTGAACCCAAGCGCTTCCGCCGCTGCTGTTGCCTCTTTTGTAGTCTTGAACACCGGACCAGAAACCGCGCGGGCTTCGTTCGCCGCCGTCCCGATGCCCTTGATTGCACCAATTGCGCCTACAGCAGCGGCCTCGACCGGAAGCCCATCCAAAACCCTCGAGGCGGCCTCAGTTACGCCTTCAGACTTGAATCCAGCGACCGAAGCATTCCACCACTTCTCTACTGTTTGCGCCAGATTGCTGCTTGAGCACCCTGCCAGCCCCGTCGGATCGCTGAAGTTAACCGGATTATTCCCCACATACGCATACCAGTTCAGGTCATCGCTGTAGCCCACCGGGTCCGTTTGCAGGAACCGCCCGAGCGTGGGCGAATACATCCGCGCCTTGTAGTAATACAGGCCCAGTGGCGCCAGATTCTGCTGCCCCGTATACCCGAAGCGCGATGCCAGCGTGCCGCTCGTCTCCCCAAACGGCCCATACCCCTGCCCCCCCGTCGTCACCCCATTACCATTCGCCAGCGCCACCACACTGCCCTGCTGGTTCGCATACACCCAGTTCCTTGCATTGGTGCCGGCGCCCTCATACTGCACCAGCGGCGCATCCACCCCAGGCCCGAACACATACCGCCGCGTCAGCGTCCCCGCACCGTCATACTCTGCCGCCAGGTTCTGCCCGTCATACAGCAGCGTCGTGTCCACGCCATTCACCGTCGTGCGCACCAGCCGCCCTTCCGGGTCATACGCCAGCGTCGCGTTCGTGCCCGCACCGCTCGCCGTCCTCAGCCGGTTATCGAGGTCGTACGCATACGTCCACACCCCGTCGCCCGTCAGGTTCCCGTTCGCATCGTGCGTCACGCCTTTACCTGCCGCCGCCGTGTACTGGTTCAGCGCATTCGCCGTATACGCGGTGCTCGCCGCCGCCGGGGTCCACGCATAGCGGCTGTTCGTCACGCCCGCCTGACGGATCTCACCCAGCTGATTACGCGTGAAGCTCGAGAGCCAGTCCTCCGTGCTGCTCGTGAAGCGGTGGTTCAGCGTCGCCAGTCCACCCTGAGCGTCATACGCGAGCTCCGTGCGTGTGCCATTGCCCAGTTCCACCTGCGTACGGCGGTTCAGCGTGTCGTAGCTGTATTTCGCCAGACTCGTCGCACCGTTCTCCAGCAGTTGCACCGGGCGTCTGTAACTGTCGTACGTCGTCGCCACATGAAACCCGTCCGGCCACGCGATATCCGTCACGTTGCCCGCCGCATCATGCGTGTAGCGCAAGGTGCGCCCCGCCCGCAAAGGTGCGCGTCACCAGCCGGTCCAGCGCGTCGAAACCCTGCGTGACCGTCTGCCCGTTGCGCCGGCGCACCGCCGCCCGCTGTATGCGACGACATGACCGCGTCACAGCCACCAACAGCGGGTCATAAGCGGGTGTCCGCCATCCCTGCGGACAGGTGGTACTAACACCTTTGCCACATCCCGACACCACTGCTGCGATGTCTTCGCGCTAATTCGGGCCCCGCGTATCGAACCACCTCGCGAATCACTCCAGCGCCTTGGTGCGAGCGCTGCGGCGCGTGCGCGCAGCCTGTCATCCCCAAGGGCTCCATCATGTCAAACCGATTCGATCCGCAATGAATCAAACTCGATGGCAAGCTCGGCGCCAAGGCTCGAATACATGAACGCAACAGTTGCGCCTTTCCGCATGGACAGCCGCTCGCCCTTGTTCAACGAGGCAATGACGACCTCGTAATTTTTGTCAACCTCCTCAATGATTTTGATGCCGTAAACAATGTTCAACAGACCAAGGTGTTCGAGATTGAAACAGGTCACACCTTCAAACGTCACGTCCACGCGTTCGTTTCCACGATATAAACCAAGGATCAGTTCACGAGGCTCTTCATTCGGTCCGAGGGTTAGGCGGTCTAAATACCAGTCGTGAAATTTATTCCATTTAGCCAACATTGAATTTTCCATTTTCATCACCAAGGAAGTATTGAAACAGGCCACCCGTTGTCACGACTGGTACCTTCCCAATTGTGCGCGTGCGGGTTAGCGTTGCCGTGATGGGCTTCCATATCGATGTCAACCAACGCCGTTCCGTTTGGACCGTACATACGTAGTTGTGGCATCTTGCCCGGCATAGCTGAAGCCCATGATCCCGCGACACCTTCAAACGGCATGCCAGCGACCTGAACCGCAGGCTGACTCACGGCCGCAGTCGCGGGCATGCTGAACCTCGATCCGTCGAGCTTCGGTCCACTAGGTGACGGCTGAGCCACAACATTCGCAGCAGCCGTCGATGAAGTATTCGCAAACGATCCCGACAGCGATGCGATCATCCCGCTCGGATCCGCCAGATTGACCGGATTGTTTTTGACGTATGCGTACAGGTTCAGATCATCAGCGTACCCCACCGGATCGGTCTGCAGGAACCGCCCAAGGTTTGGCGAATACACCCGCGCCTTGTAGTAATACAGGCCCAGTGGCGCCAGGTTCTGCTGCCCCGTGTACCCGAAGCGCGACGCCAGCGTGCCGGTCGTCTCCCCGAACGGCCCATACCCCTGACCACCCGTCGTCACCCCATTGCCATTCGCCAGCGCCACCACACTGCCCTGCTGGTTCGCATACACCC
>NZ_SORE01000063.1 GCF_004366595.1 Paraburkholderia rhizosphaerae
GTCGCGACGCCCGCTTCCTTCAGCCGCACCGCTTCTTCCACCGCGATTTCGTCGAACGGGTTCATCGACATCTTTACGTTCGCAATGTCCACGCCTGTGTTGTCCGATTTCACGCGCACCTTCACGTTGTAATCGACCACGCGCTTTACGGGTACGAGTATCTTCATCTGTCTTTCCTCCAGATTTCATGTTGAGCGACGCTCGCTGCTTGCGCAAAACCGTCGTCCCGCGTGCCGCACGTGCATCAAGTCACGTGAAGCGAAGGTTTTCCGCTACCGCGAGAATGCGCGGTATTCAGAACTGGTCTTCATCCAGCATCGGCACGCCGTCGGCGCAAAGCCCCGCGGTAACCGCGGCTTCGAGTGCCATTGCGCGCGGCAGCACTTGCGTCGCGTAGCAATGCACGGTTGCGATCTTCGTGTCGTAGAAGGACGCGTCGTCGGCGCGCTTGTCCGCAGCGATGATCAGCGAGCGCGCCATTTGCCAGCCCGAAAGCACAATGCCCGCGAGCATCAGATACGGCACACTGCCCGCGAATACCGCATTCGGCTCACGCTTCGCATGGTCGACGACGAAGCGCACAGACTTCTGCAACGCATCCCGTCCCGCGTGCAGATGGCGATGCATCGACTGGAACGCGCCGCTCGTGCGGAACGACGGATGCACGTGCAACTCAGCCAGCGTCCGGTCAATCTCCGTGAGCAGGCCAGCGACGACCGCACCGCCATCGCGCAGCGTCTTGCGGCCCACCAGGTCGTTGGCCTGGATTGCGGTCGTGCCTTCGTAAATCGGCAGGATGCGTGCATCGCGGTAGTACTGTGCTGCGCCCGTTTCTTCGATAAAGCCCATGCCGCCGTGAACCTGAACGCCGAGGCTCGTCACTTCGAGCGACATCTCGGTGCTCCAGCCCTTCACGATCGGCACCAGATACTCGTAAATCGCCTGATGCGGCGCGCGCTGCGCTTCGTCCGGATGCTGATGACCGAGATCGGAATAAGCAGCGGCGACATACGCAAGGCTGCGCGCACCTTCGGTCAACGCACGCATTGTCAGCAGCATGCGGCGCACATCGGGATGCCGGATGATCGTCACCGACTGCTTCGCCGAGCCATCGACCGGCCGGCTCTGCACACGCTCCTTCGCGTATTCGGCTGCCTTCTGATACGCGCGCTCCGACACGGCGATGCCCTGCATGCCAACCCCGAAGCGCGCCGCATTCATCATGATGAACATATATTCGAGGCCGCGATTTTCTTCGCCGACCAGATGACCCACCGCACCGCCGTGATCGCCGAATTGCAGCACCGCGGTGGGGCTCGCCTTGATCCCGAGCTTGTGTTCGATCGACACGCAGTGCACGTCATTACGCACACCAGGTGACCCGTCGTCGCCGACCATGAACTTCGGCACGATAAAAAGCGAAATACCCTTCACGCCTTCCGGTGCGTCCGGCGTGCGCGCGAGAACGAGATGCACGATATTGCCGGCCATGTCGTGCTCACCCCAGGTGATGAAAATCTTCGTGCCGAAGATGCGATAGGAGCCGTCAGCTTGCGGCTCGGCACGGGTACGCACCAGCGCGAGGTCAGAGCCGGCTTGCGGCTCCGTGAGGTTCATCGTGCCCGTCCATTCGCCGGAGATAAGCTTCGGCACATAGATCGCCTTCTGCGTTTCGCTGCCTGCGGTCAGCAGCGCCTCGATCGCACCATCCGTCAGCAGCGGGCACAACGCAAGCGACAGGTTCGACGCGTTCAGCATCTCGATGCAGGGTGTGGCCAGCAGCTTCGGCAAGTTCTGACCGCCGTACACGGACGGGTGTTGCAAACCCTGCCAGCCGCCTTCCGCGAATTGACGGAACGCGTCCTTGAAACCCGGCGACGCGGTGACCACGCCGTCTTTCCATGTGCTCGGATGCTTGTCGCCCTCCGCATTCAACGGTGCGAGCACGCCTTCGGTGAAGCGAGCGGCCTCGTCGAGCACCGCCTGTGCAGTGTCGCGCGTCGCGTCTTCAAAGCCGGGCAGCGCCGACAGGCGATCGATGCCTGCCAGTTCGCCCATCGCAAACATCATGTCTTTGAGCGGTGCCTTGTAACTCATTTCGATTCGTCCAGTTGTCCGATTGATCAGGATCTGCCCTGGGCTCGACAAAAGGAGCAAGGGCAACGTGGGACGAATCGTATCGCCGGAATGGCCACCGCTCATTGGCGAAGCAGGACCTTCTATTGACATATCCTGCCAGGCGAATCCCGCGGCACGTGCGCAATGGAGGCGGTGTGTCAGGCGCCGCGGCGATACGCGGCCGGTGTACTACCTGTCCAGTGGCGGAACGCGCGGTGAAACGCAGTCGCATCGCCAAAGCCCACATCAGATGCGATCGCGGTGATCGCGTCGCGCGTGCCGGTCAGACGTTGAATCGCGATATCGCGGCGCAATTCGTCCTTCAGCGTCTGGAAAGCGGTGCCTTCGGCCGCGAGGCGCCGACATAGCGTTCGCACCGAACAATGAAGATTCTGTGCGACTTCGTCGATGGTCGGCGCATCGGGAAGACAGCACGCCATCTGCTCGCGCACGCGATAGCCGAACAGCTGCTCCCTGAAGGATACGAAGATCCAGTCTTCGGGCGCGCGATCGAGAAATTTGCGCAGATTGGCTTTGCGCTGTCGAACCGGCATATCGAAGAACACGCTGCTAAATCGCAACGACGTCTGCTCACGATCGAATTCGACGGGCCCGGAAAACAGATACAGGTACTCCCGCTCGCGTTGTGGACGAGCAAACGCAAACTGCACCTGCAAGAGTGGAATTCGTTGCCCGATCAACCAGGACGCGACGCCGTGCGCGAGCTTGAGCATCAATTCCTGCCCGAGCACGCTAAGCGTCGAATGTGGCGAACCGGGCCGCAACGATAGCTCCGCGATCATGCCGCCGCGGCGCGACTCGAACCGGAAATCATCCAGCACGATATGGAAGAACTGGCCGAACCGGTGCATCGCGGTTTCGAGGTTCGGCGCATCGAGCAGGCCAAGACAGAGGAACTTCAGTGTGCCGCTGCGTAGCGGGCGCGAGAAGACGCCGGGCATCTCGTCATCGAGTTCGAGGGCAAGCGCGCGATAGAGCGTCGAGAATTGCGCTTCGGTAACGCGCGCGTCGGGTTGCGCAAGCAGTTCGCGTGGAATGTTCGCGGTGCCGAGGTGACGCTCGACGACAGAAGGCTCCATCCCCACGCCTGCGAGGAAGCCGTTCACGAGCGACATCGGTACGGTCGAGCCTGACGGATGCATGGTCTGGAGGAAAAGCCGCGACGATTGTGTAAGCATAGCGCGGCTCATCGGCAATCCGATTCTGAAATGCGAAATTGCGGAACTGAAATCGCCGCATGTCAGCTTTCGATCTCGGAATCCAATGAAATCATGGGGTTGGTCGCAACCTGAAGATGCTGGCCCACTCCTTGCGAAAGGTCGCGCATTTTCCGGAGACGATGAAATGAACACCCTTACCCAATCCGCCACTGCAGGCGCCCGCTTCCACGCCGCAGTCGCCGAAGAGAAACCGCTTCAGGTGGTCGGCGCGATCAATGCGAATCACGCGCTGCTCGCGAAGCATGCAGGCTTCAAGGCCATCT
>NZ_SORE01000064.1 GCF_004366595.1 Paraburkholderia rhizosphaerae
CGCACCTTCGGATCGTCGAGCATCTGCTTCGCGTCGCCGGACATCGTCACCATTCCCGAGTCCATCACGTAGCCGCGATTCGCGGCCTGCAACGCAAGACGCGCGTTCTGTTCGACCAGCAGCACCGTCAGACCTTCTTTCGAGATCTCCCGCACTACTTCGAAGATCTTCTCGACCATGATCGGCGACAGGCCCATCGACGGCTCGTCGAGCAACAGCAGCTTTGGCTTGCTGATGATCGCGCGCGCCATCGCGAGCATCTGCTGCTCGCCGCCCGACAGCGTGCCGGCCAGCTGCGTCGAACGCTCCTTCAGACGCGGGAAGAAGCCGAACATGCGCTCGACGTCCTTCTTGATGCCATCGTCATCGTTGCGCAGATACGCGCCCATCTGCATGTTCTCGTAAATCGTCATGCGCGCGAAAATGCCGCGCCCTTCCGGCACCATCGCGAGGCCGCGCTTGAGCAGTTCGTGCGCCGGCAGCCCTTTGATCGACTGGCCCATGTACTCGATATCGCCGGCGGAGTACGGCTTCAGACCCGTGATCGCCTTCATCGTCGTGGTCTTGCCCGCGCCGTTCGCGCCGATCAACGTGACGAGTTCGCCCTGCGCGACCTCCATGTCGACGCCCTTGACCGCCTGAATGCCGCCGTAATTGACCTGCAGGCCCTTGATTTTCAACATCGCCGTAGCCATCAGTGGACCCCCGCGCCGAGATATGCCTCGATCACCTTCGGGTCCTTCTGCACGTCATGCGGCAGACCCTCGGCGATCACCTTGCCGTAATCGAGCACTGTCATCCGGTTGCACAGGCCCATCACCAGTTTCACGTCGTGCTCGATCAGCAGGATCGTCTTGCCGTCGCTGCGGATCTTGTCGAGCAGCCTGGTCAGCTCGACCTTCTCGGTCGCGTTCATGCCGGCGGCCGGCTCGTCGAGCGCAAGCAGCTTCGGATCGGTCGCGAGCGCGCGTGCAATCTCCAGACGGCGCTGGTGACCATACGACAGATTGCGCGACGTGTAGTCCGCGTATTGCGCGACGCCGACGTATTCGAGCAGTTCGATCGCGCGCTCCTTGATTTCGCGCTCTTCCTTGCGCTCGGCCGGCGTCTGGAACACCGCGCCAAACAGGCCGTGCTTCGTACGCACGTGACGGCCGACCATCACGTTCTCGAGCGCGGTCATCCCGCCGAACAGACGGATGTTCTGGAACGTGCGCGCAATACCCGCCTTCGCGACCTGGTACACCGCGGTCGGCGTGTAGTTGTCGCCGTCGAGCTTGAACTCGCCGGAATCCGGCGTGTACAGACCCGTAATCACGTTGAAGAACGTCGTCTTGCCGGCGCCGTTCGGGCCGATCAGTCCGTAGATCGAACCTTCCTCGATTTGCAGGCCGACGTCGGAGAGGGCTTGCAGGCCGCCGAAGCGCTTGTTCACGCCTTTGACGGACAGTCGAATCTGTTTATTGCTCATAGTGGTATCCCCGCTCTCACGCGCGCACCGGCTTCTTGCCGTTGCGCTTCGCCAGTTTCGCAATCTTGTCCTCGTGCTTCGGAGCCGGCCACAGGCCTTCCGAGCGGTACAGCATGATGACCACCATCGCGAGGCCGTACAGCAGCTGACGGATCACTTCGGTGTCGACCACTTCATGGCCGAAGATGAAGTGCTGCAGCGGGCCCATCGTGGTACGCAGGAACTCGGGGAACACGGCGAGCAGCACCGCGCCGAGAATCACGCCCGGAATATGGCCCATGCCGCCCAGCACCACGCAGGCGAGCACCACGACCGATTCCCAGAACGTGAACGATTCCGGCGACACGAAGCCCTGGAAGCCCGCGAACATCGCGCCCGACAGGCCGCCGAACGACGCGCCCATCGCGAATGCCAGCAGTTTGATGTTGCGGGTGTTGATGCCCATCGCCTTCGCGGCGATTTCATCTTCGCGGATCGCCGCCCACGCGCGGCCGATGCGCGAGTGCTGCAGGCGCGTACAGGTCCAGATGACGAGCAGCGAGCACAGCACGAACAGGTAGTAATACATGTACACCGACGGCAGCGTGAAGCCGAACAGCGTGTGCGCCTGCGACAGGTTGAAGCCGCCGACGTGCACCGGCGCGATCCCCGTGATCCCCTTCGGCCCGTTGGTGATGTTCACCGGACGGTCGAGGTTGTTCATGAAAATCCGCACGATTTCACCGAAGCCCAACGTGACGATCGCGAGGTAGTCGCCGCGCAGACGCAGCGTCGGCGAACCGAGCAGCACGCCGAACATCGCCGCGAGCGCCATCGCGAGCGGCACGACGATCCAGATCGGCGCATGCAGGCCGTCCGGGAACAGCGCCGCGATCCACGCGAATTGCGTGGTCAGGTGCGGCGACGTGAGCAGCGCCGCGGTGTACGCGCCGATCGCGTAGAACGCGATGTAGCCCAGGTCGAGCAGGCCGGCAAAGCCGACCACCACGTTAAGGCCCAGCGCGAGCATCACGTACAGCATCGCGAAGTCGAGCACGCGCACCCAGTAGTTGCCGCCGGCTGCGCCGATGATCATCGGCGCGGCGATCACGAGTACCGCGGTGAGTACGCCGACTACCACCTTCTTCGTGATGTTCTTCTCGGGAATGAGCGTCGTCGACGGCTCGATCGGTTGAATTGAGGTCATGGTTATCTACTCCTGTTGGCCCGATATCGCCCGAGGTCAGGCACGATCCGCAACACGTTCGCCGAGCAGGCCCGACGGACGGAACACCAGCACGACGATCAGCACGATGAACGCGAACACGTCCTGGTAGTTACTGCCGAACACGCCGCCGGTCAGATTGCCGATATAGCCCGCGCCGAGCTGCTCGATCAGGCCGAGCAGTACGCCGCCGACCATCGCGCCGCCGAGGTTGCCGATGCCGCCCAGCACCGCCGCGGTGAACGCCTTCAGGCCTGGAATGAAGCCCATGTAGAAGTGCACGTTGCCGTATTCGGAGGCAATCATCACGCCGGCCAGCGCGGCCAGCGCGGAACCGATCATGAAGGTCGCTGAAATTACGAAGTTCGGGCTCACGCCCATCAGGCTCGCGACGTTCGGGTTCTCGGCGATCGCGCGCATCGCGCGGCCGAGCTTCGTCTTGTGCACCAGCAGCAGCAGGCCGCCCATCACGAGGAACGCCACCACGATGATCACGATTTCGGTCATCGAGATCACCGCGCCGGGGTTCGTGTCGGTCGCCTTGATCACGTTGATCGGGTCGGTGGGCAGCAGCTGCGGAAACGCGAGCGGGTTGCGGCCCCAGATGATCATCGCGATCGTCTGCAGCAGGATCGACACACCGATTGCGGTGATCAGCGGCGCGAGACGCGGCGCGCGGCGCAGCGGTCGATACGCGACGCGTTCGATCGTGTACCCGACCACCGCGCACACGCAGGCGGCGATGATCAGCGCGACACAGAGCGTCGGCACCGTGCCGAGTCCCGGGAAGTGATTCTGCAGCACGCCGATCGCCGACAACGCGACCATTGCGCCGATCATCAACACGTCGCCATGCGCGAAGTTGATGATGCCCAGAATGCCGTACACCATCGT
>NZ_SORE01000065.1 GCF_004366595.1 Paraburkholderia rhizosphaerae
GTAAGCGCGAATTTCCCCGCACCTAGCTTGCCAGCTTAAGAAGGTCCACGATTGCGTCCGCAACTACAACTTGCGGACGCAACCTATGAGAGAGAACGAAGTTGATTTCTTTCCGCTGCGGGTGACCGGCATGAGCGCGGGTGGCAAACGGAAGTTTGACGTGCAGGGCAAGCGCAAGCTGGTTGACGCCTGCCTGCAGCCTGGCGCGTCGATCGCCGGGCTGGCGCTGAAGGCCGGCGTGAACGCGAACCAGCTGCACAAATGGATCCGTTTGCGGCAGCAGGCTGACTCTGCGGCAGTGATGGCTGATGCCGAAGCCACAGCATCGTCCTTCGTGCCCGTCGTGACGGTCAGCGACACGGTGTCTGTGCGTGCCGATCGTGAGCGCGTGCCTGCGCCGGAGTTACCGACACAGCCGGCTACGCGCACGCGTCTGTCGGCACGGCTGCCCAACGGCGTGGCGCTCGAACTCGAATGCACGGGACAGGACACGGCGCTTGTCAGGGCGATGGTCGAAGCCCTGGGAGCGCGATGATGTTTCGGCTCGATGCCGACTTGCGGGTCTACCTGCATCGCGACGCAATCGATTTCCGGGCGGGTATCAACAGTCTGGTGATGCTGGTTGAGCAGTCAATGCATCTTGACCCGTTCGCGCGAGCCATCTTCGCGTTTCATAACCGCAAGCGCAATCGGGTCAAGCTTCTGCTGTACGACCGAACCGGCTTCTGGCTCATGTTGAAACGTCTCGAGGCGGACCATTTCGTGTGGCCACGCAGAGAGGAGACGGTGATCGGGATGACGACCGAACAGTTGCACTGGCTGCTTGACGGCATCGATGTCGACGCCATGCGTCGCCACCCGGCGCGACAGTACCAGCACGTGAGCTGAACGCCCGGCGTTGCCGGTAAACAACGGCGGCCC
This sequence comes from Paraburkholderia rhizosphaerae, assembly GCF_004366595.1. Lineage (GTDB taxonomy): Bacteria > Pseudomonadota > Gammaproteobacteria > Burkholderiales > Burkholderiaceae > Paraburkholderia > Paraburkholderia rhizosphaerae. The sequence goes on from NZ_SORE01000065.1 coordinate 922, forward strand.
GGGCGGTTACAAATTGACGTAAACCCATCGCGCGCGGCACTGGGCTATCGTCACAGGCATGAACGAAGACGACTTCTCCCGATTGCCGCCGGCAGCCCAGGCCTATATCCGCGAACTCGAGGCGCGCAACCGGCAACTGGGTGAGCGCGTGGCGCAACTCGAAGAACAGTTCCGCCTGGCGCAGAGCAAACGCTTCGCGCCGGGCAGCGAGAAGTTGCGTGATCGCGTCTTCGACGAGGCCGAACAGATCGCCACCACCAAACCCGGCGACGATGATAACGACGGCACCGAAGATACGTTCGCGCTGCCCGATACGGGCCTGCCGGATGCGCCAGCGCCGGCAGGCAGCAGGCGTGGACGCAAGCCGCTGCCCGCACACCTGCCACGCCAGCGCATCGAATACGATCTGCCCGCAGACCAGAAGCGTTGCCCGTGCTGCGCAAACGCGCTTCACCGCATGGGCGAAGAACTCAGCGAGCAGTTGCATATCGAGGTGAAGGCGTCGGTGCTGCAGCACGTACGCTTCAAATACGCTTGCCGTCATTGCGAACGTCATGCCGAGCGTGCGCCGGTGATCATTGCCCCAATGCCCGCGCAGCCGCTGCCGGGCAGCAGCGCCAGTGCGGCAATGATCGCTACTGTCACGGCGGGCAAGTATGTCGACGGCACACCGCTGTACCGGATGGCGCATGCACTGGGTCGCGCAGACATCGAAGTCAGCCGCGGCACGCTGGCGAACTGGATCATACGGCCCGCCGAACTGCACTACAGCCGGCTGTTTGAAGCCCTGCGCCGGACACTGCTGTCGCAGCATCTGGTTCACGGCGACGAGACTACGGTGCAGGTGCTCAAGGAGCCCGGCCGTGCCGCGCAGAGCACCTCGTACATGTGGGCGTACCGTAGCGCCGAAGACTGTCCGGAACCGGTGGTGCTGTTTGACTACCAGCCAGGACGTGGACAGGAATATCCCCAGGCGTTTCTTGCGGGTTACAAAGGCCTGCTGATGACCGACGGGTATGCCGCCTGGCGTACGCTCGAAGGCCCGACGCACTTCGGCTGTCTGGCGCACGCGCGGCGTGCCTTTGTCGATGCCCTCAAGGGCATGAAGAAGCCGGGCGGGCGCGCTGCGCAGGCACTGGAATACTTCAGGGCGCTGTATCAGGTCGAAACGCTGGCCAAAGCCGATTTGCCCGCAGGCGAAACGCGCGTGGACCATACGTACCGGTTGCGCCAGCAGCACAGCGTACCGTTGCTCGTGTCCTTCAAGGCATGGCTCGACGAACAGGCCCCGCAGGTCCTGCCAGAGAGTCTGCTGGGCAAGGCCATTTCGTACACGCTCAATCAGTGGAAATATCTCAGTCGCTACGTGAGCGACGGGCGTGCGCCGGTCGATAACAACGTCATCGAGCGCGACATCAGGCCATTCTGTACCGGAAGGTCGTCATGGCTGTTCAGCGACACCGTTGCCGGTGCAAAAGCGAGCGCGATGGTCTACAGCCTGATGCTCACGTGTCGGGCCTGCAACGTCGAACCCTACGCATACCTGCTGCACGTGCTCACCGAATTGCCGCAGCGCGTGCCGGATGCCGACGTCACCGATCTCCTGCCGTTTAACTTCGCGAAGCGCCCAACCATGGTACGCAATTCGGTCTGATTCAATGTGTGCCATTGCCCCGGCACCGGTGCGCCAAGGGCGATAATGCGAGTCCTTCTGCAATTGACGACGCTCTGCACAAACCCATGGCCAGGTCCTACACCGTATATACGCTTCGCGCGCAACTGCGCGATATCGAGCCGCCCGTGTGGCGGCGAATCAGGGTCGACGGCAACATCACGTTGCGAAAACTGCATCACATCCTGCAAGCTGCCTTTGGATGGACCGATGCGCATCTGCACGACTTCGAGGTAGATGGGCGAACCTACGCAATGGGCGACAACGACAACATGCTCGATCTGTTCGCTGAAGATCCTGAAATGCTGGATGATCGCAAGGCACGGTTACACGGACTCACCTACCAGGGACATCGGTTCCTCTATCGATACGACTTCGGCGACGACTGGCATCATGACGTCCATGTCGAAGAGACCGCGCGTACCGATCGCGAACCTCACAGCGAAGCATGGATTCTTGCCGGAGCACGTGCGTGCCCGCCGGAGGATGTGGGTGGCACGCGCGGATATGAAGAGATGTTGCGAGTCCTGAGTCGGGAACCGGACAGCGAGGAGGCCAAGGAGTATCGAACATGGGCAGGCGACGACTTCGATCCGGAACTGTTCGACCGACGAGCGGCAAACGCGGCACTCTTGCGCATGGCATGGAATAACTGGGGTAAAAAGTAACCGTCTTTAGTTCCCAATGCAGCACAGGCAGCGATCCAGTGTGCTCAAATTAGCGCTTAC
>NZ_SORE01000066.1 GCF_004366595.1 Paraburkholderia rhizosphaerae
CCGTACGTGTCCGTGTACGCGTTCTGGCTCATCGCGAAGTGCTGCGCGTAGTTCCACAGCCCCGTCACCGTGTTGCCGTCGAAGAAGCCGAGCACGGCCGCCTGCGTGCCGAAGACGCCTGCGCCGTTCGTGATCGCCTTACCCGTGAAGAACGGGAACGCATCCATCTTGCCGCCGTCGGCGGCTTCCTGCTCGGGGCCATACGAGTGACTCTGGTCGGAGGTGTTCGCCTGCGAGCGGTCGAAACGGAACGGCAGTAGTCCGGCTGGTTGATTCCCCACGAGTGGGAGGTTTTTCGCGAACGTCTGGTTCGGGTTCGTTGCGAGCAGGTTGTTGTTGCGCAGGTTGTTGACCGTCGGCGTGCCGGGCAGCGCGGTGAACGCGGGCTCGCCCGTGGGGTTCTTCGCCTGCGGATAGGTCGCGAAGTAATGGTCGAACGAGCGGTTCTCACCGAAGATCACGACGAGGTGCTTGATCGGCGTGGTGGTCTGTGCCAGATCCTGCGGCGACTGTGCCGCTGCGGGCGCCGGCGTGTTCGACGCACTCGGCGGGTTGTTATCGCTGCTGCCGCAGGCGGCAAGCGCGAGCAGCGCCGCTGCTAGCGACGCAGGTAGGATCGCTTTGCGAAACATGGTGTGGGGGGCTCCAGGATGCAACGACGCGGTTCCGCCCTTTCCCCATGAAACGTATGAGTCCAGGCCGGGTTTTCGAAAGTTTTAACGCCCGATTTATCAGGAATTCGGGCAGCGGCATTGGACCATCGTTATATTACTGGGAAGAGGCCGTTTGCTTCCGCGCGCATTACGCAAATATTATTTTTGATTGAATTGTGATGCTTTCGCGGCCAACGTGTTGATGGCTTTGCGTGACGACGGTGTCTGTTCAAGCGATGAAAAACTGATGTCCCGTATGTCGCGTTCCGTGTTACGTGTAGAGGCTGCGTCCCAAGTGTTCAGGGTGATGTGGTATTTGGCGCGAGCCGGCGCAAAACACATCATTTCCATTCGGCGCCGATTACACATCGGCGATGAGAGCATCACAGTTAATGAAAAATAATATGCGTGTAATACATGCGGAAGCAAACGGCCTCTTCCCAGTAATATAACGATGGTCCAATGCCGCTGCCCGAATTCCTGATAAATCGGGCGTTAAAACTTTCGAAAACCCGGCCTGGACTCATACGTTTCATGGGGAAAGGGCGGAACCGCGTCGTTGCATCCTGGAGCCCCCCACACCATGTTTCGCAAAGCGATCCTACCTGCGTCGCTAGCAGCGGCGCTGCTCGCGCTTGCCGCCTGCGGCAGCAGCGATAACAACCCGCCGAGCGCGTCGAACCCGCCCGCGCCGGCCGCCGCGGCGCCGTCGCCGCAGGATCTGGCGCAGACCGCCACGCCGATCAAGCACCTCGTCGTGATCTACGGTGAGAACCGCTCGTTCGACCATTACTTCGCGACCTATCCGCAGGCGAAGAACACGCCCGGCGAGCCGGTGTTCACTGCACTGGCGGGCACGCCGGTGGTCAAAAACCTGCAGACGGACAACCTGATCGCGACGAACCCGAACCAGACGAACGCGAGCAACCTCGCGATCACGCCGGCGATTCCGGCGACGGAACTGGTGCCGTTCCGTCTTGACCGCGCGCAGGCGAACACGGCCGACCAGAGTCACTCGTACAGTCCCGAGCAGGAAGCCTCCGACGTGGGCAAGATGGACGCATTCCCGGCCTTCACAGGCAAGGCGACGATGGGCAGCGCCGGCGCTTTCGGGACGAAGGCGCAGGTGCTCGGCTTCTTCGACGGCAACACGGTGACGGGGCTGTGGAACTACGCGCAGCACTTCGCGATGAGCCAGAACGCGTACACGGACACGTACGG
>NZ_SORE01000067.1 GCF_004366595.1 Paraburkholderia rhizosphaerae
TGCGCATGGCATGGAATAACTGGGGTAAAAAGTAACCGTCTTTAGTTCCCAATGCAGCACAGGCAGCGATCCAGTGTGCTCAAATTAGCGCTTACGAACAATCAGGTCGGGTTTCCCGGGACGAAGAAGAATCCGCTGTCGGTTGATCTGGTGAAGACGTATTGTGCGACAGGCACGTGCACCGACGAGCAGGTGAAGCTGCTGGTTCAGGTGCAGAACCAGATGAACGAGGCGAGCGGCAACAACGCGATGATTGTGGCCGGTGGCATGACCGCGGCTGCGATGGTGGCGGCGGTGCCCGCGTTGGCGGGGCTGGCGCCGGAAGCGTTGGCGCTGGCGTTGGCGAATCCGGCTGCAGCGGTGAATGCTGGCATTATTACGGCGGAGACGGCGGCGGCGATTGCGACGAATTCGATTACGCCGGGGGTAATTGTTGAGGGAGCAGCGCCGAGGGCTGACGCGCTAGGCGATGCGATCCAGTTTGGTAGAGTTGAAAACCAAGTTAGTCATACCTTCCGCCATGTCGAGGCGGCAGGGTTTGACCGTCAAGTTGTACAAAATGCGATCCAAAAGGATTTACTACGGGTGACTGCTTCGCTTCCTCAAGGTCAGTATACCGGTTCAGTTATTGTGGACGGCGTCAAGCTCGACTATAGCGCGTTCAAGCTGCCCGACGGAACAATCAACGTGGGACGTATTACTCCACCACCAAGGAAAAATTGAATATGCGCCAACTACGACCTAATGAAATTGAGTTCATCAAAATAATGCTGAAAGGTACGCCTGATGAGAAACGTTTTACTGATGCCTTGAAAGACTGCCTCGTGGAAGAAATGGACGATGGTGGAATGGGCGGGTTGACATTCGTTGCGTCCGGAGCCAGTCGCTCGCTCGGTGTCTCTTTAGCTGAGAAAGAGTTTGTAGATCAAGACGGGGTAACAGCTATCGCTACCCTGAACCTGGATGCGGACGGTGACCTCTACGAACTTGATATATGGAAGGTCGACTTCTCTCCCTTGAAGAGCTTCCCGACAAGCATATAAGACAACCGAGTCAAGGTCGGATTGCTGTTTGCGGAGTAATTCAGTGTGGCGTGACGGCGAGCTTGTCTTGGTGCAGTTCGGGTGGATATGCAGCGCAAGCGGCCACTGACAACAACCATCTGACGCAGAAGCAGGCGCGTGCGCTGGCGAATGCAAAGTTCGATTTCTCGGACGATCCGGCCGCGTGTCGGCAGCAGGTGAAGCAGGAATTCGCGAAGCCGTGGGAGGCTAACGAAGCGGCGGTGAAAGTGCTTGCCAACGCGCAAGCGTGTGCGCTTAATTATATGCACAGAGAGCAGCAAGATTATATGCGGCGCGAGAAAATGAGCTTCAGGTCGAGGGCAAGTGAAATGAGCGACGCAATTGAACGTATTGATCCTAGCTAGGAAGCGCTATAAAGAAGCGGAGGGCTTTTTTTCACTTCGCGGTAGCATCGTAATGAAACTCTGACCTGCCTGAGTTCTTCGGACCGTTTTAAACTTGGAGAACGGCCTCGATTGGTTCAGTTGAACAATACCGCTGCTTGAACTCGTCGGGCGTCAGGTAGGCCAGGCTTGAATGCGGCCGGATGGCATTGTAGTGACGCCGCCACTGCTCGATCACAACCTTCGCTTCCGTGCGGGTTCGAAAGGACCTATCCGTGATTTCGTGGGCGAGGCATATCATGAGCGATAAAAATCATGGATATGCCAATGAAGAAGAAACGCACGGTGGCGTCTCAGGCA
>NZ_SORE01000068.1 GCF_004366595.1 Paraburkholderia rhizosphaerae
TTCACTTCGGCCAGCGTCGTCTCGCCACGTTTCACCTGCGCCAGTGCCACTTCGCGCAGATGACGCGTGCCGTTACGGCGCGCCTTGTCCTTCACCAGCCGGATCGGCTGTTTCTCGACCACCATGTCGCGAATCTCGTCATCGAGAATCAGGATCTCGGCAATCGCACGCCGGCCGCGATATCCGGTGCCGCGGCAATCGCCGCAACCCGCGCCCTGACGGAAATCGAAATCGGCAACCTCCGCGCGCGTGAGATTCAGCCTCGCGAGTTCCGCGTCGGTTGGCGTATACGAAGTTGCGCAGTGCGTACAATTCACACGCAGCAGCCGCTGCGCCCAGATGCCATTTAACGCGGACACGAACGCATACGGATCAATACCCATGTGGCTGAAGCGGCCGAATACGTCAAACACGTTATTCGCGTGCACCGTCGTCAGCACGAGGTGGCCGGTCAGTGCCGATTGCACTGCAATTTCAGCGGTCTCGCGGTCGCGGATCTCGCCGACCATGATCTTGTCCGGGTCGTGTCGCAGGATCGAACGCAATCCGCGCGCGAAAGACAAGCCCTTCTTTTCGTTCACCGGAATCTGCAGGATGCCCGGCAGCTGGTATTCGACCGGGTCCTCGATCGTGATGATCTTGTCACGGCCGTTATGGATTTCGGTGAGCGCCGCGTACAGCGTGGTCGTTTTGCCCGAGCCGGTTGGGCCGGTCACGAGCAGCATTCCGTACGGTTCTTCTGCAAGACCGCGCAGCGCCGTGAGCGATTCGCCGTCGTAGCCCAGCGCTTCGAGAGTGAGCGACCCGTACGCTTCGATCATCGCGCGCTTGTCGAGAATACGGATCACCGCGTCCTCGCCGTGAATGCTCGGCATGATCGACACGCGCAGGTCGATGTCGCGTCCGCCGGCCGCGACGCGAAAGCTGCCGTCCTGCGGCACGCGCCGTTCGGCGATATCGAGTTCCGCGAGCACCTTCAGACGGGAAATGACCTGTTCCGCGGTTTCGACACCGTTGATCGTTGCGGCCGCATCCAGTACGCCGTCAACGCGGTACTTCAGCGCGAGGCCGCTCGATGTGCTTTCCATATGGATGTCGGATGCGCCGGCTTTGAGAGCGTCGTACAGCGTCGAATTAACGAGCTTCACCGCCGGGCTCGCAGCTTCGCTGACCGTTTCAAACGACAGTACCTGCGCGGTGCGTCCGTCGACGCGTGCTTCGCCACCGTCGCCGACCAGACTGTCGACCGCGCGCGCGGACTCTTCCATCCGCGTGTGGTACGCCTGCAGATCCGACGGCAGCGTCACGCGGATATCGATCGCGCCACCGGCCTGCGCGGCCAGCCACGTTTGCAGGTCCAGATCGAACGGCGTGGTGACCACGCCGATCAGCGCGCCGCCCGCATCGCCATCGCGCATCAGTGCGCAACGGCGCTGCATCGCGCGCGACAGCGGCACGCGGTCGAACGCCGGCTGCATCGCGAGCATCACGGGCGTTTCGATCACGCGCATCGCGAGTTGTTGGGCGAGCGCTTGCAGCAGTTCGCGCGGATCGGCGCCGGTCAGGGCTTCGAGTTCGACGATCAGATGGCGTTGCGTGGCTGATGAGGCTGCGCGGGCGCGCGCGAGCAGGTCGGCGTCGAGTTGCGGCAGAGGCCGAGCGGGAGGTGGCTCTAAAGGCTCCGCGCGCTCGACGGGCTCCACGGACGCCAGCGACGCACCCGTCTCATCCGTCTCATCCGTCTCATCCG
>NZ_SORE01000069.1 GCF_004366595.1 Paraburkholderia rhizosphaerae
AAGACCCCCGAGGAATTGCGTAGCCATCGCTGGTACGGCGTGAACGACCTGCGTTCGTTCGGCCATCGGTCGCGTACCGCGCAGATGGGCTATAGCCGCGAAGAGTATGCGGGCAAGCCGGTGATCGCGATCCTCAATACGTGGAGCGAGATCAATCCATGCCATACGCACTTCAGGCAGCGCGTCGAAGAAGTGAAGCGCGGCATCTGGCAGGCGGGCGGTTTTCCGATCGAGTTGCCGGTGCAGACGCTGTCCGAGCCGTTCCAGAAGCCGACCACGATGCTCTATCGCAACTTCCTCGCGATGGAAGTCGAGGAGACGTTGCGCTCGTATCCGGCCGACGGTGTCGTGTTGATGGGTGGTTGCGACAAGACGACGCCGGCGCTCCTGATGGGCGCGATCTCGATGGACCTGCCGGCGATTTTTCTGCCTGCGGGTCCGATGCTTAACGGCAACTGGAACGGCCGCACGCTCGGCTCCGGTTCCGATACGTGGAAGTACTGGGCGGATTTGCGGGCGGGCAACATCACGGAAGAAGACTGGCGCGGCGTGGAAGGCGGCATTGCACGTTCGCCGGGCCATTGCATGACGATGGGCACCGCGTCGACGATGACGAGCGCGGCCGAAGCGCTTGGCTTCACGCTGCCCGGCTTTGCGTCGACGCCGGCTGCCGATTCGCGGCACGCGGTATTCGCCGCGAAAACTGGCATGCGCATCGTCGACATGGTGTGGGAAGACCTGAAGCCGTCCGACATTCTCACTGCAAGCTCGGTCGATAACGCGGTTACGACGTGCCTCGCGCTGTCGGGTTCGACCAACGCGATCGTCCATATGATCGCGCTCGCGCGCCGCGCGGGCATCGAACTCACGCTCGACCGATACGACGACGTTGCGCGCCGCACGCCGGTGTTGGCCAACGTCCGTCCGACCGGCCAGTACCTGATGGAAGACTTCTACTACGCGGGCGGCCTGCGCGCGATGCTGAAGGAACTGGGCGAGCTGATCGACGGCACGCAGAAGACGGTCAACGGCAGGACGCTCGGCGAGAACATCGGCGACGCGGAGATTTTCAACGATGAAGTGATCCGCCGCCGCATTGCGCCGCTGATGCCCGACACGGGCCTCGCGGTACTGCGCGGCAATCTCGCGCCGGATGGCGCGGTGATCAAGCCCGGCGCCGCCGATCCGGCGCTGCATGTGCATACGGGCCGCGCGGTGGTGTTCAAGGACTACAACGACATGGCCGCGCGCATCGACGATGACGCGCTGGACATCGACGAAACCTGCGTGATCGTGTTGCAGCACGCGGGCCCGGTCGGTGCGCCCGGCATGCCCGAATGGGGACAACTGCCGATTCCGAAGAAGCTGCTGCAGCGAGGCGTGCGCGACATGCTGCGTATTTCCGATGCGCGGATGAGCGGCACGAGCTACGGCGCCTGTGTGCTGCACGTCGCACCGGAATCGTTTATCGGCGGGCCGCTTGCGCTGGTGCGCGATGGCGACCTGATCGAACTGGATGTGCCGCAGCGCAAGCTGAACGTGCTGATCAGCGATGCGGAACTCGCGCGCCGCAAGGCCGCGTGGGTCGCGCCCGCGCCGCGTTTCACGCGCGGCTACGGCGCGATGCACCAGATTCACGTGATGCAGGCCGACAAGGGCTGCGACTTCGATTTCCTGCAGCGCGGCGGCGCC
>NZ_SORE01000070.1 GCF_004366595.1 Paraburkholderia rhizosphaerae
TGTCATGGCCAGATTCAAATGTCCGGGTTCCGGCTAGATAGAAATGTCCGGTTTTGAAGCCGTTTTTGCTTGGGTTCTGTTTATGGTTTTTGGGGGCGGCGCAGCCGCCCCCCGTTCCCTCACTTCTTTTGCGCTGATGTCGAGAATGGCCTGGTTCAGGTCTGCGACCCCGATGGCACGCTGCTTCTTCAAGCCAATGAGCGCTTTCTTCGCGCGAACGACTTCGCCAATATGGGTCCGGGAAGGGGAGCCCGCCGCGCGCCGGTCATCACGCATCGACTGAACCTGCCGCGCCACTTCCAGCGCGCTCGCGAGCCGCTTGTTGTCGATTTCCGCGCCCTGGTCGATCTTCGTGATGCGGTCGTATTCGGTGTGCGGCAACACTATGCCGTCGGCCTGCACCTCGATCACGCCATCGGGATACTCGACGACCTCCACGTACTCATGGATCAGGCGGCGATTGGCCGCCGTGTCTTCCAGCAGGTACATCACGCGGTCGTACTGCACCGTGAGTGAATTCGTTACCTTGCGCGGCACGCGATAGGCCAGGATCTGCCGCAGGTCCTCGTCATCGCGCAGTGGCCGGTGCGTGTTGTGATCGCTCGCCGGCGGCTTCGCAAAACGCCGGTTGAAGTCCGCGATGAAGGAGGGCGCATACGCATTGGCGGCTTCCCGCGTGCTGATGCCGCGCAGCCGAAGCTCCTTCACGAGCCGGTCCTGCAGCGTACCGTTGGCGCGCTCGACGCGTCCCTTGGCCTGGCTCGAGTTCGCACAGAACGTCTCGATGTTGAGCTCGTACAGGGCGCGCCCGAACTGCGTGACGCCTTTGCCCGCGGTGGCGGACCGGTTCTTCACGTAAAACACGCTGGCCTTGTCGCTGTAGAACGCCACCGGCTTGCCGTGCACGCCCAGATACTTCGCCAGCGCCTCGAAGTAACTGAAGGTCGACTCGGTGGCCGTGAAGTGCAGCGCCATCAGCCGGCTGGTCGCGTCGTCGACGAACACCAGCAGCGTGCACGCCGGCGCCCGCTCTTCGAACCAGTGATGGTCGCTGCCATCGATCTGGATCAGCTCGCCGTAGCACGCGCGACGGTTGCGCGGCTGGTACACCTTCGGCGGACGCTGCGCGCGCGGCACCCAGAGCCCGGCATCGTACATCCAGTGCCGCACCGTCTCCTTGGCCAGCAGGATGCCGTGACACTCGTGAAGCTTCTCGCGCGCCAGTGTCGGACCGAAATCGGCATAGCGCTCGCGGATGATGGCGATCACGCGGGCCCGCACGTTCACCGGCAGTTGCCGGTTGCTCGGCCTGCCACGCCTGGCCGAAACCAGACCCGTAGCCCCTGACGCCTCGAAGCGGCGTCTCAGACGCGAAACCTGCCGCTCGCTCAGTCCCAGCTGACCGGCAGCACGCACGCCGCTGAGCCGTCCCTCGACGACCGCCTCGATGATTTTGACGCGCTGCAGTTCATTCATGCTGATCGTCACCAGTCCGGGTTCGTTCATCACAGGCTCCGTCGTGTGCGCGCGCCACAGCATGCGCCTCGCGGAGCCCCGAACCGGACATTTCTAACTGGCTCAAACCAGACATTACTAAATGGCCGTTACA
>NZ_SORE01000071.1 GCF_004366595.1 Paraburkholderia rhizosphaerae
ATCGGCGCCTCGGCGTCCTTGTTGATCGCGACGATCACCTTCGAGTCCTTCATGCCGGCAAGGTGCTGGATCGCACCGGAGATGCCGACCGCGACATACAGCTGTGGTGCGACGATCTTGCCGGTCTGGCCAACCTGATAGTCGTTCGGCACATAACCCGCATCGACTGCGGCGCGCGAGGCGCCCATCGCCGCGCCGAGCTTGTCCGCGAGCGGCTCGAGCACCTTCGTGTAGTTCTCGCCGCTGCCCAGGCCCCGGCCGCCCGACACGATGATGTTCGCGCTCGTGAGCTCCGGACGGTCCAGCTTCGTCACCTCGCGGCTCACGAACTGCGCGATGCCGCGGTCAGCGGCTGCGTCGATCTTTTCGATCGATGCGCTGCCGCCTTCGGCGGACACCGGATCGAAGCCCGTCGCGCGCACCGTGATCACCTTGATCGGGTCCTGCGACTGCACGATCGCGATCGCGTTGCCTGCGTAGATCGGGCGCTCGAACGTGTCCGCGCTGTCCACCGCGGTGATGTCGCTGATCTGCGCGACGTCGAGCTTCGCCGCGATGCGCGGCGCGATGTTCTTGCCGTATGCCGTTGCAGGCGCAACGATATGCGTGTAGTTCTTCGCGATCGGCAGCACCGTTGCTTCGACGTTTTCCGCCAGGCCTGCTTCGAGCTGCGGCGCGTCGGCGAGCAGCACTTTCGCGACGCCTGGTACCTTGGTCGCGGCTTCCGCTGCGCCCTGCGCGTTGTGACCCGCGATCAGCACGTGAATGTCGCCGCCAATCTTCTGCGCGGCAGCGACCGTATTGAGCGTCGCTGCCTTCAGCGCCGCATTGTCATGTTCAGCAATTACCAGAATTGTCATTTCGTCTCGCTCCCGCGCTTACAGCACCTTGGCTTCGTTCTTCAGCTTCTCGACCAGCGTCTTCACGTCCGGCACCTTCACGCCAGCGCTGCGCGCGGCCGGCTCGCTGACCTTCAGCGTCTTCAGGCGCGGCTTCACGTCGACACCGAGGTCTTCCGGCTTCAGCGTCTCGAGCGGCTTCTTCTTCGCCTTCATGATATTGGGCAGCGTCACATAGCGCGGCTCGTTCAGGCGCAGGTCGGTGGTGACCACCGCCGGCAGCTTCAGCGATAGCGTTTCCGCGCCGCCATCCACTTCACGCGCGACCGTCGCGTGACCATCGGCCACCGTCACCTTCGAGGCAAACGTTGCCTGCGGCAGATCCGCGAGCGCGGCGAGCATCTGGCCGGTCTGGTTCGAGTCGTCGTCGATCGCCTGCTTGCCGAGGATCACCAGTTGCGGCTGTTCCTTGTCGACCAGCGCCTTGAGCAGCTTCGCGACCGCCAGCGGCTGCAGGTCCTCGTTCGACTCGACGAGAATGGCCCGGTCCGCGCCGATCGCGAGCGCCGTGCGCAGCGTTTCCTGGCACTGGGCGACACCGGCCGACACCGCGATCACTTCGGTCGCGACGCCCGCTTCCTTCAGCCGCACCGCTTCTTCCACCGCGATTTCGTCGAACGGGTTCATCGACATCTTTACGTTCGCAATGTCCACGCC
>NZ_SORE01000072.1 GCF_004366595.1 Paraburkholderia rhizosphaerae
AATCAGTTCGCTATTCTGTTCGGCGAGCGATTCACCAGCGCCATGACCTGAGATCTTTTAACCGGCCTCAGCACACAAGATTTCTGACACCTCCGCCACCAGCGGCGACTGTTCGCCGCCACCTGTTGCGCCACAGCGGGCAGTGCCCCCAGCGCACGCAGTTCCCGGTAGATGGTCGGCCCACGGCGCCATTGTTTAAGCTGGATGACACGCAGCCGGTGACGCATCCACTTGTCCAGATCCAGCCAGACTCGTGGCGTCTGCGCCAACCGGAAGTACGCCTTCCAGCCCAGCACATAAGGCCGTAATCGTTCCACCACGTCCTTCATGCTGCGCCCGCCGTTACGGCCGGTCAGTTCACGAATGCGGCGTTTGAACGCCAGCAGCGGCTTGGCCGCCACCTTGCGCTTAACGACACCACCGGACGCTACCCACAAGCTGTAGCCCAGAAACTTGCGACCCAACACACTGGCTACCGCGCTTTTGGTCTCGTTGACCTGCAACCGCAGTCGCCCATACAGACGACGCAGCAGCGCCATCACCCGCTCACCAGCACGGCGGCTGCGGACGTAGACATTCGCATCGTCGGCATAGCGAGCAAAGCAGTGGCCTCGCCGCTCCAGTTCCTTGTCCACCTCATCGAGCAACACGTTGGCCAGCAACGGCGATAGCGGCCCGCCCTGCGGCGTGCCCTGATCGCGCGGCTGAACCACACCGCCATCCATGATGCCGCTGTTCAGATACGCCCGGATCAGCCGGATTACCCCGGCGTCCCCAATACGTTTCTGTAGACGGTCGATCAGGATGTCGTGGTTGACCCGGTCGAAGAACCTCTCCAGATCAACGTCCACCACGATTTGCCGACCTGACTGCACATATGACTGCGCGGCAAGCACCGCGTCGTGCGCACGCCGTCCGGGCCGGAAACCGTAGCTGTGCTCGCTGAAGGTGGGGTCCAGGAGCGGTTGCAGCACCTGTAGCAGCGCCTGCTGGATCAGCCGGTCCGTCACCGTCGGGATGCCAAGCTCACGCTCGCCCCCATCCGGCTTCGGAATCGTCACCCGCCGTACCGGCATCGGCCGGTACGTCCCTGACAACAGTTGCTCCCGGATCGCTGGCCACGCAGTCACCAGATGACGCACAGTCTGATCAATATCCAGACCGTCAACGCCAGCGGCTCCCTTGTTGGCCCGCACCCGTTTGAGTGCACGTTGCAGGTTCTCTCTCGTCAACGCCGCTTCCAGCAGCGTTGACCCTGTGTCTGCGCTCCCATGTCGCGGACCGTCGGCTGCGTCGCTGACGGGTACACGCGCGGCTTCACCGCGCGCTACTCCCGCCCGCTGCGCCTGCGCGCACATCTGACGCCTGGCCTTCCGTATCGACATGTTGCTGGACACTCCTTTCCGTTCGGCCCTTCGTCACCCGCCTCGACCTCGCCGGTCTATCCCGTGACTACTACGG
>NZ_SORE01000073.1 GCF_004366595.1 Paraburkholderia rhizosphaerae
CCCAGCTTGCGAATATCGACGAAATGACCTTCGATGGCAGCCGCGGCAGCCATCGCGGGACTCACGAGGTGGGTGCGACCGCCCGCACCCTGGCGGCCTTCGAAGTTGCGGTTCGAGGTCGATGCGCAACGCTCGCCCGGCTCGAGCCGGTCCGAGTTCATCGCGAGACACATCGAGCAGCCCGGCTCGCGCCATTCGAAACCGGCGTCGGTAAACACCTTGTCGAGGCCTTCGCGTTCCGCCTGCGCTTTCACGAGACCGGAGCCTGGCACGACCATCGCCAGACGGATGTTCTGCGCGACGCGGCGACCGAGCTTCTTCACCACCCATGCGGCCGCGCGCAAATCTTCGATGCGCGCATTCGTGCACGAGCCGATAAAGATCTTGTCCGGCTTGATCGATTCGATCGGCGCATTCGGTTCGAGCGCCATGTACTTCAGTGCGCGTTCCATCGCGTCGCGCTTGACCGGGTCCTTTTCACGCTCAGGATCGGGCACGCGGCCATCGACCGACGTGACCATTTCCGGCGACGTGCCCCACGTAACCTGCGGCACGATCTCCGCGGCATTCAGTTCGACCACGCGGTCAAAGTGTGCGCCGTCATCGGACTTGAACTGCTTCCAGTACGTGACGGCCTGATCCCATTCAGCGCCGGTCGGCGTGAACGGCCGGCCTTTCAGGTAGTCGACCGTCGTCTCGTCGACCGCCACCATGCCGGCGCGCGCGCCCGCTTCGATCGCCATGTTGCAGACCGTCATGCGGCCTTCCATCGACAGCGCGCGAATCGTCGAGCCACCGAATTCGATTGCGTAGCCGGTGCCGCCCGCGGTGCCGATCTTGCCGATGATCGCGAGCACGATGTCCTTCGCGGTACAACCGCGCGGCAGCGTGCCTTCGACCTTCACCAGCATGTTCTTGCTCTTCTTTTGCAGCAGCGTTTGCGTGGCCAGCACGTGCTCGACTTCCGACGTGCCGATGCCATGGGCGAGCGCGCCGAACGCGCCGTGCGTCGACGTATGCGAATCGCCGCAGACGATTGTCATGCCCGGCAGCGTCGCGCCCTGCTCGGGCCCGATGATGTGCACGATGCCGTGGCGCATATCGTTCATCTTGAACTGCGTGATACCGAACGCATCGCAGTTCGCATCGAGCGTATCGACCTGCAGCTTCGAGACCGGATCCGCAATGCCGTGACTGCGGTCGGTGGTCGGGACATTGTGATCGGACACTGCCAGGTTGGCGCTGATGCGCCACACCGGACGCTGAGCGATTTTCAGGCCTTCGAATGCCTGCGGGCTCGTAACTTCATGCAGCAGGTGACGGTCGATATAAAGAAGCGTCGTGCCGTCGTCTTCGGTGTGGACCACGTGGCTGTTCCACAATTTGTCGTAGAGAGTCTGTGCCATGGTA
>NZ_SORE01000074.1 GCF_004366595.1 Paraburkholderia rhizosphaerae
GAACCTGTCCGCATTTTTGTGGGTGAGGCGGTTAAAGGAATCGTTAGCCGCGCGCCTGCGTGAATCGATCGCCAAACAGAATAGCAAACTGATTCATGGCGGACTTCCAGTCGAAGGCTGCGCGCACGTTTTTGGCCAGGACGTTGCGCAGCGCCAGCCAGAGCAGCTTGATCGCGGCCTCGTCATTGGGGAAGTGCCCTCGGGTCTTGATGATCTTGCGCAACTGCATGTTCAGACTTTCAATAGCGTTTGTGGTGTAGACAACCCGCCGGATCTCGGGCGGAAACACGAAGAACGGCGTGACGTGCTCCCAGGCGCGCCGCCAGGATTGCACGATGGTCGGATATTTCTCGCCCCATGGACCCTCAGCGAAGTCCTGCAGAGCCTGCTTCGCGGCCTCTTCGCTGGCCGCCGCGTAGACCGGGCGCAACGCCTGTGCGACGTCCTTGCGATCCTTCCAGCCGGCATATTCCAGGCTGTTGCGGATCAGGTGCACGATGCAGGTTTGCACCGCTGTCTTCGGATAGGCCGCGCCGATCGCGTCGGCCAGCCCCTTCAGGCCGTCGACGACCGCAATCAGGATGTCCTGGCAGCCGCGGGCCTTAAGTTCGTTGAACACCTTCAGCCAGAATTTCGCGCCCTCGGTCTGCTCGATCCACAGGCCCAGCACATCACGCTGGCCGTCCGCCTGAATGCCCAGAGCCAGATACACCGCCTTGTTGCTGACCACGCCGTCGTCGCGGATCTTGACGCGCAACGCGTCGAAAAACACCACCGGATACATCGGCTCGAGCGGGCGATTCTGCCAGGCCTGCGTTTCGGCCATCACCTCGTCGGTCACCGAGCTGATGAAGTCAGGCGACACTTCAGTGCCGTAGCTTTCGGCCAGGAAGGCCTGGATCTCGCGCACACTCATGCCGCGCGCGTACATCGCGATGATGCGCTCGTCGAATCCGGTGAAGCGGCGTTCGTGTTTGGGAATCAGGATCGGCGCGAAGCTGCCGTCGCGGTCGCGCGGTATCTCAACCCGGAGCGGGCCGCGATCGGTGATGACCGTCTTGCCGCTGGCGCCGTTGCGTTCGTTGGCCTGGCCGGCCGGTTTGGACTGACCCGCGGGATACCCCAGATGCAGATTCATCTCCGCGCCCATCGCGCGTTCGATGACCGCCTTGTTGAACGCCAGCATCAGATCCTGTACCTCGGCCGGCGTCATCGGCCCTTTGACCAGCTCGTCCAGCAGCGCCTTGGGCAGTTCAGGCAGCGGCCCTCGGGCCGCTGCCTGAGACGCCACCGTGCGTTTCTTCTTCATTGGCATATCCATGATTTTTATCGCTCATGATATGCCTCGCCCACGAAATCACGGATAGGTCC
>NZ_SORE01000075.1 GCF_004366595.1 Paraburkholderia rhizosphaerae
GTGCGCGGCTTCGACACGTCCTGCGTGAAGTCGAACATGCTCATGATCGAGTTGTCCGCCGCGTCGTTCGAACCCTGACCGATGCGTGTGCCGTTGAGCCAGTTGTCCTCGATGAACTTCGTAACCGACGACTGGTTGATCTGCACGTCGTCAACGAAGTTGGCCTTCGCGAACGGCGAGATCACGATAAACGGAATACGCGTACCCGGACCGCAGCGGCCGTTGACCGTCGCACCGTTCACGCCGATACCAGGACCCGACGAACCGTCAGTGGCCGAACAATTACCCTGTGCGCCGCCGACGAAATCCGACGTGGAGAACGACGAGGTGGTCGGCTTCTGGAAGCGGTGGTCGTACCAGCCATCCGAGTCGTCGTACGTGACGATAACCGCGGTGTTCTTCCAGTCCGGCTGCTGCTGCAGGAAGTTCACCGTGTTCACGATGAACTGCTGCTCGTCGAGCGGATCCGAATTGCCCGGGTGGCCATCACCCAGTGCTGGCGCCTTCAGGAAGCTGACCGACGGGAAGTTGCCCGACGACACAGCCGCGAAGAAATCATCCGTGTCGTACTGGTGGTGCACCGGCGTCGCCGTGTTGTCGAGCGTCGGCTCGGTCGAGCCGACCATCGCGAGCGACGTCGGACGCTGGTGCGTCGGGTTCGCGGTCGACGTGTAGTACTGGAACCACGCGTGGTGCGGCACGTAGTCCGGGTCAGGAATGCCAAGCAGCGTCGAGAACGTCGAGCGGGTGCAACCCGTCGAGCCGTTCTCGTTCATCGTCTGCAGGTTGAAGCCGCCCATAAAGCCGCCCCACGTGATGTTCGCTGCGTTCAGCAGGTCGCCGATGTTCTTCGAGGTCAGCATGACCTGGCTGGTCTGCGACGAGCAGACGTCGTGACCCGGGTCCGTATCGCCGATCAGGCTCAGGCCGCCCGCATTGTCAGGCACCGTCGAACCGCTGCCGACCACGTTCACCGCGCCGTTGTTCTGGCCGGAGATCACCGCGATGGCGCCCGGTGTCGACGGACCGTACGTGTCCGTGTACGCGTTCTGGCTCATCGCGAAGTGCTGCGCGTAGTTCCACAGCCCCGTCACCGTGTTGCCGTCGAAGAAGCCGAGCAC
>NZ_SORE01000076.1 GCF_004366595.1 Paraburkholderia rhizosphaerae
TATTGCGCATCATCGCGGGGCTGATCGAGCCGACTGACGGCGAAGTCACGTATATGGGCAAGCCGCTCGAAGGGCCGGCCGAAGGCGTCGCGATGGTGTTCCAGACGTTCGCGCTGTTTCCGTGGCTGACCGTGCTGCAGAACGTCGAGGCGGGCCTGGAGGCGCAGGGCGTGCCGGCACGTGAGCGGCGCGAGCGTGCGCTGGCCGCGATCGACCTGATCGGTCTGGACGGCTTCGAGAATGCGTATCCGCGCGAGCTGTCGGGCGGCATGCGCCAGCGCGTTGGTTTCGCACGCGCGCTGGTGGTCGACCCGACGCTGCTCCTGATGGACGAGCCGTTCTCCGCACTCGACGTGCTGACCGCCGAGACGCTGCGTACCGACCTGCTGGATCTGTGGACGCAGGGGCGCATGCCGATCAAGTCGGTGCTGATCGTCACGCACAACATCGAGGAGGCGGTGTTCATGTGCGACCGCATTCTGGTGCTGTCGTCGAACCCGGGGCGGGTGATTGCCGAGATCAAGGTGCCGTTCAAGCACCCGCGCAACCGTCTGGACCCGGCGTTCCGGCGGCTGGTGGACGACATCTACGCGAAGATGACCGCGCGCCAGACCGGCGAGACGACCCGCAAGGGGCTCGAACTGCACAGCTGGCTGCCGCATGTGTCGACCAACCTGATGGCGGGTCTGATCGAGACGCTGGCGGCCGCGCCGTACCATGGCCGCGCGGACATGCCGGAGATTGCGCGCTCGCTGCATCTGGAAGTGGACGACCTGTTCCCGATTGCCGAAGTGCTGCAGCACCTCGGGTTTGCGGACGTGCGCGAAGGCGATATTTTCCTGACGCCGCCGGCGCGCGTGTTCGCGGAGTTCGGCACGCAGGAGCGCAAGATGATGTTCGCCGAGCATCTGCTGCGGCACGTGCCGCTGGCCGCGCGGATCAAGAAGGTACTCAACGAGCGGCCGGGCCACCGCGCGCCGCGCGTGCGCTTCGAGCAGGAACTGGAAGACTTCCTGTCGGATAGCGCGGCGCAAGAGACGCTCGATGCGGTGATCAACTGGGGGCGCTATGGCGAGATCTTCTCGTATAACGACCAGTCGGA
>NZ_SORE01000077.1 GCF_004366595.1 Paraburkholderia rhizosphaerae
TCGCTGGTGCTGTTCAGCGAGGAACTGCTCGCGTTGCTGACCGCGGGCCTGTCGATTGTCGAAGGGCTCGAGGCGCTGCTCGAACGCGAAGGCAGCGGCCGGCTGCGCGGTGTGCTCGAACGGTTGTTGTCGGGGCTGCGCGAAGGCAAGCGTTTCTCCAGTCTGCTCGCCGAGCAGCCGGATGTGTTTCCGCCGCTTTACGTCGGTATCGTGCGCGCCGCGGAAGGCACCAGCGATCTGCCGCGCTCGCTGCAGCGCTATATCGACTATCAGTCGCGTATCGATCAGGTGCGCAACAAGCTGGTCAGCGCGGCGATCTATCCGTGCATTCTGCTGGTGGTCGGCGGCGGCGTGGCCGCGTTTCTGATTGCGTTCGTGGTGCCGCGCTTCGCGACCATTTATGAAGGAACGGGCCGTTCGTTGCCGTGGATGTCGCAGGTGCTGCTCGACTGGGGCAAGTTCGCCGCCGGCCATGGTCTGGCGCTCGCGGCTGCGGTGTGCGCGACGGTGTTTCTGGGCGGCACGGTGCTGCGCGCGGCGATCGCGAAGTCGGGTCTGACGAGCCTGCTCGCACGCATTCCGGTGATCGGCCCGCATCTGCGCATCTACCAGCTGTCGCGGCTTTATATGACGCTCGGCATGCTGCTCGAAGGCGGCATTCCGATCGTGCCGGCGATGGAGACCGCGGGCGGCACGATTTCACCGGCGCTGCGCGATCGCCTGATGCAGGCGCGCGTCGCGGTGCAGTCCGGTACGAACCTGTCTGCTGCGTTCGACAGGGAAGGGCTTACGACGCCGATCTCGCTGCGCATGCTGCGTGTCGGCGAGCGTTCAGGCGAACTCGGCGACATGCTGAACAAGTCGGCCGCGTTCTATGACGGCGAGATCAGCCGGTGGATCGACCGCTTCACGCGAATGTTCGAACCGTTGCTGATGTCGGCGATCGGGCTGGTGGTCGGCACGATCGTGATCCTGCTGTATATGCCGATTTTCGATCTCGCGGAGAGTTTGTCATGAGCGTGCCGGCAACTGAACTGCCGATGATGGCGGATGAGACGGATGAGACGGATGAGACGG
>NZ_SORE01000078.1 GCF_004366595.1 Paraburkholderia rhizosphaerae
ACAGCTTTCCGTAACTATGCAGCCCGGACAGGAACATGTTCACGCCGAGGAATGCGAACGTCGTGACCAGCAGGCCCGTCAGCGCCCACCACGCGGCGACCGCGCCACGCAGTCCCTTCATCAGGCGCATATGCAGCCAGGCGGCGTAATTCAGCCATACGATCAGCGCCCAGGTCTCTTTCGGGTCCCAGCTCCAGTAGCCGCCCCACGCTTCCGCCGCCCACAGCGCGCCGAGAATCGTCGCCACCGTGAAGAAGGCGAAGCCCACGGCGATCGACTTGTACATCACGTCATCGAGCACATCCAGCGCCGGCAGCCGGTCGGCCAGCACGCCCCGCTCTTTCATCAGATAGGCGACGCCCACCATCGCCGACAGCGCAAAACTGCCGTAACCGATGAAGTTCGCCGGCACGTGGATTTTCATCCACCAGCTTTGCAGCGCAGGCACGAGCGGCTGGATCTGCTGCGCATCGCGTGCAATCGAATACCACATCAGGAAGCCGACCGCCGCGCTGATCACGAGCAGCACGAACGCGCCAAGCGCACGCGTGTTGTAGTGCGATTCGTAATATAGATAGAACAGCGCGGTAATCAGGCTGAACAGCACGAACACTTCGTACAGGTTCGAGATCGGAATATGGCCGACGTCCGCGCCGATCAGATACGACTCGTACCAGCGCACCATCAGCCCGACGAAGCCCATCAGCACCGCGGCCCACGTCATCTTCGAGCCGATCGCCGCGCCTGACTGCGAGCGCGACAGCAGGCCGATCCAGTAGAAGAGCGTCGCGAACACGAACAGCGCGCTCATCCACAGAATCGCGGACTGGCTCGACAGGAAGTATTTGAGGAAGAAGGCCTGATCGGCGCGTGAAAGATCGCCGTGGTAAAGCTCGATTGCCGACAGCGACAGCGCCGCGATGCCGATCATCAGCGGCCGCACCGGCTTCCAGCGCCAGCCGAGCACGACAAACACCGGCACGGCGCAAACCAGCACCAGCTTGTCGTAGTAGTTCATGAACGGGTGGTAGCGCGTCAGCGCAAACCCCGCGCC
>NZ_SORE01000079.1 GCF_004366595.1 Paraburkholderia rhizosphaerae
GCGCAGCTGAAAGCAGCGGGCCTGAACGTGGACACATCGGGCAACGTGACGAACTCGTTCGTCGCATACGACGATTCGACGCAGGGTAAGGTCACTCTCGCAGGCGGCACGGCCGGCACGACCATCACGAATGTGAAGGCGGGTGCACTGAGCGCGACGAGCACGGACGCTGTGAACGGCTCGCAGCTCTATGCGACGAACCAGAACGTTGCGAAGAACACCGGCGACATCACGACACTGAACACGCAGGTCACGACGATCAACGGTGAGCTCGCCGATGCGGTGAAGTACGACACGTCGACGCACGACAAGGTGACGCTGGCGGGCGGCACGGCGGGCACCACACTGGGGAACGTCGCGGCAGGCAAAGCTGATCTCGACGCGGTCAATATGGCGCAGTTGAAGGCGGCCGGTCTGAACGTGGACACATCGGGCAACGTGACGAACTCGTTCGTCGCATACGACGATTCGACGCAGGGCAAGGTGACGCTCGCGGGCGGCACGGCCGGCACGACCATCGCGAATGTGAAGGCGGGTGCACTGAGCGCGACGAGCACGGACGCTGTAAACGGCTCGCAGCTCTATGCGACGAACCAGAACGTTGCGAAGAACACCGGCGACATCACGACGCTGAACACGCAGGTCACGACGATCAACGGTGAGCTCGCGGATGCGGTGAAATACGACACGTCGGCGCACGACAAGGTGACGCTGGCGGGCGGCACGGCGGGCACCACACTGGGGAACGTCGCGGCAGGCAAAGCTGATCTCGACGCGGTCAATATGGCGCAGTTGAAGGCGGCCGGTCTGAGCGTGGACACATCGGGCAACGTGACGAACTCGTTCGTCGCGTACGACGATTCGACACAGGGCAAGGTCACGCTCGCAGGCGGCACAGCCGGCACGACGGTCACGAATGTGAAGGCGGGTGCAGTTGGCGCGTCCAGCACGGACGCGATCAACGGCTCACAGCTGTACAACGTGGCCAGCACGACGGCGGCGGCGCTCGGCGGAGGCGCCACGGTGAATGCGGA
>NZ_SORE01000080.1 GCF_004366595.1 Paraburkholderia rhizosphaerae
TTTGTGATCTCGCGCACCAGCGGCTGGAGCGCGCACATCATCGAGCAGCGCATCGACAACAAGATCATCCGGCCCAGCGCAAATTACACTGGACCCGAGAATTTGAAGTTCGCGGCGCTAAATAGGAGAAAATAGCGTCCGCTGTGCGCATTCGGGGAGCGTGCAGTCACCCCGGGCGGCTTGGTTCCAGCCAGCCGCGCACGATTAATCGATATTAGATAGAAAGGTTCAATTGTCATGAAAAAGCTGCTGATCGCTGCCGTTGTCGGCGCACTGTCTTCGACGCTGCTGGTCACCGCGGAGAACGCCTCCGCGCAGGAGTCGGGGAGTACCGCAACGAAAAAACCCGCTGCAAAGGCCAAGGCCCCGCAACCGAAGCGCCTGATCAAGCGCAAGCCGAATCCGGAAAAGGAAGCGAAGGTCGATCCGATCCCGGAAGGTTCGGAAAAGTGGTCCTGTAATGAAGGCCTGTCGTTCGAAATGAAAGGCGATATGAAGCGCGACCAGATCGTCACCGTGCACTGGGCGAACAAGAACTACAGTCTGCCGCGCGAAAACACGACGACCGGTGCCGACCGCTTCCACGACGCGGCAAGCGGCCTTGATGTGGTCGTGATTCCGACCAAGGCGATGCTGTTCTCCGACAAGGACGGCTCGCGTCTGGCCGACGAGTGCAAGACCGCCGCGATGATGCAAGGCGCGCCGGCTCCGACGCAGTCGAACGCCATCAACAAGGCACAGTAATCGCGTCAGGGAGTTCCCTCAGGAACCAATCTGAGAGAACAACCTCAAGGAACAACCTCAGGGAACACCTTAAGCAACAACCTTAGGTAGCCGCAAAGGAAGCCTCGATGTCCGCACCGATTTCAAACGTCCGTCCCGATCCGGACAAAGTCCTCACCGATATCGTCGACTACGTGCTGAACTACAAGGTCGACAGCACGCTTGCGCTCGAAACGGCACGCAACTGCCTGATCGACACGCTCGGCTGCGGACTCGAGGCCCTCTCCTACCCCGCCTGCACCA
>NZ_SORE01000081.1 GCF_004366595.1 Paraburkholderia rhizosphaerae
GGTCCAGTGTAATTTGCGCTGGGCCGGATGATCTTGTTGTCGATGCGCTGCTCGATGATGTGCGCGCTCCAGCCGCTGGTGCGCGAGATCACAAAGAGCGGCGTGAACATCGCGGTGGGCACGCCCATCATGTGGTACGAGACCGCGCTAAACCAGTCGAGGTTAGGGAACATCTTTTTCGCGGCCCACATCACCGTTTCGAGCCGCTCGGCGATGTCGAACAGCTTCGTGTCGCCAGCTTCCTTCGACAGCTTCTTCGCGACCTCCTTGATCACCTTGTTGCGCGGGTCGGCGATCGTGTACACCGGGTGGCCGAAGCCGATCACGACTTCCCTGTTTTCGACGCGCTTGCGGATATCGGCTTCAGCTTCGTCGGCGTTCAGGTAGCGCGACTGGATCTCGAACGCGGCCTCGTTCGCGCCGCCGTGCTTCGGGCCGCGCAGCGCACCGATCGCGCCGGTGATGGCGGAGTACAGGTCCGAGCCCGTGCCGGCGATCACGCGGCCGGTGAACGTCGATGCGTTGAATTCGTGCTCCGCATACAGGTTCAGCGAGATATGCATCGCATCGACCCACGACTTCGACGGCTCCTTGCCATGCAGCAGATGCAGGAAGTGGCCGCCAATCGAATCGTCGTCGGTTTCGACCTCGATGCGCTTGCCGTTGTGCGAGTAGTGGTACCAGTAGAGCAGCATCGAGCCGAGCGAGGCCATCAGGCGATCGGCGATGTCGCGCGCGCCGGCGATATTGTGGTCGTCCTTCTCGGGCAGCACGGTGCCAAGCGCGGACACGCCGGTGCGCATCACGTCCATCGGATGCGCGGCGGCGGGAATCCATTCGAGCACGGCTTTTACGTTTGCGGGCAGGCCGCGCAGCGCCTTGAGCTTCGTCTTGTACGCGGCCAGTTCGGCGACATTCGGCAGCTTGCCGTGCACGAGCAGATACGCGATTTCCTCGAATTGGCATGCGCCGGCGATGTCGAGGATGTCGTAGCCGCGATAGTGCAGGTC
>NZ_SORE01000082.1 GCF_004366595.1 Paraburkholderia rhizosphaerae
ACCACCACACAGCTGCTCAACACCGCCGGCGTGTTTGCCGCGGGCTTCCTGATGCGCCCGATCGGCGGCTGGTTCTTCGGCCGTCTGGCCGACAAGCGCGGGCGCCGCTTCGCGATGATGGTGTCGGTGTTCATGATGTGCGGCGGCTCGCTCGTGATCGCGGTATTGCCGACGTACGCGCAGATCGGTGTGCTCGCACCGACCTTGCTGCTGGTTGCGCGACTCTTCCAGGGCCTGTCGGTCGGTGGCGAGTACGGCACCAGCGCAACCTATATGAGTGAGGTCGCATTGCAGGGACGCCGCGGCTTTTTCGCGTCGTTCCAGTACGTGACGCTGATCGGCGGCCAGCTGTGCGCGCTGCTCGTGCTCGTGATCCTGCAGCAGACGCTCACCACCGAAGAGCTGAAAGCCTGGGGCTGGCGCATTCCGTTCGTGGTTGGCGCGATTGCCGCGCTGATCGCGCTGTATCTGCGCAAGTCGCTCGACGAAACGTCGTCGGCCGCGACACGTCGGCGCAGCGATGCGGGCACGCTGCGCGGCATGTGGAAGCACAAGGGCGCGTTCATGACGGTAATCGGCTTTACCGCCGGCGGCTCGCTGATCTTCTACACATTCACGACCTACATGCAGAAGTACCTGGTGAACACCGCGGGCATGCACGCGAAAACCGCGAGCAATGTGATGACCGCCGCTCTCTTCATCTACATGCTGATGCAACCGCTGTTCGGCGCCCTGTCGGACCGTATCGGCCGCCGCCAGTCGATGCTGCTGTTCGGCCTGTTCGCGACGATCGGTACGGTGCCGCTGCTGCATGCGCTGAAGGACGTGACGAGCCCATATATGGCGTTCGTGCTTGTCGTAGTGGCGCTGGCGATCGTCAGCTTCTATACGTCGATCAGCGGGCTGATCAAGGCGGAGATGTTCCCGCCTGAAGTGCGCGCGCTCGGCGTCGGGCTGTCGTACGCGGTGGCCAATGCGATCTTCGGTGGCTCGGCCGAATATGT